>NZ_CP019786.1:0-1192500 GCF_002022585.1 Bartonella sp. Raccoon60
AGCATCTAAATCGGTGCTGGTTTTTTAATTCATTTTTCTCAGGAAAGTGATTTATTGATTACTTTCAAATAAGTATTGTTGTTTTTTATATTTAGGTAGTTATCCACAAGTGTTGTGGATTTCTATAGAGTCGTTTTTTGTCAAGCTTTTTTTATTTTTTATTTTTAATACATGAAATCTTTAATTATCGGTAAACTTTACAAAAAAAAAGTTATTTGAATCAATAGTCTTTCTTATTTTCTTTTTGCAAATACAAATTTATAGTCGTTTTTTATGATCTTTTGATTTCATTTTAGCCTCTTGCATTTTACCTGTGCTGTTTTGTATGTTCCTTATGAAAATTGAAAATACGCAAGGTTTACGTCAGGTAAGTGTTCTATATCATATTTTATAGAGAATGCTTTATCTTATGCTCTGTTTGTGGATGCATGTTAAGCAGTTTTTAGCGGTGTTTTTTAATTTTCATTATTGATTGTTTTCAGTTTCGGAAAGCGTATCATACAATTAAACAAGATAAATCTTATTGATCATCTTTGTTAGTAGGGTTGTACTAAGACTATCCTAAGGAGAGGATGAATAATCTTATTTGGGGAAGGGTGTGTCTCTGCTTTCGCCAGACAGATTTTAGCTGTTTGGTAGGGTGGGATTATAGTTTTTTTTGGGATAAAAAATGGTGAATAAATTGAATTCTAAAGCTAGTTCCTTTAAAAAGGTTGCAGTGGATATCCTATCGACAGAGAAAATGATAAATGAAATGATGAAGATAAAAGGGCCAGTTAGTGTTAAGTCCTCTTTAGGACCTCTAGTTTTTTCAGAGGAAGAGGGTGCTGCTGCTTTTGCACGTGTAACGGCGCAGTTAAAAGCCCAAATTGGTGTTGAGGCTTATACGAGTTGGTTTGGCCGTTTGAAACTTGCTGAGTATAATCGCAATCTTGTAAAACTTTCTGTTCCTACAGCGTTTTTACGTTCGTGGATCAATAATCATTATAGCACTCTTTTAACTACTTTATGGCAGCAGGAGAATTCAGCGATTCTTCGCGTTGAAGTTATTGTCCGAAGTATGGAACGTGTTTCAAAAGGTTTTTTATGTGGATCTAATAAAAGCTCGATTGTGATTGAGCCTGAAGAGCAACCTGTTTCTTCTTTAGTTGAGAGTTATGCCGAGCAATCAGTTAAAAGTAATCAAGAGGGTGTTTTTGGTTCTCCACTTGATTCTCGCTATACTTTTGAGAATTTTATTGAAGGTACTTCGAATCGTGTTGCTTTGGCTGCAGCGCGCTCGATTGCAGAAGGACATAAAAGTTCTTTACGCTTTAATCCCCTTTTTATTTATGCGTCTGTTGGTTTAGGAAAGACACATTTGCTTCAGGCTATTGCAGCAGCTGCGCTTAAACGTTTGACACCTGCGCGGGTTATTTATTTGACTGCTGAATATTTTATGTGGCGTTTTGCTGTGGCCATTCGTGATAATGATGCTCTTTCATTCAAAGAGCAATTGCGTGACATTGATCTTTTAATTATCGATGATATGCAATTTTTACAAGGGAAATCAATTCAACGCGAATTTTGCCATTTGCTGAATATGTTACTCGATAGTGCCAAACAAGTTATTGTGGCTGCTGATCGTCCACCAGCAGAATTAGAATCGCTTGATCTTCGTGTGCGCTCTCGTCTTCAAGGAGGTGTGGCTCTTGAAATTGAAACGCCAGATTATGAGATGCGTTTGGCAATGTTGCGCCAACGATTAAAAGTTGCACAACAAGATGATAATATGATTACAATTTCTGATGAGATTTTGGAATATATTGCTAAAACGGTTTTAGGATCAGGTCGTGATATTGAGGGAGCTTTTAACCAGTTGTTATTTCGTCAATCTTTTGAAGTTGATTTATCCTTAGAGCGAATTGATGAATTATTAGGTCATTTGACACGTTCAGGTGAATCGAAACGTATTCGAATAGAGGAAATTCAACGTACTGTTGCACGTCATTATAATGTTTCTAGGCAGGATTTATTGTCTAATCGTCGAACACGTACAATTGTGAAGCCACGGCAAGTTGCGATGTATTTGGCAAAAGTTTTAACACCTCGTTCATTACCTGAAATTGGACGTCGTTTTGGGGGGCGTGATCATACGACTGTTTTACATGCTGTACGTAAAATTGAAGATTTAGTTTGTGATGATCAAACTTTAGCTAAAGAGCTTGAGTTACTTAAGCGATTAATAGGAGAGCATGCCGCATAGTATTATAATCTTTTTCTGATTATTAATAAGATCAGAGAAGATTGATAAAAATAATAATTTTGGTTTGTATTAAATTTGTATTAAAATCTTGCTATTTTAAAAGAAGTTTATTAAAATTTGAGCATATGGCAATTGTAAGTCAATTGATTGCTTTTGGTTTATCGGATTCCTATAGTTATTTTGGATAATAAGTTATAAACAGGGATTTTTATGCGCGTTACAATTGGTCGCAGTCAGCTGCTCAAATCTCTTAGTCGTGTTCACCGTATTGTGGAGCGTCGTAATACTATTCCTATTTTATCAAATGTATTGATAGATACAAGTGATGGAAGGATGCAATTAAAAGCAACAGACCTCGATCTAGAAATCATAGAAACTTCTTCAGTCAATCTTGAACAAGCCGGGGCAATAACTGTTCCAGCACATTTGCTTTATGATATTGTTCGCAAACTTCCTGATGATAGTGATGTTATTTTAGACGTTAATGAAAATCAGGCAAGTACTATGTCTATTACCTCTGGGTGTACTAATTTTCAGTTGCAGTGTCTTCCTAAGGTAGATTTTCCGGAATCACTTCCAGGTCAGTTTAGTTGTCGCTTCTCTTTGTTAGCATCAAGATTGAAATATTTACTTGATTGTACGCAGTTTGCTATGTCTACTGAAGAGACACGTTACTACCTGAATGGTATTTATTTTCATGTCATTTATGATGATATTTTGAAGTTGCGTTTGGTTTCTACTGATGGTCATCGTTTAGCACAGGTTGATATAGAAGCACCTTCGGGAGCTGATGGCATGCCAGGTGTTATCATTCCTCGTAAAACTGTGGGAGAGTTGCAAAAACTTCTTGGGGAAGAAGCCGATAACGATGTGTGTATAGAGCTTTCAGATACAAAGATTCGTTTTTCTGTTGGGTCTGTGATTTTAACATCAAAGCTAATTGATGGAGTATTTCCAGAATATCAACGTGTTATTCCATTAGGAAATGATAAAAAGTTGATTATCAATCGGCAAGATTTTTCTGCTGCAGTTGATCGTGTCTCAACAATTTCAAGCGATCGTGGGCGTGCAGTAAAATTGACGATTGAAAAAGGGATTGTAAAGCTTGTAGTGAACAATCCTGATTCAGGGAGTGCAAAAGATCAATTGGTTGCAGATTATGTATTTGATCCCCTTGAGATAGGTTTCAATTCAAGATATCTATTGGATATTGCAGCACAACTTTCAAGTGATGAAATGATCTGTATGTTTGCTGATTCTGCGGCGCCAACATTGATTCGTGGAAATGGTGATACAAATGCGCTTTATGTGCTGATGCCTGTTCGTGTTTAAGGATAATGCGTTTTGCGAAGCAGTAGAAGCAGTATTGGCCATATACATAAAGTGGCTGTTAGACAACTGAAATTAGAAAATTATCGTAATTATTGTTCTTTAGTTCTTCATTTATTAGGTCATCATGTCGTTTTTACAGGTCGTAATGGTGCTGGCAAAACCAATCTTTTAGAAGCACTGTCTTTTCTTTCTCCTGGTCGTGGTTTGCGGCGTGCAGCTTATTCTGATATTAGTTATTCTGAGGGAAGTGGTACGGGGTTTGTTGTATTTGCGCGTCTTCAGTGTGCACTTTATGGTGAAGCAAATATTGGTACAGCTTTAGAAGTTAATGATGGTGGTAGAAAAGTACATATTAATGGTGTGAATGAAGCAAGTGATTGCTTAATGGACTATTGCCATATTAGTATATTGACACCTTCTATGGATGGGCTTTTTATAGGGCCTGCACTTGGTCGACGTCGTTTTTTAGATCGTATGGTTTTATCTATTGATTCTTCGCATGGCCGTCGTATAGTTGATTATGACAGAGTTATGCGTGCACGGAATCGTTTATTTTTAGATGGAAATAATGATCGTGTTTGGTTAGATGCTTTAGAGGTTCAAATGGCTGAACTTGCAACAGCCATTGCAGCAGCGCGGGTTGATGTTATTCAGCTTTTAAATGATACGTTTGTGCAAGTTTCTTCTTGTGTACCTTTTCCAAGAGCTTTTTTACAAGTTGATGGTTTTTTAGAAAAAGCGCTTAGAGAAATGTCTGCTATTGAAGTTGAAGAGCAATTTTTGAATCGATTGCGTAACAATCGTGCTATAGACTGTGTTGCTGGCCGGACATTAGAAGGTCCACACCGTACAGATTTACAAGTTTTTTACGCAGATAAAAATATGAACGCGACATTATGTTCAACTGGTGAACAAAAAGCTTTATTAACAGGCTTAGTTTTGTGTCATGCACGTTTAACAAGTATGATATCTAATATGACGCCTATTTTCCTTCTCGATGAAATAGCTGCTCATTTTGATTCTCACCGACGCGCTGCTTTATTTGATATTCTTGATGATTTAGGTGGGCAAGCATTTATGACAGGGACAGATCATATTTTATTTGACTCTTTAAAAGGACGGGCAGAGTTTTTTGAAATTGAAAATGGTGTTTTATTGCAATAAGCAATGTATTAATAACTTTTTATGAGCAAATAATTGAAATAAAAGGCTTATCATATCTACGATTATAATGGTTTTGAATGATCCTAATTTAAACTTTTTAGTACACATGGGCTAGAAATTTATAGCACTGCGACTTTAGAAGATAGTGAAAGATCATGTAAAGATCGAGCAGTAGGATTTATAATAACATTACACTTCTTATCAAATTATCAAAGTAATTGTGCAAATCAACTCGTAGATTGGATATAAACAGTCATTGAAGTGAGTGTCAGATTGATTATCAATTCAATTACTTATAGTTATACGTCTTTTGCAGTTTTTGATGTATTAAAAATATTTTTAGAACTCACTAGAATTAATGGGAAAAGTTCATTATTTTTACAGCAATAAATGGGGTTATTGTTGGATGCTGTTGTGAAGGATATTAGCTTATATTTAAATATATTGATAAGCATTTTAATATAGTTTAAAAGGCTAAAACTGGTTAATGGCAATAAATTTGCTTGATAATTTTTGTTTGAATAAATAAGATACATTTAAGAGACATTATTGTTGTATATTAATGAGAACTGCTAGGGGGCATGTACGGGGAAGATAGGAATGAGAGACTTTATTCAACAAATAAAGATACTCACGGTTTTATGGATGGCATTGCTTTTATCTAGTTGTAAAGTTGATGTTCTTCAGCCTGCGGGATATGTTGCGCGCCAACAGCTTATTTTAATTATTTTATGTGTTGTTGTTATGTTATGCGTTGTAATTCCAGTAATGATTGCAGTGGTTTTTTTAGCTATAAAATATCGTGCTTCGAAAACAACAGAAGATTATTTACCGGATTGGGGACACTCAAATAAAATTGAAGCTTTTATGTGGGGCATTCCAGTTATTATTGTAATGGTTTTAGGGCTATTAACAGCGCATTACACTTATAAGCTTGAACCCTCAAATGCTCTTCCTACGGATGTTGTTGGTGAAGAAAAGCCTTTGCAAGTGGATGTTGTCGCACTAGATTGGAAGTGGTTATTTATTTATCCTGAATATGGTATTGCATCGGTTAATGAAATTTATGCACCACAAGGTCGTCAAGTATTATTGCAAATAACATCAGAGAGCTCAGTTAATGCGTTCTGGGTGCCAAAACTTGGTACAGTTATTTATGCTATGCCACAGATGAATGCTAAATTACATTTAATGGCTGATAAACAAGGTGTATTCAATGGCAGCTCAGCAAATTATAGTGGTGATGGTTTTGCAAATATGCGTTTTAAATGGCATTCTGTACCATTGAATGATTTCGATAACTGGGTTGCTAAAGTTCGGGCAAATGGTCAAAAGCTTGATCGTTTATCTTATCGTCAACTTTCTGTTTCTCCTCTTATGGGTGATATTGCTGCGAAAGAGAAAGACGCTGAAGTGCGTTATTTCGCTCCTGTTGAAAAACAGCTTTATTATCGTATTGTCAATCGGTGTGTTGGTGAAAATGTCATCTGTAATGAAGATTTAATGAAGCGAGCTGCTGCTCAGACGCTTTGGGGTACACTTTGTTCAGTTTTTGATCGAAGTGCTATTTAGGAAATAGTTAATCGAGAAAGAAACCATTTTTAAATAAGGATTCTTTTCAATTAGAATTAAATTTATATAGGATAGAAAATGTTTGGAAGACTTACAGATCCTACAGCAGCTGCTTTTCATGCACTTGCGCATGAGCCAATTGTTCTTTATACGTGTATTGCAATTATTTTGGGCGGTTTAGCTGTTATTATTGCTTTAACAGTACTTGGTTGGTGGAAAGTTCTTTGGCAAAATTGGATTACGACTGTTGATCATAAACGAATTGGTATTATGTACATCATTCTCGGCATTATTATGCTTGTTCGTGGTTTTGCTGATGCAATTATGATGCGAACACATCAGGCTTTAGCGTTTGGAAGTGAAGCAGCAGGTTATTTACCTCCTGAGCATTTTGATCAGATTTTTTCAGCACATGGTGTGATTATGATTTTCTTCATGGCTACACCAATTTTATTTGGTCTTTTCAATTATCTTATACCACTTCAGATTGGTGCCCGTGATGTTGCATTTCCATTTGCGAATAATCTAGGATTTTGGATCACAGTTGCGGCAGCAGTATTAATTAATATATCTCTTGGTATTGGTAATTTTGGTCGTGGTGGTTGGTTAATGTATCCACCTTTCTCAGAATTGCAAAATAGTCCAGATACAGGAGTGGATTATTATTTATGGTCTCTTCAGCTTTCTGGTATTGCAACAACGATGGGATCAGTCAATTTTGTGGCAACCATTATCAAAATGCGTGCTCCTGGAATGACGATGATGAAAATGCCTGTTTTTTGTTGGTCTGCTTTTGTTAGTAACATTCTTATTTTAGTTATTTATCCTGTTTTAGCTGTTGCGTTTGTACTCTTGGCAGCTGACCGTTATTTAGGCATGAATTTTTTTACTAATGTTGCTGGTGGGAACCCAATGGTGTGGATTAATTATGTTTGGGTTTTTGGTCATCCAGAGGTTTATGTTTTAGTTGTGCCTGCCTTTGGAATTGTTTCGGAAATCGTCTCAACATTTTCTTCAAAGCGCCTTTTTGGTTATGCCTCAATGATATGGGCAATTGTAGTGATCTTGGTTCTTTCGCTTCTTGTTTGGGGGCATCACTTCTTTACAATGGGAGGAGGTGAAGCTGTGAACACTTTCTTTGGTATTGCTACGATGATCATAGCAGTTCCGACGGGTGTTAAAGTCTTTAATTGGTTATTGACTATGTATAAGGGGCGGATTCGTTTCGAACCTCCAATGCTTTGGTGCATGGGAATGATTTTTACGTTTGTTGGTGGCGGATTAACCGGTGTTTTGATGTCGATTGTTCCTGCTGATTGGCAGTTTCATAATTCTTTATTTTTAGTTGCTCACTTCCATCATACGATTATTGGAGGTGTTGTTTTTGCTTATTTAGCTGGGTTAGCCTTTTGGTTTCCAAAAGTTTTTGGCATTAAACCAAATCGTATATTAGGTATTGCATCTTTTTGGTGCTGGTTTATTGGTTTTTACCTTGCTTTCTTTCCAGTTTATCTCCTTGGATTAATGGGTGCTACGCGTCGTCTTCAGCATTATATTGAGCCAGGTTGGCAGCCGATGTTTATGGTTGCTGCAGTAGGTGCTTTTATTATTCTTCTTGGTATACTTTGTTTTGTATTACAAATGCTTTTAGCAATTTGGTATGGTATTAAGCATAAAGGGCGTTTGCCGGTAACATCAAATGATCCTTGGGGAGACGCACGAACACTTGAGTGGTCTATTTCTTCTCCTCCTCCTTCTTATAATTTTGCAATTATTCCAGAAGTGCAGAGTGAGGATGCCTATTGGGATATGAAAAAGAGAGGTTATCAGCGTCCAACAAGTGGGTTTGCAAAGATCCATATGCCTTCAAATACATCAGCTGGAATTATTGCAGGCTTTTTCTCATTAATTGTTGGTTTTGCTCTTGTTTGGCATATTTGGTGGCTGGTTATTTTAGGATTAGTTGGATTTGTTACAACGATTATTTATCATTCATTAATGGGTGATCATCATGGTTATTATATTTCAGCCGAAGAGGTGCAAAAAACAGAAGATATCTTCACAGCTGTTTTAGAAAAACAAGGGGTAAAAGTATGAGTGCGACAACAATGAATCATGTATGCACGGACGAACATTATCATGATCATCATAGTAGTTCAATAATGATATTTGGATTTTGGGTTTACATTCTTTCAGATTTAATTTTGTTCTCAACATTGTTTTCGAGTTTTGCTGTATTTTCTGCTTCTTATGGAGGAGGTAAAGCTGGTAATGAGTTTGTTAATTTAAACTTTGTTTTGGTTGAAACAGCAATTTTATTATTATCGTCAATTACTTATGGGTTTGCTATGGTGTATGCTCATAAGGGATCTCTTGCTAAGCTACGCGTTTGGATGGCAATTACCTTCGCGTTTGGATTATGCTTTGTTGGAATGGAAATTTATGAATTTTATGAACTGCTGAATGAGGTGTTCTATTACGATCCTAATGCTTATGCTGGTGTTGATCCTACAACAGGCATAAAATCTTTTGGGCGAAATGTTCTATCTGCTTATTGGTCAGCATTTTTTGCGTTGGTTGGTACCCATGGTCTTCATGTGAGTGTCGGTTTATTGTGGATGGTTGTAATGTTTTTTCATCTGCGTCGTAGTGGTTTGGATCAGGATAATAAAACACGTTTAACGTGTCTCTCAATTTTCTGGCATTTACTTGATATTGTTTGGGTTGGTGTCTTCACCATGGTTTATTTGCTAGGAGCACTGTAATGAGCGTGTATGATAAAAATCATGAGCCAAGTATTGGTTCTTATCTAGTTGGCTTTATTTTAGCTGTTCTTTTTACTTTAGGTTCTTTTATTCCTGTAATGTATGGATTATTAGATAGTTGGGCTATTAGTACGAAGGTTATTTATCTTATTGGGATGGCACTTATACAAATTATTGTACAAATTGTTTTCTTTTTGCATTTGAATTCTGGTCCAGATGCCAGATGGAATCTAACAGCTTTATTGTTTACAGCTGTGTGTGTTTTCATTATCATCGGTGGTACTTGGTGGGCTATATCTCATTTGAATTATAATATGATGGGCGGTTCGGGGCGTATTGTTGGACCAGATATCAATACAAATATATTAGAAGAAAAATCCATTAATGTACCAGAAACAATAGAGCAGCCCTCTAACACTTTCGAGACGATTGAACAAACTCCAGAAACAATAGAACAGCCTTCTGAGATATCAGATCAATAAAGCAACTTTTTTGAAGAGAAGAAAATCAGTAATCAATTGTTAAAACTGTTATTGTGAAGATAGAGCCTTTTAATTTTAAAGCTTATAACGTGGCTTTTTGGTTATTAAGGGGTGTTAAATACATTTTTAAAGTTTAAGGTACTTTTCAACTTTATAGTTTTTTACAATAGACGTTAGACGTTGCTGCTATTTTTCGTTGTGTGAGTTTTTATTTTCTTGAGCTTCTTCGCTTTGTTTTAGTTCTTCAAGTGTTGGCATAGACAAGACGTTATAGCCTGAATCGACATAATGAATTTCACCTGTAACACCTGATGATAAATCGGAGAGTAAGTAAAGAGCCGCATTTCCAATTTCATTAATATTTACAGTACGACGTAGAGGTGCATTACGGCGTTGGTATGAGAAGATTGCTCGTGCAGATGCAATGCCATTACCAGCTAATGTCCGAATAGGTCCAGCTGAAATTGCATTAACACGAATATTTTGAGGCCCAAAATCTGTCGCTAAATAACGCACCATAGCTTCTAAAGCTGCTTTAGCTATACCCATGACATTGTAATTAGGAACAACTCTCTGTGAAGCTCCATAAGTGAGTGTTAATAATGCACCACCATTAGGCATGAGTTTACCTGCGCGTTGAGCAATTTCAGTAAAGGAATATGCTGAAATAACCATTGTACGATTAAAATTTTCACGTGTTGTAACATCAACATAACGCCCCTTTAATTGCGTTTTATCTGAGAAACCGATAGCATGGACAACAAAATCAATAGTTTCCCACTCTTTTTCAAGATATTCAAATGCACGATTGATACTTTCAACTTTTTCAACGTCACATTCTAATAGTAATTTACAACCAAGCTTTTCTGCTAGTGGCTGGACGCGTTTTCCAAAAGCTTCTCCTTGATATGTAAGAGCCAGCTCAGCTCCTGCATTTGCTAATTGACATGCAATACCCCAAGCAATCGAATGGTCATTTGCAATTCCCATAATAAGACCTCGTTTGCCCTTCATCAAACCTTTCATATTATTCTCCATAGACTATGCTAGTTTCAATACACTAAGAGTTCCTGCTTATGTATAGCGTTGGAAAACAAGCGTTGCATTGGTACCACCAAAGCCAAAAGTATTTGATAATACGGTATTAAGTTTTTGGTTATCGAGACGTTTACGAACAATTGGCATATCGGAAAAAGCTGGATCAAGTTCTTCAATATGAGCACTTTCACAAATAAAATTATGATTCATCATCAACAGTGTATAAATTGCTTCTTGAACACCTGCTGCACCTAAAGAATGCCCAGTTAAAGATTTTGTGGCGGAGATGGGGGGACATTGGTCTCCTCCTCCAAAAATACGACGAATTGCATCTATTTCAGAGGAATCACCAACAATTGTTGCTGTTGCGTGAGGATTAATATAATCAATTTTATTTTTTATGGTTGCAAGAGCCATACGCATACATCTTTCTGCTCCTTCACCAGATGGAGAGACCATATCATGACCATCGGATGTAGCACCATAACCAACAATCTCGCCATAAATTTTAGCACCACGTGCTTTAGCTAATTCCAGTTCTTCAAGAACCAAAACACCAGCTCCACCAGCAATGACAAATCCATCACGATTAATATCGTAGGCACGTGAAGCTGTTTCTGGTGTATTATTATATTTGCTGGACATAGCACCCATAGCATCAAATAAAACAGATAATGTCCAATCCAAATCTTCGCAACCACCTGCAAAGATGCGATTTTGCTTACCGTATTGTATCATCTCATAAGCATTTCCAATACAATGATTGGATGTAGCACAAGCTGAGGAAATTGAATAATTGATCCCTTTAATTTTAAAAAAGGTTGCGAGAGTTGCTGAAGCTGTAGAACTCATTGCTTTGGGGACAACAAAAGGTCCAACGCGCTTTGGACCTTTTTGGCGTGTAAGATCAGCAGCTTCAACAATTGATCGAGTTGATGGTCCTCCAGAGCCCATAATAATACCAGTATATTCATTTGATACTTCATTAGGTTCTAAACCTGCGTCAGCAATTGCTCTATCCATAGCAATCTGATTCCACGCTGTTCCATAGCCATGGAAACGCATGGCTCGCCGATCAACAAATTCTTCTATGTCAATATTCGGTTTAGCATAGACTCTACTCCGGAAACCTAATTCAGCGTGCTTGGGTGCGTAGCAAACTCCTGATTTTGCTTCATATAAACTCGTTAAAACAGTTTGAAGCTCATTTCCAATTGCGGAGATAATACCCATTCCGGTTACAACAACTCGATGCATTCATACCTCCTTGTTTCCTATAGAGTAATAAAATACCTTTAACTTGTTGAAAGAATGTCTAACTTTCTTTAAACAAAGCGACGCGTAAATCATTGGCTTTATAGATTGTTTCTCCATCTGCTTTTAACCATCCATCTGCTATTCCTAAAACCAAATGTCCACGTCGAATACGTTTAAAATTTATTTCATATTGAAGCAATTTAGTTTGCGGAGTTACCATGCCTGATAATTTTACTTCTCCTGTTGAAATAGCACGTCCTTTTCCTAGTTCACCTAACCATCCAAGAAAAAAACCCGTCAATTGCCACATACCATCTAAACCAAGACACCCTGGCATAACAGGATCGTTGATGAAATGACAATCAAAAAACCATAAGTCTGGAGTAATGTCAAATTCAGCACAAACTACTCCTTTGTTATATTCTCCACCAGTTTCACTGATTTGAGTGATTCGGTGAATCATTAACATTGGAGGTGAAGGTAATTGTGCATTACCTTTACCAAACATTTCGCCGCGAGCGCAGCTTAAAAGCTCTTCATAAGTGTAGTGAGACTTTTGTTCAGCCATTGTTATTTCCATATTTCTTTTTTATGCCTCTATCCTAATCTACTTTTAGAGCAAATTTTCAGGAGAGGGAAATGATTTATATTATTTATGGTGAAAAAAGTTTTTTATGTTTCTTATTACAAAGGATTATCATTTAAAATATTTATTATCTTGTTTTTTCATTGTGTTTAAATTGCAAACCAAACTTGCATATGCATGTAGGAAGATTTATAATATCCTAGATGAGTACTGATGACTTGAGATTGAATAAAAAAGAACGATTTATCGGAAATCGTAAGGAAGTTGTGAATTGCCATTCGTTATCTGAGTTAAAAGAGCGTTTGCGTAAAAATGGTTTGCGGCCAACGCGCCAACGATTAGAACTGGCTAATATGATTTTTTTTCAAGGTGATTGCCATGTGACTGCTGAGGAGTTATATGAAGAGGCAGTTAAGTCCGGTGTGCCTGTGTCTTTGGCGACAGTTTATAATACTCTTCATCAGTTTACAGAAGCAGGTTTATTACGGATTATTGCTGTAGAAGGTTCGAAAACTTGGTTTGATACGAATACATCTAATCACTATCATTTCTATGTTGAGGGTGAAAATCGTATTCTTGATATTCCTTGTAATTTGGAAGGTTCTCCTATCATTGAAAATCTCCCTCAACCACCAAACGATATGGAAATTTCACATGTCGATTTAATCATTCGTTTAAGGCCAAAGAGTTCTATTTAATTTTACGGATTTCAAGGATTGTATGAAGAATAAAAATAAAATGCTGATAGTTTAAGCTTTTTTAATTTTTAATTTTTTCGTCAGGATAAATTCCCCATAATTGGGTTTGATAAAGCCAGCCACGAGCGTTACGGATGTCTAATTCACACCAGATTCCATTACATTGGCGAATAGTACCGATGATATTAGGTTCTATTTCTGCTACAATTTTCTCATTATCTCCTGGATTTTTACGTAACATGAGTCTGTGTGTTTTGTCCTTTTGCCACGGAATAGTTATTGCAGTTCGTTTTCCTGATAAGAGTGACTGGTAAATCCATCCTTCATCTCCTTCTGCATCACGGACTTTGCGCCATTGATCATATTCTTGGATAATTTCAATAGGGAGTCCCTGCTTTTGATAAGTAAAGATAACAGAATAATTATTTCCTGGCCCAACACGCATATTAACACGAGCAGATTTTATCGAAGCAAATCGTGGAAGTGGTAAACCACTAGGACCTAAATCTTGATTGAGTGTTTGCGAATGTGAAAAGGAAAGAGACCCAAATAGAAGCCCTCCTGTCATTAATATACATGATAAGAGTACAAAAAACGAAACCAAATAAAATGTTTCATATTTACACCTCTTTTTCTTCATTTATGTAATTTGCCATTTGAGATACGGAGGATAGATTCGAAACTTTATTCGAGCATGGCATACATTTGGTTAAAAAGGTCTAAATACTCCGAATATTATTATAAAAAATAGCTCAAATAGTATATAGGTTTGAAAATTTTTATGTCAGTTCAATACAATCAATCAGTCATATATTTGCTATGAAATTTTTTCTACAAAGTAGTAAAATATATGATTTTTTTCCTGTTTATGAAATGTAGTGCCACTTTAAGGCGTAGCGCTTAAATTAATATCATAAACTAGATATCTTGATATGATACAAATTCGTTTCCAAGTAAAGAGTAATGATTTTTGCATAGAAAGATGATCTAAGGTAATCGATGATATCGAGCATGAAAAAGTTTTGTTTCTTGCAAAATAAGATATCTCATTAGGAACATCTGACAATTTATTTCTTGCTTTTTATTTCTTGCTTTACATAAAATACATAACGTATTAAATAAAACACATAATGTATTAAATTAAGACAATTGCAAAGATATGATAATACACTTTTTAGTTGTTAAGATATATCTTTCGAGATGTTAATTTTGATTGGAAGGAAAAAATTGAGGCAAAATTATGCTTAAAGTTTTTAAAAATTACACTTACGTTTGTGCTTGTACAACAAGCGCCTTTTTCTTTTTACAAAATATAGATGTTAATGCGACATCTGAAATGACAGATTGTTTAGAGAGTAGTTCTTTTCTTAAATGTTCTGATGGTAAAACACATACTTTTACGAGTAAGAGTTATCAATTAAATGAGCAGAAGGGTTCTTCATTTTCTAAGGCAGTATCCGCAGAAAAATCAGGGACAGTTATTAATGCGGAGAACATTACCATTACTAACTCTAAAACAGGTGTATTTGCAAAAGAGTATGGAAAAGTTATTTTGCAGAATTCAACTATCAAGGAAGTAGCAGAAGGCCTTTCCGCTAGTGAAAATGGGGCAATTAAAATGGTGGGTGGAACAATTAATTTGAATTATTATGAGAGAAGTATAGGAGTAAGCTCGTGGAGTAGTCAAGGAATAGAGTTAGAGAATGTGAATATTACATTGAGAGAAGGGAAGGAACAGCGTGCTAATATGGGTTTATATGCTGGATGTTCCCTTAATAAGATGTGTAATGCCAAAATTACAATGACAAATGGGTCAATAGATGTTGTTGGTACAGGTGCTGTAATAGATAAGTCATCTCAGGGTGAGATTTCCTTAACTAATGTAAAAATTACAGTGAAGAGTGGTGGAAGTAATGAGTACCCTTATGATTCTTTAGGGATGTATATCGCCAATAATAACAGTAAGCTTGAAATGATAAATGGGTCAATTGATTTTACAAATGGAGTCGGGGTGCTTGTAGGAGAAAAGGGACATGCTGATTTAGATGGTGTCATAATTACTGGAAAAAACAACGATGATGAGGGAACAACAGATGATAGAGGTGGATTGTATCTAGATACAGGGGGATCTATTTTTTTAAAGGATGGGCGAGTTTCTGTTTCTAATACTTATGGTATAACAATGTATCAGTCTGTAAACAGAAATATGGTGGGAGAAAAGGTCGATATTGAAAACTCAACTATTACAGCTGAAAAATATCCAGCGATTTATATCACAAAACAAAATTCTTTAATGGAAAATTTTTATGCTCATGAGAAAATATCTATTGTTAAATTATCAAAAAATTCTAATATCTCTGGCGATCTTTTATTAAAAGCCAAGGGAGGAATTATAGAAATTCAGGCTGATCAGTCTACCCTCAAAGGGGGGGTTTCTATCGCTAACGGAGCTCTTGTAAATTTTAGTTTGAAAAATAATTCAACCTGGACTTTGACAACAAGAAAAAATAACAATTTTACAGATCAAAGGCATTTGAATAACATCGCATGGTTTATAACATCTTTAGAATTGAATCATAGTATTGTTCAGTTTGATCCACCAAAAAATTTTGTTTATCAAACACTTAATGTTGGAAAAGGATCGGGTGTTGTTTATAATGCTGTGAATGATGCAAAGCTTTACTTGAACGTTTTTATTAGTAAAGAAAATAACATTAACGACCAAAAGACTGATAGGCTTTTGATTCATGGCAATGTGTCTGGTACGACCACTGTTTACATTACTGGCCAAAATGGAAGTTCGAAAGATGATATAGGGAGGAATGGGAATACTCAGGGTATTTCGCTTATTCAGGTTTCCGGTACGGCACAAGAACATTCTTTCAAATTGGAAGGTGATTATATTACAATTGATGGTTCACCTTATCAGTATGTTCTTTCTGCTTATGGTCCAGGTTCTTCTCGTGGTCAGGCTAGTCTTGATCAAAAGTTAGTTAGTGGTAATGGAAGTAATTTTTGGGATTATCGCCTGCAGAGTAAATATATTTCTCCACGAGTACAACCATCACCACCAAAACCAGCGCCAGTACCACCGGAATCATTACCACCGGTACCGGAACCACCAACGCCATCCAAACCACAGGATCCCAGAACACCAGATTTACCTGGAAAAAGAATACCGGCGGTTGTGCCACAACTCCCAAGTTATTTGCTTTTACCTCATGCTTTATTTCATACAGGCTTGGTAGATGTAAGTAATCAACATGAACTGTTGGAAATCATACAAAATGCTTCTCATGAGCCTGATAAAAATAGAAAGACAAGCTTTTTTATCCGTGGTTATGGTAGTAACCATCATTATACTTCAAATTTATCCGTTTTTGAACATGGTTATGGAGCTGATCTTGACTATAATAATGTGACAATAGGTATTGTATTAAATACATTAGAGAGTAAACATAGTGCTTCGTCTTTTGGAGTTATGGGCAGTTATGGTCAGCTCTCTCTTCAGCCTCGTGCGGTTAAACAAAGTCAAAAGAGTGTTTTTAATAAATGGTCGGGAAAGCTTTATGCTAATTTGCATCATGATACAGGCGTTTATGCAAATGGCTTTATCTCTTATGATTTTTTTAAGGGCGATGTTGTCACTCTTTCTCGTGGAAAAACAGCAGAATTAAAAGGGGGGCTTTTGAATGCTTCTTTGATAGGCGGTCACGCAATTATAACAGGCTATAATGGTCTTATTATTGAGCCGCAGCTTCAAGTTATTTATCAGTCTCTCATGTTTGATCAAGCGCGTGATATTGATCGGTTTGATATTGATTTAGGAAGCCATGATCAATTGATAGGGCGGATTGGTGGTTGTTTAACGAAAGTTGTTTCTGCTTCCGAAAAAGCACATGTTGTTTCCTTTTATACCAAACTTCATGCTGCGCATAGTTATGAAAAGAAGCGGATAGTGCATTTTAAAGACGCTTTTCAGTTAGGTGCATTTGGTTCTACAGTTGAAACAGGGATGGGTGTTCATGCTCAATTGTCTAATACTATAACATTCCATGGCGATTTGTTATACCAACATAAATTAACCAAAGCCGGCTTTTCTGGAATTAGTGTTTCGGGTGGCTTGCGTTATCAATTTTAGCCTTTAAAGATTAGTCTTGTTTTTATTTTGAACAATTATTTGTGAGTTTCGTTAAGTTGTTTAGCCAAACTCACAGAGATTCTAATTTCCAGGAATATTTCTCTTATATCTTATGGCCATATCAAGGTGTTAACAACATATTGAATAGTAGTTTACACATTTAATTTAATGACAGCTTATGCAAAAAGATGAAATTATTTATGTTAAAAATAACTTCATTTACCCCTAAAAGAGTCTATAAATATAAGGCTTTTAATAAATTATATAGAGATAAATTAGAAATATTTCATTTTGTTTATATGATTCTTATTAAAAAAATAATCTATAATATCAAAAGATTAAATATAGAAAAATTTGTTATTAAAAGAATTATAGAGTGTATTTACAAATATTAAAAATTTAAAGTAATTCGATAAATAAAATGTTCTAAAATAGCATTTAAGATATTACGCTATTAAATTTTGTAAGATGTTATTGATGTTATTAAAGTGGTCGACGTTTTGCTACAGGATATTTGTGATTTTTAGCAATTCGTTCAACTGCTTTTTCTAAAGGTTCAACCATAACATCCATAGAATAACCATTTGCATGAATAATATTTTCATAGTCAATCATAATTGCAACATGACCTTGCCAAAAAATCAAATCACCTCGTTCAAGAGTATCAGTATCTGTTAGTGGTTTTCCTACAGTTTGCTGTTGCATACTAGTATCACGTAAAATTGCTTTCCCTGCCATCATCATAGAAAGTTGAACTAGTCCAGAGCAATCAAGACCAAAACCACTAACGCCTCCCCAAAGATAAGGTGTGCGAATAAAAGTTTGAGCAACAGTTACATAATCTTTGAACGTATGTTGAATAGGATGAAGATGAGAAGAAATAATAGCTGTTCCATTTTCAAGAATAGAATACATTGTACCACGTGTTTCAGTTACATCAACAACGGTTACTTTACTTCCCATAGACAAAGCACGTTCTACAGCCTTTTTTAAATCAGCTTGCGAATATTGGAAAGTACGAGGAACTGAAACAATATGCGTTTGTTTTATGGTTGATGTGCAAAGAATTTGTGTATCAATATAACCTACATAACCATCTTTAAGCGATTCTACCTTTGACATGGTTTCATCTTGCTCAAGGAGTAAGATTTCTTCTCCGAAGAGGCATTCTGTTTGCTTTTCGCTTTTCTTACTGTTTTCTTTAAATAGACCTGCAACAGCTGTATTAACGCGTCTTTTTTC
Source organism: Bartonella sp. Raccoon60 (assembly GCF_002022585.1). Lineage (NCBI taxonomy): Bacteria > Pseudomonadati > Pseudomonadota > Alphaproteobacteria > Hyphomicrobiales > Bartonellaceae > Bartonella > Bartonella sp. Raccoon60. The sequence continues at coordinate 18,523 of NZ_CP019786.1, forward strand.
TCCTTGGACAGAACATGGAGTTTCAAATTGCTGATTTGTGAGGATATCTTGAGATATATGCAACGGTGAATTTTTATAAGGCATTTTTTACCTCTAATGGACTAGCAGCAAATATTAATGGATCTCTTATCCAATAGAAAGAATAAAATTATAATTTGTCTAAATTATTGTACATCCTTACCAATTATTTATATCAAATTTGATCTTTGAAGAGTTTATAAAGAGCACGAATAGCTTGCGCGGTTCCACCAACAGGATAACCTGGTGTTTCTTTTGGAGACCATCCATAAAGGTCAAAATGAGCAAATTTTTCTGCTTTTTCGACAAAAGAATTTAAAAATAAAGCGGCAGTTATAGAGCCAGCAAAGTTATTTCCGGATGTATTATTAATGTCCGCAATTTGTGATGATAACATTTGTCTATAGGGTTTCCAAAGTGGCATTTGCCATAGAGGGTCAGTAATGGAATTTGCTGATTGAGAAATTTTCTGTGCCCATATTGGGTTGCTACAATAAAATGCAGGGAGATCTGGCCCTAATGCTATGCGTGCTGCTCCAGTTAAAGTAGCCATGCAAATCATGAACTGGGGGTTTTTTTCATCACCATAGGTTAAGGCATCAGCAAGAATAAGTCGGCCTTCGGCATCTGTATTGCCAACTTCAACAGTTAATCCCTTACGGCTTTGAAGGATATCACCTGGCCGGAAAGCATTAGCAGAAATGGCATTTTCAACTGCAGGAATTAAAACACGCAGACAAAAAGGAAGTTTTGCATCCATGATTAGTTTTGCTAATCCCAAAACATGCGCACTACCACCCATATCCTTTTTCATTAATAGCATATTATTGGCAGATTTAATATCTAATCCTCCGGAATCAAAAGTTACTCCTTTGCCAACCAATGTGATTTTAGGATGGTTTTCTTGTCCCCATTGTAGTTCAATGAGTCGTGGTGCAATGTTGCTTGCTCGTCCTACAGCATGAATCATTGGAAAATTTTGTACTAAAAGATCATCTCCACAAATACTTGTAACATGAGCATTATAAGTCTGCCCTAGTTGGCGTGTTGTTATTTCGAGAGTGTTAGGATCCATATCATTAGCTGGAGTATTGATAAGATCACGGACCCAAAAGACAGTTTCATAAATTCGTTTAAGTTCATCTAGATCAATTGCGTTATGTACATGGATCGATAGTGATTTAGAAGGGGATTTTTGACGATAGCGGTTAAATTGGTAACTCCCAAATGCTAATCCAAGATAGGTATTCATTTCATTTGAGGTAGTTCCTTCTAAATGCCAATGGCCAGTGGGGAGATTTTTGGGAAGGAGTCCTGTGATGAAAGGATTTTCTTGGTCACCAAGTCCAAATAAAACTTGTTTTAATTGTCCTGTTTCGTGGGGAACAAATAACATTTGTCCTGCTTTTCCAGTAAAGCCATTAACTTTCATCCATGAGGTTTTTGATGAATCAAGAGTTAAATTAGCAAAGTTTTTTGTATCAATTAAGAGGATAGGGCAGCTCTTATCAGAACGTGTAGCAGTGAAATTAATTTGATGTTGAAGCATGTGTTTATAATCCTTATAGTTTTCGAAGTGCAACATATTCAACTAAATGATTTTTTCCCTTTCGTAGAATAAGATCAGCTCGCGGTCGTGTTGGTAATATATTTTCTTGTAAATTTTTTAGATTAATTGTGTACCAAAGGTTTTCAGCAATTTTTAAGGCCTCTTCTTCATTTAACAGTGCATAACGATGAAAATAAGATTCGGGTTTTTGAAAAGCTGTTTTACGTAACTGTTTAAAACGCTCTAAATACCATTGATGGATCACTTCTGTTGCAGCATCTACATAGATTGAGAAATCAAAAAAGTCTGAAACAAAAGGTACAATTTTTCCATCTTTAGGATAATCACTAACTTGAAGCACATTAACACCTTCTACAATTAAAATATCGGGCCGGTCGATAATAATTTTTTGATTTTCTAGAACATCGTAGATCATATGCGAATAAAGCGGTGCACTAACATTACCAATGCCTGATTTTACGTCAGAAAGAAAGCGCAGTAATTTTTTAATATCATAGGAATCAGGAAATCCTTTACGATTCATACGATTTTTTGCTTGTAAAATGGCATTAGGGTAGAGAAATCCATCGGTTGTAACAAGATCAACTTTAAGACTAGATTTCCATCGTTTCATGAGTTCTTGAAGAATACGTGCGGTTGTTGATTTTCCCACCGCAACAGAACCAGAAATTCCAATAATAAAGGGTGTTTTTTTGGTATCTGCTTGATGCAAAAATATTTGACGTTTTCGGAAAAGTTCCTGTACGGCTTCAACATGGTATGATAAGAGACGCGCTAAAGAAAGATAAATACATTGCACTTCTTCTAAATCGATAGGATCATCGATTGATCGTAAGCGTTTAATTTCATCAAAAGTTAAGGTAAGCGGGGTATTTGCGCGAAATTGAGACCATTCTTGTACAGTAAAAAAAGTGTAGGGAGAATATTGATCAGAAACGTAATTGATCAAGTTATCTTCTTGATTGTTTTTGAATTGAGTAGTATCAAGCATCTTTATTGGCCAAGAGTTTTTAGATTATTTTTTAGAAATTGTCATGATTGAGAGCAGAACGACAGGCTGTCTTTTGTTTAAAAAATCATGTTTTGTTTTAAAATAGTGAATTAACTTATAGTCCAATCATTCCAGCGTGCAATGATTTGTTTTTGTGATAGATCTTCTGCCAAAAAAGCCCATAAAAGTAAACGTGCTTTTACTGCTGACAAATAGCCAGACATTAAAGCACCAGAAGAAATCATATCAATTTCTGAACCTTTATAACCGTAGGTTGTATGAGTTGTTGGACCATGATAAGAACGGCTTGCAATTATGATTGGTATTTTTTTTGCGTATTTTCGTACTATATCCGCTTCTTGAAAACTGCAGTGGCCTGAACCAAAACCTGCTATGACAAGGCCTGCATAATGTCCACTTTCAAGGCAAAATTTCATCAAGTGTGTATCAGATGATAAAGAGGAATATAGCAGCGCAACTTGATGATCATTTTTTTTAGGAGCTGTGAAAGTTGTAGGAAAAAAATTTCGATCGTTAAAATAAAAGAGTTTTCCTTCTAAAATTGTTCCTAGAATGCCTGTTAGACCTGATTGCAGCGTTTCGACTTTAACAGTATAGCTTTTTTGTACCCAGTAGGGTGAATGAATAGTATCATTCATTACAACTAGGACTCCTCTATTACGGCTTTGTGGATTAGCCGCGACGCGGGTTGCAGCCAAAAAATTAGCAGGTCCATCAGCGCTTGCTTCACAGGGTATACGCATAGCACCAGTTACAACAAGTGGTTCAGCTCTATTCCAATAAAGGGAAAGAAAAAAAGCTGTTTCTTCTAATGTGTCGGTTCCTTGCGTTAAAACAATACCATCTGCACCCATTTTAATTTGCTGTGTTGCCCATTCTATTGTTTCAAGCAGAATTTTAAAAGATAGAGATCCACTTGGTAGTTGTGCTAATGTGTAACTCTGAATATCAGCAATTTTTTCTAAATCAGGAATATTTTTTATGAGTATATCTGATGTTAAAGTCGGCTGCATTTGGCCCAAATTATTGGCTGTCATTGCAATTGTTCCACCTAATGTGCCTACTGCTATTCTTTTCATAATTTTCCCCTGTAAGAAGGCAGATTGCTTATATAAAGCAATATAACAATAATTCGAGTATACAACAATGATGTCATTTTTTATATTTTTTATATTGAGAAAAATTGAAGTGCGCTCAAGCATTGTGTTTTGCAATATATATTATTAAATAAAGGAATTAGTGATTTTATTTTATGTATGATAAAAGGGAGCCATGTTAAGGAGTTTTCTTATGACAGAGCATAAGCCTGATATTATGTATGGTACGACAATCGTAACTGTAAGAAAAGGTAATAAAGTAGTTATGGCTGGCGATGGTCAAGTTTCACTTGGACAAACAATTATGAAAAGTAATGCGCGCAAAGTTCGTCGTCTTGGGAAAAGTGGAGCAGTGATAGCTGGTTTTGCAGGTGCTACAGCAGATGCTTTCACACTATTAGAAAGATTAGAGACAAAACTTGAGCAATATCCTGATCAGCTTATGCGTGCATGTGTAGAGCTTGCAAAAGATTGGCGTACCGATCGTTATTTACGTCGTCTTGAAGCAATGATGCTTGTGGCTGATCAAAAAACTACTTTGGCGTTGACAGGTCTTGGTGATGTCTTAGAACCAGAAGATGGAGTGATGGCAATTGGTTCTGGGGGTAATTTTGCTTTGTCGGCTGCACGGGTACTGATGGACATGGACTTAGATGCAGAAACTATTGCTTCTAAAGCTATGAGTATTGCTGCTAAAATTTGTGTTTACACCAATGATAATTTTACAATAGAAACATTGGATGCTGAATTACCTCCTTTAGAGAAAGCTATTTGAATGTGTGTTGTATTTTCCCCTCGTGAAACTGTTTCTGAACTTGATCGTTTTATTATTGGACAAAATGATGCTAAGCGTTCTGTTGCTATTGCACTGCGTAATCGGTGGCGTCGACAACAGCTTGAAGGGCAGATGCGTGAAGAAGTGATGCCTAAAAATATCCTGATGATAGGGCCAACAGGTGTTGGTAAAACAGGAATAGCTCGTCGATTAGCAAAACTTTCTGGAGCTCCTTTTGTTAAAGTAGAGGCCACTAAATTTACTGAAGTGGGCTACGTGGGTCGCGATGTTGAGCAAATTATTCGTGATCTCGTTGAAATTGCAATTTCTCTTGTGCGTGAAAAAAAACGTGATGAAGTAAAAGCAAAAGCTCATTTTAATGCTGAAGAACGAGTTTTAAATGCTCTTGTAGGAAAAACCGCGAGTCCTGCTACCCGTGATAGTTTTCGTAAAAAATTGCGCGAAGGAGAATTGGATGACAAAGAAATTGAAATTGAAGTAACTGATAATAGTAATAGTGCTCCAACTTTTGATATTTCTGGTATGCCTGGTGCACAAATGGGTATTATGAATTTATCAGATATTTTTGGAAAGATGGGTGTTCGTACAAAGGTACGCAAAACGACTGTAAAGGACGCTTTTAAACCATTAATTGATGATGAATCGGAGAAACTCCTAGATCAAGATCAAATTATTCAAGAGGCACTTCGTGTTGCTGAAAATGATGGAATTGTTTTCATTGATGAAATTGATAAAATTGCAACTCGTGATGGTGGGGCAAGTGCTGCTGTTTCACGTGAAGGGGTTCAAAGGGATCTTTTGCCTTTAGTTGAAGGGACAACAATTGCGACTAAATATGGGCAAATAAAAACAGATCATATTCTTTTCATTGCTTCTGGTGCTTTTCATGTATCTAAGCCCTCTGATTTATTACCAGAGCTGCAAGGTCGTTTGCCTATCCGTGTAGAATTAAATGCTTTAACAAGGGAAGATTTACGGCGTATTCTTACTGAACCTGAAGCTAGTCTGATTAAACAATATATTGCTTTAATGGCAACAGAAGAAGTTCATTTAGAAATTACTGATGATGCAATTGATGCGTTAGCTGATATTGCTGTTGATTTAAATGCGAGGATCGAGAATATTGGCGCACGTCGTTTGCAGACGGTTATGGAGCGTGTTTTAGATGAAATTTCTTTTACGGCACCTGATAAAGCCGGTACTTCATTTAAAGTTGATGCTGATTATGTCAGAAAATCTATAGGAGAGCTTGCTTCTGATATAGATCTTTCACGTTTTGTTCTTTAGAGACCTTTGCACATAGTGATCTATCGATGTGCTTCTATGATTTTGTAGCCATGAACTTCTTCATGGATAAAAACTGTGCAGAAGAGCTTTTTTAATAGTGTTTCATAAGGTAGATGGCGATTTGCAACGAGAAGCAAGCGACCTTTAGGTTTAAGGTATTTTGCAGCATTTATAATAAAATGCTGCCCTAATGAAATGTCTGTTGTTTGTTGTGTATGAAATGGTGGATTTGAAATAATTGTATCATAAAGATTTTTTATAGGCTCATAAATAAGATCATGCCAATAAAAGCCAATCGGAAGAGAGGTTTTTATATGCTGTAGATGTTTTTTTGCTGCCTCTAAAGCGTTATAGTCGGCTTCATAAAGGTCGAGTGCAGTTAAGTTTTTGCTTACTTCAAGTGCAGTATAAGAAAGAAATCCCCAGCCCGCTCCAAAATCAGCTGTTTTTCCAAAAATGACTTTATGTAAATAAGGTATAAGTGCAGCAGACCCTGGGTCAATACGACCATGAGAAAACATACCAGAAGTAGTTTGAAATTTATTTCCAAAACTGAGTGGTGATGAGCGAAAATGAGCAATATTTTGTTTATCTATTTTTTGCGGTACTTGCAACCAGAAGATATGGCTATGATTTTTGGATAATTTTTTACTAATAGGAACAAGAGTGTTAACCCATTTCATCATTGAGGCAGAACCAGCAGTTTTTTCTCCACTAATGATGATCCATCCACCAGGTTTGACTCGTTCTAATAGATCAAGAAAACGATTTTGATTAAGATCACGATATTTACTAAGTTGTAGCAGTCCTCCATCATAGATTATGGTTTGATTTATTTGGGGGCTACATTGAAATTTAGCATTGGTAAATTTTAAAAAGTCTTGTCGCCAAGGGGTTACAATTTCAAGATTTTTTATCCATTGTTTATCAGGAATTTTAGTTAAACCAAAACCTAAAAAATATTGGTTCGAACAAGGTCTAGGGAGATCATAGCTTTCAAAAGGTAAAAATAGAGACACATTTTATTCTTTCAAAGAAATGCCTCTCCAATATTTTAGAATGGCATTTTATTTTACAGTAAGAAAATAAAATTAATCTTCTTTTTTCTTACGACGGTTTTTCTTTTCAGATCGATTCCTTTCATGAATATTACCGCCTTTTTCTGTTTCTATTGAGTCATCATGGATAAGCTCTTTTCCAGTTTGTTGATCAACGACTTTCATCGATAACCGAATTTTACCACGTTCATCGAAGCCCATTAATTTAACCCAAACCTTATCACCTTCTTTGACAATATCAGTTGTTTTTGCTACCCGTTCTACCGCGAGTTGAGAGATATGAACAAGTCCATCGCGAGAACCAAAAAAATTAACAAACGCTCCAAATTCTGCAATTTTAACAACTGTTCCTTGGTAAATAGCACCGACTTCAGGTTCATCAACAATTGAAAGGATCCAATTTTTTGCTGCTTCAATGGTTTTTAAATCAGAAGAAGCAATTTTAATTGTTCCATCATCCTCAATATTAATTTTAGCTCCAGTTTTTTCCACAATTTCTCTTATTACTTTACCACCAGAACCAATAACATCACGAATTTTATCTACAGGAATATTCATCATTTCAATACGTGGAGAAAATTCGCTGAGTTCACTACGTGCACGAGCTAAGGCCTTTGCCATTTCATTGAGAATATGGATTCGACCATCCTTAGCTTGTGCAAGTGCGATTTTCATAATCTCCTCAGTAATACCGTCAATTTTTATGTCCATTTGCAGAGAAGTAATTCCGTTTTCTGTACCTGCTACTTTGAAATCCATATCACCAAGGTGATCTTCATCCCCTAAAATATCTGATAGAACGGCAAATTGTTTACCTTCTTTAATCAAACCCATTGCAATACCAGCAACAGGGTTGGCTAAAGGAACACCTGCATCCATGAGTGCTAGTGAAGTTCCACAAACAGTTGCCATTGAAGAAGATCCATTTGATTCAGTAATTTCTGATACAGTACGAATAGTATAAGGAAATGATTCTTTTGTCGGCAACATGGGATGAATAGCACGCCACGCTAATTTACCATGACCAATTTCACGGCGGCCAGGAGAACCAATACGGCCTATTTCACCTACTGAAAAAGGTGGAAAATTGTAATGGAGAAGAAATGTTTCTTTATACATACCTGTCAAGGAATCTATATATTGCTCATCTTCTCCAGTTCCTAATGTTGCTATGACAAGTGCTTGTGTTTCACCACGAGTAAATAATGCTGATCCGTGTGTGCGAGGTAAAATACCTACTTCTGATTGAATTGAGCGAACATCTGAAAGATTTCGTCCATCAATGCGTTTTCCCGTATCAAGGATGTTTTGGCGAACAATTTTTGCTTGCAACTGTTTGAAAACAGTTGCAATCTGATCTGTATTAAATTCACAGTTTTTTTCTGTTTCTTGTGTGAATTTATTGATGACTTCTTCTTTAAGAAGATCAAGTGCAGCATGACGTTTTTGTTTATCAGTAATTGTATAAATGTCTCTGAGATCTTGTTCGACCATTTCAAGCATATCTTTTTCAAGGATAGATAGATCCTCTGGAATAAAGTCGCGGGGCTCTTTAGCAGCTACTTCGGCAAGTTTGATGATTGCATTAATTACAGGTTGAAAACTTTTTTGGCCAAACATGACAGCGTCTAACATTACATCTTCAGGTAATTCATGTGCTTCTGATTCAACCATTAGTACAGCATTTTCTGTTCCAGCAACAACGAGATCAAGTTTTGATTCAGGCATCTCGTCAATATTAGGATTAAGAATATATTGTCCATTGCAGTAACCAATACGAGCAGCGGCAATTGGGCCCATAAAAGGAATACCTGAGAGAGTTAGTGCGGCAGAAGATGCAATTATAGCAAGAATATCAGGGTTGTTTTCTAAATCATGCTGGATGACAGAAACGATTACTTGTGTATCATTTTTATAACCATCAACAAAGAGCGGGCGAATTGGACGATCAATTAACCGTGAAATTAAGGTCTCACTTTCACTTGGACGGCTTTCGCGTTTTAAATAACCTCCAGGTATTTTACCAACTGCATAGTTTTTTTCTTGATAATTAACGGTGAGCGGAAAAAAATTTTGATCTGGTTTCGGAGTTTTTGCTGAAACGACAGTTGCCAAAACAACAGTTTCACCATATGTAGCAAGAATCGCGCCATCTGCCTGACGTGCAATTTTTCCTGTTTCGAGGATAAGTGGCCGGCCGGCCCATTCAATTTCTACCTTATGGGTTTTAAACATTTTTTATCCTTAATGACCTAATATTTACATTGTGATTTTGTGTTATGTTTCAAAGTTATGGGTAATACAACAAGACATTTCTATATTTTGCATAGAGAGAAATAAATGACAGATCAAATGGAAACACCCGGCAATCTTGCTCACGATTCTTCATTAGTCTTTGATTACGAGCAGTATATTAAAGTAAAAGAGTGATTTTTCGTAAAAAAATACTCACTTACTTTTCTTCAACGGCGTAAGCCTAATCTTTCGATAAGTTTCTGATAGCGATCTTGATCAACACCTTTTAGGTAATCAAGAAGTCGGCGGCGTTGGGATACCATCTTTAAAAGACCCCGACGAGAATGATTATCTTTTTTGTGAGATTTAAAGTGGTTGGTTAAATTAGAAATGCGTTCAGAAAGAACAGCAACCTGAACTTCTGGTGAACCTGTATCACCGATTTTAGTTTTATATTCTGTAATAAGAGCTTTTTTACGCTCAGCAGTAATCGACATCGTATTGTCCTTTCAAAAAATAAGCAAAAAATACCTCTAGCCAAGATGTCGTCCAGCAAAGGCTATAAAAGAACAAGAAGAGAGAAAATCTTACTTGCTTTGATACTGATATTTGGTACTTATATAGGAAATAAAGTTAAAATACTAGCCCTTGAAGATTTTCTTTATATAAGTTTATTTTGGCAAATATTTATTTTAAGATTTTTTATGAAAGTTTCTTAAAGAATTATTATTCTAAATAGATAAGATAATAACTTTACATGATGTACTAATAGTAAAGGGACGAATGAACTGCTGATTTGGAGACAAAAGATGCAGAAGGTTTCAACATTAGAGATTTTTCATAATTCAACATTCAGAAATTTATGGGTCGCTACTCTTGTAGCGAATTTAGGTGGCCTTGTACAGGCGGTGGGAGCAAGCTGGATGATGACATTGATTAGTCCTTCTCATTTTATGGTAGGGCTTGTGCAAAGTGCTACGACATTACCTCTTGTTGTTTTTTCTCTGATGGCAGGTGCATTAGCTGACAATTTTAATCGGCGTCATATTATGCTTTTTGCTCAAATTATTATGATGATTGTTTCAATTAATTTGGTTATTTTATCTTATATGGGATTAATTACCCCCTGGCTTCTCTTATGCTTTACATTTTTGATTGGATGTGGAACCGCTTTGTATAATCCTTCTTGGCAAGCAACAATAGGGGATATTGTGAACCGAGAAAATATTTCTACTGCCGTTAGTTTGAATAGTGTTGGTTTGAATTTGATGCGCAGTGTAGGACCTTCTATTGGAGGAGCTATTATTTCTACTTTGGGTGGTATTACAACTTTTTTTGTCAATGCGCTCAGTTATATTCCTTTGATTAGCGTTTTGTTTTTGTGGAAGCCAAATTACAAGAACAATACATTACCAAGGGAGAGTTTTTTAGGAGCTATAGCAGATGGTCTCCGTTATGTAGCAATGTCTCCCAATCTTTTGAGTATTATGATAAGATCATTCCTTTTTTGTGTTGGTGCTGTTTTTGTTTTTGCGTTACTGCCAAGCGTTGTACATGAATTTTTTGAAGGGAATGCACTGTTTTATGGTACATTACTTAGTTGTTTTGGTCTGGGAGCTATTACAGCTGGCGTGATTAATTCGTTTGTACGAAGCAATTTTAAGTCAGAAATAATTGTTGCAAGTGCATTTGTTGGATTGTCCTTTTCTTGCTTTGTTTTAGCAATGAGTCGTTCGTTGTTTATAAGCCACTCTGTTTTATTTCCTGCTGGTTTATGTTGGGTTTTGGCATTATCACTCTTTAATACATCTGTACAGCTTTCTACACCACGTTGGGTTGTTGCGCGTGCTTTAGCCCTTTATCAAACTGCATCTTATGGTGGTATGGCTGTTGGAAGTGCAATCTGGGGTGTATTAGCTGAGGTTTATTCTTTAACAGTCGCTTTGAATGTTTGCGCGATATTCTTAATTTGTGGAGCTCTTGCGGGTATTAAATTTAAAATTCAAGAAATTCCTCAAATTAATTTTGAGCCGCTTGATCAATTTAGAGGGCCAGAGCTTTCATTAGATCTAGCAGGACAAAGTGGTCCAATTATGATTATGACTTATTATCAAATTAATGAAAATGATCTTGCAGAATTTCTTGAAGTTATGAGACGTTGCCGTCATATTCGACTACGTGATGGAGCACGCCAGTGGATTCTTTTGCGTGATCTTGAGAGGCCGGAATATTGGATAGAATCTTACCATATACCAACTTGGGTAGATTATTTGCGCCATAATCGCCGTTGCACAAAAGCAGATATAGAGGTTAACAAACATCTTGATAGATTAAATCGCATATCCAATAGCGTAAAGGTTCATCGCATGATTAAGTGGCAAACAGTACCAAAGATTAATGAGATACATTTAAAACTATCCAATAATCAATAATTTGAGTGTTATAAAATTGAAATATAAAATAGAAAATAGCTATTAGTGTAAAAAAACAGCCTTCTATACTGGGCTTAGCTTAGTGTTAGAAATAGCAGCTCATTAAATTGTGAAAATTCGTTTTGGTTTGAATTGATTTTTATCAATTGTACCTATAGCAAGAAGCTGATCTTTGTAAGTGACATAAACATTTTCTTCATCAATAGAGATGTTATTTTCAAATAAGGGTACTGACTTACCCACTTTTATATGCATTGCTTGAGTTTTATTGAGAGTGTAGTGTGATAGGTAATGTAATGCAGCATCTGTTTTAATCAATAACTGATCAAGTACAGAGAAATCTCTCTTCGGTAGAGTACAATTTTCATCTGCTGTTTCTTTACAAGGCATTGCAACTTTTAATTCATCCCATGTAATGAGATCATTTTCTTTAAAAGGCGTGACTTTTATACGGCGTAGGTCAGAAATATATCCATAACAACCGAGATCGTGTCCCATATCACGTGCTAAGGAACGCACATAGGTTCCTTTTCCACATGTCATTTCAAAAATAGAATGTCCTTGAGCAGTAGTATCGATAAGCTTGAGGGTTTTAATTTCTACTTGACGAGATGAAATTTCAATATTTGTACCTTTGCGTGCTAAATCATAGGCACGGTTACCAGCAATTTTAATTGCTGAAAATTTTGGAGGTTTTTGCCAAATAATACCTGTATATTTTGGTAAAAGAGCAAGAATATTTTCTTGTGTTGGGCGTATCGAAGATGTTTTAGTAATTTCACCTTCTAGATCATCTGTGGAACGCTCTTCTCCCCAGGCTACACAAAAATGATAAGTTTTGGTACCTTCCATAACATAAGGAACAGTTTTTGTTGCTTCTCCCAGCGCAATAGGCAATAAGCCAGAAGCAAGTGGATCAAGTGTCCCTGCATGTCCAGCCTTTTGTGCGTTAAAAAGCCATTTGATTTTTGAAACAGCTGCTGTCGAACTCATTCCTTTGGGTTTATCTAGGATGATCCAGCCGGAAATAGAACGACCTTTTTTTGTACGTTGTCGTGTCACGTTTTTTGATCTTTAAGTTTATCATTATGAAGATCACGCGCAACCTCAGGTGATCGGAGTAAAGTATCAATTTTTGCAAAATTATCAAAACTGTTATCGAATCGAAAACGGAGTGCAGGCATGTATTTCATTTGCCGTAACTGATGACTGATCGCTCCACGGATAAAACGACTATTTTTATTTAAAGCGCTAACGATAGCATCATGAGAAGTTTGATCGACGGTATTGAGAAAGGAAACAAAGCAAGTAGCAATTTTCAAATCTGATGACATACGCACTTCAGAGACAGAAATAACAATATTTTTAAAGGTATCATCAAGCAAAACACCTCGTTGCAATATATGAGCTATTGCGTGGCGAACCTGTTCTCCTACTCTTAATTGCCGTTGTGATGGATGTATATTTTTTACCAAAATTATAACCTTTTATATCCTGTTTTCCTTTTGTTCTCTTAAAAGATAAGAAAAGATAGAAAGATTGTATTAAGTTTAATACTTTTCTTTTTTAACTATTAGATAAAGAAAGCTCTTAGGTGACCTTATAATGTACGATTAATATGCTCGACTCGGAAAGTTTCAATAATATCACCCGCGCGAATGTCATCATAGTTTTCAAATGCCATTCCACATTCTTGACCAACTTGTACTTCACTGACTTCATCTTTGAAGCGTTTGAGTGTTTTAAGTTTTCCTTCATGAATAACGATATTGTCTCGAATTAGCCGGACGCCAGCTCCTCGTTCTATTTTTCCTTCTGTAACCCGACAACCAGCAACTTTTCCGGTTTTTGTAATGTTAAAGATTTCTAGAATTTCGGCATTACCGAGGAAGGTTTCGCGCTGTTCTGGTGATAGCAATCCTGACATAGCTGCTTTTATATCGTCAACAAGATCATAAATGATGTTATAATAACGGATTTCAATTCCTTGAATTTTAGCTGCATCTCTTGCTTGTTTATTCGCTCGAACGTTAAAGCCAATAACAGCGGATTGAGAGGCTTCAGCGAGAGAAATATCACTTTCAGTAATACCTCCAGCACCGGAGTGTACGACGCGTGCACGCACTTCCTCATTGCCTAGTGTTTCTAACGCTGAAGTGATCGCTTCAATAGATCCTTGGACATCTCCTTTGATGATAAGTGGGAATTCTTTTACACCAATAGTTTGTAATTTTGTCATCATTTGTTCAAGAGAACCACGAGAGCTAGTTTGTCGAGCTACAGCTTTGTCACGAGCTAAGTGTTGGCGGTATTCAGCTATTTCTCTTGCTTTTGCTTCATTTGTCACTACAGCAAATCGGTCACCAGCTTGTGGTGTACCTTGCATGCCTAAAATTTCAATTGGTGTAGAAGGCTCTGCTTTTTTGATATGACAACCACAATCATCAATTAAAGCACGAACACGTCCCCATTCATTGCCTGCAACAATAATGTCAGAAAGTTGTAATGTACCTTTTTGGATAAGAACAGTTGCAACAGGCCCCCGTCCTCGATCAAGTTTAGCTTCAATAACAACGCCTTCTGCTGTTCGCTCTGAGTCCGCTTTAAGATCAAGAAGCTCAGCTTGAAGAAGAATAGCTTCCAAAAGTTTATCAAGATTTTGTCCAGTTTTGGCAGAAACTTCAACTTCTAAAGTTTCACCACCCATGGCTTCAACAAAAACTTCATGTTGCAAAAGTTCTGTACGTACTTTTTGTGCGTCGGCAGTTGGTTTATCAATTTTGTTAATAGCAACAATAATGGGAACATTAGCGGCTTTTGCATGATTAATGGACTCAATTGTTTGTGGCATCACACTATCATCGGCGGCGACTACTAAAATAGCAATATCAGTTACTTGAGCACCACGAGCACGCATAGCTGTAAAAGCAGAATGTCCAGGCGTGTCGATAAAGGTAATCTTTTGACCATTTTGCTCAACTTGATAAGCACCGATATGCTGTGTAATTCCACCTGCTTCACTGGAAACAACATTGGCTTTACGAATAGCATCAAGAAGAGAAGTTTTTCCATGGTCAACATGACCCATAATGGTTACAACAGGTGGACGTGGACGCATCTTTAATGGATCATCACTGATATTGAAAATACCATCTTCTACATCAGATTCTGAAACACGTTTAACTGTATGACCAAATTCAACAGCAATGAGCTCTGCAATATCCGCATCGATGACATCACCAGGCTTCATCATTTGTCCTTGTTTCATTAAAAATTTAATAACATCAACCGAACGTTCGGTCATGCGCTGAGCGAGCTCTTGGATGGTAATGGTTTCAGGAAGAGTAACTTCACGAGAAATTTTTTCTCTTGGTTCTTGATTTTGTGCACGTTTGAATTTTTCCTGTCGACGACGCATTGCTGCTATTGAACGTCCACGTCCACTTCCTTCTTCATCCAACGCACTATGAAGAGTAAGTTTTCCTCGACGACGCTCATCAGCTCCTTTTACAACTTTAGGTGAACGCATTTCTGGTTTAGAAGAATTAGTGCGTCGGTTATGTTTGTCTTCATTATCATGATCATCTATAATACGTTTTTCTGCTATGGGTATATTTTTAAGCGGAATAGCTGCTTCTAATGCTTTTATATCTATTGCTTCGATAGATTCTGTTGAGGGGAGTGTAGAAGTATGAGTTGGAATTTGATCTGTGGTGTTCTTACTTTCTCGTAATGTTTGCTTTTCTTGATGAGTTTGTAAATGCAAACGTTCTTCACGTTCTTTGTCACGTTTTTCTTTTTCAGCTTGTTTACGTATTATTTTTTCTTGGATATGTGCTTCTTCTAAAGCACGGCGCCTCGCTTCTATTTCTGCTGATGAAAGGTTGCTCGGCGCTATAGGTTTACTGGGCGGTATTTCTTCAAATTTTGGTTTGGAGTGTTGAGCTACATGCGGTTTAGTAATAGGCTGTGGTGCTTCAGTTTTTTCGTCCGGGCGTGTAATTTTGCGTCGTTTAGTTTCGACAACCACAGCCTTTGTACGACCATGGCTGAAATTTTGTTTGATCGTACTAGTTTCTAATCCTGATCGTTTTAAGGTCAGTGTTTTTTTAGCTGTTATTTTGTCATTGTTTTTTTCACTCATTGTATTTCCTTCACGGCCTTTGCCGTTATTGCACTAAGCTTACTATATTTATCCTCACGATAGGTGATTAATTTGTATATCGTTTTGATAAATCCCTCTGCAGCTTTCGTATTCAATAAGGCAGCATGTATCACAGGATTAGTTCCAAAAGCCATACTCATTTCATCACTTGTAAATAAAGATATAACTTTTATATTCTGATTTACTTTTTTTTGTATTGCGTGGATGGCTTGTGAAATTTTGCGTTTTCCATCTTCTTTTGCTTCTTTTGCATGGAGAACAAGAATAACCTGACCGGTCCGAATAGCAGAAACAACTTTGGTTGATCCTGTAACAATAGTCCCTGCTTTTCGAGCCATAGAAAGGCTTGAAAGTGCAGCTTTTAGTAGTAATTTATCCACAATATGAGCGAGGTTTTCAGAAACCTCAACATCTGTTTTAAGATTTTTGCTAAAAGCTTTACGTTTGACTGCCTCTTCTATGATAGTGTGATGCGCAGAAACCCAAAGACCACGTCCGGGTAAATTAGCTTTAAGATCAGGGATAATTTGATTATTTGGACCAATGACAAAACGGATCAGCGCTGCTGCTGAAGCACTTTTCTTTGTCACAATACAAGTCCGCTCATTCATTTAAAATTTATCCGCATCCAAATTATCTGTTGCTTCATCTTCTACAGGATGTTGTTTAATAAGATCAGCTTGATTTATCCAACCTGCTTGCACGCGTGCTGCTAACACCATGGCTTCTGCATCTGCACGGGTAATGTCAAAGGGTGTCAAGATGCCAGGAAAATTTTGTGTTTGACCTTCTTTACATTCTCTCCATCCAACGAGATCATCAACTGCATAGCCTGCAAAATCCTCTATTGTTTTTACACCATCCTCACCTATAGCAACTAGCATAGCATTTGTTATACCAGGCAGTGTTTGCAATTCATCTGAAACACCAAGCTCTTTACGCTTTTCGTTGAATTCTTTTTCTTTACGTTCTAAATATTCACGTGCACGATTTTGGATTTCTGAAGCAGTATCATGATCGAAGCCGTCGATAGACTCTATTTCTTCAAGATTAACATAAGCGATTTCCTCAATTGAGGTGAAACCTTCTGAAGCCATAACTTGCCCAACCATTTCATCAACATCTAAAGTTTCCATGAAAAGCTTGCTACGTTCAGTGAATTCTTTATGACGATTTTCAGATTCTTCTTGTTCTGTTAGAATATCAATATTCCATCCTGTTAATTGCGAAGCTAAACGCACATTTTGTCCACGTCGACCAATTGCAAGACTAAGCTGATCACCAGGTACGACGACTTCAATACGTTCTGCATCTTCATCAAGAACAACTTTCGAAACTTCAGCGGGCTGCAGTGCATTGACGATAAATGTTGCAGCATCAGGTGACCAAGGAATAATGTCAATTTTTTCGCCTTGTAATTCTGCAACAACAGCCTGAACACGGCTTCCTCGCATTCCAACACATGCACCAACGGGATCAATTGAGCCATCGCGTGAAACAACAGCGATTTTTGCACGTGAGCCTGGATCACGAGCAACAGATTTAATTTCTATGATACCATCATAAATTTCTGGGACTTCCATAGTAAAAAGTTTTGCCATAAATTGAGGGTGTGTCCGTGAAAGGAAAACTTGTGGTCCTCTTGGTTCACGGTGTACGTCATGAACAAACGCACGAATGCGATCTCCATAATGAAAAGATTCCCGCGGAATTAATTCATCACGTCGCACGATAGCTTCTCCACGACCTATATCGACAATAACATTGCCATATTCCACACGTTTAACGGTACCAGAAATAATTTCACCAATTTTATTTTTGAATTCTTCAAATTGGTGATTACGTTCTGCATCACGTACTTTTTGCACAATAACCTGTTTAGCAGATTGTGTTGCAATGCGTCCAAAATCCATGGGAGGTAAAAGATCGGAAAGAAAATCACCGACTTTTGCGTCTTCTTTGCGTTTTAGGGCATCAGATAAAGCTATTTCAGTTGTATAATCTTCAACGACATCAACAACTTTAAGAAAACGTTGTAATTTAATTTCACCTGTTTTAGAATTGATCTCAGCACGGATGTTGGTTTCTTGTCCATAACGAGAACGTGCTGCTTTTTGAATAGCATCAGCCATTGCAGAAATGACAATTTCACGGTCAATTGACTTCTCACGTGCAACAGCATCTGCAATTTGCAGAAGTTCAAGCCTGTTAGCGCTTATAGCCATTGATTTTCTCCTTTTTTATGTCACATGAGGGCAGGGGGTCTGTTAATATTTAAGTGTTATATTTGTTTTCGTTCTTGAGAGGTTTAAGATTATCGTTCGAAATTAATTGTTTGTCTAAATCTTTATTTTTTTTCAATGTATCACGAATAAGTTCATCGGTGAGGGTCAAGTGCGCGTTAGTAATATTAGAAAAAGAAATAAATATATTTATTTCTTCTCTGTGAGCTGTTTTCTCGATATTTAAAGTAAATCCATTTTGTGTAATATCTTTAAGCTTACCACGCAATTTTTGACGTCCATCAATAACAGTGTTGGTTTCAATTTTTGCGAAATGCCCTTGCCAATGAACAAAATCAGATTTTCTTACGAGTGGGCGATCAATACCAGGAGATGAAATTTCTAAGTGATACTTGCGTTCAATAACATTTTCTATGTCAAGGAGAGGGGCAACAGCTCGACTAACTATTTCGCAATCTTCTATTGTCATGGTGCCATTAGTGCGTTCAACCATAATCTGAAGTGTTAAACCATTTAAGCCCAAAAGTTTTGTGCGAACTAACCGAAAACCTAAAGGTTTTAGTAATGGTATAATAAGAGCAGAAACACGTGCTGCAACGCCATCTTCTTCAAATAAACGCGGTTCATCAATATCACCCATTCTTTCAATTTCATTCATATGGTTCATCCAAATTGTTATCGAACTTACAATAAAAAAGAGTGGCTCCAACTGGACCACTCCTCATCATAAGGCCGAAAATCTATCTCTTTATACTCTTAAACAGAGAATTTTACAAGTTATTTATAGTAAAGCATTTTATCTTTTATTGTTTAATAAAAGTAAGGTAAGTGGGTGTTCTGCCTTCACATAGGGCTTTGGCTTCATATCGGGTGCTTGGCCATAGTGGATAGGGAATTTTCCAGTCTGTAGGTTTTTCTGCGAGCCATTCAAAACTATTGTGTTGAATACAATGATAAAGCGTCCAATTGATATAGTCATCTATATCACTAGCAAAGCGGAATTTTTTACCGGCTTTAAGAACTCGAGAAAAACGGTTTAGATTTTTTTCATTAATGAACCGTCGTTTCCAATGCTTTTTTTTAGGCCATGGGTCAGGATAAAATAAATCTATTCCATCAAGAGATTCTGTTGGTAACCAATCAAGAAAATGTGTAGCATCATCGTTATAAAGACGAAGTTGATTTTGATATTCTTTGTGCTTTTCAGTGTATGATAATATTTTTGCCATTCCATTAATAAAAGGTTCTATACCGATAAAACCAGTGCGTGGAAAATGCTTCATTTCATGGAGTAGATGTTCTCCGCTACCAAAGCCAATTTCAAGTCGAACTTCTTCCACTGGATTGGTGAATAAAGATACTAACTTTAAAGGTGCAGGTTTGCTTAAATCAATGTTAAGAGTAGGAAGAAGCGTATTTATAAGTGTAATTTGATTGTTTCGTAGCCGTTTTCCTCGTCGGCGACCAAAAAAAGCTTCACTCATACGCGTTTTATGTGTAGTCATGATATTTTAATCATTTTTTTAAGTTGTCCAACTAAATCAGTTTTTTCCCAAGAAAATGAACCATCATGCTCTGGTTTGCGTCCAAAATGGCCATAAGCTGCTGTTTTTGCGTAAATAGGTTTGTTGAGATCAAGATGCTTTCGGATGCCTGTTGGTGATAAATCCATTATTTTTGGAATTGCGGCTTCAATAGCACTTTCATCTACTTTTCCTGTTCCATGGAGGTTAAGATAAATGGACAAAGGTTCTGCAATGCCAATTGCATAGGAGAGCTGAATAGTGCATTGATCTGCTAAATCAGCTGCAACAATATTTTTAGCTAGGTAGCGTGCAGCATAAGCTGCAGAACGATCAACTTTTGTTGTATCTTTACCTGAAAAAGCCCCACCACCATGAGGTGCGGCACCACCATACGTATCCACAATAATTTTCCGTCCTGTTAATCCCGCATCACTTTTAGGACCACCAATAACAAATTTTCCTGTTGGATTAATATACCATCTGCATTGATTGGAGATTGGGATATCATGTAAAGCTTGCAAAATATAGGGTTCAACAATTGTACGGACTTTATTCGAATCCCAGCTTTCATCAAGGTGTTGTACTGAAAGGACAATAGATGTCACTTCCGCAGGTTTGCCATTTTTGTATTCTATTGTTATTTGGCTTTTAGCATCTGGTCCTAATTTACCAGTTTCTCCCTCTTTTCTATGACGGGCTATTGCAAGATGTTCTAAAATCTTATGTGCATAATAAATTGGTGCAGGCATGAGATCTGGTGTTTCACGGCAAGCATATCCAAACATAATGCCTTGATCACCTGCTCCTTCTTCACCATGACGATCAATGGCATGATCAACTCCTTGTGCGATATCAGCTGATTGAGGGCGTAAAAGAACATCAATTTTAACGGTTTTCCAATGAAAATCTTCTTGTTCGTAGCCAATAGCACGAATGACGTGACGTACAACTTTACGAAAAGGGGTAGGATTAACAATAAGAGAACCAGCCTTATCGCGTATAAATTGACCGTTTTTATCTTTTTTTAAGAGTGTATCGGGAACACGTACCTCACCAGCTATGACAACACGATTGACACTTACTAAAGTTTCACAAGCAACTCGTATTAACCATGGATTAGTTTTGGCTTTGTGAGATTCTCTGTAAACCATATCAACGATTTCATCAGAAATACGGTCACAAATTTTATCAGGATGTCCTTCCGATACCGACTCACTTGTAAAAAAATAATTTTGATGCGGCATAGGAACTCTCTCAAATAAAAAAGAAGTCAATATTTCATGTTTGGTAGACTCAAATTTGCTTTATTTGCCAATCCTATGCCAAATCGTCAATAATAATGTAAAAAAGAATATAATTTTATATCTCATCGTTATGATCTTCTTCAGAAAGAGCCTTCGCTAAATCAATAATTTTTCGGCGCACTTTAGCATCAGATATATTGGTAAAAGCACGCATTAATTGAATGCCTTCACTACTAGAACAAAAATCTATAAAATTATTATCACTTTCCGTAAAACCTTCTAAAGATTGTATACCAATTCCTTTATCAAAAAAATAGGAAACTGGAACATCCATAATTTCTGCAATTGCTTGGAGGCGGCTTGCTCCAACACGATTTGTTCCTTTTTCATATTTTTGAATTTGTTGAAAAGTAATACCTAATTTTTCACCGAGTTTTTCTTGAGTAAGACCTAATATATTACGACGCAAACGAATACGGGTTCCAACATAAATATCCATTGGATCGGGTTTTTTTCTAGTTTTGGTCATAATGCAACTCTTTATTTTCAGCGCTTTGTTTTTAAACAAACATTAGGTGCATGTGAGGTTAGTTTATTATAAATGAAAATTATATAATACTTTTCTTGACGTTACTGGTACACATAACATGATATTGTACATAAGTACTCAATCATTCAAGCTGTTTTGTAGAACCAAAACTAATACGATACAATAGCATAAGAATGAATAAGATGAAAGTAGAGAATGTTCTGTATTTATTGTTCCAAATAGTGGTAATTGGTTGTGGGATCGGTGCATCAAGTGCGCCAATAATATTATATTCAAGGGAAGAAACAATTCTTCCATAAGGATCAATAACAGCTGATATTCCATTATTTGCTGCTCTAATAAGAGGTATTCCCAATTCAATGGCACGAAGTTGCGCTTGTTGAAAATGTTGATATGGGCCAGGCGTTTTACCAAACCATGCATCATTTGTTATATTAATAATTGCTTGAGGGGGGGAACCTTTAAAAGCCGTTATATTAGGAAATATCGCTTCATAACAAATAAGTGGAAGGTAAGAAAAACCATTTGGCATCATAACGGTTCTTCGCACATTGGCAGCAGTATATCCATCAATGGTGTCAGCGAGAACATGCAATCCTACCTTTTTTAGTAAATTTTGATAGGGAAGATATTCACCAAAAGGGACGAGATGAAGTTTATCAGATATGTGAAGAATATCACCTTTGGCATCAATTACTGCAATTGTATTAAAATATTGTATTTGGGTATAAGGAGGGGAAGCATCACCGGTTCGGATGGCACCGATAATAGCCCATTGTTGGGGTTTTAGAAAAGAACCAATATGCTTTGTAAGAATAGAAGGCGTATTACTAAGAATATAAGGAAGAGAAGCTTCTGGCCATATGATAAAATCAGGCTCTGGATTTTGGCTAATAGCTGTTTTAATACTTAAGTTTAGATGAGCTGCAAATATATCGTTTCTTTTTGTATTGTTCATTTTGGTGGCTTGTTGGATAGAGGGTTGAACAATACGAACCCAATGGTTATTATTGCGGTACTCTGCTATATTCGGTGCTGTTTTCAAACGATAAAATCCAAATCCACTATGGGCTAATATAAGAAGAAAACAAAGTAAAAGCGCTGAAATTTTTTTTTCATTTGTTAATAAAACAGTTGGTAAACTATAGCATAAAATAGCAAGGATATTCATTCCATAGAGTCCTACAATCATATCTGATTGCATAAACATTGGGGTTGGCATAGCTGTATAACCGAGAGCATTCCATGGAAAACCCGTCAATAGGATAGCACGTAACCACTCTGCTAATCCGAGTGAGAAGGCTAATACAAAGAAGCGTGCTATGTTTTTTGTCCATAATAAGGAAACAATTATACCAGCAAAAAACCAATAAAAAGAAAGATAAACAGGAAGACAAAAAATAGAGAATGGTAATGCCCAAGCAAAAGAGATTGGATCTATTAATAATGCATTACTTAACCACCAAAGGCTACAAAAAAAATAACCAAAGCCAAAATTTCCAAAGGCTAGCGCATTTGTTAAAAGACGTTTTTTGTTGTTGTGGATAGTATTGATTTTATCGAGAAAAATAATGAAAATAGGAAATGTTAAAAAACAAATGGGCGTTAAATAAAAGGGGGGAAGTGCAAAAGACGTTAAAGCACCGCATAAAAAAACACATACTTGCTGTTTCCAACCAGTAATGGAAAGCAGGAGAAGGTTGAGATTCTTTAACAATAATTAGCTATCCTTATAAGATTGTTGTTCCTTAAGATTTTCATTTTCTGAGATACGAAAAATGCATAATCGTTTAATTCGACGTTTATCAGCTTCTAAAATACGGAAACGATAACCTGGTACAGTTTCAATAATTTCACCTTTTGAAGGGATGCGATCAAGAATGGAAAAGATTAAACCACCAATGGTATCCACTTCATCTCCGTATTCTCCCACGACAAAATCAGGACCAAGAGCTTTTTCCAAATCTTTTAATTCAGTCTTTGCATCAACCAACCATTTATTATCAGGTTGGCGTATGATAGCGTTATCAATATTATCATGTTCATCTTCAATATCTCCAACAACCAATTCGACAATATCTTCCATAGACACCAAACCATCTGTACCACCATATTCATCGATCACTAAAGCCATTTGTGTTCGTGTGGTTTGCATACGTGTTAATAATTTGCTTGCGAGCATAGAACGAGGTACAAAGAGAACTGTTCTAATAAGGTCTAGTTCACCGATAGGGTGTTGTAAATCTTTATGATTCAGTTGTAGAGAGTCATATTTTTGTTCATTTCGAGTAGAGCTGGTAATAAAAGAGGTTATATAATTGAGGATATCGTGGATGTGAATCATACCTCGTGGATCATCTAATGTTTCAGCGTATACAGGTATGCGTGAATGTCCAATTTTTGCAAAAAATTTAAGAGCTTCGCCGAGAGGAGTATTGATTTCCAATGCTTCTATTTCGGAACGCGGAATCATAATATTATCAACACGTGCTTCTCGTAGGCATAAAATATTATGAAGCATAGTGCGTTCTTCAGGAGAAAAAAGAGTCGTTTCCTTCTCGTTATCAGCAGCAAGTACATTAGTAAGACCATCACGTAGTGATGTATGGTTGCGTCTACGTAAAAATGAAAATAGAGAGCTTAGCAATGAATTTTTCTTTGTATAGCTTATTTTTTGTAGAGAATATTCTTCAGGATTAGAAGATATTTGAGTATTATTTTTTGTATTAATTTTATCCGCCATAGCTTTAAAAATTTTCTAAACTTTCTCAATTATAATAGCTGCGCCAATTATTTTAAATTTTATTATTTGTAAACCTAACCTTAAGTTTAACTTTTATCATTTTATAACAACTTAGTATAGGGATCTTTTATAGTTAGCTTTTGAAGTATTTCTTTTTCTAGTTTTTCCATTTGATTAGCTTCATCATTTGTTTCATGATCATAACCAAGAAGGTGGAGGATACCGTGAATGATTATATGCGTTAAGTGATCCTGAAATGATTTTTTTTCTTCTTCTGCTTCTCGCATAACAGTTTCTTGCGCAATAACGATATCACCAAGCATAAGCTTAGGATTTTGTCCAGCTTTAAGAGGAAAAGCAGGAAAGGATAAAACATTTGTGGGTTTATTGTGATTACGCCATCGTGCGTTAATTTGCGCCATATGCGTATCATCTGTAAAAAGCAGGCTGAGCTCACTCGTTATTTCATTTAATGATAAATGCTGCAATGTGGTAACTAGAGCTTTTTCAGTGATATTATAAAGCATTTTCTCATTATTCCATTTAGCACTTTCAATAGTTATATCAATAGAAATCATGAGAAATTGCACTCATTTTTTTTACGGAAAGCCTGTGAGTTGTATTGCTTTTTTTGTTCAATAGAATCACGATCATAAGCTTGAATGATGGTGGAAACAAGAGGGTGCCGTACAACATCTTTTTCATTAAAATGGATAATTTTAATATTTTCTATATCTGAAAGGATGCGAATTGCTTCCACTAAACCTGATTTTTGTCCTGCAGGCAAGTCAATTTGGCTTAAATCACCCGTTATAATCATCCGTGATCCTTCTCCAAGGCGTGTAAGGAACATTTTCATCTGCATAGGTGTAGTATTTTGTGCTTCATCGAGGATTATTGCTGAATGAGCAAGTGTTCGACCACGCATGAACGCTAGAGGAGCGATTTCTACAACTCCAGAGGCTAAAATGCGTTCTACTTTTTCAGCAGTTATCATATCATACAGAGCATCGTAAAGGGGACGTAAATAGGGATCAACTTTTTCTTTAAGATTACCGGGAAGGAAGCCAAGATGTTCTCCAGCCTCAATGGCTGGACGTGAGAGAATAATTCGTTCAATGATACCATATTTAAGAAGCATGACAGCATGAGCAACGGCAAGATATGTTTTTCCAGTGCCTGCTGGACCTATTCCAAAAATAAGTTCAGCATGTTCCATGGCACGCATATAAACGTCTTGTGTTAAAGTACGAGCATAAATTGTTTTTTTATGGGTATTAAGTTGTGCTAGTGTATGTTGTGCAGAAGGTTGAGTTATTTGAAGTTTTTCTTGTTGTTCATCGGACAAATTTGCCATAGCGATTGCACTTTCCATATCTGATAGAGTAAGCTCTGGATGTGTTTTTGCTTTTTGATAAAGCTGATCTAATACATAGTGTGCTTGTTGTACGGCAATAGCTGCTCCATAAATTAAAATTTTGTTACCGTGTGGACGGATATCAAGCTTGAGTTTTTTTTCAAGATAAGCAAGATTTTCATCAAATTTACCAAAAACTATTTTTGCAGTATTGTTGTTTTCAAATGTTAAAACAACATGGTTAGTATTGACTGTATTAGCTTTTTTAAAGATATTTGTATTTTGAGAGGGAATACCTTTTATCTTTGGACTTTGCTTCGATTTTTTGGTTGATGCTTTCAACCCTTACTCCTTATCTGTTTATATCATAGCTTTAATATAAGCACTTATCTTTAAAAGTGAAATAGCTTTTTAAGATTATATTTTTAAATAGAACTATGAAATTTCTTTAATATTAACATATGTCGGTTTTTTCACCGATGAAACTATTAGAGCTTGCATTTGTAATACGAATTTTCATAATAGTTCCAATGGAGGCTTGTGTATTTACGACAACAGGTAAAAGCCAAGGGGAGCGTCCTATCATTTGCCCAGAGTGACGACCAATTTTTTCAATAAGAACATCGGTTGTTTGACCAATTTTAGAGTGTAAGAATGTATGCTGTTGGTCGAGAAGAATGGCTTGTAAATGCTGGAGGCGAGCATTTTTGACCGTTTCATCAACGTGATTTTTCATTGTTGCACCGACTGTACCAGGTCGAGGTGAATATTTAAAAGAATAAGCCGAACTATAGCCTACTTGTTGAATAAGCTTGATAGTTTCTTCAAAATCTTCGTCAGTTTCACCCGGGAATCCTACAATGAAGTCGCCTGAAAAAGCAATATCAGGCCTTGCAGCACGGATCTTATCGATGAGATTAAGATAATGAATACTTTTATGTTGTCTATTCATCGCTTTCAGGATACGATCTGAACCTGATTGAACAGGAAGATGCAGATAAGGCATAAGTATATCAAGATCTCGATGTGCAGCAATAAGACTGTCATCCATATCGCGTGGATGACTTGTTGTATAACGTAATCGTTTTAAACCATCAATTTTAGCTAGGTGATGGAGAAGATCTCCAAGGCGCCAAGTTTTTCCATCGATACTCTGTCCATGCCATGCGTTTACATTTTGCCCAAGAAGTGTAATTTCTTTTACACCTGCTTCAACAAGTTGGTACGCTTCAGCTGTGATTTGCTTAACGGATCGGGATATTTCTGCTCCCCGTGTATAGGGAACAACGCAAAAGGTACAAAATTTATCGCAACCTTCTTGCACTGTTAAAAATGCACTAATGCCTCTTTGTCGAACAGCTTGTTTGTTATGAGGTGGTAAATGAGAAAATTTATCTTCAACGGCATAATCTGTTTCAATAACTTTTTTTCCTTGTTTGACTTGTTTTAATAGTTCCGGTAACCGATGATACATTTGTGGTCCAATGATAAAATCTACGGTTGGTGCACGTCGCAAGATTTCATTGCCTTCGGCTTGCGCAACACAACCTGTAACACCGATCATCAAAGGTTTATCATGTGTACGTCCTTGACGTATTATTTGTAAGCGACCAAGATCAGAGTAAAGTTTTTCTGCTGCTTTTTCTCGAATATGGCAGGTATTAATCAGAATAAGGTCTGCATCATTTGGTGTTTGTGTGGCAATATAACCTTGAGCACTTAAACTATCATTCATTCGCTGGCTATCATAAACATTCATTTGGCATCCATAAGTTTTAATAAAAACTTTTTTGGGGCCACTGGGAAGTATATTTTTAGAATTTGTACGATGATCCATATTGCGTTTCTAAACGTTTTTTTTTTTAATCTCAATCTATTTGCTTGAAAGTTTTTTGCATGATGATTGCATCTATGAGTCCATTGTGTGATTGATAGTAGGCTGGGCGTTTAGCAATCTTTTGAAATTTAAATCGTTTATAAAGGGCTAAGGCAGGAAGATTGGTTTCTTCTACTTCTAGAAAAAGTTTCGTTGCACGTTTACGACGAAGATGGCGAAATATGTTATCAATAAGAAAATGACCAATTTTTTGTTGACGGTTATTAGAATCAACTGCAATCGTTATAATTTCTGCTTCACCAAGAATAAGACGGCAGAGACAAAATCCTAAAATTTGATGAGATTGTCCAATGAGATGGGCTTTATAGCCAAAGATAGAATGATCTTTTAAAAAAGTCTCAAATGTTTGTTGTGTCCACGCTATAGAAAAACAATTTTTATGAATTTGATGAAGAAAAATACTATCTTTAGAGCTTAATGGTGCGATTATAAAATTTTTTTTTGTTAACAAAGATTTAGCCATTATTGTTTTCGCGGTAAAGCAAAATCAGTTTGTTGTTTTGCATCAGCATCGCGTAAGTAGAGGGGATGCGGTGGTATTGGGGGCTGTTTATTTGCAGCTAGGTATGCATAAGTTAAAACGTCTGCAGCATCACATGGAATGGAATCCAGTATAATTTTTTTGCTCATTGTATTGTTTTTAATATAGAGAGTAATAATTTCAGCAGCTGGGCCAGTAAGCATAGTGTGTTCGGATAGATCTGCGATAATATTTTCAGGAGTTTTTAGGCTGGGCATGCTTAAAGCTATAAGATTTTTGTTGAAATTTTGATGATAGAACATTCCTCTACCGGCTTCAATAACAACAGTAATAATTGATGTGATATGTTTATTAGCTACTTGTGCAGCTAATGCTTCAAGTGAGCTGACTCCAATAGCTGGAATTTCTAATGCTAAGGCCAAAGCTTTTGCTGTAGCAATGCCTACACGTATACCTGTAAATGATCCCGGTCCAATATTGACGGCAATGCGATTAATCTGATCAAGCTTAATATTTGCTTGATGAGTTAGCTGTTCGATTTGACCAATGAGTTTCTCAGCATGACCTTTGCCAATACATTGACTGATGCGTGCGATAACAGATTTATGTTGAACAAGTGCGACAGCACAATAAGTTGAAGCAGTATCTATAGCAAGAATAAGCATAAATGCTTTTTAGCGGAATATAGTAATAAATAAAAGATAAGTTTTGATTTTTAAAAATTTTCTTTATCTCTAGTGAAATATTAAAAAATAATGAGATCAGTAGGATATATAATTGTTTTGAGCTGTATTTGAGCATAGCGTATCTTTTATCACAGAAAGACAATACATGTGAAATAGGTTCAATATTTTACGTTGTTCTGTAAGCTATATTTAAGAAAGTGAAGTATTCGATGTAAATTTTTTAAAATGTTATGTGATCAAAATTAAAAAATTTTATCATAAGAATACTGAAGACACTAAGGAAAAATATAGAGGTGATTGAAGCACATATCACGCGCCATCCTGCTTTTTTTAATGAACGAATATCAACACTTAATCCTAATCCTGCCATTGAAATAATAGTGAAAAGTTGAGTAATAAAGTTGATAGGAGTAAGAGCAGTTGTAGGAATAAGTTCTGCTGAGCGTATAAGCATCATGATAATAAAGCCAATGATAAACCATGGAATGAAATTATGTAAACGTAGATGATGTCCTGGCCGAGGGTAAATGATTGCTAGAGTAAAAATGATCGGACCTAACATTAAAACTCGCACTAATTTAACAAGAGTTGCTATTTGAACACTCACAAAAGATACAGATGTTGTTGCTGCTAAAACCTGTGGAACAGCATAAACGGTCATACCTGCTAATATACCATATTGATTAAATGATAAATTAAAGAGAGGTTGTAAAGAAGGCAGAATGAAAATAATAATAGCTCCTAGGAGAGCAGTAAATGCAATTGATGCAGCCACTTCTTCACTTTTTGCATTAATAACAGGCGCAGTGGCTACAATAGCTGAATTACCACAGATAGCATTACCACAAGCGACAAGCATGGCTAAATTTTTAGAAAGTCCATAAAATCGTCCAATAATAAAACTGATAAAAATAGTAAGAAATACAATAACTATAATACCAACAAGTAAAGTCCAACCGGCGGAAAGTACTGTGTGGACACTAACGCTTGCACCTAGAAGAACAATAGCGATTTCCAGAAGTATTTTTGCGCAAAAACTTATACCTTTATCAAAATATTCTGGAAGAGAAGAACAACTACGGACAATAGAGCCTAATAAAATCGCTAAAACAAGAGTTTCAATCCATGCTTCTGCAAGGAGTTTCTTTTCTATAATTTCTAAACTATAAGCGGATGCCGATATAAGCGCACAGATTAAAATTCCTGGTCCTAAATTGACTATAAAAGATAAATTTTTGGCATTTTAGAAGTTCCCCTGCCGCGCATTATACAAAATATTGGCCTTTAAGATCCTTCTATCATAAAATTTAGGGATTATCAAAAAACGACCGAGAAATAATTTCAAAAATTAGTTCTTGCTTGTAAAGCAGCAGCTAACGTTCCATCATCGAGATAATCTAGCTCACCACCTACTGGTATTCCATGGGCAAGGCGGGTGATTTTAATGGAAAACTGGGAAAGTTGATCGGTAATATAGTGAGCTGTTGTTTGTCCTTCAACTGTAGCATTAACGGCTAAGATGATCTCTGTAATTGAATTATTAGTAACGCGGTTGATTAAAGAGGCGATGTTTAGTTCATCAGGTCCTATGCCATCTAAAGGAGACAGTCGTCCACCTAAGACATGATAACGTGCTGATAAAAATTTTGCACGTTCAAGAGCCCAGAGATCAGAAATATCTTCAACAACAATGATTATTGATTCATCACGGTGAGGATCTATACAAATTGAACAGGGATTTGTTGTGTCTACATTACCACAAACAGAACAAATTTGAACTTTATTTGCAGTTTCTTGTATTGCAGATCCTAGAGGTTCTAACAGAGTTTCTTTTTTCTTGATGAGATAGAGAGCGGCACGACGTGCTGAACGTGGTCCGAGACCTGGTATCCGTGCTAAAAGCTGAATAAGGTGTTCAATTTCGGGGCCTGCAATATGTTTAGACATACTATTATACCAAGAGATTAAAATATAATTTGTTTATCAAAACGGAAATTGAAAACCCAGTGGGATTGGCATTCCTGCAGTCACGCTTTTAGTTTTTTCTTCAATAATTACATCAATTTTACTTTTAGCGTCAGTATAGGCAGCTATCATAAGATCTTCAAGAATTTCTACGTCTTTAGGATTCATCAATGAAGTATCAATGTTTATGGCTGATATAGTATTTTGACCATTAAGAGTGATTTTGACAAGACCTCCACCTGCTATACCAGTTGCTTGCAGATTGGCCAATTCACTTTGCATTTGCTGCATTTTTGTTTGCATTTCTTTGGCTTTTTTCATTATATTCATCATATCACGCATAGGGATGAGTTTCCTTATTCATCATTTGTATTGTTATCAGTGTCAAAGATATTAGGGATTAAATCAAGATCATTTTCTTTTTTATTGAAGCGAATATCAATGATTTTTGCTCCTGGGAAAGTATTGAGGATTTTTGCAATATCAGGGTCCGTTTGTGCATCGGCAAAAAGAGATTTTTGTATAGCAACACTTTCTTCTTGTAGAGTTGGTTTTCCTCCTTCATTGACAAGAGTTATAGTCCAGTGTTTTCCAGTCCATTGGTACAGCATTTTTTTTATATCACGTTCAAGGGAGCGTGGGGCTTCTTCAGCGAGTCTTAATGTTATGTGCTGCGGTTCAAAAGAAACAGGATGAACGAATTCTTTGATCAATAATTTGAAATGTATTTCATTATGCTGGTCAGCTAGATCAACAATATCTTGCAAAGAATCTATGATGATTTTTTCTTTTGTAGCTTTTGTGTCTAATTGGGGGTCAATTTGAGATGAATTGATTATATTTTTATTAAGTTGATTCGTTTGAACATTTTCACGAGTTTCAATCTTATTACAAAAATCGATCTTTTCAGAAGTTTTAATCTTTATATATTCGGGAGAGCAACTAGATTGGTTTTGCAGTGTATCTGAAATTGGAGAGGAAGTGTAACTATGTGCAACTTCTGTTTTTATAAGATTGCTTTCATTTATTGTTTCTTGAGAAGAATGATTTTCAACAATTATAGGTGTTTTTTTTTCCTGTGTGAGTTTTGTTAAAGCTTCGTCAAGAGTTGGTAAATCAGCAATGTGGGCAAGACGAATCAATAACATTTCGGCAGCTTGAATAGGATGGGGAGCTTGATTGACTTCCTGTAGGCCTTTGAGAAGCATTTGCCAACTGCGTGAAAGAACACGAATAGAAAGTTTTTGTGAAAAATTTAAGCTTCTTGAGCGTTCCTCTTCTGTAAGTGATAAATTCTCTATTATTTCTGGTGTCAAACGTAATCGTGTAATTAGATGATTAAAATCAGCTAGTTCTGTTAGTATAACAAAAGGATCTGCACCTCTATTGTACTGATTGCGTAATTCGTGCAATGCATTAACAATATTTCCTTTCATAAGGGATTCAAAGAGATCAATAATGCGAGATTGATCCGTTAATCCTAACATGAGGCTTACTGCAGTGGCATCAACTTTACCATTACCATAAGCAATTGCTTGATCAAAAATAGATAACGCATCACGGACAGATCCTTCTGCCGCACGGGCAATCATGAATAACGCTTGATCTTGCGCTTCAACTTTTTCCAGTTGAGCAACTTTGCGTAAATGAGTGACCAAAACAGTTGTTTCAATACGCTGCAGATTAAAACGCTGACAGCGTGAAAGAATTGTAATAGGAACTTTACGGATTTCTGTCGTTGCAAAAATAAATTTCACATGTGGAGGAGGTTCTTCAAGTGTTTTTAATAGACCATTAAATGCTTGTGTTGAGAGCATATGAACTTCGTCAATAATATATATTTTATAACGTGCAGAAACGGGGCGGTAACGGATTTGTTCAATAATTTCACGAATATCGTCAATACCAGTATGCGAAGCAGCATCCATTTCTATAACATCTATATGGCGACCTTCAATAATTTGTGCGCAATGCTCACCAAGTGTATCGAATAGGGTGGTTGGTTGATCAATATCTTTGGTTTTGTAGTTAAGAGCTCGAGCTAAAATACGTGCTGTTGTGGTTTTTCCTACTCCACGAATCCCCGTTAACATCCATGCTTGTGCAATACGTCCTGTTTTAAAGGCATTATTGAGAGTACACACTATTGCTTCTTGGCCAATTAGGTCAGAGAAGTTTTGAGGTCGATATTTGCGAGCAAGAACGCGATAGGCTATTGTTGCTGGCGTATTTTCTATTAATTGTTCCAATTTTGAAGCTCTTTTTGATAAAGACTCAATAATAAAAAGAGGTAGATTAACAGAAATCTCTTTAAATATTAAGAGAGTTTTTTAATGAGTTTATTTTAAGACTAAAATTTTTTGAATTTAAGAGAGCTCAAAATTTCTCTTCTTGTGAGACAGAAATGTTATCCTAAAAGGCTAAAAATTGTAGTTGAAAACTGTTCCAACTGTTATTAAGAGACCTAAAGTAAGTTTGTATCTCATACTAAAGACCTTATTCTCCTCCAAAATCAATGTAGAGGGCCATTATTTAAAAAGTAAGGAGGTTGGCACGATGACCCGTACAAAAACTCGTTAGGGCTGCTTCTTTCCAGACCTGACCCGGTTGGCGAGCAGTTCGTCCATCACCAACCTCCCTCTATCTAGATTATCGATTTAAAATAAAAAATCAAGCAAGAACCAAAAATATGATACAGATGATTAAAATTTGTATCTGAATTTGATGAATTTTCAGGAAGCGCTATAAAAGCGTACTCACATAGAAATAAATCTTTCTTAATTTTAAAATTTTAAGGTATACTTATCCTTATTTATACAATCCTGTATCACAGTTTGTTCCTACAATTTTTTTGTCAGTTATATTTTCAAAAGTATAAGGTCTTCCTATCCAAGGGAAACCTACGTCAAGGGATTCAACATTATTAATGATAAATACTTTTTTGTTTTTGTTATGAGTTACTTGACTTGGATTTTCAGAAATAATTTTCAGATCTTCTAAGCCACGAGGATCCGTATATGTTAAACGAAATGTGGCTGCAGGATTGAGGTTTTTGCAACCATATTCCACCCCGTGTCTAAATTCCTCGTTTTTTTGAATTACAACCTTTTCATGAGGTGCAAATGTCCATTCATGTTCGCTAAATCCAGCAAAAGCATCATTACAGATCAAAATACTTACAAAAGTTAGCCCTTGAGATAGAAGTTTTTTCATTTATATATTCCCCTTTTAAGTTATTTAGAATGATCACATCTGATTGATAATACAACATTGCTTAAGTTTAAGATATACCAAAAATAATATAGCAATTAATTCTATATTTTTTTGAAAAAAGGATTGTGTTGATTATTGCAGTTAGTTTTACACTAGAATTTTACGGACTCTTTCAAGATCATTTTGTGTGTCAACACTTAAAAAAGTTGTATCGATTATCTCCACATCAATACGCATATTATTTTCTAATGCGCGTAATTGTTCAAGATTTTCACGTTGTTCAAGTGTGGAGGGTTTCAGTGTGACAAATTGTTCAAGAGCTTCACGTCGGTAAGCATATAATCCAATATGATGGTAAAAAGGTCCATCTCCATAAGGTGCTGTTGCACGAGTGAAATAAAGAGCACGAAGGCGATTGTGAGCAATTGGTGTGCCAATAATTTTCACAACATTTGGGTTGATTTTTTCATTCTCTTCAATCAGTTTCGTTCCCAATGTTGCAATATCAGTTAAATTATTTTCTAGAGGTCGTAAGGTACTTAAGATGGCATTAGGCGTGATTGTTGGCAAATCACCTTGTACATTCAAAATGGCATTATAGCGTCGTTCAGGATCAATTTTGGTTAAGGCTTCATAAATGCGATCAGATCCTGATTGATGGTGGGTACAGGTTATGATACATTCATGGCCATAAGCTGTAACGGTTTGAGCGATTTTGTCGTGATCTGTTGCAATGATAATACGCGTTAGCCCAGTTTTTTTTGCCTGTTCAGCAACATGAACGATCATAGGTTTTCCAGAAATTTCAGCGAGAGCTTTACCCGGTAAACGTGTTGATTCCATGCGAGCAGGAATAAGAATGAGTGGTTCAAGAGTCATTATAGAGTTCCAAATATTATAAATTTGATGCTTTTATAATATTGTACATGATAAGGGAAAAGCTTAAACTAAAAATAATAATAATAGAAAGATGATTTTAAAATTCTTATGAAACGATTGACCTTCATTTATTTAATGTGCGCGTGTTTATTTTTGTTGATTATTTTAGTGGGTATTTTCACGATCAGCGATATGATTTCTAATGATTCAGTGCAACATTCTTCTAAAATTACTGATAATGATAAGCTTAAAGAAACACAAAATATATCTGACAAATCTTTATTGTTGAGTGATCTTCTTAAACAAGGTGATCTTGAGAATGGACGGAAGATTTTTCGTCAGTGTGCGATCTGCCATGCTTCTAAACCTGGTGGATCTAATCGTGTTGGTCCATCACTTTGGGAGATCGTGGACCGTCCTTTTGCAAATATAAAAAATTTTTCTTATTCAAAAGTGTTACGTGCGAATTCTGATAAAAAATGGGATTTTTTTACTTTAGATCGTTATATTCAATCACCACGTCAAGCATTTCCAGGAACAATTATGTCTTTTCGTGGGATTAAAAATGATCAAGATCGTGCTGATCTTTTGCTTTATTTGCGTAGTTTATCTGATTATTCTGTTCCTCTACCAGAGGATGATGAATAAGATTAGTTAATGTTTTAAAAAACATAGGCCTAGATTTTATTTATAATTTTGTTGTTTTGAATTTGTCAAAAATCATTATTGATGCGTCATTAAAATAATATGATACGTTGTTATTGAAAAGGAAATACAAATAAATGGCAGCTTATATTATACGACGTTTTTTTTTGATTATACCAACACTTATTGGTATTTTAACAGTAACATTTATCATCGTTCAATTTACTCCAGGTGGGCCTATTGAAAATATCATTGCTCAATTACAAGGAATAGGGGGAGATGGTACAGGGCGTATAGCAGGTGGTGGAGATTTTAATTTATCTTCTGATGTTATTGCTAATGGTGCTCATGTTGGGTCATTATCGTCCGGATCTTCTCAATATCGCGGTGCACAAGGATTGGATCCAGAGTTTATCACAAAACTTGAAAAACAATTTGGTTTTGATAAGCCTCCTTTGGAACGTTATTTAACAATGCTTAGTCGCTATGTGCGTTTTGATTTTGGGGAGTCTTATATACAGGGGCGTTCAGTTATTGACCTTATTAAAGATGCATTACCTGTATCTCTTTCTCTTGGTTTTTGGCATTTATTAATTTCTTATGCTATTTCTATACCATTGGGAATTCGTAAAGCGCTCAGAGAAGGGTCTGCTTTTGATGCGTGGACAAGTACTGTTATTGTTATTGGCTATGCGATTCCAAGTTTTCTTTTTGGTATTTTTTTAATGGTTTTTTTTGCTGGGGGTCCTTTTTCGATTGGTTTCCATTGGGTCATTTAACTTCTGATAATTTTGAGACATTATCTTTTGGAGAAAAGATTTTGGATTATTTATATCATTTAGTTTTACCATTGACAGCGATGGTTATTTCTTCTTTTGCGACAACGACATTATTGACAAAAAATTGTTTTTTGGAAGAAATTCGCCAGCAATATGTTATTACCGCTCGTGCTAAGGGTTTAAGTGAGCATTCAGTTCTTTATGTCCATGTATTTCGCAATGCGATTTTGGTTATCATAGCTTGTTTTCCTGCGACTTTTATGGGATCATTTTTTAGTGGATCTTTATTAATTGAAATGCTCTATTCATTAAATGGTATAGGCCTTTTAAGTTATACGTCTATTGTTAGCCGTGATTATTCTGTTGTATTTGCTTCTCTTTATATTTTTTCGTTAATTGGTCTTATTATAAGCCTCATTTCTGATGTTGTTTATATGATGGTTGATCCACGTATTGACTTTGATAAAAAGGACTTGTGATGGAAAAGGAAAGAGACAATAGATTGTATGATGATAAATTGAAACGATGGACTTTTCTTTCTCCATTAAATGCTCGTCGTTGGCACAATTTCAAGCAGAATCGTCGCGGGTGGTGGTCGTTATGGCTCTTTTTATTTTTATGTGTTTGTTCTTTTTCAGCAGAATTTATTGCTAATGATCGTCCGATTATTGCTTCTTATAAAGGAGAGCTTCTTTTTCCTATTTTTTTTGA
Organism: Bartonella sp. Raccoon60; assembly: GCF_002022585.1. Taxonomy (NCBI): domain Bacteria; kingdom Pseudomonadati; phylum Pseudomonadota; class Alphaproteobacteria; order Hyphomicrobiales; family Bartonellaceae; genus Bartonella; species Bartonella sp. Raccoon60. Next base: position 55,112 of record NZ_CP019786.1, read on the forward strand.
TTATCCTGATGAAAAATTTGGTGGAAATTTGGCTAAAACTGATTTTCGTGATCCTTTTATTCAAAATGAAATAGCCCAACATGGTTGGGCATTGTGGCCAATGGTTCGTTATTCCTATAATACGGTGGTAGGGAATAAAACTGTAGCATTAGCGCCTCCTTTTTGGCTTCAAAGCAAAGAGGAGCGTTGTATTCATTATGCACAGGGAAGTGTTGATCCAGAGTGTACTATTCATCAATGGAATTGGCTTGGAACTGATGATTTAACGCGTGATATTTTTGCGCGAGTTTTATATGGTTTTCGTGTATCGATAATTTTTAGTATTCTTTTAACAGCTATTTCTGCAATTATTGGTATTACAGCTGGTGCAATTCAAGGGTATTTTGGTGGTTGGATTGATTTAATTTGTCAACGCTTGATTGAAATATGGTCTTCTGTACCATCACTTTATTTAGTGATTATTATGGCTGCAGTTTTAGCGCAGGGCTTTTGGATGCTATTGGGTGTTATGCTGCTTTTTCAATGGGTCGTATTAGTTGGTGTGGTACGGGCAGAATTTTTACGAGCACGAAATTTTACCTATATTAATGCTGCACGCGCGTTAGGCGTTCCTAATAGGATTATTATGATACGTCATTTGTTGCCTAATGCTATGATTGCTACTTTAACTTATTTGCCGTTTTTATTGACATCAGGGATTTCATTGTTAACATCGCTTGATTATTTAGGTTTTGGCCTTCCCCCTGGTTATGCTTCTTTAGGAGAGGTAATGCGGCAGGCTACCTCTAATTTAAATGCTCCTTGGATTGGTATCACAGGTTTTTTTGTTATTGCTGTGACATTGTCTTTGCTGGCATTTATTGGTGAAGCAGCTCGAGATGCTTTTGATCCACGAAAGATACAATAATGACAGAATTGCTTTCAGTCCGTGACCTTTCGGTTGCATTTTGTCAGACAGAGACAAAAAAATATATTCTTAAACAAATTTCTTTCGATGTTCGGGAAGGGGAAACAGTAGCGTTTGTTGGGGAATCAGGTTCAGGAAAGTCAATAACAGCACTCTCTATTTTACAATTATTATCTTTTTTGAAAAGGCTTGATCAATCGGGTGAAATTCTCTTTAATAATAAAGATTTAATGAAGCTGAAAGAAGAAGATTTGCGTAAAATTCGTGGCAAAGATATTGCTATGATTTTTCAAGAGCCGATGATTTCTCTTAATCCTTTACATACCGTAGAGCGTCAAATAGGTGAAGTTCTTAGAATGCATGCAGTGATTTCTGATCAAGTATTGCGCATGCACATTATTGATTTACTGAAACAAGTAGGTATTAGTGAACCACAAAAACGTTTGGATTCATTCCCTCATCAATTATCAGGGGGTCAACGACAACGTGTGATGATTGCAATGGCACTTGCGAATAATCCAAAATTATTGATTGCTGATGAGCCAACAACTGCATTGGATGTAACTGTTCAAGCACAAATTCTTGAATTATTAATACAGCTTAAAAAGCATCGCAAAATGTCAATGCTTTTTATTACGCATAATTTGTCTATTGTGCGCCGTATTGCAGATCGTGTCTACGTTATGAAGGAAGGAAAAATTGTTGAAAATGGTTCAACAAATGAAATTTTTAAAAATCCTCAACATCCTTATACCAAGCAATTATTAGCAGCGGAGCCTAAAAATCATCCTCTTCAAGCTGATAATAACGCACCTATTTTGATACAAGCTCAGAAAGTACAAGTTTGGTTTCCAATTAAAAAAGGATTGTTTCGACGGACCGTTGATTATGTAAAAGCTGTTCAGGATATCGATGTTATAATTCGTTCTGGGAAAACGCTTGGTGTTGTAGGAGAGTCGGGATCAGGAAAAACAACATTAGGACTTGCGTTGACACGAATGCTTTCTTCTAAAGGTCAAATCATTTTTGATGGTGTAGATATAAGCAATTTTAATTTTAAACAGATGCGTTCTTTGCGTCGTCATATTCAGATTGTTTTTCAAGATCCTTTTAGTTCACTTTCTCCACGGATGTCTGTCAGTGAAATTATTGCTGAGGGATTATCAATTCATGAACCTAAGCTTTCTTATTCTGATCGTAATGATCGCGTGATTGAAGCTTTGTGTGAAGTTGATCTCGATCCTAAGACCCGTTTTCGTTATCCTCATGAGTTTTCTGGTGGACAGAGACAGCGGATTGCCCTTGCGCGTGCAATTATTCTTAAACCACGCCTTATTATGCTTGATGAACCAACATCCTCTCTTGATATGAGTGCGCAGGCACAAATTGTTGATCTTTTACGTTATTTGCAACAAAAATATCATTTAGGTTATTTATTTATTAGTCATGACTTGAAAGTTGTTAAAGCGCTCGCCCATGAAGTGATTGTTATGCGTCATGGCAAAATAGTTGAATATAGTTCTGCTGATCGTATTTTTTCTTGTCCAAAAAATCCTTATACGCAAACTTTGATGTCTGCTGCATTTGCGTTAGAAGCTGATCGTTTATAGGAAATTATATCAAATTGTGCTGATAATCCGTTATAAAGAAGAAGTTTTCCTACTAAAGGTTTACCGATATTTGTGATCAATTTAATTGCTTCCATTGCTTGTAATGTACCGATAACTCCAGGCAAGGCACCGATGATTCCAGTTTCGGCACATGTCGGTGTCGTATCTGGAGCTGGTGGATTAGGAAATAAATCCCGATAGTGTGGATTATTGTCTTTATAAGGCATAAGTACTGTTAGTGAACCTTTGAATCGGTGTATAGCTCCGCTTATTAAAGGCTTAGAACATTGGGCAGCATGATCTGCAAGGAGATAGCGCGTGGAAAAATTATCGCTACCATCAATAATGATGTGATAGGCGTTAAGCAGTTGATCCACATTATTTTCATTCAGTCGAAAGTTGTATTTTTTAACTTTAACATGAGGGTTTATTGCTTTTATTGTTGTTTCTGCACTGATGGTTTTGTATTGGTTAATTGTGTTTGTGCTGTGAATAACTTGACGTTGTAAATTGGATAATGAAACAATGTCATCATCAACAATTCCAATAGTTCCAACCCCTGCTGCAGCAAGATAGAGTAAGACAGGAGCTCCAAGACCACCTACACCAATGACAAGAACACGTGCAGTTTTAAGTCTTTGTTGTCCTATTCCACCAATTTCAGGGAGGATGATATGGCGTGCGTAGCGTTCGATTTCTTCTTTACTTAATTTTTTATCACTTTCTTTTATCATAGGCTCTCTCTTGTCATAGTTTCCTTTACTGTTTAATAAATTTATGTTTGCTTGACCAGTTGGCAGTCAGCGGTAGGAGGTTTTATTAATGAAAATTGCTATTCAGATGGATCATATTGCGACGATTGAGATCCAAGGAGATACTACGTTTGCACTTGCTTTGGCAGCTCAAGAACGTGGACATTCTCTTTTCCATTATACACCGGATTCCTTATTTATACGTGATGGGTGTGTGATTGCTCGGTTAGAGCCACTAACTGTACGTGATGAAGAAGGATCTCATTACCAATTAGGTGAGTCTGTACGTACGGAATTAATGGATATGGATGTGGTTTTGTTACGACAAGATCCACCTTTTGATATGCATTATATCACTACCACTCATTTTTTAGAACGTATTCATCCTAAAACATTAGTTGTGAACGATCCAATGTGGGTGCGTAATAGTCCGGAAAAGATTTTTGTGACTGAATTCTTTGATTTAATGCCCGAGACAATCATTACAAAGGATATTGAAGAAATAAAGGCATTTAGATCTAGATTTGGCGATATCATTCTTAAGCCACTTTATGGGAATGGAGGGCGGGTGTTTTTCATTTAAAACATGACGATCGCAATTTCGCATCACTGGTCGAAATGTTTGAAAAAAGTTATAAAGAGCCTTTTATTGTGCAGCGTTATTTAGAGGGCGTACGAAGGGGAGATAAACGAATTATTTTGCTTGATGGTGAGCCAGTTGGGGCAATTAATCGAATTCCTACAGCTACCGATGTTCGTTCTAATATTCATGTTGGAGGTCATGTAGAATATATTGGTTTGACAGAACGTGATTATGAAATTTGTGCACGTATTGGCCCATCTTTAAAAAAACGTGGTTTGCTTCTTGTAGGGATTGATGTGATTGGGGACTATATAACAGAAATCAATGTTACATCTCCTACAGGAGTTCGTGAAATTAAACGCTTTGGAGGCGCAGATATCGCTTCTCTTTTTTGGGATATTGTTGAACTTAAACGCTTAAATTAAAAATGACTATAACATAGTTTATCATATGACTGATATGAATTAATTTTGTATGCTACGGTAATGCAACGATAGATCTTGAATTAAATTTAAAGGAATTATAAATGAGGAAATTGTTATCAATTGGAATAGGATTTATTTCCTCTATTATATTATTGGTTGATATTAGTTATGCTCGCAATCGAGTTCATATTGTAGGTTCATCGACAGTTTTGCCTTATGGGAAAATTGTTGCTGAGGTCTTTGGAGAAATGTACTCTGATTTTAAAGTTCCTGTTATTGAATCGGGAGGTTCAGGAGCTGGTATTAAGGAATTCTGTCGTGGTATTGGGAAGAAAACAGTTGATATTGTTCATACTTCGCGAGCAATGAAATCAGATGAATTACGATCTTGTTTTGATGCTGGCGTAAAGGATATTGAAGAAATACGTATTGGGTATGATGGCATTGTTTTTGCGACAGATATCAATGGTCCTGATTGGAAATTGCAGCCAGTAGATTTGTATAGAGCATTAGCTGCGCAGGTTATTGTGGATGGAAAATTGCAACCAAATAAATTTATGAAATGGAGTGCAGTCAATAGTGATCTTCCTGATTGGACAATTACAGCTTATATTCCTGGTGAAAAGCATGGAACTCGTGAAGTTCTTGAAGAAAAAGTGCTTTCTATTGGCTGTAAAGCCAGTGGTGCAGTTGAGCAGATGAAGGCTTTGGGAATGAGTGATAAGGCTATTAATGCTACTTGTATTGCTGTCCGTAAAGATGGAAAAGTTATTGATATCGATGGTGATTATTCTGAGACATTTGCTCGTCTTACTTCTTCTAAAACAGGAATTGGGGTTTTTGGTTTGTTTTTTTATGAAAACAATGCAGATAAACTTAAGGTTGCATCTATTAATGGTATTTATCCAACTGTTGAAACAATTTCTGATGGTACATATTTGATTGCACGTCCGTTGTTTTTCTATGTTAAGAAATTGCATTTAAACATTGTACCAGGTATGCAAGAATATGTTGATTTCTTTCTTTCTGATCAAATGATTGGTTTACATAGTCCATTAACTGAATATGGTTTAGTTCCTCTTTCTGAAAGAGAAAGACAGCTGCAACGAGACGCTTTTTCTTCTGGTAAAGTCATGGTTTTGCAGTAATTTTTTATATTGATGATGTGGAATTATTTTATGTTTCTTTTTTACAGAAATTGAAAAACAAGATGGCTATTTCTTTCATTATTTTTCTCTTGTTGACTTTTAGTATCATTGGCTTTTGCATTTCTTATATGCGAGCGCGTTGCCTTGAACGTTCAGGATTTAAGATGCATTCTCGTGCACATTATTATGGTTGGTGGACATTTTTAATAACTATTATTCCAGCTCTGATTTTTTTAATTTTTTGGAATGTTGGTAGTTCTGCTTATTTGGAATATATTGTTTCACGAGAGTTGGAAGCTCATATGGTGTCTATGATAGAAACAGATAAGCATGGGCTTATCCGCGGGTTAATCAAAATGATGCCTCACTTTAAAGGAGCTCTTACCGCTACTTTATATGAGGATGTGAGAGCTCAATTGTTAGTGCAAGGATTTGTTTTACCCGTAACAGTGCCAGATTATATATTGAAAATTACAGAGTTATGGCATTTTTTTTATGATAAATTGCAATTTATTGGTCATATTTTGTTTTCTATTATTACATTTTTCTGTTTTATTTTTGGTATTATGCAAGTTTCTCCGCGCCAACGTGCCCGTAATAAAGTTGAGCGTTTGATTATTATTGGATTGGTTTGTGCATCTACAATTGCTATTTTAACAACGGTTGGTATTGTGGTTTCTATGTTTTTTCAAACAATGAATTTCTTTCAATCTGTGTCATTATCAAATTTCTTTTTGGGGACAGTATGGGATCCCCGTTTTTCAATGAATCATGCAGAAAATAGTGTGGGACAATTTGGTTTAATACCATTATTAGCTGGTACGCTTTATATTGCTTTTATTGCTATGCTTTTTGCTGTACCTGTTGGGTTATTTGCTGCTCTTTATATGGCTGAATATGCTTCAATTCGATTACGGTCGATTGTGAAACCATTAGTAGAAGTACTTGCTGGCATCCCAACTATTGTGTACGGTTTCTTTGCTTTGAAGATTGTTGGGCCTTTTTTGCACAATCTTTCACTGTCTCTTTCTGGTGGGGTTAGTTTTATTATGGCTCAAAGTGTTTTGACGGCTGGTATTGTTATGGGAATTATGTTGATTCCTTTTGTTTCATCTTTATCAGATGATATTATTACTGCTGTTCCACGTTTTTTACGTGAAGGTTCTTATGGTTTAGGAGCAACACAATCTGAAACAATTAAAAAAGTAGTTATACCAGCTGCTCTTCCTGGGATTATGGGAGCACTTCTGTTGACTGCATCACGTGCAATTGGAGAGACAATGATTGTGGTATTGGCAGCTGGTGTTGCTGCAAATTTTACTTTTAATCCATTTGAAGCGATGACAACAATGACGGTTAAAATTGTTAATCAATTAACGGGTGATTTTGAGTTTAATTCTCCACAGACACTTGTAGCTTTTGCTTTGGGAATGACACTTTTTATTCTGACTCTTTTAATGAATATTTTAGCTCTTTATATAGTACGTAGATATCAGGAACGATATGAATGAGTGAAGCTTTTTTTTCGCATCATCGTAATATTGACCTTAAAGGTCGTTATCGAGCTGAACGCCGTTTTCGTATTTATGGTTTAAGTGCTATCTTTATTAGTTTGTTTTTTTTGGCAATTCTTTTATGGTCTATTGTTAGTCAAGGTTATACAGCTTTTTTTCAAAGTGAGATGATTTTATCAGTTTATTTGGATGAAAAAGTGATTGACCCTAGTGGTCAGCGTGAGAGTAATCCAAAGATATTAGTAACTGCTAATTATCCACTTCTTGTACAGAATGCTTTGGCAACAAAACTTGGGGTCGATCTCGATGATCAGATATCTATGCGTAATGTTAACCGTATGTTTTCGCAGAGTGTTCGTGTTCAGTTGCGTGATATAGTGGTGAAAAATCCTCATTTAATTGGAACAACGCAAAAAGTTAAAGTTTTAGCTGCGTCAGATATTGATTCAGCATATAAGGGGCAGATTAATTTACATGTACCAGAAAAAAATCGTAAAATTTCTGATCAACAGATACAATGGATGAAATATTTAATTAATGACGGTACTCTTTATAAGACTTTCAACCGTCATTTTTTTACATTTGGTGCATCAAGTCGTCCTGAGGCTTCGGGTTTAGGTGTCGCGATGATTGGTTCTCTTTATATGATGATTATTGTTTTAGTAATTTCATTGCCAATAGGGATAGCGACAGCTCTTTATCTTGAAGAATATGCACGAAAAAATAAATTCACAGATTTTATTGAAATTAATATTAATAATCTTGCTGCTGTTCCTTCGATTGTTTTTGGTCTTCTAGGACTTGCTGTTTTTATCAATTTTATGGGGATGCCGCGTTCAGCATCATTTGTTGGAGGGCTTGTTTTGGCTCTTATGACATTACCAACAATTATTATTGCTACGCGTTCTGCTTTACGAGCTGTTCCATTCTCTATTCGTGCAGGAGCTTTAGGGTTGGGTGCATCGAAGACGCAAATGGTTTTTCATCATGTGATTCCTTTAGCAGCTCCTGGTATTCTGACAGGCACAATTATTGGTTTGGCTCAAGCACTGGGTGAGACAGCGCCTTTGCTTTTGATTGGGATGGTTGCTTTTGTTGTGGATATTCCCATTACGCCAATGGATCCAGCAACAGCTTTGCCTGTTCAAATTTTTATGTGGGCAAGTGAAGCAGAGCGTTCTTTTATGGAGAAGACATCAGGTGCTATTATTATATTAATGATTTTTCTCATTTTTATGAATATTGCAGCTGTTCTTTTACGCCGGCGGTTTGAACGACGTTGGTAATTTTTGAGAGAGTTGATGCATAACACTAAGGTTGAATCGAGTATGAAGATCAAAATGCGTGGTCAAGATGTTCGTGTTTTTTATGGAAAGAAAGAAGTTATTCACGGCATTACTCTTGATATTATCGAACATCAAGTCACTGCATTAATTGGGCCTTCAGGTTGTGGAAAATCGACTTTTTTACGATGTTTTAACCGTATGAATGATACAATTGAAGGCGCCAAAGTAACAGGTTTGATTACTTTAGATGAGGAGGATATTTATACCTCACGTATTGATGTTGTAGAATTACGTGCGCGTGTTGGAATGGTTTTTCAGAAACCTAATCCTTTTCCAAAATCTATTTTTGAGAATGTTGCTTATGGACCGCGTATTCACGGTTTAGCGAAATCTCGTGTTGAATTGCAGGAGATTGTTGAAAAAAGCTTGATACAAGCGGGATTATTCGAAGAAGTGAAAGATCGCCTTCATATGCCAGGAACAAGTTTATCAGGCGGACAACAACAACGTTTATGTATTGCACGTGCTATTGCTGTAAGTCCTGAAGTTATATTGATGGATGAGCCCTGTTCAGCTCTTGATCCAATTGCAACGGCACGTATTGAAGAGCTGATCGATGCGTTGAGACAAAGTTATACAATTGTGATTGTGACACACTCTATGCAGCAGGCGGCACGTGTTTCTCAATATACGGCTATGTTTCATGTAGGGCACTTGGTAGAAGTTGGCGCAACAGAAATGATGTTTACATCACCAAAAGAGCAACAGACGCAGGATTATATTACTGGACGTTTTGGGTAAGTGAATTGAAGGGTATAAGGGACTATCATGAGTCATATTGTTCATTCTTATGATATAGAATTAGAATATTTGGAATCCAAGATTTCAGAAATGGGTCGCCATGCTGAAAGAATGATTGAACGTTCTGTGGCATCAATTGTGTGTGATGATTCTGAGTTAGCAGCTTCAGTTATTGCCGATGATTTATTTTTAGATGAAGCAGAACGTGATCTTGATGAAAAAGCGATTACCATTATTTGTAAACGCCAACCAATGGCTGTTGATTTACGTGAAATTGTTGGAGCTATCCGGATTGCTTCTGATCTTGAACGAATTGGAGATATGGCAAAAAACATTGCAAAGCGGACAGTTGCTATTTCTGAAATCCGTCAACCTGCAGCTTTTTACCGTGGGCTTGAAACGATTACAGTTTTAGCGCGCAATCAGTTAAAGGAAGTCCTTGACGCTTATAAGAGTCGTTTATTGGATCGCATTGATGCAGTACGTGAAAGTGATGATAAAATTGATGCTTTATATACGTCTCTTTTTCGTGAACTTTTGACTTATATGATGGAAGATATGCGTAATATTACAGTTTGTACACACCTACTTTTGTGCGCAAAAAATATTGAACGGATTGGTGATCATGTGACTAATATTGCTGAAACACTTCATTATATTATTACAGGCAATCATATGACATTTGGTCGTCCCCGTGATGATATGACGTATAAAGTTGGAGTGAATGAGAAGAAAACAGATTAGGTTTTTATTTTCAATGAACCAATTATTAAGGAGTGAGATAGGTTTTATTATTAACTGGCGTGCTCTATAAGATTTCTTAATCTGTTTTGAATTGCATTTGAGTTTGGTAAAACTTTTTATGTAAAAAGTTTTTTAAATGGTACTCAGGTGTGGTGTTTAGTGGTTATCAAATACTATAGTCAGTTATAGAGATATTAGTGTTTGAGGATTATTTTAAAAGCTTAAGATTAACACAATATTCATTGAATCATTTAGGCAATAAGAGATGTTTTGAATTAAGATTTTTTTATTGTTTTTTGTGTAGAAGCATTTTTTGACGATTAAATTATTAGATTATATATGTGAGCAATTAGCAATTAATTGTATATTTTTTTGATTTGTATTTAAAAATTCATTTGAATTTTAGATATTTGAAGACATAGGAATATATTGTATAAAATGAAAAAAAATCAGTGGTTTATTATTGTTCTTTGCGTTATATCATTCGTTATTGTAGGGTGCTCATCAAATCATGTGAAGCTTCAAAAAACGGACGATTATAAAAACACTAAATCAGTCGATTATCCATTAACAGAACGCCAATGTCTTATGCGTGCGATGTATTTTGAATCAAATCGTTCAAGTCGTGAAGGAATGATTGCTGTTGGAACGGTTGTTATGAACCGTGTGAATTCAAGTGCTTATCCAAAGACTATTTGTGGTGTTGTTGGCCAGCGCAAGCAATTTGCTCCCGGTGTTTTAACCCGCCCTATGCTTGAGAAGGCATCTGTTGCTCGTGTTAAAGAGGCTGCTGATGCTGTTTTACGTGGTGAGCGAGATAAGAAAAGTAAAAATGCTATGTTTTTCCACACTGCTGGTTTATCTTTTCCTTATAAGAATATGCATTATGTTCGTGTTGCGGGAGGTAACGCTTTTTATGAAAAACGTTCCCGTAATGGATCACTTCAAGTTCCGGTTAATGACCGTCCTTATGATGTTGCGTTTGCTTTTTCTCAAGAACGTTCTGATAATATGTCCAACTTTATAAACTCAAGTGTAGACAGTGGAGAAGTAAAAACAGAAGAAATACAGGAAGTACCTGTTTCAATAGAGATTGCGCAAGCAGATAAAAAGAGTTTTACACCTTTTGTTGTTGCACAGCTTGATAAAATTCCTATTCCTACATCTGCACCTCGTTATGGAGATGAGCTAAGAGAAAACACAACAATTGTGGCGTATGCTATGCCTTCACAACATCAATTAAATGCAGTTGTTGCAATGTTAGAAGAACGGTATAGAAGTCGGTAATTTTTTTCGCAGTTGAATAAGGATAAGGGTTATGCGTTTTGATCGTGATGAAATGATTTCTCCTGAAATGCTTGACCGCCTTGCAGAAGTTACAATAAAAGTAGGGCTCAATTTACAAGAAGGACAGGATCTTGTTTTGACAGCTTCAGTTACGGCTTTACCTTTGGTTCGACAGATAGCCCTTCATGCTTATAAGGCTGGTGCTGGTGTTATTACACCACTTTTTGGTGATGAGGCATTATCACTTATTCGGTTTGAAAATGCGCATTCTGCTAGTTTTGATCGTGCACCTTCTTGGCTTTATGAAGGAATGGCAAAAGCATTTGAAAATGGAGCTGCACGTTTGGCAATTGTTGGTGATAATCCATTGTTACTTTCCAACCAAGATTTGAATAAGGTTTCACGTTTGAATAAGGCCACTTCGATAGCTTATCAGCCAGCTCTGAACAAGATATCGAATTTTGCGATTAATTGGTCGATTATCGCTTATCCAACAGCGGGATGGGCTACGGCAATGTTTCCTGATTTACCTCTTGAGCAAGCAATTCAGAAATTAGCAGGAGCTATTTTTTCTGCTTCACGTGTGACACAGGATAATGCTGTAGATGCTTGGCATGCGCACAATGCCAATTTAAAGCAACGTTCATCTTGGCTTAATGATCAACGTTTTGCTGCTTTGCATTTTACCGGTCCAGGAACCGATTTAACAGTTGGTTTAGCTGATGAGCATGAATGGCATGGGGGTGCCTCGATTGCTCAAAATGGTGTTATCTGTAATCCTAATATTCCCACTGAAGAAGTATTTACAACTCCTCATGCTTATAGAGTTGATGGTTTTGTTCGTTCAACAAAGCCACTTTCCTATCAAGGAACGCTCATTGATAATATTGAAGTGCGTTTTGAAGCAGGCCGTATTGTCAATGCATCAGCTTCAAAGGGGCAAGAAGTTTTGCAAAAGGTTTTACAAAGTGATGAGGGTGCTAGTCGATTAGGTGAAGTCGCTCTTGTCCCGCATTCTTCACCTATTTCTAAGAGTGGTTTACTTTTTTATAATACATTGTTTGATGAAAATGCTGCGTGTCATATTGCTTTAGGGCAATGTTATTCTAAGTGTTTTTTAAATGGGGCAGCATTGACGCCGGAAGAGATTGCGATGCGTGGTGGGAATAAGAGTATTATTCATATTGATTGGATGATTGGATCAGATGAAATCAACATAGACGGTGTTATGCAGGATGGTACAAAAATTCCTGTATTTCGTCAGGGTGAGTGGGCTTAATTTGCACATGTGTAATCATTGGGGAGATAATGCCTGAACTTCCTGAAGTGGAAACGGTTCGCCGTGGGCTTGATCCGTTTTTAACTGGTGCAAAAATTATATCTGTTCAACTTAATCGTAAAAATTTGCGTTTTCCTTTTCCAGAAGCATTTTCTGAGCGATTAGTAGGCAGAACGATTATACAACTTAGTCGTCGCGCGAAATATTTATTATTTTCTCTTTCAAACAATGAAACGATTTTGAGTCATTTAGGTATGTCAGGATCGTGGCGTATAGAGGGTGAATTTTTAAGCAAGGAGCATTCTTCTATAAGCAAATTAGTTGAGCATGATCATTGCATTATAAATATTCGGGCAAAAGATGATAAAATTTATCGTCTCACTTATAATGATGTTCGCCGTTTTGGTTTTATGCTTTTAACAGATACAACAAAGCTTTATGAACATCCATTTTTAAGAAGGCTAGGGGTTGAGCCTATGAACAATACGCTTTCTGGTGCTTATTTAAAAAAAGCTTTTGCTAATAAAAAAACATCTCTGAAAACAGCTTTGCTTGATCAATCTATTGTTGCTGGCCTTGGGAATATTTATGTTTGTGAAGCACTTTGGCGTAGTCATTTATCACCACAGCGGAATGCATTTACATTGGCGTTAGAAGATGTACATACACTGGAATCTACAAATTTTCTTGCACAAAATATATGTAATGTGATTACTGAAGCAATTGCTTCTGGGGGGACTTCTTTACGTGATTATATGCATGCAGATAGTTCACTTGGATATTTTCAACACCATTTTTCGGTTTATGGACGTGAAGGAAAAGAATGTTTGAATTGTAGGGTACCTATTGTGCGTATTGTACAGTCAGGTCGTTCAAGCTTTTATTGTCCACAATGTCAAAAATGAAGAATGTGTCTTGCAAAATTTTATAACAAGCTTAAAGTCATATTTATAATTTTGCGAAGATTGAAAGGTTTTTTTATGCTTAATAAAGTGTTAGAGTATCTTGATAAGAATCTAGAAAAAAACCTTGAACATCTTTTTTCTCTTCTACGTTTTCAATCTATTTCTACAGATCCAGCATATAAAGATGAATGCCGTAAAACAGCTGATTGGTTGGTGGAAGATTTGAAAAGTATAGGTTTTACAGCTTCACGTCGCGATACACCTGGTCATCCAATGGTTGTTGGTCATCATCCAGGACCTTTTGATGATTGTTTGCATGTGTTATTTTATGGGCATTATGATGTACAACCAGTTGATCCATTGGATTTATGGGAAAATAATCCGTTTGAGCCTTCTTTAAAAGAACAAAATGGAAACAAGATCATCTGTGCTCGTGGTGCTTCAGATGATAAAGGCCAGCTCATGACTTTTATTGAGGCATGTCGTGCTTTTAAAGAAAAAACAAAACAGCTTCCTGTAAAGGTTACCATTTTGTTGGAAGGTGAAGAAGAAAGTGGTTCACCTTCACTTATTCCTTTTTTAAAGGAAAATGCTGATGAATTGAAGGCTGATTGTGCATTAGTTTGTGACACCTCAATGTGGGATGCGAATACACCATCTATTTCTGTGGGTCTTCGAGGAATTTTAGGAGAAGAGGTTGTCGTTACGGCTGCTAATTGTGATCTGCACTCAGGTTATTTTGGAGGCGCAGCAGCTAATCCTATTCGCATTTTAGCTAAAATTTTGGCTGGGCTTCATGATGAAAATGGTAGAGTACAACTTCCTGGATTTTATGATGGTGTAGAAGAGACGTCTTTACAGATTTTACAATCATGGGATAAACTTGGTTGTAATGCTGAGACATTTCTTAGTCCTGTTGGTCTTTCTATCTCTACTGGAGAAAAGGGACGAAGTCTTTTAGAACAAGTATGGGCTCGTCCTACAGCAGAAATTAATGGCATGAGTGGGGGATATGAGGGTGAAGGATTTAAGACGGTGATTCCTTCTCAAGCGTCTGCAAAAGTTTCTTTTCGTTTAGTGCATAAGCAGAATCCAGAAAAGATACGCCAAGCTTTTCGTAATTATGTGCGCTCTCTTATTCCTGCAGATTGCACAGTTGCATTTAAAGAACACGGTGCTTCTCCGGCGGTTCAACTTCCTTATGATTCACCTTTTATTCAAGCGGCGCAAGATGCTTTATTTCAGGAATGGGAGACACCTGCTTTGTTAACTGCTATGGGAGGATCTATTCCGATTGTCGGGGATTTTCAATCAATTTTTAATATGGAAACTATTTTAGTTGGATTTGCATTAGCTGATGATCGGATTCATTCACCTAATGAGAAATATAATTTAAAATCATTTCATAAGGGGCAACGGTCTTGGGTACGCATTCTTGCAGCCCTAGCAAACAGGAGAATAAATGGCAGAAATTCGTGTTCATCAAGGTGATTTACCAAATTTGGATAATTATTGTGTTGATTCTATTGCAATTGATACTGAAACTTTAGGATTGCAACCACACCGTGATCGTTTATGTGTGGTTCAACTTTCTTCTGGAGATGGTACTGCTGATATTATACAGATTGCTAAAGGACAAAATAGCGCTCCTAATTTAGTTACGTTGCTTGAAGATAAAACAATTACGAAAATATTTCATTTTGGGCGTTTTGATCTTGCTATTTTAGCGCATACATTTGGTGTGATGCCCGATGCTGTTTTTTGCACGAAGCTTGCTTCAAAACTGACGCGTACTTATACTGATCGTCATGGCTTGAAGGAAATTTGTAGTGAATTATTGAATGTTAATATTTCTAAACAGCAACAATCATCAGATTGGGCAGCAGATGCTTTATCTCGTGCACAAATTGAATATGCTGCATCTGATGTTTTGTATTTACACCGTTTAAAGAGTATATTTGAAGAACGTTTAAAACGTGAAGAACGCGAAGATATTGCAAAAGCGTGTTTTCAATTTTTGCCTGTAAGAGCAAAGCTTGATCTTTTGGGATGGTCAGAAGTTGATATTTTTGCGCATGTTTGAACTTTAAAATTTATTTCTAAAATTGAAAAGAAATAGTTGATCTCGTTAGTACAGAATATTTGTACGTTGCAAATCTTTCTTTACTCATTTTCCTGTATCATTTTGAGGAATATCAATTACCAATTTTACAAAAAGTAAATAGATTATATTTTTATAAAATATAATGAAATAGTAGGTTACAAATGAATCTTTTATGAAGATGAGATTTCGTATTGTTGTTAGAATTATTTTTAGGAATATGATTAGTAAGTAAATGTACTACTCAGAAAAATGAATTTGGTAAGATATTTTTCAAATTAAATTGAACTTATCAAAACCTTATTAAACTGATTATAAGATAGATACAATAAAAATACCTTCTGGTTTTCTAAGGTTATCCTTCATTTTAAGAGTCAAGCGATAACATTGAGCGTACAGAATATCATTATTCAGATTTTATTTAAAATTCAAAATTTTCTTTATTAATGATTTTTGCATTGGAAGATCTCATAAATTTTAATGTGTTATGAGAATAAATTATAGGGAGGCTTTGTTAAAGACAAGGCTTTTGTTTTTTCTGTGTTTACACCATTTTTTCATAGATATGTGTGATGAAATAGTTTATAAAATACATTTTGTATTTTTAATATGGAGATAAGTTGTGAATATGAAGTATTTTATTACAGTTTCGAGTTTTACTATGATGACAGCTGCTACGGTTCAAGGATCTGATCTTAAAGAGGAGATACCGCTTATTTCTCCAACTTTTCGTGTTAGTGAATGGAATAAAGACCCTTTACTTTTAAAAGATTCTTTTGGTCGTGTTGTCTACAGCAAGTGGGAAAAAATGATAGAACCAGTACATGTGGCTTTTGCATCGAGTGGTTCAAAAAAGTCAAAATCTAAAAAAAAGAAAAAGCCAGAGACATCTAATCATAAAAACAAAAGACCTAATTTATTTAAGCACAGTCCATTCAGTTTTTAGTTGATAAGTATACAGTTTTTACGTGTGCTTTTTTATTAGGTTTATTAGGAGATATATTTTGTTATCACTTGTTGGAAAGGCTTAGTTTTATTTCTAGTCAGTGAGAAAAGTGGCTGACTAGAACGTGTTTTTGGTGACTGAATATAACTTAAGATGTGATTTAATTATATTCATGATATTGGTGACTTCATAATAATCAATATAACTGCGATATTTTGTAATTGCGTTTTTCATTATTTATAATAACCGTAAAATAAAACCGAAAATTATATCATATAATTGTGGTTTTTTTATGTTTGTATCATTTTTACTACAGATCTTTTGAAGGAAATGTGTAACTATGTGTATATGAACATTAGCTATGGAGCAAATTTATGAATAATATGAAATGTTTAATTACAACATCTGTTGTTGCTTTGATAACAGCTTCTGCAGTGCAAGCAGCAGATATTAGAGTTCCTCAAGAAATAGGAGAAACAATTGTTGTTGCTCCAGCTTTTTCTTGGACAGGTTTTTATTTAGGTGCCCAGATTGGTGGTTTTTCTAGTAAGACTTCTTTTAGTGGCCCTGCTGATGATGATTCTAAAAAGTGGCTTCCGCTTGATAAAAAATTGTCGCCTAAGCCTTCAGGTTTCATAGGTGGTTTCTATGCAGGTTCTAATGTTGATTTAGGGAACGGTCTGATTCTAGGTGTTGATACGGATGTTGTTTTTTCTGGGCAGAAAGACACAAAAAATGACAAAGTAACATCTGAATTGGATAAAGACAATAATAACAACAACGCACCTGCAGGCGCAAAAGATAATGGAAAGCCTGAAGCAGGGAAAGAACCAGAGAAAGAACCAGAGAAAGAAAAAGACGTTAAATTTACAAAATACGATCATACTTTAAAAGCGAAGTGGGCTGGTGCTACACGCATTCGTATTGGTTTTGCTGCTGATCGTATTATGCCTTATGTTGCTGGAGGTGTTGCTTATACACAGCTCCAAGACACCTTTACAACGTTAACTGGTATAAAGAAAGTTCCTGCGCAAAAAGCTGAGGGAACAGACAAAGAAACTTTTGGTAAGAGTAATACAGTTGATGAATCAAAAACAATGATTGGCTATACTCTTGCTGCTGGTGTTGATTTTGCAATGGCTGACAACGTATTGCTCCGTGCAGAGTATCGTTACTCAGATTTTGGTAAAAAGAAATTGCATAATGACAAATTTGAAGTTAATTATAAAGCCAATGATTTCCGCGTTGGTGTAGCTTACAAATTCTAATTTATAGGCAAAATTTAAACTATAAAGAGGCTCTATCTCTGATAGGGCCTTTATTTTTTGCGAAAAGTGTTATTTGAGTTACAGATATTTAAAATAAAATGTTTTATAAAGACCAGTCTGGATTATTTGGAATTATTGGATTATTTGGAATTATTGGATTATTTGGAATTATTGGATTATTTGGAATTATTGGATTATTTGGAATTATTGGATTATTTGGAATTAGGAGATATTATATGAATATAAAACGTTTACTGGTTGCATGTAGTTGGACTTTTATTCCGGTTTCTATGGTGCAAGCAGCTGATATTATGAGACCGCATCAGTCACAGAGCCATCAGCCGGTACCGGTGATTTCCTCTTCTAACAATTTTTCTTGGACGGGTTTTTATGTAGGCGCTCAGGTTGGTGGTCTTTCAGGTGAAGCTACCTTAAGTCCTATTCAAGATAGTGTGGAGGAGGATAGCGAAGGTCAAGGATTTTCTGAAATAAAATCACCCAAACTTTCAGGTTTTATAGGGGGGATTTATGCAGGTTCGAATGTTAGTTTGAGCAAAGACCTTATTTTAGGTATTGATACAGATATGGTATGGTCTGAAAAAAAAAATACGAAAGTATTTGATGTACAGGATATGAGCATAGATATGAGCATAAAAGAAAAGTGGGCTGGTGCTGTGCGGATGCGTGTTGGTTTTGCTGTGGATCGTGTGATGCCTTATGTTTCTGGTGGTGTTTCTTATGTGCAGCTTCAAAATGTTTTTACAGCGGAGGGATTAGCTGAAGCAGTAGTAAGAGAAAGAAGGAACACTTCACCTTCTGATTCTAAGCTAAAATTCTTAGATGAAACAAAGATTCTAGTTGGTTATAGTGTTGGTGGTGGTGTTGATGTTGCAATGACTGATAATGTTATTATGCGTGCGGAGTATCGTTATTCAGACTTTGGTAAAAAGAAATTTGCGAAGGATAATGTGGATCTTAGTTATAAAACCAATGACTTCCGTGTTGGTGTAGCTTATAAATTCTAATTTACTAGAAGATTGAACTATAAGTGAAATCTCTGCTTTACAGCAGAGATTTTTTTATTGTGTTATTTTTACTACAGATTTTTAAAATTAAAACGTTATATAAAACACACTCTGAAATTTATATGGAGATAGATCTGTGAATATTAAATCTTTTTTTATTACATTGGCTATTACTTCAACTTGTATTCCTGTAGTACAAGCATCAGGAAGTGTGTCTTTTCAAGAGTCATTGTCACCAGCTTCTTTTCAATCTTCGTGGACTGGATTTTATATTGGTGGTCAGATTAGTAGTTTTTCAAGTACGGTTTCTGCAAGCTCTTTGGATTTTGAGGTTCCTCTAATAGGTGGTGCACAGAGTTCTGGACGTAATAATAAATGGGCACCAGTTGATCCGAAATTTTTGCCTAAACCCCTGGGGATGAGAGGTGGTATTTATGCAGGATCCAACGTTGATCTTGGTAATAACCTTATTGTAGGTGTTGATACGGATATAATGTGGTCCGGAAAAGAAGATAGCAGAAATTTTATCATTGATGATAATGGTATTCCAACGTATCGATCAGGTAGAGCAGGCAGTGAAACAGGTGTTAACTCTGCACGACAACCTCAAATGGAAGAGAGAGCGATACTTAATCCTATCGGAGGTTTTAGAAATAAGCGTGTAATGTATTATTATATGGCTCAAGCAAAAAATAACGCACAAACAGGTATCGTTTTTAATCACTGTTTAAAAGAAAAATGGGCTGGTGCTACACGAGTACGTATTGGTTTTGCTGCTGATCGTATTATGCCTTATATTGCTGCTGGTGTTTCTTATACGGAGCTTCAAGATACTTTATCAGTATTGGTATCTAGAAGAAACGCTGAAGCAGATGAAGAAAAGAAAATGGTTGGTTACACCTTTGGTGGTGGTTTTGATATAGCAATCGCTAAGAGTTTTATTATGCGCACTGAATACCGTTATTCAGACTTTGGCAAAAAGAAATTTGCAAAAGGAGAAGTTGAGCTTAGTTATAAAACTAATGACTTCCGTGTTGGTGTAGCTTATAAATTCTAATTTATTGAGAAATTTATATTTTTATTGCGAAAAGATTCTGCTTATGCAGGGTCTTTTTTTTGAGAGTTATTTTTTGTTTTCTTTTTTAATAGTTTCATGATAAAATTTACAATATTATGTATTCTTGATCACTGCTGAATACGAATTATTAGTCCAGACTCCTTATAGAGTGGGTAGCTATAGTTTCAGGGTTCAGGGAAATGATACAAAACTAAAATAGTAAAAGTGGACAGGAATATTTCACAATGTCTGTGAAAAATGAAGTAATAGATTACTCAAAAACTCTTTATTTGCCCAAAACTGATTTTCCTATGCGTGCAGGGTTACCACAAAAAGAGCTTGAATTAATAAGACGATGGGAAGAGATAGATCTCTATACTCAATTGCGGCAACAAGCAAAAGATCGTCCATTTTACATTCTTCATGATGGTCCACCTTATGCAAATGGCAATATTCATATTGGACATGCTTTAAACAAAGTTTTAAAGGATGTTATTGTCCGTTCGTTTCAAATGCGGGGTTTTAATGCGAATTATGTTCCTGGTTGGGACTGTCACGGACTTCCAATTGAGTGGAAAATTGAGGAAAAGTATCGCGCGCAAGGGAAAAGTAAGGATGATGTTCTTCTTAGTGAATTTCGTCAGGAATGTCGCGATTTTGCACAGTCTTGGATAACAGTTCAAAGTGAAGAATTTAAGAGACTTGGTATTATAGGAAATTTTAAAAATCCTTATACAACAATGGCATTTCATTCAGAAGCACGTATTGCTAACGAATTAATAAAATTTGCTATGTCTGATCAACTTTATTGTGGTTCAAAACCTGTGATGTGGTCTGTTGTTGAGCGTACAGCTTTGGCTGAAGCAGAAATTGAATATCATGATCATGAATCTGATGTTATCTGGGTTAAATTTCCTATTTTGGAAACGTGTTTTCATGATTTATATGATACCTATGTTGTAATTTGGACAACGACGCCATGGACAATTCCTGGTAATCGTGCGGTTAGTTATTCTTCACAAATTTCTTATGGCGTTTATCTTGTTGAAAGTGCAGAAAATGATTTTGGACCTCAAGCTGGGGAAAAGCTTCTTTTTGCTGATGCTTTAGTTGAGAATTGTGCAGCAAAAGCGAAACTTATTTTAAAACGTTTGCGTTCTGTGTGTGCTGATGAACTTAAAACTCTTATTCTTTCTCATCCGCTTAAAGGTTTGGCTGGGGGATATAACCATAAGATTGCGATGCTTGATGGCTCCCATGTGACAGAGAGTGCTGGTACAGGTTTTGTCCATACAGCACCTAGCCATGGGCGTGAGGATTTTGAAATTTGGAATGCTTATAAGTCTGTATTGGAGCAAGCTGGTATTGACACTACTATACCTTTTCCCGTTGATGATGCAGGTTTTTATACGAAGGATGCTCCTGGTTTTGGACCAGATCGTAAGGAAGGGGCTATCCGCGTTATTGATGATAATGGAAAAATGGGGAGTGCTAATAAAGAAGTTATTAATGCTTTAATGAAAGCAGGACTATTATTTGCGCGTGGTCGCTTAAAACATTCTTATCCTCATAGTTGGCGTTCAAAAAAGCCAATTATTTTTCGGAATACGCCTCAATGGTTTATTGCAATGGATAAAGACCTTGGTGATGGTTCAACCTTACGCAGCCGAGCTTTGGAAGCTGTTATGACGACACGTTTTGTTCCACCTTCCGCCCAAAATCGTTTGGCTTCTATGATTACAGATCGTCCAGATTGGGTGCTTTCTCGTCAGCGTGCTTGGGGTGTTCCAATTTGTATTTTTGTTAATGAAGATGGGCTTATTCTTAAAGATGAGCGAGTGAATAAGCGTATTTTACAAGCTTTTGAAGCAGAAGGGGCAGATGCATGGTTTGCAGAAGGGGCTCGAGAGCGTTTTTTAAATGAACGTGCCCATGAGAGTTGGGTACAAGTGTATGATATTTTGGATGTTTGGTTTGATTCTGGAGCAAGTCATAGTTTTGTGCTAGAAGATCGTGCTGACTTGAAATGGCCTGCTGATGTTTATTTTGAGGGATCTGATCAGCATCGTGGATGGTTTCAGTCTTCTCTTTTAGAAAGTTGTGGGACACGAGCTTGTTCACCCTATAAAACTGTTGTTACACATGGTTTTACTTTGGATGAGAATGGCAAAAAAATGTCTAAGTCTTTGGGCAATACGATTATGCCACAAGATATCATTAAAACATCTGGTGCTGATATTTTTCGTCTTTGGGTGATGACAACTGACTATTGGGAAGATCAGCGTTTGGGTAAAAAGATTCTTCAAACAAATGTGGATTCATATCGCAAATTGCGAAATGCAATTCGTTGGATGCTTGGTATTTTAGTGTATGATGAAGGAGAAGAAATACCCTATTGTACACTACCGGATCTTGAAAAATTGATATTGCACCGACTTTATGAACTTGATCAGTTGATTAATCGATCTTATGATGAGTTTGATTTTAAGAAAATTATGCGTGCATTATTGGATTTTTCAATTGTTGAGTTATCTGCGTTTTATTTTGATATTCGTAAAGATACTCTTTATTGTGATCCCCCTTCATCAAAAAAGCGTAAAGCTTCTTTACAAGTTATTCGTGAGATTTTTGATCGAATGGTAACATGGCTTGCTCCAATGTTACCTTTTACAATGGAGGAAGCATGGTTAGAACGTTATCCAGAAAGTTGTTCGGTGCACTTACAACAGTTTCGCCCTATACTGACAGAATGGAAAAATGAACTTTTAGCAGAACGTTGGAAAAAAATCAGACAGGTTCGTAAAGTTGTAACAGGTGCTTTAGAGATTGAGCGAGTAAATAGACGGATTGGATCATCTTTAGAAACGGCGCCTATTGTTTTTATTTCTAACCCTGTTTTATTAGAATCTTTGAACAATTTAGATATGGCAGAGATTTGTATTACCAGTGCTTTAACAATCGTTCAAGATATACCTCCTGCGGATGCTTTTATTTTGAGTGATGTTGAAGGTGTCGGTGTCTGCTCGAATAAGGCGGTGGGTACTAAATGTGCTCGATCATGGCGTTATACACAAGATGTTGGGAGTGATCCAAATTATCCTGATGTTTCTGCTCGTGATGCAGCTGCTTTGCGAGAATTACAAGCACTTGGCAAAATTTAAGAGGTTTAGCATATATCAGTAGAAGATGCTTTGAATAGGGTCATTTGAAAGGGTAGTATTCAATAAATTTAACATCACTTAGATTCTATCATTGATGAAGAGGAAATTTATGTTAGAAATGAAATGCGTTGTTTTGTCTATGAATAGGCGATTTGTGTGTTGTTGGCAGTCTCCAAAGAGTCATAATAATGTCAGTGAACTGTGCGCTTAAGGAAGTGAGTGAGCAATGAATAGATATGCAATGAAAATATTTTTAGCAAGCACGCTGAGTGTATGTTGTATATTGACGGGGTGTAATTTGTCTGCTCCTACTTATGGTACAGATAAAACGGCTTCATTACAATTTTTTGATGATATAACTAATCTTGCTTCCTTAAGATCAAAAAATAAAAATAGTCAAATTGTGATGAAACAGCGTTCAAAACTTGTCTTCCCAGAACCTAATGCACATGTAGTTTTACCTCCACCTCAGATAGATAGTACGGAGATTAATTCTCATAATGAGATGGAGGTGTCAGGACAGTTTCAGAAGAATTTGCGAGGCGGAGTGGAGGCTAATAGAGTAAATTCTCATGGTAATTCTTCAGATAAAAAATTAGTAAGAAAAGATCGTACAAATCTTGATGATCCAGAGGGTATTGTACAGCTTAATGAGAAACAACAACGTGAGGAATATTTGCGTCGGCGGAAGGAGGCTGCTGGTGGGAGTGCAAATTATCGTCGGTATCTTAGTGAGCCGCCTTTAATTTATCGTCAACCAGCAGTAACCGCACCTGCAGGGCCAAAAAGGTAAAGAACAAGAAATAAAAAAATATGTGAAAAAGGAATATCCGTTTGCCAGTAGAAAGCAATAAGGGGTTAAAAAAGGGGGATGTCGTTTAAAGATTAGAGATTCAGGTTGAAATAAAGTTTATTTTTGATGTCGTTTTTGTATAAAAAAATCTTTAAGCAATTGAGAGGCTTCTTTTTCTTTAAAACCAGAATAAACATTAGGCCTATGGTGGCAGGTTGGTTGTTGGTAGAAACGCGGTCCGTGTTCAACAGCGCCACCTTTTGAATCGCTCGTTGCATAATACAGGTTTCTTATGCGTGCAAATGAAATGGCTGCGGCACACATTGCACATGGTTCGAGTGTTACATAAATATCGCATTCAGGAATTCTTTCACTTTTGAAAATTTGACAAGCTATACGAATAACACGCATTTCTGCGTGTCCTGTAGGATCGTGTGGGTTTTTTATGTAATTACCGGCACGTGCGATGATTGTTTGACCATGTGTGATAACTGCCCCTACGGGGATTTCATCTTGTTTTTTTGCTGATTGTGCTTCTAAAAGAGCTATTTCCATGGGAGTAAGTCTCATATTATTCTTCCATTGAAGTATAAGTAACCAAAAAGCTATATTAAAGAGGTCTACGAAGTGAGCAAGCTTTTTTATTATGTCTCATTTGGTAATGAAATGGTTTCATTACATCTTAAAAATGTTAAGAGCTGCTTTAAAAGTAAATGGGACCTTAGGGATATCAAAGGATAAAATATGATGACTGACTGCACTTCTCCTTCTGTTCAGAATAAACGACATAGTATGCGTGATAAATTTTCTATACAATTTGAAAAAAATAGAAATGAAAAGAGAGTGAGTGAAAAGAGTGAAAGTGAACGAATTGCTAAAAGGTTAGCGCGTGCTGGATTAGCATCACGCCGTGACGCAGAAATGATGATTGCTGCAGGTCGTATTGTTGTTAATGGTGCAGTTGTCACTACGCCTGCTTTTAATGTTACTCGCTCTGATGTTATTATGGTTGATGGTAAGCCTTTACCTCCTATAGAACGAACGAGGCTATGGCTTTATTACAAACCAATAGGATTTGTTACGACTAATCGTGATCCTCAAGGGAGACCAACAGTATTTGATAATTTGCCAAAAGGTATGCCTCGTGTTCTTTCTGTGGGGAGGCTTGATATTAATACAGAAGGACTTTTGCTTTTAACCAATGATGGTGGTTTAGCACGTGTATTAGAACTTCCTTTAACGGGATGGGTGCGCAAATATCGGGTTCGTGCTCATGGAAAAGTTAAACAGAGTGCACTTCAAGATTTAAAGAATGGTATTGCAGTTAATGGGATTTTTTATGGTTCAATTGAAGCTTCGATTGAACGTGAGCAGGGATCAAATGTATGGCTTTCTGTAGCTTTGCGTGAAGGAAAAAATCGTGAAATCAAGAATGTTTTGGGAGCTTTAGGATTATCTGTTAATCGCTTAATTCGGGTGTCTTATGGTCCGTTTCAGTTGTCTGATTTAAAAGAAGGTGCAGTTCGTGAATTAAAAGGTCGAATGTTGCGTGATCAATTAGGAGAGCGTTTGATTATGCAAGCTAATGCGGATTTTGATGCGCCTATTTTAAAGCCTTTTTCAAATTCTGCTGTTAGTGAAAAACAAAACATTACAAAACCTCCTGTGATTAAGGATAATTGGATTGTTTCTAGCAAAGAAAATCTATCGTATGGGAAAAAAAGCAGATTTTTAGGGCACAGTCAGGTACGATTGAGTAAAAAAATTGATGAAAAATTAAGGGGTAAAGAGCAAAACAAAGGTGGGAAGGAAGAGCGTGCTTTTTTACGTTCACGTTGTTCTAATGTCTGGATGGCTCCTGGTGCTTGTCCGAAGATTGTACGTAAAAAGTCCTCTTCTGATACAGATAATTATTATGATCGTAAAAGTAATTGGGTTGGTAAGAGATCTACTGATAGAGGGAAAGAAAAACGATCAGAAAGACAAGTAGAAAAAGCTAAATGCATTAATTTTTCTAAAAAACATAGCAAAACATCCTCTGTTGAATCACGTATTTTTAGCAAGAAAGATCAATTATTAAAAAAAGAGAGAAAGGTTATTCAAGACGATCGTGATGAACATTTTTTGAATAATAAGAGGAAATCTAGGCCATTTGATAAGGCCATGAAAAAATTTAAGAAATATAATAATGGTGCAAGAGTATCTCAGCGATCTGGAGGATAAAGTGCGGGTTATCGGTGGTAAGTTTTCGGGGCGTATTTTGGCAAAACCTCTTGGTCTATCCATTCGCCCAACAACTGATCGTACGCGTGAAAGTCTTTTTAATATTCTTACGAGTCGGGAAGAAAATTTTTGGGTAAATAGGCGTGTTCTTGATCTTTTCGCTGGCACTGGTGCTTTAGGAATTGAAGCGCTTTCACGTGGAGCAAAGACCGCTGTTTTTGTTGAAAATACAATAGAGGGGCGCAGTTTAATTCAAAAGAATATTGAAACTTTAGGGTTGCAAGGCGTTGGGCGAATTTTACGCCGTGATGCAACCAAACTTGGAAATATTGGGACAATGCTTCCATTTGATGTTATTTTTGCGGATCCTCCTTATGGTTTTTCGTTGGGTGAGAAGGCTTTTATTCAAGCTCTTAAAGGAGGATGGGCAAAAACTGAAACACTTTTTATTCTTGAAGAAGCAAAAGAAGCGATTATCAATTTGCCCGATCCATTTTATTTGGATGATGAGCGTTTTTATAGTGATACAGTAATACGGATCTATAGACTTCAACAGTAATGTATATTTGAGAAATTTTTTTTATAAAGTGACACAAGATTATTCTACATAGTTTTACAATATTTCTTTATAAAGCAGTTATTCCGTTATTGCAGGATTTTTTCTGGTTTGGTTAAAGATTTTGAGGAAAAGAAAATAGCTATTTTTGCAAAAGAGTTTCATTTTGATCAATGAATAAAGATAGTGTGATTGAGGAATTGGTATTCGAGTTATCACTCAGATCACCTGGCATTATCTGAGATTAGTGGATGAACTAAAAGGAAGATAAAGAGTGCATATTTTTATTGTCGTTTCTCAAAGACTTCTATAAACATAAGAAATAGTAACCATAGAAGGCAACATTTCTTTTGTATTTACTTGGGAATTGAAGCACGCTGTAGGAGAGATAGAGTGAAAATTGGTGTGGCATTCGGTGGTGGAGGGGCTCGTGGTTTAGGTCATCTTCCAGTGATTGGGGCATTCGAAGATTTAGGCTTGAAACCAAATGTTATTGCAGGATCTTCTATTGGTTCTATTGTTGGTGCTGGTGTGGCTTCCGGAATGACAGAGACTGATTGGAAAGAGTATTTTTTATCAACTTTTTCTAACTCAAATGATATTTTAAAGCGTTTATGGTCTTTAATGCCGACGTCATGGAGAGCGCTTTGTGAATGCAGTTTCCATCTTTTTCAATTTAATTTGGAGTTAATTTTAGAAAATTTTTTACCATTGAACTTTCCGAGAGATTTTTGTGCATTAGAAATTCCTTTTTGTGCTGTAGCTTCAAATTTAAAAACAGCAGAGATGGTCATTATTCAAGAAGGAGATTTGCGTTCTGCTTTGGCAGCTTCTTCTGCTCTTCCTGGTTTATTTAGGCCTGTTTTACGCAATCATGATTTTTTGATTGATGGGGCGATTTGTAATCCAGTCCCTTTTGATTGTTTTACTGAATCAGTTGATCTTTCAATTGGTGTTGATGTTACAGGGCTTCCGATTATTGAATGTAAAAATGGACACTTTTCTGTTTCTGAAAGTCTTGTTGCTACAGGTATTATAGGACAACAAGCGCTTGTGACAGCACGTTTGCAGTGTGCAAAATTAGATCTTTTATTATGTCCTCCTGTTAATGGGATCCAAATTTTAAATTTTTTTGAAGTCAAAGAAATTTTAAAACGTGTAGAGCCGTTTCGTGAAAAAGCTAAAAGGCAAATTTCTGAATTAGTTGAAAGAAAAATGATACATAGTGGCTTATAACTTTTAACTATAAATAGACAAAAATTATATTTTTCATTTAAAATTTCTTATTAAGAATGAATAATTACTATTTAAAGGATATTTAGGAAGATGAACAAAAAACAGCTTGATAAAGCTAGTTCGTTGGTTGAAGCGGCAAAGCGTTTTGGAGCAGATGCTGCTGATGCTGTTGTTATCCACTCAAATTCTGTTTGTGTAGCAGTTCGTCTTGGCAAAGTAGAATCGACTGAAGCTTCAGAAAGTGATGATTTTACATTGAGGGTTTTTGTTGGTAAAAAAGTGGCAAGTGTTTCTGCTAATTTTGTTGTTAATCCGCAAGAATTAGCAGAACGTGTTATTGCAATGGCTAAAGCCTCGCCTGATAGTTTATTTGAAGGTTTGGCGGATAAAGAGTGTTTAGTTACTCATCCTAAAGATCTTGATCTTTTTGATCATTTTGTTCCACAAAGTCATTTTTTAACACAAGATGCTTTGCAAATGGAAGCAGCAGCCCTTGATGTAAAGGGTGTGAGCAATTCTGGCGGTGCAGCAACAGCTTATGGCAAGAATGGGTTTGTTCTTGTGAATAGTGATGGTTTTTATGGATCTTATTGTTCCAGCTATTTTTCGCGTTCTTGTAGTGCTCTTGCTGGTGAGGGAACGGAAATGGAGCGAGATTATGATTATACGACGGCTTTACATTTCTCTGATTTAGAATCAGCAGATACGGTAGGTAAAAATGCTGGATTAGGAGCAGTTCGACGTTTAGGAGCAGTTCGTGCAGAAACTGGGGTTGTGAATGTTGTTTTTGATCCACGTGTGGCTCGTGGAATTGCGGGTCATATTGCGTCTATGGTTAATGGAGCATCAATTGCTCGCAAAACAAGCCTTTTGCAAAATTTAAGGGGTGAAAGGGTTATGAAGGCGGGTATTAATGTTATGGATCAACCTTTAAGATTACGCGGAAATGCTTCTCGTCCTTTTGATGGTGAAGGGGTAGAAGGACATACACTGAATATTATTGAAAATGGTGTTTTAAAAAACTGGCTTCTTTCATCATCTTCAGCTCGTGAATTAGGACTTAAAACAAATGGCCGTGGTGTACGTTCTGCATCCCTTGTTCAGCCAGCAAGCACTAATTTTTCTATTGAACCAGGTTTAGTATCACCTCATGATATGATAAAAAGTGTGCAAAATGGTTTTTATGTTACAGAATTGTTTGGGCATGGTGTTGATTTTATTACAGGGCAATATAGTCGTGGAGCTTCTGGTTTTTGGATTGAAAATGGCGAAATCACTTATCCAGTGAGTGAAGTAACGCTAGGATCTGATCTCCTCCATATGTTAGCGCATTTAGTCCCTGCGAATGATATTGATCGACGTTATGGTACATCGGCACCGACATTATTAATTGAAGGAATGATCCTTGCAGGAAAATAATGCACATTATTATGCCGACTTAAATCTTTTGCTCGATGTTTGTTGGGAGGCAGGAGATTTAGCAATGAAGTATTTTGGATGTGAGTTCGATGTTTGGTTTAAAGATGGTAATTCACCAGTTAGTGAAGCGGATGTTGCTATAGATGTTTTTTTAAAAGAAAAACTTCTTAGTGCACGTCCGGATTATGGCTGGATTTCAGAAGAAACAGAAGATAAGAGGGGAGAAGCTATTTATAAACGCTGTTTTGTAGTTGATCCCATTGATGGGACTCGAGGTTTTCTTTCTGGAAGTATTGAGTGGTGTATTTCTGTTGCTATTATTGAGAATAATCGTCCTATTGTAGGTGTTTTACAATGTCCTGCTAAAGGTGAAATATATGCAGCTGTAACAGGGGAAGGGGCAACATTGAATGGCGTTAAGCTGCCCCTTTTAAAACCTAATATCAATCGAAAATATAGGATTTCGATTGATCGATCAATTGCGCAAAAATTACCATATGATTTTAGCAACCGAATCAGTTTGTTTCGTTATATTCCTTCTCTTGCTTACCGTATTGTTCTTATTGCTCAAGGTGAAATTGATATTGTATTGGTTCGTCCGAATTGTCATGATTGGGATATTGCTGCTGCTGATCTTGTTTTACAGGAGTGTGGTGGATGTCTTATGTCGCTTGAGGCGCCATTTATTTCTTATGGAATTGAAGCTTATCAAGATGGTTTTTTAGTTGCTGGTGAAAGTAATTGTTGTCAAAATATGATACATGTTGTTCGTCAAGCAAAGTTAGTTTAATCAAATAAAAAATCTTAAATTTTAAAACGATACGGAGGGTAAATATGGCTGAAGTCAACGAAAAGAGACAATTATTGCATCTTGTGTTTGGTGGGGAATTAAAAGATCTAAATGATAATCAATTTAGAGATCCCAGTAATTTGGATGTGGTTGGGATTTTTCCAGACTATCAATCAGCTCAGGAAGCATGGCGGGCAAAAGCGCAAAGCAGTGTAGATAATGCATTACAACGTTATTATGTTGTGCCTTTACATCAGTTTCTTGATTACTCAACAAGCGATAGATCATAAAGTTTAAATATTCAATTATTGTTTTTTATTCTACGAAAATACTACAAGATTGAGTTTGCTAATTTTAATGTCGTTATGAGAGAAGCTTTTAACAAGAAAAAAAATGGAATTTTGAAAAAAATTTGGCGGGATAATCGTCATTCATTAATGAAAACATGGTTTGTAAAAGTTTTTGTTGTATGGATTTTGACGAGCTATCTGCGCTTTGTTTATTGGACGAATCCGCGGTTAAAATGCTCAGATGATATGAGCAAAATATATAATGCTTATAATCCGTTTATTATAACCTTTTGGCATGGACGTCATATTATGGGGCCTTTTTTACGTTCTCAAGGTGAGGAAGTTATTGCTATGTTTTCTCGTTCTGCTGATGCAGAAATAAATGCACAATTGGCCCAAAAATTAGGACTTGAAATTGTTCGTGGTTCAGGGGGGCGCGGTAAAACCCAACACACTCATAAAGGAGGAGCAAAAGCATTGTTAACGCTTAAAAATGCTCTTAAATCTGGTAAAACAGCTGCTATGATTGCAGATATCTCGTGTGGAAAAGCACGTGAGTCGGGAAAAGGAATTATTTTATTAGCTAAATTATCTGGCCGTCCTATTATACCTTGTGTATATGCGTTTTCGCGAGAAAAAATTCTTGAAAAAACATGGGATAAAACTGCAATTCCACTTCCTTTTGGGCGTTCAATTGTTCTCGCAGGTGAAGCATTTTTTGTTCCTAAAGATGCAGATGATTCTTTGTTAGAAGAAAAACGTATACAATTAACAAGCATAATGAATCATTTGACAGATGAAGCTTACAGCTATCTCAAAACAAGGAAATAAGGGGTTTAAAATGATGGAGTTAAAGGCACGTGTGGCTCTTTCAATCTATCGGATAGTTGGCTTTTGTTTACACCCTGTGGTACCACTTTATTTGTTTTTTAGAGCGATGCGTGGGAAAGAAGAACGAGGACGACATAAGGAACGTTTAGGTAAAAGCAAAAAAGCACGTCCTCAAAGTCCGTTAATTTGGTTTCATGCGGCGAGTATTGGAGAAACAGTAGCTCTTTTACCACTCATTAATTACATTTTATCTTTAAAGATACAAGTATTATTGACAACATGTACTGTGACATCTTCTACTCTTGTTAAGAAATATTTTGGCAATCGATTAATTCATCAATATGCTCCATTAGATTTAGAATTAGCTGTGCGTCATTTTATTAGTCATTGGAAACCTGATTTGGCATTGATTTGTGAATCTGAGATTTGGCCTTTACGTATTAAAGAACTTGCTAAAATGCGCATTCCACAGATTTTGGTTAATGCCCGTATGTCGGAACAGTCTTTTAAAGCTTGGCACAAACGACTCTTTCTTGCTAAACATATTTTTAAACATATTGATGTGGCTATTGGCCAAAATGAAACAGATGTAACATATTATTATACACTTGGTGTAAAATCAGTTGCACTTTCTGGTAATCTTAAGGCTGAGGTGTGTCCGGTTGAGGATCAGGAATTACTTGCGCATTATTGTAAGGCTATCGGTAATCGTCCAGTTTGGGCAGCTGTTTCAACCCATGAAGGAGAAGAAAAAATTGCTTGTGAAGTTCATAAAATGCTCAAGAGTTATTTTCCAGATTTATTAACGATTATTGTTCCACGTCATCCTGAACGTTCAGAAGATATTATTAGAGTATGTGATCAAGAAGATTTGCGTTATGTTCTTAGAAATAGCAATATCGTTCCAGATATAGATACGGATATTTTATTAGGGGATACGATTGGAGAAATGGGTCTTTTTCTTCGTTTATCGAAAGTTGCTTTCATTGGTAAATCATTGTGTGACTATGGTGGGCATAATCCATTAGAGCTTGCTTTGCTTGGAGTAGCTATTTTAACAGGGCCTCATATCGCAAATTTTCAAAATACATTTGAGCGATTTTTATCCTGTGATGCGGCTTATATAGTTGAAGATACAATGCAACTTGCTGTTCAAGTGAATAAATTTTTAACAAATGAAACCTTGCGAAAAGAAGTGACCGATAAGGCTTATGAAGTAGCAACAAGTATGGCTGGTGCACTTGAGTGTACATTAAAGGTTCTTGATCCATTTTTGCAACCACTTGTGATACAGATGGGTTTAAGGCAGTGTCAAAAATAGGCATGCATATTTGTTCTCCACGCTTTTGGTGGAAAAATAAAAGCTTTTTGCGTTTTTTATTAGCACCAATTGCTGGAGTTTATGGTTATTGTGCACGATTCTGTATGGAAAGAGAGCCTCTTGCTATTGATTTGCCAGTTTTGTGTGTTGGAAATTTTACATTAGGCGGGGCAGGTAAAACACCTGTTGTTATTGCTTTTGCCCAGGTGGCTAAGGAACTTGGCTTAATACCTGGTATTGTATCACGTGGTTATGGTGGAAGAGTCAAGAAAGTACATCTCGTTGATGTTAAATGTGATAATGCATGCGATGTTGGTGATGAGTCGCTTTTACTTGCACGTCACGCTTTTGTTGCTATATCACCTGATCGTTATGCAGCAGCACAACGGCTTAAAGAAAATGGATGTAATTTTATTTTAATGGATGATGGTTTTCAAAGCCGTCGCCTTTATATGGATTATGCATTGCTTGTTGTGGATGCAATGCGTGGTTTTGGTAATAAAGCTGTTTTTCCAGCGGGACCTTTACGTGCACCATTAAAAACGCAATTATCTTTCATGGACAGCGTTTTAGTCATTGGTTGTTTGGATGAGAGTGATGAGGTAGCTCTTTTTGTTTCACGCACCGGAAAACCTTTGCGTTATGGGCATTTTAAATCACATGTTAATGATGAAGTTGCTGGAAAATCTTTTTTAGCATTTGCAGGTATTGGCAATCCAGATAAATTTTTCAAATCCATTAAAGAAATGTCTGGTCATGTTGTGCAAGCTTATTCTTATCCTGATCATTATTTTTTTACAGCTACGGATCTAAAGAATTTGGCACGGAAGGCCAAAATTCATAATCTGTGGCTAGCTACGACTGCTAAGGACTATATACGCATACAGGCTAACAATTTACATAAAATCTTAGAAAATCTTATTGTCTTTGATGTTAAAGTTGATTTTGTTCAAAGAGATTTTTGTCGTATGCTTCTTGAGGAGACTATTGCTCGTTTTAAGAAACGAAATATCACCTTTAATTGATATATTTAAAAGCATATGGATACTATTTTAGAGTTTCTTATAGGTTATTTTATGTTTTTTAGTAATTGACTAAGATATGGATTACACTCAAGTTCACGCTGATAGGATAATTCACAACTGGCATATGCTTCTTGACGCTGATGATTCCAGTATTTGAGATCATCGATAGGGATTTTTTGTCCACTAACTGCACAAATAGTATAAGTTCCATATTTAACAATTTTATAACTATTATTAAAATAATGGATTGTTGCTTCGCATTCATTATGAGAGAACATATTTTATGCGCCCTTTCTATGTATTTATGAAAAAATAATGCTGATAAAATATTATAGATATTTTATAAAGTTGAGCATAAATGAAGCAAGTAGTTTTTAGTCAAAATAGTTATGAAATTTTATTTTCTACCAAAAAGGCGTTCTATAT
Organism: Bartonella sp. Raccoon60; assembly: GCF_002022585.1. Taxonomy (NCBI): domain Bacteria; kingdom Pseudomonadati; phylum Pseudomonadota; class Alphaproteobacteria; order Hyphomicrobiales; family Bartonellaceae; genus Bartonella; species Bartonella sp. Raccoon60. The sequence goes on from NZ_CP019786.1 coordinate 88,821, forward strand.
CAGCGAGTTTAAGTTCAATATAAGTAGGACGTCCATGGTTACATGTGGCTGAATTAGGCGTTGCTTCTATTTGTCGTAAAAGTGCATTCATTTCTTCAGGATGCAAAAGACGTCCTGAACGTATTGAACTATGACAGGCCATAGTTGCTGCAACATAATCAAGCATTCCTTTTAAATTATCTATTGTGTCATATTCAGCTGCTTCATCGGCGAGATCTTTAATTAAAGCTTGGACATTAATTTCTCCTAACATCGAAGGTGTTTCGTGTACAGCGACTGCCCCAATTCCAAAGGATTCAATTCCTAATCCAAATTTTTTTAAAGCATCTTTGTGAGATAAAAGGCATGTGGCATCTTCTTCAGAGAGTTCTACAATTTCAGGAATAAGTAATAATTGTGAAGGAAGTGGCTTAGAATACAGAGCATTTTTAAGTGCTTCATAAACCAGTCTCTCATGAGCAGCATGCTGGTCTACAATGACAAGACTATCTTGAGTTTGAGCGACAATATAGTTTTTATGGATTTGCGCTCTTGCTGCCCCTAAAGGATAATGTAATTCTTCTGATGTTAGTGCATTAATTGTAGCGCGTGTATCACCACTTGGTGTGCTAAGATGCTCCATAATAGGAACCGTATCTTCTTGGAAGTCAATAGAGCTGTTTATATCTAATGGTTTATGAAATATTGATGTAAGGTTTGGATCAATATGGCGTGGTCGTGCATCATAAGAAAAAGGTTGATGCATTTTTGCAGTTTCTAAAGGTTCTGTTCGAAACATAGCCAACATGGCTTCAGAGCCTGTTGATGTAGGGCGAATGCCAGTTTGATGCAATGCTTCACGGATCGCTCCAATAATTAAACCACGAATGAGACTTGGGTCGCGAAACCGCACGTCCATTTTTGCAGGGTGTACATTAACGTCTACATCAGTGGGTGGTAAATGAATAAAAAGAATGGCTACAGCATGACGATCTCGAGCAATAACATCGGCATATGCTCCTCGGATTGCTCCCCACAGGAGTTTATCACGTACTGGACGCCCATTAACATAAGCAAATTGATGAAGGCTGTTACTGCGATTGAAAGATGGCAAACCGATAAAACCGGTTAGATGAACAGATTCACGTTTAGCATCGAGGATAAGGCTGTTTGGAGCAAATTCTTTTCCCATAATTTGTGTAATGCGTTGTAATTGCCCTTGGGTATTTTGTTCCATAGCAGGAAATTCCATGGGAGCTCGATCTATACCGGCCAGAGAAAAACGGATATGTGGAAAGGCGATTGCAATTCGTTTAATTGTATCCGTGATAGCAATTGTTTCAGAACGATCAGATTTCATAAATTTCAATCGTGCTGGTGTAACAAAAAAGAGATCACGCACTTCAACGATAGTTCCAGGATTAGCAGCAGAGGGTTTTGGTCCTTCAATTTTTCCCGCATTAACAATAATTTCAGCTGCGCTATCGGAATTTTTTGTTCGTGAGGTCAGTTTAAGTTTTGAAACAGAACCAATAGAGGGCAATGCTTCTCCACGAAAACCAAGAAAACAGATATTATGTACATCATCAGTAATTTTAGATGTACAATGCCGAGAAATTGCTAAAGTTAATTGATCTTCTGGGATACCACAACCATTGTCACTCACTCTTATCAGGCTTTTTCCACCATTTGCTATGACAATTTCGATACGACTTGCTCCTGCATCAATAGCATTTTCAATAAGCTCTTTAACAACATTAGCGGGTCGTTCAATAACTTCACCTGCTGCAATTTGATTAATAATAGTTTCGCTAAGATGACGTATAATCATATCTGAATTTTAACGAGTTTTTCTCTTATTGTATAGAATACTTTCAACTATAATAACACTATTTATCAACTTTTATGCAAAAAAAGCTGAAAATGTATTCTAAAAAATGAGTATATAGGTTGTGAGTAAAAAGTTATCTATGATGAATTCTAGAGTTTGTCCTACGGAAGAGCACTTTACCGAATGCTGTTTTATAGGTTAAAATCATTTATTACGCTTGTGAACCAAGTCGTTAAATTTAGAATAAACCATTGGTTATTTTTGAAAGGGTTTGCTCCAGTTAATAATACTGATAAAAAGGGAGAAAAAGATGGAAGGCACAACATATGATGCGCATGAATGGTATTCTTGCTGATAGTGATATACATGATTTAATTAACAATGGTATGGTTCATGCCATTGACTCTCTTGATGAGAGGCAAATACAACCTGCAAGTCTTGATTTACGTTTAGGAAATAAAGCATATCGTATACGCGCTTCTTTTATGCCAGGGCTTGATGCAACCGTTATTGATAAACTTGAACGATTAAAGTTGCATGAATTTGATTTACAAGATGGAGCGGTTTTAGAAACGGGTTGTGTTTATATCGTTCCTCTTTTAGAAAATTTAGCCTTATCAAAAGTTTTGTCTGCGGTTGCTAATCCTAAAAGTTCTACGGGGCGGTTGGATGTTTTTACGCGCGTGATTTCAGACTACGCTCAGGAATTTGATAAAATTTGTTCGGGTTATCATGGTCCACTTTATCTCGAAATTAGTCCACGAACATTTCCGATTTTGGTCCGTACGGGTTCACGCTTATCACAACTTCGATTTCGTAAAGGGTATAGTTATTTAAAAGAAGTTGAATTATATGCGTTGCATAAAAGTGAAATGCTTGTATCTGATGATACTCCTAATATTAACGATGGTGGTATTGGAATTTCCATTAATTTAGAAGGCCATGAAAATGGACTTATTGGGTATCGGGGTAAACGTCATACTGGTGTTATCGATGTTGATAAAAGCGCTGTTGCTCCTATTTTAGATTTTTGGGAACCTATTTATGATGATGGAACAAGAGAAATAGTTCTTGATCCCCATGAATTTTATATTTTAGTTTCACGAGAGGCTATTCATATTCCTCCCTTTTATGCCGCTGAAATGAAACCATTCGATCCCTTAGTGGGAGAATTTAGGGTACATTATGCAGGTTTTTTTGATCCAGGATTTGGGAGTATGGCAATAAGTAGAAAAGGAGCGCATGCAGTTTTAGAAGTAAGGAACCACGAAGTTCCGTTTATTTTAGAGCACGGGCAAATCATCGGCCGTTTGATTTATGAACATATGCTTAATCGGCCAGTGAAACTTTATGGAGATGGTATTGGATCACATTATCAAGAACAAGGGTTAAAATTATCTAAGCATTTTAAATGAGTTTAACAATATAAATTTTAACAAAATATATACAAGAGATTTGCCGTTGAAAAAATCTTTTTGTATTTTACTGGGGTAATGGTGTTACTATGATTATTTCTTCAACAGTTGATTATCGCGAAGCAGCAAAACGCCGCTTACCTTCTTTTCTATTTCACTACATTGATGGTGGTGCTTATGCTGAAGAAACAATGCGGCGTAATTGTACAGATCTTCAAGAACTTGCATTACGTCAACGGATTCTAAAGCAAGTTGGTGACGTTGATCTTTCAACGGAGATTTTGGGTCAAAAACTTGGTATGCCAATTGTACTTGCGCCTGTCGGGTTGACTGGTATGTATGCACGTCGTGGTGAAGTAAAAGCTGCACGTGCAGCTGTTGCGAAAGGTATTCCTTTCACTTTGTCCTCAGTCTCAGTTTGTCCTATTTCAGAAGTACATGCAGCAGTTGGAAAAGAATTTTGGTTTCAACTTTATGTTCTTAAGGATCGTGGGTTTATGCGGGATGTACTGGAAAGATCCTGGGCTTCTGGTGTTCGTACCTTGGTTTTTACAGTTGATATGCCAGTTCCTGGAGCACGTTATCGTGATGGTCATTCGGGGATGTCTGGGCCTTATGCTGGATTGCGACGTATTATACAGTCTATTTTTCACCCACATTGGGCTTGGAATGTTGGTGTTATGGGGCACCCACATGATCTTGGAAATGTTTCTACTTATCTTAAAAAGAAAACGACATTAAAAGATTATATTGGTTGGCTTGGTGCAAACTTTGACCCATCAATTAGTTGGGGTGATTTGCAATGGATTAGAGACTTTTGGAAAGGAAAAATGATTTTAAAAGGTATTCTTGATCCAGAGGATGCACGTGAAGCTGTACGATTTGGAGCTGATGGTATTGTTGTTTCCAATCACGGTGGGCGTCAGCTTGATGGGGTATTGTCAACAGCGCGGGCATTGCCGAAAATTGCGGATATTATAAAAGGCGATTTAACCATTTTAGTTGATTCTGGTATTCGTTCTGGCCTTGACGTAGTTCGTATGATAGCGCAAGGTGCGGATGCTGTTATGATTGGTCGTGCTTTTGTTTATGCGCTTGCCGCAGCGGGTGAGAAAGGTGTTACTCATCTCTTGGAACTTTTTTCTCAAGAAATGCGTGTGGCTATGACATTAACTGGTGTACGTACAATTAAAGAAATTACACGTGAGAATTTAGTTCGTCCAGAGAATCTAAAGGGTGATCAAGATAAGAAGAGTTTAGTGTTGTAGATTACCCAAAGTTATTTTTATTAAATACGATAAAGAGTATGACATATTGTTGTGTGATGCCCTTGTACTCTTATCAGTAATTTTTGATAAATTTTATAATGTGCCTTCAACACATTATGTTATGGTATTTTTGCAAATAGATCGATAATTTTTTCTAAAAATTAAATCTATTTAATAAAAACAATAACTTCCACAAGATAAAAAAAGATATTAATAGGTTTGTATTAATATGAAAAATATTTTATCTTTTATAAAAAATCCTGCAACTGCTCTTAAATTGGAAAAAAATTATATAATTAGCGCTACGACAAAAATCTCAGATTATAAAGATAGTCGTGTTGTAATGGAGTATGTGAATAATTTATTTAGATTGTAGAAAATTAATTCTGGAATATTGAAATTCTCATTCAAAATTTTATCCATAATTTTAAAAATAAGAATTCATTAATTCTAAGAATTAGAAGTCAAATGGCTTAAATAAATCATCAATATATTTTCATATGGTTTGGAAATATTTTAATCATTTTTTTCCGATCCTTAAGAATAAAATCCTTGCAGTTGATGTGAATGGCTATTACTTTTTTGAGGGAGTAATGAGTGGAACGGATTTTTTGACTGTAAGTGCAATAAATGACGCAATCAGAACTTTAAAAAAGTCACCTACCATAAATCCTAATGACATTGTTAAAGCTGTCAATAAAGGAATTTTAGAAATATAAACGATCCAAGATATTCCAAAGAGATAGACAACTCCAATTCCACCTATACTATTTATTATAACCAATTTTATAAAATTTAGTCGTCGCCAAAACAATTTAACCATAAGACCAATAAAGAATGCTGCAAATGGATAACCAATCATGTAGCCACCACCAGGTCCCCAAAAACACCAATGCCTCCACGTCCACCAGCCAACAGAGGTAAGCCGATAGCGACCAGAAAAAGAAATAATGCTGATGCTGCAGCGCCTCTTTTTGCTCCAAGGATAGATCCAGCTAACATTGGCCCCATAGATTGAGCAGTAATAGGAAGGCCAAGAAAAAAAGGAAGAAAAATAGGAGGAAAAAAACCTAGAACTGCATAAAGGGCGGCAAATAAAGAAATATACGTTAAATCCTTGGTTGTCACTGAATTATTTCCTTAAATACAATCGGTTATCATTAGAATCATAAGAGCGCGCATCTAATGCTTCTGCTACTTCTGATGCCATTCTTATTATTCGAATAATTAAGGGTATTGCAAGAGCTATAATGTTTATATTAAGTCCACGCGCTTTCTGTGCTTCACATATCTCATTGAATTTTTCATTAATAACTGGAATAAATCTAATTGCCATAGATAAGGCAATACTTAATTTTGATGGATTAACACCGAAACATTGAAAGAATCGAAACCCTGCTTCAATTGAAGCTATCATGTCTGAAACTTTTGTTGTGAATGAAATAAGTGACGCTAGAGAAATAAGAATAATAAAGCGCAATATAATCGCAAAACCTGTAAACCAATTATCAAAAATAGCTTGAAAAATAAATATAAAGACTAAAAATAGCCATACCGATTTAAACTGTTTTATTATTTTGTTGAAGGGAATTTTAGCTATTTTATATAATAAAGATATAAATAATAAAAAAATAAAAAAGTAGATACCGATGAAACCATAAAGATAATAGTTCCACACAGGATAAGAAGTGATAATTTAATCCCTGGTCTAAGTTGGTGGATGACTGTATCTTGAGAGATATATAAACTAATCATGACATTCTTTTCATATATTCTTTGATTGCAACCAAGGGTATATCATCAACTGCTATTTCTCCTTTATCAAAAACAAGTACTCTATCAAATTCTTTTAGGAATTCCAAATCGTGTGATACAACGATAGTTGTTTGCGGTAATTCTTTAATGGCTTGGGTAACGCGGCGTTTATTTTGTAAATCAAGAGATGTTGTTGGTTCATCAAAAACGATATAGCTTGGTTTCATTGCTACTACACTTGAGATAGCAATTAATTGTTTCTGTCCACCACTTAATAAATGAATGGCATGGTTTCTGAATGCTTGTAGGTTATAATACTGTAAAACTTCATCTACTCGTTTTTTAATTTCATCCTTACTTAATTTTAAGTTTTTAAGCCCAAAAGATAAGTCTTCTTCTACCAATGGTAATACAATTTGATTATCGGGATTTTGAAAAACAAATCCTACTTTCAGTCTTATTGCTTTTGCATCATGTTTTGTATCCAATCCATCAACATTAACAGACCCCCTTGATGGAAGTTGTAAACCATTAATAAGGCGAACAAATGTACTTTTTCCAGAACCGTTTGCACCAATAATTGCAATTCGTTTTTCCGTGAGATTTACGGTAATATTTTTCAAAACACATAAATCATCAAAAATCTGCGTTACCTTATCAAATTTTATCGCCAATGTTTATTCCAATCAATTCCTTTATATGATTTCAGAACTATCGTTTGAGTTTATATCCTAATAATAAAAGTGAACACCATATAGGAATGATAATAACTGCTAAACTCATATCAGGCATTTGTGTAGGAATATAGGATTCAATAAAGCTTATTTTTATTCCTATCATTTCAAAGAGTTGGGTAATTAACCCATTTTTTCCTAAACCACTTATAAACATAACACAAAACAATAGTGCAAGAAAAAAAAGACAAAGATAATTTGCATAAGGATAGAAACCAAACACATAAACGAAGGATTTTTCTTGACCTTTATGTGCTTTTCGAAACTTGAAATGCACAATAACAATAATAGCCCAAGTAATAGCTGCTGTTACCGTTGTAATAGCCATGATCCGCATAAAACTATTATTCGGCATAAGAACATTAATGACAATAATTGTTGCAGTACAAATTGATGAAAAAAGAATAGCAACATAAGGAACACAAGTAGCATTAAGTTTACTAAAAATATGCGGTGCATTTTTTTGCATCGCTAAACTATAAAGTATACGACCATTTGAGTAAATACCGCTATTATAGACTGAAATAGCAGCCATAATCACCACGAAATTCAAAATATGACCAGCCGCAGGGATACCTATAGTTTCAAAAATAGTTACAAAAGGACTCCCGTTTTTTTTAATCATATTCCATGGGCTTATCATCATAATTACACTTATAGAACCGATATAAAAAATGATAACACGCCACATAACTTTACGAATGGCTGATGGAATTGTTTTTTGTGGATCTGATGTTTCTCCTGCGGCAATACTAATAAGCTCTGTGCCACCAAAAGAGAACATGAGTACAGCAGTAGCAAATATAACTCCTGTTGCGCCATAAGGAAAAAAACCACCATGATTCCAAAGATAGCTGATACTGGCCTGGCTTTCACTTATCCCCGTTATAATGATAAAAGTTCCAAATACGATCATACCAATAACAGCAATAACTTTAATTAAAGCTAGAGCAAATTCAAATTCTCCGTAAAAACGTACATCTATAAGGTTAATCGATGTGACAAACAAAAGAACCAACAAAGATGATTTCCAATGATCAATCAAAATCCAGTGGTCAAGATAAAACCCAATAACTGTTAGTTCAGTCATACCAACAAGAATATAAAGAAACCAATAATTCCAACCTGTTATAAAACCAGCAAGGCATCCCCAATACTTATAAGCAAAAAAGCTAAAAGCACCTGAAGTTGGTTCTTCTGCTGACATTTCACCAAGTATTCGCATAATAAGATAGATAATGAACCCTCCAACAAGATATGCTAAAATGGTTGAAGGGCCAGCTAATTGAATAGCTTCTGTTGATCCATAGAAAAGACCTGTTCCAATAACACCTCCTAAGGCAATCATTTGAACATGACGATTTTTAAGTCTCCGTTTTAATTCATCGTGTTTTAGCTCAACATTTTTCATTATTCTGATGTATTCAACCTAAATTTTATATAAAAACAAAATACAGTTTCTACATATTTTTGTTCTAGATAAAAAATTACAATAAAAATGAATTCATGTTTATTGTCATGATAATGCAACTTTCTATTTTTTATAACTTATATCAAATATTCTATTAAAATAATAGGAATAAGATATGTTTTACTCTTTAGTTAAATTAATGACGCTTATTTTGTTACATTGACATATATGATAATTCGTTATTGATGGCGTATGTTCTATTAGCACATTAAGCTGGATTATTAAATCCATTTAGTGAAATATTGGCAGTTTCTTTTTTCAGACAGGTATTAATAGTCTCAATCAATTTATATGTAACATTGTATCATTTCTTCTATCTTCAATGCTATTCTTAATAATTTCCCAGCGTGATTTATATTTGGCATTTTGACAATAACATTCTTATATTTTAAGTTACTAACTATAAAAATCGTTTCATAGAATTGCCTGTCAATAAGGAAAATATATTCAATATTAAAGAATTTTTTTTAAGATTTATTATATTTACTCATAAAATAATTTCTCGAGCATTCACATTTTTAAAAAATAACGGAAATTGGCTGTTTTAGTAAGTCCAAATTAAAGATATTTTTTACACTACATTAAAGAAAAATTATAATAAATATAACAACAAGAATAATAATTTGATTCAGTCACTAAACAGACTTTTTAATAAAACACAAAAAATACTTTTATAATTTTGCGAGGGACGAGTATACTAATTTTACTATACTTTTACCAGTGAGGAGGGCGTTCAACAGGAATTTCGGAAGAATTTCGCTCTTCTAAATCGAGTAATCGTTTTGTTAAAGCATTTAATTTTTTAGATATTTCATCTAAACTTTTCCATTGATCAGTCACCACACAAGAAAGTTCTTCAACAAGCTTTTCTTGATGAGCTAGTTTAATCTCTAATTCTGTCATTCTATTGTCATGTGACATCGTCTTCTGACTCCATTTAACTTGATATCTCTAGGTCCAGAAATGAGGAACACTTTTCTATCCAATAATTATCATACTAGTATGCTTTGGATTGTATAAAAACACAAACACTCTTATTTTTTCCATCCAAAAAATAACTTGTCAAATAATTTTTTCACTCTTCGCAAAATTATAAACACTCTTCTAAACAGAACATTTAGCATCATTTCGTTACACAAAAATTTTACTTTCAGTCCTACTTTTGAAATTAGATATGATCATAAATTGAAGAAATATTTAATTCATTTTTAAACAACAGAAACTCAAGAAATGTAGCTTTAATCCTTTTGCTTATAAGGATTTATTGTTTTATTTTAGTAACTGTTGCATTTATGAATTATTGAAAAAATTACCTGCTTGCTTTTATATATACTTTTAGTTATTACCCTCGAATTAGCCTTTAGTTTTAAATAATGTACAAGTTTATGCCGTATTAGCTCAGTTGGTAGAGCACATCATTCGTAATGATGGGGTCGCTGGTTCGAATCCGGCATGCGGCACCATAACTTCTTTAAAAATTAAAATACAATATCTTTCCTTTAATTCGCTATTTTAGGGCTATTTTTTGCAATTTATACAATTTTACATAATTTATGCTTATTTGCTCTGTATTGTTCTTTAATTGATTATCTTGCTATATCTAATGTAGAGTATAGTCTTTAAAAAGACATCTATGTGAGGAATTTCCTTAATTTTAGTAAAATTCATGAAATCTTTACCTTATTGAAAATTGTATTCTTAGAATGCAATAAATAATTCAAACTATAAAACGTTTTATAGCTAAAAATGTGTGCAGTTCACCTCTATTTATGATTTGAATAGTTTTCTGATTAATTATTTTTCTGAAAGTATTCATGATACAGTTCATTTCTTAGTCAAAAGCTGTTGAGGCTGTTTATAGAGAATTGCATAAGATATGAAATAAATTTTAACTAAAGCTACTTATTAATTATATGGAATGTGCTTTTGTAGTCTCTTAGAGTACACTATCGATTCATATAATATAGCAAAATAGAAAGCAATTAAGATAATATTGATTGATCTGTTACGATATGTGAATAGAGGCTGCTTTTAAACTTATTAGTGAAAACCACTCTGCATTGATTTTGCAAAGGCTATTTCTGTTACTTTGGTTATGGTGGAGTATTTGAGATCGAGAAAAAAAGAGAGCTTAGCATTTATTCTAGAAGAAAATACAGAGCAAATAATAACAAATTAGGTAACATTGTATAAATCATAAGAGGTAATCTAAAAACAGACAATTAAAGAAAAATTTATATATTTCAATATACTAAAAATAAAAAATGTTATCTAAATGCGGCAGGCGGGGGTATAGCAACGGAATTCAAGTTATGTAAATATGTGTAAGAGCGTATAGATGTGTACATTTTTTAGTATTGGCGGTGAATTTTTGCGGCCTTGCAGGTTATAGAGGCTTATTTAAAAGAATTTGTTATTACTTTTTGAGCTGACGGATTTTTTACAGCTCTAGTATTAAAAGATCAATTTAAAATGATGAGCAATTACAAAGAAAGCAAATGTTAAACAAATAACAAATTGATTTATTATTAGAGAATATTCTTTTTACCAATAATTATTATAGCGTATCCCTCTCTTATTCTTCAATAGAAAAATATTATAAACAATTGAAAATAATAGTTTATTTATCTTTTTATTCTTTTCTTTTTGTTGTGTTTTTCATCGCTCTTCAAAAAATATCTTCTATAAAATGCTATATCAAACTTTTTTATTCGATTTATTATTAATTATCGAACTTTTTTGTGCGATCTTTATTTTATAAAGATGAAGGAGGATGAGTTGGAACGAGAAGTGCTGCTGAGATAATTACGTAAAGAGGCCAGAAAAGAAGTGTTCATTACAGTGAAGTTCCTGATACAGGTAAAGATCACATTATTTGGTAACTTTTGGAGACAAAATAACTGTTATAAAATCTGGTGAATTAACTCCGCTTTACGTGAAAATAATAAAAAAGAATTGGAGGTACGAGTCACTCTCTTAAGTGCTTTTATCTTTTGTTTCGAAGGTATTTCGATTACGGTGAGGAGATTTAAATATGGAATATGCTTATCAAGTAAAATTTGAAACTGATCCTGATGATAATTTTTTTGTGACTTTTCCAGATGTACCGGAAGCAATTACAGCTGGAGAAAATAGAGTTGAAGTACTAGAAAATGCTAACGAAGCTTTAGGATTAGCACTGCGTAGTTATCTTATGCGTGACCTACCTTTACCCAGACATCAGCAGTATAAAGACCTTGTAGAGGTAATGCTGGATGCATGGAATGCTCTGAAGTTCGCAGTGGCAGAATCTTTTAATGAAGCGAATATCAAAAAAACAGAATTGGCTCATCGTCTTGGCAAGAAAGAAACAGAAGCAAGACGCATTCTTGATCTAAACTATCCAACTAAACTTCAGACACTAGAGCAAACACTAACTGTTCTTGGAAAGAAAGTTGTTATTAAAACAAAGATGCTGCTTGATTTCTTTTCGACTTAAAGGCGGGTAAAATGATCTTACTTCCTTTAAACTTAGCAGCTTTTAAATAGATTCTTCTAAAACTCATATTGCTTCTACAATTAAAATTTTATAGCCCGCGCTTTTTAGTTGAATGATTCTAAAAGACACAAAATATTTTAGATATAAACCATCTACTTTGATAATCACCGAGATAACTTGAATAGCGTCTTCCACCCATAAGACTACGAACGTTGTAATTGTATTAGCTTTATGAATACCATTAAATTCCTTTCTTATAAATATGAAATAGATACAGACTCAAAATTAGTTAATACAAATTGTATTGATAAATTTTTACAGGAAGGAACTTACACTCTTACCGTTAAGAATCAATGTGCTACCTTAACAATTGAGAAACTTTCTGTAGAATCAATTACCTACTATTGAGTTTATGTTTTAACAGGAGAAGAAAGTCCTTATAATCCTGAAGTTATTGATTCCGAAAATGGTTTTCAAAGCGTTCCTAATCCGCATTCTAAAAAACAAATTGAACAAAATCAACAATATTTTGGAGTTTTGATTCCTACAAAATTCCTTCTTTTTTCTTCAAGTAAAAAGTTAAACCAATGTTTACAGTCATACTACAAAGAAAATTTCAAGGAAGAAATTAATATTTTACCTGAGCTTATTGATAAGGAAGATTTCGAAAAAAAATTGCATTCAATTAAAGAAATAAAACTAAAATATAAAAAACAAAAACAATTAGAACTTTTTGGAAAACAATCAGAAAAGTATTTAGTGGAGTTGGCTAAAAATTCTCTTGATGGGCTTCCCACTGATGATGTTACTGAAATAGAACTTATTTTAGATATCAAATTTAAAGAAGAAAATAATTTAAGGGAGTATTTGTGGAATTTTTTAAGAAAAGATAAAAAAAACCCATATTACACAAATTAAATTTTGTGGGAAATACATATGATAAGTTTGATGTAATATTTAATACTGAAAGTTTTCAGCATAAAATCTCTATTAAAGCATTTAAAGATGATAATGGCAGATATAATAAAGATTTTGTAAAAGAAGAATTAATATTTGAAATCGGAAATTTCATTGTTGCTTGATAATCGAAGACTGTAGCGTAAGGATAGATATATTTATTAAACTGCGTGTATACAACATAAGAAAAAGTACACGGCATAAAAATAATACCAAAGTACAATATTTAAATACCAAAGAGCAATATCTGAGTACCAAAGTACGGTATCTAATGAAAAAGGAAACTTGTGTTCCACATACCTAGAAATGACAGGCAAAGAAACAGTGTCTTTATAACTATTTGGGAAAATTAAAGCGATAAGCGCTAAAATTATTGTATTTAAGAGTCTGTGCATATACTGTTGTAAATCGCATGTTAGTTTCACCCAACCCGTTGTACCATCATCTTTATATTTTGGGTTATTCTGCAACTCAGAAGGAATATTAGAATTGCATAAAATTGCAAAAATAGTTGTTACTATTATTAAACCAACAGACGCAAATGTTAAAACACCCTGAATAAATTCAAGGTTTTTTGTTATTCCTGAAAAACATAAAAATATAAAAGTTATAATACCAAACAAGGCTCTTAGTTACTTATCTGTAAACATACTTATTTCCTGTGAAAAATAATGATTTCAATTTCTTAAATTATTTTCTGATAGAAGCTATAAACTAACTTTAGTTTTTTCGCGTTTGCTTTTCTTTTAATAGCAATGTCTTTTATTAAAGCCAGTTTCTTTTAGTTAACCTCATCTATGGTTTATCTATAGTTGATGATCGCTTTAAGCACTAAAATCCCCTAACCTTTCATAAAGATTAGAGAAACACTCTGTTATTTCAAAAGTACACGAAAGAACTTCATGACTAATGCAATATTTTTTACATTGATATTGGCTGTTTATGCTTTTTTAACAAATACTTTGAAATTTACACATCCTAAAATTCTTAATTTGTATTATAAGGATTCATTTAGTTTATAAATCTGATACTATATACAATTTCAGGAAAATATTATATCTTAAAAAACTTTTTAGTTACTCTTAAAAACGCATATAAAATCATAAAACAATCAGCAGTTCTCACTAATTTGCTGAAACTTCCCTTCCAAATCTACTTAAAGATATTTGCAAACTTTTTGTGAAAAATTGCAAACGCGTGTGAGCGTTCCAAAATCTTCTCTAATTGGTGCTTTTTTGTCGTATATACGAACAAGAAGTATTATATAAACATCACGTTATTCCAATGTTATGCTATCTGTCCTACTTATCCAGTCATCCAAATGGAATCTTATCCATGGCATTGCATTAGATATGTATTTCCTCTTTTTTCCTTAAATATAAAATTGCCAAAGCATCTACTTCATTATCATCTTGAAGCGTATGCTTTTGGCATATACTGTTTTCATCATCTCTTCTTTCGAGGCATTTCTTTTCCCTATTGTCTCTTTCTTACATAAGGGATATGATAATACTTACACTGCGTTGTTAAGGTTGCTAATAAGTTACCACAAACCCGTGCTGCATTTGTCCTTATACGTTGGCGTACTTCTTCAAAATACACCGCATCAATTTTTCCTGCCGTCAGCTTAATTTCATAATGCTCAATAATCCGTTTGCTATTGATGATATTGCTGACCCAAAGCAAATCCGGGTTCTTTTTTATGTTAGCCGTAGAATGGTTTATGCGACCTTAAATAAGATCATTGCTTTGATTAAAAAGGATGTTCAGCATGTTTTTTAAGCGCTTTAATGGAGCACCAAAAAGCAACAGATGAATGCTTGGAAGCCCTGCAAAAAATGATCGATGAACTGCGCTTGCAGGGTTTTCCTTCCACATTCCTCAAAAATGAACTTAAGGAATTGAATACCATACTTCCTCTCCATCATCTTTACGAAAGAAGAGCCGAAATGATGCTTTTAACTGATTTGCGTCAATATGAGCGAGCGGTAGAGAAAGCGGTTTATGTTGACTTAAGTGATGAGCAGTTTGGAGCTCTTGTTTCTTTTTGTTATAATATAGGGATTACAGCTTTCCAAAATTCTACCTTATTGAAAAAGCTTAATAAAGGCGATTACGAATCTGTCCCCATTGAATTGCAGAAATGGACAAAAGCGGGAGGCAAGCGTTTAAAGGGCTTAGTGTACCGTCGTGCAGCAGAAGCAGGATTATGGGCGAAGAGCGCTTATGTTTCGTCTAATTATCAGCTTGTTGAAAAACAAGAATCACCCAAGCTTTTAAAAGCAGAAATTCTTGCTCCTCTCATAGCTTCTTTTTCGGGAATTGCAGAATTGTTAGAAGGAAGTGGACCTGTGCAATGGGTTTTAGCAACGATTATAGTTCTTGCGTCCTGTGTGGGGTTAATCTTGATTGCTAAGCGCTTACGGGAGGAAGGTTTGTGATCGTGTGGGGAAGAAAATATTGTGTGGTGATGACGGCGGCTATAGCCGCTTTTTTTATAGCCTTAGTAAGAGCTTTTCGTTTAGGCAAGAAGACTGAACAGCAAAAACAAACAGAAACCCTTATCAAGAGAGCAATAACCCGGCTGGAAATAGAAAATGAAGTTAATAAGCAAAGTGATGGCGATGTGCGTTCTGATCTTTCTCAGTGGGTGCGGAAGTAGAAGTTTTTCTTGTATCGGTTGGTCTCCCCTGTATTTAGATCAGAAAGATCTCACTGTCATCAGTATCAACTTGGCCAAACAAATCTTGAAGCATAACAAATATGGTGAACAGCTGTGTGGATGGAAACAGGTCCAAAAAGTTAAAACACAAAGATAAAGAGATCAAAAAACAGGATTAATTTGCCATAGATTTTAGAGAAGAATCTAAAATCCTATTCCCTCACCTTTATTTTGGTATCCCTCACCTTAAAAAAGATAAATAAAATCAATAAGTTATGTGTTTCTAAAAAGCAGATGGTGCCCAGACGCGGATTCGAACCACGGACACGCGGATTTTCAGTCCGCTGCTCTACCAACTGAGCTATCTGGGCATATCTCAACAAATTCATAGAGTTCGTGAGGTTATAACATCAAAATTTTTTCTGTCTAGTCGCCAAAATAAAAATAATCTATTTTTTTAAATTTATTCTTTGGTATCTATTTCAGAATGTGAAGCTACACTATATTCTATTTTTTCATATATTAAGAGAAACATTCAAGTATCCCAAATATAAAGTGATCATCAAGATAATAAATTCAGAATAATATATAATGTAGGTTAGAAGAAAGTTTATTATTAGTATAATGAGAAATTTTTAAAAATTTTTTAAAGAGAAAATATTCTAATATTTTTTTCCTTAATGATTGATTTGTAAAAAGCCATAATAATATTATTAAGTTTAAAACTGGAACTTTAGATTTTAGGGAAGTTTGATCGTCTTTAAGTTACATTGTTTTGTTATTAGGAAAGGTTGTGGTCGGTAGTGATGATGGTTTGACCTTATCTTTAAGAAAAATTATCCAAATATGTATAATACTTTTATTGTGCAACGATTATGGTCTTTGTTATTGCTGTTGTGAATATTAGAGTATAGGCTTTTTAAAGAGTTGTGATGTGTTTGAATGAAAAGAGGTATTTTTTAATATTGACGTGCAGTCTATTTTGGTGATTTAAAAATGCTTGTTCATATGAAAATAAGCAAAAAGTTGAGATGAATAGGCACACTTGCTATAAAATTTTATTATAAAGAACCATTTGTTTTTGAACACTGGTGTTATTTTCCAAATACAACGGAGAAAGTTATGGCCAATGTAGTAGTTGTCGGCACACAATGGGGAGATGAAGGCAAGGGTAAAATCGTAGATTGGTTGTCTGAGCGGGCGGATATTGTAGTAAGATATCAAGGTGGGCACAATGCTGGTCATACATTGGTTATTGATGGGATTAGTTATAAATTATCACTGTTACCATCTGGTGTAGTTCGTGGAAAGCTATCAATTATCGGGAATGGTGTAGTTATTGATCCCCATCATTTTGTTGCAGAATTAAAAAAATTACGTGCTCAGGGTATAAAGATTACACCGGAAATTTTGCGTGTTGCTGAAAATGCTCCTTTGATTCTTTTTGTGCATCGTGATCTTGATACAGCTCGGGATAGTAATGTTTCTGGTTTGATAATTGGTACGACAAAACGTGGTATTGGTCCTGCTTATGAAGATAAAGTAGGTCGCCGTTCCATACGAGTAGTAGATTTGGCAGAGGCTGATACTTTAATGCCAAAGATTGAAAGGCTTATGGGGCATCACAATGCTTTACGTCGTGGTATGGGGGTTGCAGAAATTGATCCACAAACAATTTATGATGAATTGATGCAAGTGGCAGATGAAATTTTACCCTTTATGGAGTGTACGTGGCGTCTTTTGGATGAAAGTTATCGTATAGGGCGGCGTATTCTATTTGAAGGTGCACAGGGTGCATTATTGGATAATGATTTTGGAACTTATCCCTATGTAACCTCTTCTAATACAGTTGCTGGGCAGGCTTTTATTGGCTCTGGTTTGAGTCTTAGTTCAATTCATTATGTATTGGGTATTGCAAAGGCTTATACAACGCGTGTGGGAGAAGGACCATTTCCGACGGAAGAAATGAATAAAATTGGTGAATTTCTTGGAGAGCGCGGAAATGAATTTGGTGTTGTGACTGGTCGGAAACGTCGATGTGGTTGGTTTGATGCCGTTTTAGTGCGTCAAATGGTGACTATTGGTGGCGTCAATGGTCTTGCACTGACAAAGCTTGATGTTTTTGATGGTTTAGATGAAATTAAAGTTTGTATTGGTTATGAACTTGATGGTAAAAGAATAGATTATCTGCCATCCTCTATGGGAGCGCAAGCCCGTGTTCAGCCTATTTATGAGACATTAGAGGGTTGGAAAGAAACAACAGCGCGTGTATCAAATTTGACAGAACTACCAGCGCAAGCTATCAAATATGTGCGCTATATTGAAGAATTAATTGGTATACCAGTAGTTTTATTATCAACTAGCCCTGAGCGAAAAGATACAATCCTCATTGCTGATCCTTTTGGGGATTAAGTTTTATCTTATACCTTAATGATAGCAAAAATAAGCATCTAAGACTATATAATAGACAAGGTACAAAATAGCGTTGTTTATTTTTGTACTCATCTAGATTGCTATATCGTTTCTACTAATGTCAATTACGTTAGTTGAGGGCTAAAGTAATGAATGATTAGCGCTTTAATTTTGTAAACTGAGGAGTTTTCCTCTTAAGTTTAAGAAAGACTATACAGAATATGATAGATTTCGTTGGGATCTTAAAAAATAAAATTAATGCGCAAAAAGATATTACGCCCAGATTACGTAAACAAATTTATGAGCATGCTACTAAAACATTAGAGCATACAATCGTAAATATGAAATTGCCAAAAGAAGCAATAGCAGCGCAAAGAAGTGCTTTGCAAAGTGCTATTACGATTGTTGAAGAGGAATATTTAGCTGTTGAAAAAGAACAACTTTCTTTAATTATAGGATGGAATTGTACAGACAGAAACAGTGGTGAGAAAAATGAGCAAAGCTCTATATCATCATTAGAAAATAATGCTTCGGTTTTGGCTACAGAAAAACAGCAACAATTATCTATTCCTCATTTAGTTGATAATGAGATTTGTGATGAGGCATCTGTAATGTCAGATATACCGGATGCGGAACTTGTTAAGTTAGACGCTTTTAATGCCCATGAAAGGGATCAGAATATTAAAAAAGATATGTCTAATAATGCTCTTTTAGTGTCTACTTCGCAAGTGGATAATGCTCATATTGTGTCACATATCTTTTCGCAAGCTTTACGGCGCGCTAATCGTTCATCGCTGCAGAAGCATATTTTAGTAAGTGTTGTTTCTTTTTTTATTATTATTATTTTGTTTAGTGGTATTTTTTTTGTTAGTGGACGCATATTTATATCGGGCAATAAAAATTTGCAGGAGAAAAATATTCAAACGTCGAACGCACTACAGAAAGCAACTCAAACAAATCGAAAATTAACACAACGCTTATTAGAGGATGGAAGTGAGGTTGATGTTGGTCCAGCTGAAAGAACCGAATCTCCAAGTGCAGAAGGGACATCAACAGTTGTTGCAACTAATTTAAAATCGTTTGGGCAGGTAGGTGAGGCTGTATTATATCAAATGGCTACCAAACATGATTCAGGAAAAGCAACGACGGGTAGTGTATCATGGTCATTGATAACAGAAGATTCTGTTAAAGGGATTCAAGGAGAATTGGCTATAAGAGGTGATATTACAATTCCAGATGAAGGGTTATCATTACGGTTAACTTTACGTCGTAATACTGATGAAGCTTTGCATGCCGCTTATATTATAGATCTAATTTTTATTATTTCTGATAAATTTTCAGGACAAGCAATCAATAATATTAAATCATTGACTTTTAAGGAAAGTAGAAAATCGATCAGTCAAACTTTAGTTGGAACTGTAACTGCTAAGATTGATAATGATTTTTTCGTTTTTGCATTGGTTGGCAATCACCCGTTTCTTGATAGAAATTTACAGCTGATACGTGATCTAGATTGGTTTCATTTAGTGATAAGCGATAAAAATGGCCGTATGCATGAATTAAATTTTGCAAAAGGACCAGCAGGCCAAGCCATTTTTAAAGAGGTTATTGGAAAATGGCTTATGAAAGAAAACAATCATAAGCCTTTGATGTAAAAAACATTGAAGTTGTTCTCAACCTACTTTAAATAAATCATTTTGTAGTATGAATATACGTTATGATGCTAAGTTTCTTTTACTTTTCAAATTTATGCAAATCAACCTGATTTCGTGCTTTCTTCTGGAATAAAGCAGAGGTTTTAATGAAATTTCGTATTTTTTCAAATGCGCGCGCTTCAATCTGTCTAACGCGTTCTCTGCTAATGTTAAATTCATTTGAGAGTTCTTCTAGCGTTAGCGGATCATCTCTTAAACGGCGAGCTTTAAAAATACGTTTCTCGCGTTCATTAAGATTATCCATAGCGTGTATTAATATGGAATAACGATTCTCTAATTCATTTTGCTCAATTAAAGTTTGTTCTTGGTTATTTGAATCATCAACTAACCAGTCTTGCCATTCATAACTCTCACCTTTATTTGTAAGAAGAGGAGCATTAAGAGAAGCATCACCATTAAGTCTACGGTTCATTGATACCACTTCATCTTCTGTAACTTTTAATCGTGTTGCAATTTCTTTAACTTGTTGCGCATTGAGATCACCGTTATCAAGCATCTGAAGTTTATTTTTTAATTTACGAAGATTGAAAAAAAGACGCTTTTGATTAGCAGTCGTTCCTATTTTCACTAAACTCCATGATCGCAGAACATATTCTTGAATTGATGCTTTAATCCACCACATTGCATAAGTTGCAAGCCGAAAACCACGTTCTGGCTCGAAACGCTTAACAGCTTGCATAAGTCCAATATTTCCTTCTGAAATAACTTCTCCAATGGGTAAACCGTAACCTCGATATCCTATTGCAATTTTCGCTACAAGACGTAAGTGACTGGTTACCAATTTATGCGCTGCTTTTGGGTCATTATATTCACGATAACGCTTAGCTAACATGTATTCTTCTTGTGGCTCAAGTACTGGAAAACGGCGAATTTCTTCTAAATAACGGTTCAGACCATTATCATTTGCTGTAAATGATGGTAAATTTATATGGGCCATAGAGCACCCTCCTTTTGCATGAATTCCCTTAAAGGCGAATTTTATTTACAAACATTATACATATAACACATTTCTTTCTTTATTTACACTATTATAATTCTTGATTTTATTCGAAACTGGATATTTTATTATAAAATCTTGTAATGATTAAAGGTTTCAATTAAGTTTTTTTAAATGGTTGAGAAGGTCAGCCAGATCTTTTGGAAATGGCGAGGAAAAAGACATAATTTCACTGTTAGCTGGGTGCTCAAAGGTAAGACTAGTTGCATGGAGCGCTTGCCGATTAAACTGATCGATTGTATTTTTAATTTCAGGATCAAGAGTATTTGATTTTGTTTTAAAAGCGTTTCCGTATACTTTGTCTCCTATAAGGGGATGACCAATATGAGACATATGGACGCGAATTTGGTGTGTGCGCCCGGTTTCTAGACGACATTCTAGAAGACTAGCCAAAGATGTTGTATCATTACAGGTTCCGTATTTCTCTAATAGAGAAAAATGCGTAATAGCACGGCGAGCATGAGCATATTCACTATGAACAACAGTGCGCTTTGTTCGATCACGAGAAGAACGAGCAAGGAACGTATCAATTGTCGCAATATTGCGATTAGGAGAACCCCAAATGACAGCATGATAACGTCGGTCTAATGCGCTAGTTCGTCCATGATCAGCAAATTGTGCATTAAGGTTTCTATGGGCAAGGTCGTTTTTAGCGATAACCATAACACCGCTTGTGTCTTTATCAAGACGATGAACAATACCAGGACGCTTAATACCTCCGATACCAGATAAACTATCACGACAATGATAAATAAGTCCGTTTACTAAAGTTCCTGTCCAATTACCATTGCCAGGATGGACAACAAGACCAGCTGGTTTATTAATAACAATAATGTGATTATCTTCAAACAAAATATCAAGAACTAGAGCTTCACCTTGAGGTTGTGCCTCATTAGGAGTCGGTATTGTTAATTCAATGATTTGATTAGATTTTAATTTTGTTTTTGGTTCCTTTATTAATTGACCATCAATTTTTAAATAACCCTCGCGGATTAGAGTTTGCAAACGTGAACGTGATAATTCACCTTTATATTGTTTAGCGAGCCACTGATCAATTCGTTGTCCACGTGCGTTTTCATTCGTTATGTGTTGTGTCACTACATGATCCTCTTTTTGAGGTTTTTTATGGGATTTTTTACCAATATGAAATCGCTTTGGTATCTAAAAATTCTTCAATTCCCCAACGGCCACCTTCACGAGCACGTCCAGATTGTTTTACACCCCCAAAATAACTGCCATCAGGCAAATCGTATCCGTTAATTTCTACCATACCAGAACGTAGTTGTGTAGCAATACGTTGACATCTATTTCGGTCTTGTGATTGTATATAATTGGTGAGACCATATTCTGTATTATTGGCTAAGGTTATAGCTTCTTCCTCTGTATTAAAGGGAATAATTGAAAGAACTGGACCAAATATTTCTTCTCGGAAAATACGCATGTGCGGTTTCACATCAGCAAAGACTGTTGGCCGTACATAATAACCTCTTTTCATATTTATAGGGAGACCTGTACCACCAGCAACAAGAGTTGCTCCTTCGTCGATTCCAGATTGAATAAGCGCTTGAATTTTATCGTACTGTTGTTTTGATACTACGGGACCAATATGATTTCCTGATTGAGAACTTAGTCCTACTATTGTTTTTGCAGCAATATGTTGTGCTATTGTTACAGCTTTATTATAGATCGAATGCTCCACAAGCATACGTGTTGGTGCATTGCAGCTTTGCCCACTATTATGAAAACAGTCGTTTACGCCACGTTGAATCGCATCATCAGAAGCATCAGCAAAAATAAGATTAGCCCCTTTCCCTCCTAGTTCTAAGCAGACCCGTTTTAAGGTATCACTAGCATTTTTAGAAATAGCTTTTCCTGCTCTTGTTGAGCCAGTGAAACTAATCATTTCTAAATCTGGATGTGAAGATAAATAAGAGCCTACATTGATTCCATCACCGTTGATTAAATTAAAAACACCAGCAGGTAAAGCAGCTTCATCTAAAATTTCAGCGAAAAGCATTGCAGAAAGAGGAGCAAGTTCAGAGGGCTTTAAGATCATAGTACAGCCAGCCAATAATGCAGGAGTAACTTTTAAAGTTATTTGATTCATGGGCCAATTCCATGGTGTAATCAATCCGACAACACCAATAGGGTCATATTGCAAAACTGCATGATTACAGCCTTTTATTAAAACTTTTTGAAAAGAAAAGTCTTTGAAAGCTTTAATAAAATTGCGAATATGGTAGCTACCAGCAGCAGTTTGAGAATTTCGCGCCATATCAATAGGTGCACCCATTTCCATTGAAATAGTTTTTGCAATATTTTCAGAGCGTTTTTCGTAAATTTCTAAAACTTTTTCAATAAAGGCAAGACGTTGTTTTGGTGTAGTTGTTTTCCAATTTTGAAAAGCATTTTTGGCAGCTGTAATTGCTTTATCTACGTCTTTGATATTCCCAACACTAATAACAGCACAGATTTCCTCTGTTGATGGGTTAATAACATGAAGATCATTGTTTGTATTTGGATTTTCCCATAGACCGTTGATATAAAATTGTCTCTTATTTAACATAATCTATTTACCATTTCTTTGTCTGTAAATTATAGAATACAGTTTGCTTTTGTAACAAGAGGTTTTTCAATGAAAAGCGAACAGGTTTAAAGCATAAGAGCAGTATCACATTACCATATCAGTGAATTATATTTTTCTTTAATTAATTTCTTTTATTGCGAATTTTAAAAAATTTGACGTTTGGCAAAAGGTTATTAACCTTCATAATATAAAATTACTTATTCTCTTTGTAAAATAATTATTCTCATTTCTATAATTTGTTGGTTATCATGCGTCATTTGAAAACAAAATCTATTTCTACGTCTTGTCCTGCTGATAAAAGTGAAGAAGATGTATCAAAAAAAGATTCATCAGCGAATGTTGTTGAAATGCTTTCTTATCCTGCGGTGTGGAAAAAAGCATTTTCTCTTGGGCAGAACGTACGTTTTACCCGAACACCAGAAGTAGAGATTTTGCGTCGTCGTATAGAAACAGATCCAATTTTTGCAAAACAATTTAAAGGTTTTACGGGGAAAAAGCAGCAAAGATTTACGGATATGACGAAATTAGATAGGGTGGAAATGGAATCTCAATTGACAGAAAATGAAATAAATATTTCGTTGTCTGAAAAGAAAGCATCACTTTATTCTTCAGCTGCTTTTAAACAATTTATACAACAGACTATGGTTACGCCAATTGAAGAAAATAGAGTACATCATTCATCTGTGATAGAAGAAGAAAACGTAACCCAAAAAACAGATCATACGTTATATCTATCTGATTATTTGTCTGATGATGCATTTTTTGAGTGCGATCCTTTTATATTAGGACAAATTAATCAGAAGACTTCAAGAGAAGAAGCATTGGTTAATTTTATTCATAATAAAGATTTATTGGAGACTGATTCTGTTATTGATGAATCAATTACTGCTTTTTATCGTGTGTTTGAATTTCATCATCCTCAGCTTTGTAATATGGGTGAATCAAAAGCTTCAACAGGAGAGATCAAGGATTCTGAAAAAATTTTTGATTTGAATTATACGGAAAGTGAAGTTGTTCAAGAAATTCAAATGTGTCATGTTGAATCTTCTTTGAAAGACGAAGATAATGAAGTTATAAAGAGCCAAGATTCTTCTGTCGTTGAAGAATCTATTTATGAAGCAAACAATATAACGGATGCTGTAGCGCATAATAACTTGTCCCATGTTACTGATTGCATAACAGTAAGAGAGGATATAGTGAATGCTTCTCCAATGAGAGAAAAAGAAAGCGGACAGAAAACGACAGGTGTACCATTTCGTGGTCGTGATTCAGCTTTTGTACCAAGTTTGCATTCTGTAAACTGCGGTGCTTATGAATTTCCTCCAATTGATTTATTACAAGAGCCTGTTTTTAAGGATGGCGCAATTATTTCGCAAGAAACATTGGAGCGTAGTGCAGGGCTTTTGGAAAGTGTTTTAGAAGATTTTGGCATTAAGGGTGAAATTATTCATGTTCGCCCAGGGCCAGTGGTAACAATGTACGAATTTGAACCAGCAGCTGGGGTTAAATCATCACGTGTTATTGGCCTTTCTGATGATATTGCTCGTTCTATGTCTGCTATTTCTGCTCGTGTTGCTGTGATTCCTGGACGGAATGTTATTGGAATTGAGTTGCCAAATGCAGTTCGTGAGACTGTTTATTTGCGCGAACTAATTCAATCAAGTACTTTTGGTGATAGCGAATTTAAATTAGCTCTCGCTTTAGGGAAAGGGATTAATGGTGATCCTGTAACAGCAGAATTGGCAAAAATGCCTCATTTATTAGTTGCTGGAACGACAGGATCAGGAAAGTCAGTTGCTATTAATACAATGATTTTGTCGATTCTTTATCGACTTTCGCCAGAGCAGTGTCGTTTGATTATGGTTGATCCTAAAATGCTGGAATTATCTATTTATGATGGTATTCCGCATCTTCTAACACCTGTTGTAACTGATCCTAAAAAAGCTGTAACGGCTTTAAAATGGGTGGTTCGTGAAATGGAAGAACGTTACCGAAAAATGGCTAAATTGGGTGTACGTAATATTGATGGTTTTAATGCACGGGTTGCGCTTGCTGTGGAAAAAGGTGAGACAATTATGTGTACTGTACAGTCGGGCTTTGATAAGGAAAGTGGAGAAATACTTTATCATGAAGAAACTATGGATTTGACACAGTTGCCTTATATTGTTGTTATTGTTGATGAAATGGCGGATCTCATGATGGTAGCAGGTAAAGAGATTGAAGGCGCTATTCAACGTTTAGCACAAATGGCTCGGGCTGCTGGTATTCATCTTATTATGGCTACACAGCGCCCTTCTGTTGATGTAATTACAGGCACAATTAAGGCAAATTTTCCTACTCGTATTTCTTTTCAAGTTACATCAAAAATTGATAGTCGTACAATTTTAGGTGAACAAGGTGCTGAAACCCTTTTAGGGCAGGGAGATATGCTTCACATGGCTGGTGGTGGCCGTATTGTGCGTGTACATGGACCTTTTGTTTCTGATAAAGAAGTAGAGTCAGTTGTTGCACACCTTAAAAAGCAGGGGAAACCTGATTATTTAGCAACAGTAACAGATAGTGAGGAGGATGATAACGATTCTGAAGTTGCTGATTCTGTTTCTGAAATTGTTGCAGCAGGAAATTCTAGTGAAGATGGTGAAGAGCTTTATGTGCAAGCAGTTAAAATTGTATTGCGTGATAAAAAATGTTCAACGTCTTATATTCAGCGTCGTCTTTCAATTGGCTATAATAAAGCGGCTGCTCTTGTAGAACGAATGGAAGAGGAGGGTATTATTGGGGCTGCTAATCATGTAGGGAAACGTGAAATTTTGCTTAGTAAGTGATTTAAAAGCGATATTAATATCTTATAACTATCAGATCTATATTAGAGCTAAATGATTCATTTTTAAAAGCTCATATTTTATGGTAAATCTTCATAAGATTGAATAAAAAGTGGTAGAGTAAAAGAACTATTTGAAGATTTCAGTTTAATAAATTGTCACCCATCTATTCTTATAGAGGAAAAACAGACTTCAAAATTGTAATGAGAGATAACAGTTGCAATAGAGACGATAAGAAATTGTACGAACGATATAGCTTTATGATCAAATAGATAGTAGGCATTGTGTAAGCGCTTATTGGAACCAGTTTCGATTTTATTAGGTGCCAAATAGTGTAAAAGGGATTGGGAATCAAACTTATTATTTTAAAAACTTAATCACGGAACAAAGGTCAGAATTATTTTTCTATGTTCCATGACTAAAGAGCTATATATGTAAACTTATTTTTTATTGGCTAATAAATCGCGGATTTCTGTTAAAAGTTTTTCTTCAAGAGACATGTCTGTTGGATTTTCTGCTTCTTTTTGTTGACGGCGAATTTTATTGATACCTTTGACAAAAAGGAAAAGAACCCAAGCAATAATCAGAAAATTGATAAGAAGTGTTATAAAATTTCCATAGCTAATGGTTGCTCCTGCTTCTTTCGCAGCATTTAGGGTTGCTTGTTTTTCACCCGCGAGTTGAATAAACATATTAGAGAAGTCAATACCACCTGTGATAAGACCAATAACTGGCATAAAAATATCATTAACAATTGAATTAACTAGACCACCAAAAGCGCCTCCTATAATGACACCGATAGCTAAATCAATCATATTTCCTTTTAAGGCAAATTCTTTGAATTCTTTAAGCATTGTGTTTTCCTATTTATATTTGCGACGTATAACAATTTTAACTATCGCTTTTAATAAAAAAGAAAAGAGTAATTTTAATTTTCTTGCTCAATTATAGTGTAGATATCAACAATATTTTACAATATTCTTATGATAATGAAAATGCTCTACTAAATGTTTTATTTTACGCTAATATTAAAGATATTTTATAGTGAAATACCTATATTAAAAATCATGAAAATATGTTAGATGTATAAGTTCACTTCGATGATTTATCTGACTTTTTCAATATTTATAAGAGTAAAGTTAATCCCTTAAATTATATTGTACATTTTTGTACTATAGAGATTTATTTTATCATTTGTATGCTATTTTGTCTTTATTGGTGGTTTTTGATGTCAAAAATTTCAATAAAATGCAAAAGATAGATTTTATTGTATAAAGGCAGATTTATGGGTTTCTTTCGTTGTATTGGTCGTTCCGCTTTATTTATGTTAGATCCAGAGCGTGCGCATCATTTAGCTATTTCTGGATTAAAAAGTGGACTGGATTGTTGTCAAAAGATTTTTGATAAGCGTTTATGTGTCAATATTTTAGGACTTACTTTTGAAAATTTTATTGGCCTTGCTGCAGGCTTTGATAAAAATGCAGAAGTTGTAGATTCTATTTTACGCTTAGGGTTTGGTTTTACTGAAATTGGTACAGTTACACCAAAACCACAGGTTGGGAATCCAAAACCACGGCTTTTCCGCTTGATAGAAGATGAAGCTATTATTAATAGAATGGGTTTTAATAATGACGGATACCAAACTGTTTATCGTAAGCTTTGTGCACGGAAACGCGTTGGTGTTGTAGGAGTCAATATTGGTGCGAATAAGGATACAGTAAATAGGATTGACGATTATGTTTCTGGTATTGCTTGCTTTTACGATGTTGCTGATTATTTTGCGCTTAATGTTTCTTCACCTAATACACCAGGTTTACGTAATTTGCAGATCCGTGATAGCTTGCATTTTTTGATTCAAGCAATTTCGCAAGCGCGTAGCGAACAAAAGGAAAAACATGGATTCTCTATTCCGATTTTTTTGAAAATTGCTCCTGATTTGACGGAGAAGGAATTAGATGATGTGGCTCAAGAAATAAGTGCTTCTGATTTTGATGGTTTAATTATTTCTAACACGACTCTTTCGCGTAGGAGACTCACAGATAGCAGGTGGATTGATGAAGAAGGTGGGCTATCAGGACGTCCATTATTTGAACATTCTACTGTTGTTCTTGCAAAAATGCGTAAAAAATTAGGAAAAGATATTGCAATTATTGGTGTCGGTGGTGTGAGGGATGCACAAACAGCTTTGGAAAAAGTTAAAGCTGGTGCAGATTTGATACAAATTTATAGTGGAATGATTTATGAAGGACCAAATATTGCTGTAACCATTATGAAAGAAATTTTAAAGTTGATGCAGCAAGAGGGTGTTGATAATATAACAGCTTATCGCGATTATAATGTTGACAATTGGGCAAAATGTGCACTCTCTTTATAATAAAATTGTTGTTTTTTGATAAAAAATGTAAGTTTTGTTTAAAGGGGCTTGCAAACTCTTTTGATCTTCCGTATGTCACACAAACAAAAAGTAAGTATTTATGCGGTTGTAGCTCAGTTGGTTAGAGCGCTGGTTTGTGGCACCAGAGGTCGTAGGTTCAAATCCCACCAACCGTACCATTTTTCACTGTGTTTAGTAAAATTAAACGGTATTTTAGAAAACCGTTAGATGTATTTTCCTTGATAAGCGTTATTATGTTCTTTAAATAAAAATTAAGCTGATGCAATTTTTGCATAATATTGATTATATAAAATGATGTTATAACAAAGAGAGCTGAGTTTTTTTTGAATTGGTGTGTTATGACTGTGAAAAAGTAAACAAATGAAGAATGAAAATTGTAAGTCTATTTCTGATTTTCTTGAAAATTTACGTGGTGTAAAGGATTGGAAGCAAGTTTCACAATGGCTTGCATTTCGCAACGTAGAGGATATCGAGTGTATTACACCCGATCAAGCAGGGGTAGCACGTGGCAAGATGATGCTTTCTAAAAAGTTCACATCGGATACATCATTAGCATTACCTTCGTCTGTTTTTATGTCAACAATTTCAGGAAACTATCCAGAAGATAGCAATGGTTTTGAGTATCCAAAAGCAGACGGTGATTTACGCCTTGAGCCTGATCTTTCTACATTGACCATTGTTCCATGGGAAGAGGCTCCTACAGCACAAGTGATTTGTGATCTTATCTATCAAAATGGACAGGCTGTTGAGTATACACCGCGTAATGTTTTGAGAACAGTGATTGATTTTTATACTCGGATGGGTTTAAAGCCAGTTGTTGCACCAGAAATTGAATTTTATTTTGTACAAAAGAATCCCGATCCTGATTATCCTTTGGTATTTCCAGTTGGTCGCTCTGGGCGTGCAATTGGGGGAGGGCAAGGATATTCAATTGCTGGTGTGAATGAATTTGATGAAGTGATTGATGATATTTATCATTTTTCAGAAGCACAAGGATTAGAAATTGATACACTTATTCATGAAGAAGGGGCTGGTCAATTCGAAATTAATTTACGTCATGGTGATCCTATTGAATTAGCTGACCAAGTTTTTATGTTTAAACGAACTATCCGTGAAGCAGCACTTAAACATAATATGTATGCAACATTTATGGCAAAGCCTATCCAGGGGCAGCCAGGATCTGCTATGCATATTCATCAATCTGTGATCAATCAAGAGACAGGTGCGAATCTTTTTACAAAAGAGGATGGTGGAGAAAGTGTATATTTTCGCTACTTTATTGGTGGATTACAAAGGCATATGGCAGGAGCTCTTGTTATGCTTGCTCCTTATGTTAATTCTTATCGGCGGCTCATGCCTGGAATCTCAGCACCGGTGAATTTGCGATGGGGATATGATAATCGTACAACAGCTTTTCGTGTGCCAAGTTCTGTTCCACAAGGACGGCGTGTTGAGAATAGAATTCCTTCATCAGATGCTAATCCTTATTTGGCACTTGCAGCTTCTTTGGCTTGTGGCCTCATTGGTTTGCAACAAAAAATTGAGCCGGATAACCCAACAATAAAAACTGTAAATGCTGATAATATCGAATTACCGCGTGGTCTTATTGAAGCTGTTAATTTATTTGAACAAGATAAAGAATTGCGTGCTATTTTGGGAGATACATTTGTGAGCACTTACGCTGCTATTAAACGACAAGAATTTGAAATTTTTATGGAAGTTATTAGTCCATGGGAGCGTGAATATCTTCTGCTGAATGTTTAAGTATTTCTATTATGAGTGATTATAATCCCGTTTCTCCTGGACATTCTTGGTATGAAGATACTTTAAAAGAACGTCCTTCGTATCCATTCGTTGACGAACAAGCACAGTGTGATGTGGTTATTATTGGAGGTGGTTTTACCGGGCTTTCAGCTGCTTATCACTTAGCTAAAAATGGAGTTAGTGTTATTTTATGTGAGGCTTCACGTTTTGGCGATGGAGCTTCTGGAAGGAATGGGGGGCAATTGGGAACAGGGCAACGACAATGGGTAGAAACGTTAGAGAAAAAATACGGTTTTGAAAGAAGTAAAGCACTGTTTGATTTAGCTGAAGAAGCTAAAAAAGATATTTTTTCTTGGTGTAGTAGGCCTGATTGTAAAATTGATTTTATGATAGGGCAGCTTTCAGTTATCCATAAAAAACGTGAAATTATAACTTATCAGCAGCATGTTGAGACATTACAGCGTTATGGTTATTCTAACCTTACTTTTATGAATAAAAATGAAACCGCTGAGCGACTTGGCTCATCTTTTTATCATGGTGGTCTCTATGATGCAGAAACCGGTCATATCAATCCTTTAAAATTTGTTGTTTGGTTGGCAAAAAAAGCAAAAGAGGCTGGTGCTAAACTTTATGAAAAAACCCAAGTAACAGGGATAGAACGAAAGAGAAATCAGTATGTAGTAAGAACAGAGTTGGCGAACATTACGGCTGAGAATGTTTTATTAGCAACCAATGCCTATAAACTTGGGCTCCAACATTTTGTTGAGAAGAATATTGTTTCTATTCGCTCATATATTGGAGCGACAGAGCCATTACCAAAACATAGTTCAATTCTTTCAAACGGTGAAGCTGTAGATGATTCTCGTTTCATGGTTCGTTATTTTCGCAAAAGTATTGATAATCGCTTATTATTTGGGGGAGTAGAAAGTTATGATCATCGGTATCCGGCTAACTTAAATGAGCGTATATATCGGCAAATTATTGAAATTTATCCTCAATTACGGTCTATAAATTTAACTCATTGTTGGGGGGGGACAGTAGCTATTACAGTTGAACGTATGCCTTATGTTCGCCAAATTATGCCAGGTTTTACTTATTGTGGAGGATATTCAGGACATGGGGTTATGCTGGCCCCCTTTATAGGGAAATTATATGCTGAATGGTTGTCTGGAAAGCATGAGCGTTTTGCATATTTTCAAGATTTAAAAATTTCTTCTTTTCCAGGTGGAAAATTTTTGCGTTATCCACTTATATTTTTAGCTATGAATTGGTTTTCGTTGATGGATCGTTTTTAATTAGTCATGATTTGAAATGAAGAAAGTTAATGATTTATTTCGTGTCTATCTGCTTTGTAGTATGGTTTTTGTAAGACTATATTTATATGGTTTATGAAAAGAGGTAAGTGATAGAGAAACATTATAGTTCGTAAGATTATGATGAATAATTTTTTATAAACGAAGACAATTTTTATTTATAGATAGATAAGAATATGTCTAAATTTTCTGTGATTTTATAACTTATTTTTCATAATACTTTTCATATGCATGTAAAAAAATTCTAATCGGTTAAATAGTTATCTATAATTTGATAATGAAGGATTCAGTTTCAATAAATCTGTAGTTTTATTATATATCATGAAATCTGAATTTTCAGATGCGTTTTCTGAGAATAATTTCTAGCGTTTGTGAACGCTTATTGATTGAGGTTATATGCAAAATAAAACATTTTTTGTGCATTGTGATGAAGTTATTGGATGTTGGATTGACCCAATTCTTAAAGAATGAAAGACAATCAGCCCTTCTATGCATGAGCAAATTCTCGTTCATTGAGAGGATATTTATTTTAACTATTTTGAATGAACGTGATAGGTGCGTGTAGAATAACTTATTTGGGATGATAATAATGTATGAAATGAATATCAACCGTTTAAATTTTGAAACACCTTCTGCTTTAGCATTGGCGTTAACGGATAGGGTTGCAGCAGAGCTTAGCATCTCTATTCTTGAGCGTAAACAAGCAATTTTAGCTGTTTCTGGTGGAAAAACACCAGAGCTGTTTTTTCATTATTTGTCGAAAGTTGATATTGATTGGCAAAATGTTATTATAACTTTGGTTGATGAACGCTTTGTCCCTGTTAGCGATGAGCGTTCAAATGAGTATTGTGTACGGCGTTATTTGTTACAAAATTTTGCTGCTAAAGCACGTTTCGTAGGACTTTATCATAAAGCAGTGACTGCTGAGCTTGCGGCTTTTTCAGCGGCTAATCGTGTGAACACTTTGCCTATGCCGTTTGATGTTACTGTTTTAGGAATGGGTATTGATGGACATACTGCTTCTTTTTTTCCAGATAGTGATCGTTTAGAGCAAGCCCTTGATCTCCAATCACAAGCACTTGTTTTACCTATTTATGCTAGGAGTGCTATTGAACCAAGATTGACATTGACTTTGCCGGTTATAATTCAATCTCGTTTTATTGCTCTTCATTTTGAAGGGGCTCAAAAATATGCTTGTTTCGAAGAAGCTTGTCAAAATGGATCTGAAATGGAAATGCCTATCCGAGCAGTTTTGCAGCATGCCCGTCACCTGATTCAAGTCTACTGCTCACCTGCCGAAGATGAAATATAAGAAGTAAAAAATAATGAAAATATCGTAAAAATGAAATGCTTTTTCTGACAATTAAATATGCAAGTTAATAAGAAATAGAGATATTTTTTCAAAAACAATTTCTATGGTTAAGTAAGGTGTTTGTTAGCATTTTATGCTGGCGCTAAAATCTTCTTTAGCTTGAGATGCAAAGAAAACTTCTCTCAATGTATTATTGGTGGAAATGATTGCGCTGCAGATGATTATATATTCAAAGTATCCAACAACAATCCATCTCTTATAGCATTAAACACTTTTGATGATATTTCTGTTGTGTTGATGGAGAGCGGTAATGCGATTTTCTGTGATGTTTATAGGATTATTTAATCATTGCAGGTAATCAGGTAATTGAACGTCGGAATAATCATATCGTAAGATCTTTTAATAATAGATATAGCATAAATATACGTGCATTATATATGAATATCAGTACGCTGTGCGGCTCAAAAATATTTTCTATTATAGCATTATTAAAATATAAAATTTATTATTCATGTAATAAAGGTGCGTAAAATTTTTAGAATTCTGGTACAGGTAATTTATGGGCTCGGGCGGCAGCCTTAAGTGTATTGACCATAAGCATGGCAATGGTCATAGGGCCAACACCTCCTGGCACAGGAGTTATGGCAGTGGCTATTTTCCTAACTTCTTCAAAATCAACATCGCCAACAATATGGGGTTTCATTGTATTTTTTTCTGATGTTTCAATTCGATTAATACCAACATCGATAATAACTGCTCCTTTTTTAACCCATTCCTTTTTAATCAACCTTGGACGACCAACAGCTACTACTAAAATATCAGCACTACGGCACACTTCATCAAGATCACGGGTACGACTATGCGCAATTGTTACTGTGGCATTGACGGCTGTTAAGAGGGCCGCCATGGGTTTGCCAACAATATTAGATCGTCCGACGATGACGGCATCAAGACCGGATAAATCTTTGCCACATTTTTGTTGAATCATCATCAAGATCCCAGCTGGTGTGCAAGGAACGATTGTGTCTTCGAAGATGTTTGCTGCAAGTTTTCCTATATTTATATAGTGGAAACCATCAACATCTTTCTCGACAGCGATAGTTTGTGTTATATTGTTTGTATTGATGTGAGTAGGGAGAGGCAGTTGCACCAAAATGCCATGGATTTTAGGATCAGAATTTAATGTTTCGATAAGCTGAAGAAGCTCTTTTTCTTTTGTTTCTTTGGGCATCACATGTTTGACTGAAAGAAAGCCGCATTCTTCAGCCTTTTTACTTTTTGATGAAACATAAATTTGGCTTGCGGGGTCGTCTCCTACAATAATAACAGCGATACCAGGTTGTATTTTATAATTATTGTAGAGTTTTTCTGTCTCATTTTTAACTTTGACAAGAATGTCTTCGGCAAGTTTTTTGCCGTCAATAATATTATCCATAAGAGGGATCCTTTCGGTAAGGCTATTTGGTTTTGTATAAAGCATTTACTGATTATAAAATAGAGTTTTATAGCAATGTTTAAGTTGGAATAAAAAAAGCGGCTCAACGGTTCTTATGTGTTTTTTTAACATGATGAAGGTATTTAAAATGAATTGTTTGATGAAAAGATAATAATATCCCTGTTCCAATAAGATTTCGATAAAAATGGAAATAATTCAACTTTTAATATATATAAACAGATTTCAAGATCCTAAAAAATTTTCTGAACTTTCATTTTATTTGATTTTAGTTTGTGATAAGAACGAAAGCTTAGAGGAAAATTGTGCGCATTAAAATAATAAAATTTTTAAGTGGAATTTTTATCGCAATTGTTTTTTTAGTTGGGGCTGCAGTTATTATTGTGCCCTATATTGTATCAACAGACGCGATTCGTATCCGTTTGGCACAGGATTTAAGCGTATGGACTGGCTATAGTGTTCAATTACGTGATCTTCCAAGATTGAAAATTTTTCCTTATCCAAAAGCATTTCTTTCAGGAGTTACTTTAACACCAAAAATGGAAAGTGCTGCATCTTTAGCTGCACCTTTAATGGAAGTAGAATCGATAGAAGTTGATCTTTCTTTGGTTTCTCTTCTTTGGGGGCGTATCTCTTTTTCAGAAACACGAATTATGTATCCAAAATTTATTATGGATAAACCTGCTAAAACGATATCTGATTTTTTTGATACACTTTTGCGATCACAAGGTGCATTCGGTTTGGCAATACAGAGTGCTCGTAAAATTATTAAGCGTAATCCTGATAATCCAGATGTAGCGAGCCTTTTAAATCAACCTTTTGGACGTATTGTTATTGAAAATGGTACATTGATGTATCGTGATGATGCTTCTGTTGTAATGGAACAAATAACAGGATTAAATGCATCAATAGATTGGCCTGGATTAACACAGGCAATGCAGTTTCGTGCAAAAGCTCGTTGGCATGGAGAGCTGACCGAATTATTCATTAATGCTGATCAAGCTTTGTTGCTTTTAGCAGGAGGAAAAAGCTCACTTCAGGTGAGTTTCAATTCTGTGCGTGGTGGTATAACTTTTAAGGGACAGGCACGGTTATCTGAATATTATATTTTTGATGGGAAGGTTTCGCTGCGTTCTCCTGGTTGGGATCAGACAGTCGCATGGATTGGTGGTAATCAGCTTTGGGGGCATGGGTTAAAGATGCCTATTGTATGGGAATCTGATTTTTTAGCACAGCCGGCACATGTCCGAATGAGCAATGTTATATTTACAATGGGCACAGCAAATGCACGTGGAGCCTTAGAATTTGATTTTAAAAATCACGTACCTGTTCTCATGGGGTCTTTAGGTTTTGATAAGCTTGATTTTGATATTTTGAAATTGTTACTTTTTTGCTCTGAACAGAAAAATGAATTTTTTGATGTCGCTTTTTTAAATCGTACAGGATTAGATATACGACTTTCCGCCCCACAAGCAAAAATAGGTGGTATTGCATTAACCGATTTGGCTGCAGTAATCCAAATTAAAAATGGACATGGCATTTTTGATCTTGGAAATGTAAATATTTTTGGTGGTTCTATTCAAAGTAACATCCAGATTATTCCAGATGGTAAAAGAGCAAACATTAAAGGAAGTGCTACGGGCACTTCTGTTGATGCGCATGCTATTTCATTAGCTTTAGGACTTTTTCCACTTTTACAAGCAAAAACCAACTTCATTATGACAATGCAGATGTTTCCTGGTTGCTGGCCAAAAATTCTTACTCAGATGCAAGGGCAGTTAACATTGAATATGTTTTCTGGTCAAGTGATAGGGCATAATCTGAATGATTTGCAAAATAAACTTTCAAAAAATGAACAGTTTCTTTTAACGTATGATCAGAAGCATTCAATAGATTTTGATCGTTTGGATATTAAGGCGAAATTGTTAGATGGTACAATATCTGTAACAGAAGCATTAATGCATACTAAAGATTGGAATTTGTTTATTCATAGAGCTATAGAAACTTTTGACACTAAGAATGGACAGAATGATTTGATATTACGAGCAAAATTGCAGAAAAATAATCGTTCAGAGACTATATGCAAAGATATTGAGTGTCTCAATAATAGTCTTGTACAACCTTTAATTTTTTCATTCAGTCCCACAGAGAAAATTTTCGGTAATTTTTTCGTCAAGAAAAATATTCATGAAAATTAGTATTTTTTCATTATTAGGTGGTAATGTGAGGAATATTTAGGAAATATTGTTTTATATAAAATTTTAAGAATATACTTACGTGTCTATTTATGCTAATGTATCTACATTGTACTGAAGTGAGTAGAAATACAGTAGCCATCTTGGATAATTGCGCAAGTCTCATCTGCTCCAACTGAACTAATTCCTATAGTAACTAGAATAAAGGCTAGAATTGAGGTAATAGTGATAATAGTAGCCTTTTGAACAGACATATTTCTCTCCAATTACAAGATGGTTTATCGGTACAATACTGTTATTATTAATTATGAATTTTTATGAAACTAAAAATCGTTTAACATTTTATTTGTTCCAGCTATATCTTATAAAAGTAAAAAAATTTTATCTTTCTTTCATAATTTAGTTTTTATAGATTTTATTTTTTATTGATTATTCTTTATTGCTGCACTCTTTTGACGATTTTAAAAAGCTCTGGTAAAAACTTTTTATGCGTGCAAATTATAAATTGAAAAGACTATTTGTTCGGCAATTATTGGCTTTAAACGAAGAAATAGTAATAGAGGGGCAACAAGCTTCTTATCTTATACATGTTTTGCGTATGAAAGAAGGCGCTGAGATTTTGCTTTTTAATGGACAGGATGGTGAATGGCTTGCCAAACTTCTTTTTATTAAAAAAAAAATTGTGGTGGCTCGTCTTATACGTCAAGAGAGGTTGCAGCCAATACATTCGGATCTTTTTTATTGCTTTGCTCCCCTTAAGCATATGCGTTTGGATTATGTGATACAAAAAGCTGTAGAAATGGGGGTATCTGTTTTATATCCCGTTATAACCCATCACACACAAGTTACTCGTATTAATATGGCCCGTATTGAGGCCAATATTATAGAAGCTTCTGAACAATGCGGTATTTTATCTTTGCCAAAATGTGCACCTGCTGTATCATTAGAAACATTTTTAGAAAATTGGGATAAAACGCATGCTTTATTTTTTTGTGATGAATTGAACGAATCGTATAATCTAATTCCTCTTTTAAGAAAGCATGGAACAAAGCCTTTGGGCGTTCTTATTGGTCCAGAAGGTGGTTTTAGTGAAGAGGAGCGAGTTTTTTTAAAGAAATATCCTTTTGTATTTTCTGTATCATTAGGCCCGCGTATTTTGCGTGCTGACACCGCAGCTGTTGCTGCACTAACTCTTGTTAATGCTACGATGGGGATTGGTCAATTGGTCAAGAGACTTGCAATATCATTCAAAACAATTCATTGAAATAGTATACTTAGATAATAGGATAAATAATTTATGGCACTTGATACAACTGATGAAAGTGAAATTAACGGCTTAGATTCTTTAGTCCGTTATTTCGAAGAGGGCTGTAAAACAGAGGATGATTGGTGTATCGGTACAGAACATGAAAAGTTTCCATTTTATTTAGATAGTTTGCGTCCTGTTCCATATGAAGGCGCAAGAGGAATCCGAGTGTTATTGGAAAAAATGCAAGGAGCTTTAGGATGGGAGGCTATTTTAGATGAAGGGAATATTATTGGAATCCTAGGATCAGTAGATCAAGGCGCTATTTCTTTAGAACCTGGGGGACAGTTTGAGTTATCTGGGGCACCCCTGAAAACAGTTGGTCATACTTACTGTGAAGTTATGAAGCATTTAGAGCTTCTCAAAAAAATTTCACAGCCGCTAGGTATTGGTTTTTTAGGTATGGGAGCTAGTCCAAAATGGACATTGGATGAAACACCAAGAATGCCCAAATCACGTTACCAAATTATGACCAATTATATGCCAAAAGTTGGTCATAACGGTCTTGATATGATGTATAGAACAGCAACTATTCAGGTGAATCTTGATTTTTCATCTGAGACTGATATGCGACGCAAAATGCAAGTAGCAATGAAGTTACAATCTATTGCAACAGCATTATTTGCTAGCTCCCCTTTTACTGAGGGGCGCCCGAATGGTTTTTTATCTTGGCGTTCTCATATTTGGCATAATACTGATAATCAGAGAACAGGAATACTCCCTTTCGTATTTTCTGAGTATTTTGGTTTTTCTGATTACGTTGAATGGGCACTTGATATACCAATGTATTTCGTTGTGCGTGATGGGCATTATTATGATTGTACGCATATAACTTTTCGCCAATTTATGAATGGAGCTTTAAGAAGGCAGATTGCGAATTTTGCACCGACGATAGGAGATTGGATTAATCATTTATCGACTTTATTTCCAGAAGTACGGTTAAAACGCTTTTTGGAAATGAGAGGCGCTGATGGTGGTTCTTTACAGCATATTTGTGCATTATCTGCTTTTTGGGTTGGTCTTCTTTATGATAGTGAGGCACTAAATGAAGCAGAGGCTTTGACGAAAGATTGGTGCTTTGAAGAAGTTTTAGAAATGTATACACGCGTTGCTAAAGAGGGGCTAAAAACACCTTTTCGTCAGACTATAATTTTAGAATTAGCACGTCATGCCCTTGCTATTTCACGTAAAGGTTTAAAAAATCGCCATCAGTATGATATTGACGGTTTTGATGAGACAGATTTTCTAGCTCCTTTGGAGGAAGTGGTAGCAATGGGAAGAACAAATGCTGATAAATTTTTATCTAATTATCACTCTATTTGGGGTAGGTCTGTGGAGCCAGTATTCTTAGAGTATGCTTATTAAATTATTTAAAATCAAAAAGCTCTTTTTGTTAATAATCTACATAGTATAATTATTATTTTTTATATTTAGTTTCAGCACAGCCTTATATCTGAACGATTCAGATTTATATGTATAATGTTCATATAAAAAATAGGGATATAAAACTCTACCGACACAAAGAATCATAAAGAATACTTTGCATATAGTTACTTTGTCCTATAAGATGAGTGTAATGATCTCCTAAAAAATAACCAAATTATTTTATAATACTTAGCCATTAAAATAAAACAGTTTGCATTACAAAAGCAGTTACGCACAAACTCCCACACCTATTTATGTTTCAGTTAAACCACTGTATTATATCAATAAAAATAGGCTTATCGCGCAGAACAAGTACGACTGCCACTGATCAGCCCTTCTCTTTGTGCATGTTTACGAGCAAGTTTACGTGTGCGGCGAATAGCCTCTGCTTTTTCACGAGCACGCTTTTCTGATGGTTTTTCGTAGTATCCACGCATCTTCATTTCACGAAAGATACCTTCACGCTGCATCTTTTTTTTCAACGCACGCAATGCTTGCTCAACATTATTATCACGAACGAGTACCTGCACAACTTATCCTACTTTGTTTTAATATTAAAAATAAATAAGCAATAACCAAACTCTCTTAAAACTATTAGGTCAAAAGATCAGATATAACAAAGTATATACCATATAAATAGGATGCTTGTCTATATTGCTTTTCAAAAACTCTATTCTTTTTGCTATCATTTGCTAATGTACTTTTCTTTCTAGGGTATGACTAGGTTTGTAATACAATTTTTGTCATTTTTATCCTGATAATAACTTCATTTTATCTTAAATGATAATAATAGAAGCAATACTTTGCTATATTAACTTACATGTTGATGATATAATCATACTCTTGTTGTTCGATCAATTAGCGTTGGAGGGTCAATTCTTTTGACTGTTTTATTTGTACAAGAACAACAAGGGAGAACAGTAAACATTTTCTACGGATATAACGGCTGTTGAAAAGTTGTTTATTATTTGTTTCAATGCCATGAGTAGCTGTTGTTATGATATTGGAAAGATTGGTGGAGATTGGATCAGCATTATGATTTTGCAGATATCGGAAGGTGATAATCTGCGCATAAGAATAGATTTTAATTTGTTACGAAATTCAGATGGAGCTTACTCCAACACACTTAAGAAAAAATAGCAATTCATTATGCAATGCGGTAAATGAAACGTATGTCTAAAAATTATGTGTTAATTGGAAAATTTTGTCATGAAAGTTTAAGATAAAGAACTCATCATATTTTCCGGAATTATATGTTTTCTGGTGATCATAGGATATATCTGTATTTTTTAAGTATATGGAAGAAGTGATAGCGTAAGCACTTCTTAAATGATCGGTGACTCTTTTAAAACAATAGAACAGATCTCGGGATTATTTTGAA
Source organism: Bartonella sp. Raccoon60 (assembly GCF_002022585.1). Taxonomy (NCBI): domain Bacteria; kingdom Pseudomonadati; phylum Pseudomonadota; class Alphaproteobacteria; order Hyphomicrobiales; family Bartonellaceae; genus Bartonella; species Bartonella sp. Raccoon60. Next base: position 129,448 of record NZ_CP019786.1, read on the forward strand.
AATCCAAAAATAACAGATAGTGTTAAATCTCCAAGCAATAGTTAATCTAAAAACCAGTTTTATATTTGAAAAATCGTTAATAATAAGGTGATAATATCTTTTTTTCTGATCTTATATTTTAGATATTTGCTTAAAATCTATATCCAATGTTCATAAAAGTTATGTTTGCTTTGTTCTAATTTAATTGTTTTTAAAATGATTTTTTGCCAAGGCATTCATTATCTAAAAATTGATCTCTATATAATTGGTTTAGAAACAAAAGCTATTAATCATTCTAAATATATAATTAATATTTTTTATAATAAAAAACATATTGACAATAAGTTAAATGATATTTAGAACACTTTGTATTTGTTACTGTAAATAATAATCGTTAAGTTTTAAAAAAGCTGAAAGGTGTGCGCTGATCGTTTAAGGTGTGCGCTGATCGTTTAAGGTGTGCGCTGATCGTTTAAGGTGTGCGCTGATCGTTTAAGGTGTGCGCTGATCGTTTAAGGTGTGCGCTGATCGTTTAAGGTGTGCGCTGATCGTTTAAGGTGTGCGCTGATCGTTTAAGGTGTGCGCTGATCGTTTAAGGTGTGCATGGAAAAATCTCCTAGTTCTAAAGCTTTTACATCACAGAAGTACGAAAACGGAGTGATTAGTATAGGCAATAAATCGAGTACAGAGTCGATAGATATTTCTCAAGAGGAACTACGAAAGTCTGTAGAGATGTCTATCAATGTATATATGATTAAAGGGCTTTACATTCTTCCTGAGGAGTTTGCCTTTATAAAGGGGTATGTGACTGCAGCTGATAGTTTTTTACGCGATGATCTCTCATCTAGTGATTTTTCACTTAAAGATTTTTTACTTAGAGATTATTTGTTATTCAGAGATCTTACACGGAAGAAATTTAATATTCCGGTGGATAAGGTTTTGCTAAATGGCTATGTCTATGCTAATAGTTTAACGTTGAAAAATAAATATGAATTGCAGGGCATAGAGTTTCGAAATATGTGTGCCTATGATGTATCAGAAGCAGAGTACAGGCTTAAAAAAGAACCGCTACCAGAAAAGTTTGATTCATCTTATCTAAAATATCTTCATAAATGTTTGTTTGAGAAAACGTTCGAATGGGCTGGGCATACCTGTGATATTCCATTTACATTTTTAGATGGCACAGTTACCACGGTGCCAGTCAATAATAAAATTAAAGACGGTTTAGAGAGAATCGATCAAATACTAGCCGAAAAGAATAATTTGAAAGGTTTATCACATAAAGAGTTTGTTTATGAAGCATCGATGATATTTGCTTTGTTTAGTAATTTAAGACCTTTTGCAGTTGGAAATGGATGCGCACAACGGATATTTATGGAACAAATAGCCGAAGCAGCAGGGTATAGGCTTGACTTCTCGGTTGTAACAGAACGACGCATGCGATCTGCTAATAATGCTGCGTTACCACGTGGTGGCAGAGCTGTAGGCAATATCGCTCCTATGTGTCGTCTATTTGAAGATATCTCCAATCCAGAAAAAGTGGATGTTTTAAGAGAATTCTTCATGAATGTCATAAGGAATGCGGGATCTTTTGATGAGTATGCAAAGGTGACAAATAGGGTTGTTGTAGTGCCAAATGAAGGTTCTACCTATACGGGTATTTGTAAAGGTTATAGCCCAGATTCCATCATGCTCATGATAAATAATAAGTATGTTATATGCAAAAAAGATTATTTTGCACCAGAAACATTAACAGCATTACGGCTTGGTGACAAACTTACTTTTAGAGCTTCTGTGCCAGAAAACTTTGAGAATATTCTTATTCCAGAAGAAAAAGTAGCTCCTTTGACGGAAAAAGAAATTGTTGCAAGAATTGCAGGTGATATTTTCGTTCAAAAGAGTCGACAAAAAATCAAAACTTTATCAAAATCTGTCTATAAAAGCTCGAAAATATTGGATGCTGATATCAATCTTGTTAATATAGATTCAGGTTTCGGTGAACAGTATATCAGACAGAATATGAGTCTTTTTAAATATATGTCTAAATTGGCAGGTACGGAAATATTGGGCATTGACAGTCCACGGCGCAAACAAGCTAAGAAAGATTACTTTAATCTCACTCAGGAATTTGATAATTATATAAGTATTGTAGTCTCTCGTAGAGAGCACATTCTTCAAGAGCACCAAGAAAAACAAGAACGTTGTCAGCAAGCGATAAAAATACCTAGTCAAGCAGTGCAAAATATCCTTTCTATGTCTGAAGAAGATCAGATCAAAGCTTTAAATGCCAATCCCTCACTTTGCGGAGAAATTACAGGTCTTGTGGATAAAGTCAAAGATCGTCTTACATTTTGGGAGTATCAAACCCTTGATGATAGAGATTATGAGAAGCTCGCTGAAAGTGTCGGTATATCATTCAGTAGAGCACAGAAAGTCACAGAAATTATTAAGAAAGCTCAAAAAGTATGTCGGCTAACTAGAAGCAGAGCTCATGAATCGAAAAAAATGGAGCATAATCTATTACAAATATAAGATTTACATTTTTTATTTTTTTATATTCATGGAGGCAAAGCATTTGTGTAAAGTTTGTATTTATCTCGATTGTAATAATCTGAGGTACCATAATTTTTTGTTCAGTCAGTATTGGATTTATCAAAACAAAAAATAGCTCGGAAAGAACTTTCAATTTATAATGAGCTAAAAAGGAAAATGTAAGATTCTATTTCCTTACCTTTAATTACACTATCTTTAATATTTAAAAAATATAAACGAAATTAACATATTATTCACAAAACCTATTGGCGCACCCGAAGAGATTCGAACTCCTGACCCCCAGATTCGTAGTCTGGTGCTCTATCCAGCTGAGCTACGGGTGCACACTCAGTTCTTTTAGTTAGGATATGGAATTCTTAATTGTTTCATTAGCGAATTACAAGTGAAACTTGGCAAAAATAGAGATTTTTATCTATTAGTCCATTATATTCTATTAGTTTATTATATATTGTTGTTTAAATACTGTTGTAATTTTTTGATTGCTAGAAAGTTTCTCCATAATATTTATATCATTGTATCATAATAGAGTTCCAATATGAACGATAGTTAACTTGACGGTCTGATCTACGAAAGATAGTCAAGTATAGATGAGATACGTTTTTGTGCTGAAAGTTTAAGAGACACTATCTGTAATTTGGTTTTTGATAAAACTTAAATATTACACAAAATTATTTCATACAGATGTGTGTATTCATTATAAATCAAGGATAGAGGTGTCAAATTGTGGAAAAAGACTGTTCCATTAGTCCTTTTAGCTTTCGTTTTGATTATTTCTTATTGTAAATCAAAATACAGTTTAGAAAATTCTACTCATGCAGTAAATCAAGTAAAAAATGTGCCCCATAAAATACTAAAATCACCGACAAATATGTCGGCAGCGAAAGTTATTGTTGATTCTGTTCAGGTTAAAAATTTTAATGAAACGCTCAATTTAATTGGCAACGGAAAAGCTATTGCAGCAGTAGGATTAACTCCTTGGTCGGTAGGTGTTATTGATAAATTTTTTGTATCAGCTGGAGAAAAAGTGCAAGCTGGTGATTTGATTGCAAAACTTGATTCTAAAAAGGAAGAGATAGCCGCTGCAAGAGCTAAGGTACAACGTGATAATAGTGCTTTAACGCTTTCGCGTATTCTGAAGTTACGTGCTACTAATACAGCAACAGAGGTGCAAGAACTGACAGCACGCTTAGAGCTAGATAATGCAAATTTGGCTTTGCGCGATGCTGAATTAGCACTTGATCGGCGGACAATTCGTACACCAATTAATGGAATTGTTGGTATTTTACCTATTGATGTAGGGAATGCTATTGCTCTTAATACTGAAATAGCTCGTATTGAAAATAGAGAGCGCATTTTAATCGATATATGGGTACCTGAACGATATGTATCACGCATTAGCAAAGGAGATGAAGTAGTTGTATCTTTAACAACACAGCCGAATGAGACTTTCGTTGGTTATATTCATGCGATTGATAATATAGTTGACGTTGCAAGCCGTACATTTCGCGTTCAAGTTGAGATCGAAAATAAAAAAAATACACTTATGTCTGGTATGTCTTTTTCTGTGACATTTCAATTCGATAGCGGCGTATTTCCTGTTATTAATCCCCTGGCGGTTCAATGGGATAGTAAAGGGTCATTTGTATGGTGTGTAAGAGAAGATAAGGTAGAACGTATTCCAGTATCGATTATTAAGCATAAAACAGATCAAATGTTTGTAAAAGCGTTTTTAGAGAATGATGATCAAGTTGTTATACAAGGGGGGCAAACGCTTTATCCAGGTAAGAGTGTCATTGTTGAAGACTCAACAGGTTCCAACAGTAATTAAGTAATTATGAGTAATGAATAAGCGGGATGTATAATGAGTCAAGAGCTTCAAACAAAACAATTTGTAACAGAGCCAGAACAAGGTAGTATGATCGCATTATTTATTCGGAGGCCAGTTTTCACTTTTGTTGTGAATGCTATGATCATAATTACAGGACTTTCTGCATGGATGAATGTTGATGTACGCGAATTGCCCGATGTTGATATTCCAGTAACGACGATTATGACAATTTTTTCTGGTGCATCAGCAGAAACAATTGATCGTGAGATTACGAAAGTTATAGAAGATGCTGTTGCTCGTGTTTCAGGAGTTAAAACAATTTCTTCAACTTCTTCTTTTGGTCGTTCTCGTGTACAAATTAATTTTAATGTTGGTGTTGATTTAAATGTTGCAGCATCTGATATTCGTGATGCTATTTCTCGCATTACTTATTCTCTACCAAAAGATGCAGATTCACCTTTAATTATTAAAGCAGATTCAAATGCTGCTTCGATGATGTATTTAGTTGTGACTTCACCAACAATGAATATTGATGATTTAACAACGATTGTAAATGATCAAATTATTGATACGCTTTCCGCTGTTGATGGTGTTGGTGATGTGCAAGTTGATAGTGCTCGCACGAAAATTTTTCAGATTGATGTCGATCAAGTGAAGCTTGCTAGCTATGGATTGACTGTGGGTGATATTTCGCGTGTTCTTGCTGATATGACAACTGATGCTCCTGTAGGATCATTGCGCAATTCTAGACAAACCTTAATTGTACGTGCGACTGCTCGCTTGACAACACCTGAAGCTTTTGAACAAGTTATCTTAAAGCCTCATGTGAAACTTGGAGATGTTGCACGTGTTACTTTATCCCCTGATGTGGAAACAGTTATTCTTCGCGTTAATGGGAAAACAGGGATTGGGATAGGGATTGTGCGTAAAGCGCAATCCAATACTCTCAATATTTCTAAAGGTGTTCGCACGGTTCTTGAACAACTTAAAGGTGTTTTGCCTCCCTCTGTGCATATGAGTATTCTTAGTGATGATGCTATTTTTATTCAAAGTGCTCTTTATGAAGTCGAGGTTGCTTTAGCCATCGCTATATTAAGTGTTATTTTAGTTATTTTTCTTTTTCTTAGAGATATTCGTGCAACACTTATTCCTATTTTGTCTATTCCAGTTGCTCTTATAGGGACAATTGCAGCGATTTATCTTGCAGGGTTTTCATTGAATATCTTGACATTTTTAGGACTTGTTTTGGCAACGGGACTTGTTGTGGATGATGCAATTGTTGTTCTTGAGAATATTGTTCGAAGGCGTAATATGGGATTAGGATCTCGATCAGCAGCAGTAGTAGGAACACAAGAAGTATTTTTTGCTGTTTTAGCAACGACATTAACTTTAGTTGCTGTTTTTGTACCTATTTCTTTTCTTCCTGGACAGGTTGGAGGACTTTTTAGAGAATTCGGTTTTGTTTTAGCTATTTCCATTTTGCTTTCTTCAGTTGTTGCTTTGACGCTTTGTCCTATGCTTGCTTCACGCTTTCTTAAACGATATGTTGAAGACAGTAAAGAAAAAGCGCATTATTTTGCTCTTTTGGATAAATTAGGTACTTTTTTTAGCAGGAACTACGCTTATAGTTTACATAAATGTTTAGAACGTCCTTGGACTGCTGTACTGGTTTCGTTTGTTTTTGCAAGCCTTTGTCTTGGAGGCTACATGAAATTACAACAGGAATTAACACCAACAGAAGATAGAGCCGTTGTTTTTTTAGTTATTAATGGGCCACAAGGGATTTCAGTGCAATATTTGAATGAGCAGGTGAAGCAGATTGAAGAGAGCTTAGAGCCTTTGCGTGATGCTGGTGAGATTGTTAATAGTTACTCTGTTGCTGGAGTTGGTGGTTCACCTAATAGTGCTTTTCTTGTTTTGTTGCTTTCATCTTGGGATCAACGTTCTCGGAGCCAGCAAGAGATTGTAGAAGATATTAATGTGAAGGTTAAAGCATTTCCGGCAGTATTCGTATTTGCAGCTCAAGGAAATTCATTAGGAGTCCGAGGAACTGGTCAAGGATTACAATTCGCAATTCTCGGAGATAATTATACAAAATTACAATCTATTGCTGGCGAGCTGATTAAGCTTTTGCAATCTGATACGCGCTTTATTCGTCCGCGGCTTACGGTAGATGCAACACAACCACAATTTTTTATTGAAATTGATCGAGAAAAAGCTTCTGATTTAGGTATTGATATTACTAATTTGAGTAATACGCTACAAGCAATGTTAGATGGAAGAAAGATCGGTTCTATTTATGTAGATGATCATTCTTACGATGTTAAACTGACATCGCGTAAGAACCCCATTACTGATCCGTCTGATCTGGAGAATGTTTTTTTTAAAACTACAGACAATAAATATGTTCCTTTATCCGTTATTGCAAATTTGCACGAAAAAGCTATTGCACCACAGTTAAAACGAGAAAAACGTATGAGTGCAGTTGTGTTGAGTACAAATCTTGCTCCGGGTGTTTCTTTGGGAAATGCGTATCAAGCTATAGAAAATATTGCTTCTCCTTTATTAGTGGAAGGAAATTATATTATTCCTTTGGGTGAAGCTGCAACACTTAGTGAGACATCTTCTAGTTTCATGAGTGTTTTTGGTATCGCCTTTGTGATTATTCTGTTGGTTTTAGCTGCGCAGTTTGAGAGTTTTATTTCAGGTTTTATTATAATAGCTACTGTACCATTAGGACTTGGTTGTGCTGTAATTGCTATGCTTTTTAGCGGTGTTAGTCTGAATATTTATAGTCAAATTGGTTTGATTTTATTGGTGGGAGTTATGGCAAAAAATGGTATTTTAATTGTTGAATTTGCAGATCAGTTACGTGAGCAAGGTAAAAGTGTGCGTGAAGCTGTAGAAGATGCGGCAAATATTCGTCTTCGCCCAGTATGTATGACAATGATTTGCGCTATCTTAGGAGGAATTCCTTTAGTTTTAGCAAAAGGTGCTGGCGCAGAAGCACGTATAGCTTTAGGATGGGTTATTGTTGGTGGTTTAGGTCTAGCAACGATTTTTACTCTTTTTATGACGCCAGTTGTTTATCTCTTACTTGGACGTTTTGTACAACCAAAAGCAGAACAAGCTCTGCGTTTAAAAGACGATCTTAGCCACATTGACTGATTTTTTTAAGAATAAAAGGTGAATAGATTTTTAAATTTTTTATTTGAAAGATATCATTTTAGTACTTTATCTTTTTTATTTTTGCGTAGCTTTATTTTGTAAGTATGCAATAAAAAGTAAGTTGAATAGTTTTCTATCTTGTTACCATTAATGTTTAAAATTCTATTATCAATGGTTAGGGAGATATAATTGATAATTCGTAATGAAAAAGCTTTTAATGAGACTTTGAAGGCGCTAAAACAGCATCTTATAAAAGATAGGGTTTGTGATATCCGTCAACATTTTACAGAAGATGCACAACGTTTTACTCATTTTTCTTTAAAACTTGATGATTTTCTTTTTGATTTTTCAAAGTGCGGTGTAACATTTAATACTTTGCGACTTTTGGATAATCTTGCTGTTGCAACAAATGTATTAGGCTGTTGTAAAGCAATGTTTTCTGGTGAAATTATTAATAAAACAGAACAACGTTCAGCCCTTCATGTTGCATTGCGTTTTTCTGTCGATGAAATTTTTATGTTAGATGGATGCAATATTGTTCAAGATATTCAAGCTGTTTTTTCCCGCATGGAAACATTTTCTGAAATGGTCCGCGATGGAAGCTATAAGGGAAGCAGTGGTGAGAAAATACTTGATATTGTGAATATCGGTATTGGGGGCTCTGATCTTGGGCCTGCAATGGTTACGGGTGCCTTGAAGCCATATCATAATGGTCCACGTTGTCATTTTGTTTCTAACGTTGATAGCGCACATATTTCTGACACTCTTGCTAATTTAAATCCAGAAACAACGTTATTTGTTATTGCCTCTAAAACTTTTACTACAGTTGAAACAATGCTTAATGCTCGTGTTGCACGTCAATGGATTAGTGCGCATTTAGGTGAGGAAGCGATAAAAACGCATTTCGTTGCTGTATCAAGTGCAGTCGATAAAGTGATAGAATTTGGTATAGCTCCATCAAAAATTTTTAGATTTTGGGATTGGATAGGAGGGCGTTATTCAGTTTGGTCAGCAATTGGCCTTGTTATTATGTTGGCAATAGGTGGTCAGAACTTTCGTCAATTTCTCGAAGGCGCTCAGCAAATGGATCAACATTTTAAAAGTGCGTCTTTACATCAAAATATTCCTATTCGGTTTGCCCTTTTAGGATTCTGGCATCGCGTGATTTGTGGTTATACATCACGTGTTGTTGTTCCTTATGCGCAGCGTTTGGAGCGTTTGCCAGCTTATTTACAACAGCTTGATATGGAATCAAATGGCAAGCAAGTTTTTTTAGATGGTAAGCCAATGAATTTTCCAAGTGGGCCGATTGTTTGGGGGGCTTCAGGGACAAATGGACAACATGCTTTTTTTCAGTTCTTACATCAAGGAACAGATATCGTTCCTGTAGAATTTATTTTATTTGCAAAAGGGCATGAGCCAAATTTATGTCATATGCATGATATGCTGGTGGCTAATTGTTTGGCACAGTCAGCAGCTTTGATGAAGGGTCGCGATATTAAAGAGCGACAACATATTATTCATAGACCTGATAATACTGATGTGGCTAATTTAGCTCTTCATAAAAGTTGTAAAGGAAATCGACCTAGTATTATCTTGCTTCAAGATTTATTGACGCCTTTTACTCTTGGTCGTTTAATTGCACTTTATGAGCACCGTATTTTTGTTGAAGGCATTTTAATGAATATTAATTCATTTGATCAATGGGGCGTTGAATTTGGCAAAGAGCTAGCAAATGAACTATTGCCAATGATTGGTGGAGAAGGTGAAAATAATGATCACGATAGCTCAACATTAGGATTATTAGCGCATATTCAAAACAGGCGTATTAAATAAAACGTCTGAATTTGAGTATGTGCATGTGTAATAGAAAAATCTTTAATAGATTAATTATCGAATGTATAGAAATATCACTTAAAACTATAAATATTACACAACTCTTATAACGTAGCACTTATAATATCAATTTAAAACTCTCAAATACAGAAAAAATACACAAAAATTAACACTAATTTTTATGTAAATGATCAAACGTTAAAAATGACATCACTACCTCATCAAAGATTTATATTCAACAATCCTTTTTTTGTGTGCTGATACAGACATAGCTTTACCCCCTGTTACGACTACATGTCTTCCAAATCTCTCAAAAATGACTTCATTTTTTTTGTTAACGATTTCTTCTTCAGATCCAGGATTTCTTTTCACATATTGCTCAAGACGTCTGAAACCTTGCACGTGTTTATAAAAGTCGATTGGAAGATATGTATCCAACAAACCAGGAGATAAATGCACTTCCCTATCCCACCGATCACCTTTAATATTATCTCTATGTAATTTTTCTAATTTGTCAGATCGAAGATAAAGTTTTTTAGCGAGAGATAAACTAAAAATTCCACATTCAGACATACTTCGCTGAATATCCATTTCCGCCATAGAAAAATAACAGTGAGGTAATCGAGATTCCATGATTGATTGCATTTTTGCTCCCAGAATTGCTGGTAATGGAAGATCGAATCTCGCAGGTTCAAACAATATCAAAGATATCTTATTATCGATAGTTTGGTGATCAACTGTTACAAAATGAATGCTATTATCCTTTCCTCCTACGTTAATTATATATCTAGAAGACCTAATTCCATTCTCAATTGTTTTTTTGATTGATGCGACGAAATCTATAGGTTCTTTAACCAATGTAAGATTCATTTCTGGGTATTTATTATTCGCCTGCCTTATCAAGGCACGCATCATTTTAGAATCTCTTTCTATATAACTAACATCAGGCCAATAAAGATTAAAAACGTCACGTTCTAAACCTGCAATAACGTTTGTTAGCGATTCACTACTTAAATCAACATCATCTTCGGTATTAGATAAACCAACAGCACTTTTTATCGCACTCAATAATTTCCGCATTAAATCATTTCACATTATAAAAATTTTTAATAATCTTGAATGGTGTAACATTATTGTGATTACATTATGTCATAGATTAATTTTCTCTCTTTCTGAAAAAAGAAGGTAAAATTAATATTTTAAATCTAAAAAGATTTTATGATAAGTTTTGAAGAAATTTATTTCTCCATGTTAATTAGTTAACATGATTAGCAATTTTTAAAAACAGTGTTACAATCTCATCGCCAATGGAGCTATCATAACGAATTCTACTATGGACATCTTAAGCCAAAAATTCAATCTCTGTAGTTCTGAAAAATGAAAAAGCCAATGCAAATGTCATAGGAAGCTTTAAGTGTTTTATGTGGATTGTTGAAAGAAGTATGTTCAAAATAATATTTATAGGATTTATTATTTCTAGTTGCGTAGCTTGAATAATTAACAAAAGCGTAAATTTATCCTTACTTTTTATTACTAATGCTGGTATTACTTGGGATTTATGGATTTATGAAATTGATATGTTTAGGTTTTATAGGAAGCTTGATACTTGGATCATTGTTAAGTTCGGAATCTAGATCTGGATAGACAGCTTTAACAAATGGAAAGAGCTTTTTCTATCCAGATGTTATTTATCTTAATTGTTTGTTTTTGTATTCTATCCAAAGTGAAATACTCGCATGGATAGTAGTAGCCGGTAAGAGAGCTTATAGATAAGCACTTAAATATCGTTAGCATTCTTCGCTACCTCTATTTCGAAATAATTATAATTAAATGGCTTTGTAAAAATAATTGGATACTAAATGTTTTATTGTTTAAAAAAAATTATTAGGTTAGATGATGGTGTTTAATACACTAACATTCTCCGTATGATTACTGTAACCACACTCTATACACTAAAATTTGGGGGACTTAATAATTTTTTAGCAGTATGATTATAACTAAGTATGATTATAACTAAAAGAGTGTTGTGCTTTTGAAGCAGAATGAATACGAAAGTGGGGATACTCATTTTACGAATTACAAGTATATTTTTTATGAATTATAGAAAAGTAGTAGTAGCCGATTGTAAAAAGCTGAAGACTTATATTCTAATAGAATATTCAAAAAATCTCATCTTTCGGAAGAATTATACAGCGACAAACTGTTATTACTTTACTTAATTTATTAGCACCAGTTAAGGTGCCGTACTTAATATTATTAATCGATTTATCGACCATCAGAAAGCCTCTGATTAATAAAAATTTAAACACACCACCTAAATCACATAGAATGATATTTACGGCATAGCAAATACCTTAATCAGAGATTTATATTTATCTTACTAGAGCTTTATATTTCTGAATTCTTTTTTTCTGTGATGAACAAGATACAACTTTATCCTCTAATAAAACTGAATGTCTATCTAATCTGTGATGCAGAATTTCATCCTTATTGTTAATTTTTTTAATAAAATACTCCCGATTTGTGTCTACATATTTAGCGATACGTTTTCCTGTTTGTGCATGTTTATAAAAAGTTCCTGGAAGATACTCATCTACTTTATGATAAGGTAAAGGAACTCCTCGTTTACATAAAATACCACTAATATTATCTTGGTGCATTACTTTTAATTTATCAGCTTCGAGATGAAGTTTTTTGGCAAAAAGCAAACTTATAATTCCGCTTTCAGAGGAGTCTGCTTGAAGATTCATTTCCGCCATAGAAAAATAACAATAAGGTAATTTGGCTGCTTCAATGGCTGATTTCACTATTACTCCCAGTATTTCTGCATTCATATGCGTGAATTTTGTAGTTTCAAACAATATTAAGGATGTTCTATTAGCAATGGTTTGCTGATCAATTATCGCAAAATGAAGGTCATTACCTTCTAGACACATTAGAAATCTAGAAGATGGAATCCCCTGATTGACTACTTTTTGTATTGATTTCACAAGTTTCTCAGGACTTGTAATGAATTGAAGATTGATCTCTGGACATTTATCATTTTCTTGCTTGACCAACCTAGGCATCATTGTTAAGTCCATATGTGCATAGTTGGCATCGACGAAACTACTATTAGTAATGTCATTTTCTAAATCTGAAATAACACCTTTTAATGCTTTCTTATTGAATAGGATACTTGGTTTTTCTGTTGCTTCATTAGCCTTCGAAGTTTCTAAATGCGTTATGAGCTCTTCCAGTGTTGTACTACTATTTAATGGACTACTGGTTTGAATTGGACCGCTTGCAAAGAGTTCTTGGTTTAGACCGCTGGCTTGGTCTTGTCCGCTGGCTTGGTCTTGTCCGCTGGCTTGGTCTTGTCCGCTGGCTTGGTTTGTAGCCTCCAAAGCTTCTAAACGGGTTATAAGACTTTCTAATGTTGTACCACTATTTAATGGGCTACTAGTTTGAATTGGACCGCTGGCAAAGAGCTCTTGGTTTAGAACGCTGACTTGGTCTTGATCGTTGGCTTGGATTGTAGTCTCCAAAATCTCTAAATGCGTTATAAGATCTTCTAATGTTGTACTACTGTTTAAGGGACTACTAGTTTGAATTGGACCGCTGGCAAAGAGGGCTTGGTTTAGACCGCTGGCTTGGTCTTGACTACTAGCTTGGTCTGTTAAATCTTTTGATTTAGGCATAATTAATCTCCATTTTAATAATTAATACAAGATAACAGTTTTTTGGGGCTAAAAGATGTTTATATTGGCTTCTTCTGGGCGCCGAAGAGTGAAATTAAGTGTAGTCTTTTGGGTGTACTTCAATATCTTGCTTGCCTTAATGTTATTCTATGTGGAGCCATGTCGTTTTCAAAAGCAATAAACGGCTTAGTTATGAAATTGGCCGTAGTGAATCGCGTGTGAGTTTTTTGCTTTCACGTCTTTATGATTTTGGTTTTATAGTTATGCGGGACTCTAGTAACTTTAAACGGTATTCTTTATGTAATCATAAGACGACTGATTTCATAACAGCTTGTGGTATTGATTTACGTATTCTTGTTGCTCGATATCATGAACTTAAGGAAAAAGTAGACCAAGCACTAGAAACTCAAAAAAAACATGAAAAAGCTTTGCATTGTTTTCGCGGATTAGTGCGGCAAATTAAATCCTCTTACGCCTCAATTGAAGCTACACCATTTGCATCATTGCTCTTTTCTCGAATGCAAAAAATAGTTCAAATTATTGGTTGACCAGCTAAAGCTTTCTTTCATAAATTACAGAAAGCAATTCGTCTTTTTGAGTGGATTTTGAAAAGTTTTTTTCACCAAAAAACACAAAAAACAAGATACAGGCATTTTGCTAGCAAGATACACATAGAATCTACAACCCTTAACTATATTTGTAAGAGTAACAACAAAAAGGAGTGTTCAGAAAAATCTGAACACACTCAAATAACTGACGTGACCTTCGGTCACGATAAAATGGCTTATGAAAAAAAAGAGAAAGGCAAAAACGAAACTTCACTTCCTTCAAAAGGCAATACATTGCCTCAAATTCACCCAGAGATACTAGCTAAAGCATTGCCAAATACAATCATGTTTCTTAAACATGAACTGCAATCTGAACGCGATTTAACTGGTTCTATGGAGTTCTTAGCTAAAATGTCCGGTATCTCTTCCCATGCCGTCGAAGAAGCTAAAAAAACTATGGGATTTAAAAAGGCAGCGCTCGCTATTGCTATTATCGTAGAAAAACATTGCAGACAGATCATAAATTCTCCTGGTGGATATCTCCGCGGCATGATTGCTAAAGAAAATCGTAGTGAATTATATCTGGAACGTTCGCTCTATGCTTTAATGAAGGAAAATTCTTAAAAAACACCAAAAAATGAAGAATTTTATGCGTTCAAATCAGGTTGAACAAAGTCCTGAAAACTTTTAAAATACCTGAACCAAAAATGGATATTACAGAAAGGAATTTCCTATGAAAAAGAAATTACCCAAAAGTTATATGACTGATGCTGAACGTGAAGAGTTGCGAGCAGGTGGGTTAAATCAAGATTGTATCTATCTTGCTGAATCAGAAGCAGCTGACCGTGCTAATGATAGCCAAGCAGCATGGGAGTGGTTGGCGATGACAGAACCTCCAGCTCACACACTTTTATTTCTTAAAAAACGGCATGGAGCACAATTTATTCGTAATATGGGGTTTTCTACTAAAGATGCTGATGAAGAATATGGTCCCGATTGGTTAGATAAAGATGTTGTCATAGGAGGTCAACATTTCTAGAGAATTTGAGAAGTTAGAACGTATTTTTGTTCGCGAAAATGGTTATATAAAAAATCTCAATAAAGCATTGATGACCAAGAATTTACATAGTTTATGGGATAATTTATGTGATTATGTTCGTAATGTCGGAAAGAGTGATGATTTATCATTACTTCTTAATACGGAACGTAGTCTTGTAGAAAACGATTTGCTTCGTTATGCTAATAGTCAAGGGATGATAAGTAGCCTTAAAACGGCAATAGCTGAAATAGATGTTGTTAAAGATCACATAAAAATCGTTTCTAATTCTGAGACATATGACGTGATCAATAGAGGTTATAGTTTACCAAAAAATCGTAAAGGTAGTTTACCTTATGATGAAGCACGCCAAGCAATGGCATCACATTACGCAAGGTTAGGAAATTGGGACAAAGCGCGTTTAACAGACATTGAAAAATCAATTCTTAAAGTGCGAAGAGAAAATATAAAAGTAATGCAAAAACTCTACGAGAAGATGCAAGCCAAAGCTATTGGTATAGATCTATGATCCAATAAAATAATCATAAAAAACTTTTTATTAATTTATACATTCATCTTTATACAAATTAACAAGCTTTTTTCCGTATAGGTTGGTCACTACAGCGCTATATGGGGGCGCGTTCCCTTCCCTATACGTCACTTCGCTTGTAAGATGAGAGGCTATCCGCCTCTCAAACTCTCTGGACCGCTCACCAAAATCATGAGATCAGATCCGCGTTTAATGAAGGGACTAACAAGCCTTAGTTCTTAAAGTCAAGGAAACCATTTCATGGCGTCTAACGACGTCCTTGACCCAGAACTAAACGGCTTATTATCTCCTTCTTACGCGGCTCCGAAATCATGAATGAAAGGCGAGATCTTTAATGCAAAAACGCCTATATTGCTTTTCTAATGGTCGCAATTTTCCAGTATAAAAATAAAACACATACCATATGTATAACATACGTTATATATATGTAAGGCATATGTACAGCATACATAAAACTTAAACAGTATGTATGTTAAGCATATGTTAAATGTATGCTGTGTATACATATAGCATCTGTAAAACATAAGTAAGGCTTTTGTGTATGCCAACAATTGTATTTTGCTCAACAAAAGGTGGTGTTGGAAAATCAACATCGGCGCTTATTCTTGCACAAGTTTTGGCTCAACATGGATCAAAAGTTAAAATAATTGATACTGATCCTAATCAACCTATTGCTGATGAGTGGTGGCAAAATACTAGCACTCATGATTCACTTAATATAGATGTTCAAGGAGGGATTAATGAAAACACTATTCTGGATGTTATAGATGAAGCAGTTAATACTCATAGTTTTGTTATTGTTGATCTTGAAGGATCAGCAAATATAACAGCGTCATATGCTATTAGCCGTTCCGATATGGTTATTATTCCTATGTCTGGAACAAAACTTGATAGTCGTGAAGCGGCAAAAGTTGTTTCTTTTATAGCTCGCGAGGGAAGGGCCAGACGAAGTAATATCCCTTATCGCATTATGTTCTCAAAAAGCTCTGTTATACAAACTCGAGAAGAAAAAGAAATTCGCAAAGAATTGACTGAAGCAAAACTTCCTGTTTTAGAACATGGAATGATGAATAAGGCTGCTTTTTCTTCTATCTTTAGTTTTGGATGTACTCTTTATCAGCTCAATAAAGAGGATGTATCAAACGTTGCGTCTGCTATAGAAAACGCTGAGCAAGTTGCTGTTGATATTGTGCAAGCATTAAAAATCGAAGGAATAATGTCATGATAAAAGAACGTAAGCCAACATTTTCAATTTTGAATAATTTATCCACTTTAGAACCTACAACAAAAGCTCTCAAACGCAATAAACAAGATATTGATAAGATTGCTCAACAAAGTGGTTTTACAACCCGTCATGGATCTTTTGAAAAGGTAAAGGAGTTTGTTTTAACTAAATCTGGTTCTGTTGATGGACGTTCTAAGCGTCGCAGTATGAGAACAAACCGTATCACTCTTGCAGTACGGCCAGAGGTTGATGAAGAATTTCGTGCACTTGCTGAAAAATTGACACCGCCCGGACAAAATCTTTTAACTCTCGGTGATGTTTTACAGTTTTTAATCCATTTCTATAATAACTCTGGAAAAAATGATAAAAAGAAAAAATAGATTTTAAGTTTATCCTTTCCGATATAAAAATTCGTCCTTTATGATTGTAGAGGAGGTTGAAATGGAATATGACAAAGAGGACGTACTACGGGCTGGGTATTTTTTAGCGCCTGCGCTAAATCGTAGTTTGTTTGCATAGCTAGCCAAGCACGTGCAGTGCTTACACCAGTCATTTCAAGTCTAATAGCTAAATTAGGACTAATAGCGGCTTTTTCATTGAGAACCTGTCAAAGCCCTAGAAAATGCAACACGAGATACACCAAGTCTCTTAGCGGTTTCAGTAACTGATAAACCAAGTTCTGCAATTACATCTTCGCGCAATAATTCACCAGGTGTGGAGGATTTTTCATCATTGTTAAGCACTCCTTTTTGGTGATAATCTAGATAATCAATTAATTCAACATCCATATTGCTAAAGCGAGATATTATACGCCAGTTTCTATAAGAAAATAATTAAGTTAAGCTATTAGGCTTTCCAATGGAATATTAAACTGTTGGTGCAAATTTTTAATCATGCGCAGTGTGAGTTTTCTTTTTCCACTCAAGATTTCATAAACGCGATTTAAATGACCAATTGCAGGAACGAGATCTTTAGCACTTAAGTTCATTTGTTCCATTCTAAATTTAATAGCCTCAATAGGATGAGGGGGAGAAACAGGATAGTGTTCTGCTTCATACGCTTCAATTAACAGCACAAGAACCTCCATTTGATCAAATTCTGGAGTATTCTCTTTAGGTTGATTGTCAAACATAGCAGACACAATTTCTAAAGCTTCTTGGTAATCCGTTTCAGTGCGGATAGGTTTGATATTCATTTCTTAAGTTCCTTTAGTTCTACAGTATTAGCATCAATAGCATCATACTGTTTATGCGTTCCTATAAATTTTATATAAAGCCAACCTGCTGGATAAAAAATTGAAACAATTAAACGATAGTCATTACCTCTAATATTAAAAACAACACGATTATTTTTTAATATGCTTGCATTTTTATACTTCTTTTTAATGTCATGAGGAGAACGCCATTGTGCATTTTTAGCTTCATCTATCCATGCTTTTAATGGTTGTTCAGCATCAGGATATTGAACACAAAAAGTTTGAAGTGTAGAGATTTTAACAATTTTCATAGATTGTATCCTGATTTTTATTAATTATAGTACCATTTTGGTACTAAGTCAAATATTATAATATTTGATACTTTCCAGAAAGAAGGAAAAAGATGTATCATAAATCATTATTTTATATTATGATACTAATTCTGTATCAGAAACGATTTATGAGACTAAAATGGCTCTTTTAGGATATGCTAGAGTATCAACTAATCATCAGAAATTAGAATTGCAGGTAGCTGAACTTAAAAAGGTTGGGGTACGGGACGATCGTATTTTTACTGATATGATGACAGGAGCTACAGATAAACGTGAAGGCTTACAACGGCTCCTCAACCGTGCCGAGAAAGATGATATAATCATTTGTACAAAAATGGATAGGCTTGGCCGTAATACTGCAGATATGATTCATATTGTTGGTGCCTGTTATAAAAAAGGGATTGCTATACGTTTTTTGGAAAATGGTTTGAGTACCGAAGGTACCATGGGAAAGATGATCATTCAGATTTTGGCTGCTGTAGCAGAAGCCGAACGTGCACGTATTTTAGAGCGAACCAATGATGGAAGAGTTGCTGCAATGGCAGCAGGTATAAAATTTGGTCGAAAGCCTCATCCAAAGAGAGAGATAGCATTTGCACTGATTAAGCAAGGAGTATCATCTAGAATTGTTAAGGAAAACACAGGAATATCACATGCTACTTATTTCAGATTAAAAAAACAAATAAATGGAATGAAACAAGATGAAATAAAAAGAAAACCAATATTTATTGATAATAAATATCAAATGGATATTGAGGATTTTACCGACAAACTGTCATGAATATTCAGTTGTCCATTCTTAATTTTTAGATTAATTATTTTATATCTTCTCTATAAGGAGGCTTTCACTATGAAAAAGAAATTACCAAAAAGTTATATGACCGATGCTGAACGTGAGGAATTGATAGATGCTCATGCTTCTCAAGATTTTATTTGTCTTTGTGAATTACGGGCAGTAGATAAAGCTAATGATAGTAAAGCAGCATGGGAGTGGTTAGCAATGGCAGATCTTCCAGCGCATACGCTGTTGTTTCTTAAGTCTCAAAATGGAGCCAAGTTTATTCGTGATATGGGATTTTCTACAAAAAATGCTGATGAAGAATATGGTCCAGAATGGTTAGATAAAGGTGTTGTGATAGGAGGTCATCATTTCTGAGAAAATAAAACGGATTCTAGCACAAGAAGATGTAAGTATACAGATTTGTAGTGCCACCTTGGCGATCAAGAAATTACAAGATGTGCGAAGTGATTTACGTAATTATATGTATGATATCAGTAAAAGTGGGGATTTATCGTTACTTCTTGAAGAAGAGCGTTGTTTAGTAGAGAATGATTTTCTTCGATATGCTAATAGCAAAGCTATGGTTGGTAGTCTTAAAACAGCATTAACTGAAATTGGTGTTATTAAGAAGCATGTGGAGCTTGTTAGTGATCCTATGCAATATAAGGCGATAAATGAGGCTTATAGTTTACCAAAAAATCGTAAAGGTGGTTTACCTTATGATGAGGCACGCCAAGCTATGGCGTCGCATTATACACGATTAGGAAATCTCGATAAATCTCGTTTAACAGACATTGAAAAATCGATTATTGATGTACGAAGAGATAATATGAAAGTGATGCGCAAACTTCACGAAAAAATGCAAGCCAAAGCTATTGGTATAGATCTTTCACACGATAAAGGTCATTCACTTTAAGAAGCCAAAAAGAACAGATACGATGTTTTCGTTAGCACTATCAACTATAGAGAGTAACATAGAAAAGATAAAGTTTAAGGTAAGTAATAGTGAATTAAAATAGCAAAAAAACATAAAATGTTTGCAAATAAACTAGCATCAATAAATATTGTATAAAGCTTTATTTCTTTTGTAAAACTTTTAAGATTTTTATTTATTTCTTTTTTTATGTATGTAGCCGCTTCAGTTATTAACTTTCCTGCCGTTTTTTTTCCTCTTCTATCATAGCATTACGAGCTGTTAGAATATGATTTATCATCATACTTTGTTGCTCATGAAGTGTTTTTAAAGCTGCTTTTAAAACTGTGTCGGATAAAAGGACAGTCATAAGAATTGGATCATTTGGAGGGATCAATTGATTAAATTCTTTAGCTACTTTTTGCCGAATGGCATCAATATCAATTGACATTTTAAATTCCTGGAATAATAGCTATTTGTTCAAATAGCATGTTTTTAACACGCGCTAAACGGCTTTTAGTCATGATGCTGAATTCGTTTGAATCAGTGATTTCATTAAAAGTTAATTTTTTATCGAGCATTGTTTTGATATCTTCACAAAAAGTACTAGATGTTCGCTGTGGAATTGTAATGACCGCAGAGATTCTATCTTTCGTTTCTTGAAATATTTTCATTTCTTCAAAACTTTTTCCATTTGCGACAATAGGACCAAAAAATTCATTTTTCCAAACAACAATATTTGCTGTGGGGGGAATTTGCGTACAGACAGAAAATAACCCAGTGAGGGTATCTCCCAATGCTTGGCCACCTGTAATAATTGTATGAATGATTACATTTTTTTAGCAGTAGCCAACATATCAAAAGCTTCATTTTCTTTCAAATAATAGGCTAAAGGTAAAAATGTTGTGGCTCCATTATCGATAACATATTGGCATTTAGAATTAAGTAGTTCTTCCATAAGAGTATCAAAATTACGTGGAATTACTACACTTTGGTCAAGAAGTTTTAGATGCGTTACATTAAAGTTTTTGTAGCTTGCAAAAGTTTGGTTGACTGGATCTGTGTCAATCCCTTTAACTTCTACTTTTCTTTCTAAGAGATACTGCATCAGAAGACTGTCCACAGAGGATTTCCCTACACCGCCTTTTCCTTGTAAGGTCATATGAATGTTACTCATATCATGTCCTCTAGTTTTTTGTTTGTGTTGTGTTCAAATACATGCGGCATTGATTTTTTTTTAATAGGATCAACAGAAATAGGGAGAGAGGTTTGGGTTATTATTGCTGCAGGTTTAGTTTTAAAATATTTTCGAACATACGACGCTAAAGCATCATAAGATATATCTAAAGTTGGATTTTTTCTTAAAATTTCTTTTAATGAATACCCTTTTTCAATAAGGCTTAGGATTAAATCTTTGTTGGCTAAAAAAACCACACGCATTTTCCCCCACTCTTTTTTTGTTTCATTTATTTTCCAAATTTTTCTAAAACTTATAAAAACTTCCCAAAGCTTACCAAATTTTTCCAAAAAATAAATATTAATATTGGTTTTTATAAAGATTTTTAAAATTTTAATTTTAAAAGTATGGAAGATGTGTAATGTAGCGCTACGCTGAAACATTACATTACTTATTCGCATAAATTCTCAACGTATCTTGCTCTACGAGGTATTATTGCTGCCGCAATTTAAAAGAGGGGGAAAATGGCAAGGCCACGGAAATTTAGGTTAAGTGTTTGGTGCACTTCCAGTGAGAAGGAAACTATAGAAGCTTATGCAAAGCAGACAGGTTTATCCATTTCTACTTATTTACGCACTACTGGGCAGATTGAGCCAATAAAAACTGATATTGATTATGAAGCTGTTAAAGACCTTACTAAATTACAAGGTGATTTGGGTCGAGTAGCTGGTTTATTGAAATTATGGTTAGTTACCAATAACAGAAAAGGTGGGGTTCCAAGCGATATAAACCAAATGATGGGTGATTTTCGTCAACTTCAAAAACAAATCTTTGAAAAAATATCTTCTTTATGATTGCTAAACGTATTGAAAGAGAAAAAGCTACATCAAATATGGCGCGTTTAGCTCGTTATATTATGGATATCAGGGGAGGTGTTTTGCCAAGGGATTGGAAACTTATATGTGATTATATTCTTGATAAAGATGTGCAACATAGTAGGAAAGTAGCGGCGATAAGAGTTACAAATTGCTATACAGATGACCCTGTTATGGCCACTGAATTTATTTTAAAAACTCAAAACCAAAATAAAAGATCAAAAGCAGATAAAACATATCATTTGGTTCTATCTTTTCCTATAGGGGAAAGACCAGAAAGAGAAATACTTTATGAAATTGAAGACAAGTTTTGTCTCGCTTTAGGTTATAATAAGCATCAGCGAATTTCAGCAGTCCATCAAGATACAGATAATTTACATGTTCATATTGCTATTAATAAAATCAATCCTGAAAACTTTCGTAATCATGAGCCTTTTTTTGATAAACGTACATTGATGAAAATGTGTCGTCAAATAGAACAGGAATATGGGTTGATTAATACTCCTCACGGCTTTGATGATGAGGCAAAACAATATTCCAAAGATAAAAAGGGTGATAATATAAAACGGTCAAAAATAAAGAATTTTGAAGATAAAACAGGGATGCAATCTCTCGCAACTTATGTCGGAAACATTATTAAAGAATTTCATTATTCGGACTGGCCAGAACTTCATAAAAATTTTGCAAAACATGGTCTCGTTATAAAAAAAGAGGTAATGGATTAGTTATAGGAGCAACCAATCTTGATTTATGGGTTAAGGCAAGTAGCTGTAATAGGGCTCTTTCTTTATCTACTCTTGAGAAAAATTAGGCTCTTATCAGAGTATGACGCTAAATATGCAAAAACAATATATACCCTTTTCTAATGGGAAAAATAATCAAACTAAAGCTCTTTTATATTCTAGGTATGAAAAACAAAAAAGGCCAGCGATTTAAAAAGGCAAAAGCGATATAAAGCGTTATATGCGCAAAAAGTTTTTTTCTATCATCAACTTTCCGTTTGGTACAAACAGCAATCTTTTTCACTGAGATTAACTCCTAAAAATTTTCGTACTGTGATACGCAATGCATTAAAACTACAGAAAAAACTTCGTCAAAAAGAATTAAGAGAAAGACAGGCAATAATTAAGAGAAGACTGATGGAAACTAGATTTCCAATTTGGCGTGATTGGCTTCATCAGCAAGCAAACTCTGGAGATAAAGATGCAGTAGATGTGCTTCGCTCAATGAATGAGCGTTGTGCTTCTTTATCAAATAATTTGCTGACGGCAAAAACTGCTCAAAAGACGGGGAATTTTTTATATAAAAACTTAACTTCTCATTTTATTAAAAACGGAAATATTGTGTACAAAAGTGTTGATGGTGGTGTTGTCGTTGACGCTGGAGAGAAGATTCATGCGCAAAAATTTACCACAGGATCTGCTTATATAGCATTAAATATTGCCGTTGAAAAATTCAAAGATCAACCTCTTGTGCTCAACAGGACCGAAAAATTTAAAACAGAAATTGCTCAATTGGGCAGGTATTCATGGTATAAATGCTGTATTTTCTGATCCCTACCTTAATACACTTAAAGAAAAGGGAGAAAAGTCTCGTGAAAACAATATTAATAATCCTATTGAAATATGGCTTAATAAGTGTAATCAATATGCTAAAAATCTTCTACATGTTATGTGGGATGGAGAAGAAGATATTTAAAAATATGTTGGACGCAGGAGGATTGAAGAAAGAAACGTTCTCCTTTTTGAGTCTATTAATGGTAAGAAAGTAATTTTTATAAAAGAAGTCCCAAAAAGAGCTTTTATACAAGCTCAATATTGGAAGATAGGTGAAAAAATTAAAGTTACAAAAGATGGTTATCAAAAATTCTTAAACGGAGAAATAGAGATCTAAATATGTTTTTTATAAGTAAATCTGTTGCTTTATTAAATTTTCAGTGAGTAAAAAATCTTGTCATCTTCCCATTCAAATAAAAATGTTTCATAATAAAAATTATATTACGTTGTTAGGAGGCATACGTGAAGAAAACAAAAAATCATGAAAAAGAAAAGTCATTAAATCCTTATATTTTAGCACGTAGGGAGTGGATGGAACGATATGGCGACTATATTCAAGCTGCCAATAATTGGCGTCTTGCAACCTTTGGAATGATTATTGTGACAGGTATGTCGGTAGGAGCTTTCATTTGGAAAGCAAAAGAACAAACTGTTGTTCCTTATATTATACAAACCAATTCAGTTGGTGAAGTAGCGCATTTTGAAAAGCAAATATTGCATCAAAACCCAATGCAACGCACATACGAGCAGTGTTGAGAAATTGGTTAATTGGCGCACGCACTGTCTATGTAGATATGAGAGCGGAACAAGATCTTATTCAACAAACATATTCAATGACTTTGCCACAATCACCGGCTTATCGAATGTTGGTTGAATATCATCAACAAAATGATCCTTATTCTCGCTCTGCTAATGAAACAGTTGAAGTTCAGGTGAATGCAGTTATTGCTATTTCTGATGATACTTGGCAAATCGAGTGGACTGAAACGACAAGAGCGAGAACTGGTGCTGTTAATGAAACAAAAAACTGGCAAGCTACAGCTACAGTTATTTTAGCAACCCCTAAAACTGAGCAACAGATAATGGCTAATCCAATTGGATTATTTGTTAAACAATTTGCTTGGACGCAGAGACTCTAGAAAAAATGTAAAATAAATAGCAATAAAACTATGTAGCGGGGATTTTATGTTTAAAAAATGTATTATAATCACAATAATTGCATTCGTAACATCGACAGCAATGGCAAGTGATTTATCATCTAATATTAGTATTATTTCACCACAAAAAATCCCTCTAGGACTTAAACTTGCTAATCAATGGAAAAATAATCCAACAAAGCCTATTCGTTCTAGTGATGGGAGTGTTAAATACTTATATGGAGCTACACTTCCTACGCTTGTTTGCACGCCTTTAGAAATATGTACTATTCAGTTGTAAGTTGGAGAAACCATCAATAGCCTTCACGCAGGGGATACAGCTCGATGGAAAATTAGTCCCAGCATAAGTGGAACAGGAGCAACAGAAACAACTTATGTTGTTGTAAAGCCCACAGATGCTGGTTTGACGACAAATCTTTTTATCACAACAGATAAGCGGACTTACATGATTAAGCTTGCCAGCACTCAAAATTCATCAATTCCTGTCCTCTCTTTTGCTTATCCAGATGATACAGATCAAGATTGGGCTGCTTATAAGGCTGCAACAGATAAACATCGTACTACATTGCCAACAGGGCAAAACATGGCTGCGCTTGATTTCAACTTTCGTATTACTATAAGTGATCCAAAAATTAAATGGTATCCAAAACGAGTTTATACAGACGGTTTCAAAACCTATATTGAATTGCCTGGTGATGGAATTAGAGGTGAAGCACCTGCTTTAATTGCCATTGGCGATGATGGTCGTCTTTTTAGAAAACCAAGTGAAAAACTAATAAACTACCGCATTATTGGCAATCGATATGTTGTTGATACGGTTATTACCAAAGTTGCTCTTATTTCCGGTGTAGGAAATCAACAACAAAGAGTAACAATTACAAAGGGGGTTTAAATGTCTAAGTATTTCTTATTGCTCTCCTTTGTATTTGTAACTGGTTGTTCTACGATCGGTATTCATAGCAAGCAAACGCCGTTAGTGAATTATATTGATCAAAATATTACGGAAAAAGATATTCAATTTATTGCTCATGATCTTGTTGGTTATCTCAAAGATCCCTTACCGCCAGCATCAACAACATTTATTATAAAGTTAAATAACACACAGGATCCATTTACCCCTCTGCTTATCAGTATTTTACAGCAAAATGGTTACGGTGTCATTTATAATGATCAATTAGAAAAATCCAAAAACACCGGTATAACTTTATCTTATTATAACTTTATCTTATAAAGTGATGCCAATGGATGACGGTATAATATTAGTTGCTCGATATGGTTTAACAGAAGTAACACGTTATTACGTTCATTCAGTAACTGGAGATATTGTATCATCATCAGCCTTTTTAACACGTGTAAATGACGGAGGGCAATGATGAAAGAAAAGATAGACTTTTCTTCTGAGAACTCTCCCAATTTTTTTACTTCAAAATCGGATGGACGACAAATTCGCCGTCTTAACAATATGCCATGGATAAGTGCTATAGGAGTTATTGTCTTTGCACTTATTGGTATTACTTATACTTTTATATTGTGTCAAAAGACAAACGCTATCATTGTGGAGGATAAAAAACTCCTATTGGTAGATGCAACCCCTTTACCTGTTCGTCCACAAAGCAATGATTATGTTCAGGCAAAATTACCAGAGCGTTCATTATTAGAGCCTACAGAAACATCAAAATTAGTTGACCATTCCTCAGAACAGAAAATATCCGATAAAGTTACTAATGAAACAGAAGAAGCACAAAAAAGATTTTTAATACATCTTACAGAACAGCGTTTAACTAAAATGGAAGCTGCTTTAGACGCTGATTCTGCGATTTCCTTTACACTGAACACAAAACCAACACTTGCTTCTAAAACTCAAAATAATAATTCTCAAACAAAAATTCCTGAAAGTTTATTTAATAGATATGGAGTAGAGAAAAACTCACTATCATATCAAGGAAACGGTATAGTTGATCCTAATATGCAAGAGCAAAAAATTGCTTTTTTATCACGGTCTTCTGATGCTGATATTTATCTAAAAAATACACACCAAGAAGCTATTAAAGCAAATCTGGAAATTAAAGCAGGAACAATTATTCCTAGTGTTATGATTAGTGGTGTGAATAGTGATTTTCCTGAACAAATTATAGCACAAGTAAAAAAAGCGTTTATGACTCCGCTACTGGACAAAATGTTTTAATACCTATTGGATCAAGACTTGTTGGCACCTATGATAGTTGTGTCGCAACGGGTCAAAAACGTGCACTCATTGCCTGGTCTCGAGTTATTTATCCTGATGGTTCTTCTTTGTCTCTTGGAAATATGCCTGGAGTTGATCAGTCTGGTTATGCGGGATTTCAGGACAAAGTAGATAACCATTATCTAAAAGTTTTTGGAAATGCTCTCTTAACTTTCTGTTATTTCTGGTGCTTCGCAATTATCACAAAATTCAAGTAAGATAAGTCATGTTAATAGTAATACTGAAACGGTCAAGGAAATGTTAGCTGCTGAACTTGGAAGACAATGGGGTGAGGTTGGTATGGAAATGACGAGAAAAAACCTCAATATTCAGCCAACAATCACTATCCGTCTTGGTTATAATTTTAATGTTATGGTCACAAAGGATATTATTTTACCTGCATGGCAAGGCCATCCAATGGCAATTCTTCCTCTAAAATAAAGAATAAATATTTATTATTTATGTATAAAATACATATTAAATATTTAAAAAATAATTATTATATAGAGGTTTACAAGAATTTCCGTTTTTTAGCGTGAGAAGGAAGTGAAGACGACAAAGTCTTTTAAAAATACGTTTTGTAGCTTCAGATGCATTTTCAATGATTGAAAGTAATAAATGAGAAGGAGCATCTATAAAATATTGTTTGCCTATTTTAAAAAAGTAATTGAATTTTACATTCTTTGTGCATACTTAATAAGTATATTTATGGTAAGAGGATTTTTCCATGACTTCACTAACGGTTACGGCAAAAGGACAAATTACGCTAAAGCGAGAGCTACTACAGCACCTTGGTATTAAACCAGGTGAGCGGATTAACTTTGACAAATTACCAGGTGGTGAACTTCGTATAAAGGCAGCACAACCCACAATTACGATTGATAGCTTTATCGGACGGTTTGCTGGAAAAGTAAAAAAGACACTGACTATTGAAGAGATGAACGAAATTACTGCTTCTAGTTGGGCAAGAAAAAAATGAAGATTGCTGTAGATACAAATGTTTTAGCTCGTGCAGTTTTACAAGATGATAAAAAACAGGGTGAAGTGGCAAGCAAGATTTTAAGAGAAGCTTCTTTAATAGCTATTTCCTTACCTTGTTTATGCGAACTTGTTTGGGTACTTCGTCGAGGTGCAAAATTATCAAAAGAAGATGTCGCTGGGATGCTACGTGATTTGCTAGCAACGAGTAATATAGTAATGAATCGACCAGCTTGTTGAAGCGGGGATTGCTATTCTTGAAGCTGGTGGGGATTTTGCTGATGGGATCATATCTTATGAGGGTAATAGGCTTGGTGGTGAAACCTTTGTTTCATTTGATAAATTAGCGATTGACTTATTAATACAAAACGGAAAATCTGCAAAGCTCCTTTAGTAATTGAAACTATAGCTTATTTAAGTTCTGTGAAAGAAGAGGCTACTATATAAATATAGATGGAGCAAGGAAGGTTAGGCTTCCAAAAAGTCCTCATTATCATTAATTAAACAATAAATATTTATTATTTACGTACAATATATAGTAAATATTTAAAAAGTATTTAAATATTAAATTGTTATCCTTTATGGCATAAAAGTTCGTTTTTAAAGTTAGAATGGATGTTTGTCATGCATCACCGGTAGATTTCTACAAAGAAGCTATCGGTATTTTTTGTTGCTCAGATTTAATCATTATATTAACATGTTTCTCTCTATCGTGGTAAGGAGATTTTGATGAAAAAGAAAATGCCTAAGAGCTATATGACGGATGCTGAACGCGAGGAATTGCGAGCAGGTGGATTATCTGAAAATGGTATTTATCTTGCTGAATCAGATGCAGCAGATCATGCTGGTGACGATGAAACAGCATGGGAATGGTTATCAATAGCTGATTTACCAGCACACACACTCTTATTTCTTAAATCTCAAAATGGTGCGCAATTTATACGTGATATGGAATTTTCTACCAAGAGCGCAGATAAAGAATATGGTGCGGATTGGCTAGATAAGGATATTATGATAGGGGGACATTATTTCTAAAGAATTGAAAAAGTTAGAACGAATTTTGTCCCGCGAAGAAGGTTATGTGAAAGATCTCAATGATACATTAATAACCAAAAAATTACATGGTGTACGAAGTGATTTGCGTAATTATATTCATAACATTGGGAAAACGGGAAATTTATTATCACTTCTTGATATAGAGCGTAGCATAGTGAAAAGTGACTTGCTTAGGTATTCCAATAGTAAAGCAATGTCCAATAGTCTTAAAACAGCATTAACTGAAATAGATGTTGTTAAGAAACACGTGGGGCTTGTTAGTGATCCTGTACAATATAAGGTGATAAATAAAGCCTATAGTTTATCCAAAAATCGTAAAGGTGGTTTGCCTTACGACGAAGCGCGACAAGCAATGGCATCGCATTATACACGATTAGGAAATCTCGATAAATCTCGTTTAACAGACGTTGAAAAATCGATTATTGATGTACGAAGAGACAATATGAAGATCATGCGGCAACTCTACGAAAAAATGCAAGCTAAAGCTATCGGTATTGATTTTTCTAGAGATAAAGATTTTTCTCTTTGAGGAGCAAGGAGTGTAGTTTTATACTTGGTTTGTTTGTATTTTTAGTATATAGAACTGTATAGTAAATACTGGAATTTTATGGGGATGGAAAATTGGGGGTCCAGTCTACATGTGCATCAAAAAGCAGCTCTTGGTTAATATTTTTATTTTCTTTATATTTTGTTGTTCTTAATCAGTGTTGTACGCAATATTTAGCATATATTTTTCATTATAGCTCTTTTCTTGGTTCTCATTTCTTTGGTTTTTATTTACCCTTTTCTTGGTTTTTTTGGATTTTTAAATTTTATGATTACGCGCCACATCAATGCAATTTGACATTTGTTTTATTCTGTATTGGCACTTTAATTGGTTTGGCAAGTTTTTCTATTTGGGCAGGTTTTGGGTCAAGAAGTAATAAAAGTACAGATGATCTTCATGGGACAGCGCATTTTGCGACTTTTGATGAAGTACAAGAGACGGGTCTTCTTCCACGAAAAAAGCAAAAAGGGCAGGGTGTTTATTGTGGAGCGTTTAAGGATCACAAAACAGGAGTTTTACATTATTTACGTCATGATGGTCCTAAGCATATTATAGTTTTAGCGCCCACGCGTTCTGGAAAAGGTGTTGGTCTTGTAGTGCCTACTCTTTTAAGTTGGCCGCATAGTCTTTTTGTTCTTGATACAAAAGGCGAGAACTACGCTATGACAGCAGGATGGCGGAAACAATACGCTGGGAATAAGATTTTAAGATTTGATCAAGCAGAACCCGATATTGGGTGCTCATGGAATCCCTTAGGAGAAATTCGCTTTCGAACCCGCCACCAAGTGGCGGATACTCAAAATATAACGTTAATGGTTATTGATGATGGTAAAGGGATTGCTGGAGATCATTTTAGATCTGCGGCTTTTGAACTCTTAAATGGTCTTATTCTTCATGCTCTTTACAAATCAAAAGAGATTGGCCGCTTACCTTGTTTGCAAGATTGTGCTCATATGTTAACTGGGGTAGGAGAATTTTCAACTGTGCTTCAAGATAGTGATAATTTTGATTATGATGGGGATCCTAAAACACTTTCTTCTTTATTCCGTGAAATGGAATATCTTGAGATAAAAAGTGAAAATCCTCTTTTCAAACAAGCTGATCAGGAAGCAAGACTTGTTATTAATGGTGTTGGCCGGCGTATGGCCGGAACACCAGCACGTGAATTAGGATCAATTATTTCAACGGCCAATAATGCTTTATCTCTTTAATAGAGATCCTATTGTCGGGGAAAATACAAAATATTGCGACTTTTACGTCAGTGATTTGATGGATTCAGAAGATTCTGTGTCCCTATATTTTATTACTACACCGCGTAATTTAGATCGGATGAAGCCATTGGCACGGTTGCTTTTAACACAAATGGTTCTCTCTCTTTCAGATCGAATGGAATTTGATGATGGAAGATCAAAGACAATTCATAAACATCGGCTACTTTTGATGCTTGATGAGTTCCCAATTTTGGGTAAATTAGAAATTTTTGAAAAAGCGCTTGCTTATATTGCTGGATATGGGCTGAAAGCTTACATTATTACCCAAGACGTACAGCAACTTTACAAAATTTACACAACGAATGAAAGTATCATTTCTAATTGTCATATTCGTATTGCGTATGCCCATAATAAGGTTGAAACAGCAGAATGGATGAGCAAAATGGCGGGGGAAACAACCATTGTTAGGGAAAACTTCTACTTCTGGAAAACGTTTTGGTATGATGCTTGAGCAAGTTTCAACCTCTTATGAAGAAATAAAGCGACCATTGATGACAACTGATGAGATTATGCGCCTGCAGGGCGCTAAAAAAGACCATTCAGGGAATATTATTGAGCCAGGTGAAATGCTTATTTTGTCGCTGGGAACAGCGTGATTAGAGGTACCCAGATTCTTTATTTTTTGGATCCATTTTTTTCAAGTGCTTCAAAGATTCCTCCTCCTGTTACAGATTATTTACATCCGAGAAATGAATCGAAAAAAGACGAAAAAGGATTTGTTTTTTGATCAAGCAGTTAATTATTGTTTTTATTGTATGTTTTCTTGCAAGTGCATGCTGTATCCTTTTTGCTTTTTCGCAAGGGTTTAGAGTGAATTATTCACATTCTGCTCCTAGAGGACTTTGGAAAATTAATTATTTTCAAAAGGATTTGAAAAGGGGATCTCTAATGGAAATTTGTTCTCCAGATGTGCCTCTTGTCAAGATGTTCGTTAACAAAAGGTTATCTTCGCTCCGGTGTTTGTCCTAGTGGTTCTATTTCATTTTTAAAACCATTAGTAGCTATTGCTGGTGATGTGGTTCATGTAACGGAAAAAGGCGTGAGCGTTAATGGAAGCTTATTAAAAAATAGCCAAAAAAAGGAGGGATTATCATCTTTACCAAAGGGAAAATACCGAGTTCAAGAGGGATATGCTTGGTTCTTTCAAGTTTTGATCCAGTTAGTTTTGATAGCCGTTATTTTGGTGCGGTTCCAATAGTCAACATTATAGGTTCAGCAGAGCCTATTTTAACCTTTTAAATAGAAAGATTTTTATGATGAAAAAAACAACTCTGAAAGTAAGTCCTGTCTATTCTAGGAATATGAATGATATTTATGTGCCTGGAGTCAAAATTGTATTAAGCCGAGAAGAAGCAGAAAGCTATGGTGTTTTTGAAGAAACTGCTCTCTCAGAAGAAGAGGCTTGGGAATCCAATGTTACAGATACATCGAATATTGATATGTTTTTAGATGCAGAAGACCAATCATGACTTCTGAATATGAAAAAACAGTAGCAGATCGCTTAATTATGCAACTTCAACAAGGAAGAGCACCATGGCAACAAACATTCTCTCCAGGATGTATGAAAATGCCTTATAATGCAAAAACCGGTGATATCTATAAGGGTATCAATAGTCTTTGGCTTTTAAGTCAAGAATATACCGATCCTCGTTGGCTTACATATAAGCAAGCAAATGAAATGGATTGTAAAATTAAAAAGGGATGCAGGCTACAAACATTCTTTATTGGAAACAGAGCGAGACAAGCGATCAATTCTGTATTTTTTTCGGAAAAGTTTTTAACGCTGAACAAATTGATGGACTTCCACCCTTAGAATTACATCCTCTCCCTTCAGAAAAAACAAGACATGCACGAGTAGAAGCACTTTCAACAGCGTCAGGGGCAAAAATTGATATAGGAAATAGAAACCGTTCCTTTTATCGTGGTGGTGACATTGATACTATTTATTTACCAGAGCAACATCAGTTTATTTCAATGGATAATTTTTATGCTGCTGCTTTACATGAAATGGGACACTGGACGGGTCACTCCTCAAGACTTAATCGTGATATAATATATCCTTTTGGTTCTTCTGGATATGCTAAGGAAAAACTTCGAGCATCTATTGCTTCTCTTATGATAGGGGAACAGTTTAGTTGATAGGGGAACAGTTTAGTGTAGGTTATGATCCGGCGCCTCACTCTTCCTATGTTTCTTCATGGATTGAGATTATACAAAAAGATCCAAAAGAAATTTTTAGAGCTTCTTATGCTGCTGAAAAAATTAAAACTTTTATTATAGAATTCGAAACAGTCAAAGTTATCGATGTTGAAAAAAAGTCATTTCCGTCGGTGAGGAAAAAACATGAATTAGATAATCAGAAAAAAATTTACTTAAATGTTCCTTATTCGCAAAAGGAAGAGGCTAAAAATGCTGGTGCTCAATAGGATAAAGAAGCTAAATCTTGGTATGTTCCTGCTGGTACAAATTTAACTGAAAGAGGTCTTTCTCGTTTTTCTTTTGAGCATGCACACTCAAACTCAATTTTACCAATTGAGCAACAATTTAAAGAAGCTCTCTATTCGGCAGGTTTACTTGTTGATGATCCACTTATGGATGGAAAATTACATAGAGTTCCTGTTAAAAATGACAAGAAAAGTCAAAAAAGTGGAGCTTATGTTGGTTATTCCTCTCCTTCAGGAGGAGGATATATTCAAAATTTTCGCACTGGCGAAAAAATTTATTGGAAACCTGAGAAGATTGTTTCCTCTCTTTCTGTAGAACAAAAAAAGAAGTTGGCCATTGAAATTCAAGAACGGCGAAAAATTTTAGAAAAAGAAATTGCTGAAAAACAAGAAAATGCTGCAATATTTGCTTCATGTATATGGGAAACGAGTAAAAGAGCAACTCCAGATAATGCTTATTGCAAACTTAAGGGCATTATAAAAACAGATGATTTAAGAGAAATTCCCGAGGATTTTCCAGATGATCTTAAGGAGCAAGGTGTAAGAGTTGCTAAATCCCCTGAAGAGGCTAAGAAAATAAAGCAAAGTAATTCTAATATTAGAACATTTTTAGTGGGTGATTTAATTATTCCATTGAGAGATAAAGAAAACAATTTAAGGACACTGCAAATAGTTAATCCCACTTTTAAATCCTTTATGAAAGATGGCAAAAAGCATGAAAGTTTTACGATTGTAGGCGCTGAGAGTGTGGGAATGTCTGCTCTTAATGATGATTTAGAAAAACCTATTTTTATTGCAGAAGGATATGCTACAGCTTCTGCCGTCGCAGAGATGGTTCAGATGCCTGTTGTAGCTGCTTTTGACGCTGGAAATTTAAGAAATGTAGCTAAAGTGATGCGTGATCAATATCCAGATCGTATGATTTTATTTGTTGCAGATAATGATCATGCTTCACAAGCTCATGGCAAAAAATCTATGAATGTTGGCATTACAGCAGCTTATAGTGCAGCATTAGATATTGGTGGAGGAGTGATTTATCCTGAGTTTCAGGAAGAAGAACGAGATTTTTCTGGTTGGGATGATTACAAAAGAGTGCATGGAAATAAAAAAGCTAAAAAAGATTTTTTATCTAAAATGAGAGTAGCTGAAATAGAAGCAAGAATTGCTGTTGAACGATTTCAAATGCTTGCTAATATTCAAGATCAATATGCTGTTGATGATCCCACCACTTCACTTGATGATCGCTATGTTAATGATGAACGTTATGCTGCTAATCAACTCCGTCAAAGAGCAGCAGCTCTTAATAGACGAAATATCAATTCCAACGATAAAACGATGATTTCACGTGTTAGATCTCGTCTTTCGCAAGATAAAGAACAAAGGTTATCTCAAAAGCCAAGTACAATTCTATATAGAGCAAAAAATAGTCAAGAAATGGAGCTTTAAATAAGTAGAAAATGAAATTTCGTATTGTTTAAATTCGGCTATTAAAATGCTGAGGAGATTTTGATGAAAAAGAAAATGCCTAAGAGCTATATGACCGATGCTGAGCGTGAGGAATTGCGAGCAGGGGGATCATCTGAAAATGGTATTTATATGGTTGAAGCAGAGGCAGCAGAAAAAACTAATGACGACCAAACAAAATGGGAGTGGTTGGCGATGGCTGAATATCCTGCGCATGCTCTTTTATGTCTTAGAAAATGGCGTGGAGCACAATTTATTCGTGATATGGGGTTTTCTACCAAGAATGCCGATAAAGAATATGGTTCAGATTGGTTAGACAAAGGTGTTGTGATAGGAGGTCACCATTTCTGATAAATTACAACATTTTCTTTGTGATTTTTGCATAGTATAGCCATCCAATGGAAAGAAAATAAATAATAAATATTTATTATTTACGTACAAAATATATAGTAAATATTTAAAAAGTATTTAAATATTATCATTTGTGTCATAAAAGTTTGTTTTTTAGGTTAGGATGGATGTTCATTATACATCAACGGCAGATTTCTACAAAGAAGCTATCGGTGTTGATCTTACAAATGATAAAGATTTTTCTCTTTAGAAAACCAAAGTGGGGATAAACTCTATTAGATAGGTATTTTTTATTGATCAGATTCATCTTGTAGATTAACACTCAAATTTTGCTGTATACGGGGATTTAAGCGTTACATTGGGGGTAATTTATCCATAACTGCATTGAAAAATAAGACGGATTCTGGACAAAGGAGACGGCTTATTAAGAAAATGTATTTTGAATTTGGGCAGCAGGTATGCAGTTATCTGCGAGATCCAACAGTTATAGAGATTATGCTGAACCCTGATGGAACTTTATGGGTTGAACATTTAGGTGAAGCAAAAAAAACAGTAGGGATGATGGAAGCCCATTGGGCTGAAGCTGTAATGGGAACAGTAGCCACTTCTCTTGGTACTCAAATCACTAAAGAATGTCCTATTCTTAAATGCGAACTTCCGATAGATGGAAGCCGTTTTGAGGCGGTAATCCTACCCATTATTGCAGCACCAGCATTTACAATTCGGAAAAAAGCAACACAGATTTTTACGTTAGATGACTATGTTGAAAAGAATATTCTTACTCCACAGCAGAGATTGCTTTTAAAGTGTGCAGTGAAAAATCACAAAAATATTCTTGTTGTTGGTGGAACAGGAACGGGGAAGACAACTTTAACGAACGCAATCCTCAAAGAAATAACCGATACCTTTCCGGAAGAGCGTTTTGTGATTATTGAGGATACTGCTGAGCTTCAATGTGCTGCGCCCAATACAGTAACATTTCGTGCTGTTGAATATATAGATATGACGCGATTACTTAAAGTAACGATGCGTATGGCTCTTGATCGCATTATTGTTGGTGAAGTAAGAGATGGTGCGGCTTTAGCTCTTTTAAAAAGCTGGAATACAGGTCATCCAGGGGGCATAGCAACGGTTCATGCTAATGATGCTTCAACTGGTTTAACAAGAATTCAACAATTAATAGCAGAAGCAACGATTGCTCCTATGCAACAACTGATTGCTGAAACAATTGATGTCGTTTTTAAGTATTGAGAAAATTTCTTCTGGCCGAAAGGTTAAAGAAATTATTGAAGTGTGTGGATACGATCACACAGCCAATAAATATGTAACTAATCTCATTTATTAAAGGAAAAAATGATGCACTTATCCTCAATTTATAAAAAGAATAATTCTTATAATCAAATGATAATTTTATACGCTGTAGGAGTTTTTGTTCTCTTATTTTTTCTTTTGAGAGATATGGTTTATGCCTCTGATGCGACAGCTGGAGGAGGTGTAGCTTTACCCTGGGAAACACCTCTTGAAAAACTAAGGAAATCAGTTTCAGGACCTGTTGCTTTTGCTGTTTCCTTAATGGGACTTGTGGCGGGTGGAATTGCTTTGATTTTTGGGGGTGAAGTTGGCGAATTTGTGAAGCGAATTATTT
The DNA here is from genome assembly GCF_002022585.1 of Bartonella sp. Raccoon60. Lineage (NCBI taxonomy): Bacteria > Pseudomonadati > Pseudomonadota > Alphaproteobacteria > Hyphomicrobiales > Bartonellaceae > Bartonella > Bartonella sp. Raccoon60. The sequence continues at coordinate 165,817 of NZ_CP019786.1, forward strand.
ATCTTGTTCTTGTTATTAGTGTTATTGTTTTTGCGAACACTCTTCTTACCGGCGCTCTCTTTTCTGGTGCTGTTGTGCCTGCAAATGTGTTGGTTGGAGGATTATAATGGGGGGTAAAAGACAAACGCAATTATTTCGTTCTCTTCATCGTCCTCAACAAATTATGGGGGGAGAGCGGGAATTAATGCTTCTTTCGATGCTTTTGACTGGTATTCTTATTGTTTCGGCCATGAATATTGTTGCGGTTAGTGTTGGTCTTTGTATTTGGTTTATTTGTCTTTATGTGCTGCGAAGAATGGCAAAATTTGATCCTATTTTGTCTCGAATTTATATTCGTCAATTGAAATATCGTCGCTATTATGCGCCTTTTTCAACGCCCTTTCGTGTTGCACAGTCAGTAAGACCTTATTAATGCTTAAATTAAAACATTTTCGTTCATCCTTAGCAGGTCTTCCTGATCTTCTGAATTTTGCTGCATTGATTGATGATGGCATTGTTTTAGGCAAAGATGGTTCTTTGTTAGCTGGTTTTTTTCTTCGTGGGAATGATCCCATGTCAGCGACAGATACAGAAAGAAATTATATAGCGGGACTAGTGAATACATATCTTTCTCGTTTTCATTCAGGATAGGCCATATGGGTGGATGCTATCCGTGTAGAGTCTCCCGGTTATCCGGATGCAACATTATCACATTTTCCAGATTCTATTACGGCGTTGATTGATGCAGAACGACGCTCTTACTTCAAGCGCAGTGAGATGCATTATGAAACAGAATATGCTTTGTTGATCCAGTATCTTCCTCCGACACGCAAATCATCTAAGTTAGGGGAAATCGTCTATGACGATGATACGGTTGAAACGACAACTCCTGCTGAGCGTTTGCTAGAAGAATTTAAAAAGAAAATAGAGGATCTCTTTATTGGTCTTGGTGATCTTCTTAAAATGCATCGCATGAAAACTGTCACTCTGAACAATGGTGCAGAAACTTATCAAAGTGATCAGCTTGTTAATTATTTACATTATGCCATTAATGGGGAAGCCGTTACTCTTCGAATACCCAATTGCCCCATGTATTTGGATTCATGGCTTGGTTATACTGATTTATGGCCAGGAGATACACTACGGCTTGGAGATAAATTTATTGCCTGTATTTCGATCGATGGTTTTCCAGCAGCCAGTTATCCGGGTATCTTAGACATTCTTGATGGTTTACCTTTGCATTATAGATGGTCAAGCCGCTTTATCTTTATGGATCAGCATGAAGCTATTACAGCCTTAAATAAATACCGATTGAAATGGCAGCAAAAAGTCAGAGGATTTTTTTCTCAAGTTTTTAAAACCAATAAGGGAACTATTAATATGGACGCTTTGTTGATGACACAACAAGCGGAAGTTGCCATGAATGAAGCACGATCAGGTCTTGTTGCTTATGGTTATTATTCTCCGACTATTGTTTTAATGCATGAAGATCGTGAAGTTTTGATCGAAAATGCCAGACTGGTAAAACGGGAAGTTGAACATAAAGGTTTTTCTGCGCGCATTGAAACACTTAATACAATGGAGGCGTGGTTAGGATCCATTGCTGGACAAACTTATCCGAATATTCGACGGCCATTAATTAATACGCAAAATCTTGCTGATATGTTACCTCTTTCGAGTGTATGGCCAGGATTGCAAAATAATCCTTGCCCTCTTTATCCTGATAATTCTCCTGCTTTATCTCAAGTAGTTACAACAGGGGCAACTCCTTTTCGTCTTAATTTGCATGTTGATGATGTTGGCCACACTCTTGTTTTTTGACCAACTGGTGCAGGAAAATCAACTCTTCTTGCTTTTTTACTTGCGCAATCATGTCGTTATTGGTCAAAAGCAGTAGATGAGAATGGTAAGCACCTTCCTGCGCATATAACAGCTTTTGATAAAGGGTGTTCCTTATTACTTTGTGTCATGCTGTAAGTGGCCGTCACTATGATATTGGAGAAAGTGATAGCAGTTTGAATGCTCTTATGCCTTTAGCAGATGTTGATACGGATGCCGATAATCTCTGGGCTCAAGAATGGGTTTCAATTTGTTATGAACTTCAGACAGGACTTGCTCCAACACCAAAACAAAAAATGGAAATTCATCGTGCAATGCAACAAATGAAGCAGACGCCTAAGCATATGCGTTCATTAGGCAATTTTGTCACGACAGTTCAGGATAAGGAAATTCATCAAGCTCTTTTGCATTACACACTTTCTGGTGCTATGGGGCATTTATTGGATGGTAAGAAACCACTTGAAGAAGAGCACAATTTCGTTGTTTACGAAATTGATGAATTGATGAAGTTAGGAGATAAAAATGCTTTACCAGTTTTGCTTTATCTTTTTAGGCGTTTTGAAAAAAGTTTAAAAGGACAACCATCTATTCTCTCGCTAGATGAAGCATGGATTATGCTTGGCCATCCTGTTTTTCGTGAAAAAAATTCGTGAATGGTTGAAAGAATTGCGTAAAAAGAATTATCTTGTCCTTATGGCTACGCAAAGTTTATCAGATACAGCACGTTCTGGTATTCTTGATGTTCTTCTTGAACAATATCCTACAAAAATTCTCCTGCCTAATGAGGAAGCAGAGACGAAGGTACTGATGGTATTTCGGGAGTGATAGATTTCTAGAGAATGATTGGTCTGAACGACAAAGAAATTCAAATTATAAAAACAGCCAAAAAGAAAAGGCAGTATTACTATAAGTCTGTTCTTGGTCGTCGCCTTTTTGATTTAGGATTAGGAGAGATTGTTCTCTCTTTTGTAGCGGTTTCTAGTAAGGAAAATCTTTCTGAAATACAAAAACGTATCATTGCAAATTTGCAGGTGTGATGCATTATGAAAGTATTTTTTATGGTTGATATAAAATGAATTTTTTAGGGTGAAGAAAAAATTATTCATTTATACACTTGCCATTTGGTTTATGTGCTCCATCTAAAGGACAAATTGTTCTTTATTGAAAATGATTTTTATCGAAGGAAGGATCGCATTGCTCTCTGATAGAGAGGACAGAGTAATTTCAAATTTTTATTGATTTATTTTAAGACTTTAGGATGGAAAGGTTTTAGGCCTTTTGTGAAATTCAGAGTTTTAAAATGATACCACAATAGATTTCGGCATTGGCGGGGTAGCTTTCAGATTTTTATGAATTTTTTAGTACGCAAAAGTGGTTTTGCGGAGGGGTTGCTTTTGCTCTTTTTTGTGAGGCTGGGCTTTGTTTTTAGCATTGAATGTGTTTTTTATTGAGGGGTTTATTATGAAAAAAAAATCAACACAAAATATCATTAAAACGGTTTCATTAGGAGCAGCGGTATCTGCTCTTTTGTCCAGTACTTCTCCTGTTTTTTCAGCTAATGTTGCAATAACAGGAGCGACTATTTACAGTTCAAATGACCCTGCTTCTGCTTATATTGCTTATATAAAGGGGAGTCATGGTAGTATTGTTTTAAACGGTGATAATGATTATTGTGGTGTTGATAATGTTGCCGGTCGCGGTGGTGCTCAAAAACCTGGGACGGCCATAACTGCAGAAGAGCAATATGAGAGGTTTATTAATAACGAAACATTTTCTGGTCGGAATCCTTATGGCTCCTCAACAAAAAAAGTTAATTGGACTGGAGGAGGAAATTCTGTTGCAGTTACTTCTTATGGTATTGCTGGTTATGATCCTAGAGTTAACGGTAGCTCGGCGATAAATGATTTTGTATGGAAAAGTACTAAAGGCGTAGTCAGTGTTGGTAATCCTCAGAATGGCGTAACTAGACAGATTGTGGGAGTAGCGGCTGATACTGATTTGTCAGATGCAGTGAATGTTGCACAGTTACAAGCATTAAGAGAGATGATTCTTACAGGGGGTGATAGCCTTATTCAACAAGATGGGCAGACAGGTCTGATTACCATTGGTCGTAGTGTTAATGGAGATACAATCGATATTATAAACAATGAAAAGCAATCGCGGAAGATTTCTGGTCTTGGGGGTGGAGAAGTTTCTGAACATTCAACTGAGGCAGTAAATGGATCTCAGCTTTGGGAGACTAATGGAAAAATTTCAGAATTAGAGACTGAGATTGATAATATAGAGACGAATATAACTCAGATTCAGGCTAATGTAACAAAAGTTGCGCAAAATACATCAGCATATTTTGGAGGTGGTGCGGATATTTTGAATGATAAAGCACCAACGTATACCGTTAATGGCTCTAAGTATAATGATGTTGGCTCGGCGTTTGAAGGTGTTGATAATAGTTTTACGGAAATTAATAATAAAATCTCCGATATCACGGAAAATAGCCTTGTTCAGCAAGATGCGGCTCAGGATAATCTTATTACAATTGGAGCGGAAACAGGTGGCATTGAAATACATGTTAATAACAATGCAGGTAAAAGGCGGAGGATTGTTGGTGTTTTGGGAGGAGCGATTACCAAAGGATCCTCTGAGGCAGTGAATGGTGGACAGCTTTGGGATACTGAACAAGATATTGAAGAATTGGATTATAATACATCAAAGTATTTTGGAGATGGTGCGGATGTTTTGGTTGGTAAAGCGCCGACTTACACAATTAGTGGCTCTGAGTATAATGATGTTGGTTCAGCATTTAAAGGTGTTGATACGACTTTTACGGAAATTAATAATAAAATCTCTAATATAACGGAAAATAGCCTTGTTCAGCAAGATTCAGCTCAAGATGATCTTATTACTATTGGAGCGAAAACAGGTGGTACTTTAATTGATATTACGAACAGTGAAGATGAATACCGGAAAATTACTGGTGTTGATGATGGAGATGTTACTGAGCAATCAACGGATGCAATAAATGGTGGTCAGTTTTGGCGGATTGCAAGCAATATATCAGAGTATTTTGGAGGTGGTGCGGATGTTTTGGGTGGTAAAAGACCAGACTATGAAATTGATGGTATTACCTATAATGATGTTGGCTCGGCGTTTGAAGGTGTTGATGTTGCTTTTACGGAAATTAATAATGAAATCTCCAATATAACGGAAAATAGCCTTGTTCAGCAAGATTCAGCTCAAGATGATCTTATTACTATTGGAGCGAAAACAAATGGTACTGTAATTGATATTAAAAACAGTACAGGTGATCTACGGAAGATTACTGGTGTTGATGATGGAGATGTTACTGAGCAATCAGTGGATGCAATAAATGGTGGTCAGCTTTGGCAGGTTGCAAGCAATACATCAAAATATTTTGGAGGTGGTGCGGATATTTTGAATGATAAAGCACCAACGTATACCGTTAATGGCTCTAAGTATAATGATGTTGGCTCGGCGTTTGAAGGTGTTGATAATAGTTTTACGGAAATTAATAATAAAATATCCAATATTGCAGCAAGTAGCCTTGTTCAGCAAGATGAGGCTCAGGATAATCTTATTACAATTGGAGCGGAAACAGGTGGCATTGAAATACATGTTAATAACAATGCAGGTAAAAGGCGGAGGATTGTTGGTGTTTTGGGAGGAGCGATTACCAAAGGATCCTCTGAGGCAGTGAATGGTGGACAGCTTTGGGATACTGAACAAGATATTGAAGAATTGGATTATAATACATCAAAGTATTTTGGAGATGGTGCGGATGTTTTGGTTGGTAAAGCGCCGACTTACACAATTAGTGGCTCTGAGTATAATGATGTTGGTTCAGCATTTAAAGGTGTTGATACGACTTTTACGGAAATTAATAATAAAATCTCTAATATAACGGAAAATAGCCTTGTTCAGCAAGATTCAGCTCAAGATGATCTTATTACTATTGGAGCGAAAACAGGTGGTACTTTAATTGATATTACGAACAGTGAAGATGAATACCGGAAAATTACTGGTGTTGATGATGGAGATGTTACTGAGCAATCAACGGATGCAATAAATGGTGGTCAGTTTTGGCGGATTGCAAGCAATATATCAGAGTATTTTGGAGGTGGTGCGGATGTTTTGGGTGGTAAAAGACCAGACTATGAAATTGATGGTATTACCTATAATGATGTTGGCTCGGCGTTTGAAGGTGTTGATGTTGCTTTTACGGAAATTAATAATGAAATCTCCAATATAACGGAAAATAGCCTTGTTCAGCAAGATTCAGCTCAAGATGATCTTATTACTATTGGAGCGAAAACAAATGGTACTGTAATTGATATTAAAAACAGTACAGGTGATCTACGGAAGATTACTGGTGTTGATGATGGAGATGTTACTGAGCAATCAGTGGATGCAATAAATGGTGGCCAGCTTTGGCAGGTTGCAAGCAATACATCAAAATATTTTGGAGGTGGTGCGGATATTTTGAATGATAAAGCACCAACGTATACCGTTAATGGCTCTAAGTATAATGATGTTGGCTCGGCGTTTGAAGGTGTTGATAATAGTTTTACGGAAATTAATAATAAAATCTCCGATATCACGGAAAATAGCCTTGTTCAGCAAGATGTGGCTCAGGATAATCTTATTACAATTGGAGCGGAAACAGGTGGCATTGAAATACATGTTAATAACAATGCAGGTAAAAGGCGGAGGATTGTTGGTGTTTTGGGAGGAGCGATTACCAAAGGATCCTCTGAGGCAGTGAATGGTGGACAGCTTTGGGATACTGAACAAGATATTGAAGAATTGGATTATAATACATCAAAGTATTTTGGAGGTGGTGCGGATGTTTTGGTTGGTAATGCGCCAACTTACACAATTAGTGGCTCTGAGTATAATGATGTTGGTTCAGCATTTAAAGGTGTTGATACGACTTTTACGGAAATTAATAATAAAATCTCTAATATAACGGAAAATAGCCTTGTTCAGCAAGATTCAGCCCAAGGTGGTCTTATTACAATTGGTAAGAATGTGAATGGTACTGAAATTAGCATCCTAAACAATAAAAAGAAGCAACGGAAGATTACTGGTGTTGCGGATGGGCTTGTTTTTGAAAAATCAACCGATGCCGTGAATGGTGGACAGCTTTGGAAAACAAATCAAGATATTGAGAAACTCAATCATAGTGTAGAAAAAGCAGAGACAGATATAACGAATATTCAAGGTGATTTATCAAAGGTTGCAGTGTATACATCGAAATATTTTGGAGGTGGTGCGGATGTTCTGAGTGGTAAAGCACCAACCTATACCATTAATGGCTCTAAGTATAATGATGTTGGTTCAGCATTTAAGGGTGTTGATGGTTCTATGAAGGATATTCGTAATGAAATCACTAATATCACGACGAATAGTCTTGTTCAGCAAGATATAGATACGAAACTTATCACCATTGGTGCAAGAAGAGGCGGCACTAAGATTGATATTTCAGATCGGCCAGGAAAAGATAGAACTCTTTCTGGTGTAAAAGCTGCGGTACAAGGCAATGAAGCTGTTAACAAAGACCAACTTGATAAAAGTTTAAGAGAGATTAACAAAGATTTTGAGACTATGAGTGCTGCTGCAGTTCTTTACGATAAGAGGCCAAATGGTAGTATTGATTATAAAAACATTACTTTAGGTGGACAGAAGAGTAAGGGACCAGTTGCTATTCATAATCTTAAAGATGGTGTAATTTCTAATGAATCGAGTGATGCTGTTAATGGAAAACAGATTAATAAACTCTCTGGAGATATTGCGAACATTTTTGGTGGTGTTACAGAATTCAGCAATGGTGCTTTTACGCGACCAGTTTATGATTTATCGCATGTGACAACGGAAGGAATTGTAACAAGAAAGATCTATAATGATGTTGGTTCGGCTTTTGCAGGGCTTGATGCGAATATTAAAAATGTAAATGCGCGCGTACAGTATGTGATTGACGACTTTAATGACAAAATTGCCAATATTTCTAGTGATGCTTTGTTATGGAGTGAAAAAGAAGGAGCTTTTGTTGCACTTCATGGATCTAAAGGCCAAGCAAAACAAAATAGCAAACTGACATTTCTTTTAGATGGGGAAATTGATATTAATTCGACAGATGCTATTACAGGGAAACAGCTTTTTCAGATGAGTAACAAGCTTGCTTCTTATTTTGGTGGCGGTGCTAAATATAGAGATGGAGAATGGACAGATCCTACTTTTACGATTTATAAGTTTGGTGCCAATGGTTCTACTTCTGAAGCGGTCTATAAGGATGTTGCCAGTGCTTTTGCTGGTGTGAATGGCGGGATGTCCATTTTAAATGACCGAATTAAAAAGCTTGAAAAGCAAGGCGGACAAGGTGGTCCTGGTTCAGATGCTTTACAATGGAATGAAGAAAAAGGCGCTTATGATGCAAACCGAGAAGGAAAGGACAGTAAGATTACTGGTGTTGCAAATGGTAAAGTTGAAAAAGACTCGAAAGAGGCAGTTAATGGTGGGCAACTTTGGGATACCAACGAACGCGTTACGAATGTTGAAAATAAAGTAGACCATATGTCTAACACGATTAACGGTATAGCTGAGAATACTGTTCAATATGACAAAGATGCAAATGGCAAAAAGACTAATAAAATCACTTTAGCAGGAGGTGATGCTGGGCAACCTGTTGTCATTGACAATGTTGCAGATGGTAAGATTGAAGCAGGCTCGAAAGAAGCAGTTAATGGGGGGCAGTTACATGACTATACCAAGCAACAGATGGAGATTACTCTTGACGATGCAAAAAAATACACAGATGAAAAGGTCAAGAATATTGTTGTCGATGCTATTGATGACGCAGTAGAGAAGGCAAAAGACTACACGGATATGAAGTTTGATGCTTTAAATTATAACATTGAGGGAGTCCGAAAAGAAGCAAGACAAGCTGCAGCAATTGGTTTAGCAGTCGCTAACTTGCGGTATAACAATATTCCTGGTGCATTAAGTGTTGCATTTGGAACTGGTTTATGGCGTAGTCAATCTGCTCTTGCTTTTGGTGCTGGTTATACATCTGTAAATGGCAATATCCGTTCTAATGTGTCTGTGACAGGTGCGGGAGGTCATTGGGGTGTTGGTGCAGGAGTCAGCTTTACCTTGCCAGTGCGTTAATAGTCTATAGAAGCGCACGGTATGATTATCGTGCAGCGATATTAAGAGAAATGCATTAAGATTAAGACGGATATTTTCTTAAATCTCTTTTACGTCTTTCCTTCAAAAATGAGGGAAGGGCGTAAGTTTTTTATAAAGAGAAAACTCTATAGATTAATAGAGCAATCTTTTCTTTTATAGAATTTATTTTGTAATCTTATTCACAATAAATACATGATCTGATTTTGTTGGGATGTCTTTTTTTAATTAAGGGATTCATATTTAATTTTTTGCTTTCTATGCTCTATATTGGTTCTCTCATTATGGGCTATTAAAGATAAAGCAGACTATGTTTGGAAATGTGAAGGATTTTTCTATGTTTTGTAGAGGTTATTGTGTGTATCGAACAGTTATCCAATAATTCTTAATTTGAGTGAAGAGGCAGTAGACTTTTTGAATAAAGAAGTGTGAGTCTAAAATTTTGAATTCAAGTATTATTATAAATCAAGTATTATTATAAATAAAGTCTTATTCTAGATGCTTCTGGTGTCGGTGTCTCAGATATATCTTAAGGCAATTCATTCCTAAAAATACGATTTTGGCGGAATCAAGATAAGCTCAGATGTTTCTATTGGTAGATTCGATTGAAATATTATGAGAATTGAAGATTTTATAATTGGTGAGAATGTGCTGGTAAATAATGATGGTAATAAAACTATGGAAAACCTAAATAATCATTTCGATAATATCGAAAAGAAAATAAAGCATGATGATTTAAGTGGAATGCAGGGACCTATGAGGTCATGTCATAATGGTGCAGCATGGTAAATGAGCGGTGTGGCAGATGGTAAAGTAGAAAAAGGCATTGAGTGATGTGGTTACAGGAAATTAGCTTTGAAAAAATCAAAAAGCGGATGATCTTGAAAACACATTTGAGAGTTTAGTTCAATACAATAAAGACGAAGATAGCAAGAAAACCAAAAAATCACTTGAGCAGGAGAAGATATAAATACTCCTGTTATGATGAAGATATGGACAATGATAAAGTCACGAAGAATCTGAAAGAAGCTATTAATGGAGAACAATTGCATGAAAAACTAAAAAATGTTCTCGATGATGCAAAATGCTACTTCTAAAGCTAAAGATTATACCAATATGAATTTTGAAAGCTGAATTATAATATCAAGAGTGTAAAAAAGAAGAAAAATAAACACTATCGCGGTTATTAATTCGTTCTAAGAGATCAGCTTTAAAACTAAGCATAACAAAAATACGGCAATATCAATTTCCATTTATCTTCACTGCTAAAGACTCTCCTTACACTACCTCTATAACTCCTATCAGAAGATTCTTAGAGCATAAAAGAAGACATCTATATTCACCCCTCAATTCGAATAGATACACTGAATAAGAAAAAATAATCCTTGAAATTTTATTCTTTGTGCTCTATGCATTGAAATAAAATACACGTATAGAAAACAACAAAACCCCCAATTGTATACTCAACTGAGGCTAACATAACAAAAAACACTAAAGGAATCAGAATAAGCTAACTCCAGGAAACAGAATCACTCTTATCTTAAAAAATATCTATAAACCCTATACAACATCCATAACACAGATCTCTCTTCTTAAATTTAGCGCCTAAACCTTAATATAACGTAAATATGTCTTTTTAATGTCAATCACTCTAACCAAAAAATTTTTATAAAATGCACCAAACCCTAAACCAAAAAACTACAATCTCATTAATTGAAGAATTCTTAAAATGACTACTACCTCATCTCATGTTCTTCAATAACCCCTAAATGTGTCTTTTTGATGTCAAAAAAACATTTTTTATTATTGGAGGATTTCTTATGAAAAAATCATATCTTATCTTAAAAAGCGGTGATTTAAGGGGATATTCTTTTTCTCGTCGTTCACCTTTGTTGAAAGCTGCTTCATTAGGAACAGCTATGGCAGCGCTCCTATCGAGTGTTGCGCCTGTCGTTGCATCTAATTTTTCTCCAACAGAGCAGCAAACAACGATACAAAGTTCACAGAGTCTTAAGGGCACAGGTGTGATTTCCTTAAAAGCTCCTGAGAAAGCTTCAAAAAAATCTCGTGATTCTGTTTTTGCGAGTAATCGTTACTGTGGTATCGACAATATCGTTGTTTCTAATTCCTCTGATTCAAAGAAGATAATCAGTGAGGAAAGTTATGTAAATCTTCTCACACATCACAAATTTGATAATTGGTGCTCTCGTGGTTTTGGAGTTCAACAAGCCACTTGGACTGTTGATGGTAAAAATACAGTTCTTGATGTGTATGAGACACGTGTTTTGAATAATAGGTTGGGAGATGAATGGCTTCCGAGAAGTACGGAAGTTTGGATCGGTTCTGGGGCTGAAGCGGCAGGTGATTTTTCTATCGCTATAGGTCATAATGCTTATGCCGATGCAGCCCGCTCGATTGCTTTAGGTGCTGGAGCTCGTGTCGTTATAGAACGCTCGGTTGCTTTAGGTGCTGGATCTGAGGTTGGTGTAAGCGTAAAGCAACCAGGTTATGATCCTTGGACAGATAAGTTGTCGGTAAAAAGTAATCATATATGGAAATATAATGACGGGATAGTCTCTATTGCTGCTCCTGTTGCTCGTATACCAACCTCACGACTACTTACCGGAGTAGCAGCTGGGATACAGGATACTGATGCTGTGAATGTTGCTCAGCTGCAGGCTTTAAGACAATGGACAGTAATGATTGCGAAGAACGCTTCAACCTATTTAGGAGGTGGAGCGGACATTCTTAGTAATGAAACTCCAACTTATAAGATTCAAACTTCAGGTTATAGTGATGTAGGATCGGCATTTAAGGGTGTTGACAGCTCGATTAGTGATCTTTATTCAAAGATTGGGAATGTAGCAGGGAATAGCCTTGTACAGCAAGAAGGAGGGGGTAGCGGTCGTATCACGATAGGTTTGAAGACGGGTGGCACGGAAATTAATTTTATGAACCAAGTACTCCAAGGTCGTACGCTTTCTGGTTTGGCGGATGGAAAGCTTTCCGACAGTTCGACAGAAGCGGTTACAGGCAAACAGCTTTATAAAGTCCAAGGAGAAGTCGCAACGATTGCGAAGAATACCTCTGCCTATTTAGGAGGTGGAGCGGACATTCTTGGTGGGAAAGCTCCAACTTATAAGATTCGAGGTTCAAATCATCATGATGTCGGTTCAGCATTTGTTGGTGTTGATGGTTCGATTACAGATCTTTATTCAAAGATTGCGATTGTAGCAGGGAATACCCTTGTACAGCAAGAAGGAGGGGAGAGCAGTCTTATCGCGATAGGTTTGAAGACGGGTGGCACGGAAATTAATTTTATGAACCGAGCACGCCAAGGTCGGAGGCTTTCTGGTTTGGCGGATGGAGAACTTTCAGACAGTTCGACAGAAGCGGTTACAGGCAAACAGCTTTATGATGTTGATACCAAGCTCACTAAAACCACACAAGATGTTACAAAAGTCCGAGGTGATATTACGAAAATCCAAGGGGATGTTACGGAAGTTCAGGGGGGTATTACAAAAGTTCAAGGAGATGTCTCAACGATTGCGAATAATACCTCTGCCTATTTAGGAGGTGGAGCGGGCATTCTTTCTAATGTAGCGCCGACTTATAAGATTCAAGGTTCAAATCATCGTGATGTAGGATCGGCATTTAAGGGTGTTGATGGCTCGATTAGTGATCTTTATTCAAAGATTGCGAATGTAGCAGGGAATAGCCTTGTTGAGCAAGAAGAAGGGGAGAGCGGTCGTATCACGATAGGCTCGAAAGTTGGTGGAACAGCAATAGATCTTACGAATAAAGAAGGCCAAGGTCGGAGGCTTTCTGGTTTGGCGGATGGAAAGCTTTCCGACAGTTCGACAGAAGCGGTTACAGGCAAACAGCTTTATGATGTTGATACCAAGCTCACTAAAACCACACAAGATGTTACAAAAGTCCGAGGTGATATTACGAAAATCCAAGGGGATGTTACGAAAGTTCAGGGGGATGTTACAAAAGTCCAAGGAGAAGTCGCAACGATTGCGAAGAATACCTCTGCCTATTTAGGAGGTGGAGCGGACATTCTTGGTGGGAAAGCTCCAACTTATAAGATTCAAGGTTCAAATCATCGTGATGTAGGATCGGCATTTGTTGGCGTTGACGGCTCGATTAGTGATCTTTATTCAAAGATTGCGAGTGTAGCAGGGGATAGCCTTGTACAGCAAGAACAAGAAGAGAGTAGCAAAGGTCGTATCACGATAGGCTCGAAAGTTGGTGGAACAGCAATAGATCTTACGAATAAAGAAGGCCAAGGTCGGAGGCTTTCTGGTTTGGCGGATGGAAAGCTTTCCGACAGTTCGACAGAAGCGGTTACAGGCAAACAGCTTTATGATGTTGATACCAAGCTCACTAAAACCACACAAGATGTTACAAAAGTCCGAGGTGATATTACGAAAATCCAAGGGGATGTTACGAAAGTTCAAGGCGATGTTACGAAAGTCCAAGGAGAAGTGTCAACGATTGCGAAGAATGCTTCAGCCTATTTAGGAGGCGGAGCAGATATTCTTAGTGGTGAAGCTCCAACTTATAAGATTCAAGGTTCAAATCATCATGATGTCGGTTCAGCATTTGTTGGTGTTGATGGTTCGATTACAGATCTTTATTCAAAGATTGCGGGTGTAGCAGGGGGTAGTCTTGTTGAGCAAGAACAAGAAGAGAGTAGCAAAGGTCGTATTACGATAGGTTCGAAAGTTGGTGGCACGGAAATTAATTTATTGAATAATCAGTCAGTTGTACGTGTTCTCTCTGGTTTGGGTGATGGAGCTATTTCGGAAGGCTCGAACCATGCAGTTACTGGAAACCAACTTTACCTTACGAATAAGAAGGTCTCTGAATATTTAGGTGGTGGAGCAGGCTATGAAGATGGAGAATGGGTAGATCCTACTTTCACGATTAATGTGCTACAAGAAGATGGTTCTACAGAAGAGAAAGAATATAAGAATGTAGCGGATGCATTAAAAGATATTAGCAGCTCCTTCACGACGGTTGTAGAGACAAACCTAATTCAACAAGAAGAAAGTGAAGATGAAAGCGGTCGCATCCTGATAGGTTCGAAGGTTGGTGGTACGGAAGTTAATCTTACGAACAAAGACGGAGAAGGTCGTACGCTTTCTGGCTTGAAGGATGGAAAGCTTTCCGACAGTTCGACAGAAGCGGTTACTGGAAAGCAGCTTTATGAGGTTGATACTAAGCTAACTGAAAAAGTTTCTGATGTGAGCAAGAACGTAGCTGATCTTTCCACGAGTATGGATAAAGTTCAAGGCGATGTTACGAAAGTCCAAGGAGAAGTGTCAACGATTGCGAAGAATGCTTCAGCCCATTTAGGAGGCGGAGCAGATATTCTTAGTGGTGAAGCTCCAACTTATAAGATTCAAGGTTCAAATCATCATGATGTCGGTTCAGCATTTGTTGGTGTTGATGGTTCGATTACAGATCTTTATTCAAAGATTGCGGGTGTAGCAGGGGGTAGTCTTGTTGAGCAAGAACAAGAAGAGAGTAGCAAAGGTCGTATTACGATAGGTTCGAAAGTTGGTGGCACGGAAATTAATTTATTGAATAATCAGTCAGTTGTACGTGTTCTCTCTGGTTTGGGTGATGGAGCTATTTCGGAAGGCTCGAACCATGCAGTTACTGGAAACCAACTTTACCTTACGAATAAGAAGGTCTCTGAATATTTAGGTGGTGGAGCAGGCTATGAAGATGGAGAATGGGTAGATCCTACTTTCACGATTAATGTGCTACAAGAAGATGGTTCTACAGAAGAGAAAGAATATAAGAATGTAGCGGATGCATTAAAAGATATTAGCAGCTCCTTCACGACGGTTGTAGAGACAAACCTAATTCAACAAGAAGAAAGTGAAGATGAAAGCGGTCGCATCCTGATAGGTTCGAAGGTTGGTGGTACGGAAGTTAATCTTACGAACAAAGACGGAGAAGGTCGTACGCTTTCTGGCTTGAAGGATGGAAAGCTTTCCGACAGTTCGACAGAAGCGGTTACTGGAAAGCAGCTTTATGAGGTTGATACTAAGCTAACTGAAAAAGTTTCTGATGTGAGCAAGAACGTAGCTGATCTTTCCACGAGTATGGATAAAGTTCAAGGCGATGTTACGAAAGTCCAAGGAGAAGTGTCAACGATTGCGAAGAATGCTTCAGCCCATTTAGGAGGCGGAGCAGATATTCTTAGTGGTGAAGCTCCAACTTATAAGATTCAAGGTTCAAATCATCATGATGTCGGTTCAGCATTTGTTGGTGTTGATGGTTCGATTACAGATCTTTATTCAAAGATTGCGGGTGTAGCAGGGGGTAGTCTTGTTGAGCAAGAACAAGAAGAGAGTAGCAAAGGTCGTATTACGATAGGTTCGAAAGTTGGTGGCACGGAAATTAATTTATTGAATAATCAGTCAGTTGCACGTGTTCTCTCTGGTTTGGGTGATGGAGCTATTTCGGAAGGCTCGAACCATGCAGTTACTGGAAACCAACTTTACCTTACGAATAAGAAGGTCTCTGAATATTTAGGTGGTGGAGCAGGCTATGAAGATGGAGAATGGGTAGATCCTACTTTCACGATTAATGTGCTACAAGAAGATGGTTCTACAGAAGAGAAAGAATATAAGAATGTAGCGGATGCATTAAAAGATATTAGCAGCTCCTTCACGACAGTTGTAGAGACAAACCTAATTCAACAAGAAGAAAGTGAAGATGAAAGCGGTCGCATCCTGATAGGTTCGAAGGTTGGTGGTACGGAAGTTAATCTTACGAACAAAGACGGAGAAGGTCGTACGCTTTCTGGCTTGAAGGATGGAAAGCTTTCCGACAGTTCGACAGAAGCGGTTACTGGAAAGCAGCTTTATGAGGTTGATACCAAGCTTACTGAGACCACGCAAAATGTTACGAAAGTCCAAGGAGAAGTGTCAACGATTGCGAGGAATGCTTCAGCCTATTTAGGAGGCGGAGCAGATATTCTTGGTGGAGAAGCGCCGACTTATAAAGTCCAGGGCAATGATTACAATAATGTAGGATTAGCATTTGCAGGCGTTGATGATAGTCTTTCAGATATTTATAAAGAACTTTCGGGTGTTGGAAGTAAGAGCCTTGTACAACAAGAAGAAGGGGAGAGTGGTCGTATCACGATAGGTGCGAAGACGGGTGGCACGGAAATTAATTTATTGAATAATCAGTCAGTTGCACGTGTTCTCTCTGGTTTGGGTGATGGAGCTATTTCGGAAGGCTCGAACCATGCAGTTACTGGAAACCAACTTTACCTTACGAATAAGAAGGTCTCTGAATATTTAGGTGGTGGAGCAGGCTATGAAGATGGAGAATGGGTAGATCCTACTTTCACGATTAATGTGCTACAAGAAGATGGTTCTACAGAAGAGAAAGAATATAAGAATGTAGCGGATGCATTAAAAGATATTAGCAGCTCCTTCACGACAGTTGTAGAGACAAACCTAATTCAACAAGAAGAAAGTGAAGATGAAAGCGGTCGCATCCTGATAGGTTCGAAGGTTGGTGGTACGGAAGTTAATCTTACGAACAAAGACGGAGAAGGTCGTACGCTTTCTGGCTTGAAGGATGGAAAGCTTTCCGACAGTTCGACAGAAGCGGTTACTGGAAAGCAGCTTTATGAGGTTGATACTAAGCTAACTGAAAAAGTTTCTGATGTGAGCAAGAACGTAGCTGATCTTTCTACGAGTATGGATAAAGTTCAAGGCGATGTTACGAAAGTCCAAGGAGAAGTGTCAACGATTGCGAAGAATGCTTCAGCCCATTTAGGAGGCGGAGCAGATATTCTTAGTGGTGAAGCTCCAACTTATAAGATTCAAGGTTCAAATCATCATGATGTCGGTTCAGCATTTGTTGGTGTTGATGGTTCGATTACAGATCTTTATTCAAAGATTGCGGGTGTAGCAGGGGGTAGTCTTGTTGAGCAAGAACAAGAAGAGAGTAGCAAAGGTCGTATTACGATAGGTTCGAAAGTTGGTGGTACGGAAGTTAATTTTACGAACAAAGATGGAGAAGGTCGTACGCTTTCTGGCTTGAAGGATGGAAAGCTTTCCGACAGTTCGACAGAAGCGGTTACTGGAAAGCAGCTTTATGAGGTTGATACCAAGCTTACTGAGACCACGCAAAATGTTACGAAAGTCCAAGGAGAAGTGTCAACGATTGCGAGGAATGCTTCAGCCTATTTAGGAGGCGGAGCAGATATTCTTGGTGGAGAAGCGCCGACTTATAAAGTCCAGGGCAATGATTACAATAATGTAGGATTAGCATTTGCAGGCGTTGATGATAGTCTTTCAGATATTTATAAAGAACTTTCGGGTGTTGGAAGTAAGAGCCTTGTACAACAAGAAGAAGAGGAGAGTGGTCGTATCACGATAGGTGCGAAGACGGGTGGCACGGAAATTAATTTATTGAATAATCAGTCAGTTGCACGTGTTCTCTCTGGTTTGGGTGATGGAGCTATTTCGGAAGGCTCGAACCATGCAGTTACTGGAAACCAACTTTACCTTACGAATAAGAAGGTCTCTGAATATTTAGGTGGCGGAGCAGGCTATGAAGATGGAGAATGGGTAGACCCTACTTTCACGATTAATGTGCTACAAGAAGATGGTTCTACAGAAGAGAAAGAATATAAGAATGTAGCGGCTGCATTAAAGGATATTAGCAGCTCCTTCACGACGGTTGTAGAGACAAACCTAATTCAACAAGAAGAAAGTGAAGATGAGAGTGGCCGCATTACGATAGGTTCGAAGGTTGGTGGAACGGAAATTAATCTTACGAACCAAGATGGCGAAGGTCGGACGCTTTCTGGCTTGAAGGATGGAAAACTTTCCGACAGTTCGACAGAAGCGGTTACTGGAAAGCAGCTTTATGAGGTTGATACCAAGCTTACTAAGACCACGCAAAATGTTACGAAAGTCCAAGGAGAAGTGTCAACGATTGCGAAGAATGCTTCAGCCTATTTAGGAGGCGGAGCAGATATTCTTAGTGGTGAAGCTCCAACATATAAAGTCCAGAATACAGAGCATCATGATGTAGGCTCAGCGTTTGCTGGTGTTGATGGTTCGATTACAGATATTTATTCAAAGATTGCGAGTGTAGCAGGGGGTAGTCTTGTTGAGCAAGAACAAGAAGAGAGTGGCAATGGTCGCATCCTGATAGGTTCGAAAGTTGGTGGTACGGAGGTTAATTTTACGAACAAAGATGGAGAAGGTCGTACACTTTCTGGCTTGAAAGATGGAACGCTTTCCGACAGTTCGACTGAAGCAGTTACAGGCAAACAGCTTTATGAAGTTGATACCAAGCTTACTAAGACCACGCAAAATGTTACGAAAGTCCAAGGAGAAGTGTCAACGATTGCGAAGAATGCCTCATCCTATTTAGGAGGCGGAGCAGATATTCTTGGTGGAGAAGCGCCGACTTATAAAGTCCAGGGCAATGATTACAATAATGTAGGATCGGCATTTGCAGGCGTTGATGATAGTCTTTCAGATATTTATAAAGAACTTTCCGGTGTTGGAAGTAAGAGCCTTGTACAACAAGAAGAAGGGGAGAGCGGTCGTATCACGATAGGTTCGAAGGTTGGTGGCACGGAAATTAATTTATTGAATAATCAGTCAGTTGCACGTGTTCTTTCTGGTTTAGGTGATGGTGCTATTTCGGAAGGCTCGAACCAGGCAGTTACTGGAAACCAACTTTACCTTACGAATAAGAAGGTCTCTGAATATTTAGGTGGCGGAGCAGGCTATGAAGATGGAGAATGGGTAGACCCTACTTTCACGATTAATGTGCTACAAGAAGATGGTTCTACAGAAGAGAAAGAATATAAGAATGTAGCGGCTGCATTAAAGGATATTAGCAGCTCCTTCACGACGGTTGTAGAGACAAACCTAATTCAACAAGAAGAAAGTGAAGATGAGAGCGGTCGGATCACGATAGGTTCGAAGGTTGGTGGCACGAAAGTTGATCTTACGAACAAAGATGGCAAAGGTCGTACGCTTTCTGGCTTGAAAGATGGAACGCTTTCCGACAGCTCGACAGAAGCAGTTACAGGCAAACAGCTTTATGAGGTTGACACCAAGCTTACTGAAAAAGTTTCCGATGTGAGCAAGAACGTAGCTGATCTTTCCACGAGTATGGATAAAGTTCAAGGAGATGTTACAACGATTGCAAAGAATGCCTCATCCTATTTAGGAGGTGGATCGGATATTCTTGGAGGTATAGCACCAAGTTATAAAGTCCAGGGTAGTGATTACAGTAATGTAGGAGAAGCATTTGCAGGTGTTGATGGTAGTCTTTCAGATATTTACAAGGAACTTTCCGGTGTTGGAAGTAAGAGCCTTGTACAACAAGAAGAAGGGGAGAGCGGTCGTATCACGATAGGTTCGAAGACGGGTGGCACGAAAGTTGATCTTACGAACAAAGACGGCAAAGGTCGGACGCTTTCTGGCTTAACGGATGGAACGCTTTCCGACAGCTCGACAGAAGCAGTTACAGGCAAACAGCTTTATGAGGTTGACACCAAGCTTACTGAAAAAGTTTCCGATGTGAGCAAGAACGTAGCTGATCTTTCCACGAGTATGGATAAAGTTCAAGGAGATGTTACAACGATTGCAAAGAATGCCTCATCCTATTTAGGAGGTGGATCGGATATTCTTGGAGGTATAGCACCAAGTTATAAAGTCCAGGGTAGTGATTACAGTAATGTAGGAGAAGCATTTGCAGGTGTTGATGGTAGTCTTTCAGATATTTACAAGGAACTTTCCGGTGTTGGAAGTAAGAGCCTTGTACAACAAGAAGAAGGGGAGAGCGGTCGTATCACGATAGGTTCGAAGACGGGTGGCACGAAAGTTGATCTTACGAACAAAGACGGCAAAGGTCGGACGCTTTCTGGCTTAACGGATGGAACGCTTTCCGACAGCTCGACAGAAGCAGTTACAGGCAAACAGCTTTATGAGGTTGACACCAAGCTTACTGAAAAAGTTTCCGATGTGAGCAAGAACGTAGCTGATCTTTCCACGAGTATGGATAAAGTTCAAGGAGATGTTACAACGATTGCGAAGAATGCCTCATCCTATTTAGGAGGTGGATCGGATATTCTTGGAGGTATAGCACCAAGTTATAAAGTCCAGGGTAGTGATTACAGTAATGTAGGAGAAGCATTTGCAGGTGTTGATGGTAGTCTTTCAGATATTTACAAGGAACTTTCCGGTGTTGGAAGTAAGAGCCTTGTACAACAAGAAGAAGGGGAGAGCGGTCGTATCACGATAGGTTCGAAGACGGGTGGCACGAAAGTTGATCTTACGAACAAAGACGGCAAAGGTCGGACGCTTTCTGGCTTAACGGATGGCACGCTTTCCGACAGCTCGACAGAAGCAGTTACAGGCAAACAGCTTTATGAGGTTGACACCAAGCTTACTGAGAAAGTTTCTGATGTGAGCAAGAACGTAGCTGATCTTTCCACGAGTATGGATAAAGTTCAAGGAGATGTTACAACGATTGCGAAGAATGCCTCATCCTATTTAGGAGGTGGATCGGATATTCTTGGAGGTATAGCACCAAGTTATAAAGTCCAGGGTAGTGATTACAGTAATGTAGGAGAAGCATTTGCAGGTGTTGATGATAGCCTTTCAGATATTTATAAAGAACTTTCCGGTGTTGGAAGTAAGAGCCTTGTACAACAAGAAGAAGGGGAGAGCGGTCGTATCACGATAGGTTCGAAGACGGGTGGCACGAAAGTTGATCTTACGAACAAAGACGGCAAAGGTCGTACGCTTTCTGGCTTGAAGGATGGAGAACTTTCCGACAGTTCGACAGAAGCGGTTACAGGCAAACAGCTTTATGAGGTTGACACCAAGCTTACTGAGAAAGTTTCTGATGTGAGCAAGAACGTAGCTGATCTTTCCACGAGTATGGATAAAGTTCAAGGAGATGTTACAACGATTGCGAAGAATGCCTCATCCTATTTAGGAGGTGGATCGGATATTCTTGGAGGTATAGCACCAAGTTATAAAGTCCAGGGTAGTGATTACAGTAATGTAGGAGAAGCATTTGCAGGCGTTGATGATAGCCTTTCAGATATTTATAAAGAACTTTCCGGTGTTGGAAGTAAGAGCCTTGTACAACAAGAAGAAGGGGAGAGCGGTCGTATCACGATAGGTTCGAAGACGGGTGGCACGAAAGTTGATCTTACGAACAAAGACGGCAAAGGTCGTACGCTTTCTGGCTTAACGGATGGCACGCTTTCCGACAGCTCGACAGAAGCAGTTACAGGCAAACAGCTTTATGAGGTTGACACCAAGCTTACTGAGAAAGTTTCTGATGTGAGCAAGAACGTAGCTGATCTTTCCACGAGTATGGATAAAGTTCAAGGAGATGTTACAACGATTGCGAAGAATGCCTCATCCTATTTAGGAGGTGGATCGGATATTCTTGGAGGTATAGCACCAAGTTATAAAGTCCAGGGTAGTGATTACAGTAATGTAGGAGAAGCATTTACAGGCGTTGATGATAGTCTTTCAGATATTTATAAAGAACTTTCCGGTGTTGGAAGTAAGAGCCTTGTACAACAAGAAGAAGGGGAGAGCGGTCGTATCACGATAGGTTCGAAGACGGGTGGCACGAAAGTTGATCTTACGAACAAAGACGGCAAAGGTCGTACGCTTTCTGGCTTAACGGATGGAAAGCTTTCTGACAGCTCGACAGAAGCAGTTACAGGCAAACAGCTTTATGAGGTTGACACCAAGCTTACTGAGAAAGTTTCTGATGTGAGCAAGAACGTAGCTGATCTTTCCACAAGTATGGATAAAGTTCAAGGAGATGTTACAACGATTGCGAAGAATGCCTCATCCTATTTAGGAGGTGGATCGGATATTCTTGGAGGTATAGCACCAAGTTATAAAGTCCAGGGTAGTGATTACAGTAATGTAGGAGAAGCATTTGCAGGTGTTGATGATAGCCTTTCAGATATTTATAAAGAACTTTCCGGTGTTGGAAGTAAGAGCCTTGTACAACAAGAAGAAGGGGAGAGCGGTCGTATCACGATAGGTTCGAAGACGGGTGGCACGAAAGTTAATCTTACGAACAAAGACGGCAAAGGTCGTACGCTTTCTGGCTTGAAGGATGGAGAACTTTCCGACAGTTCGACAGAAGCGGTTACAGGCAAACAGCTTTATGAGGTTGACACCAAGCTTACTGAGAAAGTTTCTGATGTGAGCAAGAACGTAGCTGATCTTTCCACGAGTATGGATAAAGTTCAAGGAGATGTTACAACGATTGCGAAGAATGCCTCATCCTATTTAGGAGGTGGATCGGATATTCTTGGAGGTATAGCACCAAGTTATAAAGTCCAGGGTAGTGATTACAGTAATGTAGGAGAAGCATTTGCAGGTGTTGATGATAGCCTTTCAGATATTTATAAAGAACTTTCCGGTGTTGGAAGTAAGAGCCTTGTACAACAAGAAGAAGGGGAGAGCGGTCGTATCACGATAGGTTCGAAGACGGGTGGCACGAAAGTTGATCTTACGAACAAAGACGGCAAAGGTCGTACGCTTTCTGGCTTGAAGGATGGAGAACTTTCCGACAGTTCGACAGAAGCGGTTACAGGCAAACAGCTTTATGAGGTTGACACCAAGCTTACTGAGAAAGTTTCTGATGTGAGCAAGAACGTAGCTGATCTTTCCACGAGTATGGATAAAGTTCAAGGAGATGTTACAACGATTGCGAAGAATGCCTCATCCTATTTAGGAGGTGGATCGGATATTCTTGGAGGTATAGCACCAAGTTATAAAGTCCAGGGTAGTGATTACAGTAATGTAGGAGAAGCATTTGCAGGCGTTGATGATAGTCTTTCAGATATTTATAAAGAACTTTCCGGTGTTGGAAGTAAGAGCCTTGTACAACAAGAAGAAGGGGAGAGCGGTCGTATCACGATAGGTTCGAAGACGGGTGGCACGAAAGTTGATCTTACGAACAAAGACGGCAAAGGTCGTACGCTTTCTGGCTTAACGGATGGCACGCTTTCCGACAGCTCGACAGAAGCAGTTACAGGCAAACAGCTTTATGAGGTTGACACCAAGCTTACTGAGAAAGTTTCTGATGTGAGCAAGAACGTAGCTGATCTTTCCACGAGTATGGATAAAGTTCAAGGAGATGTTACAACGATTGCGAAGAATGCCTCATCCTATTTAGGAGGTGGATCGGATATTCTTGGAGGTATAGCACCAAGTTATAAAGTCCAGGGTAGTGATTACAGTAATGTAGGAGAAGCATTTACAGGCGTTGATGATAGTCTTTCAGATATTTATAAAGAACTTTCCGGTGTTGGAAGTAAGAGCCTTGTACAACAAGAAGAAGGGGAGAGCGGTCGTATCACGATAGGTTCGAAGACGGGTGGCACGAAAGTTGATCTTACGAACAAAGACGGCAAAGGTCGTACGCTTTCTGGCTTAACGGATGGAAAGCTTTCTGACAGCTCGACAGAAGCAGTTACAGGCAAACAGCTTTATGAGGTTGACACCAAGCTTACTGAGAAAGTTTCTGATGTGAGCAAGAACGTAGCTGATCTTTCCACAAGTATGGATAAAGTTCAAGGAGATGTTACAACGATTGCGAAGAATGCCTCATCCTATTTAGGAGGTGGATCGGATATTCTTGGAGGTATAGCACCAAGTTATAAAGTCCAGGGTAGTGATTACAGTAATGTAGGAGAAGCATTTGCAGGTGTTGATGATAGTCTTTCAGATATTTATAAGGAACTTTCCGGTGTTGGAAGTAAGAGCCTTGTACAACAAGAAGAAGGGGAGAGCGGTCGTATCACGATAGGTTCGAAGACGGGTGGCACGAAAGTTGATCTTACGAACAAAGACGGCAAAGGTCGTACGCTTTCTGGCTTAACGGATGGCACGCTTTCCGACAGCTCGACAGAAGCAGTTACAGGCAAACAGCTTTATGAGGTTGACACCAAGCTTACTGAGAAAGTTTCTGATGTGAGCAAGAACGTAGCTGATCTTTCCACGAGTATGGATAAAGTTCAAGGAGATGTTACAACGATTGCGAAGAATGCCTCATCCTATTTAGGAGGTGGATCGGATATTCTTGGAGGTATAGCACCAAGTTATAAAGTCCAGGGTAGTGATTACAGTAATGTAGGAGAAGCATTTACAGGCGTTGATGATAGTCTTTCAGATATTTATAAAGAACTTTCCGGTGTTGGAAGTAAGAGCCTTGTACAACAAGAAGAAGGGGAGAGCGGTCGTATCACGATAGGTTCGAAGACGGGTGGCACGAAAGTTGATCTTACGAACAAAGACGGCAAAGGTCGTACGCTTTCTGGCTTAACGGATGGAAAGCTTTCTGACAGCTCGACAGAAGCAGTTACAGGCAAACAGCTTTATGAGGTTGACACCAAGCTTACTGAGAAAGTTTCTGATGTGAGCAAGAACGTAGCTGATCTTTCCACAAGTATGGATAAAGTTCAAGGAGATGTTACAACGATTGCGAAGAATGCCTCATCCTATTTAGGAGGTGGATCGGATATTCTTGGAGGTATAGCACCAAGTTATAAAGTCCAGGGTAGTGATTACAGTAATGTAGGAGAAGCATTTGCAGGTGTTGATGATAGTCTTTCAGATATTTATAAGGAACTTTCCGGTGTTGGAAGTAAGAGCCTTGTACAACAAGAAGAAGGGGAGAGCGGTCGTATCACGATAGGTTCGAAGACGGGTGGCACGAAAGTTGATCTTACGAACAAAGACGGCAAAGGTCGTACGCTTTCTGGCTTGAAAGATGGAAAGCTTTCAGGTCGTTCAACTGAAGCAGTTACCGGGAAGCAGCTTTACAAGGTTGACACCAAGCTTACTGAAACCACGCAAAAAGTTTCTGATGTGAGCAAGAACGTAGCTGATCTTTCTACGAGTATGGATAAAGTTCAAGGAGATGTTACAACGATTGCGAAGAATGCCTCATCCTATTTAGGAGGTGGATCGGATATTCTTGGAGGTATAGCACCAAGTTATAAAGTCCAGGGTAGTGATTACAGTAATGTAGGAGAAGCATTTGCAGGTGTTGATGATAGCCTTTCAGATATTTATAAGGAACTTTCCGGTGTCGGAAGTAAGAGCCTTGTACAACAAGAAGAAGGGGAGAGTGGTCGTATCACGATAGGTGCGAAGACGGGTGGCACGAAAGTTGATCTTACGAACAAAGACGGCAAAGGTCGAACCCTTTCTGGCTTGAAAGATGGAAAGCTTTCAGGTCGTTCAACTGAAGCAGTTACCGGGAAGCAGCTTTACAAGGTTGACACCAAGCTAACTGAAACCACGCAAAAAGTTTCTGATGTGAGCAAGAACGTAGCTGATCTTTCTACGAGTATGGATAAAGTTCAAGGAGATGTTACAACGATTGCGAAGAATGCCTCATCCTATTTAGGAGGTGGAGCAGATATTCTTGGAGGTATAGCACCAAGTTATAAAGTCCAGGGTAGTGATTACAGTAATGTAGGAGAAGCATTTACAGGCGTTGATGATAGCCTTTCAGATATTTATAAAGAACTTTCCGGTGTTGGAAGTAAGAGCCTTGTACAACAAGAAGAAGGGGAGAGCGGTCGTATCACGATAGGTGCGAAGACGGGTGGCACGGAAATGAGTTTATTGAATAATCAGTCAGTTGCACGTGTTCTTTCTGGTTTAGGTGATGGTGCTATTTCGGAAGGCTCGAACCAGGCAGTTACTGGAAACCAACTTTACCTTACGAATAAGAAGGTCTCTGAATATTTTGGTGGCGGAGCAGGCTATGAAGATGGGGAATGGGTAGATCCTACTTTCACGATTAATGTGCTACAAGAAGATGGTTCTACAGAAGAGAAAGAATATAAGAATGTAGCGGCTGCATTAAAGGATATTAGCAGCTCCTTCACGACGGTTGTAGAGACGAACCTAATTCAACAAGAAGAAAGTGAAGATAAGAGTGGTCGTATCACGATAGGCTCGAAGACGGGTGGATCGGAAGTTAATCTTACAAACAAAGACGGAGAAGGTCGGACGCTTTCTGGCTTGAAGGATGGAAAGCTTTCAGACAGTTCGACAGAAGCAGTTACAGGCAAACAGCTTTATGAAGTTGACACCAAGCTAACTGAAACCACGCAAAAAGTTTCTGATGTGAGCAAGAACGTAGCTGATCTTTCTACGAGTATGGATAAAGTTCAAGGAGATGTTACAACGATTGCGAAGAATGCTTCATCCTATTTGGGAGGCGGATCGGATATTCTTGGAGGTATAGCGCCAAGTTATAAAGTCCAGGGTAGTGATTATAGTAATGTAGGTGAGGCCTTTGCTGGCGTTGACACAACATTGACAGAGATCCGTCAAGAAATGACTGAAAGTACTGAAAATGTTGCACAAAATAGCTTATTGTGGAGTGATAGTGAGCAGGCTTTTGTTGCACGTCATGGTAAAAAAGGACAAGAAAAAAATAGTAAACTTAAGTTTCTTCTTGATGGAGATATAGCAGAGGATTCGACTGAAGCGATCACAGGAGCACAGCTTTATAAAACAAACAAACGATTTGATGAAGCAAACATGCAACTTGCTGAATATTTAGGAGGGGGAGCTGGATATAAAGATGGTGTATGGACTGCTCCTACGTTTAATATTGTTCAATTTAATTTTGGTGGTAAAGCTAATGGACCGGAATACAAAGAGTATAATAGTGTAGCTGGTGCTTTTGATGGTGTTAATCAAAGTCTGAAAGATTTGAATAATCGTTTAGGTGATGTCGAAAATCAGACAGAACAGGCAAAAAATGATACGATAAAATGGGATGAGAATAAAGGTGCTTATAACGCAAAGCATAACGGTAAAGAAGCAACAATTACTGGTGTGAAAGATGGTGATGTAAGCGAAGGCTCTACTGAAGCAGTTACCGGGAATCAGCTTTGGAATACGAATCAAAAAGTTGATAAACTTGAAAATGAATTTAATGATTTTAAGAATGAAACTGGTCAGAAGGCAGAGGGAGCAGTTCAATATGATAAAGATAAGGATGGGAAGAAAACCAATAAAATTACGTTAGCAGGAGGCGATGCCAGTGCACCTGTTGTGATTGATAATGTTGGTGATGGTAAAGTTGAGAAAGATTCGAAAGAAGCTATTAATGGAGGTCAATTGTATGAGAAAATGGCAATTGTTCTCGATGATTCAAAGAAGTATACAGACGAGAAGGTGCAGGAAGCTAAAGATTACACTGATAAGAAGTTTGAGAGCCTGAATTATAATATTGAGGGCGTAAAAAAGGAAGCAAGACAAGCAGCAGCTATCGGTCTAGCAGCAGCTAATCTTCGTTATAATGAAACGCCTGGAAAACTAAGCGTTGCGGTTAGTAGCGGTTTATGGAGAAACCAATCTGCCTTTGCTTTTGGTGCTGGCTACACATCCGAAAACGGCAATATACGCTCTAATATTTCTATAACAAACTCAGGCACAAACTGGGGTATAGGTGGAGGTATACAATTTACACTTAATTAACCCCCTAAATAACAGCCAATTTCAAACAAAGAACTTTCGCTTTTATAATCAAAAGCGGAAGTTTTTTTTGGCAAAAAAAATATCCAAACACTTAAAAAAAACATAAAATCCAAAAAAATACTTGAGATCTAACCCTTTATGCTCTATATGACACGTAATGGCAATAACAATAGGCACAACAAAACCTACTGTTAATTTCTATAACTATAATTAAAATACACTCTGTTATTAAACCAAAAATCAACCAACCTCTTAAAAATAAACTCTATAAAACCACAATACAAACCACTAAAACAAAATTATGTCTTTTTAATGTCAATCACCCTAACCAAAAAATTTTTATAAAATGCACCAAACCCTAAACCAAAAAACTACAATCTCATTAATTGAAGAATTCTTAAAATGACTACTACCTCATCTCATGTTCTTCAATAACCCCTAAATGTGTCTTTTTGATGTCAAAAAAATATTTTTTATTATTGGAGGATTTCTTATGAAAAGATCATATCTTATCTTAAAAAGCGGTGATTTAAGGGGATATTCTTTTTCTCGTCGTTCACCTTTGTTGAAAGCTGCTTCATTAGGAACAGCTATGGCAGCGCTCCTATCGAGTGTTGCGCCCGTCGTTGCATCTAATTTTTCTCCAACAGAGCAGCAAACAACGATACAAAGTTCACAGAGTCTTAAGGGCACAGGTGTGACTTCCTTAAAAGCTCCTGAGAAAGCTTCAAAAAAATCTCGTGATTCTGTTTTTGCGAGTGATCGTTACTGTGGTATCGACAATATCGTTGTTCCTAATTCCTCTGATTCAAAGAAGATAATCAGTGAGGAAAGTTATGTAAATCTTCTCACGCATCACAAATTTGATAATTGGTGCTCTCGTGGTTTTGGAGTTCAACAAGCCACTTGGACTGTTGATGGTAAAAATACAGTTCTTGATGTATATGAGACACGTGTTTTGAGGGATGATACGTTGGGTACGTTGCTTCCGAATAGTATGGGAGTTATGATCGGTGAGAATGCTAAGGTAATGCCGCGGTCTAATTCTATCGCTATAGGTTATAATGCTTATGTCAATATGAACAACTCGGTTGCTTTAGGTACTGGATCTACAGCTTCTTTTGTTGTTCAAAGAGGAGGTTATGATGCTTGGAAAGATGGTTCATCGGATAAGGAGGATCATATATGGAGATTTAATCACGGGATAGTCTCTATTGCTTCTCCTACTGCTGCTAGACCAACCTCACGACTACTTACCGGAGTAGCAGCTGGGATACAGGATACTGATGCTGTGAATGTTGCTCAGCTGCAGGCTTTAAGACAATGGACAGCAAAGATTGCAAATGATGTTTCTACCCATTTAGGAGGTGGAGCGGACATTCTTTCTGGTGTAGCGCCGACTTATAAGATTCAAGGTTCAAATCATCGTGATGTAGGATCGGCATTTAAGGGTGTTGATGGCTCGATTACAGATCTTTATTCAAAGATTGCGAATGTAGCAGGGGATAGCCTTGTACAGCAAGAAAAAGGCAATGGTCGTATCACGATAGGCTCGAAAGTTGGTGGAACAGCAATAGATCTTACGAATAAAGAAGGCAAAGGTCGGACGCTTTCTGGTTTGGCGGATGGAAAGCTTTCGGATAGTTCGACAGAAGCGGTTACAGGCAAACAGCTTTATGATGTTGATACCAAGCTTACTAAGACCACACAAGATGTTACAAAAGTCCGAGGTGATATTACGAAAATCCAAGGGGATGTTACGAAAGTTCAGGGGGATGTTACAAAAGTTCAAGGAGATGTCTCAACGATTGTGAAGAACGCTTCTGCTTATTTAGGAGGTGGAGCGGACATTCTTTCTGGTGTAGCGCCGACTTATAAGATTCAAGGTTCAAATCATCGTGATGTAGGATCGGCATTTGTTGGCGTTGACGGCTCGATTAGTGATCTTTATTCAAAGATTGCGAATGTAGCAGGGGATAGCCTTGTACAGCAAGAACAAGAAGAGAGTAGCAATGGTCGTATCACGATAGGCTCGAAAGTTGGTGGAACAGCAATAGATCTTACGAATAAAGAAGGCAAAGGTCGGACGCTTTCTGGTTTGGCGGATGGACAGCTTTCCGACAGTTCGACAGAAGCGGTTACAGGCAAACAGCTTTATGATGTTGATACCAAGCTTACTGAGAAAGTTTCTGATGTGAGCAAGAACGTAGCTGATCTTTCTACGAGTATGGATAAAGTTCAAGGAGATGTTACAACGATTGCGAAGAACGCTTCAGCCTATTTAGGAGGTGGATCGGACATTCTTGGTGGAAAAGCGCCAACATATAAAGTCCAGAATACAGAACATCATGATGTCGGTTCAGCATTTGTTGGTGTTGATGGTTCGATTACAGATCTTTATTCAAAGATTGCGGGTGTAGCAGGGGGTAGTCTTGTTGAGCAAGAGCAAGAAGAGAGTAGCAATGGTCGTATTACGATAGGTTCGAAGGTTGGTGGCACGGAAGTTAATCTTACGAACAAAGATGGCGAAGGTCGTACGCTTTCTGGCTTAACGGATGGAAAGCTTTCCGACAGTTCGACAGAAGCGGTTACTGGAAAGCAGCTTTATGAGGTTGATACCAAGCTTACTAAGACCACGCAAAATGTTACGAAAGTCCAAGGAGAAGTGTCAACGATTGCGAAGAATGCTTCTGCTTATTTAGGAGGCGGAGCAGATATTCTTGGTGGAGAAGCGCCGACTTATAAAGTCCAGGGCAATGATTACAATAATGTAGGATCGGCATTTGCAGGCGTTGATGATAGTCTTTCAGATATTTATAAAGAACTTTCCGGTGTTGGAAGTAAGAGCCTTGTACAACAAGAAGAAGGGGAGAGCGGTCGTATCACGATAGGTTCGAAGACGGGTGGCACGAAAGTTGATCTTACGAACAAAGACGGCAAAGGTCGTACGCTTTCTGGCTTAACGGATGGCACGCTTTCCGACAGCTCGACAGAAGCAGTTACAGGCAAACAGCTTTATGAGGTTGACACCAAGCTTACTGAGAAAGTTTCTGATGTGAGCAAGAACGTAGCTGATCTTTCTACGAGTATGGATAAAGTTCAAGGAGATGTTACAACGATTGCGAAGAACGCTTCAGCCTATTTAGGAGGTGGATCGGACATTCTTGGTGGAAAAGCGCCAACATATAAAGTCCAGAATACAGAACATCATGATGTCGGTTCAGCATTTGTTGGTGTTGATGGTTCGATTACAGATCTTTATTCAAAGATTGCGGGTGTAGCAGGGGGTAGTCTTGTTGAGCAAGAACAAGAAGAGAGTAGCAATGGTCGTATTACGATAGGTTCGAAGGTTGGTGGCACGGAAGTTAATCTTACGAACAAAGATGGCGAAGGTCGTACGCTTTCTGGCTTGAAGGATGGAAAGCTTTCCGACAGTTCGACAGAAGCGGTTACTGGAAAGCAGCTTTATGAGGTTGATACCAAGCTTACTAAGACCACGCAAAATGTTACGAAAGTCCAAGGAGAAGTGTCAACGATTGCGAGGAATGCTTCAGCCTATTTAGGAGGCGGAGCAGATATTCTTAGTGGTGAAGCTCCAACATATAAAGTCCAGAATACAGAACATCATGATGTCGGTTCAGCATTTGCTGGTGTTGATGGTTCGATTACAGATATTTATTCAAAGATTGCGGGTGTAGCAGGGGGTAGTCTTGTTGAGCAAGAACAAGAAGAGAGTAGCAATGGTCGTATTACGATAGGTTCGAAAGTTGGTGGTACGGAGGTTAATTTTACGAACAAAGATGGAGAAGGTCGTACGCTTTCTGGTTTGAAGGATGGAAAGCTTTCCGACAGTTCGACAGAAGCGGTTACTGGAAAGCAGCTTTATGATGTTGATACCAAGCTTACTAAGACCACACAAGATGTCACAAAAGTCCAAGGAGAAGTGTCAACGATTGCGAAGAATGCTTCAACCTATTTAGGAGGCGGAGCAGATATTCTTGGTGGAGAAGCGCCGACTTATAAAGTCCAGGGCAATGATTACAATAATGTAGGATTAGCATTTGCAGGCGTTGATGATAGTCTTTCAGATATTTATAAAGAACTTTCCGGTGTTGGAAGTAAGAGCCTTGTACAACAAGAAGAAGGGGAGAGCGGTCGCATCACGATAGGTTCGAAAGTTGGTGGCACGGAAATTAATTTATTGAATAATCAGTCAGTTGCACGTGTTCTTTCTGGTTTAGGTGATGGTGCTATTTCGGAAGGCTCGAACCAGGCAGTTACTGGAAACCAGCTTTATGAAACAAACACAAAACTTGCTGCATATTTAGGTGGAGGAGCAAGCTATGAAGATGGGCAATGGGCAGATCCTACCTTCACGATTAATGTGCTACAAGAAGATGGTTCTACAGAAGAGAAAGAATATAAGAATGTAGCGGCTGCATTAAAGGATATTAGCAGCTCATTTACGACGGTTGTAGAGACTAACCTAATTCAACAAGAAGAAAGTGAAGATGAGAGTGGCCGGATCACGATAGGTGCGAATACAGGTGGAACGGAAGTTAATCTTACGAACAAAGATGGCGAAGGTCGGACGCTTTCTGGCTTGAAGGATGGAGAACTTTCCGACAGTTCGACAGAAGCAGTTACAGGCAAACAGCTTTATGAGGTTGATACTAAGCTAACTGAAACCACGCGAAAAGTTACAAAAGTTCAAGGCGATGTTACGAAAGTCCAAGGAGAAGTGTCAACGATTGCGAAGAATGCTTCAGCCTATTTAGGAGGCGGAGCAGATATTCTTAGCGGTGAAGCTCCAACATATAAAGTCCAGAATACAGAACATCATGATGTCGGTTCAGCATTTGCTGGTGTTGATGGTTCGATTACAGATATTTATTCAAAGATTGCGAGTGTAGCAGGGGGTAGTCTTGTTGAGCAAGAACAAGAAGAGAGTAGCAATGGTCGTATTACGATAGGTTCGAAAGTTGGTGGTACGGAGGTTAATTTTACGAACAAAGATGGAGAAGGTCGTACGCTTTCTGGTTTGAAGGATGGAAAGCTTTCCGACAGTTCGACAGAAGCGGTTACTGGAAAGCAGCTTTATGAGGTTGATACCAAGCTTACTGAAAAAGTTTCTGATGTGAGCAAGAACGTAGCTGATCTTTCTACGAGTATGGATAAAGTTCAAGGAGATGTTACAACGATTGCGAGGAATGCTTCAGCCTATTTAGGAGGTGGAGCAGATATTCTTGGAGGTATAGCACCAAGTTATAAAGTCCAGGGTAGTGATTATGGTAATGTAGGTGCAGCTTTTGCTGGCGTTGATAGTTCCCTTTCAGATATTTATAAGGAACTATCAGGATCTGGAAGTAAGAGCCTTGTACAACAAGAAGAAGGGGAGAGCGGTCGCATCACGATAGGTTCGAAGGTTGGTGGCACGGAAATTAATTTATTGAATAATCAGTCAGTTGCACGTGTTCTTTCTGGTTTAGGTGATGGTGCTATTTCGGAAGGCTCGAACCAGGCAGTTACTGGAAACCAGCTTTATGAAACAAACACAAAACTTGCTGCATATTTAGGTGGAGGAGCGAGCTATGAAGATGGGCAATGGGCAGATCCTACCTTCACGATTAATGTGCTACAAGAAGATGGTTCTACAGAAGAGAAAGAATATAAGAATGTAGCGGCTGCATTAAAGGATATTAGCAGCTCATTTACGACGGTTGTAGAGACTAACCTAATTCAACAAGAAGAAAGTGAAGATGAGAGTAGCCGGATCACGATAGGTGCGAATACAGGTGGAACGGAAGTTAATCTTACGAATAAAGATGGAGAAGGTCGAACACTTTCTGGCTTGAAAGATGGAGAACTTTCTGACAGTTCGACTGAAGCGGTTACTGGAAAACAGCTTTATGAAGTTGATACCAAGCTTACTAAACAAGTTTCTGATGTGAGCAAGAATATAGCAGATTTGTCTACGAGTATGACACAAGTCCAAGGCGATGTTACGAAAATCCAAGGAGATGTCTCAACGATTGCAAACAATACATCGAAATATTTGGGAGGCGGATCGAATATTCTTGGTGGTGAAGCTCCAACATATAAAGTCCAGAATACAGAGCATCATGATGTAGGCTCAGCGTTTGCTGGTGTTGATGGTTCGATTACAGATCTTTATTCAAAGATTGCGAGTGTAGCAGGGGGTAGTCTTGTTGAGCAAGAACAAGAAGAGAGTGACAATGGTCGCATCCTGATAGGTTCGAAAGTTGGTGGCACGGCAATTGATCTTACGAACAAAGATGGAGAAGGTCGTACACTTTCTGGCTTGAAAGATGGAACGCTTTCCGACAGTTCGACTGAAGCAGTTACAGGCAAACAGCTTTATGAAGTTGATAACAAGCTTACTAAGACCACACAAGATGTTACAAAAGTCCAAGATGATGCCAAAAAGATTGCGAAGAATGCCTCATCCTATTTAGGAGGTGGAGCAGATATTCTTGGAGGCATAGCACCAAGTTATAAAGTCCAGGGTAGTGATTATGGTAATGTAGGTGCAGCTTTTGCTGGCGTTGATAGTTCCCTTTCAGATATTTATAAGGAACTATCAGGATCTGGAAGTAAGAGCCTTGTACAACAAGAAGAAGGAGAGAATGATCGTATTACAATAGGTGCGAAGACGGGTGGAACGGAAATTAGTTTATTGAATAATCAGTCAGTTGCACGTGTTCTTTCTGGTTTAGGTGATGGTGCTATTTCGGAAGGCTCGAATCAGGCTGTTACTGGGAACCAGCTTTATGAAACAAACACAAAACTTGCTGCATATTTAGGTGGAGGAGCGAGCTATGAAGATGGGCAATGGGCAGATCCTACCTTCACGATTAATGTGCTGCAAGAAGATGGCTCTATGGGAGAAGAAAAGTATACAAATGTAGCGGCTGCATTAAAGGATATTAGCAACTCCTTTACGACGGTTGTAGAGACTAACCTTATACAACAAGAAGAAAGTGAAGATGAGAGTGGCCGCATTACGATAGGTGCGAAGACAGGTGGAACGGAAATTAATCTTACGAACAAAGATGGAGAAGTTCGGACGCTTTCTGGCTTGAAAGATGGAGAGCTTTCTGACAGTTCGACTGAAGCGGTTACTGGAAAACAGCTTTATGAAGTTGATACCAAGCTTACTAAACAAGTTTCTGATGTGAGCAAGAATGTAGCAGATTTGTCTACGAGTATGACACAAGTCCAAGGCGATGTTACGAAAATCCAAGGAGATGTCTCAACGATTGCAAACAATACATCGAAATATTTGGGAGGTGGAGCGGATGTTCTTGGAGGCATAGCACCAAGTTATAAAGTCCAGGGTAGTGATTACAGTAATGTAGGTGAAGCTTTTGCTGGTATTGATACAACATTGACAACGATTCAACAAAATATAACTGAAAACACTGAAAATGTTGCACAAAATAGCTTATTGTGGAGTGATAGTGAGCAGGCTTTTGTTGCGCGTCATGGTGAAAAAGGACAAGAGAAAAATAGTAAACTTAGGTTTCTTCTCGGTGGAGATATAGCAGCCGATTCAACTGAAGCAATCACAGGGGCTCAGCTTTATGAAACAAACACAAAACTTGCTGCATATTTAGGTGGAGGAGCGAGCTATGAAGATGGGCAATGGGCAGATCCTACCTTCACGATTAATGTGCTGCAAGAAGATGGCTCTATGGGAGAAGAAAAGTATACAAATGTAGCGGCTGCATTAAAGGATATTAGCAGCTCCTTTACGACGGTTGTAGAGACTAACCTTATACAACAAGAAGAAAGTGAAGATGAGAGTGGCCGCATTACGATAGGTGCGAAGACAGGTGGAACGGAAATTAATCTTACGAACAAAGATGGAGAAGTTCGGACGCTTTCTGGCTTGAAAGATGCAGACCTTTCTGACAGTTCGACTGAAGCAGTTACTGGAAAACAGCTTTATGAAGTTGATAGCAATCTGAAAGAGACAAAAGAAACAGTTTCTAATTTGAGCACGAGTATGGATAAAGTCCAAGGAGATGTCTCAACGATTGCAAATAATACGTCGAAATATTTAGGAGGCGGAGCGGATATTCTTGGAGGCATAGCACCAAGTTATAAAGTCCAGGGTAATGATTACAGTAATGTGGGTGAAGCTTTTGCTGGCGTTGATAGTTCCCTTTCAGATATTTATAAGGAACTATCAGGATCTGGAAGTAAGAGCCTTGTTCAGCAAGAGAAAAGTGAAGATGGGAGTGGTCGTATCGCGATAGGTGCGAAGACGGGTGGAACGGAAATTAGTTTATTGAATAATCAGTCAGTTGCACGTGTTCTCTCTGGTTTGGGTGATGGAGCTATTTCGGAAGGATCGAACCACGCAGTTACTGGAAACCAACTTTACCTTACGAATAAGAAGGTCTCTGAATATTTTGGTGGCGGAGCGGGCTATGAAGATGGAGAATGGGTAGACCCTACTTTCACGATTAATGTGCTACAAGAAGATGGTTCTACAGAAAAGAAAGAATATAAGAATGTAGCGGATGCTTTAGAGAATATTAGCAGCTCCTTCACAACAGCTTTAGAGACTAATCTTATACAACAAGAAAAAAGTGAAGATGAGAGTGGCCGGATCACGATAGGTGCGAATATAGGTGGAACGGAAGTTAATCTTACGAATAAAGATGGAGAGGGTCGTACGCTTTCTGGCTTGAAAGATGGAACGCTTTCAGCGAGCTCGACTGAAGCAGTCACAGGAGCACAGCTTTATAAAACAAACACACGATTTGATGAAGCAAACATGCAACTTGCTAAATATTTAGGTGGGGGAGCTGAATATAAAGATGGTGTATGGACTGGTCCCACGTTTAATATTGTTCAATTCAATTTTGGTGGTAAAGATGGTGGACCGGAAGACAAAGAGTATAAGAGTGTAGCTAGTGCTTTTGATGGTGTTAATGAAGGTCTGAAAAATTTGAATAATCGTTTAGATGATGTCAAAAATCAGGTAGAACAGACAAAAGATGATACGATAAAATGGGATGAGAATAAAGGTGCTTATGACGCAAGCCGTAAAAATAAAGATGGAAAAATGGAAAGCACAACAATTACTGGTGTGAAAGATGGTGATGTAAGCTTCGGCTCTACTGAAGCAGTTAATGGTGGACAACTTTGGGATACGAATCAAAGAGTCGATAAACTTGAAAATGAATTTGACAAGTTCCAGAATGAAACTAATCAGAAGGCAGAGGGAGCAGTTCAATATGATAAAGATAAGGATGGAAAGAAAACCAATAAAGTTACGTTAGTAGGAGGCGATGCCAGTGCACCCGTTGTGATTGATAATGTTGGTGATGGTAAAGTTGAGAAAGATTCGAAAGAAGCTATTAATGGAGGTCAATTGTATGAGAAAATGGCAATTGTTCTCGATGATTCAAAGAAGTATACAGACGAGAAGGTGCAGGAAGCTAAAGATTACACTGACATGAAGTTTGAGAGCCTGAATTATAATATTGAGGGCGTAAAAAAGGAAGCAAGACAAGCAGCAGCTATTGGTCTAGCAGCAGCTAATTTGCGTTATGAAGATGCTCCTGGTGCATTAAGTGTTGCATTTAGTAGCGGTTCATGGCACAGCCAATCTGCAATTGCGTTCGGTGCTGGCTATACATCTGAAAGTGGAGATATTCGCTCTAATTTCTCTGTAACAACTGCGGGTGGTCATTGGGGTATAGGCGCAGGTATAAGTGTAAGACTGAAGTAATGATGAGATAAATAATAATGATAAAACGTTCGAGTATTTTTGTAAGTATTTTTTTCCCCTTTGCCTTATTAGGCAAAGGGGAAAGCTTTGCTCATGAAAAAAATAATACATATACAGTGCAGCCACCTCAATTGTCTGTTCCGTCAGGAAAACCTGGAGAAATACGACGACTCATTATGCAGTTTTATAATTGGACCTTAATTTGTGATGAAAACACAATCTTGAACCAAGGTGTATGTAATGTAACGCAAACGGTCCATGATGAAGAAGATAATACAGTTTTTAGTTGGTCTCTTGTTTCTACAAAAAATGGTCAACCAGCTATACTCTTCCGTACATTGCCAAATGCTGATACGACTGTCCCTATAAAAATATTTATGGAAGGTATTAAAGAACCTAGTTTGGTTCGTTATACGCAGTGTGATGAAACAGTCTGTTTAGCACAGTCAGGTTTAAGTCCTATCTTAAGTGATCAAATAGAAAAAAAGAAGAGTGTACGTATTTCTTATAACCTTAAAGAAGGAAAAACACTCTCTTTTATTTTACCATTTAATGGGTTGAGTGAAGCACTACTTTCTTTACAACGATAAGAGATGTAATAAGCTGAAGAAAAAAGAGATTTTTATTTTAGCTAAGTAGTCATTATTTTTTTTGAATTGAAATAATAAAATAAAAAAACTGATCAGCTATATTTACTTTTAAGTATATATAATATCAAGAACAATTGCATTTTATTTTTATAGATAAGTTTAATAGATTTTAGAAAAAGAGTATATTTTTGTATATCAATTTTACATGATAAACACTCTTAAGAAGAAAGTGTGTATTTTCGTAGGAATGCTTAAATAATCATTTTGTGTTGTGGTAGATAAAGTTAACTTTATTTTATTATGAAGCAACAGCAACCACGCAAGAAATGGTGGAGATCAATATTCTTATTCAACTGGATAGAGTGCATAAATTGTATGATTAAATAATTGCAGTTGTAACATCAAAAATTTTTCTCATTTAAAATCTTTATCTTTTATGTGGCAATTGGTTTGCAAACCAGTAATTGTCGTTTTCTTATCGCGCGACTTGTTCATTGATTTTAAGGTTAGAAAAAAGATGATTTTTTATTATAAAAACAATAAATTATGTGACTGAAGGGTTAAAAGTTTGTCGTTTAAAATTGAAGAAAAGACTCATTAAATGTTGTCGTTTAGTTGCAGTGGATACATGCTGTTTTATTGAGCGTATTTTAGATGAAACTGGTCTTGAATTAAAGATTGTTGAGAAGAAACAGATTGGGTATTTTTTATTTATTTGAGTTGTTATGCTCATTCAATTTTTTAATTTTTAGAAAAAAGATATGTGGTCAGATGGTTTCAGATCCTTGAAAAATTATGTGAGAATTTTTCAGATCCTTATAGATGGGACATTTTATTGCAAGGCTTAAAATTTTATCTTTTGGGAACTTCTGGAATAATAATGATTTTATTGAGTAGGGATCCATCTCAATTACAAAGAGTATGATCAGAGCCAAATTGAGGATTTTTTGATCAAGAGCTTAAGTAGCTACGATCCTTATGATAAAAAATTTATTGTCGTAGGATATAGAAAAATGGGTAACTACTTTTTGTATTGAAGACAAAAGGAGAAATGTAGTTTGAGCGAGTTGTGCTATTTTAGATGGTATTTAAATTTTATTCAGTGAGTGATTCAAGAGTCGCAGCTTATGAAGCAAAGTAAGAAATTTTACTACAACTGAATGTTGAATGATAGTGTTTGGGATATCATCATAAAAACAAGTGTTTTAAGTATTAAAAATTATCAGAATGTAGAAATAGTAAGTTTATGAAAAAAACAACATCAAAAGGTGGTAGAGGTGGTTCGGGATCACATGTGCTATATCAGCGTGTGAAAAAGAAAGCAGGAACGATTAAAGCATCATCACGGCGATGGTTAGAGAGGCATTTGAATGATCCTTATGTTCATCAATCAAAAGTGGATGGTTATCGTTCACGGTCCGCTTATAAACTTATTGAAATTGATGAGCGTTATAAGATCTTCAAAAAAGGCCAGAAAATCATTGATCTAGGAGCTGCTCCTGGGGGATGGTGTCAGGTTGCAGCCCGTAAAGTGGAATCAAGTGATCAAAAGCCTAGTGTTGTTGGTATTGATTATTTACCAATGGATCCACTACCGGGAGTTGTCATATTGGAGATGGATTTTTTACATGAAAATGCACCGCAGAAGTTGATGAATGCTTTAGGAGAACAGCCAGATATAGTGCTTTCTGATATGGCAGCACCAACAACGGGGCATCGTCAAACGGATCATTTAAGAACAGTATATTTATGTGAAGTGGCTGCGGATTTTGCTCTTTCCGTTCTTAAACCTGGAGGTCATTTTTTAGCAAAGGCTTTTCAGGGAGGAGCAGAGAATACTCTTCTCACTACATTAAAACAGAATTTTAAAACGGTTCATCATGTCAAACCTCCTGCAAGCCGAGCAGAATCAGTTGAACTTTATCTTTTAGCTCTTGAATTTAAGGGTATAACTGAAACACAAAAATAGCTTTTATATATAAAAAGCTAAAAGTTATTTGATTTGATTGATAACACAAAAACTTTTTTAATCAATTTATAGTAATTATTGTTTGTTTTTTGTATAGAATAAAAACCCATAAAATAAACGTATTTTTGTATAAATAGAAAAAGCGAATTCCTCAATGAGCATTTTATGAAATTTCTTGATCAGGCTAAAGTTTATATTCGTTCTGGTAATGGTGGAGCAGGAGCAGTATCATTCCGTCGTGAAAAGTTTATAGAATTTGGAGGTCCAGATGGAGGGAATGGCGGACGTGGCGGTGATGTGTGGGCTCTTGTTGTCGATGGGCTCAATACACTGATTGATTATCGTTATCAGCAGCATTTTAGAGCAAAAACAGGAGGGCATGGTAAGGGGCGCAATATGACAGGCGTAAAGGGTGATGATGTCATTCTTAAAGTGCCAGTTGGAACACAGATTTTTGAAGAAGATAATAAAACATTGATTTGTGATTTGATAGAAGTTGGTCAACGTTATCGTCTGGCTAAAGGAGGCAATGGCGGTTTCGGTAATCTTCATTTTACAACTTCTACGAATCGAGCACCTCGGCATGCAAATCCAGGCTTGAGTGGAGAAGAACGTACATTTTGGCTACGTTTGAAATTAATTGCTGATGGGGGGCTTATTGGTTTGCCAAATGCTGGAAAATCAACTTTTTTGGCGGCAGTAACGGCCGCAAAGCCGAAAATTGCTAGTTATCCTTTTACTACTTTGCATCCTCATCTTGGTGTTGCATCTGTTGATGCTCGTGAATTTGTTTTGGCTGATATTCCTGGTTTGATAGAGGGAGCTCATGAAGGTGTGGGAATCGGTGACCGCTTTTTAGGGCATGTGGAACGTTGCCGTGTTTTACTTCATTTGGTTTCCGCTCAAGAAGAAGATGTGGCAAAAGCTTATCACACTATTCGCCATGAGCTCACGCTATATGGACATCATTTGAGTGATAAAACTGAAATTGTGGCTTTAAGCCAAATCGATACTCTGCCTATTGAAGAGCGTGTCGTCAAACAGGAAATGTTGCAAAAGGCATCTGGTAAATCGGTTATGATGGTTTCTGCGGTAAGTCATGAAGGCTTAGATCATGTATTGCGTGCTATTGCACATATCATTGAAAAAGAACGAACAAATAATGTTCGTGAAGCGTAAATAGGATTCATGACGGTGACCATTGGAATGCGAAAACTTTCACAATATGAGCGTATTGTGATTAAAGTTGGTTCTGCGCTTTTAGTGGATCCTCAAAAAGGTTT
Organism: Bartonella sp. Raccoon60; assembly: GCF_002022585.1. Classification (NCBI taxonomy): domain Bacteria; kingdom Pseudomonadati; phylum Pseudomonadota; class Alphaproteobacteria; order Hyphomicrobiales; family Bartonellaceae; genus Bartonella; species Bartonella sp. Raccoon60. The sequence continues at coordinate 207,006 of NZ_CP019786.1, forward strand.
ACGCGTTGAGTGGCTTAAAAGTTTAATTAATGATGCTGTTCAATTACGCCAAAAAGGTGTTGAGGTTTTATTTGTTTCTTCTGGTGCTATTGCTTTAGGGCGTACCTCACTTCATCTCTCTAAGGGTGTTTTAAAATTAGAAGAGAGTCAGGCGTGTGCTGCCTTAGGTCAGATTGAACTTGCTAAAGCTTATAGCGATGTATTGGCCCGACATGGATTGAGAACAGGTCAGATTTTGCTGACATTATCCGATACCGAAGAACGTCGCCGTTATCTTAATGCACGTGCTACTATTGATACACTTTTACGTTTTGGAGTCGTTCCTGTTATCAATGAAAATGATACCGTAGCGACAAGTGAAATTCGTTATGGCGATAATGATCGTTTAGCAGCACGTGTTGCAACGATGATAGGGTCGGATCTTTTAATCCTTTTATCTGATGTTGATGGTCTTTATACGTGTTCTCCTCATTTGAATCCAGATGCTGAATTTATTTCTTTTGTTTCATCAATTACACGTGATATTGAGAACATGGCAGGTGTTGCTGCTTCAGAGTTTTCACGGGGTGGAATGAAGACTAAACTTGAGGCAGGGAAAATAGCTACTGCTGCTGGAACAGCAATGGTTATTACTTTAGGAAAGCGTATGAATCCCCTTTTAGCAATTGACAAAGGAGAACGCAGTAGTTTTTTTGCTGCAAGTGAGAAGCCGGTAAATGCTTGGAAAAAATGGATTTCTGGTCATTTAGATCCATCGGGCATTTTGACTATTGATCAGGGGGCCATTAAAGCGCTTGAATCTGGAAAATCATTACTTGCTGCCGGAGTTGCTGCGGTTGAGGGAGTGTTTGGTCGTGGCGATATGGTTGCAATTGTTGATAAAAATGGAATTGAGATTGCTCGTGGTCTTGTAAATTATGGGGCAGATGAAGCGAGAGTTATTATAGGCCGTAAGAGTGAAGAAATAGACTATATTCTTGGGAATGGAGTGCGTTCCGTTGTAGTGCATCGCAATGATATGGTTTTACGTTGCTTATCGGATTGAATATAAAAGTTCTTCTTTTTTTGTGAATGAGTGATGATATGACTTTAGCAGAACAGATGAGAGTTATGGGGCAGAAAGCACGTGATGTTGCTTCAATACTTGCAAGTGCTTCTGCTGACCAAAGAAAAAGTGCTTTGGAAATGATTGCTCTAAATCTAGAATCTCGGTCGGTTGAAATTTTATGTGCTAATCGTCAAGATTTAGAAAATGCTGCTGGGAATAGTTTATCATCCGCGATGATGGATCGGCTGAAGTTGGATGAATCGCGTTTACATGCAATAATTGATAGTGTTCGTCAGATCGCTTGCTTGCCGGATCCTGTCGGAAAAGTGATTAGTGAATGGACGCGTCCAAATGGGCTTCATATCCGTCGTGTGCGAACACCACTTGGTGTCATCGGTATTATTTATGAAAGTCGGCCAAATGTTACGATTGATGCAAGTGCTTTGTGTTTAAAATCTGGAAATGCTGCAATTTTGCGTGGTGGTTCAGATAGTTTTCATTCTGCACTTGCGCTTCATTCGGCATTAGTAAAAGGGCTGGAACAAGCAGGCTTGCCTAAGAGCACTATTCAAATAGTGAAAACAAAAGATCGTGATGCTGTTGGAGAAATGCTTAAGGGTTTAGATGGCGCAATTGATGTTATTATACCCCGTGGTGGGAAAAATCTGGTAGCACGTATTCAATCTGATGCGCGTGTTCCTGTTTTTGCACATTTAGAAGGCCTTTGTCATATTTATATTGATAAGTCAGCGGATTTAGATATGGCACGTGAAATTGTATTAAATGCAAAATTACGGCGTACAGGTATATGTGGAGCTGTTGAGACAGTTTTGATTGACCGTCAGGCATTAAAAAAGTTTCTTCCTGTTCTCATTGCTTTACAGGAGAAGGGATGTGAAGTTCGTGTGACAGAAGATATCATCTCGCTTATGCAAGGAGCTAGATTAGCCTGTGAAGAAGATTGGTCTTGTGAATATCTTGATGCAATTTTATCTGCTAAAACGGTTGATGGTATTGAGGGAGCCATTGCACACATTCAGCGTTATTCGTCAGGACATACTGAATCAATTATTAGTGAGGATATGGGAGTGGTTAAAATGTTTTTTGATCGTTTAGATTCAGCCATTTTGCTTCATAATGCATCAACACAATTTGCTGATGGAGGGGAATTTGGTTTTGGAGCAGAAATTGGTATTGCAACAGGGAAAATGCATGCACGTGGACCGATAGGGGTTGAACAGTTGACATCATTTCAATATCACATTAGTGGAAATGGGCAGGTTAGGCCTTGAAACAACTTTTTTTTCCATGGGAAAATCGTATACCACATGTTGAAAAGTCCAATGTTGTTGGCCTTTTTGGTGGATCATTTAATCCACCACATGCGGGTCATCTTCTTGTTGCAAAAACTGCAATTTTGCGTTTGCGTCTTAATCAATTATGGTGGATGATAACTCCAGGAAATCCTTTAAAAGATTGTATACAATTGCCATCTTTGCATAAGAGAATGCAGTTAAGCTCGGAATTTCTTAATCATCCCAAAATTCGCGTAACAGGTTTTGAAAAGACTATAGGAAGTAAAATATCAGTTGATACGATTTCTTATATCCTTAAACGTTATAGGAGAGTGCATTTTGTGTGGGTTATGGGAGCAGATAATTTAGCAACGTTTCATTATTGGCATAGGTGGCGGGATATTATGTCTATGATTCCTGTTGCAATCATTGATCGCCCTTTAGCACAGATGTCAGCACTTTCTTCTCCTATGGCTAGAACTTATTGTTATTCTCGTGTGGATGAGAGAGTAAGTACGCTATTGCCTTTTATGGCACCACCTGCTTGGATTTATTTACATGGGCCTTTATCTTTTCAATCTTCAACAAAGCTGCGTTTAGAAGGAAATGATTCTTCTTGAAGATTTTATAGGATTCTGCAACTATTTTAGAGTATTCTTCTTTTACTCTTAACTCTTATGTTTTAAATAATAATAAGAAAGGATATTAGTCTGGAAAAATTTGTACAAAAACGTTGTAATATTATTGCTTCTTCAGCAGAAGAAAAATGCTTGTCAGTTACGAATGGTCTTAAAATTATTCTGAGTAGTTTAGAAGATATAAAAGCAGAAGATATTATTTCTATTGATCTACGGGGAAGGTCTTCTTTAGCTGATTATATGGTTATTGCTTCTGGGTGTTCTCAGCGTCATGTTTTGGCTATCACTGATCGTCTTTTATCTGTTTGGAAAGGAAGTGGATATGGTAACGCGAGGGTAGAGGGAATGGCTGGAGGGGATTGGGTACTAATTGATGCAAGCGATATCATTATTCACCTTTTTCGTCCGGAAATTCGCACTTTTTATAATTTAGAAAAAGTATGGCTTGATTCAGGTTTGGAGAATATTGAATCAATTCTTGTTGGAGACAACTGATATGCAAGTTTCTATTTTTGCTGTTGGTCGTATGAAACAAGGTGCTGAACAGATATTAGTTCACCGTTATTTAGATCGTTTTTCTAAAAGTGCTGGGGCTATAGGTTTTCAGTTTGGAAAAATGCAAGAAATATCGGAAAGTCGTGCTCAGATGCCCTGTCAACGTATGAAAGAAGAAGGAAAAAAACTTTTTGAGTATTTACCTGAAAAATGCCGATTAATTGTATTGGATGAGCGTGGAAAGTCAATATCATCATCTATTTTTGCTGAGAAATTAGTATTTTATCGTGATGAGGGTGTTCGTGATTTAATACTTGCTTTAGGAGGACCTGATGGGCATAGTGAACAAGTTAGAAACCACGCTGATTTTATTTTATCTTTTGGGTTTATGACCTGGCCGCATCAGATCGCACGTATATTACTTACAGAACAGCTGTATAGAGCCATAACAATTATTGGTCATCACCCTTATCATCGTTTTTAAATTTTATTTTTATACCTATTCATGCACTTGTTAACATTGTTTTAGGTGACAGCATTTAAAGCATTGTTAGTTTATATAATTGAGTTTGATGGTTGGATAAATGAAGAGGTTTCTTCATGAAAAGATAAAGATGCAATATTTATGCAAGAAGTGCATGATATTGCTGTTGCTGATATTAAGTACGGATATTCAGACATCTATTTCATATGCTGAAGATATGGACAGTCGCGAAGTAGTACAAAAAACATTAATGGATATTCGCAATAATATTTCTGTATCGCGTAAACATATTGCTTCATTGATACAACAAGTTGACCTTTTGAAAAAAGATCAACGTGTTTTGACTGATGAACTCATAAAAGTTGCTAAAGTAGAGCGTAATTTAGCAAATGATATTATTGAAAGGGAGAAAAAGCTTAAGCAACTTTTAGAACAGAAGACGCAAGTGTATCAAAATTTAAAAAATCGCCAGGCTGAATTTTCAGAGATATTAGCTATTTTAGCACGGACAGGATTAAAACCACCTCCTGCTCTTATAGCGCAATCTAAAGATATTCTTGCCTCTATACGCAGCTCTATTTTATTGGGAGCTATCATTCCTGATATGCAAGAAAAAACACAGAATTTAACAAAAAATCTAAAAAAATTAACTAATTTAGGTCATGTTATTGCTATGGAATGCGTAGATTTGAGAGCTAAAATGCAAAATCAAGCAGAGCAGCTTAAATATTTAGAGTTTTTGTTAGATGAAAAAGAAAAATTACAGAAAAGATCACAAAAAGAGCTTATAATGCTGCGACAGAAAAATATTACTCTTATTAAGAAAGCGCAGTCTTTAGAAGAATTAATTTTAGAGCTTGATTATCAAGCACAGTCTGATTCCACTTCATCAGAGAATATACGGAAAAGTTTACAATTATTAGAGCAGAGAGATCTTCAAAATAAAAAGGGTCATTTTCTTTTACCTGTTTCAGGAAAAAAAATTCAACATTTTAATAATAGTTCGCATGTTGCGCGTTTTGGTGAAATTATTGCAACAGAACCAGAAGCTATAGTTATAGCTCCCGCTGATGCCCTTGTGGCTTTTTCTGGATCATTTCGTTCTTATGGACAATTAATTATTCTTAATGTTGGACATGGTTACTATATTACTCTTATCGGAATGGCTAAAATCAATGTAACACAGGGGCAGTTTGTTCTTTCAGGTGAACCTATTGGTATGATGGGAACGGAATTTATTGCGAATACTATTGCATTGGATATAGGCAAAAAGACTCCAATGCTTTACATTGAGTTTAGAAAGCATGGAAAACCTGTGGATCCAAACCCTTGGTGGCAGACTGAACAATTAAAAAGGAACAAAAATGATTCGTAAAGTTATACTTTCGGTCGCTATGATATTGCTCAGCGTCAGTTCAACGATTATAGTGCAATCTGTTGCTGCGAATAATGACAGTAATATTTATAAACAGTTGGCTATATTTGGTGATATCTTTGAACGAGTGCGGATGCACTATGTTACAGTTCCAAATGATAAAAAGCTTGTTGAGAATGCTATTAATGGAATGCTTTCTTCGCTTGATCCTCATTCCTCTTATATGGATGCTGAAGCCGCTAAAGACATGAGAGCTTCTACTAAGGGAGAGTTTGGTGGTCTTGGTATTGAAGTAACCATGGAAAAGAGTCTTCTTAAGATTGTTTCCCCGATGGAGGATACACCAGCTTCAAAAGCTGGTATTTTAGCAGGAGATGTGATTTTAAAGATTGATGGTAAACAGGTAAAAGGTCAGTCTTTGAATGAAGCTGTGAATCAAATGAGAGGTGCTGTTGGTACACCGGTTACGCTAACAATTATTCGTTCTAGTGTTGATAAACCTCTTGAGATCAAAGTTATTCGTGATATTATCAAAGTGAAGGCGGTTAAGTATCGTGTTGAAAATGATATTGGTTATTTAAAACTTATTCAATTTTCTGAGCAGACTTTTGGTGATCTTCAAGCTGCAGTTAAAGATATTCAATCCAAAATTTCTCAAGATCGTTTGAAAGGGTATGTGCTTGATTTACGCCTTAATCCTGGAGGCCTTTTAGAACAGGCGGTTAGTATTTCAGGTGCTTTTCTTAATAGAGGCGAAATTGTATCGATTCGTGGTCGTAGAAAGAAAGATGTGACGAGATTTGATGCTAGACCAGGAGATCTGATTAATGGGAAGCCTCTCATTGTTCTTATTAATGGTGGTTCAGCAAGTGCTTCTGAAATTGTTGCAGGGGCTTTACAAGATCATCGTCGCGCTACAATTTTAGGAACACAATCTTTTGGTAAGGGATCTGTTCAAACCATTATTCCTTTAGGTGAAAATGGAGCTTTACGTTTAACGACAGCGCTTTATTACACCCCGATGGGTACATCAATTCAAGGAACTGGGATTACCCCTGATATTATTGTTGAGCAGCCATTGCCTGAAAAATATAAGGGTTATGATGTAACGCTTGGTGAATCTGAGTTAAAAGGACATATCAAAGGAAAACAAGAAAGTGAGAAAGGCTCTGGTTCAGCTGCTTTTGTTCCTAAAGATCCTAAGGATGATGTGCAATTGAATGAAGCTTATAAGCTTTTACGGGGTGAGATAACGCATAAGGCATTTCCACCAGATCCTCATCAAGGTATTTTAAAATAAGAAGAAAGCTGTACAGCTTATAGTTTTATATGAGCTGTATTTTTATAAGGGATAATGAGGTGGATACAATTGTTGGTTTTAAAGCTCTCCCTTATCGGAAATGTGTGGGAATTCTTGTGTTTAATCATGAAGGTAAAGTTTGGGTTGGACGCCGTTTGATGGCAGTTGCTGACGCACAAGTTGACATGTCCAAACTTTGGCAGTTACCACAGGGGGGAATTAATCCAGGAGAAAAGCCGATAGATGCAGCACGACGTGAACTTTATGAAGAAACAGGTATCCAATCCATTAAGTTGATTAAGGAAGCTCAGGATTGGTTTAAGTATGATTTCCCACAAGAACTTATGGGACATGTTTTAAATAATAAATATCGTGGTCAAATACAAAAATGGTTTTCTTTTCAGTTTACGGGAGAGACTTCTGAAATTACCATTAATCCACCACCTGATGGTAATACGGCAGAGTTTGATCAGTGGAAATGGATTGATTTGGAAGAGATTCCTTCAATTGTTGTTTCTTTTAAAAAGCATGTTTATACAAAAGTTGTGAAAGAATTTCGAAATAGTGCTAGATATTTATAAATCTTATAATTGTAAAAGCTATTTTTTCTTAAGAAGCTTTGTATTATGTCTTGTTATCAGAAATAATAGCAGTGATTCTATTGTGCGTTTAAAAATTAGGATGTGAGATGAAAAAAATATTTAATTTCTTTATAACTTTTACACTCTTGAGTGTTTCTGTTGCATTTGCGCAGAGTACAAAGCCGACTACAACAAAGCTTTCTGAAGCTTCATTGCCGAACGGTGCTTCTTCTTTAACCGAGACTTATGGTTTGTGGAATGTTAACTGTAATCTACAGGACGGAAAAAAAGTTTGCTTTATGTATCGCCAAGAAGTTAATGATCAAAATCGTGTCATATTAGCTATGAACATTTCTTCCAATTCTGATGGTACTTTGACAGGAACTTTGACAGTTCCTTTTGGTATTTTAGTTTCTAAACCTATTCGTTTACAAGTAGATGGTGGAAAGAATGTTATTGAAACAAACATTCGGACTTGTATACCAGCAGGTTGCATTGTTCCAGTAGCTTTTGACAAAAGTTATGTAGCAGCTTTACGTGCAGGAAAAAAGTTGAATTTAGCGATGACAGTTTCTACTCCAGGAGAGCCAGCTCTGAACGATTTGTTTGTGCAATTAAGTGGTTTTAGCGATGCACTGAATCGTTTTATTGCTTTGCAAATGTAATTTTATAATAAAAAGAAAATCGGCCTTTAAAGGCCGATACTATTTAGAATAGTTTATGAGGAAAACAAAAATTAATTAGCCAGCTGACTAATTATTAGCCAGCTGACTAATTAAATGAAGGATGAGAACTTTTGTAAATTCTTTTTCTATTTTGGTGTATTATTGCTTCACTTTAATATTTTATGACATTGCGGTATGATGATATATGCTAAAAATATTAATTTTTATTTGAAATGAAAAAGAAGAATAATTGGTGAGACTATTTTAATAAAGACTTTATTTGCATAAAGTTTTCTATATGAACCTCCATTCTATTGATTGGTAAAGGAAATACGAATGATCTATGCTTTTCTTAGTGTGCTGGATCTAATCTTTAGTATTTACATTGCTATCTTAGTAGCTCATGCTATTTTTTCTTGGCTTTATACATTTAATATTGTCAATACCCGGAATGTTTTTGTCACTATGATCGGTAATTTTCTATATCGTACAACAGAACCAATTTTATGCTATATTCGACGTTTTTTACCTAATCTTGGGACAATTGATATTTCACCTATTGTGGTTTTTATGATTATTTACTTTATTCGTATTTTCATGTGGCGTGCTTATGCAGGAATGCTTTTATAAAAGTGAAAATATTTCCTTAGGCGAAATAAGATGTTTTATCGAGTTGATGCTCATCGTTTGATTTTATTTGTCCGTTTGATTCCAAAAGCCTCAGTTGATAGTATAATAAAGGTTGAGAATAGAGATGATGGGAAACAGTATTTAATTATACGTCTGCGTGCTATTCCTGAAAACGGCAAAGCAAATAAAGCATTGATTAAATTTCTGGCGAAGCAGTGGAAGATACCATCGTCTTGCATCTCTCTTGGAAGTAGAGCAACATCACACTATAAACAGCTTTATTTTTCAAAATATTTAAAAGAAGTAGAGAAAATATTACAATCTTTTAGAGTATAATCCTATAAAATTAAGAAGATGACAGCCTGTGAAGATACAGGCTGTGTTTTTATTTAAAGCGAACAGTTATGTTGTTTATTACGTTCAATCGCTTTTTTAATCAATTCATGTGCATAGTCTTTATCGCGCCAACCTTCAATTTTAACCCATTTTCCAGGTTCAAGATCTTTGTAATGTCCAAAAAAATGCTCAATTTGTTTTAATGTGATTTCTGGAAGATCTGTATAATTATGAACATTAATGTAGCGTTTTGTTAATTTTTGAGCAGGAATAGCGATAATTTTTTCGTCTTTGCCGCCATCATCTTCCATCATAAGAACACCGATTGGGTATACATTAATGACACAACCTGGAATAAGAGGACGGGTGCTACTGATGAGAACATCAACGGGATCACCATCTTCCGAAAGTGTATGCGGGATGAAGCCATAATTTCCAGGATAAGTCATTGGTGTATGGAGGAAACGGTCAACAAATAATAATCCAGATTTTTTATCCATTTCATATTTTATTGGTTGACTATCAATAGGAACTTCAATGATAACATTAACATCTTCTGGTGGATTTTTGCCGATAGGTATTTCATTAATGTTCACGTAATTACCCTTTCTAGAATTAAATAAAATCAAACAGAATAGTACATTAAGGTAAAGAGATGCATCATCAGGCAAGTGATGAACGTGTTTTTTCGAAACGTTTACGTTCATTTGGATCTAGGTAGAGTTTACGCAAACGAATATTTTTAGGCGTCACTTCTACTAGCTCGTCATCTTGTATCCATGACAGTGCACGTTCTAAGGTCATTTTGATTGGAGGGCTTAATTTTACGGCTTCATCTTTACCAGAAGCACGCATGTTTGTTAGCTTCTTCCCTTTTAAAACATTTACTTCTAAGTCATTATCGCGTGAGTGTATGCCAACAATCATACCTTGATAAACTTTTACGCCAGCATCGATCATCATAGGGCCACGATCTTCAAGATTAAAAAGCGCATAGGCAACAGCTTCACCATTATCATTTGAAATCATTACACCATTGGTACGGCCACTAATTTCTCCCTTATAAGGCTCATAGGCATGGAAAAGACGATTCATAATTGCTGTACCACGTGTATCCGTTAAAAGTTCAGATTGATAGCCAATAAGTCCGCGGGTTGGTGCATAAAACACAAGGCGTACACGATTTCCACCTGATGGACGGAGTTCAATCATTTCTCCTTTGCGTTCTGACATTTTTTGAACAATGGTTCCGGAATATTCTTCATCAACATCGATTACAACTTCTTCAATTGGTTCTAAAGTTATTCCATTTTCATCTTTTTGCATAACTACGCGTGGTCGTGAAACACTTAGTTCAAATCCTTCACGACGCATATTTTCAATAAGGACCGCGAGCTGTAATTCTCCTCGTCCTGAAACATAAAAAGAGTCTTTATCATCTGATTCTTCAATTTTAAGAGCTACATTTCCTTCTGCCTCTTTTAACAAACGGTCACGGATAATTCGACTTGTTACTTTATCTCCTTCTGTACCAGCAAGGGGACTATCATTCACAAGAAAGCTCATAGTAACAGTGGGTGGATCAATTGGTTGAGCAATAAGAGACTCATTGACGGAAAGATCACAGAAGGTATCAGCAACAGTTCCTTTTTGGAGTCCTGCAATTGCTATAATATCTCCAGCAGCACTTTCTTCAATAGGTTGTCGTTCTAATCCACGGAATGCTAAAATTTTTGAAATACGCCCAGTTTCTAAAAGTTTTCCATCTTGTCCCAGAACTTTAATATTTTGATTGGGTTTAATTGAGCCCGAATGAACGCGTCCTGTAATGATTCGTCCCAAAAAAGGATCGGCTTCAAGGATAGTACCGATCATGCGGAATGGTCCTTCAGCAATGGTTGGTGTAGGTACATGACGGACTACAAGATCAAACAAGGCACTTAATCCTTGATCTTTGGGTCCTTCAGGAGATACAGCCATCCATCCATCACGACCTGATCCATAAAGAATAGGGAAATCCAATTGTTCATCGGTTGCATCAAGAGCTGCAAAAAGGTCAAAAACTTCATTGACAACTTCATCAGCTCGGGCGTCAGGTCGATCAATTTTATTGATTGCAACAATAGGACGTAATCCTACTTTTAACGCTTTTCCAACAACAAATTTGGTTTGTGGCATAGGACCTTCAGCAGCATCAACAAGGACAATAGCTCCGTCTACCATATTAAGGATACGTTCTACTTCACCACCGAAATCGGCGTGACCAGGGGTATCAACAATATTAATTCGGGTATCTTTCCAAACAACAGATGTTACTTTTGCTAGAATTGTAATACCGCGTTCTTTTTCGATATCATTTGAATCCATCATGCGCTCGCTTGTGCGCTGGTTATCACGAAAATTTCCTGATTGTTTGAGGAGTTCGTCTACAAGTGTTGTTTTACCGTGGTCAACGTGGGCGATGATAGCAATATTACGCAATTGCATAAATTTTCTTCTTTTCGTTTAATGAAATTCTCTTTGAAGTAAAGCTTTTCTCTTTACAGTTTCAGGTCTTTTACAGTTTTTTTTAGACTTTGGGAAGAGGAAGAACATTTTTTATAAAAATGAAGGAGAGATTTTAATACGTGCCATATTAAAGTAAGATTCCAGTTAAAATAAAAGAAGCAACGGAAAAGTAAATTATAATACCCATGACATCTACTAAGGTCGCAACAAAGGGAGCCGAAGCACTTGCCGGGTCAAATTTTAAGCGTTTAAGAATAAAGGGCAGCATAGATCCGACTAAAGAACCGAATGTAACAATTCCAACTAAAGCTATTCCTACAGTTATAGCAATAAAAAACCAATAATCACCATAGTTATAAATTCCGAGTTGTTGCCAAACAGCAATCCGTATAATACCGATGATTCCGAGTAAAATACCAAGGGAGATGCCTGTTGGAATTTCACGAATAATGACTTTCCACCAGTCTTTGAGTGTGAGTTCCCGTAAGGCTAATGCACGGATAATAAGAGACGTTGCTTGTGAACCAGAGTTTCCTCCTGAACTCATAATAAGAGGAATGAATAATGTAAGAGCAATTACTTTTTCAAGTTCTGTTTCGAAATATTGCATGGCGCTTGCTGTTAACATTTCACCCGTAAAGAGTAAAGCCAGCCAGCCACCGCGTTTTTTCATCATTCCCAAAAAATTTATCTGCATATATGGTTTATCTAAAGCTTCCAATCCTCCAAATTTATAGGCATCTTCACTCATTTCATCGACCATAGAGTCAAGTACATCGTCAACTGTTACAATACCAATCACATGATTGCTGTCATCAATAACTGGTACAGAAAGAAGATCATGACGTTGAAAGAGACGAGCAATATCTTCGTGGTGTGTAAAGGGTGATATTGTGATAGGTGTATCGTGTGTGGAGACGTTTAAAATTTTATCATCAGGTGAGGCAAGAATAAGGTTACGGAGAGAAACGGCTTTGAGAAGGGTACTTGTTTTCGGATCAATGACATAGCTTGTGTATACTGTCTCACGTGTTCTTTCAACATCCCGAATATGATCTAAAGTTTTTTTTACAGTCCAATTCGCTGGTACTGCTATAAACTCTGTTGTCATCAATGCACCAGCTGTATGATCTGGATAACTGGTAAGTTTTTTGAGTTCAGTCCGAGTTAAAGATTTTAGTAAAGCATAAAGCCGTTTACGCGTTTCTTGATTCATTTCTTGGAAGACGTCCGCAGCAGCATCTGCAGACATACCGTCAAGAATTTCGACAGCAAGATTCACGGGCAAAAGTTCAAGAATAGCAGCTGGGCTTTCAAGTTCTGGTTTGTCAAAAAGTTCAATGACATAATCAATAGGCAAAAGACTGAGGATAATTACCCGTTCCATAATATCAAGACCATTAATGATATCAATCGAGTCGGCAAAATGAAGATTTTTTAATTCTTCAGCAAGGGCTTCAGAAGGTAAATCTTTGAGGTTGCTAGTAGATGTTTTGATTTCAGTCATAGCGAAGTGCCTTCTAAAAGATTAGAGATATGTAGATAGAATGAATCAAAATTATAGACAACTTAGAATACAAGTTTTTCAATTGTTAATATTCAAAATAAAGTCAAGGATAGATTGCAATTTGTAAAAACTGTAAACAATTTCATGAGGCCAGAAAAAGAATTTTTTGTGCATATTCCAAAATAATAAAATAATATTTTTATATAAAAATTTAAATTTACAAGGCTATTTTAGAGTATAAAGTTATTATTAATAGGCCATATCACATAGGTGACTATTTGATTTTAAATTTACTAATGTAGGCAGTATAATATTATGACACAAGCAGCAATGTTCGACTGGATGGAATTGTCAGGTTTTCCTGATTTTTCTTCAATGAATGATGATGATTTTAAACCTGCTTTTGAACAGGCACTGAAAGAGGCTGAAGAGGAAATAGAAGTTATTGCTGCTTTGGAAGAATTACCAACACTTGAGAATTTTTTGCAGCCTTTTGAGCTCGCTGGTAAGAATCTTGATCGCGTATGCTCTATATTTTTTCTGCGTGCGAGTGCACACAGTAATGAATTGATTCAAAAATTAGAACAAGAATTTGTTGTTAAACTTTCACGTTATTCTTCAAAAATTATGATGGATACGCGGATATTTGCGAAAATGGATATGCTCTATAAAAAAGCACAGCAAGGTTTGTATGACCATGAAACTGAACGTGTGCTTGAATTAGGGTGGAAGAGATTTGTTCATAATGGTGCAAAACTTGATGAAAAGGGTAAAAAACGTCTTGTTGAAATTGATGAAAGGCTTGCCCTTTTAGGTGCTACTTTTGGTCAGCATATCTTAAAAGATGAGGCTGAATGGATTTTGTTTTTGGAACAAACAGATTTATCTGGTTTACCAGATGATCTTATTGCTTCTATGAAAGAAATTGCTTGTGAGAGAGGCCGTGATAGACTGTATGCATTAATCTTAACGCGCTCGATTGTTGAACCTTTTTTAAAATTCTCTCATCGTCGTGATTTGCGTAAAACAGCTTTTCAAGCTTGGTCTCAACGGGGTGAAAATACTCATGATAATAAAGCAATTATTGTGGAGATGATTGCACTTCGGAGAGAAAAGGCAAAATTGTTGGGGTATAAATCTTTTGCGGATTTAAAGCTTGACAATACTATGGCTAAAAATGTTGATGCAGTTATGAATTTGCTTATCCCTGTATGGGAGCGGGCAAAAGTTAAGGCTGCTACTGAACAAGCTGAATTACAAAATTTTGCAAAAAATCAAGGAGATAATGAGCCTTTAAAAGCTTGGGATTGGCGTTATTATGCTGAAAAGTTGCGCACTGAGAAGTTTTTATTTGATGAAACAGAAGTAAAATATTATTTGCAGCTTGATCGCATGATTGAAGCAGCTTTTTTCGTTGCAAAAAAACTTTTTGGGATTTCATTTGAAGAAAAAACTGATGTTGCACTTTGGCATCCTGATGCACGCTTATGGGAGGTCAAAAAATCTGATGGAAGTTTACTTGGGCATTTTATTGGTGATTATTTTGCACGTTCTTCAAAACGATCTGGAGCGTGGATGAGCAGATTACAATCACAGCATAAATTGAACGGAGGGCAAAAGCCTATCGTTTACAATGTATGTAATTTTGCGAAGCCCTCTAAAGGGAAGCTTGCTCTTTTATCGCTTGATGATGCACGCACACTTTTCCACGAGTTTGGGCATGCATTGCACGGTTTGCTGTCTGATGTTACATGGCCATCTGTTGCGGGAACATCAGTTGTGCGTGATTTTGTTGAGCTTCCTTCTCAACTTTATGAGCATTGGCTCATTGTACCAGAAGTATTGCAATCATATGCTACGCATGTGGAAAAAGGTACTTCTTTGCCGCAAGCTTTGTTGGATAAAATTTTGTCAGCACATACATTTAATGCTGGTTTTAATGCTGTTGAATTTCTTTCATCTGCTTTAGTAGATATGGCTTTTCATCAAGAAGAAAAAGTGGTGGATCCAACATTTTTTGAACGTAAGGAATTAGAAAAATTAGGAATGCCTGATACAATTATTATGCGTCATCGTCCTCCGCATTTTGCACACATATTTTCAGGTGATGGTTATGCGGCTGGTTATTATTCTTATATGTGGTCAGAAGTCCTTGATGCTGATGCTTTTCAAGCTTTTGAAGAAACAGGTGATGTTTTCAATCCAGAACTTGCTAGTCGATTAAAGCGTTTTGTCTATTCTGCTGGAGGAAGTTATGATCCTGAGAAACTCTATGAATCTTTTCGAGGGCGATTACCTTCACCAGAATCAATGATAAAGAAACGTGGATTGTAAAGATAAAGTAGGGTGTCGATATACGATTTTATCTGCGGATAAATTAAGACATTGATGAAATACTGTGATTTTTGAGATCTGGAACTAAAATTTTGTATGTTATCTATTTTAATTTTAGCTTTAACTAAAGCTCATATTTCTTATGGTATTATTAAATGATAAATCTATAGTTTTAAATAATTTTATTAAAATTTTTAGAGATATGATTGTATTTGAATAATGCAACGAAGTCTTTATTTTTGAAAAGCATAGTCAGCAGTTATAGCATTTTTTCTAATTGCATGATGCGTTTCATAAAGTGCAGGTTTCACTTCAATTTATTTTAGAAATCTTTTTATAAACAAGACAATCACCCTAAAACTAAGAATTTTTTTCAATTTTAAGATGTTAGATAATCATTAAGGAAAATAAACCATGAGATAAGTGTTTGACTTTAAGGTTATTGTTTTCTGATATGAGAGAGAGTTTCGTAGCTTGGATATCCATTTCCTTCTAAACCATGACGTAGCTGAAAAGCTTTAATCGCTTTCTTGGAAGCTATACCAATTTTACCATCAATTTCTCCTTCATAATCTCCAAGTTTTGCTAAACGAGATTGCAATTCTATACGCTCTTTGAAAGTAATAGGTTTAAATGGTCGATTCCAATCTTGGAATAATTTAGGATGTCCAGCAATACGATCAGAAAGAAGGCCAACAGCGAAAGCATAACGATCTGCATTATTATAACGTTTAAGCACAAAGAAATTTTTTGTTACCAGAAATGCAGGTCCTTTTGGACCGTCAGGAAATTTCAATATTGCTTGTTCAGATAAAGAAGGAAAAGGTTTTCCATGTGCGTGTTGAACGCCTAACTCTTTCCATTGTTTAAAGGATAACCAATTTTCAGGTAATTTTTCGTTATTTGGTAATTTAACTTCAATTCCCCAGACAAGATTAGATTGCCAACCATTCATATAGAGAAGGTTAGCAGAAGTAGCAAGTGAATCAGGAATCGAATTCCAAATATCAGAGCGCCCACTTCCATCCATATCAATAGCGTAGATGAGATAACTGCTTGGAATAAATTGTGTATGTCCTAGTGCTCCTGCCCAAGATCCCACGAGTTGAGAGCGGTGAATTTCACCTCTTTGTAGAATTTTCATTGCTGCAATAAGTTGCGTGCGCGCGTATTTTTGACGTTTTGGGTCGGCATAAGCTAAAGTTGCAAGTGAACGGATAGTATCACACATTATGCCTTTATTTGTTAAAATTTTTCCATAGTTGCTTTCCATCGACCAAATGGCGAGGAGGAGATTACGATTAACACCAAAACGCTTTTCGATTTTTTGTAACCACTGTTGCCATTTTTTAGCTTGCTGTTTTCCTTCTACAATTGCATCGTCATGAATGCGATTGTCAAAATATTCCCATGGCATATCAACAAACTCTGGTTGATATGCTGCTTTTTTTAAGACTTCTTGGTCAATTGTATGAATTGTTTTAAAAGCCATATCAAATGTGGATGGTGAAATATTGTTGGCTAAAGCCGTTTTTTTGAATTCATTAATCCAGTGTTGAAAACTACTATCGGCATATGTAGGCGAGGAAAAAACTATTAGAAGAGTGGCAAAGGTAGAGAGTAAGCGAATGAAAGATAACCTTTGATTTATAGTTTTTTTTAAAAAAAATAATGGATTAAATTTTATTGTTTTCATTTTCTAATTTTTATCTATGTAAAAGTGTTCGGATGTGCAGTTATTTTATTTTCGTATTTAATAAAATCTATATCAGATCAAGTAAAATTTGTCTTAAAATGAAACAATTTAATTAATTATTGCGTCTTTTCTATGTTTATTATATGAAAATTTAGAAAATAGAACATTTTTATTTATTTGTAGTTAAAATATAATGATAAATTGTATCAGAGGATTATCTAACAAATATTGTATTGGTAAGTAGGAAGATGAATGTGTGTAAAATCCGTAAGGCAGTATTTCCTGTAGCGGGTCTGGGTACTCGTTTTCTTCCAGCAACAAAAGCAGTTCCTAAAGAAATGCTAACTGTTGTTGATAAGCCTGTTATTCAATACGTGGTAGATGAGGCACGTGAAGCAGGTATTGAGCATTTCATTTTTATTACTGGGCGCAATAAGGCAGTTATTGAAGATTATTTTGATGCTCAGGTTGAATTATATACAACTCTTGCTGAATGTAAAAGAATAGAGGAGCTAGAGCATTTAAAAAATTTGCAATTGCAGCCAGGAATGACTTCTTTCACTCGGCAACAGCAGCCTTTAGGATTAGGACATGCTGTTTGGTGTGCGCGTGAGCTTGTTGGAAAAGAGCCTTTTGCTTTATTATTACCGGATATGCTCATGCAAACTAAAAAAGGTTGTCTTTCTGAGATGATACATCTTTATGAAAAAACAGGAGGAGGTAATATTATTGCTGTTCAAGAGTGCAATCATGAAGAAGTATATAAATACGGTATCGTAGGAAAAGGAAAGCAGGTCGCAAATGGTTTTGAAATCACACAAATGGTAGAAAAACCAGCTATAGAAAAGGCTCCATCTAATCTGTATATTAATGGACGTTATATTTTGCAGCCAGAGATTTTTGATATTTTATCTGATCAAAAACGAGGAACAGGAAATGAGATTCAATTAACAGATGCTATGGTGAGACTTTCAAATGAACAAGCTTTTTTTGGTTTTCAATTAGATGGGCGCACTTTTGATTGTGGATCTAAAATTGGCTTTATTGAGGCTAATGTTGCATTTGCTCTTTCACGTACTGATATGCATCAGCAACTTTTTACATCGCTGAAAAACTTACTTGAAAAAATTAACGTTGAAAAATGATATAGACTTTAAGAGTGATTTCATTTATCGAATTCAGTTATGACGATACAGTCTTCTAATACGTTAAATCTACAAAATGCAGTTATCTTAGCGCTTAAGACTATCTCTATTGAAAAACGAGGGCTTGAAGTTCTTGAAAAGGCTTTTCAGGAGAAGCTTGCAGATTCTTTTAAAGCAGCTGTCCAAGCCATTAGCAATGCAAATGGTCACGTGGTAATTACTGGACTTGGTAAGAGCGGTCATATAGGAACAAAAATTGCTGCGACTTTAGCTTCAACTGGAACACCTGCTTTTTTTATCCATGCTGCGGAAGCTAATCATGGTGATCTTGGTATGATTTGTTCTGATGATGTTATTCTTGCTTTATCGTGGTCTGGGGAAACTACAGAGTTAAGTGGTATTATAAGCCATGCTGCACGTTTTCGTATACCACTAATTGCAATAACATCTGGTGAGCACTCTATATTAGGACGGCAAGCTGATATTGTGTTATTATTGCCAAAAGTAGAGGAAGCTTGTCCTCATGGTCTTGCTCCGACAACTTCAACAACTATGCAATTAGTGATAGGAGACGCATTAGCTATTGCTCTTTTGGAAATGCGAGGTTTTACTGCGACTGATTTCAAAATTTATCATCCTGGGGGATCTCTTGGGGCAAACCTTAAATACGTGCGTGATATTATGCATCAAGGGGATCGTGTCCCTCTAGTTACACAGGGAGTGCCCATGACAGCAGCTATGGAGATTTTGGTTGAAAAACACTTTGGTTGTGTTGGTGTTGTAAATCCAAGAGGTGAATTAATTGGAATTATAACAGATGGTGATCTTGCACGCAATATTCACAATGATTTGTCACAATTCAATGTTGATGAGGTAATGACTAAAAATCCAAAGACTGTTGGCCCAGATACACTCGTTGGTGCAGCAACAGCATTTATTAATGATCATCATATTGGAGCATTTTTCGTGATTGAAAATAAAAGGCCTATTGGAATTGTTCATTTTCACGATCTTTTGCGTATTGGTGTGGCATAAGTTAATTAATATTGAGAGGCCAATATATTTATCAGCAAAAAATGATGAGATAATAGCAGTAATCTTTTTAAGAGGAAGAATGCTTGAGATATATCTATTGGTGAATGGTTATTTGTTAAGTTTATGGTAATGTAAGATCATAGATATAGTAATATCTTTTAATAATAATTTCCCCACAGGAAGAAAGAACTTTCTCCTGTGAGAGTGCTTTTTATATTTTTATAAAAAGTTTTAAATTTTATTTAGGTTTTGCGTTTGAGGAAGAATTGTGAACCAGTGTTTGATGTACAGAGGAGTTGCATTGTATCATTAGATATTGTGCAACTTGCTCTAGAAACAGTTCCACGAACAAGCGAATATATCTCAATTTCTACGTGGTGAGTGTTGATATAATTGTAGGTACCTTCTGAAAGCTTTTCTTTTGTATCTGCTGCTCGTGTTTCAAAAATACCACTACGAAAAGAAGAAATAATACCGTTTGTGTCGATCCATTCTCCATCGATTCTAGTTGGCATATTGTTGATAAATAAGAATTTATTGCGATTTTGCGAAGGATTGCAAGCAACTAATATTAAAGCAATTATTGTCAGGTATAAAATACAGCAAATATGTTTCATGTTTTTTACTCTATATGTTTTCGTTTTCTTTATTACTTTTTATGACAAGTTTAAAGTAAAGGCAAAAAATTGAAAAGACTCTTAAACATTGTGTTTAATGAATAATTTGGTAAAATTAGCATGCCGGTTACAAAAGGTAAAATATATTTTGTGGTTTGTAATGAATCTTATTATAAATATATTTAGTAGTCTCAAAGGAGATTATTAAAGCTATGGTTGGTCCTATTCTCGTTGCGGGGGAAGATCACGGAAAGCGTGCAGAGCTTTCTACTATGCTTCGAGGATTTGGCTACCGCGTTATTGAAGCAGAAAATAGCTTACGCATAATTGATCTTTTATATAGGCGTAAAAATATTACGCTTGTGTTGCTTGATGTTACTATTAGTGATTTAGGCGTAAGTGATCTAATTAAAATGATTAGAATGGCTCGAATCTCTATTCGAGTCATTGTTATAGCAAAGCAAGATAATCAAGAATTAATTCAAAAAGCTTTAAAAGCTGGAGCTATTGATTATTGGTTCTATCCAGTTACCCCATTACGGTTGAGAGTTACTTTGAATAATCTTGCGTTCATTTCCGCATTAGAAAATGAAATTCAGTATGTTCGTAGGCAAAAAGAAAATCATTTACGATTTTTTGATATCTATAAAAAAAGCACTGTAATGCAGGCCATTTTAGAACAATCAAAAAGTGCAGCAACTTCTTTTCAGAATCTTTTGATAGAAGGTGAAGTAGGGACTGGTCGTGAGAAATTAGCTCGTATCATTCATGATGAAAGTTTTTTTTCAAAGGGGAATTTTGTTCGCTTCCAATGTTTACCAGTTTTTGATCCAGAGGAAGAGAATCGTTTTTGGTTTAAAGAGTTTGTACCGCTAGTTTCTTCTCTTAAGCATGGGACGCTTTGCTTATGTGATATTGATCGATTAGAGCCAATACAGCAAAAACGTTTTGCGCATTATCTTCAAGAGAGAGCAGAAACAGCAAAAGATAAAAATCTGCCTTTTCGCATTATTGCTCTTTCAACATCGCGTCTTGCAGATTTAGTCCAGGTAGGTTTTTTTACACATAGTTTTTTTGAAAAAATTTCCCAATTATATATTAATATACCTGCTTTGCGAGAGTTGAGAGGTGAACTTCCAGAAATTTCTCAGTGTTTGATTGACTATATTATTGCTGAAACCGGGCAATCGCATGTGCATGGTTTAGGAGGGACGGTTATTTCTATGTTTATGCAGTATGATTGGCCTGGTAATTATAGAGAACTAGAAAATTTGCTATTTCGTGCGGTTTTGATGAGCGAAGGACCATTATTAACTGTGAGAGATTTTCCGCAACTAATAAAAAATCCACACATGAATATTTCAAAGATAACTGATAATGATATTCAAGAACGCTATGAAAGAAAATTTATACGACTTTTTAATGTTGATGGGCATGTACGCACTTTTTCTGAGATGGAGTGTGATATTATTAAAAAGGCAGTTGCACATTATAAAGGACGTATGAGTGAAATTGCTCGACGTCTTCAGATTGGGCGTTCTACTCTTTATCGTAAAATAGAGGAATTGAAGACAATAAATAATCAAAAGCAGTAATAAAATTTTTAACAAAACATCTGTATCTACGAATTATAATAGTTCAACAGAGTGTGATTGTTTTATCATCAAAAAGAAGTCTTTTTAGCCATAAAAATGAAATATCATTTATTGTAATAATTTGTTTGTTTCAAATATTTTCGGACAACAATAGTAAAGTTGCTTAGAATTTTTGAATATGAACATCAAAGTTTTAAAAATAATGATGTTTTTTGTTATATCTTATAGAAAATGATCATATTCTTTTTTCTACAGATTAAAAGATAGAACCATTGATTCTAATGTTTCTTTACGTATTTATTGAGTGTATGATATTTTTTAGAAAGAAAGTTTCTCTCTTTGACGTTATTAAACATCATTGTTGGCTTCACTGCACTTTTCGTTATTGCTTCTATGTTAGCAATTTATACTTATGGTTGTTTCATTAGAAGTGCTAGAGGAGAGTCTTCTTATGCACTAAATGTTGAGAAAAGTGAGACTGAAATTGATCGTATAGTAAGCAGATTAGCAAAAGAGACAAATGGAGTGGGAATTGATAAGGATGCTCTTTCACTTATTGTAAGCAATTTAGATGCATTTTGTGTTCGTGCGATAGGTGCAGCAAAAGCTGGACGCAGTCTTGATCTGATGTATTACATTTGGAATGATGATTTAACAGGCCGTTTGCTGCTTAGCGAAGTAGTTAAGGCAGCTGATCGTGGTGTACGAGTGCGTCTTCTTTTAGATGATATTAATGCTCAGGGGCGTGATCCGGCTTATGTTGCACTTGATAAACATCCTCATATTGAGGTGAGAGTGTTTAATCCAGGGCGCGTACGTAAAGGTGGTTTACGCCGTGGTTTAGAGATTATATTACGGGCGATTATGGTAACGCGCAGAATGCACAATAAAGCCTTTATTGTTGATGGGCGTGTAGCTTTAGTAGGAGGGAGAAATCTTTCAGATGCTTATTTGGGTGTAAATAAACAGTCAAGTTTTCGAGATTTAGATCTCATGTTAATTGGACCATCGGTTAAAAAAATAGAAACGATCTTTGATAATTTTTGGAATAGCGCTGTGGTTTTACCGATACATACTTTGGTTGTTCCTGACAGAGAAGGAGATCTCGATATTTGGAAAGCTAAATTACGTAAATTCCGTAACTCAAAAGTTGCCAAAGTTTATTTAACTTATGTCAATAAGCATATCAATTTTGAATATTTTATTCAAATAGGTAAACGATTATTTGTAGCAGATAAAGTAGATGTTCTTTCAGATCCTCCAGAAAAGGCATTACGGAAGCATACGGCAAATTGGTTGATGGAAGCTCTTTCACAGGTTATTGATAGCGCAAAAAAAACAATTCAGATTACATCGCCTTATTTTGTTCCGGGTAAAGAAGGAACACGGAGTTTCCGCAATTTGGTATCAAAAGGTATTAATGTCAAAATTCTTACTAATTCTTTGGCAGCTACTGATGTGGCCATTGTACATGGAGGTTATGCGCCTTATCGTAAAGTGTTATTGAAAAGTGGTGTTCAACTCTATGAACTAAAACCAGATGGAGGAACTCACCGATTGCGGTTGTTTAGATCTAATAAGGCGAGTTTGCATACAAAAGCTTTTTTAATTGACTGTAAAACTGCTTTTATTGGATCTTTAAATTTTGATCCTCGTTCCGTTTCATTGAATACAGAAATGGGGATTCTTTTTGAATGCCCACCAATAGCAACGAGATTAGATTTGCTTTTTTCTGAAGAAACGACCGGTGAAATGAGTTATTGTTTACGTCTTGGTGATAATGATCGTATTTACTGGGATTTTGTTGAAAATGAGAAAAAATACAGCGTTGATTATGAACCAGAAAGTAATTTGAAGCGTCGTGCATTTGCAAAAATAATGAGTTGGTTACCCATTGAGTCGCAGTTATAGATTGTACACGTTCTATTTTAGAAAAATATTTATTTTCTCTTTTCATTTTATTGGTCACATGGCATAATTGACCGCCAATTCGTGACTTAAGAGAACTAAAGTTGCCCCTATAACTGTCACAGTGTTTTAGTATTAGAGGAATTTGGCTATGGCAAAAATTATTGAAACAAGCACAGGTGCATTGGCACTAACCTTTGATGATGTGCTTTTGCAGCCAGGTCATTCTCTCGTTATGCCTAGCCAAGTGGATCTTAAAACCCGTATTGCAGCAGATATTGAGTTGAATTTACCACTCCTTTCTGCTGCAATGGATACGGTTACAGAGTCTCGTTTAGCAATTGCTATGGCTCAAGCGGGTGGTCTTGGTGTTATTCATCGGAATATGTCTCCTGCGGAGCAAGCTGAAGAAGTACGTCAAGTGAAGAAATTTGAATCCGGTATGGTTGTTAATCCAGTGACCATTGGTCCTGATGCAACACTTGAAGAAGCTAAGGATTTGATGCGTGCTCATAGTATTTCAGGTATTCCAGTTGTTGAAAGTGGTGCTAAAGGCAAAATTTCTGGTCGACTTGTTGGCATTTTGACGAATAGGGATGTGCGTTTTGCATCAGATCCAAAACAAAAAATCTATGAATTAATGACGCATGAAAATTTAATTACAGTGCGTGAAAATGTTCAACTAGATGAAGCAAAATATCTTTTACATCATCATCGTATTGAAAAGTTACTTGTTGTAGATGAACAAGATCGCTGTGTTGGTTTGGTGACAGTTAAAGATATTGAAAAGGCACGATTAAATCCGAATGCTGCAAAAGATTCTCAGGGTCGTTTGCGTGTTGCTGCTGCGAGTAGTGTGGGGAATGAAGGAATCGAACGTGCTGAACACTTAATTGATGCGGGCGTTGATCTATTAGTAATTGATACGGCTCATGGTCATTCTCAACGTGTATTGGATATGGTTAAACGTATTAAAAAAATGACCTTTTCTACGGTTGTTATTGCTGGTAATGTAGCAACTCCTCAAGCAACACAAGCTTTGATTGATAGTGGTGCCGATGCGGTAAAGGTTGGTATTGGGCCTGGTTCTATTTGCACAACGCGAATTGTTGCAGGCGTTGGTGTTCCTCAACTTGCAGCTATTATGGGAGCTGCAGAAATTGCTGATAAAGCAGGCATTCCTATTATTGCTGATGGGGGTATCAAAGCTTCCGGTGATTTTGCTAAAGCTTTAGCAGGTGGTGCTTGTGCCGCTATGATTGGTTCTCTTCTAGCTGGTACAGAAGAAAGTCCAGGAGAAGTTTATCTCTATCAGGGCCGATCCTTTAAGGCTTATCGTGGTATGGGGTCAGTTGGTGCTATGGCAAGGGGATCAGCAGATCGTTATTTTCAGGCTGAAGTTCGAGATACACTCAAATTAGTGCCTGAAGGTGTTGAAGGGCAAGTGGCGTATAAAGGCCCCATCGCATCAGTTTTACATCAACTGGCAGGTGGATTGCGTGCTTCTATGGGGTATGTTGGAGCACAAAATTTAGCTGAGTTTCGTGAAAAAGCAACTTTCGTACGTATTACCAATGCTGGTCTTTATGAAAGCCATACACATGATGTTGCTATTACGCGTGAAAGTCCGAATT
This sequence comes from Bartonella sp. Raccoon60, assembly GCF_002022585.1. NCBI lineage: Bacteria > Pseudomonadati > Pseudomonadota > Alphaproteobacteria > Hyphomicrobiales > Bartonellaceae > Bartonella > Bartonella sp. Raccoon60. Next base: position 231,832 of record NZ_CP019786.1, read on the forward strand.
ATCGCGGACCTATTTGATATGTAAAGGTTATCAGTACTTAGAATGAAATAATTAAGGTGTTGATTACTTTGTAAGGAGTTTTCCTCTTTAATTATTTCAGACTTAATAAAAGGAAAGAATTGGAGTATTAATTTCCAATTCTTTCTGGAAGTTGTAGTTATGTAGAAGTTATATAAATAAAGTTAACTTTTTACGTTCTTCCGTCCTGTTTTTGATGCATATTGGCTATTGTTAGCCATATCACCTTGGACGGATTTCTTGCTACCGTTTGAGGGCATTTTATTTTGGCTGCTTTTGGATGCAGTTGTTTTTCCATGACTAGAAGTCTTCATTATTTTCTCCTTTTTAATTATTTGGCATATACCAATTGTAAGACAAACGGTCATGCTAGAGAGTAGTTCCAATAATTTTCTAAAAAGTTCGTTTATGCTTTTTGAGGAGGAGAGATAAATCTATAGAATGTTTTCAAATGTATTTTCATTTTTCACAGAAAAATAAAATTCTGCAGAATATCATCTTTTGAATATTTATAGTTGCCTATTTAGGCAATCAATGTTTGTTTTTACTGATTTGATAATAATTTATAATTCTCTCATAATCATGACCGGAATAGGTGCGTTGTGGATGATAGTTTGACTTTTAGAGCCAAATAAAAAATTGTGCATTTTAGAATGATGGAAAGCACCCATAAGGAGCATATTCAGATTAAGTGGTTTTATATTATGAAGAACCATTTCTTCGAAATTAATTTCTGTTCTAAGTGGTTCAACATTAAATCCTGCAGATTGTAACCGCGTTAAGGTTTCATTAAAGCTATTTTGTATGGTTTGTGTTTGCTGTTCTGCCATCCCTAATATAAAGGTTACATTTTTAAAAAATTCTTGTGTGCAAATAAAATCAATAGCTTTCATAATTAATGGGCCACCATCAAAGGCTATTAGAATTCGTTGAATATTCTGGAAATGACGGGAGGCAACTAGAATTGGAAGTTCAGAAGAGCGTACGATATTTTCGAAGTTGAGTCCTAACCGCTTTTTATCAAGTCCTGTTTGTTCACCGCGTTTTCCAATTACAATCATTGATGATTGTTTCGTATAAATATTTAATGCATCTAAAAGAGTTCCATGACGCAGGCGTATTTCAACTTCGATTTGACTTTGAGAATTGAGATAATTTTTGGCTTCTTCTAAAGCGGTTTGTCCGATTTTTTGAGCAAGGAGCGCTTTAGCAAGAGTGGGATCTTGTTGTGCTAGGAGAGATGGATTCAGGATATTGCTATTAATATCCATTTGTTGTGTATCTGGTAAATGAATTTCTTCTTCTGATTTATCTAATACATATAACAATCGAATTGTTGTTTGCATAGATTTAGCAGCCCATAAAGCTAAATCACATACAGGATTTGCATATATTGAAGAATCAATAAGAGCGAGTATTGGTTTTGTCATTGCTAGTTTCTCAATGTTGTCATGTTATAGAATACTTCATTAGTTTCATTAAGGTTTATAAATTATAAGATGATTGCCTCTCTTTCACATTAGAATAAGACATTCTAGGTTATAGTACTAGCACTATTCGGTTTTCGATATCCATTTTTATTGTTTTAAAGTTAATGCTAAAAAATAAGTACGATAGTTTTTGTTTTTGAGTTAAATCATTTAGATTGTATAGAGATTGAATAGGAGAAGTAAATGCGATTGGGTGGGCGATTGCAGGCCGCAATAGATATTCTACAAGAAATAGAAACGTGTTATCGCCCTGCGGGTGAAGCTTTAAAAGATTGGGGACTTTCTCATCGTTTTGCTGGGGTAAATGATCGTGCAGCAATTGGGACGATTGTGTATGATGCTTTAAGGCGGCGTTATTCATTGCAATGGCGTATGGATAGCAATAATATTCGAGATGTAGTTTTTGGTACTTTGTTCGATTCTGGTATGTTAACGATTGAGCAAGTTGATAAAGTTTTAGAGGGAGATCGATTTGCACCGCAGTTATTGGCACCTCAGCAGAGGAAAGCATGGCAACAACGTCAGCTGGTAAATGCACCAGACTATATTCGCGCTGATATTCCCCAATGGTGTAAAGCTCATCTATATCCTTTATTTTCAGATAATTGGATTAAGGAAGCAGCTGCTTTAGCAACACGTCCTCCTTTAGATTTACGTGTGAACAGTTTAAAGGCAACGCCTAAGAAGGTTCTTAAAGCCTTAGAAAAAACAAAGGTTAAGCCTTTTTCATGGTTTCAGCAAGCATTAAGGATTGAACCGATTGAAAAATTTGAGCGCCATCCTAATGTTCAAGCTGAGGCCGCTTTTCAAAAAGGATATTTTGAAATACAGGATTTGGGATCTCAACTTGTTTCTTATCTTGTAGAAGCAAAAGCAGGTATGCAGTTATTAGATTATTGTGCAGGAGCTGGGGGGAAAACATTAGCATTAGCTGCCAATATGGAGAATCGAGGCCAAATTTATGCTTATGATTCAGAGAAGATTCGCTTGGCTCCTATCTTTAATCGACTTCAACGGGCTGGTATTCATAATGTACAACCACGAGTATATAAAGAAGAATTAAAATCATTAATAGGTCAAATGGATATCGTTTTATTGGATACTCCATGTAGTGGGACAGGAACATGGCGCCGTCGTCCAGATGCGAAATGGCGTTTGACCTTACAAAAAGTGCAACAACGTCAGGAAGAACAGTTCGCTATTTTGAATGAAGCCTTAATTTATATAAAGCCAGGAGGGCGTTTAGTTTATATTACCTGTTCTCTCTTTAATGATGAAAATGAAGAACAAATTTCTCGGTTTCTTCAAAAGCATTCTAATTTTCTTCCAATTAATATGCAGAAACTTTGGTATAGACATTTTAGTTCCTCAATTGTGCAACCGGCATTTTCAGATTATGGACTGACTTTATCACCAGCAGCAACTAAAACAGATGGTTTCTTTTTATCTATTTTACAAAAGGAATTCTAATGCGTATCTTGATTTTTTTCGCGCTTGTATTGGCAATAACCTTTTTCTTACGTCAATAGACTTGTGAAAAGAGAGAGATTGAATAATACATTTTTTTATTTTAGGTAATTATTGATTGGTTTTTTATGAGCACATTGCGTTCAGATACTATTCTTATCATTGATTTTGGTTCACAAGTTACGCAACTTATTGCACGACGGGTGCGAGAAATAGGTGTTTATTCTGAAATTGTTCCTTTTCAATCTGCTTTAGAGGGATTTAAGCGAATCGAGCCTCAAGCTGTTATTTTATCAGGCAGTCCTTATTCGACTGTCGATGATGGTTCGCCACGTGTTCCAATGGAGATTTTTAATGCTGGTATTCCGATTCTTGGTATTTGTTATGGTGAACAAGTTATGTGTGTTCAGCTTGGTGGAAAAGTTGAAAGAGGGCATGAACGTGAATTTGGACGCGCTTTGTTAGATATAAAAGAAGAAAGTGCTCTTTTTGATGGTGTTTGGGAGAAAGGATCGTGCCATCAAGTTTGGATGAGTCATGGTGATCGTGTGGTTGCTTTGCCAGAAGGCTTTCATGTCATTGGAGCATCACAAGGAGCTCCTTATGCTGCTATTGCTGACGAGAAACGTCGTTTTTATGCAGTGCAATTCCATCCTGAAGTTGTTCATACAACAGATGGAGCAAAACTCTTAAAAAATTTTGTTCATAAAATTTCTGGTCTTAAAAGTAATTGGTCAATGGCTGCTTATCGTGAACAGGCAGTTACTGCAATACGCGAAAAGGTTGGAAAAAGTCATGTAATTTGCGGTCTTTCAGGTGGTGTTGATTCATCTGTTGCAGCTATATTACTTCACGAGGCTGTAGGCGATCAGCTAACGTGTGTTTTTGTCGATCATGGGTTGATGCGTAAAAATGAGGCAGAAGAAGTTCTTACGCTTTTTCGAGGACATTATAACATAAAGCTGATTCATGTGAATGCTGCTGATATGTTTATTAATGCGCTTGAAGGTGAAACAGATCCAGAAAAAAAGCGGAAAATAATTGGTCGCCTTTTTATTGAAGTTTTTGAAGAAGAAACAAAAAAAATAGGAGGCGCCAAGTTCTTAGCACAAGGAACCCTTTATCCAGATGTCATTGAAAGTGTTTCAGCGATTGGTGAAGCCGTAACGATTAAAAGTCATCATAATGTAGGTGGGCTACCAGAACGGATGAAAATGCAACTTGTAGAGCCATTGCGTGAACTTTTTAAGGATGATGTTCGTTCTTTAGGGCGAGAATTAGGTTTACCTGAGCAGTTTATTGGGCGTCATCCTTTTCCAGGACCTGGTTTGGCAATTCGATGTCCGGGTGCAATTACACGCGAAAAATTAGAAATTTTGCGTGAGGCAGATGCTATTTATCTTGATGAAATCAGAAAAGCTGGCCTTTATGATAAAATTTGGCAAGCTTTTGCTGTTCTTCTTCCTGTTCAAACCGTTGGTGTAATGGGTGATGCACGTACTTATGAGTTTGTCTGCGCTCTTCGTGCTGTAACATCTGTAGACGGTATGACCGCTGACTTTTATCCGTATGATATGGAATTTTTGAGTAAAGTGGCAACACGTATTATTAATGAAGTCGAGGGTATTAACCGTGTTGTTTACGATATAACTTCCAAACCTCCTGGGACTATTGAGTGGGAATGATTGAAATTAAGAATAGTAAAGATATAGTTTTTTAGGATAGAGCATTTCAGAAAATTAGAAAAAATAAAAAAAGAAAATTGTTAAAGGCTTTGTATTAATGATTTTTAATCGTCATTAATCCTATTTAACGAATATTATTTGAAATTAAGAGAAGTTTGAAAATATGCTTAAAAAAAAAATTATAGCTCATCGTGGTGGAGCTGGTCTTTATTCTGAAAATACACTTTCAGCATTTCGTCATGCGATTGCATTGGGAGTGGACGAAATTGAATGCGATATTCACCTTCTTAAAAGCGGTGAAATTGTTATATTTCATGATTTCTTCCTTGAACAATTGATTGGGAAAAAAGGATATATTCATGAGATCGATAATGACACACGTCAGCGACTCCGCGTGAAAGGGAGTACTGAAGCACCTCCTTTACTAGAAGAGCTACTTGATCTTTTGGTGCCAACCAATGTAGCGCTTCATCTTGAAATCAAAACATGTGGTGAAATTGAGCGTGAAACTCTTTTATCTCAAAGAGCGCTTGAATTGATCAAAAGTCGAAACTTAGAAAAACGAGTTTCAGCAATTAGTTTTGATGCTAGGAGTCTTCGTCCTTTTATTGAAGCAGGAATAACATCTGGGCCATGTATTGATAGTTTTAAAGGTGATATGTCTTGTTGTTTTTCTGAATGGAAAAAATTAGGGTATTCTGATCTAAGTTTGGATAGCTCTATTGTATCACGAGACTTTATTGAATCGGCTCTTGATTCTGGCTTCAATGTAGGTGTATGGACAGTCAATGGAGTGTCTCGTTTGGCTCATTGGCTTGATATGCCAGTGCATTATATTACAACCGACCAACCTGATCTTGCTTTACGATTACGTTCGCAAAAATGAAAAAAGAGAGCTTTTCTTACTGATTAAGTAATCTGGAAGAAAATTTTTCTAGGTTGGTTATGTGCGTTTTCCTGTTTGTTTATTAAAAGTGTGAAAATTCTGATTGGGAACAGTGAAGCTTAGTTTTTGTCCATAATCATTTGTAAGACGTTCTTTGATTTCAACAGTGAAAATAATATTGTTCCAACGTGTTAAAACATGGCATCCTGTGCCTACAGGTTTTATAAGTTCGATATGTGCATGAAAAACAGGCCCTTGTTCCGGATATTCACCCAACAAAGTCGCTTCTGGCCTAAATGCTAAAATATCAGTTTCTTTGTTACAAGAAAATGAGAAGCCTAAATATTGCTCTAAGATTTGACGATCAAGAAAATTAATAGGTGGAGAACCAATAAAGCCAGCAACAAAGATTGTAGCTGGGTAATCATAGATTTCCATTGGCGTTCCAATTTGTTCAATACGTCCTTTATTCATGACAACTATTCGATCAGCTAATGTCATAGCTTCTAATTGATCGTGTGTGACATAAAGGCTCGTTGTTCCTAATGAACGCTGGAGTGTTTTAATTTCAATGCACATTTGAGCGCGTAATTTTGCGTCAAGATTTGAGAGTGGTTCATCAAAGAGAAAAACACGTGGTTGGCGAACAATAACACGTCCCATTGCAACACGTTGGCGTTGTCCTCCTGATAATTGTCGCGGTTTACGATCAAGAAATGGTTCTATTTCTAAAAGTTTTGCAGCATGAGCAATACGTTTGTTCATTTCCTCTTTAGGCGTTTTTCGATTCTTGAGGCCATATTCTAAGTTTCCACGTACAGTCATATGCGGATAAAGTGCGTAGTTTTGAAAAACCATAGCAATGTCACGATTTGCAGGTTCACGATTATTAATAAGCTCATTGTCAATATAGAGCTCACCAGAGGTAACTTGTTCAAGTCCTGCAATAATACGTAATAGGGTTGATTTTCCACATCCTGATGGACCAACAAGAACGAGAAGTTCTTTATCAGAAACAGTTAAATTCAAGTCATTAATAACCAGACTATCATTATCATACTGTTTCATTATATTAAATAGTTGGATTGTAGCCACAATTATTTCTCCGTTTCAATGAGACCTTTGACAAAAAGCCGCTGCATGAAGATAACGACTAAAACAGGCGGAGCCATAGCAACAACCGCTACTGCCATAAGGATATTCCATTGAGGATCATGTTGAAATGATTCAACAATGAGTTGTTTTAAGATAACAAGAACAGTTTGATGGTCTTGATCTGTTGTAGCAATAAGAGGCCAGAGATATTGTATCCATCCGTAAATGAACATAATGATGAATAAAGCAGCAATATTGCTTTTGCTAAGAGGGAGAAGAATATCCTTAAAAAATTTCAATGGTCCTGCACCATCAACGCGGGCAGCTTCTAAGAGCTCATCAGGGACAGTAAGGAAAAATTGACGAAATAAAAATGTAGCGGTTGCTGATGCAATTAATGGAATAATCATTCCACTATAAGTGTTTATCATTCCCAATTGTGCAACTATTGTATATGTTGGAATAATGCGGACTTCTATAGGAAGCATTAATGTAATAAAGATAAGAGCAAAAGCAGTTTTACGAAAGGGAAAACGCATATAGACAATTGCATAAGCAGAGAAGAGTGAAATAGTAATTTTTCCAATACTAATGCCAATAGCCATAATAAATGAGTTCATTAAAAGTGGCCAGAGACGTGGAAGACCAAGTTTTACAAGGCCATCACCAAAAATTGCTTTATAATTTTCTAAGCCATATTGTCCTGGTAAGAGTGGAAGTGTCCCTCCATTAAATGTTGCTGAATTATGTGTTGATGCAATAATGGCAATATAGACTGGAAAACAGATGATAAGAATACCAATAATGAGAATGAAATGAGTTAAAAAGTTCAAAAAAGGGCGGTTTTCAACCATAACTTCTCTCCTAATATTGGACCCGACGTTCAATCCAGCGGAATTGGATTAATGTTAAAATAATAACCATCAGCATTAATATGGTTGATTGTGCAGCTGATGCACCAATCATTTGATTTTTAAAGCCATCTTCATACACTTTATAGACGATTGTGCTGGTTGCTCGTGCAGGTCCTCCAGAAGTCATGTTATCAATAATGCCGAATGTATCAAACATGACATAATTGATATTGATGATCAGTAGAAAAAAAGTTGTTGGTGAAATTTGTGGAAAGATTATCGTCCAAAATCGTTTAAAAGGACCGGCACCATCAATGGCAGCTGCTTCTATTTGCGAGTGAGGAACGGATTGGAGACCAGCAAGGAAAAAGAGAAAATTATAGGAAATTTGTTGCCAGCTAGCAGCAATTACAACCAGAATCATAGCTTGCACACCGTTAATACGATGGTTCCATATAATACCTATTTTTTTAAGGAGAAAAGGAAAAGTACCGATAGTTGGATGGAAAATAAACAACCATAATACACCTGCTAATACAGGAGCAACAGCGTATGGCCAAAGTAAAAGCATAGTATAAGCTTTTTTTGCACGAATAACACGGTCAACAGAAACAGCTAGAAGAAGTGATATTGTCATCGAAACAAGTGTGACAGAAATAGAAAATATGATCGTTGTCAGCAGTGATTGTATATAAGTAGTATCAGAAAAGATAGTTATGTAGTTTTCAAGACCAATAAAGGTTGTTGAGAAACCAAAAGGATCTTCACGTTCAAAGGACGATTTTATTGCTTGAGCAGCGGGCCAAAGAAAAAATAAAAAAGTTACCACAAGTTGAGGAAAAAGTAGCCAATAAGGAAGGAGGCTATTTCTGAAATATGCATGTTTTTCTTGCATGTGCAGGGCTCTTTAATAAGAGTCATCGGGAAAAAGGAATTGAAATATATCGTTTTTCAAGATCTAATTTTTCAACTTTGAACAATGATCATGAAACGTTAATGATTGGCTTTTTCAAATTCACGCAAAAGTTTATTACCACGTTCAACTACTTCATCTAATCCCTCTTTTGGTGATTTAGAACCATTTAGAACAGCCTCTAATTCTTGATCAAGAATCGAACGAATTTGCGGTAAGCTACCAAACCTTATTCCTTTTGAATTTTCTGTTGGTGGATTTAAATTGATTTGTTGAATAGCAATATCTGCACCTGGATTCTTATCATAAAAATTTTGTTCTCGACTTAATTCGTAAGCGGCGTTTGTGAGAGGAAGGTATCCTGTTTTTTGATGCCATTTAGCTTGATTATTTGTTTGTGAGAGGAATTTAAGAAAAGCTGCTGCACCCGCGTATTCTTTAGATGTATGACCTTTCAAAATCCAAATAGAAGCACCACCAATAATTGAGTTTTGTGGTGCATCTTTTACATCATCATAATAGGGAAGCATACCAAATCCAACATTAAATTGGGCTTCTGAAACGATTCCACCACGTGATCCTGATGATTGTATTAAAATTGCACAACTTTGTGCCATAAACATTGGTGTTGAATCGAGTGCACCAGCTGGGCCACCGTAACGAAAAATACCTTTATCTGACCACCTTTTAAAATCTGTCCACATGCGTATTTGCAAAGGACTGTTCAATGTTAGTTCTGCATCAAGTCCATCAAGTCCATTTCTTTTTGTTCCTACAGGAATGTTATGAAATGCTGAAAAATTTTCTACGCCAATCCATTGTGCAGCATAAGTCATTGTAAAACCACAACTTGCAGCTTTACTATCAAGAATTTTTTGTGAAAAATCTTCTATATCTTTCCATGTTTTGGGTGGTTGTTCTGGATCAAGCCCCGCTTTTTTAAAAATATCCTTATTATAAAAAAGAATTGGAGCTGAAACATTAAATGGCATAGAGAGCATACGTCCTTGCGTATCAGAATAATAGCTACTGATAGCAGGTAAATAGTCTAAGGTATCAAATTCTTGCTTTGTGTCAGCCATGAGTTGATAAAGTGGATAGATCACACCTTTTGCAGCCATCATAGTACTTGTGCCAATTTCATAAATTTGAGCGAGAACCGGTTGTTTTTTCCCTCGAAATGCTGCGATAAGTGATATCATGCTTTCTTCATATTCCCCACGAAATGAAGGAATAATTTTGTAATCAGATTGGCTTTTATTAAAATCATTGATAAGATTTTCAGTTTGTTTTCCTAGATCTCCACTCATAGAGTGCCAGAAGCTAATTTTTGTTTGTGCAAAACCGGCTGTTGCTGCAGTTATAGCAATCATAAATGCTGCCGAGGAAAGATAAAGACGATTCATGATTCACCCTTTTTGAATTGATTGAGCACGGTTTTTCCAGAACTATTAATATAATTCATAAATATATCATGATGGTTCTATTTCGCAAAGATGCCATTTCATTTAAACATGAACCATGCAAAGGTCAAACGAATTTGTGTAAATTGACCAATTTTACAACTTTTATGATTGTCTGGATGTAGCTGTAACGGTTGCATTATAAAATGACAATAATTCTAAAAAAAATGAAAAAGGTAATGAGAGAGGCAAACAATTAAGGACATTTAGATGAAGTGAGATAGTCTTTAGGGTTATTGTTTAACATTCCAGTAATATTATGTGCCCTAACATTTGTTTATTGCGTTAATGATGGTGTTAACATTGTATTCCATCATATCAAGATAAGTCGCAGCAGGACCCTCTTTTTCGGATAATGCATCGGAATAAAGTACGCCCCCGATTTTTAAACCTGTTTCTTTTGAAATTTGTTCTATAAGACGAGGATTAGAGATGTTTTCAACAAATAATGCGGATACTTTATTGTTTTTAATTTGTTTAATAAGTTTGGCAACATCTGCTGCAGTAGCTTCTTTTGAAGCATTTTCAGGAGCAAGGATGGTGAATCCATATTCATGAGCAAAATAACTAAAGGCATTATGAGATGTGATAATAGTTCGCTTGTCTTTCGGGATAGTAGAAATTTGTGTTGTAATAGTTGTATGCAGTGCTTTTAGTTTTTGAATATAAGTCTGAGCGTTTTTGTTATAATTTTCACATGATTGTTGATCTATTTTACAGAAAGCAGCAGCAATATTCTTAACGTATGTTTCAACATTGGGGATAGTTTGCCAAGCATGTGGATCAATACTACCGTGGTAATGTGTCTTGTTACGTTGTTCATGTTTAATTTCTAATGGGGAAATATTAGCACTAACTTCTACAAGAAGTGCTTTTGTTCCAGTTGCTATCGTGAGCCGATTAATGAAATCTTCTAAATACAGACCGTTGATGAAAATAATATGAGCGTTTTTAATAGTTTTTGCATCACGGGGTGTTGGTTCGTAACTATGGATGCTTGTATTAGGACCAACAAAGGTGGTGATTGAGATATGATGGCCTCCTACATTTTTTACTAAGTCTGTAAGAATAGAAAAGCTTGTGACAACATTAATTTTTTGATGTGCAATGGCAGAAAGTGGGAAGAGAAGTAATAGAAGAGAGATCAGACGAAAAAATAGTTTAGCAAATTTATGCATGCTGTTTCCTTATGATGGAAAGGATGTATAGAAAAAGACGAGGAAACCAGGTTGCAATGAGTCCACGTGGACTTATAAGACAGGTGAGAAGATAGATAGAGCCTGCAACTATAATAATAGACGCACCAGAGGGTAGGGATTTATGAAAAGAGAGCAGGAGGCCAAATACACTGGCAATGATTCCTAAAATAATCGATAATATACAAATAGAGCCCAAACGCGAAAGCCAAAAACGGGCAGTGATGGCTGGAATCATCATAATGCCGACGGACATAAGTGTTCCTAATGATTGAAAACCGCCAACAAGGTTTAATACCATGAGCCCAAGTAATAACATGTGAACATATTTTCCTAGTGGAGAAAGTGATTTTAAAAATAGTGAATCAAAGCTTTCTACTACAAGAGCTCGCCAAAAAATACACAGACTACTTATTGTTATGAGCATTATAACAGTAATAAGCAAAATGGCTTGTATATTAATAGAAAGCACTGAACCGAATAAAAGATGCAATAAATCAATTGTTGATCCTTTGAGTGAAATAATTATGACACCTGTTGCCAATGCAAAAAGATAGAAGACAGTCATTGAGGCATCTTCTTTTTGAAAACTATTTCTTGAAATTAAAGTAGTTGCTAATGAAACAATAATACCAGCTCCAACTCCACCAAGAGTCATGAATATTGGAGAAAAACCACAGAAAAGAAAAGCAATGGCAACACCAGGAAGAATAGCGTGTGATATTGCATCACCTGTTAAGCTCATACCACGTAACATTAAAAATACCCCAATGGGACAAGCACTGATCGTTAATAAAACAGAACCAATTAAAGCATTTTGCATAAATTGGAAATCAATAAAAGGCGCGAAAAAAAATGCGTACACGTGTGATGATCCAGTTTAGATAAAATTACTTGACCGCAAAGGCTTGTTCTTGTGGAATAACATGGAAAAATTGGATATGAGAGATGGCGTAACAAGATGATTATTGGCGCTTAATAACTGTGTCGTTTCTCCATAAAAAGCATGCTGTTTATGGATATGAATCATTTGTGGAAAATATTCTTGAACAATAAAAGGATCATGAAGCGCTATAAGAATTGTGCGGCCTTTTTGTTGCCAATGAGTGATCAGTGTTAGGAGATCCTTTTGGGTTTTAAGATCCACACCATTGAAAGGTTCATCAAGCAATATAATATCCGAATCTTGGACAATAATACGTGCAAAAAGAGCACGTTGTAGTTGTCCATTTGATAGTGTATTCAGGGAGCGGTGAGCGAGCGCTGCAAGCCCAACTACTTCTAGCGCATTTTGAATTTTATATTGATAGGAACGCTGGCTTTTCCATAATCCACAGAAAGACCATAGTCCCATTTTAACGAGCGTTTCTACATCAGCTGGGAATGTTCGATCAATATCACAGTATTGACCTAGGTAAGCAATGCGGCTTTTTGTGAGTTTTGTAATTTTACCACTGATAGGTTTAATTAATCCGGCAATAGTTTTGAGAAGTGTAGATTTCCCAGAACCGTTATCACCGGTTATGGCGATTAATGGATTTGTTGTCAGTTTTGCTGAAAATTTTTTTATAACAATTCTGTTTGTGTAACCGAATGTCACATTGTTGAACTGTAAGCTCATATTGATACCATTCTCTATCTTTTAATATTTTAAAAGGTTATGTTATATAATTACATATGTCAATAAAATATTATATTATTTTCTTATGTTTTTAAGAGACTTTGCATGGTAATGGGAAGATCGTGGAAAATTAAAAATAGCTTTGAATTTCTCTTGACGAAATCATGTGTATGTATACTATATATAGTACTAAAATGATCGGTGATTCAAAATAAACGCTAAATGTGAATACATTGTTCATTTTATTGAAACTAGATTATTTCACAGTAAAGTGTTATTATTTTTAGAGTAGCAGTTCAATTAAAGTATCGCCTTAGGGGAGTTTTTTTGTTCATTGTCTGTATATTAAAGTTTTTTGCGATGAAAAACAGATGAAGACGCTAAAAAAATGGCTGCAAAGGCTACGAGGTTAATTGGCTTTATGATACGTTTAATTAAAAAATAGCGAAACAAGAAAAATGCTAGTGAATAGTTGTTGTGTAACGAAGAACAGTTATTAGGATCGCAAGGCCTTTCTTCGTTTGTCCTATGTTTTTTAAAGAAAATGTAGTGATTTAAAGATGCGTTCGACAGTTTATAAGTCATTTTAACTAAAATATGACTAGGCGTTTTGTATGTAATTATTGTGTAAATATTGTGAGATTATCAGAATTAATGTTTTTCTGAGTTATTTTTTTTGAATTGTGAAAGTTGAAAAGAATGATCACTATTTATAGTAAACCATCTTGTGTTCAATGTGATGCTACCTGTCGTGCTTTTGATGCTAAGGGTATTGATTATAATGTTATTGATATTTCTTGTGATGAACAAGCGTATAATTTTGTTCAGTCTCTAGGATATCGCCAAGTGCCTGTAGTGATTTGCGGTGATAATCATTGGTCGGGTTTTAGACCAGATATGATTAATGGTCTTTGTAGCTAATGGGGCTTATTGTTTATTATTCGAGTGCAACGGGTAATACTGAATATTTTGTTTCTCAGCTTGGTCAACGGCTTTTCAAAATTGATAAAAAAAATCCGTCAATATTGGTTAGAGAGCCGTATGTGTTAGCTGTACCTACTTATGCAGATGGTGAAGGTAGATTGGCTGTGCCAAAAGCAGTTATTCATTTTCTTAATGAGGAGGAAAACCGCAAATTGGTTCGTGGTGTCATTGGTGGCGGAAATCGTAATTTTGGTCGTTATTATAATTTAGCGAGCAAGATCATTGCAGAGAAATGTTGTGTACCTTGCCTCTATCGTTTTGAGCTGCGAGGAACTAAGGAAGACGTTATTTGTGTTAAAAAAGGATTGGAAAAGTTTTGGAAACAACAAGTGTAAAAAAACTGGAGACGCCAGATCAAATTACAGATTATCATGCACTCAACGCAATGCTTAATCTTTATGATGAGAATGGTCATATTCAATTTGATATGGATAAACTTGCTGCTCGGCAGTATTTTCTCCAGCATGTTAATCAGAATACGGTTTTTTTTCATAATTTAAAGGAGAAAATAGATTATTTGATAGAAGAAAAGTATTATGAGAGAGAATTATTTGAACTTTATGATTTTTCTTTTGTCAAAAAGCTTTTTAAGCGTGCTTATGCATTTAAATTTCGTTTTCCTACTTTTCTGGGTGCGTTCAAATATTACACGAGTTACACGTTAAAGACTTTTGATGGTAAGCGCTATCTTGAACGTTATGAGGATCGTGTTTGTCTTGTTGCTTTATATTTAGCACAAGGGAATAAATCCCTTGCTGAGGGCTTAGTTGGTGAAATTATTACGGGACGGTTTCAACCAGCAACACCAACATTTTTGAATGCGGGCAAGAAGCAAAGAGGAGAATTGGTATCGTGCTTTTTGTTACGCGTTGAAGACAATATGGAATCGATAGGCCGTTCGATTAATTCAGCCTTACAGCTTTCTAAACGCGGTGGAGGTGTGGCCCTTTGTTTAACGAATTTGCGAGAAGCAGGGGCACCAATTAAGAAAATAGAAAATCAGTCATCGGGTGTTTTACCTGTGATGAAAATGTTAGAAGATGTCTTTTCTTATGCTAATCAACTTGGTGCGCGACAAGGCGCTGGTGCTGTTTATTTACATGCACACCATTTAGATATTATGAAATTTTTGGATACAAAGCGAGAAAATGCTGACGAAAAAGTCAGAATTAAAACGCTTTCACTTGGTGTTATTATTCCTGATATCACTTTTGAGCTTGCTCGTAATAATGAGGATATGTATCTTTTCTCATCGTACGATATTGAGCAGGTTACAGGAAAACCTTTTAGTGATATTTCTTTGACGGAGCATTATCGTTCTTTTGTTGATAATTCAAAGATACGCAAAAAGAAAATAAGTGCGCGGGTTTTCTTTCAAACGTTAGCAGAAATTCAGTTTGAATCAGGATATCCATATATTTTATTCGAAGATACCGTCAATCGGGCAAATCCAATAGCAGGCCGTATTAGTATGAGCAATTTATGTACAGAAATTTTGCAAGTAAGTGAAGCAAGTGAACTGGAAACAGATTTAACTTATCGTGCTGTTGGCAATGATATATCTTGTAATCTTGGCTCGATGAATATTGCAAAAGCAATGGAGAGTGACAACTTTGGGAGGACAGTGGAAATAGCTGTGCGTGCCTTAACAGCTGTTTCTGATATGAGTAATATTGCTTGTGTGCCTTCTATTGCAAAAGGCAATGCCGAGAGTCATGCGATTGGTTTGGGGCAAATGAACTTGCATGGTTTTCTAGCACGTGAAAAGATCTATTATGGAACACCGGAAGCAATTGATTTTACTAATATCTATTTTTATACAGTTACATATCACGCATTACGTGCTTCTAATTTAATTGCGCGTGAACGTAAGGAAGTGTTCGTAGGATTTGAAAAATCAGCTTATGCAGATGGACATTTTTTTACAAAGTATATTGATAAAGAATGGAAACCGCAATTTGAACTAGTACAAAAGCTTTTTACGCGTAATAATATCGTTATTCCGAACCAAAAAGACTGGCAAGAGCTGAAGCAATTAGTTGCTCAATATGGGCTTTATAATCGCTATCTTCAGGCTGTACCACCTACGGGATCTATTTCCTATATTAACTATGCGACTTCTTCTATTCATCCGATTGCTTCGAAGATTGAAATTCGCAAAGAGGGAAAAATTGGACGTGTTTATTATCCTGCCCCTTATATGGATAATACGAATTTAGAGTTTTATCAGGATGCTTATGAAATTGGGCCTGAAAAAATTATTGATACTTATGCTGTTGCTACGCAGCATGTTGATCAGGGGCTTTCGTTAACGTTATTTTTTCCAGATACAGCAACTACACGTGACATTAATCGTGCGCAAATTTATGCCTGGAAAAAAGGCATAAAGAGCCTTTATTATGTACGGTTACGGCAGATGGCATTGAGTGGAACAGAAGTTGATGGTTGTGTTTCATGTAGCTTATAGGAGATGATTATATGACCAAAATTACAACAAAAAATCCTGTTGTTTGTGCTGTAAATTGGAATAGACTCTATGATGAAAAAGATCTTGAAGTTTGGAATCGTTTAACTGGTAATTTTTGGTTGCCTGAGAAAGTACCGTTGTCCAATGATATTCCTTCATGGGCTAGTTTGACTGAGGAAGAACGAAAACTGACAATTCGTGTTTTTACAGGCCTTACTCTCCTTGATACGGTTCAGAATACTGTGGGTGCTATTTCTCTTATGGCCGATGCTGTAACAGAACATGAGGAAGCAGTATTAACTAATATTGCATTTATGGAAGCAGTTCATGCACGTTCTTATTCCTCTATTTTCTCAACTTTATGTTCGACAGTGGAAGTTGATGATGCGTTTAGATGGTCGGAAGAAAATACCTATTTGCAGAAGAAAGCGAGATTAATACTTGAACATTATGAAGCAGATGAACCACTAAAGAAAAAAATTGCTTCGACTTTCCTTGAGAGTTTTTTATTTTATTCTGGTTTTTATTTGCCCATGTATTGGTCAAGTCGCGCTAAGCTGACGAACACGGCTGATTTAATTCGGCTTATTATTCGTGATGAGGCTGTTCACGGTTATTATATCGGCTATAAATTTCAATTGGGGTTTGCAAAACTTGATGAAGCTAAAAAACAAGAAATAAAAGATTTTGCTTTTAATCTACTTTTTGATCTTTATAATATTGAGTGTAAATATACTGAAGATCTTTATGATGCTATTGGGTTGACAGAAGATGTTAAGGTTTTTCTTCATTATAACGCAAATAAAGCATTAATGAACTTAGGCTTTGAGGCTCTTTTCCCGCCTGAAGTGTGCCGTGTTAATCCTGCCATTTTAGCAGCTTTGTCACCGAATTCTGATGAAAATCATGACTTCTTTTCGGGATCAGGTTCTTCTTATGTTATTGGTAAAGCAGTAGCAACTGTCGACGAGGATTGGGCATTTTAATGCGTGAAGGAAAAAAGAAGTGCACGGGGTATTTTATTTAAATCTTCGCGTATTTTAAGACATTTAAATCCATTTTTTTCAAATAAATCACGAACTTTTTTTTCTTGAGAATAGCCAATTTCAACGGCGATATAACTTTTCTCTTTTAAATAATTCGCTGATTCATAAGCCAATTTTCGATAAAAATAAAGGCCATCTTCTCCACCATTTAGAGCGCGCCAAGGGTCGTGTTGGCGTACTTCTTTTGCAAGGTTTTTAATTTCTTTTTCTGGAATATAAGGCGGATTAGAAATAATGAGGTCAAATTGCCCTTTGATGGAATCAAACCAATTACTGAGAAGAGGTGTAAAACGATGGGCAACATTCGCATGCTGTGCATTTTTTGTAGCTGTTTTTAAAGCATCTTCGGAAATATCAACAGCTACAGCATAGGTTTGAGGGATTTGTTTGAGAATCGCAATAGCGATAGCTCCACTTCCTGTTCCCATATCAAGCAATGTAGCTTGTTCTGATTTCTCTAGATGTGATTTGAGGATTGGTAAAACAAGATCAACGAGTGTTTCTGTATCAGGACGTGGTTCTAACGTATCTTTAGACAAAGTAAATGGTATACCATAAAATTCTCGTGTTCCGATAATACGATAGACCGGTTCACCTGCAATACGTCGATTTATAGCTTGTTCTAATTGTACGAGCTGTTGAGAAGATAGATACATATTTGGTTGAAGAATTCTATCAGATGCAGTGGTTCCTGTTATCCATTCAACGAGTATTTTTGCGTTAAGATCGGCTTCAGAAATTCCTTGATGGCGCAATTTTTCTTGTGTTGTTTGGATGACCTTACTAAGCGAATGATCATTCATCTACTATGATCCATTTCAGTAAGGAGCGTTGTCTGATGATCAGAAATGAGTGCATTAATCAACTCATTTAAATCTCCTTCCATGATACGATCAAGTTTATAGAGAGTCAGATTAATACGATGGTCAGTTACTCGTCCTTGTGGAAAATTATAGGTACGGATACGTTCTGATCGATCACCAGAACCAACTTGAGTTTTTCGGGATGCTGAACGTTCACTCTCTGCTTTTTGCCGTTCAATATCGAATAAACGCGCACGTAAAATTTGGAGAGCGCGTGCGCGATTTTGATGTTGTGATTTTTCTGCTTGAACAACCATAATTCCTGTTGGAATATGCGTAATACGAACAGCTGAATCAGTTGTATTGACATGTTGCCCACCAGCACCAGATGCGCGCATTGTATCAATACGGATATCTTCTGGGCGAATTTCGATATCAATTTCTTCTGCTTCTGGTAAAACTGCAACAGTGGCGGCAGATGTATGAATGCGTCCTCCTGTTTCTGTTTCAGGGATGCGTTGCACGCGATGGACACCTGATTCAAACTTAAGCTTGGAAAATACACCTTTTCCTGAAATGGTTGCAATAATTTCTTTATATCCACCAACTTCACCATCACTCAAAGAAATGATTTCAACTTTCCAGTTGTGAGTATTTGCATAACGTTCATACATACGAAAAAGATTTCCTGCAAAAAGTGCTGCTTCTGATCCTCCTGTTCCTGCTCTAATTTCAATGATAACACTTTTTTCATCAGCAATGTCTTTAGGCAAAAGAAGAATTTGGAGTTCTTGCTCAAGTTCTTGAATTTTTTGAGATAATGATGATAGCTCTTCTTGAGCTAAATTACGCATTTCTGTATCTGTTTGTGTATCACTTATTATAGTTTCGAGCTCTGCTATTTCTTTATGGAGAGAATTTAATGTTCGTATAGGAGCTATAATTGGCTGTAATTCTGCGTATTCGGACGCTAGTTTTACATATGTTTCCGCATTTGGATTCTCAGCCATTTGGCTTTCGATTATTTTGAAGCGTTTTTCAAGTTGCTTCATGCGGTCTTGTGGCAAAGAAACCATGGCAATATTGGCCTAATTTATTGAGTGTTAGATAGTTGATAATATTATATATTATATTATTACAGGGGGTGATAAAGAAGAAAAATGCTCTTGCCAACCAAATTTATAGAATTTTAAAATAAATTTATGTAAAAATTTGGTGTGCATAAATAATATTTTTCATTATACATATGGGTCTATTAATTTAGGAATTGCGTTTTTTCCCGTAAATTTCAAGACGATGATAAACAATATCATAACCAAGGGAATGGGCAATTTCTTCTTGCAGTTTTTCAATGATAGCAGAATGAAATTCAATAGCTTCTCCTGTGTCTATATCAATAAGATGATCGTGATGCTCGCCTTTTGCTTGTTCAAAACGAGAAGGTCCTCCATTGAAGATATGGCGATGAATAGTTCCATTTTCTTCTAATGTTTTCATTGTGCGGTAAACAGTTGATAGCGAAATACTAGGATCTATTTTATGAACACGTTGAAAAATTTCAAATGCATTCGGATGATCATCTGTGTCGGCTAAGACGTCAAAAATAATACACCTTTGACGTGTTACTCTTAAGCCGGCAATTCGTAATTCTTTTTCATAAGTTTGTTTATTCATTTAATTATTTGACTTTTCAGATAAATGATCCATGACAATGCTTATATTTTTTGCCTGAACCACAAGGGCAAGATTCATTTCGTCCAATTTTTCCCCATGTTGTTGGCTCATTAGGATTGCGTTTTTCGGGATTAACTAACCTATTTTCGTTTATCTGTGCCCATGCTGTGGTGTTATTTTTTGCATTCTGAGTATTAGAAGGATACTGGGAGCGTGATCTTTCAGGTGTTTGCGATTCTACGGGTTTTTGAATAATTTCAAAATGCATGAGTTTAGAAATAAAATTTTTACGGAGATTGATAAGCATAGTTTGAAAGAGTTCGAATGACTCTGTTTTATACTCATTGAGAGGATCTCGTTGTGCATAACCACGGAAGCCAACAGCAGAACGTAAATGATCTAAATGAACCAAATGCTCACGCCATAGTGTATCAATTGTTTCAAGTAGTATAGCTTTATGAAAATAAGCGATTATTTCTGGGCTATAGCGTTCAGAGCGTTCCTTTTCAAATTTTTCAACAGCCTTTGTTATGCGTTCTACAATTTGCTCTTCAGCAATTCCTTCTTCGCTTGCCCATTTTTCTATTGGAAGGTTCAAATTAAAAATCTGATATAGTGCTTTTTGTAAATCTTTCACATTCCATTTTTCTGCGTATGCTCCATATGGAATGTGGGTTTCTACTAGATCTTCAATGACTTCATTACGCATTTCAACAGTCATTTCAGTTAAATTTTCCGTATTCATAACTTCCATGCGTTGTTCGAAAACAACTTGGCGTTGATTGTTCATGACATCGTCATATTTTAAAAGATTTTTACGAATTTCGAAATTTCGTGCTTCAACCTTTTTTTGAGCTTTCTCAAGAGCTTTATTAATCCATGGATGGGTAATGGCTTCATCTTCTTTTAGTCCAAGCTTTTGCAGCATACTATCCATACGGTCAGAACCGAAGATACGCATGAGATCATCTTGAAGAGAAAGAAAAAATTTTGAACGTCCAGGATCACCTTGGCGACCAGAACGACCGCGAAGTTGGTTATCAATTCGACGACTTTCGTGGCGTTCAGTAGCAATAACATAAAGACCCCCAGCAGCTAATGCCTTCTCTTTCAGTTGTTGAACATCTTTCTTGATTTCTTCAATTTTAGCAGTTCGTTCTGGGCCTTCAGGTACATTCTGCAATTCTTGCCGAATACGTATTTCAACATTACCACCAAGTTGTATATCGGTACCACGACCGGCCATATTGGTGGCGATAGTCAACGCTTTAGGAACACCTGCTTGTGCTATAATATGTGCTTCCTGTTCATGATAACGAGCATTTAAAACTTGAAAATCAGTGATACCTTCTTTCCGTAAGCGCTCTGCTAACTGTTCCGACTTTTCAATAGAAGTAGTTCCAACCAGAATAGGTTGTCCTTTTTCGTGAGCTTGACGAATATCGCGAACAATGGCTCGATATTTTTCTTCTGCTGTTCGATAAATTTCATCATCTTCATCGCGGCGTTGAACAGGTAAATTTGTAGGAACTTCAACAACCTCAAGATCATAAGTATTACTAAATTCTTCAGCTTCCGTTGTAGCTGTTCCAGTCATACCGGATAATTTTTTATACATACGAAAATAATTTTGAAAAGTAATAGAAGCTAAGGTCTGGTTTTCTGGTTGGATAGTGACATGTTCTTTGGCTTCTAATGCTTGATGTAATCCTTCAGAGTAACGTCGTCCTGGCATCATACGACCAGTAAATTCATCAATGATAACGACCTCACCATTTCGGACAATATAATCTTTATCACGGATAAACAATTTATGCGCTTTCAGAGCATTATTAACATGGTGGACAATTGTAACGTTTTCTATGTCGTAGAGGCTTTCATTTTTGAGATGTCCAGCTTTTTTTAGCATTTCCTCAATTTTTTCAGTACCAATTTCAGTAAAAGTTGTGGTTTTTTGTTTTTCATCTATTTCGTAGTCTTCTGGTGTTAGGAAAGGAATAAATGCATCAATAAGATTATAAAAGTCAGTACGATCTTCTAAGGGACCAGAAATAATAAGAGGGGTTCGTGCTTCATCAATAAGAATTGAATCAACTTCATCAATAATTGCATAATAGTGACCACGCTGTACCATTTGGTTACGGTCAAAAGCCATATTATCGCGAAGATAATCAAATCCTAATTCATTATTTGTTGCATAAGTAATATCACATGCATAAGCTGCTCGGCGAGAATCATTATCAAGATGATTGAGAATAACACCAGTTGTCATACCTAAAAAATCGTAGATTTTACCCATTGTTTCAGCATCACGACCAGCAAGATAATCATTAACTGTAACAACATGGACCCCTTTTCCTTCTAGGGCGTTAAGATATACTGGTAAGGTTGCCATTAATGTTTTACCTTCACCAGTACGCATTTCAGCAATTCCTCGGTTATGAAGAACCATCCCACCAATAAACTGTACGTCAAAAGGGCGCATGCCGTAAACACGTTTTGCTGCTTCACGGACAGTTGCAAATGCTTCTGGTAATAGCGAATCAACCGTTGCACCTTCAGTTAATCTTTTACGAAACTCAGCAGTTTTTTGGCGTAATTGCATATCGCTTAATTTTTGCAATTGTTCTTCTAAGGCATTAATCTGTGTTATTTTTTGGCGAAATGCTTTAATACGGCGTTCATGAGCCGAACCAAAGAATTTATGCGCAAGAGCACCTAAGTTGACCATTTCTGGTCCTTTCTTTCATTTGTTATCACCATAATGGGTGTTTATTGAATTGTATCTATGGCTCTGCACCGTCTAAAACGTTTGGTATAATT
Organism: Bartonella sp. Raccoon60; assembly: GCF_002022585.1. Lineage (NCBI taxonomy): Bacteria > Pseudomonadati > Pseudomonadota > Alphaproteobacteria > Hyphomicrobiales > Bartonellaceae > Bartonella > Bartonella sp. Raccoon60. The sequence goes on from NZ_CP019786.1 coordinate 254,317, forward strand.
AGACGCATGCAGTGCTTTATGGTAACTGACGTATAATGTTTTTTCATTTTTTATAAAATAGAGATTAAGGGGCTAAAACCATTGTGTCAACTTTAGTGATATTATTTGAATAATTAAGGTATGAAGTAATTTAGGGTATAATGTGACATTTTTCTATATTATCATGTTTTGTATTATCTGGAATCAAAATGTAATAAAATGGAAGGATCATTTTTTATTTTTGTGAAATAAAATTTATCTATGTTTAGATTTTAAAGTGCTATGGTAAAAAAATTAAATTTGAAAGTACATTGATTTTAAAAAGGGAATATATTTATGAGATTCAATTTTAGGGTACTATGTTTGGCCTCAACTTTATTAGTTGGCATACATGCCGGTGTGATAGCTCAAGAAAGCGTAAAGTCTGCAAAAAATGATTTAAGTACTTTGGAGAACGCTGCTGAAAAACCAGTTCCTCTTTCTCATGTAATAGCAGTGATTGATGGGAAAAATATTACGGCCGGGCAGTTAGATGAGCTAGCACTCGAAATAAATCCTAATTTAGTTCGTGTTCCAGATGAAAAACGCCGTGTAACAGTCTTAAAAGCGTATTTAGATATGCAGGCACTTGCTAAAGCAGCACTGCAGAAAGGTCTAGATAAGACAGAAGCCTATGATAAACGTATGGCAATAATGCGTGATAATATTCTTCAGCAGCTTTATTTTAAAGAGATGGTTGTTGATAAAATTGCAGATGCTGATGTGAAAGCTCTTTATGATAAGGAAATTGCTGCTTTACCTAAAGAAGATGAAATCAAAGCGCGTCATATTTTAGTCAAAACAAAAGAAGAAGCAGAAAAAGTTATTAAGCGTTTGAATAAAGGTGAAAGCTTTGAGGAAATTGCAAAAAAAGACTCAACAGATGGTTCTTCTGCCGTTGGTGGAGATCTTGGCTATTTTAGTCGCGGTCAGATGGTTAAGCCATTTGAAGAGGCTGCATTTAATTTGAAGGTGGGAGAATATACTAAAAAACCTGTTGAAAGTCCATTTGGTTGGCATGTTATTAAGATAGAGGATCGTCGTTTAAAACAACCTCCTGTCTTTGATGATGTTAAGGATGTATTGCGTACACAGCTTATAAGAGAACATTATCAAACACTTATTACCGATTTACGGGGTAAGATTAATGTAGAGTATCCTGATTCTAATATTGCAAAACACATGCAATCGCTTAATGAAAATGAAGCACCATTTCTAGGTGAAACATCCAATGTAGAGGGTGGGGAATAATTTTTTTATGCTGGGTCATTTTATAAAGCCCAGCACTTTTATTAAAGTATATTCAATTGCATTTATGGAAAAGCATTTAATGGCTGTAAAAATATCGCCTTTTTCACATAAACAACCACCAGAACTTCCACTATTATCCGGTGTGCGGATAGCTACAGCTAAAGCTGGTATTAAGTATAAAGATCGTACAGATCTTCTTTTAATTGTATTTGATAAGCCAGCTAATGTGGCAGGTGTTTTTACACGTTCAAAATGTAGATCTTCCGCTGTAGATCATTGTCGTGCGTCCCTTCTTCATGGGATTGCTAGAGGTCTTGTTGTTAATTCTGGCAATGCCAACGCTTTTACGGGGCACAAAGGTAAGCAGACGACAAATGCAATAGCTCATTCTGCATCTAGTATTTTGAAAGCGAGAGAAGATGAAATTTTTATAGCTTCTACGGGTGTTATTGGTGAGCCAATGGATGAGGCTTGTATTTTAAATCTTTTACCTGATATGGCTTGTACAGCAGAGGAGGGATGCTGGTTAGAAGCTGCGAAAGCTATTATGACAACTGATACGTTTCCAAAACTTGCAACGCGTCAATTTGACTTTGGGGGAGAGCTTGTTACTATTAATGGGATTGCAAAAGGTGCTGGTATGATTGCACCAGATATGGCAACGATGCTTTCTTTTGTGGTAAGCGATGCAGCGATTTCTTCAGATATACTCCAAATGATGTTATCAGAGGCTGTTCAGGAAACTTTTAATTCAATTACTGTTGATAGTGATACTTCGACGTCTGATACATTAATGATCTTCACAACAGGAAAAGCGAAGAGTTGCCTTCCTTGTTTGACAAGCCAATCAGATCCTCGTTATTGGATATTTGTAAAGCACCTGCGTGAGCTTTTGCACGAACTTGCATTACAAGTTGTTTGTGATGGTGAAGGAGCTCGCCATTTAATTGAGGTATCTGTTATTGGTGCTACAACAAATAGTGCTGCTAAGACTATTGCTTTATCAATTGCAAATTCACCACTTGTAAAAACAGCTATTGCAGGCGAAGACGCTAATTGGGGAAGAGTTGTTATGGCGATTGGTAAGGCAGGTGTTGAAGCAGATCGTGATCGATTAAAAATTTGGTTTGGTGAACATCGTTTGGCTGTTAATGGTGAACGTGATCCTCATTATAGTGAGGAAGCAGTGAGTGCTTATATGAAAGGTCAACATATTAAAATTTGTGTTGATATTGGTCTTGGAAGCGGAAAAGCAACAATTTGGTCTTGTGACTTAACAAAAGAATATGTTGCGATTAATGGTGATTATAGAAGTTGATTCATAAAATATAAACTCGAATATTTAGTATTTATATACTTTTAAAGAATACTGGATATTTAGTTGTTTATTCTGGAATAGGGCTTTACAATAGCAAGAATGATAGTTATCTGTTATTCTTTTGGTCATAGTATGCATATAAAAAATTCACTCCTTCTTGTTGTTGCATGTGCTTTATTAGACCATGATAATCGAGTGTTGCTTGCGCAACGGCCTCAAGGAAAATCGCTAGCTGGTTTATGGGAATTTCCCGGTGGAAAAATTGAAAATGGTGAAACGCCAGAGACATCGTTAATTCGTGAGTTAGCAGAAGAGCTTGGTATTCATGTTCGGCAGGATAATTTATTACCCTTAACATTTGCAAGCCATAATTATGAAACCTTTCACCTGTTAATGCCATTGTATATTTGCCACCGTTATGAGGGCGTTCCAAAAGGACGAGAAGGACAAAATTTAGAATGGGTTTGCATGAGCAGTCTTGATGAATATTCTATGCCTGATGCTGATAAGCCATTGATTCAAGCTCTAAAAAATTTTGTTCTTTAATATTCTGATAAAGAGAAAATATTTATAAACAATGCGAAATTTCTTTTACTAAATATTTTCTGATCAAGGAATCTTAAGTGGTTGTATTTTAAAAGTAAGGCCTTTGAGATAAATTGTTTGATTATTTTTGCACATTTGATTGTGCACTGTTTTGCGTTGGATTACGAGAGTTATTGTGCGTACATTTATTTTTATTAAGTTACGTTATTTTAGATAAAATAATTATTAGAAATAAATTATTTGTAGATAAAAAATATTTTTAAATTTAAAAAAATAATACTAGGAATAAATAATGACATTTAGTTTTTTTATTAATTTATTTTTATTTATTGTTTTTTTGTTATGTCTTTTCCATTACAGAAAAATTAAAAAAAATCTTACATTGCAAGTTATACTAGGTCTTATAGTTGGTTTAATTTTTGGTAGTATTTTGCAGATTATTTATAAGGAAGGCAATCCTATTCTATTAGAGTCTGTTGAATGGTTTAACATTGTTGGCGATGGATATATATCGTTATTAAAAATGATTGTTATACCATTGGTTTTTGTTTCTATTGTTTCTGCAGTAGCACATTTACATTCTATTTATGCTGTTGGCAGAATTGGCATAATAACAATTTCAATACTCCTTTTAACGACATCTTTTTCTGCATTGATTGGTATCTTTATTGTTAATTTCTTCGGATTCACTGCAAGTAGTCTAGTACATAAAGGAGAAGATATATCTACTCTTCTTGGAAGCCATATTTCTCAGCTTGAAAATATCAGTATACCAAAGTTGATTTTATCATTTATTCCTCAAAACTTATTCGCTGAGTTAATAGAAACAAAGTCTACATCAATTATTAGTGTTGTTATTTTTTCAGCTTTTTTAGGAGCAGCGGCTATTCTTTTAAAAAAGGATGAACCGGATAAAGGAGAGAAAGTCCTTTTATTGATTCAAATTATGCAGTCTTGGGTTATGCGATTAGTGCGTATTATAATTTCTTTAACACCTTACGGTGTTTTTGCTCTAATGACTAAGGTAGGAGCAACTTCAAATGCTGCAGATATTTTAAAATTACTGGTTTTTATTGTTATTTCTTATGTTGGCATTACCCTTATGTTTGCAATTCATGGTATATTACTGAGTATCTCAGGTATTAATCCATTCCGTTTTTTCAAAAAAGTTTTTCCCGTTTTAACATTCGCTTTTAGTAGTCGTTCAAGTGCTGCTAGTATTCCTCTGAATATCGAGGCACAAACTCAATGGATTGGTGTCCCGCAGACAATTGCAAGTTTTGCCGCTTCTTTTGGTGCAACAATTGGTCAAAATGGTTGTGCAGGACTTTATCCAGCAATGCTCGCGACTATGATAGCCCCTTCTGTTGGCATTAACTCTTTCGATCCTCTCTGGATAGCTACCCTTGTTGGTGTTGTAACATTAAGTTCTATTGGTATTGCTGGTGTTGGAGGAGGAGCCATTTTTGCCGCATTAATTGTTTTACCAATTATGGGACTTCCTGTTACTTTGTTAGCTGTACTCATTTCTGTTGAACCTCTAATTGATATGGGCCGTACGGCTCTTAACGTAAATGGCTCAATGTTAGCTGGAACTATGACAAGTCAGATATTGCATACAACGGATAAAAGCATTTTTGAAGGATGATTTTCATATTGAGATGATCGCTTTTCATGTTTATTTCGATATAATCTCTGTCATTGATTAATAATTTTATTTTCTTATAGAGTAGCTTTTTTCCACAAAATATAATATCTCACAAAGCTGCACATTATCACAAATATAGTTTTGTGGTAAATCTGAATTTTTATAACCTTAGGACTATTATCTTAGCTCTTTTATCAATTTTAATGTTTCTGGAAATTTACATACTTTTAAAATTTTGTTATCTTCATAGATGCTAGTTTGGAATAGATCAAGCAATTGCTTTTGTGTGGTAGCTTTTTACTTTAGAAAAACTTACTGAAGTTACCTTCTTTTATATTTCTGAAGTCTTTAGGAACTCTAGTACAATAAAGTTTATAATTATTAGTTATTATTTGATTTCTTCTAGAAGTTCATATTTTGGATTGCGGGTTTTTAGATATAAGATATCTTTTTTGTATGTAGTAACTTAATGTTTAATGTATTAAATGTTTATAATCCGTGAGCCAAGGAGATACTACTTTTTCTTATTATAATAAATAAATTATAATGCTATATTATAATTGCTCACTTTAATGCCTATTGTAAGATGGTCGTTTCTATCTTGACTTGATAAAAATTGACTACGATTATAAGATTTTGCCATTGGTAAAAGAATATTATTAAAATGGTTTTATCTAGTAAATTTGGATTTCATTTCTAATATTCACATAGTAGCTGATGCGCATTATAAAATGCTTTTTTATAAGGCTATGATTAAAACTCTAATTTTAATATTGTTTTCTGAATTAAGAGTATTTCTCTTTTTCAAAAGAGAGGTCTTTAGTATTGAGCTCTTATATCACACTTGTGGCAAATAAAGCTTTTATTATTAATCAGATTAAAGCGCTTTGTTATTTAAACTAGAAATTTCTAGTCATAAAGCAAGATTTAAATTAATCATTACCTTACTTATTTTAAAATTTGTGATAAAATTGAAATAAGTAAAAATCAAACGATCAATTGCTTTTTTATTAGCTCAACTTAATGATTTATAAAGTAATTTTTCTCTTAAGATTCTATTGATGATAGAACAGATTTTACCTCAATGATATATCTAAAAAGCCAAAAATAACCTTGATAATTAACAAGGACAATATCTACTTTCAATATTTTAAAAAATGCTAATAAAAACATATCAATTAAAATATGTTTCAATCTTTTTTAGAGATTCTTTAACAAGGGGCTCTTTAATCAAGCTATTAGCTTGTTCAGCATCTAATTCTTTCATAAGAAGCCTATTTATAGCAGAGATTGCTAAATCAACAGCAGTTGAAGAAAGCGTCCGAATTGCATTTGCTTCAGCTTGAGCAATTTTTTGTTCCACTAACCGACTGTGATTTTTTATATATTCCTCTGTTTTTATGCGAGTTTCAGAAAGCATAGCTTCAACTTTATCTTTAGCATCAGCAATTATCTCTTGTGTTTCTTTTTCTATTTCCAAATGTTTACGCTGATATTCAGCAAGCACTTTCTGTGCCTCTTCACGAAGACGAAGAGCTTCATCAAGTTCATCTTTAATGTGTTTGGCACGTGTATCAAGTTTACGTATTATTGCATTGGGAACTTCAAAATAGACTAAAAGAGCCAAAAAAAGAACTAATCCAATAAAAGCCCAAAATGTATCAGTCATTTCCGCAATCCTTAATGACTTACAGCTTTAATAGCTGAACTAATAGATTTCTTACTAATATCAACATCAATTAACTTCTTAATGATTTCAAAAGCAATTTCTTCTGCGATTAAATTAACATTTTGCATTGCTTTGTTTTGAATCTTTCTTATTTTATTTTCAGCATCTTCTAATTCTTTCTCCAAAGCTGCTTCGATTTTTTCTCGCTGGAGCTCAGCTTTTAATTTAATTTCATTATTTGCTACCTGTATTATAGTTTTTGCTTCTAAACGAGCTTCTGCTAATTTCTTTTCGCAAATTTCAATTACAGTATCCGCTTCTTGTTTCATCCGCATTGCCTGATCTAAATCGGAAACAATTCGATCTCTACGTGTTTCAATAACACTACCGATACGTGGTACGATTACACGAGAAATGAAGAGATAAAAAAATCCAAAAGAAATAGCTAACCAAAGAAAATGCGAACCAAAATACACAAAATCGAAAGGTGGAAAGGTACGACTCGCATGCTCCGTAATACTATTAAGCTCTCCCTTACCATCATGACACTCTAGCATTTCAGTATTATCATGATCAAATTCTGTCCCATCATCAAAATGATCTGGCATTTTAGTATCTTCTACATCATTGCTGGCAATTAACATTTTATTTTCCTTCGAAATAATCACTCTGTCTCTATTAAACCAAAGTTTCTGATAAGCAGTAACTTTCTTTTTATTTAAGAACTAAAAATTGTACCTGTTCTCAAATAATTTATAAAACAGACATGCTTTTTTGAAGGTAATTAGACGGCGAAAAGCAGTAAAAGAGCAATAAGCAATGAAAAAATACCTAAAGCTTCTGTAACAGCAAAACCAAATACTAAACGACCAAATTGACTATCTGCTGCTGATGGATTTCGTAAAGCACCAGAAAGGTAGCTTCCAAAAATATTTCCAAGACCTAATGCGGTTCCAGCCATACCAAAGCAAGCAAGACCAGCTCCAATATATTTTGCTGCAAGTACTAATTCCATATCATTCTCCTTTAAAACGAAATTGCATAATTTGACGGAAATCCGTCGGTTTTATTAATGTCCTGGATGGACTGCATCATTAATATACATACAAGTTAGAACTGTAAAAACATAAGCTTGAAGAAAAGCAACCAAAAATTCAAGAGCCGTAATTGCTACAGTCATAGCAAGTGATAAAATTGCACCGCCCAAACCTATGATTCCAACCCCAACCATTGAAACAATGAAGCCAGAAAATACTTTAAGTGTAATATGACCTGCAAGCATATTAGCAAACAGACGAAATGAAAGACTAATAGGACGAGATAAAAAAGAGATAATCTCAATCATTGTAACTAAAGGCAGTATGATCACAGGAACACCACTAGGAACAAAGAGTTTTAAGAAATTTAACCCATGTTTATAAAAACCGTACCCAATTACCGTTAAAATTACCAACATTGCTAGCGAAAAAGTAATTACAATCTGAGAAGTAATTGTATAAAAATAAGGGAATAAACCAATAAAATTAGCAATAAGAACAAAAACGAATAACGAAAAAACTAAAGGAAAAAATTGCATTCCCTGTGTACCAGATGATTCTCGCAAAGTTGATGCCACAAATTCATAAAGCATTTCGGAAACAGATTGCATTCGTGTTGGAACTAATCGTCGACTTGATGATGAAATGAAAAGAAATAATGAAGAGAGAATAATTGTCAAAACGATAAAAAATGATACATTTGTAAATGACAAATCCATGTTTCCAATGGAAATATTAATCAATCGTGAAACCTCAAATTGATGTATAGGATCCGGAGCGTGCGATGTCACTTTTAAACCTCTTTATTATCTTCTTTACTTTGTTGCAAAGTCCTACGTTGTTCTAATCGACTGGGAGCAATATATTTTACAGACCGAAGAACACTTAGTATACCAGCAACGAATCCAAGAAAAAGAAAAAATACTAATCCCCATGGTAACGAACCTACTAATTTATCAAACCCAAATCCTAAAACAGCTCCTACGATAATATTTGCCAGAAATTCACTTGACAACTTAACAGCATATGCCATTTTTTTTTGTTGCTCTTGTCCTCCGACTTTAGACTGCTCTTTCGTTAATATTTTTTTACTGATTAAAGCTAACTCTAAATTCCGGCTGCGACATTCTAAATCTTCTGAATAAAGAGAAGAGACTCGTTTGTGTTTGCGTCTCTCAACATCCTTTTGTGGCATATCGGGTTCATCGCCCTTCGCCATAATTGGCTCCTTAATCAAAAAAAGGTTAAAATACACTGTATTAGACTTTATTTAGCATATTGCTGTCAGATTTATTCGTCAAGTCCTCAAAAGAGCTCTACCACAAAGATTTTTGTATATAAATAAAAACATCTAAAATTTATTTTATTAGGTAGAAAATCAAATAAAATAAATATCATATCTTAAATTTCAACAGATTCACAAACACTTATTTTTGATAATAAGTGATCGAATATCGATTTTTAATTTTATAAAATTAAACAATATGTAAAAGAGAATCACTTCTTTTTTGCTTGTTTTGCAAAAGGATTACCGGATGTTCGCAAAGATAGACGAATTGGTACACCTTGCATATCAAATTTGTCTCGCAGTCCATTAGAAAGATAACGCAAATATGATTGAGGCATTTCTTCTGATTTTGAACAAGAAATAACAAATCCAGGAGGCCGTGTCTTAACTTGTGTTATGTATTTAACCTTAAGTCGACGTCCAGAAACGGCGGGTGGTGGATAATTAATAATCATCGTTTCAAGCCAGCGGTTCAGTTTTCCTGTAGAAATACGACGGTTCCATACACGGTGCATCATCGTAATATTTTCCATCAATTTATTAATTCCTTGACCATATAGACCTGATAAAGGAACGGCTCTTAAGCCACGCACTTGAGGAAGAAGGCGAGTACATTTTTCATATAAAGTATTTAATGCTTCATGACGATTTTCAATAAGATCCCATTTGTTAAAAGCAATGATAGGAACACGTCCTTCACGAATCACAAGATCAGAAATTTGTAAATCTTGTTTTTCAAAAGATGTCGTTGCATCAAAAACAATTACAACAACTTCCGCGAAACGGATTGCACGTAAGGAATCCACAACAGAAAGTCTTTCTAATTTTTCTTGAACTTTTGATTTTCGACGCAAACCTGCAGTATCAAAAAGTTTAATGCGACGATTATTCCATTCCCAATCTACAGAAATAGAATCGCGAGTAATACCAGCTTCAGGCCCTGTCAGTAAGCGATCTTGTTTCAACATGCTATTAATAAGTGTTGATTTCCCTGTATTTGGACGACCAACAACTGCTATCCGTATGGTTTTTTTTTCATCGTAAACAGGATCTTCTTCTACTGTGTTATCAATATTATCACTAATAGATGAAATCTGTGCAGTAGTATAAGTTTTTTCTTTTTCTTGCCTCAGATTAAAAACTTTATCTGCACCAATAGCCGCTACAATAGCATCACGAAGGTCAGAAAGACCATGACCATGTTCAGCTGATATTGGGCAAGGTTCACCCAATCCTAATGACCATGCTTCATATTCTCCTGCTATTGCTGTTTTTGACTCAGATTTGTTGGAAACAAGTACGATTGGTTTTCCTGATTTACGAATGAGTGAAGAAAAGTCCAGATCACTTGGTGTTATTCCGCTTTTAGCATCAAGAACAAATAAAATAAGATCTGCTTCATCAATGGCAATTTTTGTCTGAGCACGCATACGTCCTTCAAGTGTATGATTATCTGCTTCTTCTAACCCTGCTGTATCAATAACATCAAAATGTAGATCCTGAAGCTTAGCTGAGTGGATACGTCGATCACGGGTTACGCCTGGTTGATCATCAACGAGAGCCAACTTTTGTCCAACCAAACGATTAAATAGTGTTGATTTCCCAACATTAGGTCGACCAACTATAGCAATGGTAAGGCTCATCAATTTATTCCTTATTTACCTTTCCACTTGCTTGAATAAGCTCAAGCATAATTTTCGCTCGATCTGTTATTTTAAATCCTAGAGCGTTCTCTTCAACAATTTTTTTGAAATAATAAACTGCCTTTTCCATTTTATTCGCTTTATAAGCAGCTAAGCCTAAGGCTTCTCTTGCAGACATGCGCATAGGATCAATATCATTGGCCATTTCTTTAACACGTTGCATTACATCGTCAAATGTTCCTATATCAATTAAAATATAAGCTGCTCGAATTTTTGCAACTTCCCGTAAAATCTGTGGTGCTTTTTCATCTGCTGCGATCATATCAAACATTTTTACTGATTTAGCATTATCACCTCGTTGCTTCCACAAAGAGGCTTCAAGTAAACCTGCAAGAAAAGGATATCCACCAAAATTAGATTGTTTAACACTTTCTAATTTTTTAATTGCTTCATCGAAATGATGTGCATCAGCTAAATCAAGGCTTGTTATAAATATATCACCAACATTATTGGCTTTATTTATCTGCTGCTGCTGATAAATTTGATAGACAATGATCGTCAAAACAAAAATAATAACTGCACCAATAACCAAAAAACCATAACGTTTCCAAAAATTATAGAATTTTTCTTGACGGAGTTCTTCATTAACTTCATAAATAAAATTATCATGTGTCATATAGTTTGCCTTGAAAAAAATATTCTGCGTTTTTACATAAAATGTATAAAATTAGTAATCTTAATCAACAAAGAATTCTATAATTTGGACTGACAAAATTAGAATGAGTGTCTGTTTTTATCAATTGAATTTTTTAATTATGTACTACTTAAAATTTCTGTAAAATTTGTCGATTGATATTACGGTGTTGATGTGCTTGACCTCTATAAAAGCATGAAAAGCTATTTTCAATGACTCATTCAAATACATTGCAGATTATTTAATTCTTTATTATTTTTTGCAATAAATCTGTCATGATAATGACTGAATACACAGGTACGGCGTAAGTTAATCTTATTATCGATAGTTTTTATTGTTTGTAAAAATTTTATACGAATAATTTTATAGAGAATAAATACTTAAATATAGCATTTAGATGAAAATAATCATATTCAGTTTATATAAGTTTATACAATTTCAATAATATTATCCCATCTCGCTTTTTTTATCTAAGCGGTTTTTTCTACGGCGTACATCTATTATCTAAAAAGTATTTTATTGTAGTGGCCACACCCACATTAACATGGGAACAGAGACGACTGCTATTAATATAGCTAATGGGATACCAAAACGTGGATAATCACTAAAACGATAACCCCCTGGCCCCATTACCAACATATTACATTGATGTCCAATAGGTGTGAGAAAATCACATCCAGCACCTATTGCGACAGCCATTAGGAAAGCTTCAGGTTTATAATGGAGAGAATGCGCAAAGCTTGATGCAATTGGCGCTATTACCATTACTGTAGCTGCATTATTCAAAAATGGTGTCACCAACATTGCTGTAATTAAAATAAGCGCCAATGCTCCAGATGGTGGTAAAAATACAGCTAATTGACTTAGCCAATGACCGATTAAATTTGTACATCCTGTTTTTTCTAATGTTTCACTTACTGGAATGAGAGCAGCCAATAATATCAATATTTGACCATCTAGAGTTTGATATAAATTTCGTATCGGAAGGACACGAAAAACAACCATTGCGACGGCTGCTGCAAAGAAAGATAATGCAACTGGAATAATCTGAAAAGCGGTTAAAGCAATTGCTATAAATAAAATAGACAAAGCTGCAAGACTATGTCGTAAATTACCAAACATAATATTACGCTTTGCTAATGGTAGGCATTTTAATTCCCGTAACAAATTTGGAATAACTATATCTTGCCCTTGTAAAACAATTACATCTCCAAGACGGAAAACAATGTCATTAAGCCTTCCTCGAATCCTTTCATGTTGACGGCTTAATGCAAGAATGTTCACATCATAACGCTCAAAAAGTGAAAAATTTTTAGCACTAATGCCGATAAGAGGTGAGTCATGTGAGATAACTGCTTCAATAATATCAATTTCACTGTCTTTATCATTTGTAGGTACAGTACAGCCATTAAAAAACTCCAAACGGGAAGAATTAATGACAATATCTAAACCTTTATGTGATCCCTCCAATAACACAATGTCTCCTTCAGAAAAAACAAAATCCGGTAAGGGAGAAATAAAGCATTTATTTCTAATAATTTGTAGAACCATAACTTCACCATTTGATGGTTTAACAAGATCAATAATGGTTTTGCCAATAATTGGAGAATAAGCTGGAATATGTACTTCTGAAACATAGTTACGAATATCAATAGCATCATCAAATGATACATTTGGATGTGTACGGATAGGCAGCCGCCAGGAAAAAAATACCAAATACAATACTCCAGAAATAGCAACTACTATGCCAACTGGCATGAAATCAAACATAGTAAAAGGAACTCCTGTCAAACGTTCTTGCATAGCTGAAATAACGATATTAGGAGATGTGCCTATTTGCGTCATAAGACCACCCAATAAAGAGCCAAATGCCATCGGCATTAAAAATACTGATGGTGTAACCTGAGAACGACGAGCAAACTGAAAAGCTATTGGTAGCATGATAGCCAAAGCACCAATATTTTTAACAAATGTTGATAAAAGCATGACAGAGAGAACTAAAAAAGCAAGCTGAAGCCGTATCGATTTCACATCAGGCCATATATGTTGAATAATTAATTCCATCACACCAGAGCGTGATACAGCTGCACTAACTACAAATACACTACCGACAATAATGACAATATCATTACTAAAACCACTAAACGCTTCTTTTGGACTGATAAGACCTACCGTGCAAGCAATCAATAATGTACAAACAGCAACAAGATCATAACGAAATCGATCCCAAATGAAAACAATCATCATGAGACAAATGAGAGAAAAAGCCATTATTTGATCTTCTGTCATGACATTTATCTTTTCCTGTTTTAGCATTATTACAAATACACATATCGTTTTTAACTGTTCCTATCATTAGAAACAAGATCAAACCAAACATGATTGTAATTAATTAAATGGATGATTAAAAATGATCAAAAGATAATATTTGCATATATTTTCTTGTTAATTGTCATAGTTTTTGCAAAAATTAAACTAAAGAAAATTTAGTGATAGTTAATAAAAGTTTATTGAAAGAAATGAAATAATAACTCTACATGGATAAAGTGATAAAAATCGACTGTTGTTTAATGGATGCTATAGCTTCTCTGAATTGTAAGGTAAGTTATCTGTATTTAGTTATGAATGATAAAACTGGAAGAAAAAAGAATGGCCAATTTTAATAGTCAATATCAAAATGACCACAAGAACTGGTCGATGTATATCATTGGATTTATCTTTATTTTAGTTCTCATATTTGTTGGGGGATTTTATATAACAAAACCCTATCTAGATAGCTTTATAAAAAAACAAATGGTTCGTCATTCTATCTATGCCGAAACATCGGAGGTTAGTATTATAGGAAAAGTTAACTTAACCAATATTATTTTACCAACTCCTACAGGCATATCACTTAAAATTGGTGCTATTTCAGCTCGTCCACCGATTACCTTCATTCCAGGGAGTTTCACACTTTATAATATTGATTTAAAATATGATAATATTCATTTAAAAATACCAAAAATGTTTATTAGTAATGTGTCTTTAAAGGAAAAAGACATCACAATTAAATCTCGTATCTTGCAACCGCTTATGCGTCTTAATGTTGCATCAATTTTTGCACCAGATCTGTTTTTTTTCATAAACAATGGTAATAAATCAACTGAAGAAATAAGCATAAAGAACTTTCAAATTTCTGATTTTAAAAATGGACAAATTCGTTCTATTGGTATCGACAATATAATAACGAACATAAATCTTGCATCAACAGCTGAAAATGATACTCGGCAAATAGGTTTAATCATTAAAAGTGATGCAATGAAAGCCTATAATATCAATGTTGGTTATACGCACTCTATCATTTTTGGTACAAGTAAAACGAAGAAAAGCAAGACTGTTATTGGATCTATTGTCTTGGATAATATGATAGTCGATCTCTTTCAGGAAAAAGACAAAAATATCTCTTTTTCTCTTGGCAAGTTTAAAACATCTTGTCTGAAAATGAAACCAATGGCTCACTCACCTGAGCAACTTATTAAAACCTATCTTAATGCAAGAAAGGAAAATAATCAGGAAGGTGTAAAAGCAGTGCGGAATTCTGCTCTCTTAAATAGTCTTTCAGCGATAACTTCTATTAATTTGATCATTAATAAAGCAGCAATTGATATGCCACAGCTTAAAACACAACTTGAGTCATTTGAATTAAGACCAAGTCAATGGCAGCAATCTATACCTCAAAAACTTTTAGTGTCTCTGAATGGTCTTTCAATGGTATCTAAAAGAATGGAAAAAAATGATTTAGATTTTCTTAAAAAAATAAATTTTGAATCTTTAAATCTATCAGGAAAAATTGATGCTTCATATAACGAAGAAAAGCGTACACTTTTCCTAGATGCAATGTCTTTTAATATAAAAGATATAGGGTCTGGAAATATATCAGCAAAAATAATAAATATTGATAAAGCATTTTTCTCAGGTCAAAAAGACGCAATGATTTTTTCTACCCAAGATCTTAGTATACCTGAAATTGATTTGCATTATAAAGATGCTGGATTCATTGATAAATTTTTCTCTTATCTTGCACAGAATCTCAACGATAGTGATAATGAGCATAATCTTAAAGAAGAGCTTTATGATTATTTTTATTTAATAGTAACCGAAAGTTTGAAAATGTTATTAAAAGATCATGATGAATATGAAAATATTTCAAAATCTTTTGGGGACTTTGCTAAAAATCCACAAACATTAACAATTAAAATGAGGGCGAAGGATAATAAAGGTTTTACAGCTGTTGATCTTAAAAATATTTTACAAAATGATTTATCAAATATTTTAAATAAAATGAATTTAACTGTAAAAAATAAAGCATCTTTTTAAAACATGTAATTAATTTCAAATCATTGAGGTGTAAATTAAAAAGCTATCGTTTCTCTTTTCATCTTTATATGATATTATCAAAAATATTACGAAAGCAATCTATAAACAAAAATATATATTAGCAAAATTGTTGATATTTGGAGTTGTTTTATGCCTAATTTATCATCCAATCGCTTACCTAATCGTGCTTCTATTGTAACTAAGAGAGCGCTTTTTGCTGTTGAAGGTTTTCTCCATATAGAAGCTCTTAGCGGGATTGTTCTGTTAGTTGCGGCGACTGCAGCTCTTATTTTTGCCAATTCTAAATATATTGCTCTTTATGAAGCATTTTGGCATACATCCCTTGGTTTTAATTTTGGTCATTTTAATCTTTCATGGGATCTACATTTCTGGGTCAATGATGTGCTTATGACTGTATTTTTTCTTGTAGCAGGAATGGAAATTCGGCGAGAAATTCACGAAGGAGCTCTTGCAAATTTCAAACAAGCAGTTTTGCCAATTGTTGCAGCAATAGGAGGTGTTTGTTTTCCTGCGGTTATTTATCTTAGCTTCAATTTAAATGGTGGACACACTTATGGTTGGGCTGTCCCAACAGCTACTGATATTGCTTTTGCTTTAGGGATTCTTGCTCTTCTTGGAAAAGCTATACCTCCCAATCTTCATATTATTCTTTTATCATTAGCTATTATTGATGATATAATTGCTGTCTTAATCATTGCATTTTTTTATTCAACCAACCTTGATCCTAGTGGTCTAGCCATTGCATCAGCAGGTATTGTATTAGTTTTATTTTTTCAGTGGATCGGATTTGCATCAGCATGGCTTTATATTGTACCAGGTGCAATTATTTGGTGCGGTTTAATGGTAACAGGGGTTCATCCATCACTTTCTGGTGTAATTTTAGGTATGATGACTCCGGTTTTTCCTACTCGTCATTTCGTAGCTCCGCTCACAATGCTCAGTAATGCGGTAAAATCTCTTCAAGAAAAAAATGATGTTAAAGATCTACACTACGTCTCAATGACATTAAAAAAAGTACGCAAAGGACAACGTGATATGATTGCGCCCGTCATTCGTGTTCAAAAAGCCCTACATCCATGGGTAGCATACGGTATAATGCCAATTTTTGCTTTTGCAAATGCTGGCGTTAGCTTTGCAAATTTTGATCTTTCTTCTGATAAATCATTCTTTATTGTTTTCGGTATTATTATTGGCTTACTTGTTGGTAAACCGCTGGGTATTATAACTGCTAGTTATCTTGCTGTAAAATCAGGCCTTTGCCGTCTTCCGCCTCACATGACGTGGGAAGGAATTTTATTGATTGGATTTTTAGCGGGTATTGGTTTTACGATGTCTATCTTTGTTTCAATGCTTGCTTTTAAAGATATTGTGCAGCTTGATTCTGCAAAAATTGGTGTACTTTGTGGGTCTGGTTTATCTGCTTTTCTCGGTCTTGGATATGGCTTCTTTTATATCAAAAAACATAAAAAAAATATATGATAGATTTTAATTAAAGAAAATAATGATACAATTTTAACCAGATCCTTTAAGAGGGGGGGGGCTGTATTTAACTGATATATAATTTTCTCATAATCCTAAAAAATATAATAGTTAACTCTCATAAGTGAGAGCACAATTCCACTGCATAGGGTAACAATTAAACTTACAAGCTGTATAAACTTAAAAAATCCCAAGTATGTAAGACATAATAAGAATAAAATTCAATAGCTGCGTTTTTCTTTATTTTGCGAACAATACGCTGAAATTATATTTTAAGATTCAGCTTCAGAAGTATATATTTTATAATGTAGAAGGGTAAAGATATAGTAGTTTTCTGTTTTTTTTCAGAGTTAAAAGCTATTGTATTATTATTATTTTTCTTATAATTTTTTTATTTCTTATTGAAAGAAAATTTTTATTTGAGGTGTAATAATATTAAGTTTAGCTATGCAAATATAAAAGGACTAATGCGTTACCTTATATTTAAGAAAGCTAGTAAAAACAAAGCTGATGTTATGATTAAAATTGTATTTCAATTTAGATAGTGCATATTATTTAAGAATAGAGAGTAAAGTTTTCAAATTTAAGTTTAGCACAACCATTTTTGATATTTTGTATATATGAAGATATTTTACAGGATATCTATGGGGTATTAAGAAGAGAATAATACGTATATTAAGCAGAGAATACATACCTAATTCTGGAGATTTTAAAGAGAAAAAATGCCTATTCTTTATCAAGGTTATAAACACCATGTAATGTTCTAACCGCAAGTTCAGTGCAAGCGCTATCAATCAGAATAGAGATCTTAATCTCTGAAGTAGTGATTGCTTGAATATTAATACCTTTTTCCGCTAAAGCCTTAAATGCTGTAGCAGCAACACCTGCGTGGCTACGCATTCCAATCCCAATAATAGAAATTTTTGCAAGATTACTTTCAGATTGGATAACATCAAATCCAATTTTTTTACGATTTTTTTCAAGAAGTCTAACCGCTCTTTCTACATCTGCGGATGGTACTGTAAAAGTCATATCAGTTTTTGAACCATCTTCAGAAATATTTTGTACAATCATATCAACATTAATATGCTCTTCAGCTAAAGGACAGAAAATTGCTGCAGAGATACCTGGACGATCTGCAAGTCGGCGTAACGAAATTTGTGCCTCATCTTTGGCAAAGGCAATACCAGTAACAGTTTGTTGTTCCACAATTTCATCCTCACTACAAATAAGTGTTCCAAGGGGGGTAATTGGATTGTCCATGCTAAGAGCATGAGGATCCTCAAAACTTGAGCGCACAAAAATCCAAACTTTATGAACTATAGCTAGTTCAACAGAACGGACCTGCAAAACTTTTGCTCCAAGAGAAGTCATTTCAAGCATTTCTTCAAAGGCTATTTTGGGTAAACGACGTGCTTTAGGTTCAATACGGGGATCGGTTGTATAGACACCATCTACGTCCGTATAAATATCACAACGATCAGCTTTTAATGCGGCTGCCATCGCAACGGCACTTGTATCTGATCCGCCACGCCCTAATGTAGAAATCCGATTATCTGGAGCTAAACCCTGAAAACCGGCTATTACTGCTACTTTACCTTCCTGAAAATGCTGTATCAAAGAAGATCCATCAATATTTGTAATTCGTGCGCTACCATGAGTATTATCAGTATGAATAGGAATTTGCCAACCAAGCCATGAACGCGCGTTTATTCCCATTGACTGAAGTGTAATAGCCAATAAACCAGCTGTTATCTGTTCACCAGAAGAAACAACGACATCATATTCATAAGCATCATTCAATGGTGCAGCATCACGCGTCCATTGCACAAGTTTATTGGTTGTACCAGCCATTGCTGATACCACCACTGCAACCTCATTACCTGCATCTACTTCCCTTTTAACATGTTGTGCAACATTATGAATACATTCAATGTTTGCAACAGATGTTCCACCAAATTTCATGACAATACGCATTATTTATGACACTCTTACGATTTTTATTTTAGGTACCAATGGGAGTAAAGCTTTATGCTATATTAAGTTTCCATTTTGACATAACCAATATCTATCATTTTCACAAGTCTGATATGTTTATGTAAATTTATGCTTGACTTTAGAAAAAATTCACATGACTTGATAAATCAAGTAAAAGGAGAGCTATATGATAAACGAAACGCCTACAACAATTGATCAGAATGAAATTGATCATTTTTCGCGTATTGCTGCTGAGTGGTGGGATCCACAGGGAAAATTTCGATCACTTCACAATTTCAATCCAACACGCCTTGCTTATATAAAAGAAAAAATCTGTTTGGCATTTAATCGTAATCCTGTTTCGCTTACGCCTTTTGAAGGTTTGAAAATTCTTGATATCGGTTGTGGAGGTGGTTTGTTATGCGAGCCAATGGCACGTCTTGGAGCTACTGTTATAGGAGCTGATGCTGCGCAAACAAATATTGAAGTCGCAAAAATCCACGCCATTCAAAGTGGTCTTTCCATTAATTATCGCACTACTACTGCAGAAGCTCTTGCAAATGAAGGTGAACAATTTGACGTAATTCTTAATATGGAGGTTGTTGAACATGTTGTGAATGTTGATTTTTTTATAGAGGCTACGGCTAAAATGCTTAAACCACAAGGACTCATGTTTATTGCAACACTAAATCGCACATGGAAAGCATGGGGGCTTGCTATTGTAGCTGCTGAATATATTTTAAAATGGCTTCCAAAGGGGACACATGACTATAAAAAATTTTTAAAACCTCATGAGCTTAAAAAAATATTGTGCAAAAATTCCTTATCTATTATTGATAAAACCGGGATTATTTATAATCCATTAACTGATAGCTGGAATCGCTCATGTGATACGGATGTTAATTATATACTTCTTGCAAAACGGTTTTAATAAACACATCACAGAAATAATTATTGAGCATCTTTCAGAAGAGAATCAAGCTTGCCTTCAGTATCTAAAGCATAAAGGTCATCACACCCCCCAACATGATAGTCTCCTATAAAAATTTGCGGAAATGTATCACGGCCATTGGCTCGTTGCACCATTTGTTGACGAAGAGAAGTTGATGCATCAATATCAGTGTATTTTACTCCTTTTTGATCAAGCAAAGCCCGTGCTTTTATGCAATAAGGGCAGTTAGGACGTGTATAAAGTGTAATTTCTCTCATGATACTCTCCAAATTTCTATATAGATATACTTTAAATAGATTTTCAAAAATAAGGCAAAGAAAAATTATTTTTTAAGACACGCGAAAATGTTAATACATTAACCTGTCGTGCACCTGCATGTTTTAATGTTTTAGTTGCTGTAGTAACTGTCACACCTGTTGTCAAAACATCATCAATAAGCAAAATAGAGCGTCCCTCCAAATACTTTTTAACTTCATTAGGTACTTTAAAAGCATTCTGCACATTCATTTTGCGTTCTTTGGCGGATAAACCAACTTGTGGGCGTGTGTAACGATAACGCACAAGCCAGCCAGGTTTAAAAGGTTTTTTCTTTTTTTCTGCAATGTAACGAGCAAGCTCAGCAGATTGGTTATAACGTCTCACGAAAAAACGACGAAAATGTAAAGGGATAGGAATAATAAAATCACAATCATTTATAATTTCATGTCCAGCAAATATCATCCAGTTTGCCATAAAAGGTGCTAATTCCAAATGGTCACCATATTTCAATCGTGTTGTTAAAACTCGTGCTAAACCTTTATGAACAACAGCTGAGCGTAAAGACGAAAAGGGAGGAGGATTCTGAATAGCTTCACCGCTAAGAAATCCTTCTCCCATATCATATGCAAAAGGAGTTCCCATAACAGGACAATAAGGTTTTGTGATGAACTGAAGATCTTTCCAGCAATCAGAACAAATAGTTCCATAAGCGGAAACAATTTTTGCACATCCATGACAAGTTGGTGGATACAAAATTTTTATTAGGCGCTTGATTAATTTATTCAATATATCACCATTAATCAAAAAAATGTCTTTAAAACACTGTAAATAAGCTATCAAATTACTATAATAATGTGCAGAGTTTATTTCATATTTTAGAAGAATAAAATTTAATTTTTAACTATTCTTCCCTTTTATAAAATCTTTTTTCTTTTCTTTTTGTATTATGCAATTGATATAGTATGTATGAAATAATCCTATTTTAAATCTTATCATGCCATAAATTAATCGTGCTATAAAATATGTCTCATCCTTTGATTTTTGATTACAATTGTATGGAACAATTTCGTCAACGTGCTTTCAAAAGAGCAAAAAAAGGACATGATTTTTTACTTTCTTATGTGGTTGATGATTTCTACAAACGTCTAGATGCTGTGAATCGTAATTTTTCATTAGCTTTAGATTTACATGGTCATACAGGTCTTGCGGTAACAATTTTAAAAAAATTGGGTAAAATTGGTTCTATAGAACGTGTTGAAACCAATATGCTTTACCAAAATTACGACAATCCATTTCATTTGCGTCATCGAGAATTTCTTGATTTTCCTCAACATTATTGTGATCTTATTGTTTCACTTCTTTCTCTGCAGTTAACCAATGATACTCCAGGAGTTCTCAGCCAAATAAAAAATATCCTTAAGCCAGATGGTCTATTTCTCGCTGTTATGGCTGGAGCTGGTACGTTAAAGGAGTTGCGTGAAAGTTTGCTACAAGCTGAAAATGAAATTTACGGTGGTGTTAGTCCAAGAATTTATCCTTTTGCAGATATTCGTGATGCAGGATCTCTCTTACAGCGTGCAGGTTTTGCTATGCCCGTAGTAGATGTTGAAGATGTCATTATACGCTACAATACGATGTTTGATCTTATGTCTGATCTTAGAGCTATGGGAATGCAAAATGCACTTATTAGTCGTTCTCGACGTTTTGTATCTAAGCGATTTTTCTTTCTCGCTAACGAAATTTATGCAAAAAAATTCAGTGACTCCGATGGTCGTATTCGTGCGAGTTTCTCTTTTCTTTGGCTTTCTGGTTGGGCTCCTGACCAAAAACAACAAAAGCCTATACCTCCAGGATCAGCTCAAATATCTCTTGTAGATTTTTTTAACAAATAACATGCTAATGTATAAAAATAGTCCATCATGTATTATGTTAAATTAAAGTTGAAAAAAGAATATTTGCTTATTTTAAGACAAGAAAAACTATTTATTCGCATATCATTAAAGAAATTGATGAGAGAATAAAATTGTTTGAGCAATTATATTATAGCTTTTCATTTAAGATATTTAGTGCAAAAAGCACTAAAAATAAAAGAGATGCATCATGATTTTTTCATCGAGAAGTGCATTATATTTTAGACTGTAATTTCGAGAAATCTCCAACATTTTGTGTAACTATCCGAATACGGTCAAGAAGAGCAAGACGATTAGCTCGAATATTGATATTATCATCATTTACAAATACTTTTTCAAAGAATGCGTTAATAGGCTTTTTGAGGAGTGCTAAACTGTTCAGTGCAGATGATAATTCTGTTATATGAATATGATTAGCAATCTTTTTTTCTGTTTTAAGCATTGCTTGATAAAGCTGTTTTTCTTCTGTTTCAATAAAAAGCTCAGGTTTAATTTTGTTTATTATTGTCGTTCCTTTTTTGGTTTCGTTTTCAAGAATATTAATGGCACGTTTTATTGCAATTAAAAGGCTGTCTCCATCGTTGGAGTTGATAAAGAAAGTGAGTGCTTCAACTCGACGTGTAATTAATAAAATATCATCGGCGTCTTTTGTTAAAACGGCCTCAATAATATCATGACGTCCCCCTTCATCTTTGAGATAACCTTTTAGTCGTTCATGAAAGAATGCTAACAAGTCGAGTACAATATTTTCTTTTTTTTCTACAGGCATGTTTTGAAGGTGTGCGCTTTCTGTTTCAGATGTTGCATACTTAACTCTTTGTTGTAATAAAAAATTCATTGCCTGATAGAAAAGCGGTATAAGTCTTATTTTCAAATCATTTGAAAGCATAAGTTTGATAACTCCTAACGCTGCTCGTCTTAATGCGTAGGGGTCTTTTGAGCTTGTTGGTTTTTCATTAATGAACCAAAAACCAATGAGTGTATCAATTTTATCCGCTAATGCGACTGTTACCGCGATAGATTCAGTTGGAATACGATCTTTAGGTCCTAAAGGCTTATAGTGGTCTTCAATAGCTTCAGCTACAAGAGGATTCTCTCCTTGAAGTAATGCGTATTTTCGTCCTATCAATCCTTGTAGTTCAGGGAATTCACCAATAATTTCCGTTTGTAAATCAGCTTTTGCTAATACTGCTGCACGTTTAGCTAATATAGAATCTGCTTGTACTAAGGGTGCAATTATTTGTGTTAAAGCAGCAATTCTTTCTATTCTTGCGCCTTGTGTTCCTAATTTAGCATGGAAAGTAACATTTAAATAGTCAAGGTGTGCTACTCGCTGATCAAGAGGTTTATTTAAGTCAAGATCAAGCTTTTTAGCTGAAGATTCTAAATGTATAGTGTTAGGTAAATTACACTGATCTGTTTCCCAAAAATAGAGCGCATCAGAAAGACGAGCATGTACAACCTTACTATTTCCCTTAGAAATTTCTATTCCTTTGTCACTGGCGAGGATATTAGCAACGAGAATGAAATAGTTAGAGAGTTTGCTCTTTTCACCTCGTTTGCGTGTTACAAAGCATTTTTGATGCGTTTGAATAGTCAAGCGAATAATTTCTGGAGGAATACTGAGAAAAGTTTTGTCAAAAGTGCCCATGAGGACAACAGGCCATTCAACGAGTCCTGAAACTTCTTCTAAAAGAGCCTTATCTTCAACTAGTTCCAAGCCATTTGCAAAGCAAAGATTTTGAATATCTGCTAGAATAATGTCTTTTCGTCTCTCTGCATCTAAAATAACTTTATGGTTTTCAAGTTGTGAGACATAGTCATCAAAATAGCGTACTTGGATAGGTTGTCCATTACTTAAGAAACGATGACCATAGGTTAAATTATTACTTTTGAGGGAACCAACTGTAAATGGAATAATTTTTGTTTCACCTATTGCTGATCCCAAAACACACAGAATGTTTTGTAAAGAGCGTATCCATCTTAAGGAGCCATTTTTTGCTGACTCTTGTCCCCAACGCATCGATTTTGGCCATGGAAAATTATAAATAATATCAGGTAAAATATCTGCAATAATTTCTTCGGCTAAACGACCTTTTTTAGTTGTTTTAGCGATATAAAAGTTACCTTTTTTATCATCATGTGCAATGTGCACTTTGGAAATGTCATTTAGACCTGTAGCACGTAAAAAAGCATCAATAACTTGTTGTGGTGATTGTACATTAGGTCCTTTACGTTCTTCATGAACATCTGGCGAGCTTTTAGAAAGACCACGTATATTTAATGTTAATCGACGAGGAGTCCAATATTCACAGGCTGCTTTATAAGTTAAGCCTGCATTAATAAGTTTATCTGTGACACATTTTTTAAGATCAGAAGCAGCTTTGTGTTGCATTTGAGCAGGGATTTCTTCACTAAAAAGCTCAAGCAGGAGATCAGGCATTATACATCTCCATTTGTGGTTATATTACCAGCTTCTGTTAATAAAAAGGCTTCACCGCAGCGGCGTGCAAGATCACGAACACGAAGAATATAATTTTGTCGTTCAGTGACGGAAATAACACCACGTGCCTGTAAGAGATTAAAAATATGGCTTGCTTTAATACATTGATCATAAGCTGGAAAGACGCATAAGTGGAAGTTATTTTCTTTATTAGGTTTTCCAGCATCAAGAAGTGCGATACATTCACGTTCTGCGTCAATAAAATGTTGTTGCAAAAGATCGATATTAGCAAATTCAAAATTATAATGTGAATATTCTTGTTCGGCCTGTAAAAAAATATCACCATAACTTATTCGATCTGCACCATCTAAGCCATTAAAGTTAAGATTGTAAACATTACTGACATCTTGAATATACATTGCTAATCGCTCAAGCCCATAAGTGATTTCTCCTGAGACTGGAGCACATTCAATGCCACATACTTGTTGAAAATAAGTGAATTGAGAAACTTCCATTCCATCACACCAGCATTCCCATCCAAGCCCCCAAGCACCAAGTGTTGGACTTTCCCAATCGTCTTCAACAAAACGTATGTCATGAAGTTTTGTGTCAAGGCCAATAGCTTGTAGAGAGCCAATGTAAAGCTCTTGTAAATTGGGAGGAGAGGGTTTGAGAAGCACTTGAAATTGGTAATAATGTTGCAGACGATTAGGATTTGTACCATATCGGCCATCTGTTGGACGTCGGGTAGGTTGGACATAAGCTGCTTTCCAAGGACGTGGGCCTAATGAACGTAGTGTTGTCGCTGGATGAAATGTTCCAGCTCCTACTTCCATATCGTAAGGTTGCAAAATTGCACATCCATGTTGAGCCCAGTAATTTTGCAGACTTAGAATAAGTCCTTGAAAAGAACGCTTGGGATTTAAGTTTGAGGGTAGATTCACTCTTTGAATACCATTTTAATGTTTAACCGATAATTCAAGATCTTTTATAGACCAAACTTTATTTTTTCTTTAATTTTTTCCGGATTGTTTGCTTCTCCATCAATTGCATGGTTCCATTGAAATATTGCCTCACGTTTACGTCCAACTTGCCAATAAGCATCACCCAAATGGTCATTAAGTATTGGATCACTAGGTTGCAATTTAACGGCGGTTTCTAATGTTGTAACAGCTTGGGGATATTGTTTCAGTTTGTAATAGGCCCATCCTAAAGAATCGAGGATATAACTATTTTGAGATTGTAACATAACAGCTTTTTTAAGCATATTTAATGATTCTTCAAGTTTTTGATCACGATTGATAAGGGAGTAAGCTAAATAATTGAGTACTTGCGGTTGATCAGGAACAAGTGTAAGTGCTTTGCGAAAATCAGTTTCAGCTTTTGACCATTGGTTTAAATAATTAAATGCAATACCACGTTGATAAAAAAGTCTCCAATTATCTTGTTGAAGGTCTGTTATTTGCGCGATAGCGTGATCTATGATTTTGATCGCTTTAGGAAAATTATTTATCTGCATATAAATAGCAGCTAGAGCGATAAAAATATGATGGTCATTAGGAAATTTTTTCTCTAATAACGTTAATAATTTAATAGCTTCATCGTAAGCACCATTTTCAGCAAGAGTCAACGCAAGTTGGAATTGTCCATCTCTATAATAAGGGGAGCTAAGTGGTAAAGAACGATAAATTTTAATGGCTTGATTAAAATCATCTAATTTTGTAGAAATTTTTGCTAATTGAAACAGGGCTGCTTCATTTTTAGGATGCAGAGCTAACGAAAATTGCTGAAAAATACGTGCGATCCTTTCTGAGCCTTTTTTGTTAAGAGTTGTTCCAAAATTATATAATACTTCACCAATTCCCTGTTGAGGTGTTATAATAGGATTTTCTATATTAGCTCCTTTTTCAACTTTTTTACGGATATTTTCGAGTGTTTTGTGCCCTGATAATATCTTTTCTCCATGTAGGAGAGTTTTTATAGCATCGCTGCGCATATTCTGACGTAATTGGAATGAGGCATAGGCTATAATAATACGTTCATAGGTATAAGGAGCTGTAATAGCTCCTTGTTGATTGTTGAATGCTTGAATAAAGTATTTTTTTGCGTCTTTTGGATTTTTTGCTAAATCATTCATAAGAGCAAGATGATAAAGAGTATACCAAGAGGGCTTTGAGTGTTTTTCAAGTTTAGCGATTGCTTTAATATGATTACCTGATCCGAATTCAGCCCAAGCATTGGTCAGCTCAAATATTGGATTATTATCAGGAGGAGATTTTTGAGTTTGTAGAAGCAGTTGAGCTTCTTTATAATTTTTTTTGATAAGATTTTCTATTGATAATGTTAAGGAAATGAGTGGCGTAATAATACCTTTTTCTTTCAATTTTTTTGCTTGTTGAACAGCTTCTGTGAATGCTCCTACATTTAGCATTGCCTGAAAAATTTCTTTTTGTGTCTCAAGATTATTAGGTTCATAAGTGAGCGCTTGTTTAAAATAGTGGATAGCAAGATTCATCTTGTTTTCATAATTCGCAATTCGTCCTGCTAGATAGGAACCTGTAAATGAACTTGGATTAAGAGTTTTTTCAACTGCACTGTAAGTGGGCAGTGGTATCAGTATGATTCCTATGAGAGTAAAAAAACGCGATACTATTGCCCTGCGCATAAAGTTAATCCTTCTTAAAGATAATCAATTATTTCTATAGTTTCTAAAGTATTTCTGAGTGTTTTACTAAAAACATTATATTGTGATTCTTACAAAGAATTAGTTTACGCGTTCAATACAAAAATCGATAATATCAATTAATGCATTTTTAGCAGGATTGTCCTTTATTGAGGAAAGAGCATCAGTGGCACGTTTTCCGTAAATTCGAGCTTGCTCTATTGTATCGGTTAGACCATCGTATTTTTCTATTAATTGTTGCGCATGCTTTAAGGCTTCATCATCGTTATGGTTATTTTCAAGAGCTTGTTTCCAAAATATTTTTTCTATGTCATTTCCGCGTGTGTATGATAAAATAACAGGCATTGTAATTTTACCTTCACGAAAGTCATCCCCAATATTTTTTCCTAGATATTGAGCACTGCTACTGTAATCAAGAACATCGTCAATCAATTGGAAAGCTAACCCTAATGATAGACCATATTGATGTAATGCAGAGCGTTCTTCAGGCCCATAACCAGCAATAATGGGTCCGACTTCAGCTGCTGCTGAGAAAAGAGCAGCTGTTTTTGCATCTATAATTTTGAGATAATCGGAAACATTAGTTTCTATATTTTTTGCAGCAGAAAGTTGCATAACTTCCCCTTCAGCGATGATCGCAGCAGCATTTGATAAGACAGAGAGTGCGTCCAAAGAACCAACGTCTACCATCATTTTAAAAGCTTGTCCTAATAAAAAATCACCAACAAGAATACTTGCTTGATTGCCCCAAATCATTCGTGCTGTAGACTTTCCCCGTCGTAACGCGCTTTCATCAACAACATCGTCGTGTAATAGGGTTGCTGTATGCATAAACTCAACTGCTGTTGCGAGTTTTATATGTTTATCGCCTTGATAACCAAACATATGGGCGGTTGCTAAGGTAATCATTGGACGTATTCGTTTACCACCCGATGAAATAAGATAATTAGAAATTTCAGGAATCATCGCAACATTCGATTTAGCCATAGAAATAATCAATTGATTTACACACTCCATATCTTCTTTGGTAAGACTGAAAAGAGGATGGAGGGAGTCTTGTTTTTTTTTATGCTGCAGTTGTGTGGTGGCTCCCAATTTGTTCACTCCTAAAATATTTCAGATAGACATCCTTATAGCATAAAGAGGGATGAGTTTTGACTCAAGCTTTGGCGCTAGTTGGAAATAAAAATTTTAATGATATTGAAAAAACATTTTTTTTTATACTAATCATATCAGTTTAAATAAGATAGTTTAAATAGCAATTTCAAAAATATGAATGAAATAATCAGGATAATGTTAAGCTTTTAGATGAGTAGAGTAAACAATTATAATGATGAAACAATAGATGGTTTTCATCGTGGTAAGTTTTATTTAGTACAACCACGTTTACGAGGGCATCGGTCTGGTATGGATGCTATGTTGCTTGCTGGTTTGGTTCCTAGTGGTTTTAAAGGAAAAGTTGTTGATTTAGGTGCAGGCGCTGGTGCAGCAGGATTAGCGGTTGCTTCACGTTGTGATGAAGCTCATATTACATTGGTTGAACGGTCTTCTTTTATGATATCTTATGCTCAGAAAACACTTATGCTACAACAAAATGAGAAGTTAGCGAGCAGAGTTTGTTTATTAAAAGTAGATATTACCTTAAGAGGTAAAGAACGCTTGAAGGCAGGACTGGTGGATAATGCATTTGATTTTGCAATTATGAATCCTCCTTTTAATAGTTCAGAAGATCGTAAAACACCTGATGAGGAAAAATTAGAAGCACATGTTATGTCTGAAGCAATGTTTGAGAGTTGGTTTCGGTGTGCGTCAGCAATTGTTAGACCAGGTGGATATTTAGGATTAATTGCACGTCCGCAATCTCTGAATGATATATTATGTGCTTTAAAAGGGCGCTTTGGTAATGTATGTATAGTTCCTGTTCATTCTCACGCTGAGACAGCAGCGATTCGCATTTTATTTTATGCAAAACGTGGGAGCAGAGCTGGCTTGTCTATATTGCCACCATTGGTTATGCATGAGAGTGGTAGCCATGTTTTTTTACCGCGGGTTAATGCGATTAATAATGGATATATCAGCTTGTGGGAAAGTTTTTAATACTTGCGTTTTTAAATTTATTTCTTAAATTTAGATAAGAATTATTTTGCTTTTTCGATTTTTATAGGGAGCTTTTATTTTTATGGATTGTATAAAGAATTTAATATCACGTTGTTTTCGTTCTAATACGGTTCAAATCCCTGTAGTAAGGCTTCAGGGGGCGATTATATCATCAAATTCGTCGATATCACGTACATTGTCATTGGCGAGGTGTGCAAGCCTTTTGGATAAAGCTTTTTCTTATAAAAAAGCACCAGCAGTTGCTTTAGTTATCAATTCTCCTGGTGGTTCTCCCGTGCAATCACGTCTTATTTTTCAGCGTATTCGCGATTTAGCAAATGAAAAAAACAAACAGGTTCTTACATTTGTTGAAGACGTAGCTGCATCAGGTGGTTATATGATTGCTTGTGCTGGAGATGAAATTTTTTCTGATCCTTCCTCTATTGTTGGTTCTATTGGTGTTGTCTCAGCTTCTTTTGGTTTTCCTGAACTTTTGAAGAAAATTGGTGTGGAGCGTCGTGTTTATACAGCAGGAAAAAACAAGGTTACATTAGATCCATTTCAACCAGAAAAGAAAACAGATGTTGATCATTTGAAATCTTTGCAACTTGAAGTTCATCAAACTTTTATTGATTTGGTCAAGGAAAGACGTATGTCAAAATTATCAGATGATTCAAATATTTTTACAGGAATGTTTTGGAGCGGAAAAAAAGGCGTTGAACTTGGCTTAATTGATGAATTAGGTGATATTCGTTCTGTTATTAAAAAACGGTTTGGTGATAATGCAAAGTTACGCTTAATTTCTCCTCCAAAAAGTCTTTTGTCTTCTAAAGTACCTTTAGGTATTTCTGCTGATACCGCTTATACGGCAGTGGATGGTGTTATGATGGCAGCAGAAGAGCGAGCGCTTTGGCAACGTTATGGCTTGCAATGCCAATAGCGTTTCATTAAATGCTTAAAAAGTTGATAGTGACTTTAGAAAGTGCTCACAGGAGCAGAAATGAATAGTGGTGAGTTTTATTTTATTTAGTTTGCCATATACCATAGCTTTTTATAGCTTTATGTATTGAAATATCATTAAAATGGGTATCTCAGTATATTTTCATTCGAGAGTTACACTATGCGCAAATGTAAAAAAGGAATGCACGTGAAAGATTCTTGTATAGGTGAATATTACGTTCAATGACATCAAATATACATATTTCGCTTAAAAAGTGTTCTTATGTATTTACACCTATTAAGTTGAACTTAGCTTTGCATGTTGTGGGTCAGCGTGCCGATGGCTATCATTTATTAGAAAGCTTGGTTTATTTTAGTCTTAGCGGTGATTGTTTAGGTTACGCGCCTTTTGAAAGTGATCGCTTTGTTGTAACAGGACCTTTTGCAAATAGAATTATTGCAGGCACAGAAAATTTGGTTATCCGCGCTCGTGATTTTATGCGTGAGAAATTTCCTAAAAGTGCTAAACCTAGTTTTTTTAGGCTTGTTAAGACATTGCCCGTTGCATCAGGTATTGGAGGTGGATCAGGTGATGCTGCAAGTGTATTACATATGTTACGTCGGCAATGGAAGCTTGATTGTTCTTGTGAAAAGTTAGCAGAAATGAGTTTAGTTCTTGGAGCTGATGTGCCGATGTGTTTATTTGCATTGGAGTATCAACAGCCACTTTTTGTTAAAGGAATTGGCGAGGATATAGTGCCAATAAAAGGAGCTTGTTCTCTTGCAATGGTATTGGTTAATCATGGTCAACACATTGCTACAGAGACTATTTTTAAAGCTTTAGAAAAGTGTAATCATTCGCGTTTAAAAATTCATTCATCTGCTTTTAAGACGGTTTTTTCGTTGGTTGATTCTTTGAAAAAAACGCGTAATGATCTTTTTATTCCTGCATTAAAAATAGCTCCTCAGTTGGCTGAAGTCTTATATGCGTTGGATAAAAGTGGTTCTCTTTTTTCTCGTATGTCTGGTTCAGGTGCGACATGTTTTGGGATTTTTAAAAATCAGCAGGCAGCGCAAAAAGCAGCTTTTCTTATTAAATCGATGTATCCCGATTGGTTTGTGAAACCTATCATAACTCTAGGTACGCGATAACAGTAATCAGAAAAAGAATTTTGGTCTTTTTTATTGGGTATATAAAGGAATATTTTTAGCTGAGTGCTCATTGAGCTAGATGCTTATGGACTTTAGTTTGATAGATTTAATTTATGGCAGGAGTTTTTTTAAGTCTAACAAAGATAGTGGCTTATTATTTAAGTAGTGAAATATTAGAAAAGAAAAATGATAACGAAATAGAACTATCAATAAAGGAAAAAACTCTTTAGTGAAATGATCATAATTTCTGATAGCGTTACACTTATGTCTCATTATGTGAAATAGTTTTATTTCTTTCACCTATCTTAATACGATTAAATGTAAGATCATCACTTTTGTAAGTGTAGTTTAAAATAGTACCTACTTACTATGGTTTAAATGCAAGTATTTGGATGTATCCAAAATCATTAATCACGTTATCATATCATATAGTTTCATATAGTTTGTTTTAGCTGAAATTATGAGAAAGCTAATCAATTTATATTGTATCTTATAAATCTGTTCTGCATGATGTGTTGATATCTGACATTATAAGCTTTGCTAAAACTAAGGAAGATTATTTCGAATATATGATGTTAGAAGATTGTGAGTATATTGCTGCAATATATAAATTGGAGAATTTTTATTTATGGGATTTGGTTCCAATGATAAAAGTAATTTAAGTGGTTATGTCCAGTTATTTTCTAATATATTGCTTCAGAGTAGTTTAGTATCAACATAAATTGAAAAAGTTTGGTTTTGTTGAACAAATTTTAAAATGGAGTGTGTTATCAATTTTAATCGGTTTATCTGAAGCAGTTTTTGTGAGTTTAAGATAAAGTATTGTATTTACCATTATAATAATTCGTTAGTAATTATTTTGTGCAAATTTAGTGAACAGTTATCCATTGTCTTTATTTATATTTTTCTCACTTACAATTTGCCAGATGATAAGTTTATAGGAAATGACTTATTATTTAAGGGATAATTTTTATATTAAGCAACGGCTTTTTGTGCATAATATTTGTGCATAATATATGATATCTAAGATATAGCTTTTAAAAATTGGTGTGGGATATGAAATTATTTTAGCTAAAATAGAATTTTTATAAAAATCTCAGAGAAGTCAATATTGGGGAGGTACTATTATGATGTCAGGAATAAAAGCTATAATTTCTGGTATTTCTGGTACTTTTTTAGAAGATTATGAAAAAGAATTTATTATTGAACATAAGCCTTGGGCTTTTATTTTATTTGCGCGAAATATAGGAACAGCAGATGAGTTGAAAGGACTTACTACTTCTTTACGAGAGATAAGTAAACGCGATGATGTTTTTATTTTTATTGATCAAGAAGGTGGAAGAGTACAGCGTTTACGTCCGCCTTTGGCACCGGATTATCCAGTAGCTAAAACTTTAGGAGAAATTTATAGAAAAGATCAAGATAAAGGACTTCGTGCTGCGTGGATTATGTCACGGCTTCATGCTTTTGATTTGATGAAATATGGTATTAACGCGAATTGCCTCCCTGTTTTAGATGTGCCGGTGGTAGGAGCTCATGATGTAATTGGAACGCGCGCTTATTCTCAAGATCCACAAGTTGTTGCTGCGTTAGGGTGTGCTGCTGCTCAAGGGCTTTTGGATGGTGGCGTTTTACCAGTGATAAAACATATACCTGGGCATGGGCGAGCATTTTCTGATACGCATTTGGAATTAGCATACGTAGATATGCCACTTGATATTTTGGAGCAGAGTGATTTTATTCCATTTAAAAATTTAGCTGATTTACCAGCTGCAATGACTGCTCATATTGTTTATAAAGCGATTGATGATAAGTTACCAGCGACGTTATCTAAAAAAGTTATTGAAAATATTATCCGTCAAAAAATAGGTTTTGATGGACTTTTAATGTCGGATGATTTGTCAATGAAAGCTCTTTCAGATAGTTCATTATCAGAAAATCTTTCAGATCTAACAAGTAAAATTTTTGCAGCAGGGTGTGATATCGTTCTTCATTGTCATGGTCAACTACAGGAGATGCATACTGTTGCTGATGCTGCTCCATTTTTGGAAGGAAAAGCATTGGAGCGTGTATGTAGTATTCGCTCTAAGGTTACAACACCAGATCATTCGAATGAAAGTGCTTTAAGAGAGGAATTTTCAAGTCTTTTAGCCCTTGTTTAAATGAAAAAGGTAATTTTAATATTTTTATCTATGATAATATGATGTGCAGAATTGAAAATGTTCTTTTAAAGTGGTCGTTTTATTGCCTTTAATTTATGCAGAGAATATAATATTAATTAGAACATAAGGCTATAATAATATTTATTGATGTACGTCTTTCTTCAAAAAAATGAGTATGAACCAATTTAGGGGTATAGATGAAGCTATGGGTAATATTTTTTCGCCAACACATTTAATTGTAATTTTGTTGATTATCCTTATACTTTTTGGCCGTGGTAAGGTTTCTGAATTAATGGGTGACGTTGCTAAGGGTATAAAAGCTTTTAAAAGTAATATGAAGGAAGAGGAGGGAAGTCCTGAAAGCGAGTTTGAAGTAGCTGATTACTCTAAAACAATAGATGCTGCTCAGTATTCTCAGCCGTTATCAGAAGAGCATGTGGTAGGTTTAAAAAACAGTACCTCTTCAAATAAGGCGAGAAAAGATTCTGCTAAGAAAGAGTAATGTGCGGGGTGATTAAAGACGAAATCATAATTTAGCAATAGTCTTTTAAATGGAGAAGTTGAGTATAAGCGATGTTTGGGATTGATGGATCAGAGTTTCTTGTTATCTTGCTTATTTTCATCATCGTGGTTGGACCAAAGGACTTGCCTAAAATGCTGAGAGTTATAGCAAGAGCGATTGCGTATATGCGTTCAACAGCTAATGAATTTCGTCATCATTGTGATGATGCGATAAAACAAGCTGAG
Source organism: Bartonella sp. Raccoon60 (assembly GCF_002022585.1). Lineage (NCBI taxonomy): Bacteria > Pseudomonadati > Pseudomonadota > Alphaproteobacteria > Hyphomicrobiales > Bartonellaceae > Bartonella > Bartonella sp. Raccoon60. The sequence continues at coordinate 288,605 of NZ_CP019786.1, forward strand.
TTAGATGATTTGAAAAAGATATTGCCGAATACTAGTGATCTTAATTCTAAAAAAGAATTTAAAAAATCTTGTGACTCAAGATATAATAAAAAAGGAGATATTTCAGGTAATTTTAATGTTGGTACTGCACTCCATAAATCAGAAAAAGATATAGAAATCTTTGAATTTGGTACAAATGAAGTCAATGAAGATTTAACTGTGTCTACTTCTCATAGCCATAAAATTATCTATGCAGATTTTAAAGATAAAGATAAGGAAAATATATCGTGACTTCTAAAAAAGATGAAGTTGATGTCAAAGTCACTCTTTTAGAGCATTTGATTGAGCTTCGTCAGAGAATTATTGCAGCTCTGATTGTATTTTTTATAGCTTTTACTTTGTGTTTTCTTATCAAAGATTATATTTTGAATTTTTTGATATGGCCCTATCAGTGGGCGATGAAGATATCAGGTAGTTATCCTGGAAATATTCGTCTTCAATCAACACAAGTGTGGGAGACTTTTTTAACGAAGATGAAACTTGCTGCGTTTGGTGCAGTTATTTTATCATTTCCTTATATGGCTTTTCAGCTTTATAGTTTTATAGCTCCAGGACTTTATAAAAATGAGCGTCGAGCTTTTTTACCATTTCTTATTAGCGCACCAATTTTATTTATTGTAGGAGGAACATTTGTTTATGGTCTCTTAGCTCCGTTAATGCTGTGGTTTAGTCTTTCTCAGCAGGCTTTACCGGATTTGCGTTTAAGGATAGAGTTTATAGCTCGTATCTCAGATTATTTAAATTTTATGATATCTTTTATTTTAATTTTTGGTTTAATTTTTCAATTGCCTCTTATCATAACTCTTTTAACGAGAGTCGGATTATTGACAAGCCACATGTTAACATCAAAACGAAAGTGGGCTATTTTAATTTCTTTTATAGTTGCTGCTATGGTGACACCATCAGATTTTTTTACTATGTTTGCAGTAGCTTTACCGACTGTACTTCTTTATGAGATCTCAATTTTTATTGCACGCTGGATAGAAAAAAACAAGAAATCTTCGTAGTGAAGTTATTTTGTACAGTAAGAAATGAATAAAAATGATGCAAAAAAGGGATTTAAATGCTTGATATTAAATGGATTCGTGATCATCCTGAAGAATTGGATAGAGCGCTTGCAAAGAGAGGTCTTGAACCTCAAGCTGAAAATTTGCAGAAATTTGATCGTGAGCGTCGCTTGCATGTTTCTAAAGTGCAACAGGCCCAAGAGTTGCGCAATTCAGCTTCAGAAAAGATAAGGCAAGCTTTAGCTGTTGGTGATAAAGAAACTGCTAATCGTGTTAAGGCTGAGGTTGAAGAAATAAAAGTTTTTCTTTCTTCTGCGGTTTTAGAAGAAAAGCGGTTAACAGATAGATTAGAAGAAGCTCTTTCAGCAATACCTAATATTCCATTAGATGATGTTCCAGAAGGAAAAGACGAAAACGATAACGTTGTAATGCGCTATTTTGGTATACCACAAACGTTTGATTTTCTACCAAAGGAGCATTTTGATCTTGGTCAAAATCTTAAGCAAATGGATTTTGAACGAGCTAGTCGATTATCAGGTTCACGTTTTACAGTTCTTTCAGGTTCATTAGCACGTTTAGAACGTGCTTTAGGCCAATTTATGCTGGACATGCATGTGGATGAACACGGTTATCAAGAGATTTCAGTTCCTCTTCTTGTTCGTGATGAGATTGTTTACGGAGCAGCCCAATTGCCTAAATTTTCTGAGGATCTTTTTCGAACAATAGATGGCCGATGGCTTATTTCTACATCAGAAGTACCCTTAGTCAATTTAGTTAACAGTGAAATTCTTGATATTACAGAGTTACCTTTGCGATTTACATCTCTTACTCCTTGTTTTCGTTCAGAGGCAGGAGCTGCAGGGCGTGATACACGTGGTATGTTACGTCAACATCAGTTTAGAAAAGTAGAATTGGTATCGATTACCACAGAGGAACAATCCTTAGAGGAATTAGAACGTATGACGGAATGTGCAGAAAATGTTTTGAAGCGTCTTGGTTTGCCTTTTCGTACTGTAGTTCTTTCTACTGGTGATATGGGTTTTGCAGCACGTAAGACCTATGATATTGAAGTATGGCTTCCAGGGCAAGAATGTTATCGTGAAATTTCAAGTTGTTCGATTTGCGGTGATTTTCAAGGACGGCGTATGAATGCTAGATATCGTTTAGAAGGTGAAAAAACATTGCGCTTTGTACATAGTTTAAACGGCTCTGGGACAGCTATTGGTCGTTGTCTTATAGCTATTCTTGAAAATTACCAACAAGCCGATGGTTCAATTATTATTCCGGATGTTTTACGACCTTATATGCGAGATATGAATTATATTACAGTTTAATTTTACAAAAAGAAATAAGGTACACATTTGCTATTTATAAATAATACCTAATTTAACTAATAATTCATCATCTTTATCATCCATCAGCACTTAAATAGGATCATATTCTCTCATTTTAAATTTTTTTATTTTATATCAAGAGAAACTATCTATTTACGTATCAAAAAAGACCATTGAAGTACAAATGAAATCCCTTTATCATGTTTATAATATCTTTACATATTATTCATATCCAAGAGCTTTTTGAATTATAAAAAACTTTCCACTAAGTCTAAAGTAAGATTATATTTTTTATAATGCCCTCTTTCTATAAAGATCAAAAGAAGGGACTACTTTTAAATAGCTACAGCTAACGATCTTTCCTTCTGCGGAGATATTATATCTTTAATTTCTTGTTGAAATGTTTTTGCTTCTTTAACAAGATTTATAATTTTCTGTGCTTGAACTTCTGACACCTTAATACTGCTAGCAAGTGCCTGACAATCATTTTCTTTAATTGCTATACGTTCGTGTATTGAAAGACGAGAATTAACTTGATTTAAAAAAACAGAAAGTTCCTTGTTAATTTGAGAAGTATTTTTTTCTCTTAAAATATTTTTTCGCACATCACTTGGTAGATTTAAAAGATGCTGTATTTCATTACTAGGCATTACTACAGATTTGCGGATCCGTTCTTGCTCTTTTTCATAGTTTTTAAGAATTTGTTTCTGACACATTTCTACAATTTCTGCATATTTTTTAGTTGCTTTACAGAGCTCTGGGACATTATTTTCTGCCTTTATACGCTGCAAACTTTTAATACCCAATATTTTAAAACCTGCAAGTCTGAAGAAGGATTCAGGAGAGTTTTCGAGTTTTTGGCTATATGTTTCTCCTAATTGTGGATTCTTAATGATTTGTGTTAGATAGTTGTTCAATAATTCCCGGTTTCCAAATACGAGTTCTGAAAGATTTTGCACTTTTTCCGCATACTCTTGAACAACAGAATCAATTTTAATTTTATTAATAACTTCATTCTGGGTTAAAGGAGCTAATGCTTTTACCGGAATAAGAAAACGCTTAGAATTCTGTGTTTGAACTTCACTTGAATTATAATTTTCGTAGATATTTTCCTCTTCGCTTCTTAGGTTCTGTGTTTGAGCATCCGGATTATCATAAACATGAGTAGTGCCATAGACATCCGAGTATTCTCCTTCGCTTCTCAGCCTCTGTGTTTGAGCATCTGGATTATCATAAATATGAGTAGTGCCATAGACATCCGAGTACTCTCCTTCGCTTCTCAGCCTCTGTGTTTGAGCATCCGGATTATCATAAATATGAGTAGTGTCATAGACATCCGAGTACTCTCCTTCGCTTCTCAGCCTCTGTGTTTGAGCTTCACGTGGATTATAATTTGCGTAGATACCTTTTTGCTTGCTTCCCAGCTTTTGTGTTTGAGCTTCATATGGATTATAATCTTCGTAGATATCTTCTTCTTCGCTTCTTAGGTTCTGTGTTTGAGCATCCGGATTTTCATAAATATGAGTAGTGTCATAGACATCCGAGTACTCTCCTTCGCTTCTCAGCCTCTGTGTTTGAGCTTCACGTGGATTATAATTTGCGTAGATACCTTTTTGCTTGCTTCCCAGCTTTTGTGTTTGAGCTTCATTTAGACTATACGTGATTTTTTGGAAAAGGTTAATTTCTTCCAGTACTTTTTTGGCTTTTGTAACAACATCTATCAATTTCAGCGCTTGATCGTCTGATATACCTATACTTTCAGCAAGAGGCTGACTCTGATTTTCTTCAAGCATCTGGAGCTCATTTTCTGAAAGACGCATCTCAACTGAATTTAAAAACAACCACACCTCTTTACCAAGTTGAAAAGTATCTTGATTTTTGAAAACATTACACAGTTCATCATGTGATAAAGCAATAAGAGATTGTACATTATCATTAGGCATTAAAATTTTTCGTATGCAACGCGCTTGTTCCAAGTTATTACGGTAAATAATTGCATCTTTGACATTTTTTATAGTATCCCCGTACTTGTGAATTGCTAAACTAAGCTGCAAAACATGTTGTTCAGCCCTTATACGTCGCGAACTTTTAAAACCAAATATTTTAAAACCTGCAAGTTCAAGGAAGGATTCAGGAGAGTCTCTAAATATATTCGCCAACTCTGATGCAGAATTTGGATTATCATTTATCCGTTGTATTAAGGAAGGTAATGCTTGCCAGTTTTTAGATACAATTAGTGACAAACTTGTAATTTCTTTTTGTATGTCTTCAATCAAAGGATCACGTAAAGCCCGTTTAATAATCTCATCATCCGTTAGAGAAGGTACCTCTTTTGATGGGACAAGAACATAATTAGGCATTTTTTTCTTTTCTCCAAAATTCATATAAATTGATACATTAGCTTCAGATGACTCAATAACAATTGTTTTATTTGATATTATCTAAATAGTTTCAATGAAATAATGTTTTTGTTACATGCTTCTAATTTTTTATTATATTTTTAAATCACTATGGCTGTTACTCTCTAATAATGAGATTTGAAAAACTTGATTAAGTTAATTTCTTTTCAACACACTCGTGTCCTCTAATGATATTTATATCTTGCGTGCTTTAATTTCTAATACCTTAAATATTGCTAACGAATGCCTGATAATCATTCTGCTTAATTATATTATTGAAAAACCTTTAATTTCATTTCTCTTTATGTTGAAAAAAATATTTATATTTTTTTATTCTCTTTGAGTCATTTATGAAATATTTGTAACTACCATCTGATAATTCAGCTTATTTTGCATTTATACACTATCTATACTCAATAAAGCACATAATAACTTACACACAAAAAATCTCATTACTACATTTATCTTAAGGAAATACGCTTTATTTAATTTCTTATTTCTAAATATTCCCCTCCCCTAGATATTAAAATGAAAAGATTTACGTCCTTAGCTGGCTATAGCTACTGTTTGTTGACGAGGTTCTCTAATTAACATTGCTTGCTTTTGTACAATTTTGATCTGTTTAATGGTATCAGTAATTTGTTTTGCTTTGTCTTCCGGAATACCAATGCTTTTAGCCAAAGATTCATAACTACCACTGTCAACCATTTTACGTTCACTTGCCGAAAGACGAGAATTAACTTGGTTAAAAAAAGCGCTAATCTCTTTGGAAATATTAACATTTCCTTCTGTTTTTAAAGCACTTTCACGTTCTTCTTTTGACATACCAAGATAACGCTGTATCTCTTTGCTAGGTAAACTTACCTCTTTTGCAACACGGTATTGTTCTTCTCTATGTTCTCTCAAAACTTCTTCTTTAGAAGCTTTCAAATCACTCCCATATTTCAAAATTGCATCACTGAGTGCAGAAAGACTTTTTTCAGCTTTATTACGTTTTGGACTGTTTATTCCATATCGTCCAAAACCTGCAAGCTTAGCAACAGATTTAGGGTTGTGTAAGATAGTCTCAGAAAGCATTTTCGCTGAATCTGGATTATCATGAATTCGTTCTAGACGATTGGTTAATTTTTCACGGTTTCCATATACAATTCTTGTCAAACGTTCAATTTCTTTTCTTTGACGTAGAACATAAGAATTACATACGGTCCCTTCCATAATTTTAAAGTCTGTTAAATCGCGTAATTCTCTTCCTGGGATGAAAACATCCTTAAGCTGACTAAGAGCTTTAAAGCTGATTTCATCACCTAGCTTTAATTTTCGGAACTGCTCCCTTGGAATAGCAGATTTATCGCATACAATCATAGAATCCCGTGTTTTTATCACAACAGTATCTAATTGACGACTTTTATAGACACCTTTATAGATTTTTCCTGGGATTGGTGTTGTAATAATTCCTCTTGCAATCTCTTGCGCTTCTTCAGGTTCCATTCTATTTATAGCTGTTTTCAAAACCTTGATGTTTTCTGGATTAGAAGCATCTTCAAACAGATGTTGCATAGGCCGTAAATCGTTATTTGCTGCACTAACAATTGCATCTTCCATACGCTTTTGTGTCACAACTGAAAAATCAAGCTTTTGATTCTCAGCTTGAGAGAGTTTATCCACAAATAACCGTTGTGTAATTCCATTGCCCTCTACGAAAGGACGTGCATGACCAAGTAGTGCATAAATAGTTGTTATATCTTCACTAAGCGATTCATTTTTATCTGAAACTTTTTTTTGTGAGGTATTTCCTGCTTCGTTTCTTTGGGCTCTTTGAGCAAGCTTTGCATCAAGTTCATTTAAGCATTTTGAGAGCTTTTCATTAGATGCAAAGGGAGAATTTTTATCATTCACTAACATGGTAGCAATTTTACCATTTGACATTTTAACCGGATTATTACGGGTTTGTCCAGCCCAATCAAATACCTTTCCAAATAAGCGTTTGTGAAGCTCTTTTAGGTAAAGGTGATCAACTTTTTTAGGTATCGGTTCTTGATGCACATTAACAAGTTCTTTCGCCACTTGATGTGCACACTTCATCTTAAATTGCTCGTGATCTTCTATCCCAAATTTATTTATTAACGTATAGGTATCTCCAGATCCAGTATGGGCATAGTTAAGACTGTTTCTCAGTAATGATCTTTCTGCGTTTTTGAAAGCTTGAGAATCTCTTATCGACATGATTTCTCCTCTATGACGTTATGTTAAAAAGTATTAAACCAACTTGTAGTAAATACCCCCCTTTGCGTATCTTTCTAAAATTTCAAATGCTGTTAAAAGAAAGTCTCCTTTCTTAATTATGTGATTACCAATAGCTTAATGACTCCTTCACTATATTTTCGTAATTGTTGCAATATGATAGAAATCAAATCAACATTTACATTTAACTTCCACATAGTCTTTTTTATCTTGTAATCAGTTTTCAATTCATAAAACAGGAAACATACCACCGTTTATACTATTATTATATCCTTAGAACTAAAGAATTAATAAGAAGCATTTTGTTCTTTTCCTTTATAATAGTAATATTGTCAAGTAGTAGAATCTTTTTTATTCTTTTATCGATTGATCTTACTGTTCAATAATTTTTTGCCATCTATGGATGCTATTTTAGGATGATAGGTGGAATATTAAAATTATAAGAATGCCTAGAAATATATTGATATCTGTAAGGAATATCCTATGAATGCTAATTAGCTTTTCAGCATGAGATTTTATAATTGAGCTGGAATTATTTAACAGAAGAAGTAAAAATTCTTAGTGATCAGAATTTTTCACAAGGGTTTTAAAATTGAATTTTATAATATTTTTTGTAAACAATTTGTATTTTTTTAGCTTTTTGTTTCATTTTTATCACTGTTTTTTAATTTGATAAAGTTTATTTTGTTTGTAAAATTAGAGGGAGCATTGAAATATAATGCTAAAGTGATTCCATAACTTGTTTTAAGATCTCTTTAAATACGCTTTTATCTTAGCATGCTCAATTTGAAGGTAATAAAGGAGTGTATTTCGAAGGTCACATTAAGTTTTATTTTAATGATTTTCTCGAAAAGTGGGAGTATGTATACATTTAAAATTAATACGTACATAATATAGGCGTTGTATAAAATCAAAAGATCCAAATCCTTTATGTGTAAACAAAGGAAGGACTTCAGGGGGCTCGAATTTTAATTTTTATAAAATTGTGTTTTCCTGCAAATCCTATGATTTGTTGTGATTAATAAACCTACTTCTTAATTAAGGTGAGAGCTTCAAAGATTAAGATTACTTAATTTGTATGAACATGTTCAAACTACTGGAGACTTAGCAATTTCTATAATGTTATGATATAAGAGGACATTATAATGAGAGTTATTTTGTGTTTATACGCTTAATTCAATATTCATATACATCGTGGTAATTATGTCATTATTTTTTCCTTTTATACTTGGTAGTTTTTTATAAAGAATTGAGGTATGCATTAGAGCATGGGGTCTGAGGGGAAATTAAAAAATCAAAGTAAACAATTAATTGGTTTTATTGTGTTTTTATGTATAGAAAATTATTAATGAATTAATGATATTTATATTCAAGGTTTAATTGTTTATGATCGGAGAACTCGTCTATACAATAAGATAGCCATTGTATTGGAGATCGAATGATATTATGGAGCAAAAAGGCATTTTACGATTTCGTGAAGAGTTAGCAAGCCTTGTGTTGAAAATGCGCAGTAAAGGCATTGATGATATAAACTTTTTTGCAGCATTAGAGAAAGTTCCTCGTCAGCAATTCGTTTCTGCTTCTTGGCTTAATAGTGCTTATGATAATAAAGTTATACCGATTGAATGTGGAGAATATATTGAGCGTCTAGAGGAGCAGCTTTTGATTCTTTCCGCATTATCGTTGAAAAAAATGCACCGTGTTTTAGAAATTGGTACAGGTTCAGGTTTTTGCACTGCCCTTATGGCTTGTCTTAGTGATCGTGTGACAACAGTTGATCGTTATAAAACACTTATTGATTTAGCACGGCAAAGATTTCAGCATTTGGGAATTGAGAACATCATTATACGGCAGATTGATGGAAGTCGGGGCGTTACAGGTTTGGGATCATTTGATCGTATTCTCATTTGGCCATCATGCCCTAATGAACCAAAAGAATGCCTAGAACTTCTGGCGGGAAATGGGATTCTCATTCAAGCTATTGGGCCAGATGAAGGGGTACAAAAAGTGATGCGTTATACAAAGATTGGTAGCCAGTTTGAACGCTCAGAAATGTTTCAAGTACGTTATCAACCCTTCATTGAAAATATTGCGGAAATTTTGTAATTGTGAATTTAAGATATTGCTAAATATTTTGTCTATTCTACCTAATAAAAAATACATTTTGATTTTATTAAGGGGTATTTATGGATATTTTTTTAATTTTAACTCTTAGGTAAGATTAGGAAGCTTTAATAGAATGATTTAAATATTGGCTAGTGAGCAAAACTATGTATATAAGGGTTTCAAGTAGCATTTTGAAGTGTACTTTTCTAAAAGCTGCTCTTTTGATGGTGATATTAATAGCTACTGGTTGTAGTTCCAGTACGCAGCGTTTTTCTGGTGGTTCTTATAATAATACTACTCCTACCCAGTCAACTACATTCATGACTATGACTGATGATCCGCGAATGTTATCACAAAATGTTGAAATACAAAGCAGTGAATTGCCACCTGTAGAATCAAGTAGTATTTCAGACGCTGATTACAATTTCCCATATAATAATTCTTCAAGGCAAAAGGAAGTTTTTTATCCTGATAAGAACAAGCATTTTTCTGATGGTCAGGTTATGGGGATACCGCCTCAAAATCTTGGAACTCTTCCTCGTTCACAGGTGAATAATGGTTCTGTTTTTAAAAAGAATTCTTATATTGTGCAGAGTGGGGATACATTATTAAGTATTGCGCAACAGTTGGGTGTCAGTGTTGATGCGTTAAGGTTAGCTAATGGTATAAACGCTAATTCTATTTATATTGGTCAGTCATTGATTATTCCAGGTCAAAGTACAAAGATGGCATCAAATATTCAAAATAATATTTCAGATGCATCAAAAAATGTATCTTCATTTCAATCTAAGACTGTATCTCCTGTTAAACAGGGTAAAGCTCCTACATCTGTAGCTCAGACTTCCGTAAAAACTATGCCTGTAGTTAAAAGTGATACGTTAAACATTGAAAAAAATTCTCCTACACAAGCAACAACACATAAGTCTATAAATGATACGTCAGATCAAATTATTGACCCAAATGATATTATAACTCCACAATCGACAGGTATTTCTAAGATGCGGTGGCCTGTGCGAGGACGTTTGTTGAGTCATTTTGGCGAAAAGAAAGGAACTGCAGTTAATCGAGGAATAGATATTACGGTTCCTGAAGGATCATCAGTAAAAGCTGCAGAAAATGGTGTTGTTATTTATGCAAGTAATGGGTTGAAAGAGCTTGGTAACGTTGTCATGATTCGGCATGAAAACAATATTATTACTATTTATGGGCATAATAGTAAGCTTATTGTTAGTAGAGGGCAAAAGGTACGACGTGGTGATGAAATTGCAAAGTCAGGTTTTTCAGGAGACGCTAAAACACCACGCGTTTATTTTGAAGTACGTAAGAATTCTCTCCCTGTTGATCCTGCTGAATACTTAGAAAATTAAATCGGTTGCCGTTTTATCTTTTCACTATAAAACTTCATCCTTTAGATTGGAGATATTAAGGTGTGTATTACTTCATTCGAAAGCCTATGAAGTAATTGCATAAGCGATCAGCAGGAGGAGGAACATGCAGGAAAAGGTTTATATGTTTCAATATAGGTTCTGTTTATAGTAATTCTCATCTTTTAAGATATAGAGGAGATCAATTAAAATAATTCAAGATCATATGAATTCATCTGCTTTGTTTCCAAATATAAGCTTCCTTGTGATGTTATTTAAGTTCTTGTGTGATTAACTTAAATAGTATTTCAATCGTTAAGTGGTATTGGTTGTCGAGGATAATTATTTATTTAATAGGTGAGATAAGAGCGTTATTTCGAGTTGTGTTATTATTGATAGTCATTGAAAGAATAGGCTATTCTAATTCAGTTCTTCTAAATTTTACGGTTAGGAAGAAACTAACAAAGCACGACAAAATACAGATTCTACAAGTGTAGGATCTTGTGAGAATATGGTTGTCAATAGGAGGTACAGTAATTATTATCTTAAGTTATATGATAGTTCTCATAAAGATTTAGCAAACGTTTTAAATGAAGGGTGAAAGACATTTGATAATATTTTGTTCAAGCATTAAAATGGACAAAAAATATGGGTTTACTTTAAACGTAATCGTGCAATCTTTCATAAATAGTTTTTAAATTATCAATTTTTATAAAAGTATGAAAAACTATTGCATTAAAAGTTCTACAGCGAACCACAGTAGGAGCAACTGGTTAAATAAATGACTCATAAGTACACCTCCGCAGCTTACTATTCCAACTATAAAAAAAGCTGTAAACCATGATTTTAAAAATATGACAATAAAAGAGATGATAGAAGAGATGATGAATGCGTGAGTAATAAATGTTGGTTTCAAGAGAAAACAATTGAAAATAATTGAAAAAGTGGCCCATATTCCAATACCACACATAATGAAAGCTAAGGGGATACTTATTGTTATTGTTTTTGAAAGTAACACTAATTTCATATAAATGGCATTCCTTTTGTTGATAATCAGTTTCTAAGCCTTTTATAGATGATTCATATAGATTTTATCAATATATAGTATTTTTCTATTGACAATGTTTCAAAAATAGTGTCTAAAAGCATCATATTGTTGTCTGTATTGTAAAATTCTGAGTCTATAGTTCTCGAAAGTTCTTGCTTTCGGGTTTTTTTTTGGAATATATTAAGGATCTTGTTATCTAAGAAAGTGCAAATGCTATTCTTTTTAATAGAATGAATAGTATTCTTCTTGGTATTTAGCTAGAGCGTTTAAGGAGAACGTAAATTAAGAGTACGTGTTTCTTGGAGGACTCTATTTTAAAATAACTGAGAAAGTCAGTAAAAATATGCAAAAAATGGAATGATTGCTGTATTTGGAATAACATAATTTTCAAGTATTGTGCTGTTTAATTTAGAGAAAAGCTGGTATTTATATGATATCCGGAAAAACGAATGAGATCTATTTTGGAAACTTTTGTTCGTTGCTTTCTTTTTCTTAAAATTTTATTCCTTTTGAAAAAGTTACAACTATCTGATGTAGTTTTACAGTATTTAGATGGGCTTTTTTCTTCCGAAGCAAAAACTTATTTGTAAAGTGAGAGATACTTGAAGTTTAATCTATAGGAGATAAAAATGTTGATTACTAATGCTTATGCTCAGGCTGTAAGTCATACGTCGAATGGAACATCATTTATTACCTTTGTCCCTTTCATTTTAATTTTTGCAATTATGTATTTTTTAATTATTCGTCCACAGCGTGCGCAAATGAAAAAGAGACAGGAAATGCTTAATGCTGTGCGTCGTGGAGATACAGTTATAACGGGTGGAGGTATTCTTGGTAAGGTTACAAAAGTTTATGATGAAAGTGGTGAGCTAGAAGTTGAAATTAGTGAAGGTATACGTATTCGCGTTATTCGTTCAACATTAGCAGATGTTCGGATTAAAGGTGAGCCATTATCGGAAGAAAAATCAAAACCTAGCTCTAAGATAAAAGCACCCAAAACTTCTGAAAGTAAGGTGGAAGTGAAGAAAAGTGTTTCTGCACCTAAAGTAAAAAAAGTAATACAAAAGAAAAATAAACCAAAAACATAGTTATGTTATATAATTATTTGAAGAGTTACTTTTTATGGATACCTTAGGGCTTGATTAGGAATAAATGGAATTGGATTTCTATTTATTTTTATAGGGATTATTTTTAATAAATTAATTTAATTGATGAAGTATTACAGCAGTTTATAATTATTTTATTATTCAAGGTATTTGTTATGTATAATCAAGTTTTTTGAAGAAAACAGATAGGGATGATTTTATTTGTTTATGGTATGGGTGTTCGTTATATTTTATTGCAAACTTTTTGATATTATTTGCAATTTTGCTTAGGGTACTGTCTTCTTCTTATTTTGGTAATATTGGTGTCAAATATTTTACGCATCTTTGGTGATGTGTTATAATCTACGTTAGTTAGTTTATTATTTCCTCTTACTAATTTAGGAGAGAAAAATGCAATTGGGTTTCCAAAAATAAAGAATGCCTACTATGTCATATGCAATTCAGATTCGTGAAGCACATTTTCCAGGGCGAGCGCCTATTGATGCTTATGGGAATGGAGGATTTCGTTTCGCAGATATGTCTCATAAGGGTTCGATTATTTGTTTACCATCAGGTATTTATGGTATCGACATGGCAGGACCTCTTCCTACACAGGATAATCTTTCTCGTATTTTGGAAGAAGCAGATAAGATTGAGATTTTATTGATAGGTACTGGACTTGAATTATTGAGTTTACCTAAAAAATTGCGGTGTCTTTTATGGGAAAAGCATATTTCGACAGACACAATGAGCACGGGAGCTGCAGTACGTACATTTAATGTTTTGTTAGCTGAAAATCGTTCAGTTGCTGCGTTGTTATTTGCGATAGAATGATATAATTAATAAAATCAGTATGTTAATTAAATATGAGGGATTTTCGTAATTATTGTTCTATTGGATCTTTTTGTTCTTGTCTCTTTTTTTTAGAGTGTTTTGATCGCTTCTAAAGCTAACTTTTTATGGTTTGCCCCCTATCGTGTAAAGAGAGGCCATATTGTTTTATAAAAGATCTTGTTGAATTGCCCATTTTAAAAGGTTGTTCATTATTCTCTGAAAGCTTTTGGTGTTTTCTGGTGTTTTTGTGTCGTTCAACTTCTGCTATAAATGACATTTTATAGAGGATATTTTTTGAAGAGCAATAGACAATAATAAAATGATGAATAACACAATAAAAAGAAAAAATAAAAAGATAAATAAATTAATTTTTTCAGATATTTATAATGTTTTTCTATTGAAAAGTTAGAAGGTTATATGCTATATAAAAAGAGTATTTTTGTGTACACAAATTTCATTTAGTGAGTTCTTTGTTTTCCTTCAAAAAGGATACAAACATGCTTAATAAAGTATTTTAATTGGCTATCTACGAGTAGATCCAAAAAGAAAAATGATGTCTTGCTTTATAAAGTATTACCGTTACAGGTTACGGGAGAGGATAGGGGGTGACCCAGATGATAGGGCACGTGAAAATAGCGCCTTTGGTTCAAGACAAATATCCAGATTTAGAACAGATCACAAATTATCTTCATGAGATTGCGGATAATTCATTAAAAGTGCGAACAAGTCTTTATCCACAGTCGGAAGATTCTGCACTGAGAGAACAACAAATTGGTGCTGAATTGCGTCAAATCTGTCAGCAGGCCAAAAAGCCGGCCTTAATCCCATCGATGTGCTTGTGCAAAAAGCAAAAGCTTTTGGCTATAGCGGCCCCCCAGAATAACAATGAGGTTGAAGCTCTCCAAGAGCGTAACACAGCAGCGTGGATTTTAGCCGCATGTGGTAGGCAGGTTCCCTTGGTCGGTATTGATATGAGAACACTTTCTTCCATGTCGGAAGATAAAACTGCTGCATGGGTTGAGAATAATAAAGAAAAATTTGAATACATCATGGACAGGGTGTGAAGAGATGCGCAGTGGTGCAGAAGAGATAACCAAGTGGTTGTGGCTGCTTGGTTATGCCGTAAGGCTCATTTGAAGACAAAGAAAGGCATTTTAAAATGGCAACAACAGAAGCAAAAAATATCAATCATCCCTTAGCCGTTAAGATTTGGTCTAAGCTGCTTAGCGCAGAAAGCTCAAAAGCGACATCAATAGCTCCTTTGATGGGAACAGATGAAAATAGTATCATTCAAGTTGTGGATGGTTTGAATAAAACAGCGGGTGATGCAGTCAAAACTAGATTATGTGCTCAGCTTATAGGAGGTGATGTGACTGAAGGGCAAGCACTGGAAGGGAATACAACACTTCTTCTGAATGAAACAGTGCGGCTCAATGAGCTTTCTCATGCTGTGCGTTTTAAAAATAAAGAGATAATTGATCAACAGCATATTCCCTTTAATTTGCGTGAATATGCCAAGGATGGATTTGTTGATTGGTATGCTGATCGATTGAGTATGATGTTCTTTATCCAAGCTGCTGGGTATACAGCTTCGTGGATGAAGTTTGATGGTTATACAACAACGATAAAACCAGTGCATTATGGTTTTAATGAGCCATTAGAGCCGAGTAAATTGCGCATTTTTTGCTCAGGGAATAAAAAGGCTGATGAAGAGCTCACAAAAGACGATGAGTTTACATTATCTCTCATTGATGATGCTGTGAAACGTGCAAAATTGGCTAATCCTAAGATTAGATCGGTACATGTCAATGGAGAAAGTGTTTATGTGATGTATCTTCACCCAGAACAGGTGATGCAGTTACGTACCAATACAGATGCTAGCCAGTGGCTTGACATTACCGAAGCGGTTTGTAGTGAAAGCCGCGCTAAAACCCCGATTTTTGATGGTTCGTTTGGAATGTATAATGGTACCATTTTACGAGAGTCTGAATATGTTCCTCATGGTGTTCATTCAAAAACGCAGGAGCCTGTTCTTTCTGTTCGTCGTGCTGTTTTGCTTGGTGCGCAAAGTGTCATCTTAGCTTATGGTCGTAAGGATGAGCCGCGTTATCATCTTGTAGAGAAATTATTTGATTATGATAGCGAATTTGGCATTGCTGCCAAAACCATCATTGGTATGAAAAAATCACGTTATACTTTGGCTTATTCTACGCAAGGAGCGCAAGATTTTGGCACGATAGTTATCCCCTCTTTTTCTAAAGAAATATAAAAATATTGAGCGCATAAATAGGATTTAAACTATAAAAAAACATCTCAAAAAGAAGTCATTATTTGCAATAATTGAAGAAAGTTTCAAAAATATTTGTTAAAATCAAGAGAATATTTTTTTCTAACAAGACTTTTAAAATGCTTACATCATTTGACAAAATCTTATGCAAACTTCGTATTGATCACTCAGAATGCCTTTTAGATATGGCTAAAAATTAGATTTATCTGTAGCATTTTTTCCATCGAGATTAGAAAAATCTATACCTGTTTTAATAGAACAAACGATCATCAAGCTCTACGCTTTAAATCAAGCAACAGCTTATCTTTTAAGAAAAGAAATAGATGCTTGGAGCAAGAGCTTGATAAGCAAATCTTCTGATTCATGTGATCGTGAAATTGTTGGTATATTTATTAGAACATTTGATAATTTTTCATAACAGAACTTAGAAAATTTAAAAAATTATTAGAGAAAGGTGGCAAAAAATGGTATGTTTTGTAGAGGCATATTAGGAACTCCTATTCCCTTTTCTCTCACATTTATTTGAGAATTTCTAAATTTAAAAAATATAATAAAAAATAATTTGTATGATATAAAAAAGGTATTGATGGTGTGATAGAGAATGGCAAATTTTCTTCCTTATTGTCTTGATATTTTACGTAATACAGATCGTGATCGTTATATATCAGTTTTATTTGCACCCAAACAAAAACGCAGAGCATTAGCCGCTCTTTATGCTTTTAATGCAGAGATTGCTCGTATTCGCGAAAGTGTGCGTGATCCCCTTATGGGAGAAATACGATTACGTTGGTGGCGCGATTCTATTGCTAACGATGAACAACAAAATAGTGAGAGTAATCCGATTTTAAATGATTTATTAAAAACAATTACTTTGTTTAAGTTATCCAAGATAACTTTTTTACACTATTGTGATGCGCGTATTTTTGATCTTTACAATAATCCGATAGCAACTATTCACGATCTTGAAGCTTATTGTAGTAAAACAGCAAGTACAATATTGCAGTTGTCTTGCCAGATATTAGATTTTGATGTGGCACCAAATTTTACAGATGCTTGTAAATATGGGGGAATAGCTCAAGCGTTAAGTGGTATATTACGTCTTTTACCATTGATGCAATTACGATATCAATGTTATTTCCCTACCGATATGTTGGAGGCTTTGGGGATAAGTCGGGAAGAGCTAAATTCTAATTGTATCAATGATAAACAAAAACAACAGATTATTGAGACTATGGTAGCATTATCACGAGATTACTATCTTAAGTTTTATGATTATTCTGTTACTTTGCCTAAAACGCTTAAACCAGCATTTCTCCCACTAGCAGTTACGCCGGCATCTTTGCAAAAAACAGTACAGTTGGGAGCAAAAGTTTTTCAGGAAAATACAACTTCATTATTACTGTATCGCTATTGGTTGATCACAAAAGCAGCGATTAGTGGTCATTTTCCAAAATTATTTTAATAATAATTTTCAGCTAGTTAGCATTTTAAGTATATTTTATAATTAACTTCATGTGAGTATAGATTATTAACAACTATATTCAGTAGTAGAAAAGGGGGCTTTTATACTCAATTATTTGCTCATATGCCCTTGATAGTGATTGAGCATATCGATCAGTGGATTACAGCGGTCTTGTTTAGAGCAAATATTGATAGAGAGTATATGATCAATTTAAAAGCATAAGAGGTAATTTATTGTTATGTTTTTAAGTGGTTATATTTATGATGCCGCATTCACCATTTTCACTGCCAAAGGCAAGGTAATGGCCTGTTTTATCCCAATTGAGTGCTGAAATAGCGCTCTTGCTACAAAGTTTAAGAAATATTTCTTTTCCGTCACTAAAATGTACACATGAAATTATTCCATCATTAAAGCCAATAGCTACAATTTCTTTACTTGGATGGCATGCAACTATACTAACAAGCGCATTTGCTCGTATACCAAGTTCTAACGGTGCTTTGCCTATTGGACCATCTTTCGTATGAAAAGGCCAAACGATTGCAGCTGATGCACCTGATGTTGCTAACCATTTTCCTTTTGTGCTCCAAGACCAGCTTTTAACTTTGCTTGGATAGCCACTCATGCGTAAATGTTGTTTGTCAGCAAGACGCCAACCATGTAAGGCATTCTCTTGCATTGTGGAAATTACATAATGATTATCTGGTGAGAAAATAACATCACAGTGTGCTCCTTTCCATTCTAATGTGGTTGGCACTGTTTGCGTCAACAACCAATGAAGGGTAACACCATTATAGTGAGCAACTGCAAGTCGTAATCCCTTCGGAGCGAAAGCTAAACCTTCTACACTGTATTTATGATAAAACTCTTGTAAACCTTTACCAATATTAGTTACCATCAAACGCGAAGATGCAAAAGCAAATACATTATGTGGGCCGAAAGAAACACTGTTTATCCATTTGCCTTTTTGTATGCCCAATATCTCTATGCGACCATCTGTTGTTGTTTTACATATTTTCCCATCTTCTCCACCTGTTATAATAGCTGTCTTATCAGGAGAAAAATGGCTTGAAATTATGCCTTTATGCACTTCAATAATTTGTGGGTTTGGTTGAAGGAAAACAATCAAACCTTCTACTGAAACAAAAGCTGGCTTATCGTTAATAAAACCACAAGATAAACAATAACTTTTGAGATTGTAAGGAGTAATACTTGGCATTTTGACTCGCTTATATGCAATTTTCAAAATCAGTTTTTAATTTCTCAGCATCGAGAGAACGACCAATAAAAACAAGCCGGCTTTCACGTTTTTCATTTTGACGCCATGGGCGTTGATGTTGTCCTTCAAGAAGCATATGTATACCTTGGATCACATAACGATCGTCATCTCCGTGAAATGCGATAATACCTTTTAGACGTAAAATGTTAGGACCTTGTTCTTGGGTAACTTGTTGAAGCCATGAGAAAAATTTTTCTTTTTGAAGAGCACCTGTTTTTAAACTTATAGAGGTTATCGTAACATCATGCATAAGTGATTTATGGCTGTGCCCATGATGATGTTCATGATCACATTCGGGACTACATACATGATCGGGATTTTCATGATTAAGAAAATGAGGATCGTTTTCTAGAATTCGTTGTAAGTCAAATGAACCACGATTAAGAATTTTATTAAGAGGAATGTTTGCACGTTCTGTTGTATAAATAATGGCATTGGAATTAATGGTATAAATAAGTGATTCAATATGTGCTCGTTCTTCTGCACTGACAAGATCAATTTTATTAAGCAAAATGATATCAGCGAAGGCAATTTGATCTTCTGCTTCACGGCTTTCTTTCAGCTGAAGTGGCAGGTGTTTTGCATCAATTAACGTAATGACACTGTCAAGGGCTGTTTTATCACGTACAGTATCATCCATAAAAAAAGTTTGTGCAATTGGAGTAGGATTAGCAATTCCTGTGGTTTCTATAATAATAGCATCAAATCGATTAGAGCGTTGCATTAGGCTTTCCAAAACGCGGATAAGATCGCCACGCACTGTACAGCACACACAACCATTGTTCATTTCATAAATTTCTTCTTCTGATTCAACAATCAGATCATTATCAATACCAATTTCACCAAATTCATTGACAATAACTGCGTAACGTTTGTTATGATTTTCATTTAAAATACGATTAAGAAGGGTAGTTTTTCCTGATCCAAGATATCCTGTAAGGACTGTAACAGGAATTTTAGGAGATGTATTGGGTATTGTTTCCATAATTATATCTTTCATTGTAATGCATCTATTTTAAATTTCTTGATATCGTCAAGTAAAGCGCGAAGTCCACAGAGAACATGGGAAAAAATTGCTTTACCTGCTTGTGCTGTTGCTTGGCTTGCATTTCCTGCTACTCCTTGTTCATTAAGATCATGCATCATCCATCCAAAAGCATGAGGTCCATAGGCTCGTAAATATTGATAATTTTGAATCATCTCAGCTTGCCTATTATGAAAATTTTCTGTTTTTTCCATATGTACTTTTTCTGGTGCTAAATAGAGCATTAAGGAGGTTTCAATAAATCCACCATGGATATCAAGATGTATCTGAGATGGGTCCATTAAGCCTTCTGGCAATCCGAAACGACTCCAACTTGTAGCTACTGCAAGCATTGAAAAACGTTTTCTTAATTCTGTAATGACGATATTCATTAAAGGCGCATTGCCTCCATGAGCATTAAGGATAAGAAAACGCCTGATGCCTTTATGATAACAATGTTCACCAATGTTGATCCAGCGTTCTATAGCCCCAGAAAAGGTCAATGTTTGTGTACCAATAACATTCATATGTTCTACAGAATAACCAATTTTTTCAACTGGTAAAAGTGTGATTTGAAATTGCTCTTTTGTTTCTAAGGTAAGTGCTTTTGCAAAAGATTCAGCAATAATCCAGTCTGTTTCAAAGGGAAGGTGATTGCCATGATATTCATGTGCGCCCAGAGGTAAAAGGGCGAGAGGAAGGAGATCAGATACCATAAATTCATTGCCAAAAAGAAGTGAATAGATTCACATGATACAATATGATGGAAATAGTTTTCTTTAACTTTAGTCCATATACAGAAGAAACGCAAATATAGAGTGTTTTTTGCATCGAAATATGTATGAAGTAAAATCAAACTTTATTTGAGGTGATATTATGAATTATTTAGGTAGCCTCCTTAATTTTAGAGCAATTAATTCTGAGGAGTATTAAATATTCTGGGTAGAATTATGCTGCTAAAGGTAATGTATATTTATATATTTGAAAGATAGAAATTTCTTTTCGATTTATATGAAGAGAAAATATAAAGTTTATACTAGAATTATGATTAAGAAATTTATTAAATATCAATAATAAAATATTCATTTATTTATAAAAAAGTTTAAACTTTCCAAGGAAAACCGATACAGAAAATAATGTAAAAATTGCTAGTAACTTAATAACGTGTTTCACCGAAGGTTTTAGAATCTATAAAGAGGGGCTATTCTAAAAAATATATTAAGAGCGTTCAATATCTTATCTAAAATAATTGAAATAACTCTAGAACAATGAGCTTTTAATGTTGAGAATTCAAGATTCAACTATAAAATGAGCGATGAGAAAATTTATAATATATAATTATTTTAATAATGACGATGGCTTTATAATCGAGATAGAAAAGCTAAGAAAGTAGAATGAAGCATGAGTAAAATTGATTAGTTTAAAAGATCATTTTCATAGTTATTAAATTTCGTAGTTATTAAATAATGTGGTTATTGTTTATATTTTTACTTTATAATTAAGATAAGAAAAATCATATAACTATTTGAAAATAAGATTTTATTTTTTCTTTTAAAAGCCAAGATTTGTCTTATGATAGCTGAGTCTGGTTAATTTACGTTTAAAGTGCTGCTATTTTTAATAGAATTGCAGTAAATTTTCATTTGAAAATAGCTTAATATCGATTTTGGTAGCAAGAAAACATCTGATAAATATACGCTTTATTATTATAGTTCAAAATTTCTTTAGGGATAGACGGATAGTATACAAAGATTGTTAGGACATAATGAGGAAGGAGAAAATAGATTTAACTAAGAATGTTTGAAATTATCGTGTTCAGAGTGAATATACTTGCTACATATTACGAGCGATTACGAGGCAATGAGAAGACAAACTTTTTCATATTTAATCACAGTCGAAAAATCGCTATGCTTCAAATCTATTTTATCTTTCAATGTGGGTAATAAAGTTAACTCTATAACAACGGATGTTGTATTCAATACATTAGAGAGTGATGCATAATGATATACCATGTCTTTTGCCAGGTTGGAAACTTTTGATACATTATCTCTTTAATCTTAGGATAGTCAAAGGATAGTCAAAAAAAACAAAACATTACCTTTAAAGAGGTGATCGGGAATAATGAATGACACACTGTGGCACATGTTTTATATGAATGAACTTCTGTCGATTAAGAGAAATATGATAGTTTAAAGCGGCAATAAAAAGGAATATTCAAAGGTGAGTTTGTAAGTGCTTCTTTAACGAGAATAAATTTTTATAATGATTTATTGTAGTTGTTTTATTTTTGAAACGCAATTGTTGTAGGTTGTTTATTAGCCTCTTGGTTACCTTTTACAATGATCAAAGAGGTGTGTTGTTATTTTCTGTATAGAAAATTTCCTATGCACATAGTTACGAAATAAAATGGGTTTTGCATTTTAAGATGCGTTCTAGTTGGAAAATATTGCTTCAACAATAGAAATATTGTTAGATATTTGGTCCAATGATTTATCAATATAGTGTTTCATAGTAAGCTGATATATAAGCATAAATTTACTGAAGCAGGGCTTTGTAGGAAGAATGCTTTGGCTAGAGTCTTTATCAATTCTAACTTACCTGTCTGATAAAGCTTTTGTGCGATCTTTTTTATTGTAGATTTATCTTTACATAAAGCACAAAACGTATTAAATTAAAAACGAAATGTGTTAAATTATGTAGAATTTACTTAGCTTTGTATTTCTCATTTTGAGTGGGAGCTTTTCATATTTAAATGCAGGGGAGAAAGTTCGAAATGAATTATGATCAAAGTATTTAATAGTTATTTATATTTTTTTGCAGCAACTATTTTTTGTTTTTTTCAGAATAGTGTGAAGTCAACCCCCAACCACTCATCTGAGTGTGATGAAAATAAGGTAGATTCTGCGTCAACTTATAAATGTACTAATAGCGGGGAAAAAATAATCAGCGATAAGAATTTTCAGGCAATAATAGCAGAAGGGAAAGGTGTAGATATTAAGGGGACGAATATAACCCTTGGTGGTGTAGATGAAATGCCCAAAAAGGCTGGGAAGACCAAAAGTGATATATATGGTGTTGATGTATTGAAAGAAGGAAAAGTCGTTTTAACGCAGTCGGTCGTGAGCAATACACATGTAGCGCTTAATGTAAGCAATGGAATAATTGGTATGTACAATGGTGTGATTAAAGAGAGCAACGTAGCTGTTCAGGCGTTGGGAAAACCAACGAATGTTATTTTAGTTAATCCACAGATTAAGACCAAAGACGGGAAAGCAAGCCTTGTGAGTATGGGGGGAGCAAATGTTGAGGTTAAAAGTGGTGGATTAATTAATTTTACAAACAGTAATGGGGCTTATACCGCGTTGGGAGGGAAAGTCACTTTCGATAGTACTCATATTACCGGAACAGGTATGACAAAAGGACAAAAAAATTACGCTGTTTTTTATATAGATCAGGGCGGTTATATTGATTTTAAGAATGGCAATATTAACGTTATTGATGCTTTTGGCCTATTAATCGACAATACGGTTGCTACTTCTAATTCTATTTCATTGGGTGAAAATTTACAAACTGATAAAAGTAATATTAACATGACGAGAGCCAATATCGAAGGAGCAACTATCGAGGTAAAAGGAGATGAATTCTACGGTATATATTTTAGAGGAGAGAATCCAGCAGGCAATACAATAGAGAGAGTAGATAATGCAATAGCAGGAGTCAAAGAGGATGAGAAAAATTTAGATATTGCAGATATTAAATTTCCAGTACGACTTGTTAATTTAAAAGATACAAAACTGAACGTTGTAGGTGGTTCAGCTATTTATAGCACCGGTGCTGCAGGAGGTAATCTTAGTTTGTTTAACAGTTCTATTAGCGCTGATCATTTATTGTTAATGGCTGAAAAGAAATCTTCTGTTCTTGTCTTAGCTGATAATTCTTTATTGATAGGGGGGAGCCATGTTGATGAGAGCTCTACTGCTGAATTTTATTTGAGCGGTAATTCTGTATGGTTTTTAACACAAACAAAACAGAAAAATTCACAAGATTTAGACAATTTTTATATTTCAGTACTTGGTCTTGATAATAGTTCTATTAATTTTAAGAGATTCAAGTCTCCTGAAGCCTATAATTATAAAACACTTCACATTGGGAAAGGGGGTGGCGATGTTTATATTGCAAAGAATAATGCGCAGATTCATTTAAACGTGAGTTTAAGTTTTAATGGTTCGTTTGATAGTCAGAAAACTGACAGAGTTTTGATCCATGGTAATGTTTGTGGGGAAACTACAATTGATATACAAGCTATTTCAGAAAATCGAAGGGGAAATGTAAGTATAAGCACGAATAATATTGGAAATACTCAGGGTATTTCGCTTATTCAAGTTTCAGGTAAAGCGCAAGAAGATTCCTTCAAACTGAAGGGTGATTATATTACAGTAGATGCTTCTCCTTATCGATATAAGCTTTTTGCTTATGGTCCGAATTCTAAGTTAGGGCGATCGGATCCGAGACAAAAATTGGTTGGAAAGAATGAGGAAAAAGAAGGTAAACCTAATAATAATTTTTGGGATTATCGGCTGCAAAGTGAATATATTTCTCCATCAGAACCAGAACTAGAACCAGTACCACCAGTGCCATCGCCAGAGCCATTACCACCATCGCCGAAACCAGCACCAGCACCAGCACCAGAATCACCAGTGCCCTCAGAACCTGAGGATCCGATAAAACCAGATTTACCTGTAAAAAGAGTACCGGCAGTTGTGCCACAACTCCCAAGTTATTTGCTTTTACCTCATGCTTTATTTCATACAGGTTTGGTCGATGTAAGTAATCAACATGAACTGTTGGAAATCATGCAAAGTGCTTTTCATGAAGCGGCTAAAAAGAGCAAGACAAACTTTTTCATCCGTGGTTATGGCAGTAACCATAGTTATACTTCCAATTTGTCTGTTTTTGAATATGGTTATGGAGCTGATCTTGACTATAATAATGCGACAGCAGGAATTGTATTCAATACATTAGAGAGTAAAGATAGTACTTCGTCCTTTGGAGTTATGGGCGGTTATGGTCAGCTCTCTCTTCATCCTCGTGCAGTTAAACACAGTCAAAAGAGTGTTTTTGATAAATGGTCAGGCAAGCTTTATGCGAATTTGGATCATGATACAGGCTTTTATGCGAATGGCTTTCTCTCGTATGATTTTTTTAAGGGCGACGTTGTCACTCTTTCTCGTGGAAAAACAGCAGAATTAAAAGGGAGACTTTTGAGTGCTGCTTTATCGGGTGGTCAGGCCATTATCACAGGCTATCATGGTTTTATTGTTGAGCCACAGCTTCAAGTTATTTACCAGTCTCTCCTGTTTGATGAAGCGCGTGATATTGATCGGTTTGATATTGATTTAGGAAAGCATGATCAATTGATAGGGCGGATAGGTGGTCGTTTAATAAAAGCTTTTGCTTCTTCCGAAAAGGGACATGTTGTTTCCTTTTATAGTAAACTTCATGTTGCGCATAGTTATGAAAAGAAGCGGATAGTGCATTTTAAAGATGCATTTCAGTTAGGTGCATTCGGTTCTACAGTTGAAACAGGTGCGGGTGTTCATGCCCAATTGTCTAATGCTATAGCACTTCATGGTGATTTGCTATACCAACATAAATTAACCAAAGCTGGCTTTTCTGGAATTAGTGTTTCGGGTAGCTTGCGTTATCAATTTTAAAAGCAAGGATTGGTTTTATATTTATCAGTTGTGCTCAAGCCCTGGAAAAATTGGGTGATGAAGCTTTATCTCTTTTGAAGATTCCTTTAGATATTTAATTTAAAGATGTCTTTACTCTCAAAGAGGCATTGTAGCTTTTTTCAGCCATTTTTTATCTCTTTTATCAAGGTAGGGTGCATTAACTTGATAAACACAGGCATGATAGTTGTTAAGCCACTGTTTCTCTTGTGTTGTTAAAAGTTCTATGTAAAGCTTAACTCTATTTATTGAATAGTTTTTATTTAGTAAATGTTAATAGAGAAATCCAATACGTAAAAATTTACTTTTATGATAAATAACTTGAAATGTGTTTATCTATTTAGTATAATCCATAATGTATTCAGTTTATTTTGAAAGATTATTGGTATTTTAATGTTGCGCGTTTCTTTTTTCTTTCTTTCTTTCTTTCTTTCTTTCTTTCTTTCTTTCTTTCTTTCTTTCTTTCTATTCCTTTAGCTAGTCCTTCTGATCCTGTTAGTTCGTCTGAATCTGTTAAGAGGTGTCAGAAAAGTAGAGCTGCGAAGAAAGTTAAATCTTCTTCAAGTCAGAAGACCACTATGGAATTGGGTAGCCGTACTTTCATTGTGGAAGAGTGTAAAGAAAGTATAAATGGACAGATAAGTGACCGAACATATCAAATGAGAAATAATTCTAAACGGAATAAAAGTAGTAAGAAAAACAGTGAAACTTCTGAAACCAATGGAGTAATTGGTATATATTCGAGTTCGAGTGATGAAGAGAATAAAAAAAATACGACTAGTGATGTTAATGTAAATAGAGTGCAAATTCTAGGCCCCGTACGCAGTGATAATGATATTTATATTGGTATACTGCTCGGGGAATGGGGAACAATTGTTGCTAATAAATTGACCTTAAAAGACCTAACGATAGGTATTTCTGTTGTAGAAAATAGTTCGGTAAACGCAGATGAGACATTGATAAGTAATAATAAGATTGCTGTTAAAGCTAAGGGTTCAAGTTCTATAGTTGAGCTATTGGATACAAATATTTTAGTATTAAAAGGGGATAAAGGTCTTTTCACTACAAAAGGCGGCTCGATTCAAATGCAGGGTATAGATAAATCGGATGCAGGCATTAATTTTATCGAAGGTTACGCAGTTTATATGAATACAGGAGAGGTTTCTTTAGAGAAAGTTAATATTATTAATGATACTATTAATGATAATACTTCTGGCCAGACGAACGAGAATGTAGGTTATAGTAGTAGTGCTGCCGTTTATATGCATCCACAGAGTACTTTTGAGATGAAGGAAGGGAAAGTTCATCTCAAAAGTGGGAATGGATTTGTGTTTGACTTTTTACCATATGAGGCTACAGAAGATTATGAGACAGCAGATGAAGATGAGAGTGACGATGAAGAAGATGATGATGAGGAGAAGAAAGAGAATGTAAATCTTGAAAATGTAGACATTAAAATAGAGGGTGATAAATATTATGGCATGTATGGAGTACCTTCTGTTAGTGATAGCGAGGGCGGGGAGCTCGCTGTTAGTGATAGCCAGGGCAAGGGGCTCGAAAGATTCGCAACTATTTCTTTGAAAAAAACAAATTTTATTGTTCCTAATGGTACCGCTATTTATAATGGTGTTGAGGCGGAGCTTACTTTTAATTTATCAGATACAAAACTTTCCGGTGGTCTTTTGCTAGAAGGTACTAGCGGGATTATAAACATTAAAGCTAATAACTCACAGCTCGAAGGGGGTGCTTTAATTTCTGGTTCAGCTGAAGCGCGTTTGAAATTAGAGAATAACTCGATGTGGACTTTAACAAAAAGAAAATCACGGGGTGATCGAGGGAATGAGGGAACTGATAATAATAAATCATTTAT
The DNA here is from genome assembly GCF_002022585.1 of Bartonella sp. Raccoon60. Classification (NCBI taxonomy): domain Bacteria; kingdom Pseudomonadati; phylum Pseudomonadota; class Alphaproteobacteria; order Hyphomicrobiales; family Bartonellaceae; genus Bartonella; species Bartonella sp. Raccoon60. The sequence continues at coordinate 315,713 of NZ_CP019786.1, forward strand.
TTCTACTGTGACACTTAAGAATAGTAAAATTATTTTTGAAAAGCCAAGCGATAATGTTTATCAAACACTCTCTATTGGCACAGGGAATAGTCTTGTTTATACAACAGAGGGTAATGCGGAGCTTTATCTTAATAGTTATTTAGATCAAAGTAACTCGGATACAGATCGGCTTTTAATCGATGGTGATGTATCTGGTGTTACTGTAGTTTCTGTTTCTACAACAGTAGGAGATCTAGGAGATAAAACGGGTTCAGGTAATACCCAGGGTGTTTCGCTTATTCAAGTTTCAGGTACAGCGCAAGAAGATTCCTTCAAACTGAAGGATGATTATATTACAGCAGATAATTTACCTTATCAGTATGTTCTTTCTGCGTATGGTCCAAGTTCCCAATTAGGGCAAGCGGATCCAGGACAAAAGTTGGTTGGTCAGAATGGAAAAAAAGGTGAGCACTCTAGTAGTAATTTTTGGGATTATCGGCTGCAAAGTAAATATATTACTCCATCAGAACCGGAACCAGTGCAACCAGCACCATCGCCAGAACCACCAGTGCCCTCAGAACCTGAGGATCCGATAAAACCAGATTTACCTGTAAAAAGAGTACCGGCAGTTGTGCCACAACTCCCAAGTTATTTGCTTTTACCTCATGCTTTATTTCATACAGGTTTGGTCGATGTAAGTAATCAACATGAACTGTTGGAAATCATGCAAAGTGCTTTTCATGAAGCGGCTAAAAAGAGCAAGACAAACTTTTTCATCCGTGGTTATGGCAGTAACCATAGTTATACTTCCAATTTGTCTGTTTTTGAATATGGTTATGGAGCTGATCTTGACTATAATAATGCGACAGTAGGAATTGTATTCAATACATTAGAGAGTAAAGATAGTACTTCGTCCTTTGGAGTTATGGGCGGTTATGGTCAGCTCTCTCTTCATCCTCGTGCAGTTAAACACAGTCAAAAGAGTGTTTTTGATAAATGGTCAGGCAAGCTTTATGCGAATTTGGATCATGATACAGGCTTTTATGCGAATGGCTTTCTCTCGTATGATTTTTTTAAGGGCGACGTTGTCACTCTTTCTCGTGGAAAAACAGCAGAATTAAAAGGGAGACTTTTGAGTGCTGCTTTATCGGGTGGTCAGGCCATTATCACAGGCTATCATGGTTTTATTGTTGAGCCACAGCTTCAAGTTATTTACCAGTCTCTCCTGTTTGATGAAGCGCGTGATATTGATCGGTTTGATATTGATTTAGGAAAGCATGATCAATTGATAGGGCGGATAGGTGGTCGTTTAATAAAAGCTTTTGCTTCTTCCGAAAAGGGACATGTTGTTTCCTTTTATAGTAAACTTCATGTTGCGCATAGTTATGAAAAGAAGCGGATAGTGCATTTTAAAGATGCATTTCAGTTAGGTGCATTCGGTTCTACAGTTGAAACAGGTGCGGGTGTTCATGCCCAATTGTCTAATAGGATAGCACTTCATGGTGATTTGCTATACCAACATAAATTAACCAAAGCTGGCTTTTCTGGAATTAGTGTTTCGGGTAGCTTGCGTTATCAATTTTAAAAGCAAGGATTGGTTTTATATTTGTCAGTTTTGCTCAAGTCCTAGAAAATTGACTGATGGGCCTTTTGCTCATCAGCCTTTTATCTATGCGTTTAATTCAGCTTTATAAATTTATTAAGAAATGCTTTTTTGTATTCAGTGTAAAGCTTAACTTTATTTATTGGATAGTTTTCATTTAGTAAATGCTAATAGAGAAATCCAATACGTAAAACCTTACTTTTATGAAATAACTTGAAATGTGTTTATTTATTTAATATAATCCATAATGTATTCGTTTTATTTTGAAAGGTTATTGGTATTTTAATGTTGCGCGTTTCTTTTTTCTTTCTTTCTTTCTTTCTTTCTTTCTTTCTTTCTTTCTCATACTTAATACTCTTTTAGTTAGTCCTTCTAATGTTTCTTTTGCTAATGAGGCTGGTTCTGTTAAGAAGTGTCAGAAAAATGAAGCTAAGAAGGCTGCGAAGAAAGGTAAATCTTCTCCAAGTCAGAAGACCACTATGAAATTGGGTAGCCGTACTTTCATTGTGAAAGAGTGTAAAGAAAGTGCAGATGGACAGATAAATGACAAAACATATCAAATGGGAAATAATTCTAGACGGAATACTAGACAGAATAGTGGTCGTAAGAAAAACAATACAACTTCTATAACCAATGGGGTAATTGGTATATATTCGAGTTCGAGTGATGAAGAGAATGAGAGTGAAGAAGAGGATGAAAAAAATACGACTAGTGATGTTAATGTAAATAGAGTGCAAATTCTAGGCCCCGTACACAGTGATAATGATATTTATATTGGTATACTGCTCGGGGAATGGGGAACAATTGTTGCTAATGAATTGACCTTAAAAGACCTAACGATAGGTATTTCTGTTGTAGAAAATAGTTCGGTAAACGCAGATAAGACATTGATAAGTAATAATAAGATTGCTGTTAAAGCTAAGGGTTCAAGTTCTATAGTTGAGCTATTGGATACAAATATTTTAGTATTAAAAAAAGGGGATAAAGGTCTTTTCACTACAAAAGGCGGCTCGATTCAAATGCAGGGTATAGATAAATCGGATGCAGGCATTAATTTTATCGAAGGTTACGCAGTTTATATGAATACAGGAGAGGTTTCTTTAGAGAAAGTTAATATTATTAATGATACTATTAATGATAATACTTCTGGCCAGACGAACGGGAATGTAGATTATAGTGGTAGTGCTGCCGTTTATATGCATCCACAGAGTACTTTTGAGATGAAGGAAGGGAAAGTTCATCTCAAAAGTGGGAATGGATTTGTATTTGACTTTTCACCATATAAGGGTACAGAAGATTATGAGACAGCAGATGAAGATGGTGATGAAGATGAGAGTGACGATAAAGAAGATGATGATGAGGAGGAGAAGAAAGAGAATGTAAATCTTGAAAATGTAGACGTTAAAATAGAGGGTGATAAATATTATGGCATGTATGGAGTACTTTCTGTTAGTAATAGCCAGGACGGGGAGCCCGAAAGATTCGCAACTATTTCTTTGAAAAAAACAAATTTTATTGTTCCTAATAGTACCGCTATTTATAATGGTGTTGAGGCGGAGCTTACTTTTAATTTATCAGATACAAAACTTTCCGGTGGTCTTTTGCTAGAAGGTACTAGCGGGATTATAAACATTAAAGCTAATAACTCACAGCTCGAAGGGGGTGCTTTAATTTCTGGTTCAGCTGAAGCGCGTTTGAAATTAGAGAATAACTCGATGTGGACTTTAACAAAAAGAAAATCACGGGGTGATCGAGGGAATGAGGGAACTGATAATAATAAATCATTTATTTCTACTGTGACACTTAAGAATAGTAAAATTATTTTTGAAAAGCCAAGCGATAATGTTTATCAAACACTCTCTATTGGCACAGGGAATAGTCTTGTTTATACAACAGAGGGTAATGCGGAGCTTTATCTTAATAGTTATTTAGATCAAAGTAACTCGGATACAGATCGGCTTTTAATCGATGGTGATGTATCTGGTGTTACTGTAGTTTCTGTTTCTACAACAGTAGGAGATCTAGGAGATAAAACGGGTTCAGGTAATACCCAGGGTGTTTCGCTTATTCAAGTTTCAGGTACAGCGCAAGAAGATTCCTTCAAACTGAAGGATGATTATATTACAGCAGATAATTTACCTTATCAGTATGTTCTTTCTGCGTATGGTCCAAGTTCCCAATTAGGGCAAGCGGATCCAGGACAAAAGTTGGTTGGTCAGAATAGGAAAGAAGGTGAGCAATCTGATAATGATTTCTGGGATTATCGGCTGCAAATAGTATCGACAGTTGTGCCACAACTCCCAAGTTATTTGCTTTTACCTCATGCTTTATTTCATACAGGTTTGGTCGATGTAAGTAATCAACATGAACTGTTGGAAATCATGCAAAGTGCTTTTCATGAAGCGGCTAAAAAGAGCAAGACAAACTTTTTCATCCGTGGTTATGGCAGTAACCATAGTTATACTTCCAATTTGTCTGTTTTTGAATATGGTTATGGAGCTGATCTTGACTATAATAATGCGACAGCAGGAATTGTATTCAATACATTAGAGAGTAAAGATAGTACTTCGTCCTTTGGAGTTATGGGCGGTTATGGTCAGCTCTCTCTTCATCCTCGTGCAGTTAAACACAGTCAAAAGAGTGTTTTTGATAAATGGTCAGGCAAGCTTTATGCGAATTTGGATCATGATACAGGCTTTTATGCGAATGGCTTTCTCTCGTATGATTTTTTTAAGGGCGACGTTGTCACTCTTTCTCGTGGAAAAACAGCAGAATTAAAAGGGAGACTTTTGAGTGCTGCTTTATCGGGTGGTCAGGCCATTATCACAGGCTATCATGGTTTTATTGTTGAGCCACAGCTTCAAGTTATTTACCAGTCTCTCCTGTTTGATGAAGCGCGTGATATTGATCGGTTTGATATTGATTTAGGAAAGCATGATCAATTGATAGGGCGGATAGGTGGTCGTTTAATAAAAGCTTTTGCTTCTTCCGAAAAGGGACATGTTGTTTCCTTTTATAGTAAACTTCATGTTGCGCATAGTTATGAAAAGAAGCGGATAGTGCATTTTAAAGATGCATTTCAGTTAGGTGCATTCGGTTCTACAGTTGAAACAGGTGCGGGTGTTCATGCCCAATTGTCTAATGCTATAGCACTTCATGGTGATTTGCTATACCAACATAAATTAACCAAAGCTGGCTTTTCTGGAATTAGTGTTTCGGGTGGCTTACGTTATCAATTTTAGCCTTTAAAGATTAGTCTTGTTTTTATTTTGAACAATTAAACAGTTATTTGTGAGTTTAGTTAAGTTGTTTAGCCAAATTCACAGATATTTTGATTTTATGCGTAGTTTAATTTCAGTAGTTAATCATTTTGAAATTCTTGTTATTACTTTTGATCATTCTATGAATGGGGCTAAAGTTGAAACGCATATTGCTTTTAATAATGTTGAAGGTGGTAAAATAGCTGCTGGGGTTTTGTTTGAAATTTAGGTGGAAAAGAGAAAGTTATCGAACTAGAATTTCTTGAGCGTTCGTCGCACGTGAACGAGGACAGGGTTTTAATGAAGCAGGAGCTTCTTTAGAATTGAATATAACTGCAAAGTAATCAGCAAATTTTGATCGTATCCAAGGGATTAATATGACTGAAAATTTTTTACAAATGTATAAGGATGTTTATACTATTTTTGCACAGAATGAAGAGATGGCTTTGAGAGAGGAGTGCTTTCTATATAGGCGTGGACGTCACATTATAGTGATTGGTTTTGAGGGCACAGATGAGGAGGTAGCTTCGTAAATTAGTATGCTTTATGCAACGATTTTTTAGAAATTAAGTGAAATTTTGGACATTAGGTGTGGAAAATAGTATATAAACTCATTACAGGTAAAGCAGTGGAAAATTAATTTCTATTTCATTAAAATTAGTGATAAAGAATAAAGAAAAGGACAGTAAATAAAGTTGTATGTTTCTCATAGAGAGCTTTCTAGAAAAATAAGGCAAAAAATTATATATGTCTACACTTTTTATCGCTGTTTTTAGCAATGTTGACATTGATATTATATGCTAGGTTTTTGATTATCTCTTAAAAGACGAGATACTTCGTTTAAAAATTTTTTTTATGGAAGTAGGAGGGAAGGAAGCTAATTAAAACCGTTGCGATGAGTAGAAGAGGTCTGTCTATCGGGCTTGCTAGTTAGAGTGGGAATGATGCTTTAAGAATGTTTGCTTGTTAGTACTTTGAAAATCTTCTGTTGATTTGAGCTGCAGATTTTCAAATTGCATGTTAATCCGAAGTGGAGGAAATACAATTATTATTGCAGGGGATATCTAATATGGGTGTTAAGTTAGAAGATATCGAGTAGACAAGAAAAGTAATTTGTTGTTCTAAGATTTTGATGATGCAGCTAGAAAGTTCAATGGATTTAATATTGGCTGCAGCTAGAGTTGAGTATGACACTTAGTAGAGATTCAGTATCTGTAAATGATTTCCTCAAGAATTTTATCATTTGGCTCGTGTTATGACACTTGATGAAACAAAAACCAAGAAATTAACAGATATTTATCCAGCGGATATAAAAACAGCTCATTTAGTGGTAAAAAGTATTTTTAGAGCGTGGATTAGAAATATTTGTTATAAACATGGGGAACGAAGGAGTCTCTTTTTCACAAAGAGTAAAGCCGTTGTTGTTCTTTCTTTTAAGCTAAAGAGAATTGATACTGTTGCAGCTGACAATAGCTTTAATGTTGGTTTAGTTACTGGTTTAATAAAAAACATGCTTTTGCAGAAAGAATTCGTTTGGCAGCTGCATGTGGTTCTTTAGCAACTGCAAAAAAGGAGCATCTGATTCCGCTCTATCGTGGGAAGAAATTAATGCTCTTCTTCAAAGTCAGAGCGTAGTACAAATTCAATACATAAGATAAAAATTTTTTATTGCTGCGTTCATAAATATTAAGGTCGCAATTCTTTAATAGAAGTATTGCGTGTAACTTTTTTAATTTATTCAATTTCCATTAAGGTGTCTTTTTTGTTGAATAGTTTCGACTAGAAAAAACAAATTTTTCTGGCCTTTTGAGATTGAATGCCAGTACAGTACCATTGATTATGAACATCCTGAAATACCTAAAAACATATTGATTTTTCACAATAGTTACTTGAAAAAACTTTCAATATATCTCCGATCTCAAAAGAGAGACGAATATGATAGAAAATCAATATGTTTTTTAAACTTCTGTGATTTTAAACAAAATTTTTGGAAATGATTTGTAATATGTAATTTTTTTAAATTATTACCAACAGATGCAGATAACGCTTAATTACTTTTCCATACATAATGGTGAGATGCCATAAAAAAGCTAATTTTACCAGGTAATAAAGACCAAAAGCGTCCTTATTACCTGATAATAAGGCAATCATGTATATTTAAAATATAAAAGCTATTGATTAGAAAGTGTTTCTTTATGTGCTATACTACGAATGAGTAAATCGATGAATAAACTAAGAGCGTAAGAGTTAGCTAGCTTTGCTTTCATATTAACGAGGGAAGTTGCTGCTTTAGGATTAAGACCGTTAGGAACACCTTGTGATAATAAGTATTGCTGTAATTTCTCATAAGAGCTTTCGATTTTTTCTTGATTTGGCTCATCGCTATTTACACTATTTGTGAGAATATCTTCAAGCCCTTCGATTTTTTTAATGAAATAGTCCCAGTCAAATTCCCCTTTAGTGTATTCAGTATCGAACATTTTACCTTGCCCAGTTAAAAGCCAATTGATATTGACCCCATACAACATACGATATGTTTGTAATACACTGAGATTAGGCTCTCTTTCTCCACGCTCATAAAAAGCAATAGAGTTTTTTGTCATATTAAATTGTTTGGCTAACGTTTCACGCGGTGGATCACCTAAGGCAATACGTATATGACGTAGACGTTTTCCAAATATAGTTTTCGCTTCTGTTTCAGGACGCGCCATGAATTATCTCCCTCAAATAAATCATTACGGTGTGGGCTTTTGTCCATAAAGGCACACAATGTACCATTATACCATTACTTTATAATAACATTTGTAGTCAACATTTATAATTTTAGTTTTCTTATTTTTTTAACTTTTTAGTGAAAATTAAAAAAAACTATAAATTTTTATTAGTATTTTATAATTATTTATCTTTCTTATCTTGAAAAAAATAAATTTGTCAAATTTTCTCTTGTTTTTTCTCAAAGAGATTCCATATAATTCCTTCTGTGTGTATTATGCATTTTATATTGTGTCTTACGATACGGTACTTCGATTATACAAATGTAGGTTGAAGAGATGGACTTTGAGGAACAATCATGGCCCTGTTAGGTTATTTTAGATGGGCTTTTTTCTTCACAATTATCGGTATTTTGGGAGGAGGGCTTATTGGTTGGCTGGAAACAGGGGCCATTGTTGGCTGTTTTAGATATTTTTTTATTTGCTGTGTTTTAGGAATTTTAGAAATTTCTTTATCTTTTGATAATTCTATTATCAATGCACGTTTTCTTGGAAAAATGAATCAATTATGGCGTCATCGTTTTTTGACATGGGGCATTTTGATCGCGGTGTTTGGTATGCGAATTATTTTTCCATTGTTGGTGGTTGCTGTTGCTGCTTGGATTAATCCAATTGCTGCAGTTCAATTGGCAATATGGGAGCCTCATCAATATGCTGCAATTTTAACGGATGCTCATGACAGTATTGCAGCTTTTGGTGGAACCTTCCTTATGATGGTTGGCTTAAAATATTTTTTTGATCCAGAAAAAAAAGTACATTGGCTGACTTTTATAGAAAAGCCAGCTCAAAGGCTGAATTCATTCGTGAGGATTGATATTATAATTATTCTGATTCTCATGTTATTTTTTCAGGTCAGATTGTAGCAGAAAATAAGTTAACTGTTTTATTAGCAATGCTTTATGGGCTTTTGACATTTTTGATTGTCGAAGCAACTTGTTCACTTTTGGATTCTCAAAAAAATACTTTGATTACAGTTTCTAAAGGAGGAGCAGGTTTGTTTCTGTATTTAGAAGTTTTAGATGCTAGTTTTTCTTTTGATGGTGTTGTAGGCGCTTTTGCCTTTTCTCATAATCTTTTTATCATTGCTATTGGTCTTGGTATTGGTGCATTTTACGTAAGAGCTATAACGATTATGTTGTTTGAAACAGGAACATTATTGCATTATCGTTATCTAGAGCATGGTGCTTTTTATGCAATTTTAGTCTTGGCTGTGATTATGTATATGCAAATTATTATATCTATTCCTGAAGCATTAACAGGGTTCATTGGCATATGTATTATTGGAATAGCATTTTATTCTTCTCTTCGTTTTAAATCTAATAATCTCAGATGAATAAATTACATTGCAATAATAAGAATATGAAGACTTTTTATTGCTATCATAGTAGTTGGAGGGAGATTAAGAGACCATCAATAATTCTACACCAACTTCATTCATAGCTTTGAGCATCGTATCGAGTGATCCATTTAGATCAATACCAGCACAAGCGTTTAACAAAACCTTGACTTTAAAACCGCATTTTACAGCATGTAGTGCAGAGAATCCAACACAGAAGTCAGTTGCTAAACCGCACATAACTAAAGTTGTAAAATCATGTTCTTTAAGATAACCGTGTAATCCTGTTGGTGTTTTCTGGTCATTTTCAAAGAAGGCGGAATAACTATCAATTTCTTTATTATAGCCTTTCCGAAGGATAAGTTGCGCTTTTTCAACTTTGAGAGATGGATGAAATTCCGCTCCTTGTGTTCCTTGTATACAATGATCAGGCCAAAGTATTTGAGGGCCATAGTCAAGATTAACAGTATCATAAGGAGTTTTCTCTGGATGAAAAGACGCAAAGCTACAGTGGTTTTTGGGGTGCCAATCTTGGGTGAAAATAATATGATCAAAACGAGCTATAAGGTTATTGACAGCAGGGATAATGGCATCGCCTTGTGGTATTGCAAGTGCTCCGCCTGGTAAGAAATCATTTTGAACATCAATAACGATTAAGGTTTGTTTTTTCATGAACTTATTCCAGTTCCAGTGAGCTGGTAGACGCTTTGTGTTTTAAAAGATTATGTTTCATCATGAAGTTTTGAAATGATATGATGAATGTCAGTACTCATTTTATTATCATCAAACCAAAAAAAAGGAATAGATAAATCTTTACGGTAATTGTGATAATTTTTTATCAATTGTAACCATTTGCCAATAGATAGAGAATGGTAGTCAGTAACTGCCATATGTTTGCGCAGAGCTTTGTTAATCATAGGACTTTGGACGTCAGATCCTAGGAGATAGCATTCGTTTTTTAAACGCAGTTTGTACCACATTAAAGGAAAGAATGAATCCCATTTTGGTTTATGACACAAGAGCGAAGAAAAGAGATAGGGATTTTTTATAGCATATTGTATAGCCCATAGGATAAGGAAAGAAGGGGCATAAAGGATAGGCTTATCTTGTAGTTCTGTATGGCATTGATAGATTGGTTTGATACGGTAAGAACATAATTTCAAATCTGGTATAGCAAAAAGAGATGATTTTTGATAACACGTCTCAGGCAGAGCTAAGAGTATTTGCTTTTTTCTTTTCAAAGGAATGTTTTTTTGCATTTAAAGTCGCAGTAGGGCTTGTGAGATCAGAAAAAATATACCAATATAGAACAAGGAGCTATTAGAGCAATAATTAAATATTATGCGTTACAAAATTTAAGAAAAGCTTCATAACGCAAGTTGCAATAATAAAGAGAAATTTATGGCACGTCAATTTATCTATCATATGGCTGGGCTTAATAAGGCTTATGGCAATAAGAAAATTTTGGAGAATATCCATCTGTCTTTTTATCCAGATGCAAAAATTGGTATTTTAGGTCCAAATGGTGCAGGTAAATCAACCATTTTACGTATTATGGCTGGATTAGATAAAGAATATACAGGAGAAGCATGGCTTGCTGAAGGAGCACGTTGTGGCTATCTTCCGCAAGAACCTGTTCTTAATACACATAAAGATGTGCGTGGAAATGTGATGGAAGGGCTTGCTGATAAGCAAGCAATTGTAGATCGTTACAATGAACTGATGATGAATTATAGTGATGAAACAGCTGATGAAGGTGCTCGACTTCAGGATATTATTGATAGTCAGAATCTTTGGGATTTAGAAAGCCAAGTAGAAATGGCTATGGCTGCTCTTGGTTGTCCATCAGGGAATGAGGATGTGACAAAACTTTCAGGAGGTGAAAAACGGCGTGTTGCCCTTTGTAAATTGCTTTTATCAAAACCTGACTTATTGCTTTTGGATGAACCGACAAATCATTTAGATGCTGAAACAACAGCTTGGCTTGAAAGGCATTTACGTGAATATCCAGGTGCAGTGCTTTTAATTACCCATGATCGTTACTTTCTTGACAATGTAACAGGTTGGATTTTAGAATTAGATCGCGGTAAAGGAATCCCTTATGAGGGTAATTATTCTGCTTATTTGGATGCTAAAGCTAAACGTATAGCACAAGAAAGTCGCGAGGAAGTTGCTCGCCAGCGTGTATTGTCACGCGAGAAAGAGTGGATAGCCTCTAGTCCAAGGGCTCGTCAAGCAAAATCGAAAGCCCGTATTAAGGCTTATGATACATTGGTTCAGGCAGCGCATGAGCGTCATCCTGGGGAGGCGCAGATTATTATTCCTATTAGCGAAAGATTGGGACAGGTTGTTATTGAAGTTGATAATTTGTCAAAAGCATATGGTAATCGTGTATTAATTGATTCTCTTTCTTTCAAGTTGCCTGCAGGCGGTATTGTTGGAGTTATTGGTCCTAATGGTATGGGAAAATCGACCTTATTTAAGATGTTGACTGGGCAAGAGAAATTAGATTCAGGACAGATCCGTATTGGAGAAACAGTTCAAGTGAGTTATGTTGACCAAAGCCGTGATGCATTGGCAGGTGATAAGACTGTTTGGGAAGAAATTTCCGGCGGAAATGAAATCATTAAGTTAGGTAAACATGAAGTGAATAGTCGTGCTTATTGTGGTGCTTTTAACTTTAAAGGTACAGATCAACAGCAGAAAGTAGCGCAGCTGTCAGGAGGACAGCGCAATCGTGTGCATTTGGCTAAACTTTTGAAAGAAGGAGGAAATGTTCTTCTTCTTGATGAGCCAACAAATGATCTTGATACAGAAACATTGGGTGCGTTAGAAGATGCATTGGAGAGTTTCGCTGGTTGTGCGGTTATTATATCGCATGATCGTATGTTTTTAGATCGATTAGCAACACATATTTTGGCTTTTGAAGGAAATGGCCATGTGGAATGGTTTGAAGGTAATTTTTCTGAATATGAAGCAGATAAGGTTAGCCGTCTTGGGCCAGATTCTATTAATTCTAGGCGTGCCAATTACAAACCTCTTACACGTTAAAACTATTTGTTTTAAGTGGTACTGAGGTGATATTGATATCGTTCGTGCTTTCTTCACGTTTTAAAAGGCGATTTGCGCCCCATTCAATGAGTGTTTTGTTAATTGCATCAAAGACAAAAAAGAGCGCTGAATCTCGATCATAACCTTCACAAAGTAAATTATCATACTCTGTATGTTGATGTCGTATATGAGCAATTGTTGCGAGCCAAACTGCAATGGAAGGAGGAAGATATTTCATAGAGGTTCGTGTAGCAGCAGTATAAATACATTGGCTATCAAGGTATGGAACTTGTGGGATAAGAGTTATTAGTTCTTTAGAAATTTTCTGTTTTCTGCGTATTGTCATAGGAGTTTATTTTCATTTTATTTGATAACACAAAAATGGTACTTTAATTGATCATTTAATGGCTAGTGTGTTGATTAACACATTTTATTTATAGATTTTAGTATCAGTAATTTGGCGCTTAGGAATATAAAGTATATAGTCAAATATATTTTTATAGAAATAAAGATAATTTTTTTAGCGTGTTTATCGTTAAACTTATGTGATGTTTGCTCTAATAGCTAGGTTATGTCGCAATTTCATATTAGGTATTTGCCATTTTATCATCCTATGGAAGAGAAAAGAAGCATGTGTATTTATCAGTAGTTTATTACAGCTTATTACTGGTTTAGACAGTTGTTCATAACAATTTTAAATTGTAAAAAAATTTGGTGAAATTTTAATATTTAGTGAAGTTTTTATAAAAGTTAAGATGATTAGAAAGAGTCTGATGACAGATTTTTGAATGGATTTGCTCCAAATTGGATCATTTTTGAATATTTTTTGCCTTAATTTTTCCATTTTTATACTCAAATTGCAATTTTTTTTATGTTTTTTATAAACAATCATAAGAATTTCTTGTCGTTTAAAATATTTTATATAAAAAAACTGTGTCATTTACTTTAATGAGTGATGCGAGCAGACAATCAGGGAACCTCTCCCCCCCCCCGCGTGGATCCCTCAGATTGTCTAACCCGGCTGGAAGAATCTTTCAGTCGGGTTTTTTATTATATGAGTTCTATAACTTTATTCTTGAAAAAAGAAATAGGCTATCTAAGAATTTTGTTGAGTATAACAGGACAACCACGTTAATTAAGTACAACAAGCATAGGTTCGTATCAAAATTTATAAGGTTGGTTTTTAATTTCACGAAAAAATAGAAGAGGTTTAATGATATGAGACTTCGATATTTTATAGTGGATAGATTTTGTTTCTCTTAATATATGGATTATATAGAACATAGTATTCAATCTGTGCAGAAAATCTTGAACGGTAAACAGAGCAAAAAGGTGATTAATCAACTTCGTTTTTTAGAAAGAAAAAGAGAGCGTTATAAAAGATAAGTTTTGAGTACATGTTATATCTTGATTGTACTTTCTTAATATAAGAATTAAAATTTTGAGTTTAGTGTGTCTCTATGGTTTTTAGAATTAGTGAAGAATATGGAAAAATAGACTTAAAATCATTGGTAAACATATAATTGTCTTAAAATTATGCAGAAAATAATTAATAAGAGTTTACAGTAGAAGGATGTAAAATTTCTTCTGATACAGTTCTGATAACGATTTCAGCAAATTTTTGAGCTTGTTCATTATTTTGTCCGCTTGCAAGAGCAGAAGAAATAGCATCTTTACGCGCTTGATAAACAATTCCTTGTTTTTGTTGATCATTCATTTTGAAAAGGTGCATTGTAACATTCGGGAAAGATATTGCTTCTTCTAACTGCATATTCTTTGTTTTATTCATCTGGTGAGAAACAATTATTCTATTAAATACAAAGCGATAAGCTAGTAAACCAGCTATCAAGATAAATAGCAAAATCAGAATAATGTTACGCCAGCGGAATTTGATCATTTCTAAATCCTAAAATTATAACGTATAAGATTACATCTAAATCACATAATTTTTAAATTATAATTTCATATCTGCTATTTTGGAAATAATATATAAAAGACATATATTGTTCTTTTAAGATAAAATTCAATTATATTTTTATATGAATGTGTATTTAAAAATATTGATTACAATAAGTAATTTTTTGAGCACTGGTTTTTAGCCATTATATGCGATGAATGGAAGATTTCAGTTGATCTGATCACAATAGAGTGATGAAATTATTACTAATAAAACCTTGATAAGCTTGTGTTGTAAGTAATCGAATTGTCTCGGTGCTATTTTTCTAATTTAAATTTATTATCATAAGATATCAATGATAAATGTGTTATATTTTTTACTGTATAAAATGAAAAATATAATCAAAATTTTAAAAAATCCTTCTCTAACTATTAGAGATGTCTTGAAATTATCTTAATATTTTCATTTTTATGACGTTTTTTGGCTTTTTTTATTCAATAAAATACATTTTTAAAATCATTATGGTTCAGGTTACGAATGTATTAGTGAAGAGAGAAAGAATGCAATTTTTAAAAATCTTTTTTAGTACAGCATTTGCTGTATTTTTTGTGTTAAATATTAAAATAGCTTTTGCAGTAATTAGTATTGTAGATTCAAGTAAGAACTTAGAGTTCTCTTCTTCTAATTCTAAGGCTTCTGTTCGTCCTTATGAAGATCTTATCAAAAAAATTGCAATTAAACACAAAGTTCCTATAAATTTGGTGCATGCTGTTATCAGTGTTGAGAGCAACTATAATGCTCATACAAAAGGTTCTTCTGGTGAAATAGGATTGATGCAAATTAAACCGTCTACTGCACGATGGTTGGGTTTTAACGGTTCTGTAAAAGATCTTTATGAGCCTGCAATTAATCTTGAATATGGTATGCGTTATTTAGCGCGGGCGCATAAACTTAGTAGGGGAGATACGTGTCGTACAGTTCTTAAATATAATGCAGGTCATTCTGCAAAAAAAATGAATTCTATTTCAGCGAGATATTGTTCAAAAGTTAAAACATATTTAGCTTCATTAAAGCAGTAATATGCTTTGTAAGTAGTCTAATTATTTTGATAAGGCTTATAAAATATCCTTTTGTTGCTATTTTCACTTGGTGAAAAATATTGTATAAATAAAAAATCAGTCGGCTGGGCAGCCGCGCCTATTAAATATTAAAAAGTAATAGGTGAGGAAAGTCCGGGCTCCATGGAAAAACGATGCCGGGTAACACCCGGCGGGGGTGACCCTAGGGAAAGTGCCACAGAAAGCAAACCGCCTATTTTTATAGGTAAGGGTGAAAGGGTGGGGTAAGAGCCCACCGCACACTCAGTAATGAGTGTGGCAAGGTAAACCCCATCGGGAGCAAGACCGAATAGAAATGATGCGCAAGGCTTGACTTGCAGCCAGTTTCCAGGCGAGTCATTTGGGTAGGTTGCATGAGGCGGATGGTAACATTCGTCCTAGATGAATGGTTGCCATGTAAAGCATAACTTTACTAACAGAACCCGGCTTATAGGCCGACTGATATTTGATATATAATAAAAAATTTACATATATTTTGATAAAAGTGCATATTTTGAGAGTTTTTACGCTCAAAAATAAAGCATTTTTTTAAAAAATTATAACATTTCTTTAAGTATTAATAAGCCAATGTATATAGTGATTCAGCTTTAACTTGACTTGCTCTTTGTAGTAAAAATGAGAGTTAAAGTTTTGGCATATGATAATCTCATATGCCGTCGATGGTTAATGATTTTGTAAAACATAGATCAAGATGGGGTATTTTGAGAAGGCAGGATAGTGGAGTCGAACGCCATATTCCAGTATTGTTGCAGTCAGTATTAGCTGAGCTTGCACCATTAGCTGGATCAAAAGTGATTGATGGCACTTTTGGTGCTGGTGGTTATTCATGCGCCCTATTGAATGCGGGTGCAGAAGTTATCGCTCTTGATCGTGATCCTCATGCAATTCGTGAGGGACAAGCACTTGTTAATCAATTTTTTCCACGTCTCCGTTTAATTCAAGCAGAGTTTTCACAGTTGGATCATATAGTAGAAGAGAAAGTCGACGCCGTTATTCTTGATATTGGTGTTTCTTCCATGCAACTTGATGAACCTGAACGTGGTTTTTCTTTTCAAAAAGACGGTCCATTAGATATGCGAATGGGGCAGATTGGTTTTACAGCAGCTGATGTTGTTAATTATTTAAAGGCGGATGATTTGGCGCAACTGTTTAAAACATTTGGGGAAGAGCGTTACGCAGTTCGAATTGCTCGGATGATTGAGAAACGTCGTTGTATTCGCCCTTTTTTGCGTACAATTGATCTTGCTCATGCTGTTGAATCTTTAATAGGAAGAAAACCAGGCGATCATATTCATCCTGCAACGCGTGTATTTCAAGCATTACGCATTTATGTTAATAATGAGCTTGCCGAGCTTGCATGTGGTTTATTTGCTGCTGAGCGTGTTTTAAAAGCAGGAGGACGATTGGCAGTCGTTAGCTTTCATTCTCTTGAAGATCGCATGGTAAAAAAATTTTTCTCTGCTCGTTCTGGTCATAAAAAAGGATCACGTTATCTTCCTGAAATAAAATCAGCTCCAGCAACCTTTATTCCTTTGTTTAAAGGTGTGAAAACCCCAACTCAAGAAGAGTTACAGCAAAATCCTCGTGCACGTTCTGCGAGGTTGCGTATGGGGGTACGGACTCAAGAAGTTGCTATTGCAGCAGATATGAAATTATTTGGTTTGGCAGAAATTGTTCGTTTTGAAGGCAGTAAGAAATGATAATTTTTCGCACATTCGATATGATTTTAGTAGTGGTCATGATTTGTATAGCGGGCCTTACTTACAAGGTTAAATATGGGGTCCAAAAACAGATTGGTGAAGTGAAACGTATTGAGCGGGAAATTGCAGAAGAAAAAAATATGGTTAATTTGCTTCATACTGAATGGGCTGTAATGATTGATCCTTCACGCATGAGAAAACTTGCAGAACGTTACAAAAAAGAACTGAGTTTAGAGTTAATACGGCCACGTCAAGTTGTAAAGTTAAAAGATATTCCAATGCGTTTGCAAGATAAAATTGAAGAATTGATCAAGCAGAATACCTTTGAAGACGATGATAAAGCTTTTTTAGCTGAGAATCGTAGTGTTCATAGAAACAGTTTTGTTCAAAAAGGTGGGCGGTGATGCAATTGTCGTTCTTATTTTCACAAAAGAACAATTATTCAAATAATCAGTTAAAATCTTTACCTTCTTCTATGTATCAGCCGTATTCTAATCGTCCACGTTTGATTTTTGCTTTATTGTGTTTTCTTTTTCTTTATGGGCTTATAGGGAAATGCCTTATTTTTTATGGGATTAAAGGTGGTCAAATTGAAGGGGGAAAAGGGCCGTTGATAGTGCAATTAGCTTCTCGACCTGATATTGTTGATCGCAATGGGCGTTTATTAGCAAAAGATATTACAACTTATTCGCTTTTTGCTGAACCACGTCGTATTATTGATGTAGATGAGACGATCGAATTAATCTCAACAGTTTTGCCAAAACTGAATTGGCAGGAAGTCCATAAACGTTTAAAAAGAAATTCTGGTTTTTCTTGGATCCAACGTGGATTAACTCCAACGCAAAAGGCACAGATTATGGAACTTGGCATTCCAGGTATTGGTTTTCGTACTGAAATACGTCGTTTTTATCCAGGAGGATCTATAGCTTCACATATTCTTGGTATGGTCAATGTTGATAATCAAGGCTTAGCTGGCATGGAAAAATATATTGATGATAATGGATTGAGTGTTCTTCGTGCTACCGGTCTTGCTACAGAGGAATCATTGAAGCCAGTGCAACTTTCTATTGATATACGTGTTCAGGCAATTGTACATGATGAATTGATGGAAGCCATGAAACGTTATCGAGCAATTGCTGCGGGTGCTATTATTTTAAACATTTATACAGGTGAAGTTTTAGCATTGGCATCAGTGCCAGATTTTTCTCCTGCAAATCCTGTTGATGCTCTTAAAAGTGACCGCTTTAATCGCATGACCGCTGGAACTTTTGAAATGGGGTCAATTATTAAAAGTTTCACCACAGCAATGGCGCTTGATTCAGGGCTTTTTGATTTAAACAGTATTATTGATGCTTCCCAACCAATTCAAGCAAGTCGTAATCATTTTATTCGTGATTTTCATGGGAAAAATCGCCTTTTAAAATTGTGGGAAGTTTTTATTTATTCTTCTAATATTGGTTCTGCCAGAGAGGCATTGGCAATAGGAGTAGATGGACATCGTAATTTTTTAAAACGACTTGGTTTACTTGAGCGTATATCAACGGAATTGCCTGAAGTGGCCCAACCGATTTATCCCCATTATTGGAAGGATATCAATTCTATGACGATTTCTTTTGGACATGGTATGGCAACAACGCCATTGCAAACAGCAGTGGCTGCTGCTGCTTTAATGAATAGTGGTTTGTTAATTGATCCTACATTTTTAAAACGCTCTAAAAAAGAGGCTTTGAAATATGCTAAGCAGGTTCTTCATCCTCAAACAAGCCAAGATATGCGTTATCTTTATAAGTTAAATAGTGATATTGGTTCGGGGCGTAATGCAAAGGTAGTAGGTTATCGTATTGGTGGTAAGACAGGAACATCTGAAAAAGTTGAAAATGGAAAGTATTCTAAAGTAAAGAACTTTAATAGCTTTTTGGCTGCTTTTCCTATAGATAATCCTTCTTATATTGTCTTAACAATTATTGATGAGCCTAAGCCAGAAGATGGAAAACATTCAGCAACAGCAGCAATGAATGCAGCTCCAATGCTTGCCAACATCATTCGACGTTCAGCTATTTTTCTTGGAATAGAACCGGATTTTAAAAAAGAGTATCAACCAATTGTAAGAACAAAAAGCAATTTGAGATTACCGAAAACAACAATGAAAAACTAATATAAAGGTAAATAGCCGTGTTGCTTGGAGAATTATTTATAGAGTGTATTAAAGATGATTGTCTTGCCTCAATCGAAATTACAGGGATAAGTGCTGATTCTCGTCAAGTATTACCGGGTTATGTTTTTGTGGCCCTTAAGGGAAATCAAAGCGACGGCAAAAAGTATGTAAATGATGCCATACAGCGTGGTGCACGGGTCATTATTACAGATAATAATTTTGTTTTCGAGAACTTATCTATTCCCGTTATTCATGTGTTGGATGCACGTCATAAATTAGCTATAGCAGCTGCCCGTTTTTATAATTCTCAACCTGAAACAGTGGTTGCTGTTACAGGTACAAGCGGTAAGACATCGGTTGTGTCTTTTGTTCGGCAAATTTGGGAATATATTGGTTTTTGTGCTGCTAGTATAGGAACAGTAGGCGTTGTATCACCTAAACGTCATGATATTGGTTCTCTAACCACACCTGATCCAGTAATGTTACAGCGTTTATTATGTGAAATTGCTAATGATGAAGGTGTTACACATGCAGCCTTTGAAGCTTCTTCACATGGGCTTGATCAATGTCGGATTGATGGAGTGCATTTAGCGGCAGCTGCTTTTACCAATTTAGGGCGTGATCATATGGATTATCACAAGTCCATAGAGCATTATTTCCATGCTAAGATGAGACTATTTCATACGCTTTTACCGCAAGATGCACCTGCTCTTATCTTTGCAGATGATGTTTACTCACAAAAGGTTATCGATACTGTTAGACAAGCTCACCGGCAAGTTCTGACAATTGGTCGCACAGGAAAATTCATCACGCTTAATCGTGTTGAACATCAACGATTAAAACAACGTGTTGAATGTCGGATGGGAAATAATATTTATACATTTGATTTGCCACTTGCTGGTGATTTTCAAGTAACTAATGCACTTATGGCTGCAGGTTTAGCGATTGCGACAAATGCACCTCCAGATATGGTTTTTCGTTCTCTTGAAAAATTGCAAGGGGCACCTGGCCGATTAGAATTAGTTGGAAACACAGAAGATGGTGCACCTGTTTATGTCGATTATGCGCACAAGCCAGAAGCTTTAGAGCAGGTGTTACTTTCTGTTCGTCCTTTTACACAGGGATGTTTAATTCTTGTTTTTGGTTGTGGTGGTGATCGTGATCAAGGAAAGAGAGCTTTGATGGGAAAAATTGCAGGAAATAAAGCTGATATTGTGATTGTAACCGATGATAATCCTCGCACGGAAGCACCGGAGAAAATTCGAAAAGATATTTTACAAGCAGTGCCGGAAGCAATAGAAATAGAGGATCGTGGTCAAGCAATTGAGTATGCGGTGGGATTGCTGAAAGCTGGAGATACATTAATTGTTGCAGGTAAAGGTCATGAAAATGGACAAATTATAGGCCAAGAGATATATCCTTTTTCAGATCGTTTGAAAGTGATTGCTGCTTTAAAGGAGCGGAATAAGTGATAGCTTTATGGGATAAACAGGCACTCATTTCTGCAATGGATGGTTTTACAGTTGGATGTTTACCAGAAATTTTTTCTGGGGTTTCTATTGATAGTCGGACTCTTGTTGCAGGTGATGTTTTTTTCTGCATTAAAGGGCACCATCTTGATGGTCATGATTTTGCGGCGCACGCCTATGCACAAGGTGCTGGAGTTTTAGTGGTTGCACAAAATCGTTTAGACGAAATGAAAAAAATAACAGCTCCATTGATTGTCGTTCCCGATGTTTTGCAGGCATTAGAAAAGCTCGCGCAAGCAGCACGTAAACGTTCAAAAGCTAGAATTATAGCTATTACAGGCTCTGTGGGAAAAACAACTACAAAAGAAGCTCTTAAACAAGCACTTGAAACTGTTGGAAAGGTTCATGCTAATCTTGCTTCTTTGAATAATTGTTGGGGTGTTCCACTGACTTTGGCACGAATGCCTATAGATAGTGATTATGGTATCTTTGAAATTGGTATGAATCATAAAAATGAAATTCGTCCCTTGGTGAAGTTGGTTTGTCCGCATGTGGTATTAATCACTCGTATTGCAGCTGGGCATATGGAATTTTTCAAAGATCTTGAAGAAGTTGCAGATGCCAAGGCTGAAATTTTTGAAGGATTAGACAAAAATGGTATAGCTCTTTTAAACGCAGATGATCATTTTTTTTCTTATTTGCTTAAAAAAGCAAAACAATGTGGTGTGAAAGAAATTCGAAGTTTTGGCCGTTCTAATTCTGCTGATTATCAAGTGAAGGAGGTTCACCTTTTAGAGAATTGCTCTTGTATGGTTGTACATTTTGATCAGAAAGATATGATGATTAAAATTGGTGCGCCTGGTCAACATATGGTACAAAATGGTTTAAGTGTTCTTGCAGCTTGTGATACGGTTTGTGCTGATTTGGCACATGTTACGCTCGCTTTGGGTCGTTTTTCTCTTCAAAAAGGCCGTGGAGCTCTTTATAAGCTGTCTTTATCAAATGGTGGTATGTTTCATTTAATCGATGAAAGTTACAATGCTAATCCTGTTTCTATGAGGACTGCTCTTGATCTTCTTGCAACAGGACCAATAGGTGTAGGTGGGAGACGAATTGCTATTTTGGGTGATATGCTTGAATTAGGAGACCGTAGTGAAAAATTACATCGTGATTTGTTGGAACCTATTCGTGTTTCTGGTGCTGATTTGGTTTTTTTGGTTGGTAAAGAAATGGGCGTTTTAGCCAGTGACCTTTCTGCTTATGTTACTGTTTATCATGCTGAAAATATTGAGGAAATTGTTCCGCTTGTTTTTTCAGAAATTTCAAATGGGGATCTTGTTATGATTAAATCATCACACCATATTTATTTATCAAATATTGTGACTGAAATTCTTAACCGCTATAAAGTCATTTCTTGATAATTTTATTAGGTTTTTTCGCTATGATGCTATTTTTTTCCTTGCTGAATGATTGGATTCCAGGTGTTAATGTTTTTCGGTATATTACTTTTCGAACTGTTGCAGCTATCTTGACATCAGGTTTGATTGTTTTTTTGTTTAGTCCAAGTATTATTGCTTTTCTCAAAAGTCGGCAGGGGAAAGGACAACCAATTCGAACTGATGGACCTCAAACTCACTTTAAAAAAGCTGGAACACCTACTATGGGTGGATTAATGATTTTAATTGGTATTATGGTATCGGCATTTTTATGGTGTGATTTATTAAATATTTATTTTTGGGTTTCGTTATTTGTTATGCTTTCTTTTGGGATAATTGGTTTTTATGATGATTATCTTAAAGTGACAAAGCAAACGCATAAAGGTTTTTCTGGAAAAGCGCGATTAAGTTTGGAATTTGTAATCGCAGTCATTGCGTGTTTTATTATTTTAAAAGTTGGCTCACCAGGATTAGCTTTGCCTTTTGTAAAGGATTATTTTATTAATTTGGGTTGGTTTTTTATTCCTTTTACTGCTTGTGTTATCGTAGGTACTGGTAATGCTGTTAATTTAACGGACGGTCTTGATGGGCTTGCTATTGTTCCTGTGATGGTTGTCTCTTTATCTTTTGCATTGATTGCTTATCTGTCTGGGAATGTGAATTTTGCTGATTATTTACAAATTCATTATGTGGCAGGCACGGGTGAGTTAGCTGTTTTACTTGGAGCAGTTTTTGGTTCTGGACTAGGCTTTTTATGGTATAATGCACCTCCAGCAGCTATTTTTATGGGAGACACTGGTTCTTTGGCTCTTGGCGGGTTGCTAGGTGTTATTGCTGTTGCCACGAAGCACGAAATTGTTTTAGCTATTATTGGTGGACTTTTTGTTTTAGAAGCGATATCAGTTATTATTCAAGTAGGTTGGTTCAAACTGACGAAAACGCGTGTGTTTCTTATGGCGCCAATTCACCATCATTTTGAGAAAAAAGGTTGGACAGAAAGTCAGATTGTGATACGTTTTTGGATTATTACGATTGTCTTAGCATTGATTGGTCTTTCAACACTTAAATTGAGGTGAAATCTTGATTTCTGTTGAGTGTTATAAAGGTCAAAAAGTTGCTGTATTTGGGTTAGGGAAATCAGGAATAGCTACAGCAAAAGTTTTAATTGCTTGCGGTACAGAAGTAGTTGCTTGGGATGATAATTGTTCTAGTGTGGAAGCTGCTTGTGAGGAAAATATTCCCACAAAGAATCTGTATTATGAAGATTGGACAGAATTTGTTGCGTTGATTTTAGCTCCTGGAGTGCCTTTAACTTATCCAAGGCCACATTGGGTTGTTGAAAAAGCGCGTCAAGAAAATATCGAAATTATCGGTGATATTGAGCTATTTGTTCGTGCACGTAATCTTTTTTTACAGCAAAATGGTTTTGATGACCAGGATGTTCCATTTATTGCTATTACAGGTACAAATGGTAAATCAACAACCACTGCTTTACTTGCTCATCTTTTAGAAAAAATGGGTTATGATGTGCAAATGGGAGGTAATATTGGAACAGCAATATTAACGCTTAAGCCATTTGTAAAAAAACGTATTTATGTTATTGAATGTTCGTCATTTCAAATAGAATTAGCTCCGTCTCTTCAGCCAACTGTTGGTCTTTTGTTGAATTTAACACCTGATCATATTGATCGCCATGGTAGCTTTGAACGCTATGTGCAGGTCAAAGAACGCGTTGTTTCTAGAGCTTCTCGTGCTCTTATTTCAATTGATAGTTTGGTTTGCTGTGCTTTATATCAAAAGCTTTTTGATGAAGGTTATCCAATTGATCCAGTGTCTAAAGAGCATGTTGTTAAAAATGGTTTTTATGTAGAAGGAACAAAACTTTTTGCTATTTATCATGGGCAACATCATATGCTTGCAGATTTGGCAAATATAGCTTCGTTACGTGGAAGTCATAATGCAGAAAATGCTCTTATGGCTTTAGCAACTTTGCAGATATTAAAAATTACTACCTTAGATATAGAAGAGCATTTAGCAAGCTATTTAGGGCTTGCGCATCGAATGCAACAGGTGTGTAAAATTGGATCTATTTTGTTTATTAATGATAGTAAGGCTACCAATGCAGAGGCATCTGTTCCTGCACTGACTACTTTTAATAATATTTTTTGGATTGTTGGAGGGCAGGCAAAAGAAGGTGGGATTGATGCTCTTAAAGGATTTTTTTATAAAATTCGTAAAGCATATTTAATTGGTAGTGCAGCGGAAAATTTTGCGCGCATTATCGGTTCTGCTTTTCCTTTTTCGATGAGTTTGACTTTAGAAAATGCAGTCCGCGAAGCGGCTAGTGATGCAGCCCGTGATATGGAGAAAGAAGCTGTGGTTCTGTTTTCTCCAGCTTGTGCAAGTTATGATCAATTTAAGAATTATGAGGTACGTGGAGAGACTTTTGTTTCTCTTGTTATGCAGTTAAAGAAGCAAGAATTGTAAAAAGTTATTTTATGTTAACCGTCGAGAATCTTTTTGAGTGTAATTTAGATTAAATTGCTCATCAAAGATATTAGGAAAATCACATTATTTCTTTTAGATGTGATTATAAAAGGTAAAGTGAAGATGATGATAACTCGTGCAGATCGAGGCCCAATCTCTAATTGGTGGTGGACAATTGATCGCTCTATCTTTACTGCTTGTTTGATCCTTATGGGAATTGGTATCATGCTATCTTTTGCAGCTAGCCCCTCTGTTGCAAAAAAAATTGGAATTTCTGATAGTTTTTATTTTGTTCGTTGGCATATTATTTTTAGTATTCCTGCATTTGTGATCATGATTACTATTTCTTTTTTTTCGCCTCGTAATATTCGCCGCTTATGTATTTTGTTATTGTTTGCAACGCTTGTACTTATGATTGCAACTTTATTATTTGGTCTTGAGTTAAAAGGGGCACGGCGTTGGATTTCTGTGTTTGGTATTTCTTTACAAGCATCGGAATTTATGAAACCGGCTTTTGTTATTATATCTGCTTGGCTTTTTGCGGAACAGCTACAGCGTAAAAGCGTTCTTATCTGTATATTGGTTATTGCACTATATGTGATTTGTTGTACGCTTCTTATTTTGCAACCAGATATTGGTCAAACACTTTTAATAAGTGCAACATGGGGTGGCTTATTTTTTATTGCAGGTATGCCTCTTATTGTCGTCTTCTTATTTCTTATTTTGGGCATTTTAGGAGGCTTTTTAGCTTATTTTTTTGTTCATCATGTCCGTGAACGTATCAATGGTTTTTTAACAGGGGAAGGTAATACATTTCAGGTTGATGTAGGGCGTGAAGCTATTTTAAATGGTGGATGGTTTGGTAGAGGTCCTGGTGAGGGTACAGTGAAACGTATTATTCCTGATAGCCATACAGATTTTGTATTTTCTGTTGCAGCTGAAGAATATGGTATTATTTTGTGTTTATTGATTACAGCACTTTTTGGTTTTATTGTTATACGTTCTCTTTATATAGCGTTGAACACTCGTGATATCTTCACACGTTTTGGTATTGCTGGTATAGCAATGATAATTGGTTTTCAATCAGCAATTAATATGGCGGTTAATCTTCACCTAATGCCTCCAAAGGGTATGACGCTACCCTTTATTTCTTATGGTGGCTCATCTATGGTAGCAATTGCAATTTCGATAGGTATTTTACTGAGTTTGACACGTCGTTGGCCAGAAGCGCGTATTTCAACTGTTTTATCAACTTTTGTTTCGGATACTGCTGATGACACATAAAAAAGTTATTGTTTTATCTGCTGGTGGTACAGGTGGGCATCTTTTCCCTGCAGAAGCGCTTGCTGTTGAACTGAGAGAACGTGGATACGATGTTCATTTGATGACAGATAAAAGAGCTAAGCGTTTTATCCGCCATTTTGATGAGAAACATATTCATGTTATTTCATCGGCAACCTTTGTAAGACGTCATCCTTTTGCACTTATAAAAACATTTTGGTATTTGCTAAAGGGAATGTTTCAATCATGGATGCTTTTTTATAAATTGCAACCTGTTCTTGTCGGTGGGTTTGGTGGTTATCCTACCTTTCCACCACTTTTAGTTGCTACCTTAATAGGATATAAGACATTTATTCATGAGCAAAATGCTGTTATGGGACGTGCTAATAGATTATTGGCGTCTAGAGTCAATGCTATTGCCGGTGGTTTATTATCAGCTAACAGTGTTTATGCTCATAAAACATTCATAACAGGTAATCCTGTTCGTAAGGCTATTCTTCAAGCTGCAAAGATTCCTTATTGTCCTTCTATAGGTGAGCAACCATTTCATTTTTTGGTTTTTGGTGGAAGCCAAGGGGCAGCTTTTTTTTCACAAGTTGTTCCTGGAGCAGTTACCTTACTTGATCAAAGTATACGGAAACGTTTACGCATTGTTCAGCAGGTTTATGATGAAACCATAGATCTCATGAAAATTTATCATGATATGGGAGTGCAGGCAGAAGTTGCACGTTTTTTTGATAATATAGCTGAACATATCGCTCAATCCCATTTTATTATGTCACGTGCTGGTGCTTCGACAGTTTGTGAAATAGCTGTGATTGGTCGGCCAGCTTTATTTATTCCATATCCTTACGCTCTAGATCACGATCAAGCAGAGAATGCTGCTAAACTTTCTGAAATAGGAGGAGCACAGATTATAGTAGAAAAAAATTTAGATACGCAAAGACTTGCTTCTCTCTTGACAAAAGTTTGTTGTGAGCCACACTTATTGGAAAAACAAGCACTGTCTGCAAAAAAAGTTGGGCAACCTTATGCAACCGTTATTTTGGCAAATATGGTTGAAGCATTGATTTTAGAACGATCATTATTAGATATTAAAAAGGAGTTATTTGATGAAAATGCCGCTTAATATTGGCCTTATCCACTTTGTAGGAATTGGAGGTATAGGTATGAGCGGAATTGCTGAAGTTCTTCATAATCTTGGTTATAAAGTTCAAGGATCTGATCAAACTTATAACGCAAATGTTGAACGCTTACAGAATAAGGGAATTAATATTTGTATAGGACATCGTGCTGAAAATTTAGGAGCAGCGGAAGTTGTTATTATTTCTACTGCTATTAAGAAAACAAATCCTGAATATATTGCTGCCCAAAAAAGGCATTTACCAGTTGTTAAGCGAGCAGAAATGCTTGCTGAGTTAATGCGTTTTCGTCGGACAATTGCTATTGGTGGTACGCACGGAAAAACAACAACTACGTCAATGGTAGCTGCACTTCTTGATGCAGGTCATTTTGATCCGATAGTCATTAATGGCGGTATTATAAATGCTTACGGGACTAATGCACGTATGGGAGATGGGGATTGGATGGTGGTTGAGGCTGATGAAAGTGATGGGACGTTTTTAAAATTGCCAGCTGATATAGCAGTTGTTACCAATATCGATGTTGAGCATTTAGACCATTATGGCAATTTTAATGCTATACGTGAAGCTTTTCGGCAGTTTGTAGAAAATGTGCCTTTTTATGGTTTTGCCGTTATGTGTATTGACCACCCAGAAGTTCAGACATTAGCTAGTCGTATTCATGATCGTTGGGTGATTACGTATGGCGCAAATCCACAAGCAGATATTCGTTTTCTTAATCTTTCAATGGAGGGTCAAAAAGCGTGTTTCGATATTCTTATTCGATCACGAAAAACAGGTGAAAAAACTGAAATCAACAATTTGATTTTGCCGATGTCGGGGAAGCATAATGTTTCTAATGCTACTGCAGCAATTGCTATTGCACATGAACTCGGCATTTCACCTGAAGCTATAAAGAAAGGATTAGCAGAGTTTGGTGGTGTTAAACGGCGTTTTACGAAAACAGGGAATTGGAACGGAGTTGAGATATTTGATGATTACGGGCATCATCCAGTTGAAATAAAAGCAGTTTTGCATGCAGCACGTGAGAGCGCAAAAGGAAATATCATTGCGATTATGCAACCACATCGTTATACGCGCTTGTATCATCTATTTGATGATTTTTCTACTTGTTTTAATGATGCGGATACAGTGATGATTACACCGGTTTATGCAGCTGGTGAAGAGCCAATAGCTGGTTTTGGTTCTAAAGAATTAGTTGAGCATATTCAGATGGCTGGCCACCGTGATGTGCATCTGATTAATAGTTTAGAAGATATTATTTCTATTGTATCTAGGTTAGCTAAATCTGGTGATTATGTGGTTTTTCTGGGTGCTGGTAGCATCACACAATGGGCTTACGCACTGCCCGATCAATTAATGGTACTTGATAACAATGACAAATTTTCGGCCGATTGATGGTGAAGGGCTGTTAAAGAAATTACAGCCGGCGTTACGTGGTATACGAGGCAAATTAATGCCTAATGTCAATATGCGTAAGGTAACATGGTTTCGCACCGGTGGACTCGCTGAGATTTTTTATCAACCTTCTGATGAAGCAGATTTAGTTTTATTTTTTCAGTCTTTGCCTGAAACCATTCCTGTAACGATTGTGGGGATTGGTTCTAATCTTCTGGTCCGTGATGGAGGTATCCCTGGTATTGTTGTTCGTCTTTCCGCAAAAGGTTTTGGGCAGTTGAAGCAAGTGTCATCAAAACGCTTTTTGGTTGGTGCTGCGGTAGCGGGTAAACATTTGGCTGCAGCAGCTTTAGAAGCGGAACTTTCTGGTTTTCATTTTTATCATGGTATTCCTGGTGGTTGTGGAGGAGCATTAAAAATGAATGCTGGAGCTAATGGTATTGAAACTGCTGAGCGTGTTGTTGAAGTTTATGCGCTTGATCGTAAAGGACAACGCCATATATTGAGTGTGAACGATATACATTATTCTTATCGTTTTTGCGATGTTCCTGATGATTTTGTTTTTGTTGCTGCCTTATTGGAAGGGGAGCAAGGGAATAGACATCATATCCGCGCAGCTATGGAGGAAGTTGCTTTGCATCGGCAGAAGGTACAACCTATTCGTGAAAAAACAGGTGGATCCACTTTTCGTAATCCTGTAGGTACATCTGCATGGCGTGTTATTGATGAGGCTGGGTGCCGTGGTTTAAAAATTGGGGGTGCTCAAATGAGTGAGATGCACTGTAATTTTATGATTAATATTGATCAAGCAACAGGTTATGATCTTGAAAAATTAGGAGAAACAGTACGTGCTCGTGTTTTTGCTCATTCAGGACATTTATTACAGTGGGAAATACAGCGTATTGGCCAATTTGAACAAGATCGTATAGTCTCTCTTTTTGATCAGAATAATTGATTTTTTTATAACTAAAAAAATTGAGTCATTTCAAAGAGATAAGAAAAAAAATCTATTAAAAATCAATAAATTAACAGAGAAGCTCTTGCATCAAGCCCTTGAGTCTGATTCATTAGGGAGGACGCTAGGCTATTGATTCGCAAAGATAAATCTAGCTTTTTCCTATATATAGTATTTTTATTTTTATATATTCTGTATTTAGTATATGAAGAAGGATAAGTCGTTATGAGAGGTAAGCATATAGCTGTATTGATGGGAGGACTTTCATCAGAACGGTCTGTAAGTTTATCTTCTGGTTCTGCTTGCGCTGATATTCTTGAAGCTCATGGCTATTCTGTAACTCGTGTAGATGTTGATAGTCGTATTGCTTCTGTTCTTGAGAAATTACAACCACATATAGTTTTTAATGCATTACATGGTTCGTTTGGTGAAGATGGATGTGTTCAAGGCATTCTTGAATATTTGAAAATTCCTTATACGCATTCTGGAGTGATGGCGTCAGCATTAGCAATGGATAAAGGGCGGGCAAAAATTATTGCTGCTAGTGCTGGTGTTCCTGTTGCTCCTTCTTATGTAATGGATCGTTGTGCAATTGGATCACAACATCCTTTGGAACCACCTTATGTAATTAAACCTGTGCATGAAGGATCGAGCATTGGTGTTATTATTGTGAATGGCGATGAAGCATTTCCACCTCATAATATAGTAAGCTCTGAGCGGATGGATAAAGATGAGGTAATCGTTGAAAAGTATATTCCTGGTCGGGAGCTTAGTTGCGCTGTTTTGGGTGATGAAGTTTTAGATGTCTGTGAGATTATACCTGATCAACATTTCCAGTTTTATGATTATGATTCAAAATACAAGTCCGGAGGTTCTATTCACATTTGTCCTGCACAACTTTCATTAAATATTTACCAAAAAGTGCAAAGAATGTCTTTAGCAGCGCATCAAGCGATAGGTTGTCGAGGTGTTAGTCGTTCTGATTTTCGTTTTAATGAAGAAACGGAAGAGCTGATTTGGCTCGAAATTAATACGCAGCCTGGTATGACATCAACCTCTCTTGTGCCAGATATTGCAAAAGCAAGTGGTCGTACTTATAGCGACATTGTTAAATGGATAGTGGAGGACGCGTCATGTATGCGTTAAATGTTGGCGAAATGGGAATTTTAAAGGCGCTATCAACGCCAATTTTCCCACGTTTTTATCGTTGCTTTCTCCGATTTATATTGCAATTTGTATTTTCTGATATTCATGTGCCGCGTTATTTTGGCTCTTTTGCTGTTTTTTCTTTTTTCTTGCTTTCCTTATTTTATGGCATTGTTTCTAGCGGTCATGTGAATAGAATTATAAGGCTTGTGACATTAAATTTTGGTTTTGTGATTACTCATGTTGATATGAGTGGCAATAAAAATATGACAAAACAATATATTTTGAAGCTTTTAGGGCTTGATGTTCATCCATCAATTATTAGCTTTGATGTTGATAAAGCACGTTCTACTTTAGAACAACAAATTTGGATTCAATCGGTTGATATTCGGAAAATTTATCCTAACCGGATATGTATTTCAATGGTAGAGCGTGAGCCATACGCAATTTGGCAACATGATGGTGTAATGGATGTGATTGATGATACAGGGCGTATTATTTTACCATTTCAGGCGGGTTTAGTTCAGAATTTACCACTTGTTGTTGGTCAGGGAGCGCAAAGAGCAGCGAAGTTATTTATTCAGTCGTTGTTACCATATTCGCAATTCCGTGATCGTATTCGTGCTTATGTGCGTGTGGGTGATCGACGTTGGGATATTTTTTTAGAAAATGGGGTGCGTATTATGTTGCCTGAGCAAGGCGCTGTTGAAAGGCTTGTTGCTCTTTTAAAGACAAATACGGCAAAAGATCTTTTTTCTCGCGATGCTTTAAGCATTGATTTACGTCTTTCTGATCGAATAACGATTGCTTTGTCAGATGAAGTGTTAGCACAGCATCGTGCGACGGTAATGGAAGAAGAACGTATTTTAAAGGTATTAAAAGAAAGGAATATATGATGTTTTTGAAATCACATCATGGGAGGGGGCGCA
Source organism: Bartonella sp. Raccoon60 (assembly GCF_002022585.1). Classification (NCBI taxonomy): domain Bacteria; kingdom Pseudomonadati; phylum Pseudomonadota; class Alphaproteobacteria; order Hyphomicrobiales; family Bartonellaceae; genus Bartonella; species Bartonella sp. Raccoon60. Next base: position 346,826 of record NZ_CP019786.1, read on the forward strand.
AGACGCGTTTTCTAACAGTTCTTGATGTGGGTTCAAGTAAGGTTGTTTGTCTTATTGCTTGTTTACGTCCTTTGAAATATCCGCAACATTTACACGGTCGTACACATTTTATGGAGGTTTTGGGTTTTGGTGTACAGCGCTCGTGTGGAATTAAATCTGGTGTTGTTATGGATATGCTTGCAGCGGAACAATCAATACGTTTAGCTGTTAATGCTGCAGAGAAAATGGCTGGTTTGGTGGTAGATTCAGTTATTGTAAATTTTTCCTCAAACCGATTAAAAAGTACTTTTGTTAACGGTACAGTACATTTGGGCGGGCGTGAAGTTACTGCGCGTAATATGCGTATGGCCTTGGCAAATGTTTCGCGTAAAGCTTTTGAGGCTGAACGGCATATTATGCATTCCGTTCCGATATCTTATATATTGGATGGAGATAAAGGAATCTCTGATCCCGTTGGAATGATGGGTGAATTGTTTGGGGTGGATGTGCATGTGGTGACAGCAGAAACAGCATCTTTACGTAATTTGGAAGCTTGTATTAATCGTGCTCATTTAAGTGTTGAAGCAATGGTCGCAACACCTTTTGCGAGTGGTCTTGCAGTTTTGATTAATGATGAGGCACGTTTAGGAGCTGCATGTATTGATTTTGGGGCTGGAACAACAACATTTTCAATATTTTCTGAAGGGAAATTTGTTCATGCAGATACACTTTCAATTGGTGGGCACCATATAACTCTTGATGTTGCACGGGGATTGTCTATGTCTATTGAAGAAGCAGAGCGTTTAAAAGTTATGTATGGTTCAACGCTTTCAGAAAGTACTGATGCTCATCATATGATTAATGTCGCTGAAATTGGAAATGAGCGAACTCAATATCCATGTGCAGTTCTTAGTCGTATTATTCGGGCGCGTGTTGAAGAAATATTAGAAATGCTTCGTGATTGTTTGAGTTGTTCTGGGTTTGGTCATATTGTTGGTAAGCGGGTTATTTTAACTGGAGGAGCAAGTCAGTTAATTGGGTTGCCAGAGATGGCGCGTAATATATTAGGAAGAAATGTTCGTATAGGGCGGCCTTTAGGTGTTTCTGGGCTTCCTGCTTCTGCAAAAGGAGCGGCGTTTTCGTCAGCTGTTGGATTGTTAATCTATCCGCAATTAGCGGGTTTTGAAGAAAAAACAATTCATACAACAGTGAGACAATTATCAACTGGCACAGGTGGGTATTTTCAACGTGTCGGTCAGTGGTTGCGTGAGAGTTTTTAGTAGGTCTATTTGGGTATTAATTTTCATCGCTTTGGCTTGCGGTGTTTTATGAGAAGGAAAAAAAACATGACAATTAATCTGCACCGGCCAGATATCGCGGAATTGAAGCCACGTATTACCGTTTTTGGTGTTGGAGGTGGTGGCGGAAATGCCGTGAATAATATGATAAATGCTGGTCTTCAGGGAGTTGGCTTTGTTGTTGCTAATACAGATGCACAGGCTTTGGCTATGTCAAAAGCTGAACGTGTGATCCAGCTAGGTGCAGCAGTAACAGAAGGTTTAGGTGCTGGTGCTTTGCCAGAAGTTGGTCAAGCTGCTGCAGATGAATGTATCGATGAAATTATCGATCATCTTGCAGATTCTCATATGGTTTTTATTACAGCAGGTATGGGTGGAGGCACGGGAACCGGAGCCGCACCTGTTGTTGCTAATGCGGCACGTGAAAAAGGTATTTTGACTGTTGGTGTTGTGACGAAGCCTTTCCAATTTGAAGGTGCACGTCGAATGAAGACAGCAGAAGCTGGCATAGAAGAATTACAAAAATCGGTTGATACATTAATCGTTATTCCGAATCAAAATCTTTTTCGTATTGCGAACGAAAAAACAACATTTTCTGATGCTTTTGCTATGGCCGACCAAGTTCTTTATTCTGGTGTTGCTTCTATTACAGATTTGATGATTAAAGAAGGATTGATTAACCTTGATTTTGCAGATGTTCGTTCTGTTATGCATGAAATGGGTCGTGCAATGATGGGAACTGGAGAGGCATCTGGTGATGGACGTGCTTTGGCTGCTGCTGAAGCTGCTATTGCAAATCCGTTGTTAGATGACACTTCTATGCGTGGAGCCCGTGGCCTTTTGATTTCCATTACGGGTGGTCGTGATATGACCTTGTTTGAAGTGGATGAGGCGGCTAATCGTATTAGAGAAGAAGTTGATGCTGATGCAAATGTTATCTTTGGTGCTATTGATGATGAGTCACTTGAGGGTGTTATTCGTGTATCGGTGGTTGCTACTGGTATTGATCGTGAGATTAATGATATAATACAACCTTCACATCCTAAATTTCATCGGCCTGTAGCTTCAATGCGTAAAAATGATACTGGAGTAACGCAGACTGCTTCTCAGTCATCATCATCTTTGCGTTCTGAATCAATGGTAGAAGTTATAGAAGCGCTAGAAGTAGAAATGAAACAGCCAATTGAAGAGCCATTTTGTCCAAAAAGTCAATTTTTTGTGCAGACTACAGATACAACATATACTCCACGAACTGTAAACACTGCTCCTTATGGGCAAAATATACATGCAAAGACATCAAGTTCACTACGTATGCAGGCTGGTTGTGTTTCTCAACAGCCTATGGCTAGAGCAGTGGGAATGGAAGCAACAGCACATGTTCTTGATGACAAGGTTGGAGTTGCAGAACAGAAGAAAAAACAAGTGCAAACACAATCTTGTTCAACGCCGGTGCGTATGCCTGAGTTAAAAGATTTTCCGTCTTCTATTCGGAGTCAAAGTACAAATTTTTCTAGTGTCGATCAAGGACCACGTAATCTTTGGCAGCGTTTGAAACAAAGTTTGACGTATCGTGAAGAAATTGAACCAGAAGCTCGGTTAGAGCCTGCTGTCAATTCTTCTTCGCATAAAGATTTTCATATTTCTAGTGCCAATCCTCAGGATCTTTCTCAAGATACTTCTGTTTATATGCCTCGTTACTCTACCGAGTCGCAGCAACCTGCATCGCAGGATCAAAACATTTGTATCAGTGAAGAGGACGAGTTGGAAATACCAGCGTTTTTGCGTCGTCAAGCAAATTAATGTATAGAAAATTGAAATAAGAGAACTCTATATTTCTATCCATCATACAATGGAAGCTTTATTATAGTAAAATTTGTGGAGTTTTTATAGAAAATAATAAATCCATTCATTAAATGGGTTTATTATTTATTGTAGAGATAATTTTTGATAGTCTTATGAAGATTCCAAAAAATTATTAAGAATATTAATGAAGTGGTATTATTAATTGGGACAGAAATATCAATCGACTCTTAAAGATACATTAATATTTGAAGGGTGTGGTGTTCATAGTGGACATTTATCTGTTATGAAGATTGAGCCAGCTGATATTGAATGTGGTATTGTTTTTAAGCGTTATGGCATAGATGGAAAAGAGCAAATATTTCCAGCGCATGCATCGCAAGTTGGAGCAACTGAATTATCAACAGTGCTTGGACATGGAGATATAAGAGTTGAGACAATTGAACATTTGATGGCCGCAATTGCTGCGTATAATCTGGATAATCTCATCATTGAGGTGTCAAGTAATGAAGTTCCTATTTTGGATGGTGCTTCATGGCATTATTGTCAAGGTTTTGAAAAGATAGGTATTGTTCAGCAAACAGCATTGCGATCTTATTTTGTTATAAAAAAACCAGTGCGTGTTGAAACAGCAAGTGGTATGGCTGAGTTTTTACCATTTGAGGGGTGTCGTTTTGATGTTACAATTTCTTTTCCTACTCCTGTTATTGGCAAACAACATTTGAGCTTTGATCTTACTGCACAAGGGTTTAAAAATGATTTGTCTTGTGCACGCACTTTTGGTTTTGTGAAGGATGTGGAAAAATTATGGACTTCTGGAAGAGGAATAGGCTCTTCTTTAGAAAACTCTCTTATTATTGGTCTTGATGATCAAATTATTAATCCAGCTGGCGCTTATTTTGAAAATGAGTTTGTTCGACACAAAATGCTTGATGCTATTGGTGATACTGCTTTACTTGGTGCACCTTTTATTGGATTATTCCGTTCTTATTGTAGTGGGCATGCTCTTAATTCAAAATTAGTTAAGGCTGTTTTACAGGACGAATCGTGTTACGAAAAAAGCAATATGTAAGTAGGAAAAAAATAAAATTTACTTTATTTTATATAATTTAAAGGCGGATTATAGATTTAAAGTATATAGATTTTGTTAGTCGTTTTGAAAACGATATGATACAAAATTTAATGAGTATTTTTCTGTAAAATGATATTTTCTGGAGGCTGAGAGATTATGAAAAAACCTGATAAGTATATTGGGAATATAGCGCATAGAAAATTGACCATTGTACGCAAAGTTTTGATTGGGGTTCTTTTAGGAGGAACTTGCTTTTTGGCAGGTTGTTTAGGTAAAGGAAAAAATATCCTTGATCCATCTATGCATGTTTTAAAAATAGATCCACCAGATGTTTTATATAATCAAGCACTTGCTAATCTTGATGTGGGGCGGCTTAGTGAAGCAGCAAAAAAGTTTGCTATTATTGAAAAACAATATGCTTATACTGATTGGGGTCGTAAATCGTTAATAATGGGTGCTTTTACAAATTATCGGTTAGCTAAGTATGATGATGCAATTTCTATGGCACAGCATTATATTTCTCTTTATCCGCTAGCGGATGATTCTGCCTATGCTTACTATATTATTGGTCTCTCTTCTTTCCGTCGGATTCCTGATGTTACACGTGATCAGCAGGATACGAAGCGTGCTATTGCTGCTATGCAGGTTTTGATAGAGCGCTATCCAGAATCAGAGTATGTCAGCGATGCTAAGGCTAAAATACGTTTTGGCCGAGAGCAATTAGCTGGTAAGGAAATGCAGATTGGTCGTTATTATGAAGAAGGTCAGCGATATTTAGCAGCAAGTAGAAGATTTCGTACTGTGATTGAAGAATATCCAGATACAAATCAGATTGAAGAAGCACTTTTCCGATTGACAGAAGTTAATTTTGCTCTTGGTTTAACTATGGAAGCGCAGACAGCCGCAGCGATTTTGGGGCGAAATTATCCAGAAAGTAAATGGTATAAATTTTCTTATGATTTACTGCAAAAGAATAGTATATCGCCTAAAGAGCACAAATCTTCTTGGATTTCTCGTGCTTTGAGTGGCAATAAGAGCAAGGTGAATTAATTTCATATGTTGGTCCAGCTTTCGATTCATAATATTGTTTTAATCGAAAGACTTGATATTCATTTTACAGAAGGTTTGTCCGTTTTAACTGGGGAGACTGGAACGGGGAAATCTATTTTGCTTGACTCTCTATCGTTGGCTCTTGGTGGACGTGGAGATTCTTCCCTTGTGCGTCATGGTATGACACAGGGGCAAGTAACGGCTGTTTTTAATGTTCCTGTTTCGCATCCTGTGCGGCGGCTGATATGTGAAAATGGTTTTGATTGTGAAGGTGATATCATTCTACGACGTGTACAATCGAGTGATGGTCGTAGTCGTGGTTTTCTGAATGATCAAGTGATTAGCATTACATTGATGCGCGATATTGGCCGTATGTTGGTCGAAATTCATGGACAACATGATGATCGTGCATTTGTTGATATTAGTACACATCGTCAATTATTAGATGCTTTTGGTGGTCTTGAAAGTGAAGTAGAAAATTTGCGCGAGTGCTATCGCATATGGCATACGTTAAAAGAACGTGTGCAACAACAACATGTTAAAGTTGAAAGTGCGGTACGTGAAGTTGATTATCTTCGTGCAAGTGTAGAAGAACTTGATAAGTTTGATTTTAAAGTTGATGAAGAAGATGCTTTGTCTCTTCGTCGGGCTGATATGCTTAAATTAGAAAAGATAGCAACAGATATTAGAGAGGCTGATGATCTCTTAGGAGGTTCAAAATCACCAATCCCTGTTCTTGCTAATTTGGTAAGACGTTTGGAGCGGAAAATTCCTGAAGCGCAGGATTTGATTATACCTATAGTGAAATCTATTGACGATGCATTGCGTGCACTCACAACAGCGCAAGATTGTATTGAAGCTGCAATGCAAGCATTGGATTTTGATACTAACGAGTTAGAACGAATAGAAGAACGTCTTTTTGCACTTCGAGGCTTTTCTCGCAAATATCATGTTTCTGGAGATGAACTTGCTCAGTTGTGCGATAAAATGTGTGCTGAACTGGCTGATTTTGATTCTGCTCAAGCAACACTCGTTCATTTAGAGACTGAAGCTCAAAAAGCGCAAAAAGAGTACGATATATTGGCACAAGCGCTTTCGATAAAACGTCAAGAAGTAGCGCGTCGTTTATCTTCAAGCGTTATGGATGAGCTACCAGCGTTGAAATTGGAGAAAGCAGAATTTATCGTTGAAATACAGAGTGATGCTGAAAAATATAGTCCAGATGGTATTGATCGTGTTGAATATTGGGTGCGTACAAACCCTGGAACACGAGCAGGGCCGATATTAAGTGTGGCTTCTGGTGGTGAATTGTCTCGTTTTTTATTAGCATTGAAGGTTGTATTAGCTGATCGTGGATCAGCACCAACATTAATCTTTGATGAAATTGATACAGGTGTTGGTGGAGCTGTTGCTGCTGCAATTGGACAACGATTGCTGCGTTTATCAAAAAATATTCAAGTTTTTGCTGTCACGCATGCACCGCAGGTAGCATCTAAGGCCCATAATCATTTTTTGATTTCAAAGGTTGAAAGCGGCGATACAGGATGCTTTGTTACGAGTGTTAATAAAATAGAAACTCACGAACGTGCAGAAGAAATTGCACGCATGTTAGCAGGAGAACAAGTTACTGAAGAAGCACGTGCAGCAGCCCAAAAGCTTTTAGCGCAGACATAATTAAGAAGTAATGAAAATACTAACAAACAGATGTTCATTTAGATTCTTTTTATAATAATCATTGGGATTTGTGTATAATCATCATTCAAGATTTGGAATAGAATTTATGGACAAAAATGTGATTAAAAACTTAACCGCTCTTGAAGCAGCAAGTGAGTTGGAATGGTTGGCAAAAGAAATTGCACATCATGATGTGTTGTATCATCGTGATGACCAGCCTGAAATTTCTGATGCAGAATATGATGCTCTTTGTCGTCGTAATGAGGAAATTGAAGCTCTTTTTCCTGAATTAATTCGTGCGGACTCTCCTTCATCTAAAATTGGTGCACCGATTTCTGAAAAATTTGAAAAATCTATTCATGCACAGCCAATGCTGTCTTTGGATAATGCATTTAATTTTGAAGATGTTAGTGAATTTATTGAACGTATTCGTCGTTTTTTACGATTGCCAGAAACACAGACAATAGAAATGACAGCCGAACCAAAAATTGACGGTTTATCTTTATCTTTACGCTATGAGGCAGGAAAACTTGTACGTGCTATAACGCGTGGAAATGGATCCATAGGTGAAAATGTCACTACAAATGCGCGAACAATTGCTGATATTCCAGAGATTTTACAGGGTAATTTTCCTGATATTATTGAGGTTCGTGGTGAAGTTTATATGGGACAGAAAGATTTTCAGTTACTCAATATTAACCAACAGAAAGAAGGGAAGTTAGTTTTCGCAAATCCTAGAAATGCAGCAGCTGGTTCCTTACGTCAGCTTGATTCACGGATAACCGCTAGCAGAAATCTTAAATTTTTTGCTTATGCTTGGGGTGAAGTAAGTGAAATGCCTGCTGAAAGCCAAATAGGAATGATGAAAAAGCTTAAAGAATATGGCTTTATTATTAATCCATTAACAAAGGTTTTTGAAAAAGTAGAAGATCTTATTTCATATTATCATTCTATCGAAGAATGTCGTCAATCACTAGATTATGATATTGATGGGATTGTTTATAAAGTTAATGATTTAATGCTCCAAACGCGTTTAGGGTTTGTTGCTCGTTCACCACGTTGGGCAATTGCACATAAATTTCCAGCAGAAAAAGCTATAGCATTTTTAGAAGATATTGATATTCAGGTAGGTCGAACTGGGGCATTAACCCCTGTTGCTCGTCTTACACCTATTACTGTAGGTGGGGTTGTCATTACTAATGCAAGTTTGCACAATGAAGATTATATTAAAGGAATCGGTCATAAGGGTGAGCTAATTCGTGAAGGACGTGATATCCGTGTGGGCGATACTGTGATTATACAACGTGCTGGCGATGTGATTCCCCAAATTGTCGATGTCCTTGTTGAAAAGCGTTCAAAAGATACTCCTGCTTTTATTTTTCCTCACGTATGTCCTGTTTGTGGGAGTCATGCTGTTCGTGAAGAAGGTGAAACAGTTCGCCGATGTACGGGTGGACTTATTTGCTCCGCACAAGCAATTGAGCGAATTTGTCATTTTGTTTCGCGTAATGCCTTTGATATTGAAGGATTTGGTAGAAAACAAGTGGAATTTTTTTTTCATGCTCAAGATAAAACGCTTTGTATTCGTTCGCCGGTGGATATTTTCACTTTACAACGACGTCAAGAGAATTCTTTGAGACGTTTGGAAAATATGGAAGGTTTTGGAGTTGTTTCAGTTCGTAAACTTTATAATGCTATTAATGCTCGTCGTGAAATTTCTTTAAGTCGTTTTTTGTTTGCGTTAGGCATTCGTCACATTGGTGAGGTTAAGGCACAACGTCTTGCTCGTGCTTACCAAAATTACATTGCTTTTGAAACTGCAGCGATGACGGCTATTATGCCGCCTGATAAAAACAGTGAAGGTAATGAGATTTGGAAGGAATTAACCAATATTGAGGGAATTGGATCTCGTGTTGGTGAAGCGATTATTGATTTTTATCAGGAGGTGCATAACCGTGATGTTTTATCGGCCTTACTTAAGGAAGTAACTCCTCTTCATGAAGCGCCTATTGCAATAGATTATTCACCAATAGTAGGGAAAATCGTTGTTTTTACGGGAAATTTGGAGCATATGTCAAGGGACGAAGCAAAGTCCTTGGCAGAACGGTTAGGTGCTAAGACATCGAATTCTATTTCTAAAAAGACTGATCTTCTTGTTGCAGGTTTCGGAGCAGGATCGAAACTAGTTAAAGCACAGCAATTAGGTATTGAGGTTCTGGATGAAAAAAACTGGCTCAAGTTAATTGATGGGCATTATATTGAGAATTTTCATCTCAAACAGTGATTCCCATAATGTTATTATCATTGTCCTTTGGAGTTATGGGCGGTTATGGTCAGCTCTCTCTTCATCCTCGTGCAGTTAAACACAGTCAAAAGAGTGTTTTTGATAAATGGTCAGGCAAGCTTTATGCGAATTTGGATCATGATACAGGCTTTTATGCGAATGGCTTTCTCTCGTATGATTTTTTTAAGGGCGACGTTGTCACTCTTTCTCGTGGAAAAACAGCAGAATTAAAAGGGAGACTTTTGAATGCTGCTTTATCGGGTGGTCAGGCCATTATCACAGGCTATCATGGTTTTATTGTTGAGCCACAGCTTCAAGTTATTTACCAGTCTCTCCTGTTTGATGAAGCGCGTGATATTGATCGGTTTGATATTGATTTAGGAAAGCATGATCAATTGATAGGGCGGATAGGTGGTCGTTTAATAAAAGCTTTTGCTTCTTCCGAAAAGGGACATGTTGTTTCCTTTTATAGTAAACTTCATGTTGCGCATAGTTATGAAAAGAAGCGGATAGTGCATTTTAAAGATGCATTTCAGTTAGGTGCATTCGGTTCTACAGTTGAAACAGGTGCGGGTGTTCATGCCCAATTGTCTAATGCTATAGCACTTCATGGTGATTTGCTATACCAACATAAATTAACCAAAGCTGGCTTTTCTGGAATTAGTGTTTCGGGTAGCTTGCGTTATCAATTTTAAAAGCAAGGATTGGTTTTATATTTGTCAGTTTTGCTTAAGTCCTAGAAAATTTGGTTGATAAAGCTTTAGCTCTGATTTCTAGGAATGAGAGTATTTTATTTTGCACTCTATTTATAGAATGAAAATGAGTTTTTTGAAGATTTCTTTAGATTAGATATTTAATTTAAAGGTGTCTTTACTCTCAAAGAGGCATTGTAGCTTTTTTCAGCCATTTTTTATCTTCTTTATCAAGGTAGGGTGCATTAACTTGATAAACACAGGCATGATAGTCGTTAAGCCATTGTTTCTCTTGTGTCGTTAAAAGCTCTATCAGAATTAATTGTCGATCAATAGGACAATATGTGAGCGTTTCAAATGATAGCATATCTATATCGCCATTAGTAATTTTTTGTGCTGGTTTGACAATCATCAAATTTTCAATACGAATACCAAAAGCTTTTTCACGGTAATATCCAGGTTCGTTAGAGATAATCATACCGGGAATAAGTTCTTGGCTTCCATAGCGTGAGAGATTTTGTGGTCCTTCATGAACAGAGAGGTAAGAACCAACTCCATGGCCAGTGCCATGTGCATAATCAAAACCAGCTTTCCATAAAGCATTACGTGCTAAAACATCAATATCTTGTCCGCGTGTCCCTTTCGGAAATCTTGCACTTGAAAGAGCAATCATGCCTTTGAGAACAAGGGTAAAACAGCGCTTTTCTTCTTCTCCAATGTTTCCAATCGCTACCGTACGAGTCACATCTGTTGTGCCCTCTCGATATTGTCCACCTGAATCAACAAGATAAAGTTCACCTGCATTCAGTCGTTTATTTGTCTGAGTGGTTACACGATAATGAATAATTGCACCATTTTTACCTGCTGCTGAAATCGTATCAAAGGAAAGATCTTCGAGTTTCATTCCCATTTCTTGTGTTGTTATAATACGAAATTTTTCTAATTTTTTAGCAGCTGAAATTTCATCAATTGTACCTGGTATTTGTCTATCGAGCCAGGACAAAAAACGAGTAAGAGCTATACCATCACATAAATGTGCTCTGCGTGAACCATTGAGCTCTGTAGTATTTTTAATGGCACGTGGTAAGATAACAGGATCCCTTAGTCTAACGAAAGACCCTCCTGTATCTTCAATAACAGTACGTAACTTTTCGCACGTTAAAAATGGATCTAAAGCAAAAACAGTACCTTGTTGAACATGATCTTTGATATTTGAAATAAGTTCTTCTGGTTCATATAGTTTTGCATAACTTTTTAGGTACTGTCTTTGCTTACTACCAACTTTTTTACTATCAATAAATAAGATTGGTTTTTCTGTAATTGAAATGATAGCAAAACAAAGGGAAAAGGGAGAATTAGAAACATCTTTGCCACGTATATTGAATGTCCATGCAATAGAAGACGGATCTGTAAAAATAAAAGCATTTGCACCAGATTGCTTTATGTTTTTGCGAATTTGTGATAGCTTTTCATTGGTGCTGCACCCTGTATATTTGAGAGGATGAATTGATAAAGGAGTTTGTGGATATTTGGGTTGATCATTCCAAATAAGATCAATGAGGTTGGTTTCACTTTCTATAAGTTTCCCACCTATTTTCAATTCTAATGCTTGCCTCAATATAGCTGTAGCATTAATAGTATGAAGCCATGGATCAAAACCAATTGAAAGTTTTTGTTTATTTTTCTCGAGCCATTGTGCTGGTGAGCAGATTGCTAAATCTTCATAATTAAAGATACAGGAATCTGTTTGTTGACGGACTTGAAGTTTATAACGCCCATCTGTAAATATAATAGCCTGATCTTTTAAAATCAATGCTATACCAGCTGATCCAGTGAAACCAGTAAGCCAACCAAGACGTTGAGCATGTTTAGGAACATATTCTCCTTGATGTTCATCTGTATGCGGTACTAAAAAGCCATCTAGTCCAAAGTGATCAATTTTTTTACGAAGAGCCGCAACGCGTTTTGCAGCATAAGTGGGATTTGTGCTTATTTCAAAAGATTGATACATAAAGATGTTCTTTTCTTTTATTTCAGATGCAAAGTAATCCACCCTTGTTGGGAATATGTTTCAATATGTTTTAAACCTTGTTTTACGTAAGCTTTTAAAACATCATCATGCTGCTCTTCAATAATTCCAGATAGTATAATAGATCCACCTTTTCGCAATGCTTGCACCATATTATGTGCAAGCTCGATTAAAGGGTTTGCAAGAATATTAGCAACAATAAGATCAAAGGGAGCGCGTGATGCGACTTTATTATCGCTAAAACCTGTAATTGTAATAGCTGTAACATAGTCTGTAACACCATTAAATCTGATATTTTGTTGTGCAACTTTAATAGCTATTGGATCTATATCAGCTGCAAGCACAACAATAGGTTTAAGCATCGCGATACCAATAGCTAATATTCCACTACCTGTACCGATATCAAGGGCATTTTTCGGGTTTTCATTTTGTATTACTTTGGTAATCATTTCTAAGCAGCCAAATGTCGTTCCATGATGACCTGTACCAAAAGCTTGATTAGCTTCAATTTCGATAGGCAAAACATTAGGTGGAATGTTTTGTCGTTCATGGCTACCGTGAATAAAAAAAGGACCAGCACATACCGGTTTCAATTCTGCAAGACTTTTTTTTACCCAATCAATATTAGGCAAGATTTCTATATTAATTTTATGTGGATCTATTGCAAGAATGCTTGAAAAACGTTGAGAAGCACTTTTCTGATTTTTTTGATCAACATAGAGTGAAATCTCATAAATAGCATTTTTATCGTCTATTTCTGCAAGAGCAAGAGGATAACCTTCCTCTTCAAAGGCTACTTCCATACGAGCGTAAAATTTCTCTGCTTCATTTTTAAGAGCTGTCCAATATAGACGAATTTGTTGTGACATACTATTTTTTATTAGTGGAACTTGAAACGAGCTTTTTAAGCCGTGTAATAGCAATATCGTCTTTTAATTTATTCTCGTTTTCTTCAACATTATATGGAATAATTCCGGCTAGTTTACCACCTTTTTTTAGCAAAAAAATGGCAGCTGTGTGGTTATAGGTATAGTTGCTGTCATCTGTTCCGATTACTTTTTCAGAAACAATATTAAAAGAGGCAACCATCTTATGAACCGCGTTAGGATCTCCACTTATACCAATAATTTTATCAGTAAAATTGCTTAAATATTCATGAAGCACCTCTGGTGTATCGCGTTCAGGATCAACCGTGACAAACCATACACCCAATCTATCTGCATCTGGACCAATTTCCATAAGCCACCGATTAAGATCCATAAGTGTAGTAGGGCAATTATCAGGGCACATAGTATAACCAAAAAAGATTACTGCAGGTTTATCTCGTATGTCGGCTTCAGTGACGATTTTACCATTAGAAGCAACGAGCGTAAAATTCTCACCTAAAGGCTTATTTCTAAACGCATCATAGGTGAAAACACCAGCAAGAAATATAACAGTTAGTCCTAGTATCCGTATTATATTTTTCATAAATTAACTCTTTACATATACAAAAACTATAGCAATTATAACTTAATTTTGCAATCACTGTTTTGGATAAAAAGTGTGTATGTTGATGAGTACCCAAAAATATATAAACAAAGAGATATTTTATCTAGATAAAATTGCATACTACCGTTTCGTATATTTTATTGCAAAAGCAATATGTGAAAAATGAATAGGTATTCGAAAGAATTTTTTGTATTTAAGTGTAAAGTTTAACTTTATTTATATTTATTCAATAAATGTTAATAGATAAGTTCAATATGTGAAAAACTTATGTTATGATAATAACTTGAAATGTGTTTATCTATTTAGTATAATCCATAATGTATTCAGTTTATTTTGAAAGATTATTGGTATTTTAATGTTGCGCGTTTCTTTCTTTCTTTCTTTCTTTCTTTCTTTCTTTCTTTCTATTCCTTTAGCTAGTCCTTCTGATCCTGTTAGTTCGTCTGAATCTGTTAAGAAGTGTCAGAAAAGTGGAGCTGCGAAGAAAGGTAAATCTTCTTCAAGTCAGAAGACCACTATGAAATTGGGTAGCCGTACTTTCATTGTGAAAGAGTGTAAAGAAAGTGTAAATGAACGGATAAGTAACCAAACATATCAAATGAGAAATAATTCTAAACGGAATATGAGAAATAATTCTAAACAGAATAAAAGTAGTAAGAAAAACAGTGAAACTTCTGAAACCAATGGAGTAATTGGTATATATTCGAGTTCGAGTGATGAAGAGAATAAAAAAAATACGACTAGTGATGTTAATGTAAATAGAGTGCAAATTCTAGGCCCCGTACGCAGTGATAATGATATTTATATTGGTATACTGCTCGGGGAATGGGGAACAATTATTGCTAATGAATTGACCTTAAAAGACCTAACGATAGGTATTTCTGTTGTAGAAAATAGTTCGGTAAACGCAGATAAGACATTGATAAGTAATAATAAGATTGCTGTTAAAGCTAAGGGTTCAAGTTCTATAGTTGAGCTATTGGATACAAATATTTTAGTATTAAAAGGGGATAAAGGTCTTTTCACTACAAAAGGCGGCTCGATTCAAATGCAGGGTATAGATAAATCGGATGCAGGCATTAATTTTATCGAAGGTTACGCAGTTTATATGAATACAGGAGAGGTTTCTTTAGAGAAAGTTAATATTATTAATGATAATACTTCTGGCCAGACGAACGAGAATGTAGGTTATAGTAGTAGTGCTGCCGTTTATATGCATCCACAGAGTACTTTTGAGATGAAGGAAGGGAAAGTTCATCTCAAAAGTGGGAATGGATTTGTGTTTGACTTTTTACCATATGAGGCTACAGAAGATTATGAGACAGCAGATGAAGATGAGAGTGACGATGAAGAAGATGATGATGAGGAGAAGAAAGAGAATGTAAATCTTGAAAATGTAGACATTAAAATAGAGGGTGATAAATATTATGGCATGTATGGAGTACCTTCTGTTAGTGATAGCGAGGGCGGGGAGCTCGCTGTTAGTGATAGCCAGGGCAAGGGGCTCGAAAGATTCGCAACTATTTCTTTGAAAAAAACAAATTTTATTGTTCCTAATGGTACCGCTATTTATAATGGTGTTGAGGCGGAGCTTACTTTTAATTTATCAGATACAAAACTTTCCGGTGGTCTTTTGCTAGAAGGTACTAGCGGGATTATAAACATTAAAGCTAATAACTCACAGCTCGAAGGGGGTGCTTTAATTTCTGGTTCAGCTGAAGCGCGTTTGAAATTAGAGAATAACTCGATGTGGACTTTAACAAAAAGAAAATCACGGGGTGATCGAGGGAATGAGGGAACTGATAATAATAAATCATTTATTTCTACTGTGACACTTAAGAATAGTAAAATTATTTTTGAAAAGCCAAGCGATAATGTTTATCAAACACTCTCTATTGGCACAGGGAATAGTCTTGTTTATACAACAGAGGGTAATGCGGAGCTTTATCTTAATAGTTATTTAGATCAAAGTAACTCGGATACAGATCGGCTTTTAATCGATGGTGATGTATCTGGTGTTACTGTAGTTTCTGTTTCTACAACAGTAGGAGATCTAGGAGATAAAACGGGTTCAGGTAATACCCAGGGTGTTTCGCTTATTCAAGTTTCAGGTACAGCGCAAGAAGATTCCTTCAAACTGAAGGATGATTATATTACAGCAGATAATTTACCTTATCAGTATGTTCTTTCTGCGTATGGTCCAAGTTCCCAATTAGGGCAAGCGGATCCAGGACAAAAGTTGGTTGGTCAGAATGGAAAAGAAGGTGAGCACTCTAGTAGTAATTTTTGGGATTATCGGCTGCAAAGTAAATATATTACTCCATCAGAACCGGAACCAGTGCAACCAGCACCATCGCCAGAACCACCAGTGCCCTCAGAACCTGAGGATCCGATAAAACCAGATTTACCTGTAAAAAGAGTACCGGCAGTTGTGCCACAACTCCCAAGTTATTTGCTTTTACCTCATGCTTTATTTCATACAGGTTTGGTCGATGTAAGTAATCAACATGAACTGTTGGAAATCATGCAAAGTGCTTTTCATGAAGCGGCTAAAAAGAGCAAGACAAACTTTTTCATCCGTGGTTATGGCAGTAACCATAGTTATACTTCCAATTTGTCTGTTTTTGAATATGGTTATGGAGCTGATCTTGACTATAATAATGCGACAGTAGGAATTGTATTCAATACATTAGAGAGTAAAGATAGTACTTCGTCCTTTGGAGTTATGGGCGGTTATGGTCAGCTCTCTCTTCATCCTCGTGCAGTTAAACACAGTCAAAAGAGTGTTTTTGATAAATGGTCAGGCAAGCTTTATGCGAATTTGGATCATGATACAGGCTTTTATGCGAATGGCTTTCTCTCGTATGATTTTTTTAAGGGCGACGTTGTCACTCTTTCTCGTGGAAAAACAGCAGAATTAAAAGGGAGACTTTTGAATGCTGCTTTATCGGGTGGTCAGGCCATTATCACAGGCTATCATGGTTTTATTGTTGAGCCACAGCTTCAAGTTATTTACCAGTCTCTCCTGTTTGATGAAGCGCGTGATATTGATCGGTTTGATATTGATTTAGGAAAGCATGATCAATTGATAGGGCGGATAGGTGGTCGTTTAATAAAAGCTTTTGCTTCTTCCGAAAAGGGACATGTTGTTTCCTTTTATAGTAAACTTCATGTTGCGCATAGTTATGAAAAGAAGCGGATAGTGCATTTTAAAGATGCATTTCAGTTAGGTGCATTCGGTTCTACAGTTGAAACAGGTGCGGGTGTTCATGCCCAATTGTCTAATGCTATAGCACTTCATGGTGATTTGCTATACCAACATAAATTAACCAAAGCTGGCTTTTCTGGAATTAGTGTTTCGGGTAGCTTGCGTTATCAATTTTAAAAGCAAGGATTGGTTTTATATTTGTCAGTTTTGCTTAAGTCCTAGAAAATTTGGTTGATAAAGCTTTAGCTCTGATTTCTAGGAATGAGAGTATTTTATTTTGCACTCTATTTATAGAATGAAAATGAGTTTTTTGAAGATTTCTTTAGATTAGATATTTAATTTAAAGGTGTCTTTACTCTCAAAGAGGCATTGTAGCTTTTTTCAGCCATTTTTTATCTTCTTTATCAAGGTAGGGTGCATTAACTTGATAAACACAGGCATGATAGTCGTTAAGCCATTGTTTCTCTTGTGTCGTTAAAAGCTCTATCAGAATTAATTGTCGATCAATAGGACAATATGTGAGCGTTTCAAATGATAGCATATCTATATCGCCATTAGTAATTTTTTGTGCTGGTTTGACAATCATCAAATTTTCAATACGAATACCAAAAGCTTTTTCACGGTAATATCCAGGTTCGTTAGAGATAATCATACCGGGAATAAGTTCTTGGCTTCCATAGCGTGAGAGATTTTGTGGTCCTTCATGAACAGAGAGGTAAGAACCAACTCCATGGCCAGTGCCATGTGCATAATCAAAACCAGCTTTCCATAAAGCATTACGTGCTAAAACATCAATATCTTGTCCGCGTGTCCCTTTCGGAAATCTTGCACTTGAAAGAGCAATCATGCCTTTGAGAACAAGGGTAAAACAGCGCTTTTCTTCTTCTCCAATGTTTCCAATCGCTACCGTACGAGTCACATCTGTTGTGCCCTCTCGATATTGTCCACCTGAATCAACAAGATAAAGTTCACCTGCATTCAGTCGTTTATTTGTCTGAGTGGTTACACGATAATGAATAATTGCACCATTTTTACCTGCTGCTGAAATCGTATCAAAGGAAAGATCTTCGAGTTTCATTCCCATTTCTTGTGTTGTTATAATACGAAATTTTTCTAATTTTTTAGCAGCTGAAATTTCATCAATTGTACCTGGTATTTGTCTATCGAGCCAGGACAAAAAACGAGTAAGAGCTATACCATCACATAAATGTGCTCTGCGTGAACCATTGAGCTCTGTAGTATTTTTAATGGCACGTGGTAAGATAACAGGATCCCTTAGTCTAACGAAAGACCCTCCTGTATCTTCAATAACAGTACGTAACTTTTCGCACGTTAAAGTAGCCAAAGAAAATTACTGCAGTTTTGTTTCGGATGTAGACTTCAGTGACTACTTTGCCATTAGAAGCAGTGAGCGAAAATTCTCACCTAAAGGCTTATTTTAAAACGCGTTATAGGTGAAAACACTAACAAGAAATATAAATAATTTGTGCTGCGTAAAGAACATTTTGACACTTTTGGCAAAAAATTGTAGAAAAGCGGGATGTATAAGAGTAAAATTTTTAGTTTAGAGATTAAATTAAGAGAGTTTCTTGATGTCTAAAAAATATGAATCTGTAGATGGAAGCACAATAGTTGACAATAAGTTGAATCATACTAAAGCTGTTAAACGTTCTAAACATATCAGTTCAAATGATTTTGATGATTTGATTGGAAAGACTGAGAGTTTGTCAGATGAAGGGAAACTTCGGGTTGCTACTGCTAACGCTCAAGTATCTGAAGAAAATCAGATTAAATCCTATGATAAACTCAAGAAGTATGAACTTACAGACGAGGAGGTATCATACGGTTTTATTCAACTTTATCGCATTAGAGCCCTTAGGGATTTTGGAGATATAAAGGCAGGTGATCTAGGGGGATTTATTGAAGATGAATGCAATCTATCTCATGAAGGCAATTGTTGGGTTGGTGACTTTGCTCAAGTTTACCACAAAGCTCACGTTTCTGGTGATGCCATAATTTCTGATAATGCTACAGTTTGTGATTATGCTACCGTTTCTGGTGATGCCATAATTTCTGATAATGCTACAGTTTGTGATTATGCTACCGTTTCTGGTGATGCCATAATTTCTGATAATGCTGCAGTTTATAGTTATGCCAAGGTTTCTGGTAAGGCCAAGGTTTCTGGTAAGGCTAGCATTTCTGGTGCATCTGAGGTTTATGATGCTGCTAAGGTTTATGGTGCTGCTAAGGTTTATGGTAATGCCGAGGTTTATGGTAATGCCGAGGTTTATGGTAATACCGTAACTTATGGTGATGCTGAGGTTTATGATAATGCTAAGGTTTATGATAATGCTTTAGTTGAAGATTGTAAAGTTTTTGGTAATGCTAGGATTTTTGATAATGCTATAGTTATGAGTCAAGCTGAGATTTGTGATAGTGCAATGGTTTATGGGGATGCTGAGATTTGTGGTTCTAAGATTTGGCATAATGCCAAAGTTTATGAAAAAGCTCGGATTTTATATTATGCTAAGATTTTCGAAAACGCTAGGATTCATGGTAAGGCCTTCATTATTGATAATGTTCAAGTTTCTGGTAATGCTGAGATTTATGGTGATGCTCATCTTTGTAATAATGTCGTGATTTTTGGTAATGCTGCAGTTTATGATAAAGCTATAGTTAAAAATAACGCTAAGGTTTATGATAGTGCTAAAGTGTACGGAAACGCGAGGATTTGTGAGGATACGCAAGTTTATGGAAATGCTGAGGTTTATGATGATACTTTGATTATAGGTAATATTGAGATTTTTGGTAACGCTATGATTTTTGGTAATGCTAAGATTTACCATTGTGCTCAGATTTTTGGTAATGCTAAAGTTTTTGAAGCTGCGAAGGTTTATGGTACTGCTAAAATTTTTGAAGACGCTAAGATTTCTGGTCGTTCGATAGTTAGTGGTAATGCATATGTTTATGGTAAAGCTCAGATTATGGACAATTCTGTGATTTACGAAAATGCAAAAATTTATGATAATGCCAAAGTTGGTGATAAAATACAAGTTCGCGGGAATGTTGAAATGTGTGGTGATGTTGAGATTTTTGGTGACATAGAAATTTGTAACAATGATCAAATTAACAAAAAGAAAATTCGCAACAATATTAAAATTCGTAAACCTAAATCTAGATGGCGTTCTCTAAGCTTGTAGTAATATTAAAACTGTTAAAAATGTTATAGTTTACATAGAGTTGTAATTTAAGGTGTTGTTCATTGTACAAATAGAAGTCACACTTTTGTAAGATAGCATGAAATTTTATGGTTTTTTATGCTAAAAATCAGTAAAAAATTAAGTCGAAAATTTTTTCTTAGCATAGAACAGAGATTATCTGTTTAAACAATGAGCAGAGGATGCATGGTATTGTTCTGTTTTAACCAAAGTAACGGATTATCTTTATAAATCAACGATTTATAACTAAAATACAATTAAGTGATTGAAAGTTGAGCTTCTATAAAGTTGAGCTTCTATTTGGAAAGATAACTTATATTACACCACACTAAGCTTTTATTACAAAATTATCAAGAACACGTTTTTCTCCGGTTTTATCGAAGAAGATAGTTAATTTGCTGCCATCTATTGCTTTAATTTGACCATAACCAAATTTTATATGAAAAATCCGATCATTTATAGAGAAAGCTGAGGATTTATTAGAGACTGATTTTGCAATGATAGTTCCTTCAATGTTTTTTTGTTGGCGGAGTTGTTTAATTCCAAAGTTTAAATCGATATCACCATAACAAATTTTTTCAACATGAGCA
Source organism: Bartonella sp. Raccoon60 (assembly GCF_002022585.1). NCBI lineage: Bacteria > Pseudomonadati > Pseudomonadota > Alphaproteobacteria > Hyphomicrobiales > Bartonellaceae > Bartonella > Bartonella sp. Raccoon60. The sequence goes on from NZ_CP019786.1 coordinate 367,211, forward strand.
GCCGATTGTTTTCTCCAATTATTATGCGTTGTTTTTGTTTGATTTTTTTGAGCATGCTGCCAGCCTGGTGTTGAATAATTATTACGAAAAGGATTTTGCTTTTTAAAGTGTGTTTGGTTATAATTACCATAAGATGTTTCAATTTCTGTTATTTTTATATGCTCTTCTGGTAATTCATTGAGGAAACGAGAAGGGATTGTAGATTGCCAAAGTCCATGAATTCTTCGATTGGATACACACCATATATGTAAGTGTTTTTTTGCTCTTGTTATTCCTACATAAGCAAGGCGACGTTCTTCTTCTAATCCTGAATGACCACCTTCATCTAATGAGCGTTGATGCGGAAAAAGACCTTCTTCCCAACCAGGAAGAAAGACAGTTTCAAATTCAAGACCTTTAGCAGAATGAAGAGTCATGATATTAACTGCATTCATGTTTTCATTGCTTTCAGAATCCATTACTAGTGAAACATGCTCTAAAAAACTACGAAGATTTTCAAATTGTTCCATAGAACGGATCATTTCTTTAAGATTTTCTAGTCGTGTTGGTGCTTCTGGTGAACGATCTTCTTGCCACATTGCGGTATAGCCTGAATCATCAAGAATTGTTTCGGCAAGCTCTGTATGTGGTGTGTGTTGTAACATGCTTTGCCAGCGGTAGAAGTTTTCTACAACATCTCGTAAAGCATTGCGTATTTTAGGCTTTAGCTCATCTGTTGTAATTATTTCAGCTGCGGCGACAAAGAGGGGAATAGAGCGCGCACGTGCACTATTATAAAGATGACGAAGTGTTGCATTTCCTAGGCCGCGTTTGGGTATATTGATAATACGCTCAAAAGCTAGATCATCAGCTGGTTGAACAACAACACGTAAGTAAGCCAAGGCATCACGTATTTCCATTCGTTCATAAAAGCGCGGACCACCAATAACGCGATAATTGAGACCAAGTGTGACAAAGCGATCTTCAAATTCACGCATTTGGAATGATGCTCGCACCAATATAGCTATATGATTTAAGGAATGACCCGCCCGTTGTGCTTGTTCAATTTCTTCTCCAATAGCACGAGCTTCTTCTGCTGAATCCCATGCGGCATGAATTTTTACTTTTTCATCGTCGCTATTTATTTGGTCAGAAAAAAGCGTTTTTCCAAGTCTATTTTGATTATGAGAAATAAGATGAGAAGCAGTTTTTAAAATATGTGATGTAGAGCGATAATTGCGTTCTAAACGGATAATTTTTGCAGGAGAGAAATCTTGTTCAAAGCGCAATATATTATCAACTTTTGCTCCACGCCACCCGTAGATAGATTGATCATCATCTCCTACACAACAAAGATTAATCTGTTTTTCATGGCGTTGAGCCAAAAGACGGAGCCAGAGATATTGTGCTATATTTGTATCTTGATATTCATCTACAAGAATATAGCGAAATTTATTATGATATTCGCGAAGAATGTCTGGGTTATTTTGAAAGATGGAAATAGAGTGCAGCAAAAGATCGCCAAAATCACAGGCATTAAGATTTTTAAGTCGATCCTGATAATTACGATAAAGTTTTCGTCCTATTCCATTTCCAAAAGAATAAGCATCACCCTCTGAAATAGAATTAGGCAAAAGTCCTTGGTTTTTCCAAGAATCAATCATCATTGCTAGGTTACGTGCTGGCCAACGTTTATCATCCAATCCTTCAGCTTGAATGAGTTGTTTTAAAAGACGAATAACATCGTCACGATCAAGAATGGTAAAATTGCTTTTTAAGCCAACAAGTTCTGCATGACGACGTAGAATCTTTGCTCCAGTCGAATGAAATGTTCCAAGCCAAGGCATATTTTCGACAGTTTCACCAACAAGCTCACCGATACGTGTTTTCATTTCATGTGCAGCTTTATTGGTAAAAGTAACAGCTAATATTTGTTTAGGGTGTGCAAGTCCGAGATGCAAAATATGAGAAATGCGAGTAGTAAGAACACGGGTTTTTCCAGTACCTGCACCCGCAAGAACTAAAACGGGTCCTTCTGTATTGATGACAGCTTGTTTTTGTTCTGGATTCAGCTTTTCTAAATAGTTAGGCTTATATTGCGTGTTTTTTCTTTCTGATATATGCGTCATTAACCTAGAATTATTTTCAGGCTTATGAGGAGATACGTCATTTTTAAGAGACGTTATATGATCGGAAAAGTCATTCATTATAACTTTATCTAGTATTTTTTTGATTTGAACGCCAGATAAAAATTATTTTCTTAAAAAACACGACACATTTATTTAAATAAAAATATAGAGATCACAGGAGGAGATAAAGACATAGTGCTATGATAAGAAGCTACCAAAGATATATATACGAAATGAAGTTACAAGCTTATTTTCAATTATAATGGATACATAAAAAGTCACAACATAAAGAAAAATAAGGCTTTATCTTAGTATAAGTTTACATTGAAATTATAGAAAAATCATATTTTGCGAGGAAATCAAAAAAGATTTCTTGGAGAAAAAAGCTTTTGATTAATGAATAGTATCATTCTTCTCTGTTTTCATTAATCGCTAGAGAGATGATTTTGATCAAGAAATTTTTGGGCTTTTAGACTTTCTTTTTTATCAAAAAGTTTTTCAAGCTTTGTTCGTCCAAAACGGTAGCGATTTTCTTCTGCATGAATAGCTAGTTTTGTACGTTTTTTCTGTTTTCGAAATTGACGAAGATTAATTATTGTAACCATAGAGTCATTCATTTATTTTTTTCGGAAGGAGTCCAAAGAAACAATATCAGCACTTTGCTTAGAATCATTATTTGATGGCTCTTTTTCCGTTTTAAGATTTGATATTTTTGTAGATATATTTTCCTTTTTTTGTTTATCTGAAGGAGTAAAAGGAGAACACGAAGCAGTTTCTGGATTTTGGTTCTCTCCTGAAATAAGGCTAGGGGGAAGATCAAATGCTGTTTCAAAAGCTGCTATAGGATCATAGAAGACTTGGATAGAATTAAAAGGAATAACCAGTTTTTCAGTAATTTCTCCAAAGGAAAGTGTTACTTCAAAAGCAGTTTCTGATACACTGAGATCTCTAAATTGGTGCTGCAGTACGATGGTCATTTGATCAGGATAGCGTTTTTGAAGTCTAGGAGAAATTTTGATTCCTGGTGCGTTTGTTAAGAAAGTGATAAAAAAATGATGATTACCTGGAAGTCCTGCTTTAGCTACTTCCAATAAAACTTTTCGGATGACTCCGCGAAGTGCATCCTGAACGAGAATGTCGTAACGGATCTGATCTTGAACCATCGAAGTTTATTCCTCCTAAATTTAGGTAGTGATTAAATATGAATAATACAGTGCAATAACATGTTTTTTTAAGCTAGCAACATTTTACTTACTATGCACCTAATTAATCAAGAAAAACACGAATTTATTTTAAATACTTTCTGACAGCTCAAAAATAAATAGGTCTAAAAGTGAAGGCTTCTGTTGCCAGGTGCCTTCGAACCCCGCTTAGACCTGCGACGGTTTAAGACTTAGTTTGAAGCTTTCGCATCGCTTAAGCAGCGATGAGACGTGCTCCCGCATAGTTGTCATTTGCAACTACTCATTTAGTCCGATAACGGTGGTACAATGCCGAGTAAAAGAGCAATCTTTACACCCTTGTCGATCCTGTTTCGCCCCCATAAAAATATAATCTTTATTTTATTGTATTTTGGTGGAGGCGCCGGGTACCGCCCCCGGGTCCAATTGGTTTATTTCATTGTCCATTTATTACCATAGCTGAAAAGACAGCTTTTTAAATATAAACGAATAACAGTTTTTAGAAAAGGGGGATTGTTAATATTTTAAATCCCTAATTATTGAGATAAAAATATAATGTGGTTGTGTATAGTTACTGATTATGAGAGGGATTGCAAAATGGTGAATGATCTAGAAAATATTAAATTATATGATGTAAATCCTGATGAAGCTGTAATAGAACGACTTAGACGTCGTTTAACTTTGGTAATGAGACATCAAGATGCATCGTTAGTTTCTACATCAGATCAAAAAGAGTTAGAGCGTGTTGTAAAATGGGCGCAAGATGTATTGGATGTTGATAAGGAAAATGCACAAAAAGCTGTCGCAAAAGTTGCTGAAATGATGTCAGGAAACCGCAAAAAAAATCGTGTTACTTTTTATTATTTGCTTGCCAAGCAAGTTAATGCGCTTGATAAAATTTAAATATTTGAAACTAAATTTGTATCATAATTTTCAAAAAAGTCTAAATTTCTTTAGACTTTTTTATTTACTATAAGAATATTTAGTGAATATCATCACCTTGGAGATATCCACTTTTTCGAGCGTCAGGCATTAAAAGAACTGCTATGAATGCAACAGTCATCATGCCAGTTACATAAAGATAAAAGATAAATTCATATCCAATATCTTTTAATAAAAGCGCTACAGATTCGGCTGATCCACCAAATAAGGCATTGGCAATAGCATAAGATAAACCAACACCCATTGCTCGTATTGAAGATGGGAACATTTCTGCTTTAACGATACCAGAAATGGATGTATAAAAACTGATAATGCATAACATTCCAATAAGGATTGATAATGCAACCCATGAATTGTTAGTATTGCCAATCATATAAAGTCCAGGAATTGTGAAGATGACAGATAAGACACTCCAAATAATAAGTGAAGTTTTTGTTCCAATTTTATCAGCTAAAGCACCAAATGCTGGTTGAAGTAACATAAAAACAAAAAGTGCAATAGTCATTATAGTTGTAGCTGTATGCTTATCAAAGCCAGTAGTTGTAATGAGATATTTTTGCATATAAGTTGTATAGGTATAAAATGTTAGTGATCCTCCTGCTGTGAAACCAATCACTAGAAAAAAGGCTTTCCGATGGTTACGCCAAAGTTCTCTAATACTACCAGCTTTTTCTTTAGAACGATTCTCTTTAGTTGTTGTTTCATGAAGTGAACGACGGAGATAGATTGCAACAATGGCTCCTAATCCACCAATAGCAAAAGGAATACGCCAACCCCATGCTTTTAGTTGTTCCTCTGTAAGATAAAGGGCTAAAATAAATATAACAAGGCTGGCAAGAAGTTGACCACCAATCAGTGTAGTATACTGAAAAGAGCTAAAAAATCCTCGTCGGTTTTTAAGAGCAATTTCGCTCATATAAGTTGCTGTTGTTCCGTACTCACCGCCAACAGAAAGTCCTTGAAGCATTCGGAGTAAAAGTAAAAGAACTGCTGCTGAGGCTCCAATAGTTTCATAGGTAGGAAGTATGGCAATTAGGAATGAACCGCTACACATCATAAAAACAGAAATAAGCATTGATCGTTTACGTCCATAACGATCAGCAATGAATCCAAAGAGCCATCCACCGATTGGGCGCATAAGAAAACCAATAGAAAAAACTATAGCAGCTTTAAAAAGCTGGAGTATAACGTTGCCGTCTGAAGGGAAAAATTGCGATGCAAAATAAATTGAAGTAAATGAATAAACATAAAAGTCATACCACTCTACTAAATTACCTGAGGCACTAGATATGATAGACCGAATACGTTTTTTCGCATCATATAGTGCTAAAGTTTCTTCATTCTCCATGGAGACCGTCCCTCTTTAATTAAGTTACTTACAATTTGCTTTTTACAATTTGAATCATCAAAATTCAATCGTATAATGGTAATTTCTTGTAAACAGATCATTTTAAGGCGCATTACATTGTATTTTTGTGAGTTTTAAAGTTTCTGTTTTAACAGTATGCAGAATCGGGCATAAACATTAATATGAAAGCATATCTTGATCTCTTATTTCATGTTTTAAACAATGGTATTGATCGTTTCGATCGGACTGGTGTTGGGACAAGGTCGGTTTTTGGATATCAAATGCGATTTAATTTACAGGATGGGTTTCCACTGTTGACAACAAAAAAACTGCATTTGCGTTCAATTATCTACGAGCTTTTATGGTTTCTTAAAGGTGATACAAATATTACATGGTTAAAAGAGCATGGCGTATCTATTTGGGATGAATGGGCTGACAAAAAGGGGGATCTTGGTCCTATTTACGGTTATCAGTGGCGCTCTTGGCCTACATCGGATGGGCGTCATATTGATCAAATAAAAAATCTTTTAGCTATGATTAAAAAGGATCCTTATTCACGTCGTTTAGTTGTATCTGCATGGAATCCTGCAGCGATAGAGGAAATGGCTTTACCTCCCTGTCATTGTTTGTTTCAATTTTATGTTGCTGCTGGTAGATTATCTTGTCAACTGTATCAGCGTTCAGCAGATGTTTTTTTGGGTGTTCCATTTAATATTGCCTCTTATGCATTGTTGACAATGATGATTGCTCAAATAAACCATTTACAAGTAGGAGATTTCATTCATACTATTGGTGATGCTCATCTTTATTTGAATCATTTTGAACAGGCAAAACAGCAATTATCTCGTACACCGAAAGCGTTACCAACGATGCTTATTAATCCAGAAGTAAAAAATCTTTTCTCTTTTAAGTTTAAGGACTTTGAGTTGCTTAATTATGAAGCTTTTCCACATATCAAAGCACCGGTGGCGGTATGACTCTTTCAATTTGTTTGATTGCAGCTGTTTCACAAAATAATGTTATAGGTTGTGCGGGTGCGATGCCTTGGCATTTATCAACAGATTTGCAACGTTTTAAAACTTTAACTTTAAATAAGCCTATTGTTATGGGAAGAAAAACTTGGGATTCTCTTGGACGCCCTTTACCGGGTCGTACGAATATTGTTATTACTCGCAATCGTATGTTAATGCCTAAAGGTGCTGTTATTGCTCATTCTTTATCTCAGGCTTGTCATATTGCAGAACAGGTTGCTTTTCAAAGTGGTGCAGATGCATTTTTTATTATTGGGGGTGGTGAAATTTTTCAACAAGGATTACAAATAGCTGATAAAATATTTCTTACTGAGATCCTAGCTTTTATTGAGGGCGATAGTTTTTTTCCTGTTTTTGATAAAGAGAAGTGGACTATGATTAAAACACAATATATTCCAGAAGGTGAGAAAGATGATTATCCAACACGTTTTGTGATTTATGAACGGAAATGATCGTTTGAGATATTGAAAGCATTTATTATTTACATTGTGAGAAAATAATAAGCGCTTTAAACTGAAATCAGAGATCAAGTTTTGTAAATTATTAAGATTTGATTAATAACATTAATCTAAATGAGGTGATAATGCCCTGGACAAATCAAAATGGTAGTAGCCCATGGAGTGGCGGTAGAAATAAATCCGATGGAGATAAAAAATTATCGCCTAAGAAACCTTTTGGTTCTGGTGGTAGTAATGGCCCTAATATTGATGATATTTTTCGTAAGGGGCAGGATCAGATCAAACAGTTTGGTGGCGGTGGTGTTTTTATTATATTATTTCTGCTTGTTTTATTTTTTTGGTGTTTTCAATCTATGTATATCGTTCAACAAAATGAACAAGCTGTGGAATTGCGTTTTGGCGTTCCTAAAGAAGGCATTATCAGTGATGGTCTACATTTTCATTTTTGGCCAATTGAAACTTATATGAAAGTTCCTTTAACAGAAAAAACTATTGCTATTGGTGGTCAGTCTGGTCAATTGCAACAAAGTGAAGGTTTGATGCTTTCAAGTGATCAAAATATTGTTAATGTTAATTTTTCTGTTTATTATCGCATTTCAAATCCCAGTCAGTTTTTGTTTAACGTGAATGACCAAGAAGGTACAGTTCGTCAAGTTGCTGAAAGTGCAATGCGTGAGGTGATTGGTTCGCGGCCAGTTGATGATGTTTTGCGTGATAAAAAAGAAGAAGTTGCTGATGATGTCAAAAAAATTATCCAATTGACTGCAGATAAATATCAACTTGGTGTTGAAATAAATCGTGTGTCAATTAGTGAAGCTGCGCCTCCTACTAAAGTTGCTGCTGCTTTTAATTCTGTTCAACAGGCAGAGCAGGAACGAGGACGAATGATTGAAGAGGGTAATCGTGTACATTTTACTAAGATGGGTTTAGCTAATGGTGAAGCTGCACGCACACGGGAAGTTGCAAAAGGTGAAAAAGCGCAGATGATTGAAGAAGCAATAGGACGTTCTGAACGTTTTCAAGCTATAGCGCGTGAAGCTGCGATTGCACCAGAGGCTGCTCGCTATCGTCTTTATATGGAGACGATGGGACGTATTTTTTCTTCTCCAAGAAAGATAGTTTTGGATCAAACAGCTTCTCCGACGGTATCTTATTTACCTTTAAACGAATTGCTCGGCAGTTCATCAAATAAAACAATAACAAAGTCAAAGCGTTCTGTAAGACTATCGGATTCTAACGCTTCTGAGGGATACTAATTATGCAGCAATCTCGTTTCTTTTTTATTTTAGGAACTGTCATATTTGTTTTTATAGCCTTATGGATGTCTGTTTTTATTGTTTATCCTCGTCAACAGATAGCTATTAAGCGCTTTGGACAAATTGTTAATGTAGAACCTAAACCTGGTATTTATTTTAAGGTTCCTTTTTTTGATCATACTGTTATTATTGATAATCGATTGTTGCGTTATGATTTACCTACACAATCTGTTCAGGTTCGTGGTGGTGCATATTATGAAGTGGATGCGTTTTTTATTTACCGGATTACGAATCCGAAACTATTTTTACAACGTATTGCATCTGGTCGTCCACAGATTGCTGCGCGTGAAAATCTTGCACCGCGTTTTATTGATGCTTTGCGTGCTGTTTATGGTAAGCGAGAATTTAAAGCGGCTTTATCGGATGAACGTGGAGCGATGATGGCTGAAGTACAGCGCCAATTTTCTGTAGATGCAGGATCTTTAGGGATTACTATTGTTGATGTGCGGATTCGTAAAACTGATTTAACTGATGCTGTTTCAGAGGATGTGTATCGACAAATGGCAGCTGAACGTGAAGCTGCGGCAGAAGATATTCGTGCTCGTGGTCAGCAAGAACGGGATCGAATTATTGCAGAAGCTAATCGTAAATATGAAGAAATCGTAGCAGCAGCGAAACGTGATGCTGAAATTACCCGTGGTGAAGGGCAGGCTGAGAGTATTCGTCTTTTATTGAATGCACGAAGAGTTAATCCATCATTTTACGATTTTTGGTTAGCAATGGAACAGTACAGGAATTTAGAGAACACTTCGATGGTAATTTCGCCACAAGAGGACTTCTTTTTTTATTTCCGTAATCCACCACAAGCAAATAAAATATTTGCACCTGTAGAGGTCTTGGATAATAAGATGGTGATTGATAAATAGTAACGTTATCATAAGATTTATCATTTTATGAAAAACTTGATCCGTGGATTCTTTCTTTGATGATGAAAGTGGTATGATATTGTAGAATGCATGTTAATTTCATATAAATGTGTATTATAGGTAAAAATATGTTTCTTAAGTGTTTTTCTACGGTAGCTACTACTATTTCTGTAGTTTTGTGTTTATCGGGATCAATAAGTTGGTCTAGTGTTGTTTTGCAACAAGATGCACCATTATCAGTGCCTGATTTAGTTACAACGCTTTTAGATACTGTAGTGAATATTTCTACAGTGCAAACAGTTGATGGAACTGAGCAGGATGAAGATACTTCTTTGCCAATCGTTCCAAAAGATTCATTATTACAAGAATATTTTGATGATTTTTTTACACCTGGAGATGATAAGAAAGATAGCCAATTTCAAAAAGTGCGTTCTCTAGGGTCAGGTTTTGTAATTGATGCACAAAAAGGGCTCATTGTTACAAATTATCATGTTATCGCTGATGCTGATTATATTGAGGTTAATTTTGTTGATGGTACAAAGTTAAAGGCAAAATTGCTTGGGAAAGATAGCAAAACAGATTTGGCTTTGCTTCAGGTCGATCCAAAAGGAAAAAAATTAACAGCTGTACGTTTTGGTAGATCAGAAAACGCACGTATTGGTGATTGGGTTATGGCTATAGGCAATCCTCTTGGTTTTGGTAGTAGTGTAACGGTTGGAATTATTTCTGCACGTAATCGTGATCTTAATGCTGGTCCTTATGATAATTTTATTCAAACAGATGCAGCGATTAATCGAGGTAATTCTGGAGGCCCATTATTTGATAGAAGTGGTCAGGTGATTGGCATTAATACAGCAATTGCTTCTGGATCGATAGGTATTGGTTTTGCCATACCTTCTGATATGGCTCTTTCTGTTATAAATCAGTTACGTAATTTTGGAGAAGTAAAACGTGGCTGGTTAGCTATCCGAATTCAACCGATTACAGATGATATTGCAAAAAATTTAAAACTCGATAAGGCTATTGGAGCATTAGTTGTAGGCAAAATAGAAAATGCGGAAGTTGATAATAGTCAGCTGCATATTGGTGATATTATTCTTTGCTTTGGAAAGACAAAAATTAAAAATATGCATGATTTACCGCGTTTAATAGCAGAAGGCTCAGAAGGGCAAGTAGTCAACGTTACAGTTTTGCGTAATGGACAAGAGAAAACAGTAAAAGTTAAACTTGGTCGTTTGGTTGAAACAGATTTGGATGAAAATATAATAGAAAAGTTTGATGATAAAGAAAATGATAATGTACCCAAAAAGATGATAATGCAACATATGGGAATGACGTTATCAGAATTGACAGCTGATTTGCGGCAACGTTACTCAATTTCAGATAAGCTTAATGGATTAATTATAACATCCGTTGCACAAAATAGTGTAGCTGATAAAAAACGTCTTCGTGTTGGTGAGGTAGTTGTTGATATTAATCAAAGTACGATCACAACAATTGAAGATGCCAAAAAACGTCTTCGTAAATTACGTGAAGCTGGGCGTAAAAATGCTTTATTTGTTATTGCTCGTCCAGATGGAGAATTGCGGGTTGTATTAATCCAAATGGATTAATGCTGTAGTATTTTTGTCTGTTATTGCTCATTAACAGAAACATTTGCAGAAAAAGATGAAGGCATTGCTTTTCATGACACAAAGGACAATCACATTGATAGCGGGTCCAACTGCAAGCGGTAAGTCAAAACTTGCGTTAAAAATAGCTCAAGAAAAAAATGCTGTCATTATTAACGCTGATTCAATGCAAATTTATAATACTTTGAATATTTTGACAGCACGACCAACAGAAGATGATATTATAATTTCTCCTCATTACCTTTATGGTTATGTAAGTCCTTCTGTTAGTTATTCTGTAGGGCAATGGTTGCGTGATGTAGAAAAGCTTTTAAATGTAATGACATCGAAGTCACTTATTTTTGTTGGTGGAACAGGTCTTTATTTTCGTGCTCTTTTGGAAGGAATTTCAGAAATTCCGGATATTCCAGATGTCTGTCAACAAAAGTGGCGTCGTCGACTTCAAGAAGAGGGGGTTGAGAATCTATATCGTCAGTTATTACAAGTTGATGCTGAGCTCTCTAAGCGTATTTGTGCGCAAGATGGTCAACGCATTATACGCGCTTTGGAAGTTTATGATGTGACAGGTAAAGCACTTAGTTGGTGGCAAAAACAAGAAACAACATCTTTGATTGCAAAGGATTGTTCAGAAAAGATTCTTCTTATTCCACCGCGTCAACAGCTCTATGAAAACATCAATAAGAGATTGGATCGTATGGTTGAACAAGGAGTTTTAGAAGAGGTTCTTATTATAAAGCAACTTATGCTTTCTCCTTTATTACCAGCGATGAAAGCGATTGGTTTACCTGAATTTATAGCTTATTTAGATGGACATTTAAGTTTTGAGAATGCTATTGAGACAGCAAAGACAAAAACTAGGAGATATGCAAAAAGGCAAATGACTTGGTTTCGTAACCAATTAAATGAAGAATGGAAAATTATCGCTGCATAAAAATATTAAAAGTTTGAAGATAGCTTAAAGAGAAGAGGGTATTTTAGATGAAATTTCTTTTGAAGATAATCATATGAAGAAAGAAAATCGTGACAATTAAGATTTAAAATATTTTATTTTAGTTGCTTTATTTAGAAATGATTTCAAATATGCATACAGGTGTAACAATAATAGATTTTAGCTTAGCAAATATTATACGTATAAAATTTTTTTACTTACAGTAATGTCAATTTTTAGAGTGCTTGCACTTTTTGTACGAATCTCATTTTATAGGTTATGCAGTTTTCATCAGAACAGGATAATGCATTAAAGACTGTAGCCGCGTGGTTGAAAAATGGGAAATCACCTATTTTTCGGCTTTTTGGTTATGCAGGAACTGGAAAAACAACACTTGCTCGTTATTTTGCTGAAACAGTTGATGGTCCTGTTCAATTTACTGCCTTTACAGGTAAGGCAGCCCAAGTTTTACGTTCTAAGGGGGCTAGTAATGCTCGCACTATTCATTCATTAATTTATTGCCCTCGCGGTGAAGAAGAAGTATCTGATGAAATAACAGGTAAAACATCCCTTACACCAACATTCGCATTGAATCGACAAAGTCCAGTTGCACAAGCTAAACTTGTTATTGTTGATGAATGCTCAATGGTTGATGAGCAATTAGCGCGTGATTTAATGAGTTTTCGAACACCAATTCTGGTTCTTGGTGATCCTGGTCAGTTACCTCCCATATCGGGAGGAGGTTTTTTTTCTGAAAGCACGCCAGATTTTCTGTTATCAGAAATTCATAGACAAGCACGTGATAATCCGATTATTCGTTTAGCTATGGATGTGCGTGAGGGACGTGATATTTCTTATGGAGATTATGGTTTAGCACGTGTTGTTACTCGTAAAGAGGTTAACCAACAATTAGTACTGGAAGCTGATCAACTTTTAGTAGGTATTAATCGAACGCGTTATCTTTATAATAAACGTTTACGTGAATTAAAGGGATTTACAACGGATTATCCACAGGCTGGAGATAAACTTGTATGCTTACGAAATGATCCTACTAAAGGTTTATTGAATGGTTCTTTATGGAAAGTTATGACTTCACAGAAAGAAACTGTTAAACCAGGTATAAATCTTATTATTAAGCCGGAAGATAGTGAACGTGGGGTAGCAAAAGTTAAGCTTTTAAAAGCAATCTTTGAGAATCCTGATAATCAGATTTCATGGCAATTAAAAAAACGATATGATGATTTTGATTATGGATATGCTTTGACAGTCCATAAAGCTCAGGGATCTCAATGGGATAATGTGGTTTTGTTTGATGAAAGTTTTGCATTTCGTGATATGTACGCACGATGGCTTTATACAGGAATTACACGGGCAGCAGAGCGCTTAACAATTGTTCGATAGCACAAGATATTTTATTGTTTGATATTATGTTTAGATATGTTTCTTCTTAACATCAGAGTATTATAGAAGTGGGATAGTGTGTGGCAATAAAACTTTCAGTTAATCTTAATGCTGTTGCTGTTTTGCGCAATAGGCGTAATCTTCCATGGCCAAGCATTGAAAACATTGGATATATAGCGCTTTCTGCTGGCGCAGCAGGCTTGACGGTCCATCCACGTCCGGATGAAAGACATATCCGTTTTGTTGATTTACCAAAAATACGTTTTTTAATGAATAATGCTTTTCCTAATGCTGAATTTAATATTGAAGGTTATCCAAGTGATACATTTTTAGATTTAGCAGAAAAATATGCTGATCAAATTACTCTTGTTCCTGACACTCCAGATCAGTCCACTTCCGATCACGGTTGGGATTTTGCTAGCAGTGCAGAATTTTTAGCGCCTGTTATTCAGCGCTTAAAAGCAAAAAATATTCGTGTGTCATTATTTGCTAATACAGTTTTAGACGATCTCGATATTGCTAAAGCTATTGGCGCTGATTATGTAGAATTTTATACTGGACCTTATGGTGGTGCGTTTGATGATGAAGAAAAACAAACACAGGAGTTAGATAAATTAGCTTTGGCAGCACAAAAAGCAAGAGAATTACAATTACATATTAATGCAGGCCATGATCTAACAATTGCTAATCTTCCTGCCCTTGTTAATCGGATTCCTTGGATTAATGAAGTTTCTATTGGACACGGACTTATTGCTGATGCATTAGAATATGGAATGCATGAAACTGTTCAGCGTTTCATTCGGTTATTGGCATAAGTTATCTATTCAAGGCAATGTAACGATCGATTGTATTTAGTATCTAAATACTCTTATGTCATTATTGAAAAGTATTATTTATTGTGTAACAATTTGAATTCTTACTTAGTTATAAAATTACTGCTTGCTGCTTTAATTAAGATCTGACAGATAACGCTTTTTCTAAAAGTAGGTTAGTTGCAGTTCGAATATATCTATTTTGAATTAAAAACCTCCTAATTTCTAATAATTAAAAGCATAGGTAATGCTTTGTTTAATTATCTCAAGCATTTAAAAACATTTTGTAGTTATATTATATTTTTAGAAATCAATATGTTATTAATAAATAATATTGATTAATGCCTGATGGCTTTATTATAGAACTATAGAAAGCTATAAATTCAGCAATATTTTAATTATTTTCTATAATTGTGTTATTTGTGCTGCAGATTTGTTGAAAGAAATATGTAACATTATATGTCTGTAGTTTTATTTTCGGAGTTTTGTATGAAATATTTAACAGCGTCTGTTTTTACATTGTTCTCAATTTCTATAGCTCAGGCAACAGACTTTGTGATTCCTTATCAATCATATACTGCTTCACCTGTTGTTTTGTCGTCTACTTTTTCGTGGACAGGTTTTTATTTTGGTGGGAAAATTGGTGTTTTTTCAGGTCAGAGTACGTCGAGTTTTATAGACTCAAATAATGTAAAGCGTAACATTATATTTCAAAATCAATCATCACCTAAGCTCTCAGGTGTTGTAGGTGGTCTTTATACAGGTTTAAATATTAATATTAACAATGGTTTTGTTTTGGGCTTTGATACCGATATAAATTGGTCTGGCGCAAAGGATGCAAAAGTTATTGATAGTATTGCTTCTTTAAAAGCTGATAATAATAAGAAGAGTCAGATAGATTTTGATATAAAACAAAGCTTACAACAAAAATGGCTTAGTGCTATACGCGGGCGTATTGGGTTTAGTTTTGATCGTGTTATGCCTTATATTGCTGGTGGTATTTCTGTGACACAGCTTCAGAGTACTTATTTAAAGTTTTTTGTGCCATCGAAAAATAATTCATTGACAAGAAGTTCATTAGAAAAGGCGCCCCCTGTATTATTAACTTCCAATTCAAAGATAATGAATGGTTATACCATTGGTGGTGGTTTAGATTTTGCAATAACTGATAATTTTATTTTACGTGCAGAATACAATTATTCAGATTTCGGTAAAAAGGAATTTGCAAATAATAATATGAACGTTAGCTATAAAAGCAATGCCTTTTATTTTGGTGTAGCTTGTAAATTTTGAATTTTAGATTAGCTCATTGAACAGTTCTATCAACGATGACGTTTTTGTTTCTGTACATTTTGTCGTTGTTACTTTTCAGCATATGAGACTTTAATACGAAATGTCTTTAGTTTGAGTGCAAAACTCAATTATTTGATATGGAGGTTTGTGTTATGTTGCAGTCATCAAGTCCAATTACTCAGGCTAATGACTCCTTAATCGCTGAAGGAAATGAGACATTAGAAGATCTTATTATTCGTTTGGAGAATGATATCTTTAATGGAAAGTGGATAGAAGAAATTTATTCAGATATCGATTTTAAAATGATGCCTGCTTTAATAAAGCAGGCAAACAATAAATACCCAGAGATGAATCTTAGGCTTGTTACGACATTTGAAGATTTGAGGGCATCTGTGCAAAAAACAATCGGTGATGGGATTCAATCTTCGAGGTTTATAGTGAATGTACTGACTGACGTTATGCCCCATTTTGTAGTAATTGATCATAAAACTATCAACAATAAACTTTCCTTTATATTATTTGAGTGCGCAAGATGTGATAATGAGGTTTCTTTGGTACTAATATCAAAGGTAAAAAAAGCCATTGAAGGTTTCCAATTGCCTGATTTTTATTGTTCTATTGTAGAAATGGACATTCAGCGAAGTATGTCTGAATGTGGAATTTTTAGTTTAGCTCTCGCTAAAAAACTTTATCTTCGATCTGATAAATTAGAAAAACTGCATAGAGATAATATTAAAGGTGATCGGTGGGATAGAGATGTTTATTTATCTCATGATTTATTAGATATATATCTTCCAATCGACTTTTATAAACACGTACAAGGTTTGAAGCGTCTTGAGGAATATGTGAAAAAAAATCCAGGATCTGAAAAAGAAATCGTTAACAAAAAAAATGAAACCATTTTTGAGAGATTTGAAAGACATACAATGGTAAAAAGGGGTAAAAATATGTCTGCATCAGCACACAAAAAAAGGATTACTGAATATAAATCATTAATGAGATGATAAAATTTCTTAGATATTATTAGCTAATATGAATGAAGAAAAAGTTATGGATTAAGACCTATTAATTTGGGGAAATTCACTTAGTTTTATGCATTTTGTTTGTAAATTAGGAAAATATTTACTACAATCAAGTGTTTAGTATTAGTACAGTATAGAGTGCAAAGTATAAAGATATATCTTTTTATACAAGCGAATTAAAAAGCAAATCAGAGTGTATGAAAATATTAACTGATGATTTTATAATTCTTAACACTTCAATATAAAAAATTACAATTGTGTTACAAATTAGTGAATATAGATCATGAGCTTTTATTGTAAATGGACAAGGTGTATTTTCTTATCTTAAAAGATTTAAAATTTGATGAAGATATATGAGGGGGTGTTGTATAGATCTAAATTATCAAGGTGTTGTTATGAAGAAAAGTGAAATGATGATAAAGTTGGAGAATATTAACATCCCTTCTCCTGAAAATTATGTCTATCCTGGCAGTATGACGTTGAAGAATAAATATGGAATCATGGAGCTTCAAAAGTTCGAGGAGAGAATGGCGCATGATGCATTAAAAGAAACTGTTAAGGTGCTAGAAGAACCTGCTCCAGAGCGGTTTGATTCTTCTTATCTAAAGTATTTGCATAAACGTTTATTTCAGCATGCATTGGAATGGGCTGGGTGCACCCGTGATGTTCCATTTACATTTTCAGATGGTACAAGGGGTGTGATGCCCTCCATGTCAAAGTCTGATTCCGATTTTGGTTTTGCATCTGGTTCAAAGATTAAGGAAGGTTTAGATTTCATCGATCAAAAACTCGCTGAGAAGAATTATTTTAGAGGCTTATCGCGTGAAGAATTTGTTCATAATGCAGCAAGAATATTTGGCTCTATCAATTATATTCATCCTTTTAGGGAAGGTAATGGACGCGTACAAAGATTGTTTTTTGTAAAGCTAGCCAGATCTGTAGGCTATAAACTTGACTTTTCCGCTACAACAAACAAGCGCATGACATATACGAGTGTTGAGGCTACAAAAAACGCATATATGGAGCCTTTGCAACATTTGTTTGAAGATATTTCCAATCCAGAAAAGGTCGGTATTTTAAAGCAATTCATAAGCAATGCGAAAGAATATAATATCTTTGATTCGGATGAAAAGCTTATTACAGTAGCGAGAGAAGGTGAAACCTATAAGGGGATTGGTAAATTCCTTGCTTCAGATTTTATTGTAATAGAAGTGGGAGATACTTGTATCCTCTCCAATAAAGATTCCCTTACACCAGAACAATTAAGGACATTCAAACTTGGTAGTGATTTCATTTTTACAGCTTTAGATACTAAAGACCTTAAAGAAATTTTTATCCCAGAAGAAAAATTAGCTGCTTTGAGCGAAGATGAAATGATTGGAAAAATTTTAGAATGTAGTTCTGTTCGAGAGCAGCGAGATAAAATCCAGCATTGTGCAAGATTTATTTATGGACGTTCGGATCAATTGAACGAGATAATAAACATGATTGATATGGATCCGAATTTAGGGGAGGTGTTTTCTGAACAGATTATGACATGTTATGATAACAAAAAGTATTTCATAAGTAAAAAAACTAAAGCTACTAATCAAAGTTTTTGTAAACTGAGTAATGAAATTAAAAATTATGCAAATATTGTAGAAGATTCTAGAAATCAAATCTTAAAGGAGTATAAAGAAAGACAAAAACGTTGTGGACAGGTAGTAAAAATGCCCAGCAAGGAAGTGCAATGCATTCTTGATATGCCAGAAGATATGCGGGAAGAAGCTCTGAAATCACGGAGTCTTTCATTTCTTAATAAAAGTATCTCTGATTTTATCATTAAAGTTAATCACCGTCTTTCACCATGTGAATGTAAGGCAATCAGTGATAAGAACTATGAAGAACTTGCTAAAAGTATTAGCATATCAGAAAGTAAAGCAAAGGCAATTATAAAAACTATTGGGGAAGTCAAAGAAATACAAAAGAAAATACGAGTACTTAGAGCGAATGCTTTAAAGGTGACAGCTATGGCTTGTTAAAATGTGTTTTTCCATTTCATTTATAGGAGTTTTTTTAAGACCTTTCAAGTTGGAGGGGGGCTAAGCGTTAGGTGTTATCTCATTCAGATGTGAAGAGAAGTGCTATGATTAGTCTTTTATTGTTGAATTCAAAGAAAGAGTGTTAGACAGCTTGAAAGATTCAGATAGCGCTCTTGATTTTATTTAAACAGAAAAATTTAGAAGTGTGGAGGGGAATGTTAATCTGCAATTTTACATGATTAGAATCCATTTAATGATGTTATGGTGGCATTAAAAGATAGTTTGAAAGTAGTCTTTAAATTATGTTAAGGGAAAATTTATACAAAATGGCACTGATGACGAGAAAACTACTTAAACTAGTTTAGGAAGATCTTTCTTTAACATACATTGTTGATTATTCTATAAAGATTTTTAAAAGCTCATTTGAACAAATTAATTATTAGCTTGGAAAATAGAACTTTATCAGTACACGAGCTGAAGAAGAATTTAAAAATTACAATGAGATTAGGATAGACTCTATAATCTAAAGTTTTTGAAGTATTATATAATTTTTTTACAACAGTAAGTTGTTTTAATATTCCTGATCAAGATTTTTGTAAAAATGAGATGTAGCGATTCCTAATTTTTTAGGAATTGATTCCTTAAACCGTGCAGTAATGATATCTTTAGCTGTATCAATACTAATAATTCTTTAAGATTTTTAGATGAAATGAAGAGGGTGAGCTAGTTTATTTATTTTGAGAAATTATACTATTGCCTTTCTCTTCAGATCAGTTCCAAGATAACTAACCAAAATAAATTAATAATAATTTGATTTTATATAATCTTTATTTCTTCATTGATGAGTGGTTTGTATTTAAGTTTATTTATAAGCGTTTGCTTCTTCATAAATCTACATTTATTTATATAGCTATACCTGGTATTATAATCTAAAACCTTATAAATATTATGATGTTGATAGTTTTTAAGCTCTCTCTTGTGCCGTCTTTATGTTCCTACAATTTATAAAACGCTTATCTATTTCCAATACTTTACAACAAATGTTTCATGTTATTTCTATGGAATTTTTGCATTGTATTTTGTTTTCTAAGAGTTAACTGTACAATGCATTTTTCTTTTCTTACTTGTATTAAGAAACTATGGAATCGCTTTTCATAATTTAAATATGATTAGCATTTTTGAGTAAGATTTTGAAAATTATTCTTTTATTAGTATGGTAACGCTCTGCCAAATTTCTAAAAATACTGATTTTTGAATAAGGATCAGCATTTGAAATGCTAGCAACAAACACACAAGGCTTTCTTGGTAAGACATCAGTATGAAGAGTTTGAAGATAGGCTTTATTTACGAACACAATCTGTTTATTATAGTGATAAACAAGTTAATAATTGTTCTGTTGAAGATATCAAAGGCCTATTGAGATATTGAATAAGCAAATAAAATCTGTTTAAGAGTACAGGTATTCTCATATTTTCTATTTTATATGTCACGATATTATGAATGGCTGGTTTTATGAATAAGATTACGGACTTTTTAAAAACCTTAGTAGTTATAGCTCGTATGAGGGATTTTATGCGTTCTTGTTTTTCAAACAGTATAGGATAATAATTGTTTGTTTTGTTTGCAATATAAAAGCTTTGCGCTGCTGCTTGAAATAGCTGACGCAAGAAAAATCTTTTAGCTGAAAAGAAGAAATTCATACAGGCTTGAAAACACGATATATGGCCTGGCTGAATGTGATTTTAATTTTGGTAGGTGAGCCTGAAGGAGAGTACAAAGACGCTCTAGCATGTGGCTTAATTTTCAATACAGATATAATGGTAGGACTTTCTTTAGTAAAAGCTAAGCGATTGTTCTGAAAATTCAGATTTTCCTTTAGAAAGCAGCTTAGTTTTTACAAAACAATTTCATTGCCTCATTTTTTAGAATGAAAAAGAGATTAAAGCATAACATTGTAAAGTCATAAATGAGGTTCATTATCTAGTGATAATTCTCAATATGGAAATTAATATATGCCCAAACTAAAAGATTTACTAAACATAATTTGTTGTTCAAAAAAAATAAAAGCGATGTTGTGTGTCAGAAAAAAGAAAATACTAGATTTAGAAAAAAGTATAATTTTATATTTTGGAATGCTGAACCATTAAAAAGTACTATTATGCGTCTAGAAAACGACATGATGCATGGTAGTTGGTATGACATGCTTTATGGAGAGCTTGATTTAGCAATGATGCCCTCTCTGATAAAGAAAGCAAATGAAAAATATCTACTAATGAACCTTAAATTCTCTGCAACACCTGAGGATGTTCCTATATTAATAAAAAACACAATAGATAATAAGATTCAATTTTCTAGATTGATAGTTAGCTTAGGAGATAACGAAATCCATTTTGCAGTTCTCGATCATCGAATGATCAATGAGAGGATGTCTTTGATATTATTTGAGCCTGTATCATTCAAGCATATGAAGCCGGTGGTACTAGCAATGAGAGTAAAAATGGCTATTGAAGAAAGTCAATTACCTAATTGTCATTTTTCTATAGTAGAAATGGATATTCAACGGAGTGCTTCTGAATGTGGGATTTTTAGTTTGGCTCTAGCTAAAAAGCTTTATTGTGAAATGGATAAATTAGAAAAACTACACAGAGATAATATTAACAATGTCTTATGTAAATCAGATTTTTTTGTATCTTATGATGAGCTAGACAAGTATCTTCCAGCCACTTTTTACAAACATACGCAGAGCGTAAACCGCCTTAATGAATATATAGAATCAAATCCGAAAGCTAAACGGACAATTATTAACAAGAAGGGCGAAGTTATTTTGGAGAGGTTTGATAAGAATTCAGTCGTGGTAGATAATAAACGGATATCTTGTTCGCTACATAAAAAAAGAGTTTATGAATATAAATCTTTGATAAGGTAAATATAAATCTTGGATCAAATTATCAATCTTAAAAAATATATAAATTCAGGATTAGGCTTTTGTGGGGTGTTTATGTCTGCCGTGTTAAAGAGTAGTTTTTATTACTTAATAAAGTATACACAATGTATATAGGTGCTAAGAAGCAAGCGTTTAAGGAACGCTGAATTATTAGCATGGGTTGTGGAAACTATTTCTTTTCTGCAAAAAATTAAAGAGTTTAGCCGTTGCATGCTTGAGTATATAATGATGTTATAAAATTTACATTAATGATGTTAATCGGTTTTTTGGGAGCTTTTAGTATTGCGTTCTGCATAAAACAGAGGAGTTAATAGAAAAGATCGAGTCAATTTCCATTAACTTAAAGGAATGTTAGGAACAAAAGAATCTTTTGAAAATAACTATTTATTGTTCGTAGAATTTATGGCACTTTTAAATTACAACAATAAATCTAGAAGCATTAAAAATGCTCGTTCATTTGAAAGAAAAGATTATTGAATGTATTTGTGATATAAGTATATGAAATTCATTTAATAAAGTTAAATACAAGGAAGTTTTTATTAAATTGTGAAAAAATAAAAATACTTCTCATATAGATTCTCTATATTTAAAAAAGTGAGAAGGTTGTAACACATTGTATTATCAATTTAAGGACAAACGAAATTTAAAAGATATCATCTTTCAATACACAAAAGTATTTTGTGTGATTACTTATGACAATATCACTAAAATTAGATTTTGTATAATCAATATACTAAAGTAGGATTTGATTAAAATATTCTTTGCAATAAAAAGATCACCGTATAAAGCTAGTGATGTTATCCTCGAAACCAATAGGCCCTCATTTTTAGAAATGAATACTATTGTTCAAAGCTATTTCTGATATAAAAGATGTTCTACAGTACGTGATAAATATAAACTGAATCACTATACTTGAATTGATTTACAACTTTGCAGAATTATAATTCTGTTTAATAGTGTTATGACAGCTTCACAAAGGGAGCTCTGTTGTTTAATCAATTTATTGAAAAATGGTGCAGACGGCGTGCACCATTTTTGCACTAATTTTTTGTTCCCTTAGAACTCTCTACAATATCACCTGATAGCGCGGTTTATCTTTTTTTCTATTTAATAACTATTTGTTTTTATTTAATTTTATTTATTAAATTGCCTTTTGTATATAATCTTGGTACCAGATGAAAGTGCTCCAAGCGCAATTCAAAAGGTGGTTCAAAAGGTGGTTCGGAGAATAAGAACGCGTGATAGATTATCTGTCTTATCTGTAAAAAATCTATCTAAAGGCAAATATGCTGACGGAGCTGGTTTATGGCTTATCAAAACTGAACCAGATCAAGGATGGTGGATTTTTAGGTTTGATCTCAATAAAAGACGACGAGAAATGGGATTAGGTTCCTGTCGCAATTAGCAACAAATACTAATCCCAGACAGGACGCAAAAACTATAATCGTCGCTAAAGCATATTGTACAGGACCATTCCCTTCTAATAATTCTGCAAGTCCTGAAACAGAAGCTATGATCGGAGCAAGAACTTCTACTTTTAAAATTTTTGTTGGTTCTTGTGCTTCTACTGTTTGATAATTAGAAGAAACATAAGCGCCTTTTGCCCATAAGCCTGCTTCTGCTGCACGCCGGTGTACGAGACCGTTCAAACGCTTGCCTCCTGCTTTTGTCCATTTCTGTAATTCGGATGGCACCGCTTCATATTCACCTTTGTTTAGCTTTTTTAACAGTGTAGAATTGCAAAAAGCTGCTGTTCCTACATTATAGCAAAAGGATACTAATGCCGCGAATTGTTCATTTGTTAAGGAAACTATAACAGCGCGTTCAACGGCGTCCTCAAATTGTCTTAAGTCTCGGCAAAGAAGTTTTTCTGCTTTCTTTTCAGTGATTGTCATGCCTTCATAAACAAAAGGTTCTCCAGCAGCGTTGGTGTGTCCATAACCGATTGTCCACACACCAATGGCATCTTTATAGGCGTTCAAACGCAAACCTTCCCATTGTTTGATAAGTGCAAGTCCTTCTGGTGATATTTTTCGCATATGCTTCTCCATAAAAAAGCCCCACATAACGTGAGGTTAAGTGATATCTTAAAAATTGTAATTATTGCATTTTATTAAAAATCTCGTTTCATGTAACTTTTTTCTGTGTTATACGTTACATGAAACAAAAGGAGATTTTATTATGGGTACAATGCATGTTAATGAACGTGTTCAAAAACATCGCAACGCACAAAGAAAAGCGGGATTGCGCTTAATGCAAATTTGGGTACCAGATACACGCCAGCCAAATTTTGCAGAAGAGTGTCGCCGTCAATGTCGCTTAGTAGCAAAAATCGATAAAGTTGATACAGCTATACAGTTGTTTATGGATCAATCTTTAATGGATGTTGATGGTTGGACAGAATGATGCGTGGTTCTCTGATAACAATAGCGATACAAGGTGATTTTGGTAAACCAAGACCCGCATTGATCATTCAAGCTAATCAATTTAGTGAACATACCAGCATGACGGTTTTACCAATTACAAGCACACTTGTTGATGCGCCATTACTCCGCATTACGATTCAACCAAACACCAAAAATGGCTTACAAAAACCTTCGCAAGTAATGATTGATAAGATTATGACTGTAAGGTGTGATAAAATGAGTTCCATTTTTGGTTCTCTTAAAGAAAAGGAAATGCTAGAGATTGAACGGTGTTTGGCTGTATTTTTAGGAATAGTAAAATAAAAATTGGATTTCTTTTTTCGGGTAGGAATATGCTTTTTATTATCATTAGATAAGGTAGCTTTTATTCATGTGCCTTCCTCATCCATATGGATGACATCATCACTTTCATCACATGCGTCTGGTTGAGCATTTGGATCAAGGATATCATCTTTGTCTGGTGTTGTGTTTGCAACGTTTCTAGCGGTATCTTCTTGTGCTTTATCAAAAAGTTCGCAGTCTATTTTTGTTGTGTAGCCTCCTGTCTTATTAAGTTTGTGACAACAAAGGAGAGACTGGAGCAGGCCGAGACACCCAGTTGTACTAAGATTCGTGCAATTATGTTTACGTAAATAAACCAGTCAAGTCCTTTGCTCGTAACAGATCATATTTTTTCAATATCTGTATGAATAAGATCGTTTCCTTTAAATAACAGTGGTAATTCATAATTTTTGCTACAAGCATAAGCAAAACAATCACCCATATTAAGTCGTGCTTTGCTGCCTGTTCCCTTACCAAAATTCATATAAGCATGAATAGCAGTTTGATATTCGTGACTCTCAATAGTGACAAATTGAATATTGTAAAATTCTAGAAAATCATCAACTAAAGCTTTCGCTTCTAAAACTGTTGAGCGTGCAATAGGTTTTCCTTCTTGTGTTTTCTCAAAGCAAAGCCCAGCGACAGCTTCCCACACAGCTATTGCTGACGTATGATTTTGCTGAGCTTTTTCCATCTTTTCGATAAAAATAGGTGCTTCTTCCTCACCTAACAAAATAGCAAGAATAGCCGAAGCATCAAGAAACATTTAAAAGCCTCCGCTTAAATCATCAAAAAACGCCTTGCGTTGTTCTTCCGTATAAGAATTATATTCTTTACCTAAAAATTTTCTTGTCCGTTGCTGAAACTCTATAGCCTTTTCCTGATAAGAAACTTCTTTTTTCTTAGCTTCTTTTAACATCAAAAGTGCAGCTTCAATTGTCTGAGTATAAGTATTATAACCATAAAGATTTTTGACTTCATCAGCTAATCTTTTAACATTTTTATTGGGAACAAAAAGTGTATCAGACATTTTCTAACCTTCAAAACTAATGTTAATTTCTTAATGTTATAATATCATAAAATTAATATTAGTTCCAGTATTTTAAAAAATCTCAAACAACTCTCTATCCTTCATACGGAGAGAAACATTACAATTTTTTTAAAGATCCTCCTCATCCATATGGATGACATCATCACTTTCATCACATGCGTCTGGTTGAGCATTTGGATCAAGGATATCATCCTTGTCTGGTGTTGTGTTTGCAACGTTTCTAGCGGTATCTTCTTGTGCTTTATCAAAAAATTCGCAGTCTATTTTTGTTGTGTAGCCTCCTGTCTTATTAAGTTTGTGCTTAACACTTTTGATACGCCATTCTGCTGGAATATAGGGACGGAAAGGGGGCTCTTGAATAAGTTTTGCTTCTGCTTGAACAAACGGATTACCGCCGATATCACACGAAAAAGAAGATTTTCCACGAGATGATTTATTGCGATAAGCGGCAATGGCTGCAACAGCTTCTGATTGGTTATGGTAGGTATATTTGAGTTCATGAAAAGGTTCTTTACCAACCTTGACTTCCTTTTTTTCACCAGTGCGGATGTCGTGATAGGTTGCAAGGACGCCTCCTTTTTTCTCTTCTTCTTGTTCTTGCTTTTCAGGTGTTTCTGCTGCTATCTCTGCTTCATGCAAACCGTCGGTGTCATTTTCATCCATATGAATAACATCTTTTCCTTCATCAATTTCTTCGGCTTCTCGTGCGTTGGCAGCAGCCTTTTGATCATTCCCCGCATCTGTCTTTAAGCCATTGGCCATACCGGCCTCATCCCGTGAACTGTATTTAAAATCCCAAGAGATACATTGTTTTTCATGAATGATAACAACGGGGATGGTTTCGCCGGTTATAGCTTTGCCTTTACCTCGTTTAGCAAGCACTAATTTACCATCAACAGGCTTTGCTACTGCATCATATTCTTCTGCAAGGCGTGTGGCAAAAGCCATATCGCTTTCTGTTGTCTGATCAATGTGACGCACAACAATTTTTGCAAGAGCAGGATCAACTTTTGGTGTATAGCCATTGCGCTGTGCTATCTCTTGAATAATATTGCCTAAAGTTTGCTGGTGATAGGATTGGCTTTTAGGTGTTCTATAAGATGTGTTCATGGAGGCGGCGCGCCCTGTAACACTTAAGGTCTGTGGTGGGCTGCTTACAGAGATTTCATCAATTAGATAGGCTCCCATATCACGGTTTTTACCGCCTTCATAACCAAGAGTTATAGAAAGGATTGTGCCAATTAAAGGAATATCAAGAAAGCCATTATCGCACTCACGCGCACGATCATCAAGCTCTATGGTGATACGATCACTTTTGTCTTCTGCTTCATCGGTAATTTCAATCGACAAAACATAGTCCATAAGTATGCGCGTAATATCCTCTCCATTTGCCATCACTGTGCAAAAAGGTTTCATTGTTTGTTGCCCCAAATTCTGATCACAGGTGTGGCTTTAGGATAAGGGAGGGATGGTAAGAGTATCGTGATACCTGCTTTTAAAATGGGTCCATAGTCTGCAAGACCAAAATTAGCCGCGTAGACACGTTCAACAGCAAGCGCTTGTTGACCTTTGGCATAGTATTTCCAGCAAATGGCATTCACCATATCGCCATCTTTAGTCATATAAAGGTCACTCATAGATCTTCACCATATTCTCTCAACTTTATCGTAAATTCTTGTTTTTTGGGTGTACCATCATAATGAAAAACACTTTGTTTTTCCTCTACGGAAAGGATGACAAACTTACCTAAAATTTTCCCTTGACCAGTCACAAGGATGTGAGGACCGTTATGCGCCATTTGCCGTAAATGTTCTATTTGTCCATGACCGCCTTTGAAATCTGGATAAACGATACCTTTTAAAGAAAAAGCAGCATTTGCAGCAGCTGGCAATTGAAGCGCTGCTTTACGTCCCAACCGCCCTTGTTCAACCCATGGAATGTCATAGGTCATATCGAGGACTTGATAGGCTGCTGTTTCAATGGAAAAAATAAAACCACCTAAAGCTAACATCATAATGATTAATCCGAAAGACTAGAAGCAATAGCCAAGCGCTGTTGTTTGGCATAGTGTTCAAGGGCTTGATTTACAGCAGTGCGGATTTCGTCTTTTAAACCATTGGGAACGGAAATATTTAAATTTGAAATCATTACGCGGGCGTCTATTTCTACCGGCTTATGAACTGTGATGGGCTCTGGAACCTTGAAAGATTCAACCTTTACATTTTTAGCCTGCATTTGTCCTGTTTCAACTACGCCTGTATTGGAACTGCTTTTGCTTCTTCCAGATGGAGAATAGGGAACAATTGCTGTATCAAGCATTCTTTTTGCACGAGCATTGGTTTCATCGGTAAAGGTTTTAATAGTTTGGGTTGAAGTTTTGTTGATTGAAACATTAAAGCCTAGCTTTTCTTTCATCCAGTTTGGCATCCAACTGGTTAGTCCATTCATCATATTGCCAAATTCGTTATACAGATCATCCCATTTTTTTTGATACCTTCCCAAAAACCGTTAATCAGGTTGGCTCCTGCCTCCATTAAGTCGACGCCAAACAACCATTTAATTAGTTCATTAATTTTTTTTGCTATCCAAGTGAGTGGTGAAAAGTTTTTAAAAAGAGTAAAGAGTTGACCAAAAACGTTACTGCATAAGCTAGCAAAAGAATCCAATAACTTGCTTATGAAGCTTATGACTGTATCCCAGTTTTTGTAGAGCAGATATCCAGCGTAAACAAGAGCTGTAATACCACCAAGTATCCAACCGATAAGTGTTGTTATAATTGCATAGCCAAGCGTGACAAAAGCTGCTCCCACTGCGGCTAATGCGGCAATGAGTGGACCAAAAATAAATGAACCAAGTGCGATAAGACCTACCTTAAAGAGAGTTATTTCACCAATCAAAGGTTCTAGCCAGAAAAACCAACTTTTAATTCTCTCTGTAAGATCACTGATGCTTTTTCTCAAATTAGAGGTAGGGTTAAGCAAATCATTAAAGACTTTTTTTACGCTTTTAGCCCATCTAGAAACTGTTGTTTGAATGAGGTCACGGTTTTCATCAATCAACTTTGAAAAACCGTCAATCATATCATTGATCACCGGCATGAAACGTGCACCAATAAAGTTCGCGATACCTCCTATTTTTTTCTTAAACGCTCCCATTTTATCACTTAAATCTGCTGCATAGCTTGCAACATCGGAGCCTATCAGCCACTTTCCTTTTCTTGCCTTTGCAAACAATTCTTTGATTGGTGCCATCCCTTGCGCAAGCATAGCTGCCATTTCCTTGCCGTCACCACCAAACAGCAGAGCAGCAATATGCTGTCTTTGCGCTTGATTTTTCATTTTACTCATCTTGTCGGTAATTTCTTCCAGTAAGACAGAGTTTGATTTGAGTTTTCCGGAAGCGTTTTTGACTGAAATATCAAGTGCCTCAAAGCCCATAATGCCTCTTTTTTGCCCAGCATATGCTTGTGCAGAACGTCTATTTAAAGTGGCTAGGGATTGTTGAAAGAGTTCGGCAGAATATCCTGAATTATCCGCTGCATCTCCCCATAATTGAAGTGATGCAACACTCATCCCTAAATGGCGTGATGCATGGTGTAAACTATCACCCATATGCATGGTTTTCATAGTAACAGCAGTTAGACTGGCCACAAGACCACCACCAGCAAGTCCTAAAGCACCAGTAAAGACTGAAGCACGGCTTGCCGCTGTACCAAGAGCATTTTGAACGCCATGAAGGCTCGTTGTCATGTTTTTTACAGCAGCAGAAAAGCGCGGAATACTCAATCTATGTGAGAGTGTTTTTGACAATGTATCGAATTTTTTTTGCACACGTTTTAAAGGCGTGGAGAGTTCGTCTTCAAGAGATAACTTCACTTTTGCATCAGCAACTTTTTTACTCATTTTGTTTTATACCTTTCTGCTGCTTGTTTTCGCCAAAAGAGCAATTCTTTTGGTTCCATTTCCATCATCTCTGAAAGGGACCAATGGAACACAATGGCGATATCGGCTATCAATTTAGCGGCGGTTCCCCAGTCGAGGTTGCCCGCCGCTTGATAAAAGACTCCAGAATCTCTCCAAGACTTGCCATGTCGCTACCATCAAGTTCCAAAACAGCTTCATGTGGCCATTCAGAAAGGCGTGCGATCATAGTTACCACCTGATCAGTGCCCTCCTTTTTATCAATGGCTTGCATGTCTTTTACTTTGATACGCCGTAAGGTAATTTCGGTGTGTTCTTTTCCTTCAAAGATCACAGGGACAAGTAATTTATGTATAATGCTTTTTTGTATAGTCATTTTTTATAATCCTAAGTTTTCTCTATGGTCTGCTAATTGATTGATACCATTGAATTTCCTGATCATGTTGAGGGCGTCTATCTCAACAATTTCAACGTCCTTCTGGACATATTTAAAATATTGCAATGTGAAGGTAGCTGTGGATGTTGCTTTGCTCCCTGGTTGCCATTCTGCCATTTCAAAGCCTTTGCATAATCCTCTCATGGTAATGACAACACCTTCCGCTGGTGTCCCTTGTGCTTGCATTGAACTACGTAATGAAATGTCAACATTAGTGCGTCCTAACAGTGCCATCAACTCTGGAGAGCAATCAGAAATGGTCATGGTAAGCGTGAGAGTTTCAACGCCAAGATCAATTTCAATGGAGTTGTCCATGCCACCTCCGCGATAACTTTCAACAACCAAATTCAAATTCGGTAATGTTACGCTTTCACATTTTGCTTGATAGGGAATTCCATCGACAAAAATGTTAAAATATTTCAAAACTCTTGGTAAAACGGGTATGGCCATTAAAAAATCTCCTCTAGGTAATCATTGATGATTTGTGAGCGGAACGTGATGTGTTCTGCTGGTGTGGTTGGGGTGAATTCCACATTGAAATAGACTCGGCCGTCTTGAATGGCGCTTGCTGTGTTCAACTCTGGGTCAGGTATACAGCGCCCACCAAGAATGGCACCTTGCGCTTTTAAATCACGTAAATAAGCGTTGACGCTTTCACTTACATCGTTCAGGTATGTCCTTTTGATGTTACGATCAACTGCCCATAGATGTCCGCGCAAAATAGCGTCATTGATCATATCCGCGGTTCTCACCACCGATAAGAAAGCAAATTTTGTATCGCTTGAAAGGGTGCGATTGCCCCAAAGACGATAACCGTTTTTGCGGATAATTGTTGTGATATTTTTTTCGTTGAGAAGGTTGGCACGGCTTGATCTATCACCAATGGAAAAATCAATCGGGCGGGCAATTCCTACAATGCCATTGATTACTTTGTTTGAAGGTGAATGCCAAAAGCCATTTGCAAAATCAATTTTAGCAATGACACCAGCAACCGCTGCACTTGCTGGCTCTTCTAAGATTTTGCCATTACGATTAACTTTTACAAATGGATCAATAAGAATGGCGCGTTTTGAATCAAAATCCTTTGCTGTGCTAAGGGCCGCTTCATCTGTCGTGTTTGGTGCATCAATCACCACAATTGCGCGCAAACGTTCCGCAATGCCAATGAGTTCTGCCGCTACAGGATTAGAAGTGGTACTGATTTCGGCTTTAGCTGTCGCACCGGTTCCATCACCTTCAATCGTTACATTGGGGACGGTTTGATAATCAAAGCCATTGTCTTTGAGAACAAGTGAGATCACTTGTCCATTGGCAAGGATTGCTTCTGCTTTTGCACCGCCAGCAATTTTAACAGTTGCTTGGGTATAACCACTGCCTTTGTTGGTGATCTCAATCTTGCTAAGGCTAATAGGGCGTTGATGTGTAAAGCCTGGAGCAATCAGAATACGTGGTGTTTGTCCCACAACAGATTGTGCTCCAATGAAAGCATGAACACCTTCGTAGGCTCCATTTTCGTTTACACCGCCTAGAATATTGGTGAGTGTTGCGTTTTCATTGTTACCTTCTTTCACACGGATGACAACAACAATTGCTCCCACTTGCTTAAAAATAAGATCAAGAGCATTGGGTAAAGTACCGCGTCGTTTGCCTGTTTTGTCCAGTTTTGCTGCCTGTGAAAGAGAGCCTGCTATCAGAACCGGTGTGTTAAGAGGAAAGACTTGTTCATCCGCATCGGGTGCTGTACCGATAATTCCAATAACAGCAGACTGAACTGCACGAAGAGGGCGGGTGCCGTCGTCAACCTCGACAACTTCAACACCGTGTAGAAAACTTGTTGCCATACTTTATGCTCCTTTAAATGAGTGGCTAATGAAGTGAATGTGAAAAATGGGGGATGAAGAGCTGTGTTTTTCAATGCTCGGCATCCAAAGATGAAATAAAGAAATTATGGAAATCTGCTTGACATTATTTCCGTAATGTTTATTTTCGAATCAGGTGCCTAAGAAACACCTTAAAGCAACAAGCGGATAGATTGCCGAAACAGTCTCTTCTCCGCCGATTAAAAGTTTTGACTTGTCGTATGCATATAGCATATAAGCGAATTTGTCGGGTGTGGTTACACCATACAATACCCTTGCGGGGAAAGTGTAACGACGGACTTGTTGCCGTGTTTCTTAGCACCCGGCATTCCTCTGGAGTGTCAATAAGAAGCCTTTAACAACAAGGAGCCAAATTCATGGCACAATATTTAATTGATATAAATCAAACCACTATTGATGGCGATACTGTTCAGACAGTGAATGCGCGTGATTTGCACGCATTTTTGGGAATTACATCAAAGTTTGCAGACTGGATTAAAAATCGCATTAAAGAATGCAAATTTCGAGAAAATATAGACTTTGTAACACTTTCTAAAAATTTAGAAAACGGTGGAAAGATAAAAGAATACTACCTCACCTTAGACATGGCTAAGCACCTTTCGATGATTGAGCGTAATGATAAAGGTCATCAAGCAAGAGAATACTTTATCGAATGTGAAAAGCTCGCAAAACAAGTAACAACACCACAAGTTGACTACTCTAAACCCGAAGCATTACTTGGTGTCTTGAACCACCTACAAAGCCAAATTGAACAGAAAGATCACGTGATTGCAGAGTTAACACCAAAAGCAAAAGCACTTGATGGTTTAAAACGTTCTGATGGTTTGTTCGGTCTGATAGAAGCTGCGATGAAGAGTGTAACACACTGGTGCAGGTCATATACATGGTAGAAAAAGCTTTGATTGTAAAACTTCAAGATGAAGTACCAAATATACTTAAAATCTTGACAGTTCTAACAGATTTTGGAGTTTCAGAACTACCGCATAGCATGGATTCTTTGTTGCGAACCTATGCTCCTACTTTGGAGTGCCCGATTACAAAAGTAGCTTAGACCTACAATATAATTTTATCTCCTCGTTTCAGAAGCGGGGAGGTATGTATTCCTTATATGCTACACGCATATAATGACCCTATCGGGTGTGGTTATGCTATTAGCATGAAATATCTTTACATAATACACATTATACGTATAATACGTATTATACATTAAAGATAGGATATGCATATGAAAAAATATAGTTTTACAGATGTAAACCGCGGGGCAGGCGATATTTTAGACGAGGCTATGTCTACACCTGTAGCTTTGACAAAGCGAGGGCGTGAAAAAATCGTTATGCTTCCTGTCGATTTATATAATGAATTAATAAAATCCCATTCTGGTGTACAATCTTTTGTTTATGCAAATGCGCCGAAGAATATATTAGATGATTTAGATCGTGGTTTAGATGATATTTTAAATGGCGACGAATATGTTTAAGGCAGAGGATGTTGTTAGACATTACTATTTATCCAGCATTCCATAAAGTATCGTCTCTTTCTCTTCAGAGTGAGGAAGAGATCAAACAGCGTGAAGTGTTGGAACTTTGCTAACATTTGTTTCGCGTTCCGCATGCCAAGCGTCATAATTGGCTTGCATACGTAACCATATGGCATCTCCATCACCAAACATTTTTCCAAGACAAGCAGAAATAGCAGGAGAGACAGGCTTTTTTGCCTTCAGGATATCATAAAGATGCTGGCGCGATATACCAAGCATCTGTGCGATTTCTGTCTTCGTTTTGCCAGTTTCAGGAATAATTTCTGCTAAAACTTCTCCTGGATGAGTAGGACAACGATTAGGATTGCGTGTAGTCATGGATAGCCTTCTTTGCAATTAACTTAAAAATCATTACAATTTAAATAGTATAACATCAATACTTTGTAATTTAAGAAATGAATATCAAACCAATTCGTACAGAAAGAGATTACCAAGAAGCTTTAGAAATTGTGTCTGCGATGTTTGATAATCAACCTAAAGAGAGAATACTCCAGAATTTGATAGAATGAAAACTCTTGTTTTGTTAATTGAAGCTTATGAAACAGAACACTATCCTGTTTAAATTTTCTCTTGCGGTTTTTTTATGGGCTCTACGGATGCGTCTGTTTCTGCCATTTCAGTAGATGAGATCTGTTGTGTGCTTTCATCAACAACGGGCGGGAAAAACTGCCCATCTTTGTAAATCCAACCAATTTGTGCTTCCTTTGACCGAATTGCTTCGCCATCAAAGTCATGAACATAATCTTCTGAGGCTACGATAATATTTGTTACCACACCATTTTCAACAACTGCATATTCCATGAATATCTCCTAGATAAAAAATTTTAACAAAATAGCTCCATCTCCGCCATCTCCGCCAACTTTGTCACTTCCAGGTTTTCCACCAAAATGCCCACCCCCTCCACCACCATAACCTTTGCTACCATTACCCCCTTTACCGCCTTTGCAACTTTCACCACCTTGACCTATGAGAGAACCTTTGCCTTGAGCGCCACCACCACCACCGCCGCCAAAAAAAGAGCTTCCACCGCTACCAGCTGGGCTACGTCCATCTATTCCACTCCCTCCACCATTCCCACCAGAGAAGATAAAACTTTCGCCGCTAGCGCCCCCTTTTCCTGCCCCACCATCGCCACCTTTGCCATTTGCCATAACTCCATGCATCGATATAGAATATCCCCCTTCTGCACTAAGAACTTGTTCAATCGTTGTTTTGCCTCCATTACATAAAATATTACTACTGTTTCCTTTTCCTCCACGACCAATTTTAGCAGTTTGTGATTTTTTAAGATCAGAGCCTTTAATTTTTACACGCACACATTGACCACCGCCGCCGCCGCCATCCTTGGCTCCTCCACCCCCTGCGCCCCAAGCCCATATTTCAATTTCTGTGTCATCAGTGACACCTTCGGGCAATGGAATGGTACCGCTTTCTGTCATGAGGATTTCGACAGGTTTTTTGGTGAATAAAGCCATCAATTTATCTATTTCACTTTTCGTATAAACAGCTTCACCATCGACTTTAAGCGGTCCTTTAAGCTTGCTTTCCGTTGTGCTTAAACTTGTAACCACTTCACCGTTATGGGTGAGGTTAAGCGAGGAATTGCCAGTGAGTTCCACATCACCATTCATAGTCACTTTGTTGTTAAATTTGTTATCATTTTGCCATTCATTGGCTTGTGCCAAACGTCCATAGGCTGTGAGGTCTTCATTGATTTTTGTTCTAAAGTCATCAAGACCAACGATATCTTCGGTTTTATGTTGATGCATGCCTAACAGGGATATTGTGCTACCAAAGGTAAAATGATTATTGCTTGATTTATAGAGAACATAATTGTTGGCAGCATCTTGTGCACCCTCGATATCGCTTAAATCAGCAAATGAGAAGGTTTTATCAGCTGCCATTTTACCTTTAAGAGTTGCTTCAAGATCTGTAACATCACCTATGCTATGCGTATGCTTTAAAGGTGCTTTTTCGTCTATTTTTTCCTCAACATCGGCAATGGCTTGATCAATTTTGGTCAAGTTTTCCCGCAAGATTGGGAATTCAGAACTGATAAAGCGTCCTTCTTTTGGCAGTTCCATGTCGAGTTTTTTGGTTTTGGTCATGTCTGTTCTCCCATTATAATATGCCAGCGCCGAAATCACACACCATAGATCGTGCTGCAGGTCCACCAGTGAGTGTGAGTTTGAGGCGCGCTTGAGGCGCGCTTGTTGTGCTGATTTATCATCACTGATAAATTTGCATTCTGTCCAAAGAGGTTCCGATAACTGTTCTGTTTCGTTTAGTTCCAAAGGGCTAAAAGCGCCGTCATCCAGTTGCATCTCTAGTGTAAAGGATGAGCCCCCTGGCAAAAAGGTCTTGATATAGCTGGTAAGCCTCGACTTTTCACCAAAGGCAAAAGCTCGGGTGATATAGGTTGCTTCTTTATGAATTTTTCCTGCAATTAATTGAACAGGAGCAAATAACACGGGTGAAAGCTTTTCCGTGCCTTTGAGAATGGCGCGGAGTATAACTTTTTCACTGATATATTCAGTAAGATTAAGCAATTGAAACGGCAGGAGTTGATAAATTGTGCCGTTGTTGCGTTCAATTTCAAAGATGACAGAACACTGACTTGAAGGCAATTCAATAGCTGCGCGTATTTGCAAATCAGAGCAGTCAACAAGATCAAATTCACCTAAAAGAACGGTTTTTTCTGTTTTTGTGTAGCGAGCTGCTAACACTCGAAACGCTAAGGCTTCATCTTGATGGGCTGTCCAGCTTTGTGCGTTGACAGAAGAAAAGCGTGGACCCGTCACATAGGGGTGACTTGAGACATATCTTTGGTTCTCTGCATCAAAATCACCAAGTTTGGCCAGTGAAACAGAATGGTCACCATCATCAGTTTTAATGACAAAAGCGGTCAGACGATCATCGGGGATTAATAAGGGAACATCATAGCGTGCTTTTGCCCATCCGGTTTTTGCATCTTTCATAGGATAGGATGTTTGGGCTTGAATATCGGAGGTGGGATAGCCGTTTTCAGTGGTAACCAAATCGATCATTAAATCATGAGAAGGATTACCAATTTTACAAAGATGGAAATCAATTTCTGTGATTTGTCGTGTTTCATCAGGGGTAAAGACTTGTGCTTGTGGGTCCACTTTTGTCCATATTTTTACTGTGGTGGTGCGCCGCATCACCTTCACATCAATCACACCTTGTCCGGTAAAAAGACCTGTTGCAATTGCGCCTCCTTTGCCCTGTGCGATAACATTTTTTGTGCCAGCAGTAATATTTTTAGGAATGGTAAAGGTTCCTTCGAGCATACCTTTAGCGTCGGCAACAAGGTGGCTATTTGGCAAGACATTAACACCATCAAAGGTAAGGCTTTCTAAGGTTTCTCCTTTGGCAAAACCTTCAATCTTAAAGTTCAATGTAATTTGCCTTAAAAAGTCAATTTGCTCTTGGGTTGCATGCACCAAATCATCACTGATTTCTGTCTTACGGATGCTTCTCCCACGGTTTTTCCCCATATTGAGTTGATTGGTCACACTTGAGAGCCAATCAGTGCGCTGTTCATGCCAAAAGTCTGTTGCGGGGGTAAGAGTGACTGTCCCAGGCAAAGGAGAAAAGTTTTGATAAGGATTGATTTTTTCGCAAGCCGTTGTCAACTCTTGCGCAATAATGACTTCATTTGTCCAGTCAAGGGTGACAGGCGCTTTTAAAGGAGCAGTATAGAATGTTGGGTCAATGGCGAGTTGTAAAATGCCATTGCCTACAGCGCCGGTTTGTTTAAAGCCTTCATCTCTATAACTGTCATCTAGAAATGGGTCCGCAAACATTCCTTTTTTGGCAACAGGTTCTTTAGAGTCGACATTGCTTTTAATGCGCTCTAACTGCATCAACCGGTCAAGCGAAAGCACGCGTTGAAAATAACGCCAGATCTCATCATAAGGTGCGACGCGCGTCCCATCATTGACAACAAGCGGCATTTCAAGCCAATTGTTGCGAATGGTTGCAAGGGATAAGACATCATCAGGAACACTTGGTGCCATAGGTTGGTCTGCCGAAATGCCCTTGATATAAACCGCATCGCCTCCTGCATTCAGTCCTATGCGGTCAATGCGTGGCAATTTATAAGTGTAACTGACGATAATATCACCGTTGTCAGCACCATCTGAGACGGTAATTTCCTGTGCTGTTACCTTATCAGCAGTTATTGGTGCACGGTAACGATAAGTCACTTTGTAGGTGCTCTCCGGAGCAGGTTCATCTCCTACGGGAGACCAATCAATGGTATCTCCTGTTTTCTTAAAATCTGTTTCTTCTTTAAATTCCTTGCTTCCTTGAACGACTTTGATGAAAGAGGTGATGCTTTTATCAGGGACACCATCACGCCCTGCGGCAACTGCGCCGCGGGTGATGTTAACGGTCTTTTCTTTTGTTAACAAAAGAGACTGAATATCGGCAATAGGAGAATAATAGGATTTAAAAGTAAAGCTTTTTTTTCCTTTTTGAGGTGCAAAAATATGCGTTTCGCTAGGAACAACGCTTGTCGAGAAATCTTCTGGTTCTTCATGCCGCAAAGCCGCTAAGCGCTTGCGTTTAAAACCATTAATATTGGCTTCCCCTTCTTGAATGCTAAAGATTTGACAACTGTTGTTTGATCCTAAAGCGCTCACACGGCATCCACTCACGATATAATGCCCATGAGCGCGGTCATAAGTGGCAATGGCTTGCATGGCCGGTTCAAGTAGTGAGGGTGATTTTTGATCAATGAGAACACCATCTTGCAAAATGTAGACAGGAAAAAACGTTCCTTGCTGCCCATCATCTTTTAGAGCCCAAACAAGCTTTGCAATCTCACGGGCAGCACCGGGTTCTCCTTCTGCTAAGGTTCCTGGAATTTGCCCCAAGAGTTCCGGATCATCCTCGTGGGTATTCCAGCTTTTTTGCAGTTTCACACCGATTTCCACGCGTCCAATCATGGAAACATTGTTGAGAACGGTTGGTGAAATAGGGAAAATATCACCGGCTATAAAAATCTTACCGTCGGTTAAAGTTACTGTTTGCGTATCTTTGTTGACAAACGCATCTGCTCGTTCAACACGGTCTCCTTCTTTGGCAACAAGGCGTCCTAAACGATTATGACGGCCTCTTATGATGGTTTGAACTTCATTCAACTCACCACTTTGCAGAAAGGGGCGTTGTCCATAAAACACAACACTTTGTTGTTCATCTTTGCCGATAGATCTGTCAATTGCAAACGGCAAGCCACTTTCATGTTTCATGTTAAAACCTCAATAAAATCTTGAATTGTTCACGAACATCAGCGCGCAAAGGGATGTTAACGGCTGTTTTGAGTATCTCCACACCACCATTCAGTTCATTGGCGTCACACCAAAGCTTGCCAAGAGGGACGTCTTGTTTTGGAGAAGCATGAACGAGAATGGAAACAAATGCTGCTTGTTTTCCATCAACATCCTGAAAGTCTGTGCGTGCTGCTAGAAAAAGTGCTGTACCCATCGGGGAGGGTTGGAACCCGCCGCCTGAATGGCTGTACACACCGTCCAAAGCCTGTTTGACAGGCGCTACAGCATAGCATTTTCGAATGCCAATCACGGCATTTTGAGTGTCTCTTAATACGAGATAAAGCGTGCGGCCATGAAACCACTTTGCCATCAGTATATCGCGTTCATGTTTTTTAACCGAAGACCACGGAAAGTTTGCCATGTCCCATAGGTAATCAATTTGATCGAAGCTTAATTCTTCATCCCCATCATCTATCCAATTGCCAATAAGCCTGCCTTCTTCTTTTTCCAGCGTGTGATTAATTTCTGTTGTGCGCCCAAAGGAAAACAAAGTGCCCCCAGCTGTTAACCGAATACCGCTCTCATACTCCAACATGCTGTCATCAAGGCGTGACATATTGCCTTCGGCTGCCTCAACGTTATAACCATAAACACTACGGCGAAAATCAGAGCGCAAACTTTTGGAAAGATCTGTGATTGCTTCAATGGCTTCAAGGCTTTTCTGTTCAGGCAATTGATCAAAGTAGAGTTGAAAGGAATTCCACCATACTCGCCCTGTCCAGGCGGGCGTAAAACGTGCCGAAATTCCTAGCCATTCAAGCCCCATCTCTATTGCCGCAAGGGAGCCGCGTACCCGCTGCCATTGAAGCCCCTGATCAATCAAATCATAAAGGTTTGGAACATAAGGAGTAAGCTCTCCAAGTCCATATTCTTCAATAAGCCATGGTAAAAAACGGGGAGGGCGTGTGATCAATTTTGTCTGTGAAATCGCCAAAATAGAATTATCCACATCTTGATGAAAATCACATGCCGCAGCGAGGCGTTTTTCAAATTCTGTTGCATTGGTTGGGAGTAAAGAGCCAACCATTAGCGTGCACGACCTTTGAAGTTTAAGATGATTTTTCCAATTGCTAAAACTTCTTCATCACAAACTGCACTGTCTTGTGTTGGTGCAATGGCACTTACTTTCTGGACACCAGCAATCATGAGTTTTGAAATCCACCACGAGAGACTTAATTCACGACCAATGGCTTGTTCTTTTTTCCATGCTGCTCTTAAATTTTCTTCCATTTGCATGAGAATTTTCAAAGATGTTTCTGGTAACAGCCAAACATCTGCTTCCAAATCCACTACTTTTTTGACAGCAGCGTGAACAATGATTGTATCATTGGTCATGATGATATTTTTTCTGTGAAGTGCTTGTGAGACTGTTTGTATGAGATCTTCAGAAGCTGTCCCTTCTTCATTTTTGCCAAAAAGAGCAACGTAGATAGTTGGATCTTTGCCTTTGCGATAAATAATCGCATCCTTAACACGGTTATCCGCTGACATAGCTATAAGCTTGTAATAAGGTTCTGTTCCGCTCGTTTTGCCACCACGGGCATGAAGTCGAATACGTTCACGATATCTCTCATCACTTTCATCCTCCATGCGGGCAATACCATGCCAATTTCCCAAAGCATCAAGGGATTCACCAGTTGCAAAATCAAGAATATTATTGCGTGCTGCTTCATTAATACGCTGCCTTAAAAGCAGTTCTCGGTAGCTAAAAGCTTCAATGATTTTAACTGCGGGGTCACTTTCAAGAAAAATG
This sequence comes from Bartonella sp. Raccoon60, assembly GCF_002022585.1. Lineage (NCBI taxonomy): Bacteria > Pseudomonadati > Pseudomonadota > Alphaproteobacteria > Hyphomicrobiales > Bartonellaceae > Bartonella > Bartonella sp. Raccoon60. The sequence continues at coordinate 407,195 of NZ_CP019786.1, forward strand.
TATCGGGGCAAAAGCTCTTTTAAATGTTCAATGTTTGCTGCGCGGATTTCTTCAAAGGAAAGTTCTGAGATGATTTCGAGATTGGAAAGGTTCTTCATTGTATCAGCACTCCTTCCATGGTAATAGGCTTGCCTGATGGCAAGTAGATGCCCGCAAAGGACAAGGATATTTTTCCATCTTCAATTCTTTTAAAATCTATTTTTTTCAGTTTAAAACGCGGTTCCCACTTGTCTAAAGCTTCGGCAACGGCGGCATAAAGAGCAACGGCAAAGGCATTATTGGATGGCGCATCAATCAATTCCGCAACACGTGAACCATAGTCACGTCGCATGACCCGCGTGCCAATGCGTGTTGATAAGATATCAATAATCGACTGACGCAAATGATCGATACCAGATAGGGGTTTTCCTGTTGTGCGGTCCATTCCACTGTTCAATTTGGACCTCCTGTCATGGATCCACCAGGGGAAACACCACCATGAATATGGCTGTTTCCAATATTGGTACCATTATGCTTTAAGTTACTTGAATTAATGGAAATATTATTCCCAGAATGAAAAGAAATACTATCATTCGAATTCAGTGAAACGCCACTATCTGCCTTCAAAGAAATGTTGCCTTTTGCGTTTAAACTTATATCGCTTTCTGAAACAATCTTTATGCCATCCGGCGCGGTAAGCTCTAGTTTGCCACTTTCACCTTTTAGTGATACGCCATCAGCGATTGTCAGGATAAACTTTCCACCTGACTTGATGTGAATGCTATAGCTGTTTTGTTCATCATCATATTCAAGGCTGGTTCCATCAGGATATATAGTTCGGTGAATGCTGCCGTTATCGGCTGCTTGATTAGCATCTGTATGAATGGAGCCAACAATCACACCCTGTGATAAATCTCCTGATGACGAGAGAACAACTACTTGCTCTCCAACATCGCGTCCTTCATAAGAGCGTGTTTTACCGGCGCGGGCTTGTGTGTCTGGAATCCAGTCACTGACAAGATTACCACTTTTAACCCGATAACGTGCATTTTTATGGTCGACATGGCTAATCTTGCCCACCACAACCATATTGGCTACACGTCTCTTTAGATCTGTGATTTCTTTATCGCGCCGCTCTAACATGAGTAACCTCGATTTTATGATATTTGTCTTTGTTTTTCACGCCTGTTTCGGGTTCAAAACCTAGAAAAGGTTCAACGAGTCTTGCTGTTACACTGCCTTCGTTTTCATCCATGTTGGGGATATTTGTCATATAAGTGACTTCAAAGGTTAAAATTGCACCATGGAGTGCTAGGGCGCCATTATCTCCAAAGGCAAAAGCAATATTTTGCAGGCGGCATGTCTCAACTGTGTTGTTGAGATTGGGATTGGCATAGAAAATCTCCTCCACTTCCCATGCTAGTTGATCAACAAAACGCGCTCCATCTTCTCGTGTATCATAACATTCAACATCTACTGTTAAAATACGCCGCCTTACTCCATAATCATATCCATCTTCAATGATTTCACTTTGTGTTGAAATATTAATGGCCGGCATTTTCTCAACGGAAAAGTTGAAATCACGCATATTAAAAACATTGTCACCAGCAGCTGTTTTTGCTGCTTTGATCAACGCAACAAAGCTTTCCCTTATCGTTTCTCTGGGGTGCATAAAAGCTCCTGTTTAGTTGATGTTAGCTCTAAAAATAATTGACTAGGGTTAATAATGATACTATTGTTGGTTATGAACAATAAAGTTGAAAAAATAATCAGCTTGATGAAAGCATCACCAAAGAACATCAAGTTTTCAGATTTGTTGGCTGTATGTATACATTTTTTTGGAAAACCACGGAACAATGGTACAAGCCACTTTGTTTTTAAAACACCGTGGCTTGGTGATCCCCGTGTGAATATTCAAAAAGATTCTGGCAACAAAGCAAAAGCCTATCAGGTCAAACAAGTCTTACAAGCGATAGAAAGGATGAAACATGAACAATAATCATTATACATATCGTGTTTTGTGGTCGCAAGAAGATGAGGAATATGTTGGATTGTGTGCAGAATTCCCATCCCTTTCATGGTTAGATGCTCAAGCAGAAAAAGCTTTAAAAGGTATCATGGACCTCGTTTCAGAAGTTGTTGAGGATATGCAACATAACGGAGAAGAAGTTCCTGTGCCTTTGTCGCATGGTAAATACAGTGGAAAATTTCAATTAAGAATACCACCAGAACTCCATAGAAAACTTGCAATACAAGCTGCTGAAAATGGTGTGAGTTTAAACAGATATATTTCTTCTAAACTTTAAAGCTTTGAAAAGTCTATACGCACTAAAAAAGTAATTTTTATGAAAACCTCTAAATTAAAACAAATGCCCATTTTTTAGACAGATGAAGAAGCAGAAAACTTTGTTGATACTGATGATCTTACAGATTATGACTTAACTGGTTTTAAGCCTGTTCATTTTGAATGCTTATCCTCTTGTGTTGTTTTACCGCACAATGAATAAGTTGACATTTTTAGTTTCTCTTAATTCTAATTTTGGAAGGTTTTTAACAATCTTTATAGTTTCTAAACTTACTGTAATAATCCTTTGAAACAATTCTAAAGGATAAGCAGGGTTTCCAATGGTCTCAACAGCATAGCAATTGGCATCATTAACAATTCCACTATTTTTATCAGTTTTGACAACCTGCCGTCCCATAACCCATTCAAGAGCGGGTCTACCATTTATAACATAATCATAGGCTTCAAGAGGGATATCTGTCATGATGATATTACTGTTGTAAATAACTGTAGACTTGTCTTTTTCTTTACCTGCTTTTGCAAATTTCATTTCTGTAACGTAATAAAACTTCTCAGGGTTAGTGATATCTGTAAGTTTAGGATCACCTTTTTTAAAGATAACAGGATAAGGCTCTACAGTTTCATAATTTACGTGCAAATTGCCTAATTTACTCCCTGCTGTCACAAACATCCAAAAATCTTCAACACTTTTTACGCAAGGGATGCGAGGGAGCTCTTTAGAGAGGTTATCAGCGTAACGAGCACGGTAATCTTCTGAATGTAACAATCCATAAACATAATAGAATAAATCATCTTTCGTTATGGTTTCATGGGGATAAGCAGCTTTAAAATGGGCTAATCCTTCCTCCGTAATGGCATCACGCCTTTGCAAATCAGCTGTTTCGCTTTCTTCTATAATATTTGTAAATAAATGTGACTGTTTCTCATTTTTATTTTTTGCAACCGTAACATCTTCATAGAAATAACGTGGAAAACATTGACTTTTCTCTATTGAATCCAAGTTAGGTAAATTTTGACTCATCAAAACAGAAAAGCCTTTCATCACTCCTATCCCTGTAACTTGTATTGCTCTATTATCAACCGCTTTTCCCATTGGGAATATACGCGGCATTTGATAGACTCTCTCATTGAAAGTGCGATTATAGTATAGCCATTGTCGTGTAAAAAGACGGTAGAGGCTTTGCGTAAGACAGCTACCTTCAAACCTGAAGTGCTTTCCTTTTAGCAATTCTTGCTTAACATTATGGCTCCAACTTATCTTTTTTTCATCCGAATTTATAAAGTTGTTTACAATCCTTATACGTGTTTTGTGATCAGTATGCGGATGGGCATCATTAAAACGTTCGACTTCGCTATTATAAAAGGCAATCATATTGCTCATATTATTCGCTAAAGCTTCACAACTTGAATTGTATGCCCAAGCATCACGGCTTGTTGCAATACCACACGAAAAAGTTTCAAAGAGTTTTTTATTATTAGTCTTTTTATCACCTATAGCTAGGAATGTTTTGAAACTGTCATCACGTTGATTTATCCAATCGCCATGCGCACCTGGTGTAATGATTTGCCAGCCGTGTTCACGTGTAATGCCAGAAATGCTACGAAAGGACGCGATTATAGCAAGTTTCTCTTGTCTAGTGAGATAATCTCCAATGTCATGAAAATATATTTTACCATGCTGTTGGGATTCTGGATTTTTTACGAGAATAGAAATTGCAATAGGTGCTCGAGATCCGGAACCAAAAATCTTCCCACCTTCTTTTCGCGAAAGCTCTCCAGAGGTTCGTTGATTACCACGTAAATGGAAAATATAAAGGCTGCTAAATTCTGCAACAAGACATTTACGTAGACCTGTCATAGAATTTGCATCTACAAAACTTGCATCTGTAACAAAACCAATAACACCACGGTCTTTTATACGGTCACTTGCCCAGCGAATGGCTTTTATATAGTTATCATAAAGATTTCGTATAAGACTTGCATTTGACTGAACAGCATAAGTTTCACTGATCCGTTTCTCTAATAGTGGATAAGAAGTATTTTTTGCATTGTCATTTTCATTTTTTTGTCCAACGGAATAAGGAGGATTCCCAAAAATCACTTCAATATTCAGTTTTTTCTGAAGTTCTAAATATTCGCTATTTTCCTCTAGTAAACCCTTCATCAGATCTTGTTTTTCAACCATCTGAAACGTATCAGCCAAACCAATATGCTTAAAGGGAATATAATCTCCTTTCATAAGATCATGATAGGTCGATTCAATATTAATGGCAGCTATGTAATAAGCTAGGAGAACAATTTCATTGGCATAGATATCATGACGATATTTATATTCCATATCTTTTGGTTTTATCAGACCTGATTGTAAAAGCCGCGTGATAAAGGTACCTGTTCCCGTAAAAGGGTCAAGAATAGAAACATCTCGAGAACTCAAGCTTTTTCCGAATTCCTTTTGTAAAATATTATCAACAGAATGAATAATAAAATCCACAATCTCAACGGGGGTATAAACAATGCCTAGTTTTTCTACTGTGCGTGGAAAGCATAACGGAAAAATTTATCGTAAAGCTCTACAATCAACTTCTGTTTTGCTTTTAGATCCGTAATTCCACTTGCTCGTAATTTTACACTCGCGTAAAATTTCTCAAGATCTTTGGATTCCTTATCGAGATTTTTCTCATCAAGCACATCCAGCATACGCTGCATAGCGCGCGATACAGGGTTCTCCTGCGTGAACTGATACCCTTCAAACAATACCTGAAACACCGGACGCGTGATAATATGCTGCACCAACATTTCAATCGCATCAGCTTCTGTAATCCCATCATTTAAGTCATCACGTAGTTCTGCCACAAACTGGTCAAAGGCTTGACGCGCCTTGGTATTTGGCTCTGCAAGAATGCCTGTTAAACGCGTGATATGGTTTTTAGCAATCTCAGCAATGTTGCTCGCCCAATCCTCCCAATAATCACGTGTCCCACATTTCTTGACGATCTTTGCTATAATCGCACGAGAAAGTTCATTTACGGGGAAACAAAGTTCCCCTTGTATTTTCTCTGTAATAGTGAAATCATACTCCGGTGTTCCAATTCCCGCTCGTGCGGGTTGTGAACGTGTAGGAAGATCCTCTACAACAGCAGTAACAGCCTGCAATTCAGTGCTCTTTGTCACTCCAATAATCTCAATCACATGACTCACATTTTGTCCTAGGGATGCCTTATTAATCGTAGCATCAAAACGGTCATCATGGGCACGCAAAGCATTTAAAATTTGCCAAACAACCCGATATTTTTCATTGTTATTGAGAGCTTGTTCTACGGGAGTGCCAGCGGGAATACCAATCGGCAGAATGACATAGCCCATCTTTTTGCCCTCAGAGCGGCGCATCACCCGCCCAACAGCTTGAACAACATCAATCTGGCTCTTGCGTGGATTTAAAAACATAATAGCATCAAGAGCCGGAACATCCACTCCCTCAGACAAACAACGCGCATTGGTCAAAATACGATAAACATTCCTCACCGCTATCAGCTCTCAACCAATCGAGCAATGCACCACGATCCTTAGTATTGAGACGACCATCAACATGTTCGATTTCACATTTCAGAAGTGGCTTGTTTGCGGTATTTTCTTTGCTGATATAATCAAGGTATTCTTGAACAACCGCCGAAAATTCATCACGTACCAGTTTAGAACTTTCAATAGTCTTACAAAACGCCAAAGCACGATGCATGGGATAGGGATCAGCATTAACATCAGCCTGCATATCTTGTTTTATAAGCGCCTTATAACAACCAATAATCTTTGTTGCATCATCAAGAACAAGTCCGGATTGGCTATCGCTAAGCCGCTTCTGAACAGCTGAACTCACGAGTTCTTCGTCCATTGCTAAAACAATAACTTTGTAATCCGTTAACAGATTATTTTGTACTGCCCATGAAAACCCCCGATAAAAAAGTGTTTTACCAAAAAGCTTTTCATCATCCATTGAAGCAATGGCAGCATTTTCTTCATGTGCTCGACTTTTTGCATTATCACCAAAAATACGTGGTGTTGCTGTCATATAAAGGCGTTTCTTAGCACAAATAACATCATTAGAATGCACTTTAACAAAATGAGATTCATCCTCTCCAACAAGCGTTGCACCTGTTGTGCGATGCGCTTCATCACAAATAATAAGGTCAAATGTTGGAAAACCAAACTTTTTTTGAGCATCAGCCACAACCTGAATGGATTGATAGGTCGCAAACACAACGGTCATTTTATCTGCTACAACATTATTTGCATGTTCGGCAAGTTTAGCGGCATCGGTTGTTGCTGGAAACGCAAGATCAAACACATCAATTTCAGCAACATCATCACTTCTTTTACGACGCTTTCCCACTTGTGTGTCTGAACAGACAGCAAAAGATCGTAATCCGATTTCTGTATCGGTTGTCCATTCACGTATTGCCTGTGACATTAACGCAAGGGAAGGGATAAGAAACAAGACAAACTTTCCTTTACCCATCAAATCTTCAGCAATTTTAAGACTGGTAAAGGTTTTTCCCGTTCCACAAGCCATAATAAGCTTGCCACGATCTGCTTCAGTAAGTCCAACACGCACACAATGTAATGCATCGCGTTGATGTGGATGCAGTTTCTTTTTATCCTTCAGCAAAACTTTACCGTTAGCTGCAAAAGTTTCCCAATAAATTGGGCTTTGTTGTATATCGGAAAGACCAATGCGTATAACAGGAATATCCTGCCCCCGTATCATTGTTTCGGCGTTTTCACTCCAAGCACTTTCAGTACTGTCTATAACAATACGGCGTGTAAATGGAGCTTTCCCTGATGCCGCAATAAAACTATCAATATCTGCTTTTCTAATCCGATATGCTGCATCATAAAATTTACATTGGATTGCCGCAAAGCCCTCTTCACTCCGAATCTTTGCCACAAGGTCAATACCGGTATCACGACCATCCCAATCATTTTCACGAGCCCAATCTGTAAAGCTTTGAACCTTTTCATATTGTTCAAGCTGGAGAGGATCATATCTCAGATAAGCAAGTGCAAAACGCTCAAAATATTGTCCCTTTGTCTCGTTCGGTACGCGCTTCATCACGATATGTCTGTAAAAGCGATTGTAATGTCATGACCCTACCCACCACATTAAAGTATTTTTAGTTATTGAATTTAAACAAATTCGTCAATGCTTATTACCATCCTCCCTAAAGGATTTTAAACGGCTTCATCTCCTCATTCTCTACAATGAAATATTTTCTAAGCAAGAATGATCAAAGCTCCTTGCTAGATATAAGGTGTATTCCTTAAAATAAGTTTATACATACCGGATTCAGAGGCTTGGACATCTGTAACAGTAAAATGCTCTTGAGAAGAGGGGGCTTTGCTGTTTTCAGGCGCCATCACAACAACGCTATCTTCAGGCTTTGGTGGTAAGCCTCCGATATCATTGATGCAAAGATCAAGTTCCTTTCTTGCAATTGTTGTGGGGATTCTGCCACCGGGGTCCGATTCCGAATGTTTGATGCCGTAAATCGCTGTGATATGAAAAGATTGCTGGTTGTCCTTTCGCGTATAGATGATGGGCTGCCCAAAAGTGTTGCGCACATCTTTAACCATTTGGTTTAGCAGCCCATGCCATCGCATCTTATTTTGCTCCAATCACTGCTTTAAATAGCATTTCAGGGCGTGTGCAGATGTAAAGTGGATAGCTGTACACTTCAGGCTTCACCCATGCATTACGGTCGTGATCGACGATTAGCATTGTGTAGAGAGGCTTTCCAACTGTGTTAGCAAAATCTAAGCTTTCACCAGGGGCAAAGGTTTTTTGGAATACACCAGGTGCATCAACAGGAAAGAATTGACATTCATTAGGTTTAATTCCTATGGCGCGTTTTGTTCCAGCCTTCGCACTCACATTATAGTTGTGAATACTTCGGTAATTAATGAAAGTGATACCAGCAAAGTCAAAACTGCCAAAACTCCCCGAGCCAAGAGCGCTTGGTGTTGCAACACCTCCTGCGCTATTGAGTGTTTGTGCTAAGGTTGTATTTAAATAGGTTTCACGAATTGTTTTATGGTTTTTCAACTTGGAAAAGAATTCATTTCCGCAAAGCCCAATAATCCGTGAACGATCAGAAAATGCTCCTTTTGAAGCCTCAATCATCCTTATAATGACTTGGTCAACATTGTCAGCAACATTGGTGGTTTCATTATTCAGTTTAAAGTCAATGGGCTTTGGTGGCGTGATTTCCCATTCTTTGTACCAATCGACAATTACCGAGCCATCAGCATCAAGGACAACACCTTGAACAGCACCGAGTTGCATATTCTCCCATGTTAATTCGATTTCAGAAATCAGTTTCTTTTGTTTTCTGGCAATATATTTCATTGCTGTTTCTAACTGATCTTCTGTGCCAAATTCACGTCGGTTTTGGATTTCTTCTGATTTCACTGTATCACTTTTGGCAATCCTTGTTGTTTTGAAAAACCGGAGATTACGACCATCTCTATTACCTTCTTCTAAAGGTGCCCCGCGTTCACTGGTTTGAATAAGCGAAAATGTATTATCACGCCGTTCAATCCCAACCACTGTGGTGCTTGTTTCCACTTCCTCAAAAAGATTAAGAGAGCTCACAAGACCAGGTTGAAACTCATAGTTTTCGATGGCTTTCATCATTGTAATGCTTGAGAAAGCATCATGTTTAAAAAAATTCATATCCATGTGTGCGTTCTCCTATCGCAATAGAATGTTGTTTTTGTCTTCTAAAGATTGAATGGCTTCTTTCTTTTGCTCATCTGTGATGGCATCTGGCCATAGCAGTTCAGAAGCTTTTACAGTGCATAAGCGTGCTGTAATCACGGCGCGTTGATCTGCGTCTGTTGCGTCAACAGTGGCAAAAGAAATCCCTGCCGGTGTTTGACTGCCATCTGATGCTGCTGGATTAAGGGGGATATATTTTTCTGATGCGGTTATTTGTCCCATGACAGTTCCCGCTTCAATAAATGCTCCTGATGCAAATATTACTTCTTCGTTTGACATGTCAGGGTCGTATAGACCAAGATAAGCGCCATTGCGTACGTCTTCATAAATAATATTCATTTCACTGCCCTCCAAGCTGCTTCCCATTTTGCATGAATCTTTGCCTTGCTCTCTCCATAAGCATGGGGAACATAAGGCGATACCTTTAAAGACGCGCTTTGAGAGGTAGCAGCTGTTAACACACACTGGCGTGCTTTTTCAATGCTCATACCTTTTTGAATAGCTTGTGCGGCATCAAAAGAAACGCCTAGGCGCTTTGCTTGCTTTTCGAGGGTTGTTAGTATTTGCGCGCGCTTTCTTTCTTTTTCAAGTATGGCTTTCATGTCTTTGTGCTTGTCCTCATTGTCTTCATCCTCATCTTCGTTTTCTTCGTCGTCAAAGACTTCAGCGTTTTTGTTGATATCGCTGTTGTCTTCGTCTTCTTCCTCGTCATTGATGATGTCGACAATCTTTTCATCATCATCTTCTTCAGCGCGGTATTTTGTGTGTGCCATGTGTTTTGTCCTTCTTTTGCTGTTGATGTTGGGTTTTGTGATATGGAATCCGTTAAGGCTTCCAAAGCTTGCGCAAGGGTGCCTTGCACATCTGCTAATCCAAGCGTGAGAGCTTGGGTGCCTATAAAAGTTTCTGCTTTTGTGTTGCGAATTGCATCAGCACTTAAGCGTCTGTTTTGCACTACCAAATCGACAAACATCTCGTAGAGTAGGGCGCAATCTGCTTGCATTTTTATTTGTGCTGTGTCGGCTAACGGTTCGTGAGGATTGCCATGAACCTTGTGATCACCTTCAAAGACAAAAGTCCATTTAAGTCCATGTTTCTCATCTGCCCGGGATTGGTCAGGATGGGCACAAACAACCCCGATTGAGCCCACAACCCCTGTGCGAGCAACCCATATTTGAGAGGCAGAGCAAGCAATGACATAAGCTGCTGAACAGGCAAACTCATTGGCATGCGCCCAAATTGGCTTATTGTATTGTTTTGAGAGTGTTTGAAACTCTTCAACCAAATCAAACACACCGCCAGCTTCTCCCCCACCGCTGTCAATATCAAGTAAAACAGCGCGAACATCAGGTTGTGCCATAGCTTCACGAAAAGAAGCACTTAAACCCTCATAAGAGGTTAACCCTGAGAGAGCGCCAAGCCATGCACTGCAGCGCACAAGTGTGCCATGAATTGGTAGGATGGCAACATTATTGCGTACCACGTAAGTTTCAGGTGGTTTGAAAGATGCTGTATCTCCTTGTGAAAAAGCCTTAGGGGTAAACTTTTCTCCTGCAAAAAGACGCGGCGCAAGAGCATTAAGAATGACATCAAGCTTTGTTGAGGCAAGCATATGTGGAACACCAAAAAGCCGTGATGCCAAAAACGGCATGTCAAGATTATTCGTCATTTTTGTGAGCCTCACTGCTTTGGTTGCTTTCATAGGAATCGCTAGCATCAGAGTTTGTGGAATCCATCGTTTTCTGTGCACCAGAAGGATCCGCCATATCCGTATCAAAAGATAAACCACGTGCACGAGCGTCTATGTGTTCTTCCTCAAGTTCGGCATGAATGCTGTCAATATTAAAACCACGTTCAGCAAGTGCCATTCGTCGTGTTTTTAAACCGGCGCGAATTTCTTCTTTTTCCGCTGAGATATCCTTGTTTGGATCGATCATTTCAAGTGGTGGTGCAAAGCTTTCACATTGAAGCCATGGCAAGGGATTTTCTTCCCACTCTGGCAAATTGACGCATCCAGCAAGTACTGCCATTTCAACAAAGCGCTCCCAAACAATGCGATTGAACTGAAAGGAAATGATATGTTCGCGCCATTGTTTGACGTGACGTCTAAACTGAATGATGGAGGTGCGCACATTGGAAAAATTGCCGCGCGTAACGTCTCCAGTAACAACGGCATAAGGCATATTGAGAGCTGAGCAAATTTTCAAGATATTGCGAAATTGAAAGGCTTCATAAGAACCTCCAACCTCAACAGGATTTGAGAATGTAACCTCTTTATTCTCTCCTAAATAAAGAGATGCACCGGGCACAATGACAGGTGCTTTGTATTCTTCTTCAACGTTGTTTTATCACGATTATCGGATAATTTTTCGACGTTTGGTGAATTGTCCTTGACAAACGCCGCGAAAAGAGCCGCCGTCCTTTTTCTATCTAGTTCTGCATCATCATAGGATTCGAGTTGAAAGATCTTTGTCATACAGCGTGTTATTTTAGGAGAACCGCGCAATTGTCCCGCAATACGGCGCTCTTTGATATGAATGACCATTTCAGCAGGCACGGATATGCGCACGCGCTCTTGGCTCTTAAATGCTGTGTTTTCAGGGCGATCATCATAGGGGTGATGTTCCCAAAAATGATAAGCAACACGTTTACCACTGGTATTGAATTCAATTCCCATGCGGATGTAATTGCCCTTAATTTCAGCAGGTCCATTGTAAGTTAAATCCAGCATTTCGGTTGGATAAACTTGCAATTGAAGTGGCACACCAGAGCGTCCATAAAGGTCGACATAGTGTAGTCTTACAAAGCATTCGCCGGTTAAAAAGACTTCTCGTGCAATCGTTGCTTGCAGACCATAAAAGTTAGCATCTTCATCATAATCTGCCTCATCAGCCCATTGCCACCATAAATCTAAAAGCTTTTTCTTTTCTTCTTGAAAGCCTTCAATACGAGGATATGGCTTAATTCCATCGCTAACAGCCGCGGAGACCCATTCTTCTGTTGCAGAACCATAAAGAGATTCATTGTCATAAAGCCATCTTGAACGAGAAACAATGGTTTCACCGCATTCTTCAATCGCTTTATTGATGTGTTTTTTTGCAGGGTCAAAACCACCCATGCGACGACTTTTGCTTGCTGCTTCAAAATGAGGACTGTGTTGACGAGAAATTGTAAAAAATTCCGTAATTTTATTTAAAAAGCCAGCCATTAATAGCATTAATAGCCTCGTGATATATTAAAATAGAAAACGCGTGAATGCTTGCGTCCTTCAAGGGAGGCTATTTGTGTGTTCAGCATCTCAAGTGCTCTGCGAAGTTCCTCAACAGAACGGTTGCTTACTTGCTTATCGCCATGGCGTACCGATTGTGCACCTGAATAAAGAGCCTCTTCAATTTGTTCGCGCCGTTTTTTTAAACTTTCAAGTCTCTCAATTTTGCTGTTAAATTGCCCTAAAGTTTCATCCACAAATTACCTCCAATCCCCTCGCATATAAGGATTTATTATTGTTCTGAATTGCTTCTTTTGAGGCTGTGCTGTCTGAGATCTTCTTGTAGCAGGAGAGGGTTGGTGTTCTGATATTGGCTGCTCTAAAGAGCTTTCAATTTTAAGTTTTTCCAAACGCTCTTCTAAGATATCGACTTCTCGATTAAGGTTTATTTCTGCTGAAATCAGACCTTGTAAAGCTGCATAAGCATAGACCCTACAATCCAAAGCCTCGTTTCTTGCCTTTTCGCTTTTTTGCCATTCAATGCGCTTAAAGCCTTTAAAATATTTGATGACTTTTCTTTCAGCGGTCAGCTGGTCAAAATATTCTCGATCAAGGTTTTTGTGAAAATGCGTTGCACCAGCACCCGATGCTTCAGGACCGGATTTTTTAAACCGTGCCGTGATAATATCTTTTGCTGCATCAACACCAACAATATAGAGATTAATCTGTTCTTTGTTGTTTCTACTTGGACGGCGCGGCCATACTGCACGCCATCCCGCCTGTCCCTTAATTCCCCAGATACGTCGTCCCTCACGGGGGCGTACATAATTATAAACCGCTTGTGTGTGTCCACCACCGGTATCAATACAAGCAGCCGTTATTCTGATGCCATCTTTGTAACCTGGATGTGGCCAGCGTCTTGTAAGATATTCATCCAGTTGGTCCCATACTTCAAAAGAAGAGGGATCACCAGGAATAACGTGATAATCAATATGCCAGCTTTCTTCACTGCGTCCCCATCCCACCACTTCAAGTTCCAAGCGGTCATTTTGAACATCAATGCCTGCTGTCAATACGACGGCTTGTTTTGGTGCTAAAGGATAATCTTCGCGTTTTGCATAGAGGCTATCAGTATCGATGACCTCTCCCGTTCTATCTTCCCAAGGCTCTCCAAACACTGTATTAATAAAAACCTGCAAAAGAGCAGGGTCTTCTTTGGCTCTTAAAAATTCGCGTGCACAATCGCTCCAAGTAAGCCATGGCGAATAAAGCGCTGAAATATGGTAAGAACGCAGACGAGGCTTACTTGACTCCTGTGTTGCGATCCAGCAAGCACCGTTTTCTTCCGCCATTAAGGTCTCTTTGCGATGTTCGGCATGTTCATGACTACAATGCGCACAAACAAAAACAGCTTTTTCGGGGGCGCCTTTTTGCCACTTGATTTGTGACCAAATAATCGGCTGTAGCGTACCACATACATCACAAGGGACGTTGTAATATCTTTGATCACCAAGCACGAAATCTTTGGCAATACGGCTTGTGTCACGGTGTGTCGGTGTGGACAATTTAAAAATTTTACGTTGAATAAAAGCAGAGGTTCGCTTTTCAGCAATTGTTATAGGATCGCCTTCGTTATTCACATTCAATGGATAAGCATCGACTTCATCCAAAACCAAATAGCGAATAGGAGAAGAACGCAATCCAGCAGCACTATTTGCTCCGGTAATCATCAATGTTCCCCCATAAAATTCCTTTGAAAACATTGTATTTCCACTGTCTCGTGTACGAGCAGGGGCAATGCGTTCACTTAAAGCAGGGCTAGCTGAAATCATCGGATCAAGACGAGACTTTGACAGTTTCTTAGCGGTCTCAACTGTCGGCATCACATACAGTGCCGGTCCTGGACTATGATGAATAGCATAACCACAAAAGTTCAACGCTGCTTCCGACATTCCAAACTGAGCCTCCTTCATCACAACCGTTGTTTCAGTCGGATCATAAACAGAAAGATTATCCATGATTTCGCGCAAATAAGGGGTACGTATAGTTCTCCATAATCCAGGTTCTGCACTCGTAACTGTGCTTAAATAACGATTTTTATCAGCCCACTTAGAAACAGTATAAGGCGGGTCAGGATGGCGTCCTTCATTCGCATAGCAAAAAAAGAGCCCAGCACCAGAGGATGAGGGCGAAGCATTACTTATTATGTTCTGGATTCTCTTCTAAAATGTTAGGATCGTGAAAAGAGACAGGGACGACATTTTCCATTAAAGCTTTGCGCATATGATGATCGATAGCTCCAATAAGGCTAGCAGCATCACATCCGACTTGCGCCGCAATTTCAGCACCAAAGCGATAGGCAAAATTGAGCATTGTATCTCGATGCGCTCTTCCAAAGTTCCATGCTTCTTTTCTTACTTCTTCACGATCAACAGTTGTTTCCCGTAACTTTTCCAGAGCAATCTTTTCTTTTGCTAGCGCAACCTGCATTCGCTCCAATTTGATCTCAAATTCATTGGCTCCATCTGTCGAGGCTTGTTTGATCTTTGTCCGCCGTTGTCCATCAGGTGCTAAAAGTGAGGCAGGGCGCTTTGTTGGGTTCTCATTCCAGATAGCTGTTGCAAGAGCTTCATTGACAGAACCATCTTCAAAAAGAGCCGCATCAAATTTACCTGTCTTAAATCGTGAAACAACCGCATTAGGGGAGACACGCATCTTTTTCGCAAAGGCTCGAACCGAGAGACCATCACGATGCTTCTTGTTCATTTTTATTTCCGTTATTAAACATTTATTCTTTTCTTTAGATTGGTATCATGATACGATACATAAAAGAATGAATGAAGGTGATTTGGTGATTGAATCTTTTGCGGATAAGCGATGTAAAGATCTTTTAGAAGGCAATTCGCCTAAAGGTTTTTCCACAACTCTAGTACGTATAGCTCAAAGAAAATTATTTATGCTTGATAAAGCAGTTGATCTCAAAGATTTACGCAGTCCTCCGGGAAATCGTTTAGAGGCATTGAAAGGAGAGCGTAAAGGTCAATATTCTATTCGTATTAATGACTAGTTTCGTATTTGTTTTGAATGGCGTTCTAATGGCGCCTATGAAGTTGAAATCGTAGATTATCATTGATCTACAGGAGGTCGAGATGAGAAATTATATAGCAATACATCCCGGAGAAATTTTACGGGAAGAATATTTAAAAGAATATGCTCTCTCTGCTTATGCTCTTGCAAAAGCATTGAATGTTCCACGCACGAGGATAGAACGGATTGTTGCTGAAAACAGTCCAGTTACTCCCGATACAGCACTAAGATTAGCCTATTTTTTTGATACAACAGCTGAATTTTGGCTTAACATGCAAGCTGCTTACGACGTTAGTATATTACAAACTGAAAAAGCAGATGAATTTTCTAAAATCAATAAATTTGAATGTAGAGTTTAACCACCTCCCCATTTTAAGAACGGGGAGGGGAGTTCTGTTTTAACTTAAGCAACCTTTTTAATGGGGCACTCCAAAGTAGGAGCATAGGTTCGCAACAAAGAATCCATGCTATGCGGTAGTTCTGAAACTCCAAAATCTGTTAGAACTGTCAAGATTTTAAGTATATTTGGTACCTCATCTTGAAGTTTTACAATCAAAGCTTTTTCTACCATGTATATGACCTGCACCAGTGTGTTACACTCTTCATCTCCAATGCTTTGATGATTGGAAAACTAAGACAATGCTATCCATAAATTGCACAAAAAGTCTATATCCATTTTCATTGTACACCTCCGTGGATTTGTTCTCTCAAGCACGCTAATCCTCTGGATGTGATTTTTGTTGAAGGAAGCACCTTTTCTGTTCCATCCGGTCTTTGAATGGTGATGGCAGGGCAATCCATAAAACCTTTTTTGATCTTATCCTGATAAGGTAACAAAGGACCACTTGGAGCTCGTCGATAGACCCAATCATTCTTACGGAGGTAATTAGTTAAATCTTTTGGCCGTACCTCTAATATCTTTGCAGCTTCTATCAGACCGAACAAACCATCAGAACGTTTTAAACCATCAAGTGCTTTTGCTTTTGGTGTTAACTCTGCAATCACGTGATCTTTCTGTTCGATTTGGCTTTGTAGGTGGTTCAAGACACCAAGTAATGCTTCGGGTTTAGAGTAGTCAACTTGTGGTGTGACTACTTGTTTTGCGAGCTTTTCACATTCGATAAAGTATTCTCTTGCTTGATGACCTTTATCATTACGCTCAATCATTGCAAGGTGTTTAGCCATGTCTAAGGTGAGAGCATAATCTTTAGAAGGACGTCCACCTGAACTTTCGCTCAAAAAAGAGCAAAAGTCATATCCTTCCTTAAATTTACAATCTTGAATGCGCCTGATAATCCAATCTTTAAAACTGGTTTTCACTTCCAAAAACGCATGTAATTCACGCGCGTTGACCGTTTGAACAATTTCCTGTCCAATAGTTTGTTCTGATATTGTTATAAGAGTGTTCATGATGAACTCCTTATCGTTAGATGTTTTTGATTGACACTCAATAAAAGAGTGCCGGGTGCTCAAAAACACGGCGATAAGTCCGTCGTTACACTTTCCCCACGAGGGTATTGTATAGCGCAACCACACCCGACAAGTCATTTATATGCTATGCACATATAATGAGTCAAAGCTTTTAATTGGCGGTGAAGAGACTGTTTCGGCAATCCATCCGCTTATCGTCAAGGTGTTTTTGAAGCACCTGATTCGAAGATATATGTTACAGAAATAATGTCAAGTATCTTTCGATAATTTTTGTCTTTAAATAATCATATATTGTACAGTACACATATTGAAATCGTTATTTATCAATAGCTTATGTGTACAATGTACAGTCAATTTGAAAAATTCTAACGCTAGCGATAGTTCGCGCTGTTCAGCCCCGCAACAGACCTAACCCGCTGGAAAGTACCTTGTGCATTGATTTTATTCGATTTTTTTAGAGATAGGAGAGGTATAATTGGCAATCTTTTTTAAATTAACATCCTCTCCACTTTAAAAGTGGAAAAGATGAAATTGTATTTTAAATTTAAGCAGTTTTTGTGACAGATCTAGTCTAACATCTATTTAGCTTTTTTGATTAAGGCTTGATATTTTCTTTGTCTCTTTTGAAGGAAACAATAAAATGAACATGAATTGGATCTAAAAGATATCAAGCTTTTTACCAAGTTTCATACCCTTTCAATAGGTTATAAATCAAAGCGTGTATTATTATCATCTAATTCCTCTCAACCATGGAAAGCTCTTAGGTTTTTCTAAATTTTTAGTAAAATTCACAAAGTCCTTGTTGGTTGATATATTTTTTTCCTATAGCAGAGAAGAAAATAATATCTAATACATTTGCAGAAGTATCAGCATTCCTAAAATCAATTTCGATTATTGACTTTATTTCAAAGTAATACCTAATACCGGTTTTGCTTCGTCTTTACTACTCATAAAAACTACCTCTACTGGTCTATCTAGTATGGTTGCTATTTTAGCCAGATCAAGAATGGCTTTTCCTGGTGTACTATCACAACGCCAAGTTCCCAACTGTATATCTGGACTGGATTTATAGATTACTTTTAAAGTACAGTTAAATGTTTGTAGATCAACTCCAACTGAACCTATATAACCCGGTTGTACATAAGGTCCGCTGATAGATGGTTTTATCATTAAGATTGTTATAATCAAGGATAGAAATATTTTTCCTTTAATTTTCATGATAGTTTCCCCCTTTAAAATTTAAAATAGTAGAATTTAATTTCTTTTTTCATTACACAAAGATAAAGACTTTTAAGATCTCTAACCTATAAGTAACTAGCTTCTTTCGGTAGGTTCTTACTGCTGCTTACTGATGCAAATCACTTCATAGGGTTCTATGGGCAAGTCTTCTTTTCCATAATTATAGTATTTGTTTAGCATGATTGCTATGCAAAAATATATTCAATATATAAACATTATCTATATGATCATTATGTTCTCCCTTTTACATATTTAAAATTTGCTTGTGTGTGCAGTGATATTAATATTAATAAATCATCTTTCTATTCACTCTTTGTAAGCAGATCATTATCTACGCTCACATCAAGATTAATCTCAGATAGAGTAAAAATGACTTCTGTTTTGTTTCCTCAGCTTTTCAAGCTACCTTTTGTAAGTTTAATTAATGCACATCTTATATTCATATCCTAAAAAAAGATTTTACACTATGAAGGATAAAACTATTCTGTTATTATTTATGTAGTATTTTATTTATAAAAAATATATATAATTTTGTTATAATGGGATATATTTATAATTCTTCAAGAATAATAACTAATACCGTAAGTATATCGTAATAAGATTTCCAAAACCAATCCGTTCCAAATTGTTGTGCTGATTTCTTAGGAGAACAGGATGATTTTAATGCGCACTCGGCATGTGCAACCCATGGCTGTTGCGCCCAAGCTGGATGCCCATCAGGGAAAGCCGCTAACTGTGGTTGAGCTCCTCCTCCTGAAAGATATGCATATAATTCCTCTCTGTAATCTGGATTCCGAACAAAATCACCAACAGTTATTCCTCTCACTCTTTCCCATCCTATAATTTGATTCCAATGTATCACACCTAATGCAGCCATTTCTAGCTCTCCTGGATGTGGAGAATAATTCCTTAACGATGCATTGACATCAATGAAATTAGGAGTAGCTCTAATATGATAAACATAACCATTATGATTAAGGTGATCATTTACCCAATTAATTGCAAATCCTCGAGAGGTTGACGTAGATACATAGCCAGAATTATGGCGTGACAATCCTGTTTCAGCTCCATGCACATGATTCCATAAACTTATATTTACTGGAGGTTGATTAGGGCGTGTTCCATCCATCCCTCGCGGTAAGAATCCCCCCTCACGCTTTATTTCTTCAGGAGATTGCATAACCGCCCGATAGACTTTACGAACCTCATCCGCAAAGACAGATTGCGAAAACATAACAATTATTACAGAAACAAATAATTTAAGCATCTTCTTCCCCCCATCCTCATCCTTAAAGATGAGTTGATCATTTTATAAAACATATGAGTAAGTTCTTACTTTTCTCATTAAATGTTTCATGTACTTTTTTAATATAAAAATTTAAGTGAAACAAGAGTAAAATTCTCATTGATTTTTAAAAAAAATCAAAACAAAAGTGATAATCTGCTTTAAAAATTACAATTAAAGTGAGGAGTGTGTAAGTACAGCTTAAGAATATTATTTAGCTTTTTTGTTAGCAGCGTATTCTTGACGAGCGAGTTGGTGTTGTATGTTTTTGGTTAATCGTTCATTGGCATATTGTGCAATAGCATTTGCAATTTCTGGCTTTGACATCACCCCAGCAATTGAGGGTCCTTCTTGTTTTGCAATGGGAAATTTATCTTCATCCACTCTTTGAAACACATTACCTTTCATCTTTTTTAATTCAACACGTTTTGGAAAACTCCCACCTTTGATAAAACCATGAGGCAAGATTTCTTTTTTTCCAAACATTTTGTAAATTACACCGCGTTTTGTTTCTTTAGCTTGAAAAAATTTAAGAGGTATCGGTGTTCCAGAACCAATGATATCCGTCTCGAGAAACTTTGCTGTAGCCTTTTCTTTAATATAAATGCCTCGCTTGATATGCTTTGATTGGGCAGATGTAACGTCAGCAATTTGTTTTTCGGCAAAGCGTTCGACTTGTTTTGCAGAGGTATTTACAGCATTACGCAAAGCCCAATTAAGGCGTGGTGCTTGAAGATTGGTAAAAGTATCTTTTACTTGTTGAAGATACCATTTTTGATGGATGATTAATTTCAACTTTTAAGCTTTTGGGCAAGAGATGTTGATGATTTAGAAGCTTTAGGTGTTTCGGTTTGTTGAAGTGAAGTTTCTTCTACATCTGGTTCAGAGGGTGTCTGTATAACTTCTTTTTCTATTGGCTTAGTCTGTTCAATTACCTTTTCAGGTTTTATTGTTGTCTTGACTCCAACAAAAGGTTTTGCGGCGTTTGCTCGTTTAAGTCGAGCATAGACTTGATTGGAAACTTCAACAAATGGATTATTGGATGTTGATGGTTCAAAGCGAACAGTGCTTTTATTATCGCCAAGAACACACATTGGCTTAGTGATGACAGCTTTCATCATTGCTCCTTTTGGGGAATTATTTAATGACATAATGATGTCAAATATTAATTTTTATTCTTTGGAAAATAGATTAGCCCAAATTACCAAGAAAACAGGACTTTTCAGCCATTATTTAAGCTTATATTTTACTGAATTTTGAGGGGATATTTTTGAATTTTAGATACAATTCAACTACTGCAATGGTGTCATTAAATACGACTTTTCACATCACGTCAACAAAAAAATCATGTTCTTGTGTTTTTTTTATTTTTTTGCCTAAATATAGTATTTTAAAAGGCAAAAAATAATACGCATTGCCGCTGTTATCTTCAACCTTTATATATATTTTTCCTATGTCCAACAGCCAAAACTAACACGACAAGCTCTTTATCATAAAGATCACAGAGTATCCTGTAATCTCCTACACGATACCTCCATAAACCTGATAATTGGTCTCTTAACGGCTTATCTATTGCATGCACATCTTCAAGAGAAGCAACATGCTGATCTAAAAAATCAACAATCCTCTATGCTTCTTTTTTATCACACTTTTTTAAAAAACTGAGAGCTTTTTTTCATATCTAATCGTCCAAGCCAAGCTCTTTCCTCACCTCTTCAGAGCTATAAAAAGTAGCTTCTCCTCTTTAAATACGCTCTCTTACTTGTGAGGCTAAATAGTAATCTTCTGCTTCCTCTATTCCACGTTCAATAATCTCACGCAAATAAAAAGATTTTGTACGTCCTGTCTTAGAAGCTAAATTATTTAAACGTGTTTCAAGATCACTTGGCAAACGAATAGATATTGTCATAACTCAATCCTCATATTCGTATTCACTGTAATACAAATACAACGTATTGTACAGAAAAACATTTTACGTCATGCTTTTTACCTTGTTACTGTGAAATGTTTATAAAGCGCATTAAGAACAACATACAGTGAACCGATAAGATGTGGCAATGTTTGATCTTCTACAACAAGATGTTGTAATGCTGCATAAAAATTATGCTGTCGATAAAGGCATTGTGTTTCTTGTACTATCTCTTGCATAGCTTGATAATAATTGGTTGCTTTTTGTACCCATTTTTCTCTTGCTCCGTCATCAGAAGTTACAGGTCTTTCATCATAAACAGCATTAGGCAATCCTTTTGCACAGAGGTAATTGTTTCTCACTTCAAGATACTTTTGTGCAGCATCATATTGCTCTTGATTGAGTTTGCCTTTCAAACAAAGCCGACCAACATAAGTACTGGAAAGTGGATTTTTTGCTTCTTCTATGGTCAAGGCAAAGCGTTTGGCACGCATTTCAATTGCCAATTTACCATGGGTTCACGGAGTTTTTTGGTTCTTGAGATACGTCCATTTGGTTCTCTTAGACGTCTCTTAAGTCTTGGGCGTCCACGTTTTGCACGTTTCTTTCTCTTTGTCATATTTTATCAATCAAAATGGCATGTTATCCTTAAGATCTGTACTATAATCAGCAGCTCTTGAAGCGGCGGCATAACTTTGAGAAGTGATAGATGAAGGGGTAGGAGATGCAGGTTGATTTTTCTTTGCATCAAGTAAATACAACTCACCTCTGTATTGAGGTAAAACAATTTCTGTTGTGGAATGATCTTGTCCATTTTTATCTTGCCATTTACGCGTCTGAAGCTGTCCTTCAAGATAAACTTTACTTCCTTTCTTGAGATACTGAAGAGCAATTTTTGCTAAATGTGGATTAAAAATCACCACAGAATGCCACTCTGTTTTTTCTATTTTTTGATGGGTTATTTTGTCCGTATAGCTCTGCGAAGTGGCCATACGAAAATTCACAATCTCCGAACCAGAAGGCATCATTTTTCCTTCTGGATTAGCACCAAGGTACCCAATTAATGTCACTTTATTCAGCATGTTTGTAGCCTTATTTGATTTGCGTTTTAATTATAACAAACTTTAGCATAAGTTAAATATTTTTCAATTTTTTCAATTTATTAAATACTATTTTAAAAGTATTAAATTATATTCAATATATAAAAAACATAGGGAGTTCAGTAGTCATTTAAAACTCTTGATATACATACATAAATGTATTAACATGAGATATGAAAATAAGATTTGAATGGGATGAAACTAAAGCAAAAAGTAATCTTAGAAAGCATCGTGTAAGTTTTGAAATAGCTGCACGTGTTTTTGCAGATCCATTTGCCATGGTTAAACAAGACCGTATTGAAAACGGAGAATATCGTTGGCAAACTTTAGGCCTTGTGGACGGCTTTTTACTATTGCTCGTAGCGCATACTGTTTATAACGATAATGATGGCATAGAAGTCATCCGTATCATTTCAGTGCGGCGAGCAAACTTAAAAGAGAGGAAACGTTATGAAGAAGAAAGTTCATTATGAAATTGATTTAGGTAACTTATCACCTTTGACAGACAAACAGAAAGCTGAAATTAATAAACTGGCTGCAATGCCGGACAGTGCAATTGATCATAGTGATATTCCATTACTAGATGATGCATTCTGGAAAAACACCGTTCGTAATCCATTCTATAAACCAACGAAAACTGTCACAACTGTACGTGTGGATTCAGATGTGCTAGCATGGCTTAAAAGCCAAGGGAAAGGATATCAAACGCGGATTAATGCTATTTTACGTGATGCCATGCTTCGTTCAATGCGATAAATAATCCATAAATCTTATGATGTACAATCCTCCACATCCTGGTGGCATTTTAAAAGAAGAATTGCTTGATACATTAGGATTAACAATAACAGAAGCAGCAAATCATCTCGGCGTTGCACGTTTAACTTTATCCCGTGTCCTAAATGGTCATGCAGCCATCAGCATTAACCTTGCTTTACGATTAGAAAAGGCTGCTTTAAATGATGCCGAATTTTGGCTTAAATTACAACAAAAGCATGATCTTTGGCAAGCACGGCATAACAATCCACTCCCTAATATTTTATCCTTAGAGCAAACAGGACATCTTTAGTATTAGAAATTCTATAATAAATTAATAATTTTTTGAACAGAGTCAGCAACAGCACCTGTTCCTTCAGTAGCATTACGAATTTTCAGAAAGATTTCTTTCCAGTTTTTGCCGAAACGCTTAGCCTGATTTATTACAATCTTCTCCAAAATAGGTTCAAACCCTCTCAGTACTATCAAATTTCTTTTGAAATACTTTTCTTTTTGGGGGATTTCTCAAATTCTTGCTGAAGAGCTTTTTCTATCTCTTTCTCCATTTTTTTCAACATAGGTTCATCATCTCGGTCGTCCATCACCATTTGCACTGAATGTTTTTTGATATTTTTGTTCACCTCTTCTATGAGAGGCTCAACATTCAGAATATTCCTTGGCACATTTCCACCATAGACCCAGGCCTTTACCTGCGCTTTGGTACTGAAATCCGCATTTTCTGGTATGGTGTAATACTGGCCACCATCAAACTTTTCACACTCTCTTGTGCCATCTTCATATTCGTAAAGATTGTAAAAATATTCCGCTGCTCCGTCCCCCCAAGGCACATGACCAACTGCCGTTGCTACAAACTTCTTTTGCATCGGTTGTTGACGGTTTGTTAAGAACAACTGTTTTAAATTTGAAATTTGCATCTTTTTTCCTAATTTTTGCATCATGCTCTGTTTGGCTCAAATTTAACCACACAGTGCTATTCGTGTTTATCATGTGGAATTTCAAAAAACTATCAAATCTCTCTCTATGATGCCTTTCTGTCGATTTAAACACATAGCCAATCACAAAATGATCACCACTTCTCACTATTTTGCTGTTTATCCTTCAATCCCTTTTAAAACCTCTTCAAGCTCTTTTTGAAGATTTGCTATGCGTTCTGATGATATCGGAGGCTTGTGATAACTTGCCTTTATCTCAGGCTTTTCAAGATTCTTTAGAAGGCAATTAGCTTGCAAGCGAATGCTCTTTTCAAGATTTTCGCAATAACGATAAAAATCTGCTGTTGAGGGCATAAAGGTCGTGTTTAAGCCCTCTGCTTTGCCTTTCAAAGCGTTCTTTGTTGCTGTTTGCAATACCCAACTGCTTATGCCTTCAAGGGTGTAAAGATACGCAAGCGCTGTTGCTTTTTCGTCTGTTTGTAATTGGCTTTTGAGACCATTGGATAGCACAAGATACGTTGTTTGAATTTCCTCTTCAGTGGCTTTTTTCTCAAGCTTTTTCAATGCGTCATGGACTAATGAAGTAATTCTCTCCGCTTCTGCAATCAATGGTTTTTGCCCCGTTTTCCAAAGGAATGGTGGTTCGGTTGTCATCCTCGAATAAAAATTTGTACACACTGTCTGAATTTTTGATATCGGACATGTACTGTGCAATTCGATAAGTTTTGCTACGCTGTTCTCCTGTGTGATATCCGTTGCATTTCCCATAGTTTTTTCCTTTTTCTAAATCGTCAATTGCTTTTCGCACCCAATTACGCCACGTCGCTTTCCAATCAGTTTTGCATGCATCCTTGCCTGCTTTAGCTTTCCAAAAATCTCGAAATTTTGCTTTCTCGATGTTCACACGCTCTGGAGGCAAGCCTTCTGCAATGGCAAACTCGTAATCAGGCTCAAAATCCTCAGGCAATCGACAGCCTCGATCACTTCTCGACCGTTTTGCTTTTGGGGAAACGTTCTCTTGCTCGTGAATGGGAGGTTGGTTTTCAGATATCGTTTCGATTTGCTCTGATACGGTCTCAACAGCAGCAACCTCTGTTGGCTCATCAACCAAATCGATAGGTTCTAAACTTTCAGAACAAATTTCTTTTTTTGCTAATACGATAGTATTAGTTTTTTTATTATATATGTTTATGTTATTGTTATTGTTAATGGCATCATTAAGCATTGCTTGAGCATTGCTAAAATCATTACAAGCATCATGCTTAGCATCTTTAAGCATATCGTTAGCATCATGCTTAGCATTTTTAGCATCTTGATCATCACTGATTGTTTTTACTTTATGATGTTTTGCCCATTTTGCTTGCGCTGCTTTCTGCGCTCTCTCTGAAAATTTATTTAAAGTTTCATCTGAATTGTTTAATTCTTCTTCAACATCTGAAATCCACAAACGACCATTTTCTAAGCAAATGATATGTCCAGATCTAAATAAATAATCTAATGCCTTTTCAAATCTTTTTGCTGAACAACACGTAAAATGAGATAATATTTGTGTGTCGTTTACAAGAGACTCTCTAGTGCGCAACATTTGCAATCGCAACCGCATATAAACATTGCCTTCAATTGCAGGTAAACAAGCAAGATCAAGAAGCCACTTGTCTGCAAAAAGTCTCGTCCAAGGTAATTTACTGGACATATACATCCCCTTCTTTCTTTAAATATAAAATTGCCAAAGCATCGGCTTCATTATCATCACAAGGCATATGCCCTTTGGAACACATTGCCTCTATCATCTCTTCTTTCGAAGCATTTCCTTTTCCTGTTGTTGCTTTCTTTATCGTACCAACAGGAATGCCTTTATACGGGATCTGATGATGTTCACACCACGCCGTTAATGTTGCTAAAAAGCCGCCATAAACATGGGCAGCATCCGTCCCTATATGACGTCTCACCTCTTCAAAATACACCGCGTCAATTCCATCAACGGACCGATTTATCTCCATAAGCCACTGCTTAAAACGCAGATAACGCATCCCTCCACCTTCAAAGCGGCGTGATGGGAAATGTTCTGTATCACTTATTATATGACCATCTGCACCGCAGAGCGCCCAACCAGTCTTGGTGCCTAAATCAAGGCATAAAATGTTTCGTGCGTTAGTGATCATAATCCCCCCTTAAGGCTTTACGTATTTATATGTGTGCTATGACAGAGCGTGTTGTAATTGCTTGTCTTGTAAAAATGTTTTTGAAAAAGTAGCCTCCCAACGATTCTAAAAAAGTGGGGAGGGGAAAGATGCAAGAATGGGTAGTTGATGAGATTATATTCTTATTGCACTGGATAAACGATAGTGCTGTATTTTTGCTGCACTGGATAAATAATAATCTTACGATTGCTCCTATCATTGCTACGATAGTTACTGGAATGGTGACGCTTTTTGTGCAACAACGAAGCTTAAAAAAACAACTTAAAATCTTCCAACGACAAACTATAGCATCAGAAACCCAGACAGCTATTCTATTAGAAGATAAAAAAGCGCGGGATTTGGGACCATATTTGGAATTGAAGGCAGTATTCTTCCCACAAAAATATGAAGGCACTTCACGCGTTAGGGTGAGATTGGGCATTAAAAATCTTACTAAAGAAGATATAATGATAAGGAATATACGCATATCGAAAAAAAGTCCCTTTAAGTTTGTTAAAAATGCTTGCCCTTTCGTTAGATGGCCATCTAAAACTTCAGGTGAACACCTCGTCATTAAAAGAACAACTCCAAAACTCATTGCTTTATGTCCCCAAAATATAAAATCAAATGCTTCATCAGAGTATACTTTGAACTTTTTTATTATACGTGCTAAATGCTACACTTTTTTAGATTTCATAATTAGCTGCCGTAAGCCTAATTCCCGTAACATTGCAAATTTTACACTTGACCACACTTCGATTGTTAACCCAGAGGAAACATTCACCGTTCATTTTTGGGCCTCATATCCACGCTCAAAAGATACATATGATGAACTTGGCTCTGAATATTCCTTTTTGGCTGATAATCCTCATTTGTGGTTTTTTTTGATGCCAAAATTAAAAGCATTCTCCTGCGAAAGCAAAATCCAGCAATCCAGGTTCTTCTTTTTTGTTAATTAAGAAAATGATTTCATTATTTAATTTATCAATTAGCTCCATTTGTGAAGCCAACTTTAATCTTTGTTCATACAGTGTCTTATTTTTTTGCTTAATTAAAGTGGATAGGTTTTCAAGTACTATTTGCTGTTGTTCAATTGACTTATCTCGCTCTGCAAGGGTTGCTTCATGCCATCTCATCCAACTATCAAATTTTGACTTATGCCATTCTTCTTGTTTTGCAAGAATTTTTGTATGAGTTGTATGTCGTTTCATAAGATTTTCTATGCTGCGTTCACGATTTGGTATCCACTTAAATTCTTCCATCCTTCTATCTCCATCCTCGATTTTCGTATGACAACCTATTAATCTACAAATCCGTGTGTTGAATTTCTTCAATATTCTGTTTCTCATGATTTTTCTTCTTTAAGAGTGTGAATGTTGCTGTTGATTCTCGTTGTTATTTCTGCAATCAGAAAAATCATCGCAAAATGAAAAGGAAGGGGATGAGCTTTCTTGAATTAATGCTTGTAATCGTTCAGGATAAAAAAAATCATCCGGACGTAGATCAATATTATTTTTACGAGCATAATGGAGTAATTGTATTTGATAAGTTGCGGGAAATAGTCCATTAGAACCGCCTCTTTTTTTAGGATAAGTAATGCGATAAACTGCTCCCTTGCATTTGTGTAAAATGCGTGCAACCTTACTAGCTCCTCCCAAATATTGTATAATAGTATATGCAGGTTCTTGTCTCATAACAACAATATTTCATAAATCATGAATTTTATCAAGAGAAAATTTCAGAATTTATGACATTGATTTTTCATTCAATCTAAAAGAGTTTTATTTTATGGAACGTGAACAATTAAGATTATGGCTTAATGAGCAATTAGCTAAAAAGGGGCATGGCAGCAAAAAAATGCTAGCTGAGCATTTAGGAATATTGCCTTCTACCCTTACTAGCATATTAAGTAACTCAGGCGCAAACCGCTCAATAAAAGCAGATGAATTAATAAAAATTATTAATTTTATTGGTGAAATACCACCTTTTTTAATTGAGGAATCTGGTCAATTTATTCGCCTTTTTTATCAAGCAAAGCCTGAAGTTCAGCAAGCTGTTTTAACGATTCTTCAGAATTCTGGCCAATTAGACAAAAAATAATAGCAGCTATCACCTTTTTATCCCCACATTTCCAAAGTTTTTCTAGCGTTTCTTTATCCACTATTAGCCTCCATATGCAGATATTTCATTTTTTATGAAATTTATAATTAACATTTTTCATTTAATATGAAATATGAATATTCCATAAACTAAAAATACACAACAGCCGTGAGGCATTAGAGGGGGCAAATAATGAAAAAGCTGATTTTTATTAATTCAGATGAAATTCTTTTAGCAATGTGTAGTAATGAAAGTGAAAACACTGCACAGTCTGGACCTTTTTATGATGAAACAGAAGTATTGAACTTTTTATCTGGCATCGATGATGTGGAAAGAATTATTCGCATCGAGCTCTCAACAAATCGATGGGAAGATATTTCTGAAGAAATTGCTAAAGAATATTTAGATCAAAACAGCTGGTTGCTTGATGAAGAAAGCGATGTTCCTCCTTTTGTAGAATACAGTAATGCCTATGAAATCTTTAAAAAAGATTTAGAAGATCAAAAAATTGATGATGAGATTTATGGCACTTATGAAGAGCAACACCGTCTCAGACTCTCTGATGTGATTTAAAATTATTAAAAGCGCTGAGGTTTAAGCACTTCCTTTTAATATTCTCCTATCAAATCAATATGAGGTTCATAATGTATAATCTTATGAAATCAGAAAGCAATTTTAATAACAAAGCAGTTCAAACGATGTCAAGCCGCGAGATTGCTGAATTATGTAGTAAGCAACATGCACATATTATGCGTGATATTCGACAAATGTTAGGAGAGCTATACCCTGAAGGGGGTCAATCCAAATTTGGATCCACCTATTTGGACAAACAAGGTAAGTATCAAAACTGTTATAATCTTCCCAAGCGTGAATGTTTAATTCTTGTTTCAGGTTATAGCATGACATTGCGTGCTAGGATTATAGATCGTTGGCAAGAACTGGAAAAACAAGTGGCAGTCCCACAGATTGATTACTCCAGTCCGCAAGTAATGCTTGGAGTGTTAACCCATTTAAAAGATGAAAATGAACGAAAAGATACTCTTATTGCTGAACTAACACCGAAGGCAATGGCTCTTGAAAGCTTACAGCGCCATGATGGGCTTTTTGGTCTTACTGAAACTGCTAAAATATTAGAAAAGCAGCCAAAAGCTTTGATCAGCTATTTAATCCAATACAATTGGATTTACCGTCGGGCTCCTGGTGCTCCTTTACTCCCTTATCAAGATAAAATCAAAAGAGGCCTTATGGATTGTCCTACCATAATTATACAAAAATCTGATGGAACTGAAAAAGTTATTCCTTCTGCAAAAGTCACCACAAAAGGAATGGGCATTTTATCTCAAGAATTACAAAAACAAATTGTGCATTAAACATTAAAAGTCAGAAGATAATTCACTTTAAGACATACCTGTTTCATACCACGGGTAGAGTGCATGCAAATGAAGGATTCCTCCCATGACACATTCTCCTTTAGCCGTTATTTCGCAAAAATATGGCTTCTCAGAACAAGAGTTTCGTAAAACCATTATTAAAACCTGTATTAGCCATAACTTCTCTGATGAAGAGTTTGCTGCTTTTATTTCCGTCGCTAATACTTATGGATTGAACCCACTCACAAAAGAGATTTACGCTCTTCCTAAAAGAGGGGGAGGCATCATCCCTGTTGTCTCTATTGATGGATGGATTAAGATCATCAAATCAAATCCTCAATTTGATGGAATGACCTTTCAAGATCAACTCAATAAGGATGGCCAGCTGATAGCTATCAAATGTGCTATTCGTTTGAAAGAAATTAAAGATCCTATTGAGGTCACTGAATATCTTAACGAATGTAAACAAAAAACTGATCCGTGGCAAAAGTATCCTGCACGCATGTTGCGTCATAAAGCAGTTATCCAATGTGCCCGTTATGCTTTTGGATTTTCTGGTATTTATGACGAAGATGAAGCGGAACGGATTAATCAAAGCTCTCATTCACAAAGGCAGCTTGTATCCGAGGAAATGATCATGGAAATCCAA
Organism: Bartonella sp. Raccoon60; assembly: GCF_002022585.1. NCBI lineage: Bacteria > Pseudomonadati > Pseudomonadota > Alphaproteobacteria > Hyphomicrobiales > Bartonellaceae > Bartonella > Bartonella sp. Raccoon60. The sequence goes on from NZ_CP019786.1 coordinate 437,512, forward strand.
GGCCTCATGCATGAAACACAAACAGACGAAACAAAAGTTTTGAGCTTTGCAAATGTCAGAAATATAACAGATCTTTCTCTTCAAGAAGGGCAAGTTGTTTTGCAGCTCTTACAGAAAAAAAGAGAAAAACAAACCCCTCAAGAACAACAGCCAGTTGACATTGTCTATGACTATGATGACATCTACAGTCAAGACCGTGTTCATCCCCCAGAGCAAATGGTGGTGTAAAATGAAGCAAAGAACTGCAGAATGGTTTCAAGCACGTTTAGGGAAGGTCACCTCTTCAAATATTTACAACGTCCTTAGTCGAACCACTAAAAACTTGCCCACAAGCAAATATGAAGACTACAAAATCAAACTCATGACAGAACGTTTAGTCAATGAAATAAGCCAATCTTATACAACAGCAGCGATGCAATCTTATACAACAGCAGCGATGCAATGGGGCATTGAACATGAAGAGAATGCATTAAAAGAATATGCCTTCATTTATGATACAGAGGTTACTCAATGTGGTTTCATTCAACATCCTACACTCCCAATGGCCGGAGCAAGTCCTGATGGGCTCATTGGTGAGGACGGGTTAGTTGAGATTAAGTGTCCTCAGTCTGTAAACCACCTTCGTTTCTGGATGACAGAAACAATCAAACCAGAATATTTAGCACAAATGCACTTTCAAATGGCTTGTACAGGACGTCAGTGGTGTGATTTTGTGAGTTATGATCCCCGGTTTTCAGGACAATCCGCTCACTTACGTCTTAAGGTTCAGCGCATTCATCACAATGATGAGCAGATTGAATTCATCAATCAAGCGGTTGAAACCTTTTTAGAAGAAATCGAACAGGACATAAAACAGATTACAGCTCAAGCTGCTTAAAGTTATGGGGACGCTTCCACCATCACCCCCTAGCGTCCCCGCCCATTATAATTATTCTCAACATATTGATGATAAGGAAAATTTCAAATGAATGAAGAAAAATTAACTGCTTCAATAGAAAAAATAAGTTTATTCGAACAAGCTTTACTGTCAATGCGCTTGCAACGACTTGTTAATATACAAGATCTCTCAATTTATCTCGGAATGTCAATGACCTACATTAGAGAACTTGTGAAAATTGGAGCTTTTCCTAAGCCTATACAAGAAGGACGTTATTTAAAATGGGATATTATTGAAATTGATCGTTATATTGAAGCCAAAAAAACTGAAAGAGATTCAGTATAATTGTCCTAAAAGATGAGGAGGAGATCAAAATGCTAAAAAGGTACCTCAAAAAGTAACAATGATTCGCATTTTAGCATCATCGTGGTGCCGTCTGGTAGCGTTATAATGGAGTTGCAAAAGGTGGTTCAAAAGGTGGTTCAATTTTTTATGATTTTTAATAAACCATTGAAAAATATGGAGAAATTCAGATGTGCTGGTGCGGACGGCGGGACTTGAACCCGCAAGGCCTTAGGCCAGCAGATTTTAAGTCTGCTATGTTTACCGATTTCATCACGTCCGCGGACAATTTCTCATAAGCTATATCTTCTATTGAATCAAGGATTAATAATAAAAGCTGAGATATTCGACTTTTAATAGAATTCTTGACAGAAAACTTATAACTTTTATGACAGAAAATCTGTAGGATGTTCGTGATAAAAGAGAACAATTTGTGCTATGAGTGAACTTGTTTATAATATAACTAAAGCTATGATATTTTACATAATTTTTTGAAAATGTTGTTTCAGTAAAATGATTTTTTTAGTCAAGAATATGATGCAGATGTTTATTGAAAATATAAAGATTTAATAATTAAACTCCGGTCATATAAAATTGTGGTACTTTTTGATTTTGATAATTCTTGATAGATCGCAAACAATAGTTTGATGCTAAGCTGGTTTATAATAAAACTCTAATGAGAAAAACAAACTAGATTTGATGATTTTATCTGTATGAAAAAGTGGTCTGATTAGTGATGTAAATAATTTATTTTTTAATATGGCTGGTAAGCAGAGTTTTTTTTTATTAGATTATGGAAGTTGATTTCTTTATTTAAGTAGTGAAAAGCATATAAAATTAGAAAATATAATATATTTGTAGATGAGACTATTATAGCTGAAACGAGCATAATTAGATTGTGGGATATTAGAACGGTTTTTACGTATTCTGTTATTATAACTCCTAAAAATTGAATTTTTTTGACGATGATTGAAATGTTGAATTTTGAAGGTATTGTTTTTGAAATAGTTATTGTTGATTGATGCTCTCAAAAGTCTTTTTTTATAAAGAGAAAAATTTTTTTAATTGTTTCTAATGGTAATGATTTTAAATATTTTCTAGGTATTAAAGAACGATTTCACATTTTCAGGGGTAGAGCAATATTTTATTTTAGTTTTTGGTGACCTTTTATAAAGGACATAGTTTTGGGCTCGAATTGTTATTTTGATGATGAGACTATACATTTTTGGTATCTCAGAAATGAGTTATAAATTTTTATATTATTTTTATTTTTGTTTTAAAACAAATTAGTTTCAGTGACTTATAAAGATAAATTAAAGAATTTTATTAGAAATGTTGCGATATTGCAGACGGTTATAGAGTTGCTTGGTTTTGTCATTTGAAGTTTTTTTAAACGAAGGAATATAGAAAATGAAGTCCATTTTTTGTTTTATGCTGAGTGTATCTTTATTATTAGCTATTGGGACATATAATGTAGCGGCTGAGCTAACAATAGTGCAAAAAAATGCGCTTTCAAATTTAGTTGTTGATATTAATAAAGCCATGAAAAATAAAAATTTTTCTATTGTTGCTGCTCATATGTCTGATAGGCTTTATAGGGAAATAGCACGCCGGCTAAATGCAACAGAGGATAGTTTACGTAATAATTTTCTTGAGCAACTTCATATGCAGTTCGCAAATTTGTCTACTGATGCTTACCATTTAGATGAAAAAGAAATAGACTATCAGCAAATTAATAATGATATTTTTTATGCTTTGATTCCAACTGTTATTGAGACAAAGGATCGTATCATAAAATATAAAACCTTAGCGATTTTTGATAATGGTAAATGGTTTTTAGTTTATGGGGGACAGAAGACTATACAAAATACAGTTTTTTTGGAGATTTATCCTGATTTTAAGGGAATAAATATGCCAAAGGAAACAGTAATAGAAAAATAAATAATTTTGCAAGGTAATTGCTTTTTATGTTAATTCAGTAATATTGCCTATTAAGGTGTTTGCGCTGGTGAATTAGGTTTTTACACAAAAAGGTTTTATACATCTTATTTTGGGTTAATATGCCCATGTATGGTGTTTGATGGCTTATTTTTATTTCAAGCATTAGTCCACAAAATTAAAATTATGACTCTATTGTATGGTTTCAGAAATACTACAATTTAGCTTGTAATTTATTGATAATTATAGAGTTAGGGAAAATTTTATTTTGAGTGTAAGTGAAGAAAATGTTTTTACAGAACTAGGTTTGTCCTCTATTTTAGTTAAAAACCTATTTAGTGCTGGTATGAATAAACCTAAGTTTATTCAAGAGAAAGCTATCCCAGTAATGTTAAAAGGGCATGATATTTTAGGGATTGCACAAACTGGTTCTGGAAAAACATTGGCATTCAGTTTACCTATTTTGAACCGGATTTTAACTTTAGGTGATAAGCGTTATCCTAAAACTGCGCGAGCCTTAATTTTGGTTCCTACGCGTGAGCTTGCTATTCAGATTGAGGAAGCAATTAGTGCTGTTGCAAAAGGAACTCATCTTTCAACATGTTTGATTGTAGGGGGAATGTCACGCTTGATACAAATTAGACGGATGGCAAAGGGTGTTGATATTTTGATCGCAACACCTGGACGTTTAATGGATCTTATCCGTAGTAAATATGTTGATCTTTCTCAGTCTCGTTTTTTTATTCTAGATGAGGCTGATCGTATGTTAGATATGGGTTTCATTAGTGATGTGCGACAAATTGCAAACTTTTTGCATGAGAAATGTCAAACGGCACTTTTTTCTGCGACAATGTCAAAAGAAGTTAATGTGCTTGCAGATAATTTACTTAGGAAACCGGTAAAAATAGAAGTTGTTTCTCAAGGAACCACTGCTGCGGAGATTACTCAAGTACTGTATTGTGTTTCTACAAGTGAAAAAAAGAGTATTTTGAGTAAACTTTTGACAAATCCTGCTTTGACTTCAGTTATTGTATTTATACGTACTAAGCACGGAGCTGATTCTGTTGCGCGTAGTTTAGCAAAAACAGGATATTCTGTTGCTACAATTCATGGAAATAAATCACAAAATGCTCGGCAGTGTGCGTTAAAAAATTTTCGTGAAGGACTGGTAAGAGTTCTGGTTGCGACTGATATTGCTGCACGTGGTATTGATATACCTGGAATCAGCCATGTTATTAATTATGATTTGCCAGATAACGCTGAAAGCTATGTGCATCGCATTGGTCGTACGGGACGTAATGGTGCATCTGGTGATGCTATTACACTTTTTGATGAGAAAATAGAACAGGTACGTTTGTGTGCTATAGAGCGTCTGATTCGTATGAAATTAAAACGAAAAGAGATTCCTCTGCAGTTTGCGTCATTGCCTGAAAAACTGTCTGAACCGAAAATTTACAAGCGAGAAGGTAGTAAAAAACATCGCTTAAAAGGATTTAAAGGTTGGAAAAAATCTTGAATGGAATCGATAAAATTGCACAATCAAAAAGTAAAAAATCTGATTAAAATAAAAAAACACAAAATATATGGAATTATTGCGTTTTCAAAGTTAGATAAATAGTAGAACTTTACAAAGAATTACTAAAATTTATTTTTATACATTGTTGGATATAAAACTATTATTATTTAGATGTAGTAAGCAAGATGAATACGTTACTATAGGTATATTAATGTGAAATCAGCTTATTTTATAATGTTGTAGGGATATTTAAGCTTTATTTGTGCTTATTGTTAATGATGACAGCCTTCGTTACTTTTTTATGATTTTAGTAAGAACTTTTTATCTTTAGGAAGAAAGTTAAACAGAAAAAATTAAATAAAGAAATCTATTAAAAAGAGCCGTAAAACGATTGAAAATAAAAAATAAAACTAACAAGAAAAATGATTTCTATACGTACACTGATTCTGTTTAATGGCTGTAGGATATCATGAATATGATTTTTGCATAAGATAGTTTTTCATTTACCTAGAGCAAAGAAACATTGTTATCATCAGCTCAAATTTAGTAAGATAAATCTTCAAGTATAACAAACAGAATAGTCGGCGCAGTTGGCAATATATATGAAAGGCTAAATTACGCAGATTATAGAAGCTATAAAACAATTCAGAAAGAAGTACTGATTCGCGATAGATTTTGGAAGAAAACGTGAAATCCTATTTCCTCACCTTAAAAAAAGATATATAAAAACAATAAGTTATATGAAGTATAAAATAAAATGGCTCCCCGGGCCGGATTCGAACCAGCGACCAACCGGTTAACAGCCGGTTGCTCTACCACTGAGCTACCGAGGAACAGTATATAACCATCCAATTTACAAAGCCTATAGCAAAGCAATATTGATTTGCAAAGAGAAAAATTATTTTAATTTTTTAAATATTCGAATTATAATGTAATAAATAAAAAGATTAGAAAAAGTTTCTTTGCCTTGACGGATGCTTTGCCTTCCCTTATTGACAGTCTTTACATTTTAATGGGGCTTCGTGGCGGAATGGTTACGCAGAGGACTGCAAATCCTTGTATCCCGGTTCGATTCCGGGCGAGGCCTCCAGCTAATTTGATTGATAATTCTCAAAATCTTAAATGAGTTGCTTGCGTATTTAGTAGAATACCGTGTACATTAAATTGGCGCAATTAGGATCTTACTTTTTTGTCGCACCAGTAAGTAGTAGAAGATGTTCATATCTTAAACTGTTTCTGCTTTGTTAGAGCTTTTATTGCGTATGGGAGAGAAGATTAGTGATGATTATAGATTTTGTAGAACTTCGCCATAAAATGGTTGATAATCAAATTCGTACAGTAGATGTAACAGATTTGTTAGTTCTCAAAGCATTTTTAACAGTGCCACGTGAAGATTTCGTTCCAGAAAATATTAGAAATTTAAGTTATTGTGATGCTGATATTGTTGTATTTCCAGCGCAGAGTAATTTATCTGTACGTCATTTAATGAGACCTGCATCTTTAGCGAAATTATTACAATTGGCAGCTATAAAATCATCCGATGTTGTTTTGGATATTGGTGCAAATAGTGGTTATTGTTCTGCATTACTTTCAAAACTTGCGAAATCCGTTATTGCCTTAGAAAGCAACAAGATCCTTGCAGAACAGGCTGCCAAGATTTTAGAGCATAATAAGTGTAATAATGTTATGGTTGTTCATGGAGCCTTAGAGAAGGGATATCCTATTAAAGGTCCTTATGATGTAATTTTTGTTGAAGGTGCTGTTGATTTCATTCCTGATGGTATTTTTGATCAAATGAGAGAAGGTGGGCGTCTTATTGTGGTTGAAGGACATGGAAATGCTGGTATTGCACGAATCTATGTAAAAAAAGAGAGTACTATTTCGGTCTGTCGTAGTTTTAATCTTTCTGTAAAACCCTTACCTGAATTTTTAAAATTGCCTGATTTTGTATTTTAATGCTGATTTTTTATGAATGAATAGATAAAGAATAGTATAATTAATTTAGGATTTATATTGTGTTTAAAATAAACAAGAAACTTCAAGTATGTTTATTTCTAATTTTTTGCATTTTTGTCTCTGAATTGGCTTGTGCTGATACATTAATGGATGCTTTTGCTAAAGCTTATCTGCATAATGCTAAATTGAATAGTGAGCGTGCGGTTGTCCGCATATCAAATGATGATGTGGTTATTGCAGGATCAGGCTTTTTTCCACAAATTGAAGGAATTGGGAGCTATAGTCGAAATAAAGCTGTTATAGCTCCTTATAGTACTTCTGGATTTATAGGAATAAGATTAAATCAAAGATTATTTGATGGTTTTATTACGCAAAATACATTTTTTTCAGCTAAATTAAAAATGCAAGCGCAGCATGAATATTTTCGTAATGCTGAGCAGAATATGTTTCTTGAAGTTGTAACAGTATACACTAATGTCTACAAAGCACGTCGTATTGCTGAACTGCGTCGAAAAAATTTGATTGCCCTTGAAGAGCAAGTTCGTTCAGATAAAGCAAAACTTGAGGTAGGGGAAGGAGGGCGTATTGATTTTGCTCAAGCACAAGCAGCTCGTTCTGTTGCTATTTCTGAGCTTAGTATTGCTCATGCTAATGTAAAATCAGCGGAAGCAATTTATCGGCAAGTAATTGGTGCTGATCCTGAAAAATTAGAACGTCCACCGATGGCAAAAGAGTTACCAGTGAATCTTGATTCCGGTTATGAAATTAGTATCGCTACGCATCCAGCGATTCTTTATGCAAGATATTTAATTGATTCTAGTTCTTACAATGTTAAAGCGAAAGAAGGAGCATTGCTTCCTAAAATTGATTTGTCTGCGACAACATCTTATAATCGGGTTTATAGAGGGCCTGGAGAGGATGGAGTTTCTCAATCCGTGGGGCTTTCGCTTAGTTTTCCAATTTTTGAAGGGGGACGTGCATCTGCGCAGATTCGTCAGGCTAAAGAACAATTTAGACAAGCCCATTTTCAGCTTGATTTGGCTCAAAATGAAGTAAAGCAAGCGCTTACTTCTGCTTGGTTTCAGTTAGAAGGAGCACGTGCATCTGTTGCAGCTTATCGTGAGAGTGTTCGTGCTGCTGACATTGCTTTTAAAGGTCGTATTCAAGAAAATCGTGTAGGGCAGGCAACCACATTAGATGTTTTAAACTCTCAGATGCAGTTAATTAATGCTCAAATTGCGCTAATAACAGCAGAATGTAATGTTATTGTTGCGAGTTATAGTGTTCAATATTCTGTTGGTAAATTGACTGCAAATTATTTGGGTTTGAAAACGGTTAAATATATTCGCTGAGAAGCGAGGATATAATTAGTAGTTTTCACATATTAAAATAATTTTAGTTTGCATAAAGAGTAGATCATAAATTAATTGTTAATATTGAAAATATGTTTTGCCTAAATAACATTTTATATGACGTTAGAAAAAAGTTGTGTGTAGTATCATATTTAAGACAAAGAGATGTGTTGACTTTGTCGTTCTTTTACTACAGTAAAATGGTAGTTTCATTTGTTTTTGCGTTTCGAGAGGTTTAAAGTATGGTACAGAGTTCAAATGCGTTACATGAGCCAAGTATGGATGAGATTTTAACGTCTATCCGTGAAATAATTGAAGAAAATACAGTTCAGTCTGATAATTTCTCAGGTGAATCTAGTGAGTCTATTGCAGCAAATGCTTCTGCAAAGAGTTCAGTAAAGCCATCAGAAGGTATTTATGATGCGACTTTATCCGTCGATGATGCGATGAAGGCTTTGGCTGATCGTATTGGTTTTTCTGCTGAAGATGGAATTTCTCCTTTTAAGGATGGTGCAAGATTGGAAGATAAGATAGATATGCAAGGGATGAATATTTCCTCTGAAGAGCAAAATTCTGTTCATAAAGTAAAACAATATGATGAGGCATTTGTATCACAGAAAAGAAATTCATCTTCTGATTGTGTAGAGTTATCTGCGTATGTTATTTCCTCTGCTGAAAAGGTTGCAAGAGATGTGTTGCGTCCCGCTATAGCGGAATGGTTACAATGTCAATTGCCTATTTTACTTGAAAAAATCCTACGTGAAGAAATTGTCAAAACCGTTAAGAATTTATCTTAAGAGCTTTTAAATTCGTTATATAATCTGCTATTTATTAACTTGGTTATCAGAGTTCTGACGTGGTTTTATAAAGCTATTTAGGTAAATAGTATTTTGATGTGATGTAGCTAGTTTTTGATCATGAATTGTTTTTTCAGCGGTATTGTGAAATTAAGTGGATAAGATGCTAGAAAAAAACTACGATGCTAGCTCTGTAGAGCCGCGAGTTGCAAAAGAATGGGAAAAGTGTGGGGCTTTTAAAACAAAGATAGATTTAGAGCTTGATGCAGAATCTTTTTGCGTTATGCTGCCGCCGCCAAATGTCACAGGCTCACTTCATATGGGCCATGCATTAAATACGACAATTCAGGATATTATGGTGCGTTTTCAACGGATGCAAGGCAAAAATGTGCTGTGGCAGCCGGGTATGGATCATGCAGGGATTGCAACGCAAATGGTTGTTGAGCGCCAACTTGCAGAACGTCGAGAGCTAACGCGTCAAGAAATGGGAAGAGAAAAGTTTATTGAATGCGTTTGGAAGTGGCGTCATGAAGCTGGAGGGATTATCACTAATCAACTCAAACGCCTTGGCGTTTCGTGTGATTGGTCACGCGAGCGATTCACAATGGATGAGGGCTTATCTCAGGCTGTCCATGAAGTCTTTGTTAAGCTTTACAAGCAAGGGTTAATATATAAGGACAAGCGTTTAGTCAATTGGGATCCAAAGTTGTTGACGGCTATTTCGGATCTTGAAGTTGAACCGAAAGAGGTCAAAGGTTATTTGTGGCATTTTAGGTATCCGCTTGAAGGAAAAGTTTTTGATCCGAATGATTCTACAACTTTTATAACAGTTGCAACAACACGTCCTGAAACAATGTTGGGGGATACGGGTGTTGCGGTTAATCCTGAAGATGATCGCTATAAAGATCTCATAGGACAAAATGTTATTCTGCCCCTCGTTGGTCGCAAGTTGTTAATTGTTGGCGATTCTTATGCCAATCCTGATGAGGGGAGTGGAGCTGTAAAAATCACACCAGCACATGACTTTAATGATTTTGAAGTAGGAAAGCGGCACAATTTAGGCTTAATTAATATTTTGACGCAAAAAGCTGAGATTTTTTTGCGTGATAATGAGGCATTTTTTAATGGCTTAGTCTTGTCTGATGAATTGAATGCGTTGGTGGAATATTTAGATAAAGTTGATCGTTTTGTTGCACGAAATCGTATCGTTTCTTGGATGCAAGAAAGAGGTTATTGTGTAACTGTTAATGAGCATCTTCATGTCGTTCCTCATGGTGATCGAAGTGGAGTACCCATTGAGCCGCTTTTAACAGATCAGTGGTATGTTGATGCTGTTGAATTAGCAAAGCCAGCGATAGAAGCTGTTCGCCAAGGGAAAACGAAATTTATTCCGGCTAGTTGGGAAAAAACTTATTTCAATTGGATGGAAAATATTCAGCCTTGGTGTATTTCTCGCCAATTATGGTGGGGACATCAGATACCTGCTTGGTATGGTCCTGATGGTATGATTTTTGTTGAAAAAAGTGAAAAAGAGGCTTTAGATTCAGCTTTATCTCATTATGGTAAAACAGTTCAATTAACACGTGATCAGGATGTTTTAGATACTTGGTTTTCATCTGCTCTTTGGCCTTTTTCGACGCTAGGGTGGCCTGATAAAACAATTGAGTTAACAACTTTTTATCCAACATCTTTATCGGTTACTGGATTTGATATTATCTTTTTCTGGGTTGCTCGTATGATGATGATGGGTATGCACTTTATGGGAGAAGTTCCTTTCCCAACTGTTTATGTACATGCTCTAGTGCGGGATCAGTATGGTGCAAAGATGTCAAAATCAAAAGGAAATATTGTTGATCCATTGGAACTCATTGATCAATACGGTGCAGATGCGCTACGCTTTACTTTAGCTATTATGGTCGCGCAAGGTCGTGATGTAAAACTTGATCCTTCACGTGTTGAAGGCTATCGTAATTTTGTTACGAAATTGTGGAATGCCACTCGATTTGCTGAAATGAATGGTGTTAGGCATGATTTGGCTTTCAAACCAGAAAAAACGAAACTTGCAATTAACCGTTGGATTTTAACAGAATTGTCCAAAACTGTTTTGGCAGTTACTAAGGGCATTGAAAACTATAAATTTAATGATGCTGCTCACGCGTTGTATCGGTTTGTTTGGAATGCATTATGCGATTGGTATCTTGAACTTCTTAAACCTGTGTTTCAAGGTTCAAATGAAGATTCTAAAAAGGAAGCACAAGCGTGTACAGCTTGGGTTCTTGATGAAGTTTATAAACTTCTCCATCCTTTTATGCCTCATGTAACAGAGGAGTTGTGGTCTCTTACGGCAATGCAAGACATGAAGCGTGAGAATATGTTAGCATTAACGCAATGGCCACAAATGACGTTTAAAGATGAAGAAGCTGCAAATGATATTAGTTGGATTATTGATGTAGTTAGTGGTATTCGTTCTGTGCGTGCTGAGATGAACGTTCCAGTAAGTGCACTGGCACCTCTCGTAATTTTAGAAGGAGGGCAAGTAATACAAGAACGTGTACATCGTTATGAGGCTATTCTTAAAAGATTAGCGCGTATCGGAGAGATTCATTTTTCTGATCAGGTTCCTGCTATATCAGCTCAAATAATTTTGGGAGAGGCAACTTTTTGCTTACCATTGGGGCAGTTGATTGATTTAGATGCTGAACGTGCTCGTTTGAAAAGGGATATGGATAAAATTGAACAGGATATTGAGAAAATATCAATTAAATTAGATAATCCAAAATTCATAGCAAATGCAAGGCAGGAAATTATTGAGCTTGAACGTAGAAGAATTACAGAGTTGTATGAAGCAAAAAAGAAAGTATCTATTGCTTTAGAACGGCTAGCTTAATTCAGATTTTTCTTATTTTTTGAAAGTTAAAAAAGATTTGAAATGGTATTGTGGGTGACTTATGCGCGTACATTGGTCACTCAATTTATGATTAAGTGGAGTTTTATAAATTAGTAAATATTCTAGATACTATTTAGGAAAAAATTAATAGAAGAAGAAAATCTTATACAGAAGTATGATAATTTTGGTTTGTAATTGAAAAAAGCGGTTTGTTTATTCGCATTATTTTTGGAAATATACTCTTTTTGAGGAAACAATCTGTGTAGAACAATATTAATTGAGATTTATTAAACAATTAATGTATAAGGTCGATATTGGGTTGTCCATTTAAGAACTCACTTTTTTATTTTTAGAGAAAATTTAAATATAATAAACAATAGCATTATGAATTGTTAAGTTTGAATAAAATTAACAATTCATAAAAGCACATAATTAAAAATTTAGGTTATGTATAAGCTGAATTACACTGTAATGATTAATAATTAAGGATTTTTGATAAAAACTCTTGAGCCCTTGGTGTTCTAGCTTGTGGGTTGGAGAAAAAGTCTTCAGATGAACAATCTTCGAGGATCATTCCTTGATCCATAAAAATTATACGTTTTGATACTTTTTGTGCGAAGCTCATTTCGTGTGTAACACAAATCATTGTCATACCTTCTTCTGCTAGGCCTATCATGACGTCTAATACTTCACCTACCATTTCTGGATCTAAAGCAGAAGTTGGTTCATCAAAGAGCATAACAAATGGGTCCATAGTTAAAGAGCGCGCAATAGCAACACGTTGCTGTTGTCCTCCAGAAAGCTGACCAGGATATTTATCTTTATGTTCGATGAGTCCAACACGTTCAAGATATAATAAGCCACGCTCAAGCGCTTCTTTTTTACTGCGTTTTAAAACTTTAATTTGTGCAATAGTTAAATTTTCCATGACGGATAAATGTGGAAAAAGCTCAAAGTGTTGAAATACCATTCCTACATGGCTACGCAATTTGGATAAATTAGTTTTTTTTGAATGAACTGGTATGCCATCAATCCAAATTTCCCCTTTTTGAAAAGGCACTAAGGCGTTAATAGTTTTTATGAGGGTTGATTTACCAGATCCTGACGGTCCACAAACTACAACTACTTCTCCTTTATTGATATTGGTTGTACAGTTTTTAAGAATGTTAACTTCGCCATACCAGTTAGAAACATTTTTCATTTCGATCATATGAGTAGACATTATTTTCTCCCCTGTTAGCGAATAATGGATATTTTTTTTTGCAAGAGTAAAACTATTTGCGATAATGTAAAGCAGATCACGAAATAGAAAATTGCTGCTAAAATATAAGCTTCTTGTTTTACACCGAAATTGTTAGAGACAATATCAAATCCATTCAAAAGGCTATTGCCACTGATTGCATAGACAAGTGTTGTATCCTGAAACAGTATAATAATTTGTGTTAGAAAGACTGGTAGCATATTTCTGAATGCTTGTGGAAGAATCACAATACGCATATTTTGCCAGTACGTCATTCCGAGAGCTTGACCTGCATGTTTTTGTCCTTGCGAAATTGAAAGTATGCCAGCACGCATAATTTCAGCAAAATAAGCGGCTTCAAATGCAGTAAAAGTAATTAATGCTGATTTATTCGCACCGATTGATGTACCTGTTATCAAAGGCAGAAGCACAAAAAACCATAAAATAACCATTACAAGTGGTATTGATCGCATGGCAGTAATGTAAATTATAGCAAGTGTAGAAAGCAATTTAATAGAAGAAAGACGCATCATTGCTAATAATACGCCAAAGATAAGACCAAATACCGTCGTAACAATCGTTAGAAAAATGCTAAAAAGCAAACCTGATAAAATATAAGAACAGAATATATCAAAAGTAAAAAACGAAAAATCAAATTCTGAAAAATTAAAAGGAGAATAGGTATTTATAAATTCTATTATCATATTTAGCGCCCCTCTGTTTGAAAACAAGGAATCCTAATTGCTCTCTCAATTATGCTCATAAGGATGAATATGAACAGAGATATAACAATATAAAGGAGTGTAACAAGTAGATAGTTTTCATAAACATGACTTACTTCTTCAATTGTTTGATATTGGAATTGCATTAGTTCATTAATAGAAACAGCGAATGCTATAGATGAATTTTTTACGATACCCATTGCTTCTGAAGTGAGTGGGGGCATGATTGTGCGAATAGCACGTGGCAATATGATGTAACGGTAGCTCTGGTAAGTGTTAAATCCCATTGCCATTGCAGCATAACGTTGTCCAGAAGGAATAGATTCAATACCGGAGCGAACTTGTTCTGCGATACGCGCGGATGTAAAAAAACCTAAAGCACAGATTATTAATAAAATGGGTGGAAAATTCATTGCAGGTGGATAAATTTTAGGTACGACAAAATACCATAAAAATACTTGAACAAGTAAAGGAATATTACGCATAATTTCTACCCAAAAAGTACCAACAGCACGTAAAAAATTATTAATGATGGAAGTTTTAGGCAGAGTACGTATCATTCCTATAATAACACCCATAAATACAGCTAGTACCAATGAATAGATAGATAATATGGCTGTATTTTTAAAACCATCGAGGAGTGTATCCAAATAGGTATGACTTATGCCAGGAGTTCCGAGACATCCGGCTACCAGTGTATGATTAAGATCATCTGTGCAAAGGAACGAAAAGTCCATTAATTGATTTTCCTCAAGTTAATTAGCTGCTAAGTAGAGAAAATAGATCAGCTATATTGATACAGGCTAAGTGTATTGAAAAATTTAGAATATGACTATACCTAATTTATAAAGAGTATAGTCATTCTCTTATAATGATTTTATAGATTATTTTCTATATAGGCTTCTCGTGGCTTATTATTTGGGTGCTCCCAAGCATATTGGGTTTCTTTAGAGAGAGGAAGATTAATGATAGTATTTGTAGGAGGGATTGGTTCCATGAACCATTTATTATAAAGTTGTTCTAGTGATCCATCACTGATTTGGCGTACGATACTATCGTTAATGGTTTGTTCAAAGTTTTTGTCATTTAGTCGGAGCATACAAGCGATAGGTTCAACAGAAAGTGTAGTGTCAAGAATTATATAATCAGATGGATTTTTTGATTTAGCAATATGCGCAGAGAGAATTGATGTATCCATAACAAATGCGTCAGCTCGACCAGATTCTAGTGATAAGAAGCTATCTCCGTGATCTTTACCGTTCACAACTTCAAAATGAATATTTTTTTGACGTTTATTTTTACGGATAAGCTGCACAGCTGTTGTACCAGTAGTTGTTGCGACTTTTTTACCATTTAAATCATCAATAGATTGAATGCCAGAATTTTTCTTTACAACGATTTTAACTGTTTCAACATAGGTTGTGTATGCAAAAGCAGCTTCTTTACTGCGAGCAGAATCATTTGTTGTTGATCCACATTCAAAATCATAAGTACCATTTTTCAGCAAAGGAATTCGGTTTTGTGATGTAATGGGCTGATAATTAACTTTGATTGGTTGACCAATTTTTTTTGAGATATCATTAATAATACGTTCCGCCATTTCAGTATGGAAGCCTGTATACTTACCGTTACCAAGTGCGTAGGCCAAACCTGATGATTCGCGAACACCTAAAGTGATTTCTCCCGTTCTTTTAATCTTCTCCAGTGTATCGTTTGTAGCGTGAGCAATGTTTGTTAATCCCATAAAAATTGCTGCAATAAATATTACAAATGATTTTCTCATTATTTCCTCCGTTTTTATATAATTTTTTATTATTGTTTGCTGTATTCAGGATATATTTCAATGTATGATGTAGCATATTTATTGTTTTAGGTGGGATTTTTTTTATATATCTTATCATATCTTGATTAATTGCAGTTGAGCTCGATCCAAATGGGAACGTGATCTGATGGTTTTTGATATCCCCTTGCCTCTGTTTGGCTATAGGCACAAATCAGCTGATCTGCAGCTTCTGGTGATAATAATAAATGGTCAATGCGTATACCATTATTTTTTTTCCACGCGTTAGCTTGAAAATCCCAAAAACTGAATGATGGAGCATCTGTTACATTTCGGATAGCGTCATAAAAACCCAAATGAGTAATACATTGAAATATTTGTCTTATTTGTGGAAGGAATAAAGCATCGTTACTCCATTCTTGGGGATTTTTTGCATCTAATGGGGTTGGAATAACATTATAATCACCGGCAAGGATTAGAGGTTCTTCATATGCAAGTAATGATTTTGCATGTGTGTACAATCTTTTCATCCATTCTATTTTATACAAGTATTTTTCACTATTGATGGGATTGCCATTTGGAAGATAGAGAGAAGCAACACGAATGCTTCCTGTATTTGTTGAATAAACAGTTTCAATATAACGTGCTTGCATATCATTATTATCACCTGGTAATCGAAGAATAACTTCATCAGGTACTGTTTTAGAAAGAATTGCAACACCATTGAAGCTTTTTTGTCCATGCGTTTCTATATGATAACCTAAATTTTCAATTGTATCACGTGGGAAATTTTCATCAACACTTTTAATTTCTTGTAAGCAAACTACATCAGGTTGATTCTGTTTTAGCCATTTACATAATGTTTCATGTCTTGCTTTTATACCGGCTATATTCCACGTTGCTATTTTCATACTGTTAGTTTTAAGTATCAGAATTGTAATTAGCAAGTTGTTCTGTTAAATATTACGTAATTACCCCCAATATATTGGGCTATTTTTATTTTATGAGTTTGTTATTTTGTGTATTAGCTTTTTTTGTTTTTTGAATTTTTACTTTTAGAAACTTTTCTGATGTTTAGTACTTGACGAATGTGTATGTTCTCGCTATTAAAAACTATTATGTTCAGTACGAAAGCGCATTGAGATTTAAGATGATCTAGTTCATCTTAAGAGAAGTTTGTAAGATCTAAAAACAAATGCTAATGCAAGGGGTTGTAACCTCCTATGCTAGTAGTCGGGTAAGCTGTTTATGCAGTCATGCCCGATTTTGTATTATGAATATATATTTATTCTGAATATTATCGGAATAGATAATAGAAGCCCAAGTGGGAATGACGAACCCAGATTGTTAAAAAGGAAGGTTGCATGCCTACCGTAAATCAGTTGATTAGAAAGCCACGTGTAGTGCCAGTTAAACGCAATAAGGTTCCTGCTCTTCAGGCAAATCCGCAAAAGCGTGGTGTTTGTACTCGTGTATATACAACGACACCGAAGAAGCCAAATTCTGCTCTTCGTAAAGTTGCTAAAGTTCGTTTGACAAATGGATTTGAAGTGATTGGTTATATTCCTGGAGAAGGGCATAATCTTCAAGAGCACTCTGTTGTGATGATTCGTGGTGGTCGTGTAAAGGATTTACCGGGAGTTCGGTATCACATTGTTCGTGGATTGCTTGATACGCAGGGTGTTAAAAATCGTAAACAGCGTCGTTCTAAATATGGCGCAAAGCGTCCGAAATAAATATTTTGAGAGACAAAGCCAATGTCCCGTCGTCATAGAGCAGAGAAACGTGAAATTAATCCAGATCCTAAATTTGGTGATTTGGTTATTACAAAATTTATGAATGCCATTATGTTTGATGGTAAAAAGTCAGTGGCTGAGCGTATTGTTTATGGCGCTCTTGATTTGGTTGAGAATAAAGTTAAGACAGATCCTGTGGCTCTGTTTCATCAAGCGTTAGAAAATGTAGCTCCACATGTTGAGGTTCGGTCACGTCGTGTTGGGGGTGCAACTTATCAAGTTCCAATTGATGTTCGTCCTGATCGTCGGCAGGCTTTAGCTATTCGTTGGTTAATTGCAGCGGCGCGTGGGCGGAATGAAACAACAATGGTTGGTCGCCTTTCTGGTGAGTTGGTTGATGCTGCTAATAATCGTGGTTCTGCAGTGAAAAAGCGAGAAGATGTTCATCGTATGGCTGAGGCTAATCGTGCATTTTCTCATTATCGCTGGTAGGTGTGTTTAGAAAAGATCTAAGGCAAAAAGAATGGCTCGCGAATATAAAATTGAGGATTATCGTAATTTTGGTATTATGGCGCATATTGACGCCGGTAAAACCACGATGACTGAGCGTATTTTATTCTACACTGGTAAGAATCACAAGATTGGTGAAACGCATGATGGTGCTTCTACAATGGATTGGATGGAGCAAGAGCAAGAGCGTGGTATTACAATTACATCTGCTGCTACGACGACTTTTTGGGAAGGTCGTGATGGTCGAAAACGACGCTTTAATATCATTGATACGCCTGGTCACGTTGATTTTACAATTGAGGTTGAGCGTTCTTTGCGTGTTCTTGATGGTGCGATAGCGTTGTTGGATGCGAATGCAGGTGTGGAGCCTCAGACGGAGACTGTTTGGAGGCAGGCTGAGAAGTACCGTGTGCCCCGTATGGTATTTGTTAATAAAATGGATAAGATTGGGGCTGATTTCTATCGTAGTGTAGAAATGGTTGCTTCTCGATTGGGAGCTAAGGCTCTTGTCTTGCAGTTACCGATTGGTGCTGAAAATGATTTTGAAGGTGTTGTTGATCTTGTTGAGATGAAGGCATTGACATGGGATGGTTCCATTGGAGCTTCGGCCGTAGTAGGTGAGATACCTGCTGAGTTAAAGGAGAAGGCAGAGGAATATCGAGAAAAATTGGTCGAGATGGCTGTTGAAGTCGATGAGGCTGCGACAGAAGCTTATTTGGAAGGGGTTGTGCCAACCAATGAACAGCTTGTGGCTCTTATTCGTAAAGGAACAGTGGAGGTTCAGTTTCATCCGGTTCTTTGTGGTACAGCTTTTAAAAATAAAGGTGTTCAACCGCTTTTAGATGCTGTTGTTTCTTATCTTCCTTCTCCTGTTGATGTTCCCGCTATTAGTGGTGTTGATGTTAAGACTGAATCTGAAACAACGCGTGAATCTTCAGATGAAGCTCCGCTTTCTATGCTTGCTTTCAAAATTATGAATGATCCATTTGTTGGGTCTTTGACTTTTTGTCGTATTTATTCTGGCAAAATCCAAAAAGGTATTTCTCTTGAGAATACTGTGAAGGGAAAGAGGGAGCGTTTGGGGCGTATGCTTCAGATGCATTCTAATTCTCGTGAGGATATTGAAGAAGCATTTGCTGGTGATATTGTTGCTCTTGCTGGTCTTAAGGAGACAACAACAGGTGATACTCTTTGTGATCCTTTGAAGCCTGTTATTTTGGAGCGGATGGAATTTCCTGAACCTGTTATTGAGATTGCTATTGAGCCGAAAACAAAGGCAGATCAAGAGAAAATGGGGCTTGCTCTTAGTCGTTTGGCTGCAGAAGATCCTTCATTTCGTGTTAAATCGGATGAAGAATCTGGTCAGACAATTATTGCTGGAATGGGTGAGCTTCATCTTGATATCATTGTTGACCGTATGCGGCGTGAATTTAAGGTTGAAGCTAATGTTGGGCAGCCTCAAGTAGCTTATCGTGAATCAATAACAAAAGTTGTTGAAATTGATTATACCCATAAGAAGCAATCTGGTGGTGCTGGACAATTTGCTCGTGTAAAAATTATTTTTGAGCCTCATGATGGTGATGACTTCGTTTTTGAGTCAAAGATTGTTGGTGGTGCCGTTCCTAAAGAATATATCCCAGGTGTTCAAAAGGGTATTGAAAGTGTTATGGGGTCAGGCCCTCTTGCAGGATTTCCTACACTTGGTGTAAAAGCTACTTTGATTGATGGTGGCTATCATGATGTTGATTCTTCTGTTTTAGCTTTTGAGATTGCTGCGCGTGCAGCATTTCGGGAAGGGGCGCAAAAGGCTGGTGCTCAGCTCCTTGAGCCAATTATGAAGGTAGAGGTTGTGACGCCAGAAGATTATGTTGGTGATGTGATTGGTGATTTAAATTCTCGTCGAGGTCAAATTTCAGGTACTGAAGCTCGTGGTATTGCGACAGTTGTGAATGCAATGGTTCCTTTGGCGAATATGTTTGGTTATGTGAATACACTTCGGTCGATGAGTCAAGGGCGAGCTCAATATACAATGCAATTTGATCATTATGAGCCTGTTCCTTTAGCTGTAGCACAGGAGATTCAGAAAAAATATGCATAATCAATATACGTAATTTATAATCGTATATTAATTTTAAACTTAGTTCATAATTTGGACAGAAAATGGAGAGCTCAAATGGCAAAGAGCAAATTTGAACGTACGAAGCCGCATGTTAATATAGGTACGATTGGTCATGTTGATCATGGGAAGACTTCATTGACAGCAGCGATTACGAAGTATTTTGGTGAATTTAAAGCGTATGACCAAATTGATGCGGCGCCTGAGGAGCGGGCGCGTGGTATAACGATATCTACTGCGCACGTTGAGTATGAAACGGAGAGTCGTCACTATGCTCACGTTGATTGCCCTGGTCATGCGGATTATGTTAAGAACATGATTACAGGAGCGGCCCAAATGGATGGTGCCATATTAGTTGTTTCTGCAGCAGATGGACCTATGCCTCAAACGCGTGAGCATATTTTGTTGGCCCGCCAGGTTGGAGTTCCAGCGATTGTTGTTTTTCTCAATAAAGTTGATCAGGTTGATGATAGCGAGCTTTTAGAGCTTGTAGAGCTTGAAGTTCGTGAGCTTTTATCGAAATATGATTTTCCGGGAGATGATATTCCTATAGTTAAGGGTTCGGCTTTGGCTGCGCTTGAGGATTCAAATAAGAGTATAGGTGAAGATTCTGTTCGTCTTTTGATGAGTGAAGTTGATAAATATATACCGACCCCTGAGCGTCCAGTTGATCAGCCGTTTTTGATGCCTATCGAGGATGTTTTTTCTATTTCTGGTCGCGGTACGGTTGTTACAGGTCGTGTTGAGCGTGGCATTATTAAAGTTGGTGAAGAGATAGAGATTATTGGAATTCGTCCTACATCTAAGACGACGGTTACCGGGGTTGAAATGTTTCGGAAACTTTTAGATCAAGGTCAGGCTGGTGATAATATAGGCGCTTTGCTTCGTGGAGTTGATCGTGAGGGGATTGAACGTGGTCAAGTATTGGCGAAACCTGGTTCTGTTACACCTCACACTAAATTTAAAGCTGAGGCTTATATTTTAACGAAAGATGAGGGGGGACGTCACACACCGTTTTTCACAAACTATCGTCCTCAATTTTATTTTCGTACGACCGATGTTACAGGTATAGTTACGCTTCCTGAAGGAACGGAAATGGTTATGCCGGGTGATAATGTTGCAATGGATGTTTCTTTGATTGTTCCAATCGCAATGGAAGAGAAGCTCCGTTTTGCGATCCGAGAAGGTGGTCGCACCGTTGGGGCCGGTATCGTATCTAAAATTATTGAATAGGTGAGATAATCATTGAGAAATGTCTTTGATTGTTGAGGACATTTCATATGTTAAGGAAATAAAGAGCATGAATGGCCAGAATATCCGTATTCGTTTAAAGGCATTTGATCATCGGATTCTTGATGCATCGACGCGTGAAATTGTGTCAACCGCTAAGCGTACTGGTGCTAATGTCCGTGGTCCTATTCCGCTTCCAACACGGATTGAGAAGTTTACGGTTAATCGTGGCCCACACATTGACAAGAAGAGTCGTGAACAATTTGAAATGCGTACGCATAAACGTCTTCTTGATATTGTTGATCCAACACCACAAACGGTAGATGCGCTGATGAAGCTTGATCTTTCTGCTGGTGTAGATGTTGAAATCAAGCTCTGAGGTTTGAAGACAGAAGGAACTGCCCCAATGCGTTCAGGTGTAATAGCACAGAAGTTAGGTATGACCCGTATTTATAATGATGCTGGTGAGCATGTGCCAGTAACTGTGCTTCGTCTAGATAAATGTCAGGTTATTGCTCAACGTACAGTTGAAAAAAATGGTTATACTGCTGTTCAATTAGGTGTAGGATTTGCTAAAATTAAAAATACATCTAAAGCTCTTCGTGGGCATTTTGCTAAAGCTGTAGTTGAGCCAAAGGCTAAAATAGCAGAATTTCGCGTTAGTCCTGATAATTTACTTGATGTTGGTACTGAAATTACAGTGGAACATTTCGTGCCAGGTCAAAGGGTTGATGTAACAGGTGTAAGTATTGGTAAAGGGTTTGCCGGTGTTATGAAGCGGCATAATTTTGGTGGGCATCGTGCCTCCCATGGTAATTCTATTACACATCGTGCTCATGGTTCAACAGGTCAATGTCAAGATCCTGGAAAAGTATTTAAAGGCAAAAAAATGGCTGGTCATATGGGACAAGCACGTGTAACAACTCAAAATATTGAAGTTGTTTCTACGGATGTTGATCGTGGTTTGATTTTAGTGCGTGGTTCTGTTTCTGGTTCTAAAGGGTCTTGGATTTTAGTGCGAGATGCTATAAAAAAGCGTCTTCCTGATAATGTACCAAAGCCTGCTGGTATTCGCCGACTTGTTAAAGAGGAAACGGGATCAACTCCCTTAATGGCGGAAATTTCTGAATCTAAGGGAGCCGAATGATGGACCTTGTTATAAAAACTCTTGATGGTAAAGAAGCCGGTAAATTGAAAGTTTCTGAAAATATTTTTGGTCTTACTCCTCGTGAGGATATTTTGCAACGTGTTGTTCGTTGGCAGCTTGCACGTCGTCAAAAAGGTACGCATCAGTCACAAGGGCGGTCTGATGTATCGCGAACAGGGGCGAAAATGTTTAAACAAAAAGGAACCGGACGTGCCCGTCATTCTTCTGCTCGGGCACCGCAATTCCGAGGTGGTGGTAAAGCACATGGTCCGGTGGTGCGGAGTCATGCGCATAACCTTCCTAAAAAGATTCGTGCTCTTGGGTTGCGTTTAGCTTTATCAGTCAAATTAAAAACAGATAATTTGGTTATCGTTAACGAGCTTAGTATTCGAGACGCAAAGACAAAAATGCTGAATATGAATTTTTCTAAACTTGGTTTCAATAATGCTTTGTTAGTTGGTGGAAAAGAAGTTGATATGAATTTTTTTCGTGCAGCATCTAATATTCCTAATATTGATGTTTTACCAGTTCAGGGGATTAACGTTTATGATATTTTGCGTCGCAGCAAGCTTGTTTTGTCAAAAGAGGCTGTTGAGACACTTGAGGAGCGTTTCAAATGACGGATCTTCGTTATTATGATGTAATTTTAAGTCCAGTTGTTACTGAGAAGTCGACTATGCTTTCTGAGTATAATCAAGTTGTTTTTAACGTTGCTCAGAAAGCAACAAAATCTGAAATTAAAGCTGCTATTGAAGCACTTTTTAGTGTAAAGGTTAAGGCAGTGAATACAATAGTTCGTAAGGGCAAAATGAGGCGTTTCAAAGGTATTGTTGGTCGGCAAAGTGATGTTAAAAAAGCAATTGTAACGCTTGTCAAAGATCAATCAATTGACTTTTTAGCAGGCTTATAGAAGGTTCAGAGGTTAGAAGAATGGCACTTAAGCATTTTAATTCGACTACGCCCGGACAGCGTCAGCTCGTTATTGTGGATCGTTCTGATCTTTATAAAGGTAAACCTGTAAAGAGATTAACAGAGGGCTTGCCGTCAAAAGGTGGTCGCAATAATCGTGGTAGAATTACTGCTCGTTTTCAAGGTGGTGGTCATAAGCGTAGTTATAGGCTTATTGATTTTAAGCGTATCAAGCGTGATATGTTTGCAAAAGTTGAGCGTTTGGAATACGATCCAAATCGTACGGCTTTTATTGCGTTGATTCGTTATGAAGATGGGCACTTGAGTTATATTCTTGCACCACAGCGTCTTGATGTGGGTGACTCTGTTATTGCTGGTTCAAATGTTGATGTTAAGTTAGGCAATGCGATGCCTCTTAGTAATATGCCTATTGGTACTATTGTTCATAACGTTGAAATGAAGCCTGGAAAAGGTGGTCAGATTGCGCGTTCAGCAGGGGCTTATGTGCAATTGGTTGGGCGAGATGAAGGGATGGCTATTCTTCGTCTTAATTCTGGTGAACAACGTTTGGTTTCAGGTAATTGTTTTGCAACGGTTGGTGCTGTTTCAAATCCTGATCATGGGAATATTAGTGATGGTAAAGCTGGTCGGTCACGCTGGCGTGGTAAGCGTCCACATGTTCGTGGAGTTGCTATGAATCCAGTTGATCATCCGCATGGTGGTGGTGAAGGTCGCACATCAGGTGGTCGTCATCCAGTGTCTCCTTGGGGAAAGCCTACGAAAGGTAGGCGTACACGTTCCAATAGAGCCACTGACAAGTTTATTATGCGTTCTCGTCACCAGCGTAAGAAATAGGAAAGGCAGTCTAAAGTGGTTCGTTCAGTTTGGAAAGGTCCGTTTGTTGACGGCTATCTTCTTAAGAAAGCAGAAAAAGTTCGCGCTAGTGGACGTAATGAGGTAATTAAAATGTGGAGTCGCCGTTCTACTATTTTACCACAATTTGTTGGTTTGACTTTTGGTGTTTACAACGGCAATAAACATATTCCTGTTTCTGTTTCTGAAGAAATGGTCGGGCACAAATTTGGTGAATTTGCTCCCACCCGGACCTATTATGGGCATGGTGCAGATAAAAAAGCGAAGAGGAAGTAGGAATGGGCAAAGCTAAGGTTCCGCGCCAACTTAAAGATATTGAAGCAAAAGCTGTCGCCCGAACAGTTCGTGTAAGTCCGCAGAAGCTTAATTTGGTTGCTGAAATGATACGTGGTAAAAAAGTTAATATGGCATTGGCTGATTTGGCATTTTCGCGTAAGCGTATTGCTGGTACTGTTCGAAGTGCTCTTGAATCGGCAATTGCTAATGCGGAAAATAATCATAATCTTGATATTGATTCCTTGATCGTTGCAGAAGCATATGTTGGTAAATCTATTGTAATGAAGCGTTTTCATGTTCGAGGGCGTGGTCGAGCTAGTCGAGTGAAGCGTCCATTTTCTCATCTCACTATTATTGTTCGTGAAGTTGTAGAAAAAGGGGAGGTTGCATAATGGGACAGAAGATCAATCCAATAGGACTTCGTCTTGGAGTTAATCGGACCTGGGATTCACGGTGGTATGCTGATAGTGGTGAATATGGGCGTCTTCTTCATGAAGATGTAAAAATTCGCTTGTATGTAATTGAGGAATTAAAGCAAGCTGCCATTTCTAAGGTTGTTATTGAGCGTCCTCATAAAAAGTGTCGTATAACTATTCATTCAGCACGCCCTGGTTTAATCATTGGTAAAAGAGGTGCTGATATTGAGAAGTTGCGTCGCAAGCTTTCAGAAATGACTGATGCTGAAACTTCACTGAATATTGTTGAAATTCGTAAACCAGAAATTGATTCCACAATTATTGCTCAGTCTATTGCTCAGCAACTTGAGCGTCGTGTTGCTTTTCGACGTGCAATGAAGCGTGCTGTTCAGTCTGCTATGCGTCTTGGAGCTGAAGGGATTCGTATTAATTGCTCTGGTCGTCTTGGAGGGGCTGAGATTGCTCGTATGGAATGGTATCGCGAAGGTCGTGTTCCACTTCATACATTGCGAGCTGATGTTGATTATGGTACAGCAGAAGCTAAAACTGCCTATGGTATTTGTGGTGTTAAAGTTTGGGTTTTTAAGGGTGAAATTCTTGAACATGATCCGATGGCTTCGGAGCGTCGTGCTGTAGAGGGTGATCATTCGAATTCTTTATTGAATCGTCGCCGCGAAAATGTTTAATTTTGTGGTTGAGTTAGAAATTTGGAGTAGAGAGCAATGTTGCAGCCAAAGCGCACAAGGTTCCGTAAACAATTTAAGGGGCGTATTCATGGTTCTTCAAAGGGAGGAACAAGCTTGAATTTCGGTGCTTATGGTTTGAAAGCTATTGAGCCAGAGCGTGTTACTGCCCGTCAAATTGAGGCAGCGCGTCGTGCAATTACACGTTATATGAAGCGTTCTGGTCGTGTGTGGATTCGTATTTTTCCGGACGTTCCTGTTACGTCTAAGCCAACTGAAGTTCGTATGGGTAAAGGTAAGGGGAGTGTGGATTATTGGGCGGTGCGTGTTGCACCTGGGCGTGTTATGTTTGAGCTTGATGGGGTTCCTGAGGATGTGGCGCGTGAAGCACTTAGGTTAGGTGCAGCAAAGCTTCCTGTTAAGACTCGTTTCGTACAGCGTATTTCTGAATAAAGAGGTTAGGCAATGAAAGCTGCAGAATTACGAGCGCAAACGCTCGAGCAAATGAAAAATGAATTGGCTAAATTAAAAAAAGAGCAGTTTAATTTGCGTTTTCAGAAAGCAACAGGTCAGTTAGAGAAGACTATACGGGTTAAACAAGTTCGTCGTAATATTGCACGTATTAAAACATTTCTTCGTCAGAAAATGAACGAAAACAAGGCTTAAGGAAGTAAGATATGCCTAAACGCATTTTGCAAGGTGTTGTCGTTAGTGACAAGAGTGATAAAACTGTCGTTGTTAAGGTGGAGCGTCGCTATTCTCATCCGTTGCTTCAAAAGACGGTTCGGCAATCTAAAAAATATAAAGCACATGATGAGAATAATCAGTTCAAAATTGGAGATCGGATTTTTATTCAGGAATCTAAGCCAATCTCGAAAGATAAGCGTTGGATTGTCGTTAAAGATAGTGTAGCGTAGTTAACTAGGTGGGTTGTTTTAAAATTTAATTTTGGTTTATATTCATTGGTGGGTTTTGAAATAAAAACTTTGTCGTTATTTGGCGGGTGAGTTCGGGTATATCAAATATTTATCCGGATATGGGTGTTTAAGAAAAGGTGGCCATTCATGATTCAGATGCAAACAAACCTCGATGTTGCAGATAATTCTGGTGCACGTCGTGTCATGTGCATCAAAGTGTTAGGCGGTTCAAAGCGGAAGTATGCTTTGGTCGGCGACATTATTGTTGTTTCGGTTAAGGACGCTATTCCTCGTGGACGTGTAAAAAAAGGAGATGTGATGAAAGCTGTAGTGGTTCGTACTGCCAAAGATATTCGTCGCGTGGATGGTAGTGTAATTCGTTTTGATAGGAATGCTGCTGTTTTAGTTGATAATAAGAAAGAACCAATTGGTACACGTATTTTTGGGCCGGTTCCCCGTGAGCTTCGTGGTAAAAACCATATGAAGATCATTTCTCTTGCTCCTGAAGTATTATAAGGGGTGGATATTATGCAAAAGATTCGAAAAGGTGATAAAGTGGTTGTCTTGTCCGGTAAGGATAAGGGATGTAAAGGTGAAGTCATCAAGGTGAATCCAAAGGAGAATAATGCTCTTGTGCTTGGGCTTAATATGGTTAAACGTCATCAACGTCAAACGCAAAAGCAAGAAGCTGGAATTATTTCTAAGGAGGCTCCTATTCATTTATCTAATTTAGCACTTTCTGATCCTAGAGATGGTAAGCCTACTCGTGTAGGTTTTCGTTTGAATGCGGATGGTGATAAGGTTCGCTTTGCCAAGCGTTCAGGAGAATTAATTAATGGCTGAGGAAAAACAAAAGCCGCGTATGAAGGCGCGTTATTTTGAAGTGGTTCGTAAAATACTTCAAGAAAAGTTTAATTATAAAAATGAAATGCAAATACCCCGTCTTGATAAGATTGTGATTAATATGGGGATCGGTGAGGCAACGGCTGATTCAAAAAAGCCCTCTATTGCAGCTGGAGATTTGGCATTGATAACGGGTCAAAAAGCTATTGTTACCCGTGCACGTAATTCTATTGCGACCTTTAAAGTACGTGAAGGGATGCCTCTTGGAGCTAAGGTAACACTACGTAAAGATCGTATGTTTGAGTTTTTGGATCGTCTTATTACAATTGCGCTTCCACGGGTTCGTGATTTTCGTGGTTTGAATCCAAAAAGTTTTGACAGTCGTGGCAATTTTGCTATGGGTATTAAAGAGCATATTGTGTTTCCAGAAATTAACTACGATAAAGTCGATCAGATTTGGGGTATGGATATTATTGTTTGTACGACAGCGAAAACGGATGATGAAGCGCGTGAGTTATTACGTGCTTTTAATTTTCCGTTTCGTTCGTAACGGCAAATATAGTGAGGTGAAGTTATGGCTAAAGTGAGTGCTGTTGAAAAAAATAAACGTCGTGAAAGGATGGTGAAGCGTTATGCTGCACGTCGTGCGCGTTTAAAAGCAATAGTGATGAATCAGGAAGTTTTGCTTGAAGAGCGCTTTAAAGCTTCTATTCAGTTGGCACAGTTACCTCGTAATTCTGCAAAAGTTCGTATTCGTAACCGTTGTGAAATTTCGGGTCGTCCGCGTGCTTATTATCGTAAATTAAAGATGTCACGGATTGCATTGCGTGATCTTGGGTCTTTGGGGTATATTCCTGGAATTGTTAAGTCTAGCTGGTAGGGAGAGGTTATTAGATGTCTATGTCAGATCCTCTTGGTGATATGTTAACCCGTATTCGGAATGCGCTTGGTCGTAAAAAAGGAAAGGTCATTACTCCTGCATCTAAACTTCGTGCAGGGGTTCTTGATGCTCTGAAATTGGAAGGTTATATTCGTGGATATAATCAGGTTGATTTAGGTAACGGAAAATCTTCAATTGAAATTGAGCTAAAATATTTTGAAGGTTCAGCCGTTATTCGTGAAATTTCGCGTGTTTCAAAGCCAGGTCGTCGTGTTTATGTTTCTGCTAAAGCTATTCCTCCAGTGGCGAATGGTCTTGGTATTTCAATTTTATCAACTCCTAACGGAGTGATGGCGGATCATGAGGCGCGTAAACAAAATGTTGGTGGAGAGCTTCTCTGTCGTGTTTTCTGATTAATTTAAAAAAAATGGAAGAAAAACAGGTTAAGAATAATGTCTCGTATTGGAAAAAGACCCATTCCAGTTCCTTCTGGAGTTACCGCTATCATTGACGGCCAGTTGGTTAAGGTAAAAGGTCCGAAAGGTGAGCTGAGTTATGTCGTTAATGATGAGGTTTTAGTTAAGCTTGAGGAAAATGTTGTATTAGTAGAGCCACGCGATCAATCAAAGGGTGCTCGTTCTAAGTGGGGTATGTCACGCTCAATGATTGAGAATATTTTTTGTGGTGTAAAAGATGGTTTTGAAAAGAAACTGGAAATTAATGGTGTTGGTTATCGTGCTGCGTTGCAGGGTAAAGATATTCAGTTATCATTAGGTTTTTCTCATGATGTCATTTATAAAGTACCAGCTGACGTTACTATAACAGTTCCTAAGCCGACAGAAATTGTTGTTTTCGGAATTGATAAACAGAAGGTTGGACAAGTAGCGGCAGAAATTCGCAAATATCGTGCGCCTGAACCTTATAAGGGTAAAGGTGTGAAGTATGCAGATGAGCATATTGTTCGTAAAGAAGGTAAAAAGAAATAAGGATTTCATGACATGGTTTCTTCTAAGCGGATTGTTCAACGTAGAGCCCAACGTGTTCGTCGTCAAATTAAAGCGGTTGCTAATGGTCGTCTACGGCTTAGTGTTTATCGCTCAAATCAGAATATTTATGCTCAAATTATTGATGATACACGTGGACATACTCTTGTTTCTGCGTGTACTCTTGAAAAGAATTTAAAGAACTCTTTAAAAAGTGGTTCTGATAAAGAAGCTGCTTTTGTTGTTGGTAAGTTAATTGCTGAGCGTGCGAAAAAGCTGGTGTTAATGAAGTTGTTTTTGATCGTGGGCCATATGTTTATCATGGTAGAATAAAAGCTTTGGCCGAAGCTGCTCGTGAGGGTGGTTTAAATTTTTAAAGTGTATAGCTTAGAAAGTTTAGTAAGGAGATCTTTAGGATATTTCATGCGAGTTCCTTTGATTTCGTGCTGGGACTTTGTTAGCGTGCTTCCGGAAAAGAAAAAAGGAATGAGGAATGGCACAAAAAGAGCGTAGTGATCGGGATGAACGTGATAGTGAGTTTGTTGATAAGCTTGTTCATATTAATCGTGTTTCTAAAGTTGTGAAGGGTGGTCGGCGTTTTGGTTTTGCTGCTCTTGTTGTTGTTGGAGATCAAAAGGGGCGTGTTGGTTTTGGTCATGGTAAAGCGCGTGAAGTGCCTGAGGCAGTTCGTAAGGCTACAGAGTCTGCAAAACGTGAAATGATTCATGTACCGCTGCGGTCTGGACGTACATTACATCATGATGTTGAAGGTCGTCATGGTGCTGGTTATGTTTTGTTACGCGCAGCTTCTGCTGGTACTGGTATTATCGCTGGCGGACCAATGCGTGCTATTTTTGAGACACTTGGTATGCAGGATGTTATTGCGAAATCATTAGGGTCATCAAATCCCTATAATATGGTACGTGCTACCTTTGATGCGTTAAAGCGCCAAGTACATCCTAAAAGTATTGCGGCCCAGCGAGGTATTAAGTATTCAGTATTGCAGTCGCGTCGTCAAAATATGATTGATTCGGAAGAATAATGTCTAGGCTTGTCGAAAAGGGAATTAAAAATGATTCAAAAAAAATCTCAGATTAGCAAGACTGTGACGGTAGAACAAATTAGAAGTGCGATTCGAAAACCGCGAGTTCAATGTGCAACATTAAAGGGACTTGGATTAAATAAAATGCATCGTCGTCGTGTTTTGGAAGATACACCTTGTGTGCGGGGTATGATTGCTAAGGTTAAGCATCTTGTTCGCGTTATAGAAAAAAATTAAAGGTTGCAGGAGTATATAAAATGAAGCTCAATGAATTACGTGATCGTGAGGGCGCAACAAAGAGCCGTAAGCGTATTGGGCGTGGTATTGGTTCTGGAACCGGTAAAACTGGTGGTTGTGGTGTTAAAGGTCAGAAGTCACGTTCTGGTGTGTCGCTTAATGGTTTTGAAGGAGGGCAAATGCCTATTTATCGCCGTTTACCAAAGCGCGGATTTAAGAATTTATTTTCTAAAGCTTACAATGAAGTTTCATTAGGCCGTATTCAGTTAGCAGTTGATGCGGGTAAATTGGATATTGAGAAATCAGTTGATGTTGTTACATTAAAAGAAGCTGGTATTATTAGTCGGGTAAAAGATGGTGTGCGTCTTCTTTCTGATGGAGAGCTAAAAGTTAAGATGACATTTAATGTTTCTGGGGCTTCTGAAATGGCTCGTAAAAAGATTGAAAAGGCTGGTGGTCAGGTTAATTTTTGCAAAGTTACTCAATAATTACGGACTAAATAATGCAGGGAAATATGAACTCTCTTTTACTTCATTGTTTATAAAGAATATTGAGCCTTTCGTTTTTTATATGGTGGTATGAATTCTAAAGATTATGTTTATTTAAGTTAAAGATTTAGCCTATAAACTGGAGAAAATTTATGGCATCGGCTGCAGAGCAATTGGTTTCCAATATGAATTTTGGCGCTTTTTCGCGTGCAACTGAATTAAAAAAACGTATTTGGTTTACTTTGGCTGCGCTTCTTGTGTATCGTTTTGGTACTTATATTTCTCTACCGGGTATTAATATTGATGTTTTACGACAAACATTTGAACATCATGCATCTGGTGTATTAGGGCTGTTTAATATGTTTGCTGGGGGTGCTGTTGGGCGTATGGCAATTTTTGCTTTAGGTATAATGCCTTATATATCAGCATCAATTATTGTACAGTTATTAACATCGATTGTTCCTTCATTAGAAGCTCTCAAAAAAGAGGGGGAATTGGGTCGTAAGATCATCAATCAATATACTCGTTATATGACCGTTATATTGGCAATTTTACAAGCTTTTGGTATTGCAGTTGCGCTTGAAACTGGCATAGGAACAGGTCTCCAAATAGTTATAGAACCAGGTATAATATTTCGTATTTCAGCAGTTATTTCATTAGTTGGTGGCACAATATTTTTGATGTGGCTTGGTGAGCAGATTACATCACGTGGCATTGGTAATGGAATTTCTCTCATTATTTTTACAGGTATTGTAGCAAATTTTCCTTCTACGTTTGCTCAACTTTTAACTGCTCATAGTCAAGCTGATTTATCAACTTTTTTATTAATAGGAGTTGTTGTTGTTGCTGTTCTTATTATTGGAGTTATTGTTTTTGTAGAGCGGGCACAAAGGAGGATTATTATTCAGTATCCAAAGCGTCAAGTTGGAAATCAGATGTTTCAAGGTGATATGTCTCATTTTCCTTTGAAGTTAAATACTGCTGGTGTTATTCCGCCAATTTTTGCTTCATCTTTATTATTATTACCTGCAACTATTAATAATTTTTCTGATAAAATGCCGCAATGGGTTCAAAATATTTCTTTTTTCCTTAGTCATGGACAACCACTTTATATGATTGTTTACGCTGCTTTGATGGCATTTTTTTGCTTTTTCTATACAGCTATTGTATTCAGTCCAAGTGATACAGCTGAACAATTAAAAAGGCATTCTGGTTTTATCCCAGGGATTCGCCCTGGTGAGCGTACGGCTGAGTATATTGATTACGTTTTAACGCGTATTACTGTTATTGGAGCTATTTATATTATTCTGATTTGTTTACTTCCTGAGTTTATGATATCAACATTGCATATTCCTTTTTATCTTGGTGGTACATCTTTACTCATTGTTGTTACTGTTACACTTGATACAGTTGCTCAAATTCAGGGGAGTCTTGTTGCGCACCAATATAAGGGATTGATTGAAAAATCAAAACTTCGTGGAGGTAGAAGAAGACGATGAAGGTGATTCTTTTAGGTCCTCCTGGTGCTGGCAAAGGTACGCAAGCTAAAATGCTTACAGAGGAATATAATATTCCTCAGTTGTCCACCGGTGATATGCTGCGTGCAGTTATTATGAAAGAAACAGAAGTTGGTAAAGAAGCTAAAGCAATAATGGAATCTGGTTCTTTGGTTTCTGATGATATTGTTAATCGAATTGTATCAGATCGTATTAGTGAAAGTGATTGCGTGGGTGGTTTTATATTGGATGGGTATCCGCGGACCTTGGCACAAGCAGAGGCATTGCAGCAAATTTTAAAATCAAAAAATGTACAACTTGATGCGGTTATTGAGCTTGTTGTTGATGAAGATGCGTTGATTGAGCGTATAAAAAAGCGTGTACAGGAAACGGTTGTTTCTGGTGGGCAGGTTCGTTCAGATGATAATCCTGGTGCTTTTGCAAAACGACTAGTTGAGTATCGTGAGAAAACAGCTCCTGTATCAAAGTTTTATTCAGATATTGGATTACTAAAAACGGTTGATGGAATGGCTGATATTTCTGATGTATCGCGCGCAATTAAAGAGCTTTTTAAATGAAGGACTTTATCAGAAATAAATTGAAAAGAGTTGACTTTTATAATGAAATCTATCAGAAATCGCTTTGATTCATTTCAGTAGGAATAACGGGATTCGGAATATTTTTGAACCGAAGCCATTTTTTTCTGTAAAATGCTTCAAGTATTTTATGGTAAACTGTTAACATACTCAAGGAGAATAGGCGTGGCCCGTATTGCTGGCGTCAATATCCCGACAAATAAGCGTGTAGTTATTGCGCTTCAATATATTTATGGGATTGGACAAAAATTTGCTCAGGAAATTATCGAGAAAGTTGGTATTTCTCCAGAGCGTCGTGTACATGAGCTTTCGGATGCAGAAGTTTTACAGATTCGTGAGACAATAGACCAAAGCTATCAGGTTGAAGGGGACCTCCGTCGGGAGGTTGCGATGAGTGTAAAGCGTTTGATGGATCTTGGCTGTTATCGTGGTTTACGCCATCGTCGCTCTTTGCCCGTTCGTGGGCAGCGTACGCATACAAATGCGCGTACACGTAAAGGTCCTGCTAAAGCAATTGCTGGTAAGAAGAAGTAAAAATCTTTAATTGCTTTAATTGATTGTGAAGGTTTTATTTTAGATATTTTGTTTTTGTTGAATATTTAAAACAAGAGCGAATAAGGTGGAGCTGCTGGTATTACGGCAGTAAAGAGATCGTTGAAAGGAAGACTATGGCCAAGGAAGCCACACGTATTCGTCGTCGCGAGCGTAAGAATATTTCATCAGGTGTTGTACATATCAATTCAACATTTAATAATACAATGATTACTATTACTGATTCTCAGGGACATACAATTGCATGGTCATCTGCTGGAGCTCAAGGATTTAAGGGATCACGTAAGTCTACGCCTTTTGCTGCACAGGTTGCTGCAGAGGATTGTGCCAAAAAAGCACAAGAACATGGTATGCGTTCGTTGGAAGTTGAAGTTTGTGGGCCCGGAGCAGGTCGTGAATCCGCTTTACGTGCATTGCAATCTGTTGGTTTTTTAATTACTTCCATTCGTGATGTGACACCAATTCCTCATAATGGATGTCGTCCGCGAAAAAGGCGGCGTGTTTAATTTGGGTATTGTTTTTCATTGTCGGAGGTTTCTCCGATGTTCACGCTGGCCGTTGCGATTGAATGGTAACGGAACTAAAGAACAGGAATAAAAATATGATCCAGAAAAACTGGCAGGAATTAATTAAACCCAGTAAAGTTGAGTTTCACGCGCATAATGATCCGAATATTGTAAGTGTGGTTGCAGAACCTCTTGAGCGTGGTTTCGGTTTGACATTAGGAAATGCATTGCGTCGTGTGTTGTTATCATCACTTCGTGGTGCTGCAGTTACTGCTGTACAAATTGATAGTATTTTACATGAATTCTCGTCAATTCCGGGTGTTCGTGAAGATGTTACAGATATTATTTTAAATATCAAAGAGATTGCTATACGTATGGAAGAGGAGGGGCCTAAGCGGGTTATTCTCTGTAAAGAGGGACCCGGAGTGGTTAAAGCTGGAGATATACAAACAGTTGGAGATATGGCAATTCTTAATCCGGAGCATGTGATTTGCACATTGGATGAGGACGCAGAAGTTCGTATGGAACTTATTGTCAATACAGGAAAGGGTTATGTTCCATCGGAGAGAAATTGTATTGATGATGCACCAATAGGACTTATTCCTGTTGATAGCCTTTATTCGCCAGTTCGTAAAGTATCCTATAAAGTAGAGAATACACGTGAAGGACAGATTCTAGATTATGATAAATTGACATTAACAATCGAAACGAATGGTGCTGTTAATGGTGAAGATGCGATTGCTTTTGCAGCTCGTATTCTTCAAGATCAATTGTTGGTATTTGTTAACTTTGAAGAACCACAAAAAGAATTGGTGGAAGAGCCGGATTCTGAACTTTCCTTTAATCCAGCCTTGCTCAAAAAGGTAGATGAATTAGAACTTTCAGTGCGTTCAGCAAATTGTCTTAAAAATGATAATATTGTTTATATTGGTGATCTTATACAAAAAACAGAAGCTGAAATGCTTCGGACACCAAATTTTGGACGGAAATCATTGAATGAAATTAAGGAAGTTCTCGCATGTATGGGACTCCATCTTGGGATGGAAATTCCTGCGTGGCCTCCTGATAACATTGATGATCTTGCGAAACGTTATGAAGATCAGTATTAAATTAACATTGAAGGAGAAGGCTTATGCGCCACAGTAAATCAGGTCGTAGGCTGAACCGGACTGCTAGTCATCGTAAAGCAATGTTTGCAAATATGGCGGCTTCGCTTATTGAGCATGAGCAGATTATGACGACGCTTCCAAAGGCTAAAGAAATTCGTCCTGTCGTTGAAAAATTAGTTACGCTTGGTAAGCGTGGAGATTTGCATGCGCGTCGGCAAGCGATTTCAGCTCTTCGTGATGCGAAGCATGTTGCGAAATTGTTTGATACGTTAGCGGTACGTTATGCATCACGTAAAGGTGGTTATTTGCGTATTATGAAAGCAGGTTTTCGTACCGGTGATAATGCTCCTATGGCTGTTATTGAGTTTGTTGATCGCGATGTTGACGCAAAAGGTGCTGTTGATCGTGCACGTATGGAAACAACAGCTGTTAAAGAAGAAGCTGCTTCATAAAAGGAGCAATTTTTCTTATTAGCTTTTTAAAAACCGTCTTTTAAAGGCGGTTTTTTTATTAAATTTTAAGGGCGTTTTTTCATTAAAATTGTAGAGCTAATTTTTTCTATTATGTAAAAAGGAGAGAGGTGACTTTATTCGTTGAGTTGTTTAATTTCTAATTGTTTGTTGTTTGGATAAATTTTTTGTGCCTAAATCATTGATTATTTAGTGATGATCACCGATTTTCAAGGTAAGTAAGGAGGTCTTCTTATCTTATTAAGAAGTAAGCTTTTGTTTTTGAAGGAGCTAATAATGAAATATTCTATTTTAATAGGGCTTTTTTTGTGATTATGGCACAAATAACGTTTTGTTATGCGAATGCTCAAATTCCACAAAAACAGTCAGATATTACTTTTTCATTTGCTCCTTTAGTGAAAAAGACTGTTCCATCCGTTGTGAATATTTATGCTGCACGAAAAGTTAGAGTACGTTCGCCTTTTGAGGGAGATCCATTTTTTGAACAATTTTTTGGTCGTTATCAAGGTAAGCGATCTTTGCGTACTCAGTCATCATTAGGATCTGGGGTGATTGTTGATGCACGTGGTTTGATTGTTACTAGTTACCATGTTATTAAGGATGCTAGCGAAATTAAAGTTGCTTTTTCTGATGGCCGGGAATTTGAAAGTAAAGTTATATTAAAGGATGAAACAACAGATATTGCAGTACTTGAAATTAATTCAAAAGATGCTCAATTTCCTGTTCTCCCTTTGGGAGATTCTGATGCAGTGGAAGTTGGAGACCTTGTTCTAGCAATTGGTAATCCTTTTGGTGTTGGTCAGACGGTTACAAGTGGCATTGTTTCAGCACAAGCACGTACGCGTATAGGTATTTCTGATTTTGATTTTTTCATTCAAACAGATGCTGCTATTAATCCAGGTAATTCTGGTGGGGCTTTAATTGATATGAAAGGTCAATTAATTGGGATTAATACGGCTATTTATTCACGTTCAGGTGGTTCTGTAGGGATTGGATTTGCTATCCCAGTTAATCTTATTAAAGTTGTGCTTGATACAGTGAAGCGTGGTGAAAAGTTTCTTGTGCCCCCTTATATTGGGGCATCTTTTCAAAGTATTACACCTGATATTGCAAGTGGTTTGGGTTTAGAACATTCGTATGGTGCGCTCATTATTGAGATTATCAAAGGTAGTCCGGCTGAGAAAGCTGGTTTGAAAGTGGGTGACGTTATTTTGAGTGTGCAAGGAATGCAAATTGAGAGTCCAGATAGTCTTGGATATCGTTTGATGACAACTAGGATTGGGCAGAGCCTTGTTTTAGAATATTTACGGGATGGAAAAATTTTTAAAACAGAAATAACTGTATTATCAACACCAGAATCTGCATTTGCACAATCTGAAAAAATTGTGGGAGAAAATCCCCTTTCTGGTGCTGAAGTATTAGATTTAACGCGGTACAATAGTCGACGATTTCATCTTCCTGTTACTGTGAAAGGTGTGATAATTACTGAGGTTGACCAAAGAAGTAATGCTGCGGGTATTTTTCGTCCTGGAGATATTTTGCATACTGTTAATGGTCATAAAATTCAAACTGTAAGTCAGTTAAAAAAAGTGCTTATGCAAAAACACTCACATATTTGGGAAATAGAATATGAGCGCAATGGTTTACATATTCGTCAATTGATTCATTGAGAGTTTTATTTGAATAAAGATTTTTATACTTTACCCTTTGATTCTTGTGTTAATCAAAATCGTCCCCTTGCAGAAAAGATGCGTCCTCGCTCTCTTCATGAAGTGGTAGGGCAAAACCATTTAATTGGAGCGGAGGGCTTTCTTTCGCGCATAGTTGCGTCTGGCTCTTTTAGTTCTATGATTTTCTGGGGACCACCAGGCACAGGTAAAACGACGGTAGCACGTTTGTTGGCACTTGAAACAAATTTTGCCTTTGAACAAGTTTCTGCTATTTTTACTGGAATATCGGAACTAAAGAAAATTTTTGAAGCAGCCCGAGCCCGTTTGATGTCTGGATGTCAGACATTATTATTTATCGATGAAATTCACCGCTTTAATCGCTCTCAACAGGATAGTTTTTTACCTTTTATGGAAGATGGAACTATAATTCTTGTAGGAGCAACAACTGAGAATCCTTCATTTGAACTTAATGCTGCTCTTCTTTCACGTGCACGTGTTTTAACTTTTCGCGCGCATGATAATGCAAGTTTGGACATACTTTTGAAACGCGCTGAAAAAGTAGAGGGAAGATCACTGCCTTTAGATGATCATGCGAGAGAAATTTTAATAAGGATATCTGACGGTGATGCACGAGCAGCTTTAACATTAGCAGAAGATATTTGGCGTGCTGCACAGTCAGAAGAAGTTTTTAATGCCGAAACTCTGCAAGCCATAATTCAGCGTCGAACTCCGATTTATGATAAAGGACGAGATAGTCATTATAACCTTATTTCAGCACTGCATAAGTCAGTTCGTGGTTCTGACCCTGATGCTGCACTGTATTATCTTGCACGTATGTTTGATACGGGTGAAGATCCTTTATATATTGGGCGTAGGTTGGTTCGCATAGCTATTGAAGATATTGGTTTAGCAGATCCACAAGCTCTTGTAATTTGTAATGCAGCAAAAGATGCCTATAGTTATTTAGGATCACCTGAAGGAGAGTTAGCTCTTGTGCAAGCATGTCTTTATGTTGCAACTGCACCAAAATCAAACGCAACTTATCTTGCTTATAAAGCGGCAATGCATAGTGCTCGCAAAAACGGTTCTTTATCTCCTCCTAAGCACATTCTTAATGCTCCTACAAAATTTATGAAAGAAGAGGGATATGGGCATGGTTATCGTTATGACCATGACGAACAAGATGCGTTTTCAGGGCAAGAATATTTTCCTGAAGAACTTGGGCATCAGATCTATTATCAGCCACAAGAACGTGGTTTTGAGCGGGAAATTATAAAGCGTCTTGATTGGTGGAAGAAGTTACGACAAAAACGAGTTAATCAAAAATAAAATTTTAGAGAGAGTAAGAGAGAATGTATTTTTGATTGTTTTTTTGTATTTAGTCATAATTATTATAATTTTAATTAAGATTCAGATTAAACTAAAAGAACTTACTGCTGTTCTATAGAGTAGGGGGTATTTGATTTATTTAAAGAAAAAGGTATTAACGGTATATAAATTTAGTGTGTAAGCGACTCTCTCTAATATGTTATCTCTTGAAGAAAACGTAGTTTCTTTTAAGTGGAGGGAATTGGATTTCGTTGAATCTAACTAAGAATAAAAGAAATAGTCTGTGAACATCCAAATTCGAGGCTTTAATTAGGCGAAGAGAACAGTATATACTGTATATTAAATTTGTTATAACTCACTAAGGATATAGTTGTGGATAAAACAAAAGCTCTAGAGGCTGCTCTTTCACAGATTGAACGTTCATTTGGTAAAGGCTCGATTATGCGTCTTGGGCAGAAAGAGCAAGTTGTTGAAATTGAGACCGTTTCGACTGGTTCGTTATCTTTGGATATTGCTTTGGGGGTAGGTGGACTACCAAAAGGGCGCATTATTGAGATTTATGGGCCAGAAAGTTCTGGGAAAACAACATTAGCTCTTCATTCTATTGCTGAAGCGCAGAAAAATGGTGGAGTTTGTGCTTTTGTTGATGCAGAACACGCTCTTGATCCTATTTATGCACGTAAACTTGGTGTTGATTTAGCAAATCTCTTTATTTCTCAGCCAGATACTGGTGAACAGGCATTGGAAATTACAGAAACACTTGTTCGTTCTGGTGCTGTTGATGTACTGGTTGTTGATTCAGTTGCAGCTTTGACACCACGTGCAGAAATTGATGGTGAAATGGGCGATTCTTTACCTGGATTACAAGCTAGGTTGATGAGTCAAGCATTACGAAAATTAACAGCATCGATTTTTCGCTCTAACTGTATGGTTATTTTTATCAATCAAATTCGTATGAAAATAGGTGTGATGTTTGGTTCTCCTGAAACAACAACAGGTGGAAATGCTTTAAAGTTTTATGCTTCTGTTCGTTTGGATATTCGTCGCATTGGAGCTATTAAAGATCGTGATACAATTATTGGGAGTCAGACTCGCGTTAAAATTGTAAAGAATAAGTTAGCACCTCCATTCAAGCAAGTTGAGTTTGATATTATTTATGGTGAGGGCATTTCTAAATTAGGAGAATTAATAGATTTAGGTGTTAAAGTTGGTCTTGTAGAAAAATCTGGTTCATGGTTCTCTTATAATTCTCAGCGTTTAGGGCAGGGGCGTGAAAATGCAAAGCAGTTTTTATGTGAACATACAGAGATGGCGGCTGAGATTGAAACAGCTTTACGACAGAATGCTGGTCTAATCGCAATTGAATTGCTAGAAAATTCTGGAGTAGAAAGTACAGAGGGTGAGGAAACAATCTGATATAATATTAGTTTGAATAGGATTCCTTTATTTAAAGTTTGTTCTGTTTTTATTTGTTAGAATTTTGAAGTACAAGATCGTTTACTTTTTATTTTTTTGCAGAGAATATTTTTGTCTTGATTAAAGCACTAAAGCGAGCAAAGAGTGCTGTATTAGGTAGTTATTTGGTTTTGCGATTTTTTACTGTATTCTACAGGTGTAAATATGAATAGTGTTAATAGTATCAGGTCAGCTTTTCTGGATCATTTTCGTCGTAATGGACATGAAATTCTTTCTTCGAGTCCACTAGTTCCACGCAATGATCCTACATTGATGTTTACAAATGCAGGAATGGTTCAGTTTAAAAACGTTTTTACTGGACTTGAACAATACCCTTATAAACGAGCAACAACAGCGCAAAAATGTGTTCGTGCGGGTGGAAAGCATAATGATCTTGATAATGTTGGTTATACAGCGCGTCATCATACTTTTTTTGAAATGCTTGGGAATTTTTCTTTTGGTGATTATTTTAAAGAAGAAGCCATTTTTTTTGCATGGAATCTTTTAACCAAAGAGTTTTGTCTTTCGCAAGATAAATTGTTGGTTACAGTTTATCATACTGATAATATTGCAGCTGAATTATGGCGTAAAATTTCGGGGCTTCCGAACGAAAAAATTATCCGTATTGCAACCAATGATAATTTTTGGTCGATGGGAGATACAGGTCCATGTGGTCCTTGTTCAGAGATTTTTTATGATCATGGCGATGAAATTTTGGGTGGGCCTCCTGGAAGTGCTAATGAGGATGGTGATCGTTTTATTGAAATTTGGAATCTTGTTTTTATGCAATATGAGCAAGTTAATAAAGAAGAGCGAACTGAATTACCTTGTCCTTCTATTGACACTGGTATGGGATTAGAACGCATCGCAGCTGTTTTGCAAGGTGTTCATGATAATTATGATATTGATCTTTTTTGTAAATTAATTCACGCTTCACAGGAGATAACAGGTATAAAGGCAACGGGTGAGTTTGTTGCCAGCCATCGTGTTATTGCTGATCATCTCCGTTCTTCTGCGTTTTTGATTTCTGATGGTGTTCTTCCTTCCAATGAGGGACGAGGATATGTTTTACGTCGTATTATGCGTCGTGCTATGCGTCATGCTCATTTTCTTGGTGCTAAAGAGTCATTAATGGAGAAACTTTTGCCTGTTTTAATACGCGAAATGGGGCAAGCTTATCCCGAGTTAGTGCGTGCTGAGTCCTTAATTTCAGAAATCTTAAAGCTAGAAGAAACGCGTTTTCATAAAACTCTTGAACGAGGGCTTAGTTTATTAAATGAAGCAAGCATTGATCTTAAAGAAGGTGATCATTTGGACGGTGAAGTTGCCTTTAAACTTTATGATACATATGGTTTTCCACTTGATTTGACGCAAGATGCCCTTCGCCGTCGCGGAATATCTGTTGATATTGATGCTTTTGAAAAAGCAATGGAGCTTCAGAAAGCTGAAAATCGCGCCAATTGGTCTGGTTCTGGCGCATCAATAACAGAAACAATTTGGTTTTCTATTCGTGATAAGGTAGGCGCTACAGAATTTTTAGGTTATGAAACAGAAAAAGCTGAGGGCGTTATTACAGCTCTTGTTTGTGATGGTGAAATTGTTGATCATATTTCTTCAGGACAAGATGCTATGCTTGTTGTGAATCAAACACCTTTTTATGCTGAGTCTGGTGGGCAGGTAGGTGATAGTGGCGTTATTTCTGGTGAGTCTTTTGTTTTTGAAGTGCATGATACCCAGAGAAGGGGTGATGGGGTTTTTATTCACATTGGAGAAGTAAAATCTGGCCAAGCACAGATATCTGATTGTGTGGAACTGGCCGTTGATTCTGAACGTCGTAGAAAAATTCGTGCTAATCATTCTGCTACCCATTTATTGCATGAAGCTTTGCGTTGTATATTAGGACCGCATATTGCACAGAAGGGATCTTTAGTATCTCCTAGTCGGTTGCGTTTTGATTTTTCTCACTCAAAGCCAATTTCATCAGAAGAATTAAAAAGAGTAGAAGATTTGGCAAATGATATTGTGCTGCAAAATAGTAAGGTCACAACCCGTTTGATGGCGCTGGATGATGCAATTTTGGGAGGAGCAATGGCATTGTTTGGGGAAAAATATGGTGATGAAGTTCGTGTTGTTTCTATGGGAGAGAGATGTGAACCAACAGAATTAACAAGGCATTGGTCAATTGAGCTTTGTGGGGGCACGCACGTGCAGAGAACAGGTGATATTGGTTTGATTCATATTATTGGTGAAAGTTCTGTAGCTTCTGGAGTTCGTCGTATTGAAGCTTTAACGGGTACAACTGCACGCCTTTATTTACGTCAACAAGATAAGCGAATTTATGAAATGGCGAGTTTTTTAAAAACTTCTCCTGCTAATTTGGAAGAACGTATAAGGAATTTGCTTGATGATCGTCGTAAGTTTGAAAAAGAGTTGAATAATACACGTAAAAATGTTGCGCTGAATGGTGGAGCTCTACAGGGTAGAAAAGAGGACATTACAATTATTAATGGTATTTCTTTTATGGGGGGCGTTCTTAGAAACATTGCGGTGCGGGATCTTAAAGCGTTGGTAGATTCTGGAAAGAAGCAAATTAAATCTGGGGTGGTTGCTTTTATTAGTGTTTCGGAAGATGGCAAAGGAAGCGCTGTTGTTGGGGTTACTGATGATTTAATAAATATGTTGAATGCTGTTGATTTAGTGCGTGTTGTTTCCACTGTTCTTGGTGGCCAAGGTGGTGGTGGCCGTCCTGATATGGCACAGGCTGGTGGTTCTAAAGGAGATAAAGCTGATGAAGCGATTACGGCATTAAAAGCTTTTCTTAAAGGGTAATTTTTATTCTTGTTGTATGTTACAGTTTTTAAGAAAGCTTAAACTGTATATCGTTACATTAAATTTTTGTGTAAAAGCGTAGAAAACAAAAATTTTATGATGCAATAGCTTTGTGTAATGGCACTATGTTTTCATTTTCTGTTTTCGTTGTTTCTTGATCACTCATTAGGCCGCCAGTTTGTAATAATTTATAGAAGCGACCGCCTTTGCTAATCAGTTCTTGAAAGCTACCTTTTTCAATTAAACGGCCATGATCTAAAAATAATATAAGATCAGCATTGCGGACTGTTGAAAGACGGTGTGCTATAATAAAAGTGGTGCGGTTTTGACTTACACAATCGATAGCATCTTTAACACGAGCTTCTGTTTCAACATCAAGAGCACTTGTTGCTTCATCTAAAATAAGGATGGGTGCATTTTTTAAGATAGCACGTGCGATTGCTAATCGTTGTCTTTCTCCACCTGATAATTGTGAACCGCGCTCACCAACTAATGTATCATAACAATCATTTTTTTCTAGAATAAAGTCATGAGCAGCAGCTATCTTTGCAGCTTCATAAAGTTCTTCATCTGTTGCGGTTGTTTTGCCTATTGAAATGTTATCGCGAATACTACGGTTGAAAAGACCAGAATCTTGAAAGACTGTTGCTAAAGCTTTGCGCAAGGATTCACGATTAACTGTGCGTATATCTATTTCATCAATACTGATGTGCCCAATTGTAGGATCATATACGCGTTGTAACAAATTGATTAATGTTGTCTTTCCAGCACCTGTTGGCCCTACAATCGCAACGGTTTGTCCTGCTTTAACTTTAAATGAAATATCAAAAACACCTTGAGAGGAATTAAGAAATTTATAGGACACATGATGAAACTGAATTTCACCTTTAACATTTTGAAGAGAAGGAAGATTTTCTGGTGTATTGATATGAACAGTAGAGTCTTCCATTTCAAAAAAATCTTTTAGTTTTGCTTGTGAAGATATAGCTAAATTGATGAAATTGCTAATTTGATCAAGACGATTAATCATTAATTGAGCAAATCCAACAAAAGCAACAACTTCTCCTACTCGCACTTGGCCTTTTGTTACAAAAAAGGCGCCTAGAATCAGGACACACACTATTGAAATTGTTGAGGCCATTCGATTTAAGCCACTAGCGAGAGCCCACCAATTTAAAACAGGATTTTGGGCTTTAAGAAGATCAGCTGCGTGTTGATGAAGTGTGGAGGTTTCCTCTAATATTCTATTATAACTTTGTACAATCGAAACGTTAGAAATTGAGTCACTGACATGCTTAAAAAGATTATGGTGGTAGCGTTCTACGGCTGCTTGTCCATCTTTTGTTTTTTGCATTACTAAACGTGCAATTAATACATAGATGATAGCGAGGACAAGCAAGACTATTGAAAGACGCCAATTCATTTTGAAAGCTATTGGCACGAGAACAAGTAATGCAGCAAGAGTTGAGAGATGTTGACGCATAAAGTCAAGCCATATGGTTGACATAGAATCTATTGCA
The DNA here is from genome assembly GCF_002022585.1 of Bartonella sp. Raccoon60. NCBI lineage: Bacteria > Pseudomonadati > Pseudomonadota > Alphaproteobacteria > Hyphomicrobiales > Bartonellaceae > Bartonella > Bartonella sp. Raccoon60. The sequence goes on from NZ_CP019786.1 coordinate 481,737, forward strand.
CGTAGTAGTGTATGAAGAGCATTAGAAGTTCCACGTTGTTGATGCCAGATTAATGGCATAGCAATGATACGTTCAAAAGATTCTATTAAAACAGTCAAGCGACGTCTATGTGCTAAGCGGTCAGCACTACGTGCTACGAGTACGTAAGCAATAATATTAAAAACACCAAAGCCTACCCACATTATGAGGGTCGAAATAATGCCAGATTTATCTGCAATTGCATCAATAACGTGTCCAAATAAAATAGGTTCTATAATCGTAATTATAGCTAAAGTAACATTAGCTGAGCAGATTAAAATGGATGCATTTTTTTCTTTGTTGAGATAAGAAAGAACACGAGCATAAATTTTAAATAAAGACACAGATGATTATCTCCAATTCTCACTCAAGATTCTCTTAGCGATTGGTCTTTGAAACTAATAAAATTTATGCAGTAGGAGAATGCAATTTTGAATACGGATTGTAACGCAGCGTGATAACGTCAATTTATAAAATCATTTTTTGTGTTTATATACAGTAGGATGAGAATGTTAATAACAAATTTTATGATAAGAGAATTATTATGGTGGGCGTAAAAATAAAAAAGGTTGAAGCAGATGAAAATGGAATGCGTTTAGATCGTTGGTTTAAGATGTACTATCCAGATGTTGGGTTTGGATATTTACAAAAACTTCTACGTTCTGGACAGATACGGGTTGATGGTGGACGTGTTAAAAATGATGTGCGCCTTGTTATGGGGCAATCTATTCGTGTGCCCCCTTTACTTATAGATAAAGAGGATAGCTTTCCTGTAATCAATAAAATCGTTTGTGGACAGGACGATGACGTAATCTTAAAAGATATGCTTCTTTATGAAGATTCAAAAATTTTTGTTTTTAATAAACCAGCAGGTTTAGCGGTACAAGGCGGTTCTGGCTTGACGCGTCATGTTGATAGTATGCTTGAAGTATGGCGCAATAAAAAAGGCGAAAAACCGCGATTGGTTCATCGCATTGATCGTGAGACATCTGGTGTTCTTGTTGTGGCACGGTCAAGAGGAGCTGCGCAGGCTTTGACTGCTGCTTTTAGAACACGAGAAACAAAGAAAACTTATTGGGCATTGGTCCGGGGGGTGCCTAGAAAAAAGCAGGATAAAATTTCGACATGGATGGTCAGAGAAATAACTGCACAAGGTGATAAAATGCGTGTTTGTGAACGTAGACAACCAGATTCCAATCATGCAGTGTCTTATTATCGTGTTTTGGATACGCGAGGAAAAGCTCTTTCTTGGCTTGAAATGGAACCCCATACAGGAAGAACACATCAATTACGTGTTCATGCTGCTTATATAAATCATCCGATTATTGGCGATTCAAAATATTTTTTTCTGATAGTAATTGGGACTTGCCAGGAGGAATGCAAAGTCGGCTTCATCTTCATGCACGTCGTATCCGTATTCCTCATCCTTCAGGAGGCATATTAGATGTTACTGCACCTTTACCACCTCATATGGTGCAAAGTTTTAATCTTTTCGCTTTTAACGAAATCGATGGTGATACAGAATAATAGAAACAATACTGTACTTTTTTTCCTTAATATTTATAACTAATTGATTTATAAAGGTAATATATTACTTTATTTTGAATTAAAGTTTAAAATAGAGTAACATTCTCTTATTTCAACCTATCTCATTTTAAAACAAATACAAAATCATTTATGTGTTACAAAAATAGTTAACATATAAATGAAAATCCTTTAAGAACTCTAGAAGCAGTAATGATATCAAGATATTAGATAAAAGTCTTTTAATATATTGATTCTTAAATAAAAATTAATAAAAAATCCAGAAGAAAGATCGTGTGGAAGGATTTTTAAAAATTATCTTTTGAATGAATGATCTATCTTATTAAAACTAGCGGGTACTTACTCAAAAGCATCAAAAGCAATATGCAGTTTAAATACTCAATATGTTTATAAAACATCTTCTATAACTGATATATTATGGTGTTGTGAGTATTATATTGTCGATTGAAATTACATTGCTTTTTAAATTAAACTCTTCCTTATTTTCCTATGAGATGGTGATATTATTACTATAAGTAATATTGGATGAATCTTTTCTACTTTATAAGACATTGCTTTAGCATTTATTGTTCCATGAAAATTAAGGATATTGATTTATAAATCAATGATTATAAGAGCTTATGAGCTGATGTTGATATTATCATACAGAGATATAGTATAAGATTGTTGATAGTTAAATGGCATAATACTTTAGTATTTGTTGGAATGACTGTAGTTGATATGTTTTAAAATTGTTGTACAGTATTTTTGTAGCTAATAATTAATTGCAAATTTTATTCTAGAAACCTTATTAGGCTTGTTGAAAATATTAAAGGTAGAAAAAAATGCGTGAAATTTTAGGTGATGTTGATACGTTATTGAATGAAGGTAATTCTTTTCATCATCCTCAAAAATTATCATGTCGGCCATTGCCTAAGCGGTTTTACGAAAAAGTAGACGTCACCTGTAAAGAAGGAAAATTTTTTATTTTACTAGATGGGAAACTATTAAAGACACCTGCAAAACGTGATTTTTTTCTACCGGTAGAAATGCTTGCTGGATTGGTAGCACAAGAATTTACTGCCCAAAAAGCGGTGATTGATCCAGCAAAAATGCCAATTACGCGTTTGGTTAATACTGTTATTGACGGTATAATTGATAATATGCAAATTATTTTTGAAGATCTGTTGCGTTTTGCTGCATGTGATATGATTTTTTATCGAGCACAAACACCAAGAGAATTAGTGAAACGACAATCTGAAAAATGGGACTTTTTACTTGATTGGGCAGAAGAAAGATTAGGTACACATTTTAATTTAGTAGAAGGTCTTATGCATGTTGAACAACCACCTGAGTCTATTCAAGCGGTGAGCAATTATTTACGCAAGATAGAATCTCCTTATACGTTAGCTGCGCTTCATGCAATGACTACATTGACAGGATCAGCTCTTATTGCTTTTGCTGTAGCTGAGGGGAAGATTTGTACAGATGATGCTTGGGCTATAGCACATTTAGATGAAGATTGGACAATGGAACAATGGGGAGAAGATGAGGAAACAATAACACGTCGTGCTTATAAAAAGTCTGAGTTTAATGCAGCAGCTACAATTATTACTGTTTGCTCAAAATGAAATTCTCATTTCAATTTACTATAGGAGAATAAAGTTACTGTCTAAGGTATTTGTGTACTGCGTAGAGCGCGATTGCTGCAGCATTTGAAACGTTTAATGACTTAATATCTCCAGGCAGATCAAGGCGTGCTAGCGAGTACACATTTTCCCGTGTTTTTTGACGTAAGCCTTTACCTTCTGCTCCTAAAATAAGGGAGATTTTAGTCCCTGTTAACGCTGTTTCTAAAGGAAATTTACCTTCTGAATCAAGTCCAAAACTAATAAAGTTCATTTGGTGAAGTTCTTGAAGTGCTTTAAAAAGATTGCGTACGGTAATGTATTCAATGAGTTCTAAAGCTCCAGACGCTGCTTTGGCAAGTACACCACTTTCTTGTGGTGAATGGCGATTAGTAGTAATGATTGCTCCAGCTTTAAAGGCTACGGCAGAGCGCATAATAGCACCAACGTTATGTGGATCAGTAATTTGATCCATGATAATGATAAGATCGGTATTTGTCAGTTCCGATAAAGAACGTGATTTTAGAGGTTCAGTTTCTAATACAATTCCTTGATGAACTGCTTCCCTTCCTACAAACATTTCCAGCTTTTTCGGTGAGCATGGTGTTATAGGACACGCTATATTTGATTCGTTTATATCAAGACGTTTTAAAGCATTTGGTGTAGCATACAGATGTCTTAAAATTCTTCTAGGATTCTTCAATGCTGCATGAACTGGATGAATACCATAAAGGTAAATTTGTCCTTTTTGTAATGGGATAGGTGGTTGTTTTACATATGTTGTAGATTGAAAAAAAGAGCCTTTTGTATCACGATATCGGCGACGAAGACGAGCATAATGAGAGTCTTTAGGCATATTTTTTTCATATTATGTTTATAATGGATTTGTATATAGAAATTTGTATATAGAAAAAATATAAAATTTTAAATTATTTAATAGAAAATTTGTAAAGAACCATATTTATTTTGTTGACAGATGCAATACTAAACGCCATAACCAACCTTCAGCCAGTCTAAACTTAGTAGAAATAGATTGGTTGTGGTGATGCTTTATCGCCCAGCTCTACCGATGTAATGGAGGGGTGCCCGAGTGGTTAAAGGGGACGGACTGTAAATCCGTTGCGTATGCTACGTTGGTTCGAATCCAACCCCCTTCACCATTCATCAAATAGAGCTGGTATGTGCGGGTATAGCTCAATGGTAGAGCAGCAGCCTTCCAAGCTGAATACGCGGGTTCGATTCCCGCTACCCGCTCCAGACATAAGCTGGCGATTGAGTAAAATGGTGGGTGTTTTCCATCACCATAATAAAGGGACGAATATTTTCGTTTTATGGTTGTTATGCCGGACTGAGGTATTAGTCCGGTTTGATTTGGTTCTGAGAACCTTTTTATACTAACTAATTTAAGACAAGAGATTGACGGCGATGGCAAAGAGCAAATTTGAACGTACGAAGCCGCATGTTAATATAGGTACGATTGGTCATGTTGATCATGGGAAGACTTCATTGACAGCAGCGATTACGAAGTATTTTGGTGAATTTAAAGCGTATGACCAAATTGATGCGGCGCCTGAGGAGCGGGCGCGTGGTATAACGATATCTACTGCGCACGTTGAGTATGAAACGGAGAGTCGTCACTATGCTCACGTTGATTGCCCTGGTCATGCGGATTATGTTAAGAACATGATTACAGGAGCGGCCCAAATGGATGGTGCCATATTAGTTGTTTCTGCAGCAGATGGACCTATGCCTCAAACGCGTGAGCATATTTTGTTGGCCCGCCAGGTTGGAGTTCCAGCGATTGTTGTTTTTCTCAATAAAGTTGATCAGGTTGATGATAGCGAGCTTTTAGAGCTTGTAGAGCTTGAAGTTCGTGAGCTTTTATCGAAATATGATTTTCCGGGAGATGATATTCCTATAGTTAAGGGTTCGGCTTTGGCTGCGCTTGAGGATTCAAATAAGAGTATAGGTGAAGATTCTGTTCGTCTTTTGATGAGTGAAGTTGATAAATATATACCGACCCCTGAGCGTCCAGTTGATCAGCCGTTTTTGATGCCTATCGAGGATGTTTTTTCTATTTCTGGTCGCGGTACGGTTGTTACAGGTCGTGTTGAGCGTGGCATTATTAAAGTTGGTGAAGAGATAGAGATTATTGGAATTCGTCCTACATCTAAGACGACGGTTACCGGGGTTGAAATGTTTCGGAAACTTTTAGATCAAGGTCAGGCTGGTGATAATATAGGCGCTTTGCTTCGTGGAGTTGATCGTGAGGGGATTGAACGTGGTCAAGTATTGGCGAAACCTGGTTCTGTTACACCTCACACTAAATTTAAAGCTGAGGCTTATATTTTAACGAAAGATGAGGGGGGACGTCACACACCGTTTTTCACAAACTATCGTCCTCAATTTTATTTTCGTACGACCGATGTTACAGGTATAGTTACGCTTCCTGAAGGAACGGAAATGGTTATGCCGGGTGATAATGTTGCAATGGATGTTTCTTTGATTGTTCCAATCGCAATGGAAGAGAAGCTCCGTTTTGCGATCCGAGAAGGTGGTCGCACCGTTGGGGCCGGTATCGTATCTAAAATTATTGAATAGGTGAGATAAATTACTTAGGATATATTTAAAATATTTTTCTAAAAGATTAGGGGTATAGCTCAGTTGGTAGAGCGGCGGTCTCCAAAACCGCAGGTCGCGGGTTCAAGTCCTGCTGCCCCTGCCGTAGATTGTGATTTGAATCACAGTTAGAGAGAGGATAGACAGATTGGTTATGTTTATTTTCTTTTTTTTATATAGGGCTTGTCTTTTTGTACATGAATCTGTATTGAGTAAAAGATGATGGGATTGCGTAAGGATTGTTGTAACTTTTCGCATTTTTGTCATGTTTTTTATTGTATAGTTTGCAATAAGATTAGAAAGAATGTAGTGTGATTAATGGTATCTAAAATCAATCCTATTACCTTTTTAAAACAAGTTCGCGCAGAAACAGCTAAAGTAAAATGGCCTTCGCGTCGTGAAACGGTGATTTCTACTGTTATGGTGTTGGTGGTAACTGCATTGGCTTCAGTTTTCTTTTTTGTTGTGGATCAGACGGTAAATTTTGGTGTATGGCAGGGTATTGATCTTCTAAAGTATCTTTTTAGTTGATAGTGCAAGGAAATGTGACTGTGGCTGCTCGTTGGTATATTGTTCAAGCATATTCAAACTTTGAAAAAAAGGTAGCGGAAGCTATTGATAAAGAAGCAAAGCAAAAAGGGCTTGATCATTTATTTAAAAAAATTTTTGTTCCGACTGAGCGTGTTGTTGAAATTCGTCGTGGTCGTAAGGTCGATTCTGAGCGTAAATTCTTTCCTGGTTATATTCTTGTTTGTGCTGAGTTGACAGATGAGGTTTATCATCTCATTAAGAATACTCCTAAAGTGACAGGATTTTTAGGCTCAGATGCGCGTCCTGTTCCTATTTCTGATCGCGAAGCTGAGCAAATTCTTAAACAGGTTAAGGAAGGGGTTGAGTCTCCAAAATCTTCTATGTCATTTGAAGTAGGTGAGCAGGTTCGAGTAGCAGATGGGCCTTTTGTTTCTTTTAATGGTATCGTTCAAGAGGTTGAAGAAGAGCGCTCTCGCCTTAAGGTTGAGGTGTTAATTTTTGGGCGTCCTACGCCTGTTGATTTAGAGTTTGATCAGGTTGAAAAGCTTTGATTGGGCTTAAAGTGATTTTTTTGATCACTTTAAAAATATAGAGAAATGTATTAAGATAGAAGGTGATTTATGGCTTTTGCCAGCTTAATGATCCAGACTATCAAACTGCAGTGGTTTTTTGGCATAATTTAAGTAGCCAATTTACCAGTATAAATTTAGAGGCAGGGTATTATGGCAAAAAAAAGTGTAGGTCAGTTGAAATTACAGATTCCTGCAGGGGCGGCTACTCCATCACCTCCGATTGGTCCTGCTCTTGGGCAGCGTGGTATTAACATCATGGAGTTTTGTAAGGCTTTTAATGCAGCTACGCAGGAAATGGAAAAAGGTGCGCCGATTCCAGTAGTTGTTACTTACTACCAAGATAAGTCTTTTACGTTTTCATTGAAGACGCCTCCGGTATCTTTTTTTTGAAAAAGGCAGCAAATTTAAAAAGTGGTTCTAAAGAGCCAGGTAAAGTGTTTGTGGGGACGATTTCTCGTGATAAGATTCATTCGATTGCGGAGGCAAAGATGAAAGATCTTAACGCAAATGATATTGAAGCAGCAATGCGCATGGTTGAAGGTTCTGCTCGCTCTATGGGCTTAGAGGTGTTAGGCTAATATTATGGTAAAGATAGCAAAGAGAATACATAAAATTCGTGAAGGTGTTGATTTTAATAAGCTTTACGCTTTAACAGATGCTATTTCAATGGTCAAAGAACGCGCTGTTGCTAAATTTGATGAAACAATCGAGATTTCGATGAATTTGGGTGTTGATCCTCGTCATGCAGATCAGATGGTTCGGGGTGTTGCTCATTTGCCTAATGAAACAGGTCGAAATGTTCGTGTTGCTGTTTTTGCGCGTGGCGTTAAAGCCGAAGAGGCTAAAGCTGCTGGTGCGGATATTGTGGGGGCTGAAGATTTATTTGAAACTGTTAATAGTGGAACAATTAATTTTGATAGGTGTATTGCGACACCAGATATGATGCCTCTTGTTGGTCGTCTTGGTAAAATTCTTGGTCCACGGAGTTTGATGCCGAATCCAAAAGTTGGTACTGTAACGATTGATGTTGCTAGTGCTGTTAAGGCTTCTAAAGGTGGTGCTGTTGAATTTCGTGTTGAAAAATCTGGTATTGTGCATGCTGGCATCGGTAAGGCTTCTCTGGGAATTGAGAAAATAGTGGAAAATATTAGAGCTTTTGTTAGTGCCGTTAATAAAGCTAAGCCACAAGGTGCAAAGGGAGAATATATTAAGCGAGTTGCAGTTTCTTCAACCATGGGTGTTGGAATAAAGGTTGATCCTGCAACAGTTCGTTCAGAGACAATATGAAAAACTTGTGGTTTTATTGTGTATCTGATGGCTGAGATTATATTTTAGTTATCAGTTTTAGTTGGCATTCAGTTATCTGAGCTTTATTAAGCTCAGGTCATACCGGGAGAAATTCCGGAATGTCCTGTCCGAGATTGTAGGTGATACCTTGTTTAGGTGTCTTAATTAGAAAAGGCCTGCATGAGATTGGGGTAAGAACTTTGAAGTTAATAAACTTAAAAGGTTTGAGCCAAGATTGCCTTTGATCGTTTATGCGTGAAGAAGGGGGCAGGATCCTCATCGTTAGCATAGAAGAATTTCATGCTATCAAAGGTAACCAACAGATTTGTTTTAATAGATCTGTTAAATGGAGAAAGACAGTGAATAAAGCGGAAAAAGGAAAATTTGTTGCATGGCTTAACAAGACTTTTCAAGAGTCAGGTTCTGTTGTTGTTGCACATTATTCTGGTTTGACTGTTTCGCAAATGAACGATCTTCGTTCAAAAATGAGTGAAGCAGGTGGTGCTATTAAAGTCGCCAAAAACCGTCTTGCTAAAATCGCTCTTCAGGGCACAAAATCTGAAGAAATGATGGATCTGTTCACTGGGCAAACACTTATTGCTTATTCAGAAGATCCAATTACAGCATCGAAAGTTGCTGTTGATTTCGCAAAGGCTAATGATAAATTTGTTATCCTTGGTGGCTCAATGGGTGAAACAAGTTTAAGTGTTGATGCTATAAAATCTTTGGCTTCATTGCCTTCATTGAACGAATTGCGGGCAAAAATTTTGGGTATGGTTTCCACTCCTGCAACCCGTATTGTTCAGGTTATTAATGCGCCTGCTGGTCAGGTTGCGCGTGTTATTGGTGCATATGCTCGAGGAGGATGAAGCAGCTATGCTGTTTTTTGTAATCTAAGCTTACAGAAATTCTTGATAGTTTTCTGTTTTTTTGGATAATTTCTAAACAATAATTCAAATCTTTTAAGTGAAGGAATTTTAAAATGGCTGATCTAGCAAAGATCGTAGAAGATCTTTCTAACCTTACTGTTTTGGAGGCTGCAGAGCTTTCAAAATTACTTGAAGAAAAATGGGGTGTTTCTGCTGCTGCTCCTGTGGCGGTTGCTGCTGTTGGTGCTGCTGCTCCAGCTGCCGAAGAGAAAACAGAATTTGATGTTATTCTTACAGATGGTGGTGCTCAAAAGATTAATGTTATTAAAGAAGTTCGGGCTCTTACGGGGCTTGGACTTAAAGAAGCAAAAGACTTAGTTGAGGGAGCACCTAAGCCTATTAAAGAAGGTGCTTCTAAGGAAGAAGCAGAAAAAATTAAGGCCCAACTTGAAGCTGCTGGTGCTAAGGTTGAGCTTAAGTAAGTTTATTTTATTGGTAAATATTGATGTGTGCCAATTTCCCTGAGAAAAGGGGCTTGATTGAGATAATCCTTTTCCTTACAGTTCAGTAGCTGTAAGGGAATGGGCTGTTGTAAACGGCCCATGGTAAAGTCAAATTAAGTAGATATATTGGTTGTTTAGGTATATAAAAATTAGAGATACTTAAAAGGGTATCAAATGAGCTGGTCTGTATGTATGCAGACTGATGACATAAAGCTATCAAGGTTTAGTCTACCTTGAGCAGTAAAGATCGAGGAGCAACAATGGCTCAGACTTTAGCGATGATGTCCCAATTTAATGGCCGTAGACGTGTGCGTAAATTTTTTGGTAAGATTCCTGAAGTAGCAGAAATGCCGAATCTTATTGAAGTTCAGAAAGCTTCATATGATCAATTTCTTATGATTGAGGAACCGGAAGGCGGGCGTTTAGATGAAGGTTTGCAGGCTGTTTTTAAATCGGTGTTTCCTATTTCGGATTTTTCCGGAACAGCTATGCTTGAATTTGTTCGTTACGAATTTGATCCACCTAAATTTGATGTAGAAGAATGTCATCAACGTGATTTGACATATGCAGCGCCATTAAAGGTGATATTGCGTTTAATTGTCTTTGATGTTGATGAAGATACTGGTTCAAAAGATATTAAAGACATTAAAGAGCAAGGTGTCTATATGGGGGACATGCCTTTAATGACTGATAATGGTACGTTTGTAATTAATGGTACAGAGCGTGTTATTGTTTCGCAGATGCACCGCTCTCCAGGTGTCTTTTTTGATCATGATAAAGGAAAAACTCATTCATCAGGTAAATTTCTTTTTGCTGCTCGTGTGATTCCTTATCGTGGTTCGTGGCTTGATATTGAGTTTGATGCTAAAGATATTGTCTATGTTCGTATTGATCGGCGGCGAAAGATTCCAGTGACAAGTCTTTTAATGGCACTGGGTATGGATGCATCAGATATTTTGTCGACATTTTACAACAAAGTTTCTTATGAACGTACTAAGAATGGGTGGCGTACTCCTTATTCAGTTGATCGTTTTAGGGGCATGAAACTGGTTTCTGATCTTGTTGATGCAGATAGTGGTGAGGTTGTAGCAGAAGCTGGTAGAAAACTAACAGTTCGCGCTGCAAAGCTTTTAGAAGAAAAAGGTTTAAAAGCGATTGAAGTTAGTGAAGATGATTTGTTGGGATCCTATCTTGCAGAAGATATCGTAAATTATCAAACAGGTGAGATTTATCTTGAAGCTGGAGATGAAATTGATGAAAAAACATTAAAGATTTTGTCTGATGTTGGTGCTGATCAGATTAATATTCTTGATATTGATCATATGAATGTTGGTGCATATATTCGTAATACCTTAAAAGTGGATAAAAATGAAAGCCGGCAGGATGCTTTATTTGATATTTATCGAGTAATGCGTCCAGGTGAACCGCCAACAATTAATACAGCAGAGGCTATGTTTCATTCATTGTTTTTTGATCCAGAGCGTTATGATCTTTCAGCTGTTGGGCGAGTTAAGATGAATTTGCGTATGGGGCTTGATTGTCCAGATACAGTTCGCATTTTGCGCCAAGAAGATATTCTTGCTGTTGTTAAAATGTTAGTTGAATTGCGTGATGGTCGTGGTGAGATTGATGATATTGATAATCTTGGCAATCGTCGTGTTCGGTCGGTTGGAGAATTGATGGAAAATCAATATCGGATTGGTTTACTTCGTATGGAGCGTGCAATCAAAGAACGTATGTCGTTGGTTGAAATTGATACCATTATGCCACAGGATTTGATTAACGCAAAGCCAGCAGCAGCAGCAGTTCGCGAGTTTTTTGGGTCCTCACAATTATCGCAATTTATGGATCAAACCAATCCATTGTCAGAAATTACCCATAAGCGTCGTCTTTCTGCTCTTGGTCCAGGTGGTTTAACCCGTGAGCGGGCAGGTTTTGAAGTGCGCGATGTGCATCCTACGCATTATGGTCGTATTTGTCCGATTGAAACACCGGAAGGACCGAATATTGGTCTGATTAATTCTTTAGCAACATTTGCTCGGGTTAATAAGTATGGCTTCATTGAAAGTCCATACCGAAAGATTATTGATGGTAAGGTAACGAAAGAAGTTATTTATCTTTCTGCTATGGAAGAATCAAAACATTATGTGGCTCAGGCAAACTCTTCATTGGATGCAGAAGGACGTTTTACGGAAGAATTTGTTGTCTGTCGTCATGCTGGTGAAGTTTTAATGGCGCCGCGTGATCATATAGATTTGATGGATGTTTCGCCAAAACAGTTAGTTTCTGTAGCTGCTGCCCTTATTCCATTTTTAGAAAATGATGATGCAAATCGTGCGCTGATGGGATCTAATATGCAACGTCAAGCAGTTCCACTTTTGCGTGCAGAGGCACCTCTTGTTGGTACAGGTATGGAAGCGATAGTTGCTTGTGATTCGGGTGCTGCTATTGGTGCAAAACGTGGTGGTATTGTTGATCAAGTTGATGCAATGCGTATTGTTATTCGTGCAACAGAGGATTTAGATCCTTCAAAGTCTGGTGTTGATATCTATCGTTTGCAGAAATTTCAGCGTTCCAATCAGTCTACCTGTATTAATCAGCGTCCTCTCGTACACGTAGGAGATCGGATAGAAAAGGGTGATATTATTGCTGATGGTTCATCTACAGATCTTGGTGATTTAGCTCTTGGGAGAAATGTTCTTGTCGCATTTATGCCTTGGAATGGTTATAATTATGAGGATTCTATTTTACTTTCTGAGCGCATTGTTGCTGATGATGTATTTACTTCGATTCATATTGAAGAGTTTGAGGTTGCTGCACGTGATACAAAGCTTGGGCCAGAAGAAATTACCCGCGATATTCCTAATGTTGCAGAAGAGGCATTAAGAAATCTTGATGAAGCAGGTATTGTTTATATTGGTGCTGAAGTTCATCCAGGTGATATTTTAGTTGGTAAAATTACACCAAAAGGTGAAAGTCCAATGACGCCGGAAGAAAAGCTTTTACGTGCGATTTTTGGTGAAAAAGCTTCGGATGTTCGTGATACTTCTATGCGAATGCCTCCTGGAACTTTTGGTACTGTTGTAGAAGTTCGTGTTTTTAACCGCCATGGCGTAGAAAAAGATGAGCGCGCAATGGCAATTGAACGTGAAGAAATTGAGCGTTTGGCTAAAGATCGTGATGATGAGCAATCAATTTTGGATCGGAGTGTTTATGCACGTCTTGCGGATATATTAACGGGTAAAGTTGCGATAGAAGGTCCAAAAGGTTTTTCCAAAGGAAAGACTCTTGATAGTACAGTGATGGAACAGTATCCACGATATCAGTGGTGGCAGTTTGCTGTTGAGGATGAGAAGCTTCAGAATGAAATTGAAGCTTTGCATAAGCAGTATGATGAATCAAAAAAAGCACTGCAACGTCGTTTTATGGATAAGGTTGAAAAAGTTCAAAGAGGCGATGAAATGCCTCCTGGTGTTATGAAGATTGTGAAGGTTTTTGTTGCAGTGAAGCGCAAAATTCAACCAGGAGATAAAATGGCAGGACGTCACGGTAATAAAGGTGTTGTGTCACGTATTCTTCCAGTAGAAGATATGCCATTTCTTGAGGATGGAACGCATGCCGATATTGTTTTGAATCCTTTGGGGGTGCCAAGTCGTATGAATGTTGGCCAAATTCTTGAAACACACCTTGGTTGGGCGTGTGCGGGTATGGGTAAAAAAATTGGTGATTTAATAAAGCTTTATCAGGAAACCGGAGATATATTGCCTTTGCGTCAACGTATTGAAAATCTCATTCCTGATGATGATCGTAATGAGCCGGTTCGCCACTATGATAATGAAAGTCTTGTTAAGTTAGCACTTCAGATGAAGCAAGGCGTTTCGATTGCAACACCTGTTTTTGATGGAGCCCATGAAGCTGATATTAATATGATGTTGGAAGATGCAGGCTTAGATAGTTCAGGACAAGTTACGCTTTATGATGGTCGTACTGGAGAGCCTTTTGATCGTCCAGTGACTGTAGGATATATCTATATGCTTAAATTGCATCATCTTGTTGATGATAAGATACATGCGCGTTCAATTGGACCTTATTCACTTGTTACACAGCAGCCGTTAGGAGGTAAGGCTCAATTTGGTGGTCAACGTTTTGGTGAGATGGAGGTTTGGGCACTTGAAGCTTATGGTGCTGCGTATACTTTGCAGGAGATGTTGACGGTTAAATCAGATGATGTGGCCGGTCGAACAAAAGTTTATGAAGCTGTTGTTCGTGGTGATGATACATTTGAAGCAGGTATTCCTGAAAGCTTTAATGTATTAGTTAAGGAAATGCGTTCTCTTGGTCTTAATGTAGAGCTTGATGATGCACGTGAACTTATTGCACAACGAGTAATATCTGATTCAGAAGGTTAATTTTGAGGAAGCATATTTAAAATAGTATGCTCTGATTTTTTTATAAAGTTATAATAGAGAAATTTCTATTAGATGGCGGAACATTTTAAAAGTGAAAACAAGTCTCAAATAAAGCTTTAACAAAGAGAAAAGCTATTGTGGCTAGTTTTAGAATCTTTGAAGGAGAACGGCATGAACCACGAGGTCATGAATCTTTTCAATCCTCAGGCACCAGTGCAGACATTTGACTCTATTCGTATTTCCATTGCGAGTCCTGAGAAGATTCTGTCTTGGTCATATGGTGAAATTAAAAAACCAGAGACTATCAACTACCGGACATTTAAGCCAGAGCGTGATGGTCTTTTTTGTGCTCGTATATTTGGCCCTATTAAAGATTATGAATGTTTATGTGGTAAATATAAACGTATGAAATATAAGGGTATTATCTGTGAAAAATGTGGTGTAGAAGTCACTCTTTCACGGGTGCGTCGTGAGCGTATGGGTCATATTGAGCTTGCAGCTCCCGTAGTTCATATTTGGTTTCTTAAGTCATTACCTGGGCGTATTTCTACTCTTTTAGATTTGACTTTAAAAGATATCGAAAGAGTTCTTTATTTTGAGAATTATATTGTTACAGAACCAGGATTGACATCTCTTAAGTTGCATCAGCTTTTATCAGAAGAAGAATATATGCTTGCTGTTGATGAATTTGGAGAGGATCAATTTTCAGCTATGATTGGTGCAGAGGCTATTTATGAGCTTCTTGCGGGAATGGAATTGGATAAAATTGCTAATGATTTGCGTATGGAGTTAGCGGAAACAACTTCAGAATTAAAACAGGCAAAACTGATTAAACGGCTTAAGATCGTTGAGAATTTTCTTGAATCTGGTAATAAACCAGAGTGGATGATTATGAAAACTATTCCAGTCATTCCACCAGATTTGCGTCCATTGGTTCCATTAGATGGTGGTCGTTTTGCTACCTCAGATTTGAATGATCTTTATCGACGTGTTATTAACCGGAACAACCGCTTAAAGCGATTAATTGAGTTGCGTGCTCCTGGAATTATTATCCGCAATGAAAAGCGTATGGTGCAAGAAGCCGTTGACGCGTTATTTGATAATGGTCGTCGCGGGCGTGTGATTACTGGCGCAAATAAGCGTCCATTAAAATCCCTTTCAGATATGCTAAAAGGTAAGCAAGGACGTTTCCGTCAGAATCTACTTGGGAAGCGTGTTGATTATTCAGGTCGCTCTGTTATCGTAACAGGTCCTGAATTGAAATTACATCAATGTGGTCTTCCGAAAAAAATGGCTCTTGAGTTATTTAAGCCTTTTATTTATGCGCGACTTGATGCAAAGGGATATTCATCTACTGTAAAGCAGGCCAAGAAGCTTGTTGAAAAGGAACATCCAGAAGTTTGGGATATCTTAGATGAGGTTATTCGTGAACATCCTGTGTTGCTGAATCGTGCGCCGACACTTCACCGCTTAGGAATTCAGGCTTTTGAACCTATCTTGATTGAAGGGAAAGCTATACAACTTCATCCGTTAGTGTGTACAGCATTTAACGCAGATTTTGACGGTGATCAGATGGCTGTTCACGTCCCTCTCTCTCTTGAAGCGCAGCTTGAAGCTCGTGTTTTGATGATGTCAACCAATAATATTCTTCATCCAGCTAATGGTGCACCGATTATTGTTCCATCACAGGATATGGTTCTTGGTCTTTACTACCTTTCAATTGTTTCTGAAAAAGAACCAGGTGAAGGGATGGCTTTTGCAGATATGGGTGAATTGCATCATGCTCTAGAAAATAAAATTGTAACTTTGCATACAAAAATTAAAGGCCGTTTTAAGGATCTTAATAAGGATGGTGAAGTTGTTTCAAAACTCTATGATACAACACCTGGTCGTTTAATTATTGGTGAACTTTTACCAAAAAATCCGAATATTTCGTTTGATATTGTTAATCAAGAAATGACTAAAAAGAATATTTCTAAAATGATTGACCAAGTTTATAGACATTGTGGGCAAAAAGAAACTGTGATTTTCTGTGATCGTATCATGCAGCTTGGCTTTTCTCATGCTTGTCGTGCTGGAATTTCATTTGGTAAAGATGATATGGTTATTCCTGATAGTAAGTCTCATTTAGTAGCAGAAACGGAAGCTCTTGCTAAGGAATATGAGCAGCAATATAGTGATGGTTTAATTACCCAAAGTGAGAAATATAACAAAATCGTTGATGCTTGGGGTAAATGTACCGATCGTGTTGCCGATGAGATGATGAAGCGTATTCAAGCAATTGAATTTGATCCTAAGACAGGTCGTAAACGGCAAATGAATTCAATTTATATGATGTCACATTCCGGTGCGCGTGGTTCTGCTAATCAGATGAGGCAGTTGGCTGGGATGCGCGGGTTAATGGCAAAACCGTCGGGTGAAATTATTGAAACACCAATTATTTCTAATTTTAAAGAAGGTTTAACTGTTAATGAATACTTTAATTCAACGCACGGTGCACGTAAAGGGCTTGCTGATACTGCTTTAAAAACTGCTAACTCTGGTTATTTAACGCGGCGTCTTGTTGATGTTGCGCAAGATGCTATTATTTCAGCGGTTGATTGTGGTACTATGAAAGGCCTTACTATGCAGCCAATCGTTGATTCAGGACAAATTGTTGCTTCTCTTGGTCAGAGAATTCTTGGTCGTACGGCACTTCTTGATATTTTGCATCCAGTTTCTGGTGAGGTTATTCTTGAAGGTGGTGCAATGATTGAAGAATCTGATGTTGCTAAGATTGAAGAGGCAGGGATTCAGTCTGTTCAAATACGTTCTGCTTTGACCTGTGAAACGCGTCTTGGTGTTTGTGCTAAGTGCTATGGTCGTGATTTAGCACGTGGAACATTGGTTAATCAGGGGGAAGCAGTTGGTGTTATTGCAGCTCAATCAATTGGTGAGCCAGGAACTCAACTTACGATGCGTACTTTCCACTTAGGTGGAACAGCACAGGTTGTTGATTCATCTTATTTTGAGGCGTCTTATGAGGGTACAATAGAAATTCGTAACCGCAACGTGGTTAGGAATTCTGAAGGCCATTTGGTGGTTATGGGGCGCAATATGGCTATTATTATTAAGGATGAGGCTGGTAAAGAACGTGTTGTACATCGTATTAGTTATGGAGCACGTATTTTTGTTGATGATGGTGATGTTGTAAAATGCGGTCAACGTATAGCAGAGTGGGATCCTTATACACGGCCAGTTCTGACTGAAGTCGATGGTTATATAGGTTTTGAAGATATGGTTGATGGTTTATCAGTTACTGAAACAGCTGATGAATCTACAGGTATTACTAAGCGTTTGGTGATTGATTGGCGTGCTAACCCACGTGGTGCTGAGCTAAAACCAGCGATTATCATCTATACAGATAAGAAAAGCGAAACTATTGCTAAATTGTATAAAGGTGGCGAGGCCCGTTATATGATGTCGGTAGAGACAATTCTTTCTGTTGAGCCTGGTTCTTATGTTAAGGCAGGCGATGTTATTGCACGTTTGCCAATGGAAAGCGCTAAAACTAAGGATATTACCGGTGGTTTGCCACGTGTAGCTGAGCTTTTTGAAGCACGTCGTCCAAAGGATCATGCTATTATTGCTGAAATTAGTGGTACAGTTCGATTTGGTCGTGGTTATAAAAATAAACGCCGTATTATTATTGAACCACATGATGAATCCCTTGAACCAATAGAATATTTAATTCCAAAGGGTAAATTATTTCATTTGCAAGAGGGTGATCAGATTGAGAAAGGTGATTATATCCTTGATGGTAATCCAGCGACTCACGATATTTTGGCAATTAAAGGTGTTGAAGCTTTGGCGTCTTATCTTGTTAATGAGATTCAGGAAGTTTACCGTTTACAGGGTGTTTTGATTAATGATAAGCACATTGAAGTGATTGTTCGCCAGATGTTGCAAAAAGTTGAAATTACTGAAGCTGGTGATTCTGGTTATATTGCAGGTGATCATGTTGATCGTATTGAGTTAGACGAAATCAATGATAATCTAATTGCGGAAGGTAAAAAACCTGCAGTAGGTAATCCTATACTTCTTGGAATTACAAAAGCATCTCTTCAGACACCCTCTTTTATTTCAGCGGCGTCATTTCAGGAAACAACGCGTGTGCTTACTGAAGCGGCAGTTT
The DNA here is from genome assembly GCF_002022585.1 of Bartonella sp. Raccoon60. Lineage (NCBI taxonomy): Bacteria > Pseudomonadati > Pseudomonadota > Alphaproteobacteria > Hyphomicrobiales > Bartonellaceae > Bartonella > Bartonella sp. Raccoon60. The sequence goes on from NZ_CP019786.1 coordinate 499,871, forward strand.
CTGGAAAAATTGATACTCTGCAAGGGCTTAAAGAAAATGTTATTGTTGGTCGGCTTATACCTGCAGGTACAGGTGGTGCGATTGCCCAAATTCGTCGTATTGCTACTGTTCGTGATGATTTGATTATGAATGAGCGCCGAAAATCCAGTGATGACGAAACCACGAAAGCTATGTTAACAAATATGACAACTAGTACTGTTGCAGAATGATTAATAATGCTAAGAAAGATGTAAAGCGCCTGAAATAAAATTAGGCGTTTTTATTAGGCTTTAAAATTCAGAATAGCATTTCTGATAAATGTGTTTTTATAAAAGTTTTATAAGGTGATCTTAGATTTAAGAAATTTTAATGTAAATTAAAATTTTTAATTATAATATTTAGTATTTTGATTGTTCTACTATAAGTTTGCGATATTTAGGTAATTAGGAAGAGAAATTTATTTTTGTATATTGAAAATTGAAAGACCTATAAAATAAATGGTAGTTGTTTGTTACCTTTCAAGGGATAAGATAAAGAAGTTAGATTATTTGATAAAAAAGGTATTCTTTTTAGAAAGTTTTCTTCAGTTTATATTTTTTATCTTTCAAAAGAAAACAAAAAGAAAACAATAAGAAAATTCTAACTAAGATTTGATAAAAAGCCTATACGTTTTGGATAACAATGTAGTTGATTTATTGAACAGATATTAGAATGCAAGGATATTATTCAATTAATGATTTAACTCAAGAGTTTTCAATAACTGCTCGGACTTTGCGTTATTATGAAGAAGAAGGATTACTTACGCCTTTTCGGCGTGGGTGTAAGCGGTTGTATACGCAAATGGACCGTTGTAAATTGAAGCAAATATTACAGGCTAGGAGGGTTAATTTTTCCTTATCTGAGATATCCAATATATTCGCAATAGATAGAAAACCACCTGATAATGAAAAAAAACTTAAAGAATTAATTGAAACTATCAATAAAAAACGTGCTGATTTGCGGCAGATGCAGAGCGATATTACTGATTTATTAAATGATTTAGAATGTATCGAAGAGACTTTTTTTGAGAGTTTAGCTGAATTAGGAGTTAATCGTTAACTTTAAGTTTTATAAGTTTGACTAAAAACTTAGTAAAATTCTATCTCAAAATTAAGGTGTCTTTTAGTGATATTTATACTAATATAAAAAGAAATTACGTGTAATACTAAATATCAAAACTTGGATTGAGAAACACTAAACTCAAAATTGATTTGAGTAATTTTAGCTATTGCAGTAGCCGGAATTGGGGCAGACGGTTATCTTCTTTTTTTGATCTAGGAATAAGAGCAAACTTAGTGTGAACAATTTTTATGTCTTTTCAAGAATAAGTAATACATATTGATATAGTGCACGAAACACTTAAATTATTGATTACAGTATCAAAAATTAATTTGTTGTATAAACACGGAAATTATATCATAGAATTACTATCTGTTCTATGTATTATAATATTTTTGTAAGGAAATAAAAACTTACAAGAGAAGTTGTAGAGATTATAGCAGTCAAATAACAATTTTAAATGCAGTTATCATACTTTATGATAGGATTTTTCGCAAAATAATGTAAATAATAAGCGTTCAAGAGATACCACCGTATTTCTGTTTATGTTTGGTACGATGTATTTTGCCTTGTTCTTTATTTAATATTCTATGTGTTTATAAATTTTTACATAATCATATTTTTTGCAATTAATGGTTCCCGTTGTTAAATAAAATAAGATTTTCAGAAATACATATAGTTGATTTTATTGATAATTTTAATGAGTTCTTCTTAATACCATAATAAGAGCAGATTATGCGGTTTAATGTTGTAATAATAAAGGTTATTTTAAGCTTTATTGAATATTTATGTGCATTATGATACTCGCGCTATTTTTTCCTTATTGTTTTTGTTAAAGCTTGGTGAGTTTTTATATTTTATAAAGATTAGGCAATTGAAATATGCATTAAAGTATAATTTCTGCAAATGATTTTAAAAATATAGAATCTATTGATTTTATCCCATTTTTATATAATTCATTGGTGAGAGAAAGCCATATTAAGCAGAAAAAAAGAGATAAGATTAGCAGATAAAGCATGTAACCAACAAATTTGCCTTATCCAGTGTACTAGAGATCCTAAATTAGGAAGTATAAGAGTTTTTTATTTTTTTCATTAAAGAAGAGCGGCATTTAAATTATCTTTCATATAAGAGAAAGTAAGTACAATGAAGGGTTCTATTGTTGATGTTTTTCAATCTGTTTTATCACGAAAATCAATTCGAGCTTTCACTGATCAACCTGTTAAGCGAGAAGTAATTGAGCAAATATTAAGATTTGCAGCACGGGCTCCATCTGGAACAAATCTTCAACCCTGGAAAGTGATTGTTTTGACAGGGGAAGCGTTGCAGAAAGTTGGAGAGGAGCTTTCACAATTGGTATTATCGGGTATAAAAGGGGAGCGTGAATATCAATATTATCCACGTCAATGGCGTGAGCCTTATCTTTCTCGACGTAGAAAAGTTGGTTTAGATCTTTATAAAAGTCTTGGAATTCAAAAAGGTGAGCAAGAAAAAATGTTACGCCAACAAGCACGGAATTTTTCATTTTTTGGTGCACCTGTTGGATTTTTATTCACAATGGACCAAGATATGGAGATTGGGAGTTGGCTTGATTTAGGTATGTTTATGCAAACCATTATGTTAGTTGCGCGTGGCTTTGGATTAGATACGTGTCCCCAAGCTGCATTTGCTGATTATCATAAGCAATTATGTGTACTTTTGTCAGTACCTTCCGAAGAGCGTATTATTTGTGGTATGGCTCTTGGTTATCGTGATGCAAATGCTCCAGAAAATAATTTTGAGACTGAGCGCGAACCGATCAGAAACTTTGTGCGTTTTATTCAGTCATGTTAGGAGTTATTTTTATTTGTTTGAGTATAAAATGAAGAATTACACAAAATGTTTTATGAAACTTTTCATTTTACATTTTATTTTAATATTGCGTCTTAATACTTATTTTACTATATTTCATATAGTGAGGTGGGGGTGTTTTAGGTTATTGTTTACTCCTTAAGGGTTAGATATGGAAAATGCTATAGAAAAGGATTGCTGGATGGTAGCAAGACGTGCTACGTTCATGTTTGTAGCTATTATTTTTTTTATTTACTTTACAATTTAATTTTAATGAAAAACGTGTACTCAAGATCTGCGTTTGATTTTGAGGTGGGCGGTGTTTTTATCTGTTTTTGAAATTTTTAAGATTGGCATTGGTCCTTCTAGTTCTCATACAATGGGTCCAATGCTAGCTGCTAATACGTTTTTGCAGGAGATTATTGCAAGGAATCTTTCTCAGCCATCGCGTCTTAAGATTTCTCATATTCGAGTTTATCTTCATGGTTCATTAGCTTTTACAGGAATAGGTCACGCTACCGATAGAGCTGTTGTATTAGGGCTTTTAGGGGAAAAAGCATCTACTGTTGATCCTGATTGTATAGGGTTGCTTTTTGAACAAGTGAAACGTGAAAAAAAAGTATGGCCAGAAGGTCATACTGTTTATCGCTTTGATTTAGAAAGTGATCTCATTTTTGAAAGAAAAAGGATTTTGCCTGGACATGCTAATGGTCTCGCATTTGAAGGGCTTAATGCTGAGGGAAGTGTTCTTTTACGACAGATTTATTATTCTATTGGTGGTGGTTTTGTTGTAACTGAGGATGAATTAAATCGTGCAGATTATAACACAAAAGTGAAAACATCACAGGTGCCATATCCCTTTGATTCGGCTGATAAAATGTTATCAATGGCTAAAGCTTCGGGTTTTTCAATTGCTGAAATGAAACGTATAAATGAAGAAACCAAAATGGACCGTGCTGCTTTGAATACTGCACTTGATGAGATTTTTTCTGCTATGATAAATTGTATTGATAGGGGGCTTTTACAAGAAGGTGAGTTACCAGGTGGATTATGTATCCCAAGACGAGCTAAAAGACTTCATGATAAGCTGTTGGAGGACCAGAAAAAAAATTGCAATAAACCACTTTTAGCAAATGATTGGCTTTCTGTATATGCTATGGCAGTAAATGAAGAGAATGCTGCGGGTGGTCGTATTGTTACGGCTCCGACAAATGGTGCAGCTGGTGTTGTATCTGCTGTTTTGCGCTATTATACTCAATTTCATGATGGTGCAGATAAAGAGGGAATTCATAATTTTTTATTAACAGCAGCAGCTATAGGTGGTATTATTAAACATAATGCTTCTATCTCTGGTGCTGAAGTCGGCTGTCAGGGTGAAGTTGGAGCAGCGTCTGCTATGGCAGCAGCAGGGTTGACAGCTGCATTGGGTGGAACGCCAGCGCAGATTGAAAACGCAGCTGAGATTGCTCTTGAGCATCATTTAGGTATGACGTGTGATCCAGTTTCTGGTCTTGTTCAGGTTCCTTGTATTGAACGTAATGCGATGGGTGCTGTTAAAGCTGTAACAGCCTCTTCTCTTGCTTTGCACGGTAATGGAAACCATTTTGTTTCTCTTGATACTTGTATTGAAACAATGCGTCAGACAGGGCATGATATGAGTGAACGTTATAAAGAAACAAGCAAAGGTGGTCTTGCGTTGAATGTTTTATCTTGTTAAATCATTTAGTGTGTAAGAAAGTCATCAACCTAGTAAAGAAATTCAATAATATCAGTAATGTATGCTTTCTTACTTAAGCAGTAATGCACTATTAAGAAAGTTTTTAAGTTATTGAGCAGAAATACTGAATATTTTTGTTAATTTCTATAGGATTTTCTTTTCTGATAATGAAAAATACAATTGAGTTTTTTAGGTCTTAATAGACTAAGGAAATATAATATTTTTCTATTCTCAGCTTTTATTGTAAGGATAATATTATTTTAAAACTGACAGTAAAAAATGTCAGGCTCATTATAATCTTTATAGATTTTAAGATAAGAATTATTCAAATTTATAAAATATTTTTCTGAAATTTAATTGTAAACTATTTATTTGTTGCTCCTAGGCGGAGTTTAATAGGTACATTGCCAGTTTTACTTGCGACACGTAAGTGGATATGTACAGAAGGCATGGTTAAACGACGATTTCGAGTTGTTTGGCAAATGAGAAGGCTGACAAGAGAATGAGTATTCAATGTAGTTGAGTTATATTTTAAATTAGCTAGTTTTGTTGCAGCTTCGTGAAGTGATCGTAATGAAAGAAGAGATGGTTGTTTGAAAAGCTTTTCCTTTTCAGATGGGTTAGTAGCATTATGTGTCATAGCACTATCCTTAACATGGAATTCAAAATTTTTAATAAGCTACAGTATAGCAGTTAAAATTTGCTTTCTTTAAAGCCATACAAGTATTCAGTGCAGCTTTTTTTGATGGAAAGCCAATAAATCGAGCGCGATAATAATGATGTCCATCTTTTTGAAAAGGTTGCATCTGCGGAGATGCATATCGTAAGGTAGAATGAGCAGCATTTGTTGCTTTTGAAAGCATGATCTTAGCTTGCTTTTCACTAGGAAGAGAGCCAATTTGGATAGCCCATCCACTATTTTTAGATAAAGAAGCAGAAATAACTGTATTCATTTTAACAGTCTCAGTTTTGTGAGGATTAGGAATTGGTATAATAACCTGGTTTACGGCAGCTACAGCTGTATTAGAATCGTTAGGCTGTTCTGCAAGTGCTGTTAAAAGGCTAGAAATTTCATCATCAGAATTAATTAAATTGTTTTTTGTAAGAGGTATAGGTGTAGCAGCTCCAGTAGGTAATTTATAGCGAGCAGTAGCCACCAAATGTTCATTACTCTCTACACGGCTTGCTTTTGGCAAATACTGCTTTAATAAATTAGCCATGTGAATGTTACGTGTATTAGATGATTTTCCTCCCATAACGATAGCAACAATAGAACGTCCATTGATACGCATTGATGTTGCTAAATTAGAGCCTGACATTTGTGTATAGCCTGTTTTGATTCCGTCAACACCTTTTATTGTTTTGATTAATGTATTATGGTTATTAATTGTCTGTCCACGAAATGTAAAATGTGTTGTTTTAAATAGCTTGTATTGTTCCGGAAAATGTCTACGTAAGGCTAACGCTAAGGTGGCCATGTCTTGCGCTGTAGAATAATTACGTGTATCTGGGAGGCCTGAAGCATTGGCAAAATGAGTATTTTTCATACCAAGTGTGCGCGCTTTTATTGTCATCATTTGAGCAAATTTTTGTTCACTTCCACCAAGATATTCGCCAATAGCGGTAGCTACATCATTTGCTGATTTTGTAATAAGAGCTTTAGTAGCGGCTTCTATAGAAATTGTTTGTCCTGCCTTAATACCAATTTTTGTTGGTGGGCGTGTTGCTGCATAATTAGAAATAGGAATGGGTGTATTTGGTGTTACGCGACCGTTTTTTATAGCTTCAAAGATCATGTATACCGTCATCATTTTTGTTAAAGAAGCAGGATAACGCTTTAAAGTTGCATTGGCTTGAAATAATGTCTTTCCTGTATTTGCATCTATAACAATAGCTGCATATTTATCAGGATAAGCTTCTTTAGGAGTAGCTATTGCCCAAGAGCAAAAAATAACTAAAACAGTGAGAGCAATTCCTACTTTTTTATAGCAATGCACAATTTCTGACCAGTTGATATACACTTAATAACATCCTATTTATGCTAAAAATTTTTTATTAATATTTACATTTTTAGTTGATTTTATATAATTTAAACGAATGATATTACTAATTTATTTATAAACATCATTTTATGAATTTTTATACCCAATTTAATCTAATTATAAAAAATATCGCCGTCAGAGAGGGCTTTTATTCTATGTGTAATCACATTACAATAATTGTAATTTAAATTCATAATGAATAGAAAATTATCTAAATAAAAAGATTATAATAATGAAAAAGGCAAAAATTGGGGAATAAAAAAATTGTCGCTATTATACATTATATTATCCAAAATTTTAAAGGTTTAAATTAATTATATTTAAGGATCTTTTTATAAAGATCATTGACCAAAATTTTTAAACAGTCATCATTATTAAATGATGTTGAGAAGATTCATCCAAAATTATTTAATATTTTATTGTCGATGGTACATTATAGTCAATTAACAGAATAGAATAGTAAGAAAATTTGATTATTGTATATTTTAATTATGCTATTAGTGCTTAACTCAAATATAGCACAATCAGGTCGTTGAAGTTGTTGAAATGTATCGCAACGATGCTAATATATAAGCAACTAATTAGTTATCTATATCGAAATTTCATAATTAGTCCGATACTATTGTTTTATTTGAAATTTATCTCAATTAATTATCAGTTAGACTGTGCAAAAATCTACTTTTTAGCTTAAGGCACAGTTGATGGATCGAGACGCCAATTTTAAAATAACTAATTTTATAATAACTGGTGAAATTTTATTTGGTAAACTATGAAATAATAGTACAATCGGTATAATTATCTTCAAATTGGATGGAGGAGAAGGGGAGCTGTTGCTAAAACTTCACCTTCTAGTATGTTTACTTGTCTCAAAGTGGGAAAAGTTGATAGTATTTCATTTGTTTCTGTCAAAGAGACAGATCAGAGGAACTTTTGCAATCTAGGGGTGCATTAAAAGGGCTGCTCGGATTTTTTTTGCATTTTCTTCAAGTATTTCTGTGGGTGTTATTACATTAGTATGGGCATTGAGCTCTACTCCTTCCATACGCGGTATAATATGGAAATGAAGATGGTAAACTGTTTGTTTGCTAGCTGCTTCATTAAATTGCATAACGGTTACTCCATCTGCTTCAAAGGCTTTTTTTACTGCTTTGGTGATTTTTTGAACGGCTTTAATAACTGGAAATAATATTTCAGGATCTGCATCCAATAGATTTCTACAGCTTTTTCGAGGAATGACTAGCGTATGACCTTCCGCTTGAGGCATGATATCCATAAATGCAATAATATCTTTATTTTCATAGACTCTAATAGATGGAATTTCATTACGAATTAATCGAGCAAAAATATTATTATTATCATAAATTTGTTGCATGAAGCACTTCCTTTGATAGCGTCCTTAATCCAGAAAGAGTGTTAGTTACAATGGTTTAGATCTTAAAGCAAAAGAAGAAATGTGAAAACTTGGTAGAATATGAATGAATTTTTGTTTTTATCTAAGATATTAGATTTCTATAAAGAAGGGCTTCTATTTCTACTCGATCATAGGAAGAACAGCAACCCCAATAGCAGAGCAAGCATGTTTTCCAGGCTCATCACCAAGGAGGTTTACAAGTAGATCAGAAGCTCCATTAGCAACGAGAGAAATATTGGTAAAGTTGGAACTGCTGCAACAAAGACGCTGATTTTAAGTACTTTTTTATTTTATTTAAATTACCAAGGGCTGTTTTTATTTGTGCAGGGAATAGCTTACACTTGTGCTGAGTTTTGGGCTTGTTTATTGTTGACAGTTGCAGCAATTTTCCCAATTTCTACTGGTTTTCATTAGTAAGAGGTAACTGACTAGAGATAAAAAGCTGATTACCATTTTGTAATACTATTACAGTTTGTAACAGGTTGTAATACTTCAAAAATAATAGTGTTGAATTTTTCTAAATGATTTTCAATTGATTCGGTCATATTTTAGTCTCATGATTATTATATAATAACCTGCTGCATAGTTTTGATTTAATGAAAATGCTGTCGTTAATTAAGGTAGAAGCTTTTCTTGTTTTTGATTATTTGATGGGTATGAGATAAGTCTGGAAGTTAAGAATGCTTAAGTTGTTGTTTATAATAGGTTTTTATATTATTTATTTATGTTCTCTAAGAGCTGAAGAAGCTATTTTTTAGCTCCTCATCGAGTAGTTTATGATTTTCAGATGGATAATGCTTCTTGGGATCCGGTCGTTATAGGAATGTCTGGGCGCATGGTTCATGAGATCAAGGGGTCTGCATGTCAGGGATATACAACACATACTAGCCTTGGTGTTCGCGTTTATACGGAAGGTATGCCTGTTCGTTTAATGAGTCAGGAGGTAAAAACTTATACAACAGGTGATGGTCACAGATTCCACTTTGACATAAAAAAGGTAATGGAAAAAAATGTGGGAAAGAGTACCGAAGGAATTGCTGAGCTTACTAAAAATGGAACTTTAGTTAAATTAAAGAAACCAGAAGAAAATGTGTATAGGCTTGAGAAAGCTGATTTTCCAATTACAAGCCTGAAAAATATTATTCGACACGCAAAGGCTGGTCATCGTTTTTATAATACAACTTTGTTTGATGGAGATAATGGTGGCGATAGAGTGATAAAAGAAAGTGTTGTTATTGGAGAAAAGAAAAAGTCAGTATCTGATTCTAAGATAAAGGAATTGAAAAAATTAGATGAGAGTGGCTATTGGCATGTTATAGTTTCTCATTTTGATGATACAAAAAACAAGGATGGTTTACCGATTTATCGTCAGAGTTTTCATTTATATGAAAATGGTGTAGTGCGTCACTTGCTTATAGATTATAGGGATTTCTCAATACGTTTAAAATTGAAGAGTCTTCAATTTCTCGATGAGAAAAATGATCTGCATAACTGCAAACTTAATAACATTAAATGATGTGCAGAAAATAACTTGAAAAAAAATCAAATGTTATTATGGTAGCATTATCTCACACGCGGATTTTTGGGTGTTCACGGAGTGATTCTAGTGCAGAGTGATTCTGGAAAATGTCCACCGGTAGTAGGTTTGCTTACTTTTTCCGCGGAGGTCAAACCGGAAAGGATAAGATTATGGCATTACCAGATTTTACTATGCGCCAGCTTTTAGAGGCGGGTGTGCATTTTGGTCACCAGACGCATCGCTGGAATCCAAAGATGGCTCCCTATATTTATGGTCAGCGTAATAATATTCATATTATTGATCTTTCTCAGACTGTTCCACTTTTACATCAAGCGCTTAAGGTTGTTTCAGATACAGTTGCACGTGGAGGGCGTGTTTTATTTGTTGGCACTAAACGGCAGGCATCTGATATTATTTCTGATGCAGCAAATCGCTCTGCACAATACTATGTTAATGCACGTTGGCTTGGTGGTATGCTAACAAATTGGAAAACAATTTCTAATTCGATCCATCGTTTACGAAAGTTGGATAAAACTCTTTCTTCTGGGGTGCAGGGCTTTACTAAAAAAGAGCGTTTAAATCTTGAACGTGATCGTGAAAAACTTAATCGTGCGCTTGGTGGTATTAAAGATATGGGATCTGTTCCAGATCTTATGTTTATCATTGATACGAATAAAGAGAATATTGCTATCCAAGAAGCGAAGCGTTTAGGTGTTCCAGTTGTTGCTGTTATTGATACTAACTGTGATCCTGATAATATTGATTATCCAATTCCGGGTAATGATGATGCTTCGCGTGCAGTTACTTTCTATTGTGATCTTATTGCGCGTGCTGCTCTTGACGGTATTGCTCGTCAGCAAAGTACGATGGGAGTTGATTTAGGAGCTCAAGTTGATGCGCCTATGGAGCCTGTGTTAGATGTGCCTGTGGAGCCTGTTTTAGAAGATTCGGCTACTGTTACTGAAGAATAATTTGAAAACTTCTGTTAAAGTACTTTTTTTATAGAAAAGGTTTTGGGTGTGCGTTGGATTTCTCTGTACGCGCTTTCATTATTATCAAATTAAAGAGGAAAATATGAGTATTACCGCTGCACAAGTGAAAGAACTTCGAGAATTATCAGGTGCTGGTATGATGGAATGTAAAGCAGCTTTAGCAGAAAGCAATGGTGATATGGAGGCTGCAGTTGATTGGCTTCGTAAAAAAGGAATAGCCAAAGCAGACAAAAAGGCTAGCCGTACAGCAGCTGAGGGGTTGATTGGCGTTTTATCAAAAGGTTTAAGTGCTGTTTTGGTTGAAGTTAATTCTGAAACAGATTTTGTTGCTCGTAACGATGCATTTCAGGAAATAGTGCGCAATGTAGCAATTGCTGCTTTAGATACGAAAGGAGATGCTGAGTCTGTTTCTGTATCTGTTTATCCAGGTTCTAAAGAGACTGTAGAGACAGTTATTAAAGATGCAATTGGTACAATTGGCGAGAATATGACATTTCGTCGTTCAGCTAAATTATCTGTTACTGATGGTGTTGTTGCTTCCTATATGCATAATGCTGTTGCTGATGGTCTTGGTAAGCTTGGTGTTTTAGTTGCTGTTGAGACTTCTGGGAATAAAGAAGCTGCTGCTGCTTTTGGTCGTCAAATTGCTATGCATATTGCTGCAACTAACCCATTAGCATTAACAGCGCAAGATATTGATGCTAGTGCTATTGAACGGGAAAAGTCGATTTTTTCAGATCAAGCACGTCAATCTGGAAAGCCTGAAAATATCATTGAAAAGATGGTGGAAGGGCGCATGCGCAAGTTTTATGAAGAAGTGGTTTTGCTTTCTCAAGCTTTTGTTATGAATCCCGATATTACTGTTGAAACTGCTTTGAAAAATGCAGAGCAATCCATTGGCGCACCAGCTAAAATCACAGGCTTTATCCGTTTTGCTTTAGGCGAGGGTATAGAGAAAGAAGAGTCTGATTTTGCTGCAGAAGTTGCAGCTGTAGTTAAGAGCTAGTTATTTTCCGAATTATTTGTTAGAAACATCAAATTATAGCACAATAAATATTAAAAATTGTAATTATTTCAGGGGTATTACGTGACAAGATGGTGCCCTTAGTGTATCGAAGACAAAAAGTACAAATGCTTTTTGGGAGATTATAATGACATTAGCTCTTCGATATAAACGTGTCTTATTGAAAGTGTCTGGTGAAGCACTTATGGGAGGACAGAGTTTTGGCATTGATGTTTCAGTTGTAGATCGTATTGCTACTGATATTGCTGAAGTCCGAGCAATGGGCGTAGAGGTTGCTATTGTTATAGGTGGAGGTAATATTTTTCGTGGCGTTGCTGTTGCTTCACGTGGTGTGGATCGTGTAACTGGCGATCATATGGGAATGCTTGCAACTGCTATTAATTCTCTGGCATTATGGACATCATTGACGAAATTAAAGATTGAATCAGTTGTTTTATCGGCAATTGCTATGCCGCAAATTTGCGAAAGTTTTTCGCAGCGCAAAGCAATAAGCTATATGAATCAAGGAAAAGTTGTTATTTTTGCTGGTGGTACAGGTAATCCATTTTTTACCACTGATTCTGCAGCTACTTTACGTGCAGCAGAAATAGGTGCAGATGTGTTGTTGAAAGGAACACAAGTGGACGGTATTTATTCTGCAGACCCTAAAATAGATCCCATGGCTAAGCGTTTTGATAAATTAACGCATATTGAGATTTTACAAGGGGGTTATCTGTTATGGATACAACAGCTGTGACTTTAGCACGTGAGAATAATTTACCTATTATTGTATATTCTATTCATGAAAAGGGTGGCTTGGCTAAGGTGTTGAATGGAGAGGGACAGTTTACGATAGTATCAGAATGAAAGTGATTTTCAGGATACAATGAAGGGAAGCATAAATATGGATATAACACTAATTATGGATGATCTGAAACGTCGCATGGAAGGTGCTATTTCATCTTTTAAACATGAATTAGGTAGTTTGCGGACTGGGCGAGCATCGGCTAGTTTATTAGAACATTTGACAGTTGAGGCTTATGGCTCTATTGTTCCAATAAATCAAGTTGCCAATATTTCTGTTCCGGAATCACGAATGCTGTCAGTCTCTGTATGGGATAAAACGATGGTTGGGGCTGTTGAGCGTGCTATTCGTGATTCTGGTCTTGGTTTAAATCCTATTACTGATGGTGTGAATTTGCGTATTCCTTTACCTGAATTAAATGAAGAGCGTCGAAAGGAATTAGTAAAAATTGCATATCAATATACAGAGCAAGCTCGTATTGCTGCTCGCCATGTTCGTCGTGATGGTATGGATAATTTAAAGAAGTTAGAAAAGGAAGGAAAAATTGGACAAGATGAAGCACGTAGTTTGTCTGAGAAAGTTCAAAAGCTTACGGATGAAACTATAGCTGAGATTGATAAAATTTTGGTTTTGAAAGAAACTGAAATTATGCAGGTTTAGATTTTTATCATTGGACAAGGATATCATATTCTTGTTATCTGCCATTTACTATAGATTAAGAGAATGGTAAAAATATATTATTTCGCAATTTTTTTTATAATCTTTTAATTCTTCAGTAAATGACTTACGATTGTAATAATAAAATATCTTATGTGAACAGAATATAGATATCAAATTTAATTATTTGCGTAAGTTTTTCATGAGTAATGAGCAGAAGTTTTCTGATTTTTAAAATTGGGTAACATATTTTAACTCTCTTTTCTTTTTGTTTCTATTTTAATTTTAATCGATAAAATTTTGAAGTAATTATAGATGATGTTAGTTTTATAAGTGTCATTTTTTATCGAATTTTACTATCATTATTAGTAAATCTTAGAAAAGTACGGGTATAAAATATTGCATAGAAAATTTTGGATATTATCTCTTCACTTGATTCTTCTTTTTTTATCGTTTGGAGATTGTTTTGTCTAATCTTATGTCTCGCATTCTGACAGCCATTATTTTGGGTACTATTACTTTGTATCTAACGTGGTGTGGCGGAACTTTGTTTTTTTTGTTTACGTGGGGAATTGGTGGTTTTATTCTTTATGAGTGGATTGATATCACTGAAGAGAAATGGGGCCTCTTACAAAAAATATTAGCTAGTGTTTTTTATTGTGTTTGTGGTTTCTTGTTGATTTTTAGTACATCTGCTTCATTAGTGTTCAGTGTTTTAATGATTCTAGCAGTATTGTTAGCTCTCCTGTCTATTGGGAATGCTGGTTGGATTTTTGGAGGATTTATATACGCATCTTTTCCAGTAGTGGCTTTGTCTTGTTTACGAGGCTACGATTTATTGGGTTTTTGGAGAGTGATTTTTTTATTTGCAGTAGTGTGGAGTACAGATATCGCTGCGTATTTCGGTGGTCGTGTCTTTGGTGGCCCGAAGTTAGCACCACGATTTTCTCCTAACAAAACATGGTCAGGGGCAATCGTTGGAACACTTGCTGGGCTTTCTAGTGGCATAGTGGTTGTGATTTATGTTTTTGGTATCAGTGCAGTGAATTATTTTGTATTCTTCCTTGCTTTAATATTATCCATTATTTCACAAATAGGTGATTTATGGCAATCATGGCTAAAAAGGCGATTCTCTGTTAAAGATTCTGGTTTTTTATTACCTGGACATGGAGGATTTATGGATCGTATGGACGGGTTGGTGGGTGCTACTTCTCTTTTTTATATAATTGGCTCGTTTATGTTTGATATGAATACTCCTTTAATCTTTTTTATGTGATTTTATTGGAAAATGATACTTTGGAATTTTTAGGTCATATACTTAATGTGGGTGGTCTCTTTTTAAGAGGCTTAAATGTTATTTTTACCATTTTAATTATCGTTTTTGTACATGGGATGGGACATTATCTTATTGGAAGATGGTGTGGTATTCGGGCGTCTGTTTTTTGTTTGGATTTGGATCAGAATTTCTGAGTTATACAGATAAGAGAGGTACAAGGTGGTGTTTAGAGCTTTTTTTATTAGGAGGATATGTAAAATTCATTGAAGATAATAATGGACTAACATCATCGTCCAAATCATCTTCATTTACACCTGGTTCATTTATGGGCGCTCATGCTTGGAAAAGAGCAATGACTGTTTTTGCTGGTCCCTTATTCAAGGTTTTTTTTACTGTTGTTATTTTAACATTTTTTTCTTTTTTTATGGACGTGTAGTTGTTGAACCGGTTTTTGGTTATCTAGAAAAAGATTCTTCAGTTATTCAAGCTGTTTTAATACGGGGGAATCATTTTGGTTGAAATGGATGGTAAACAGATTGAAAGTTTTGGAGATTTAGTAGCTTATGTAATTTTACATGGTAGAGATTCTATAGAATTAAAATAGAGTATGTGGATCAAATTTTAACGGTATTAATTAAACCTATAGTGATCAAGCGAGATGATGGATTTGGCAATCAGGTTTAGGTCGATATGATTGGTGTGAGAGTTTCTATTGTTTTCTATAATTCTGAGCGTTTAGATCCAATTTATAAGAAACATATTTGCTATAATTGGATAGAATCAATAGCAGAGTCATTAAAGAGTACAACATTGATTATTATCCAAAAAAAATCTTTTTTAGTTGTTTAATCGGTGTGCAAGGAAGACCATTGCCAATTAAGCGGTCCCTCTAAAACTGTTTAGATTGCTTGGAAAATTAGTGAAACAGGTTTGTCCTCTACGTTGCATTTTACAACTTTTTTTCAATTCGCATTGGGCTTATTAATCTTTTTCCTATTCCACCGCTTGATGGTGGACATTTATTGTTTTATATTGCTGAAGCTATGACTGGTAAGTCAGTTCCAGCTAAAATTCAGGAAATTGTTTTTCGTATAGGATTTTTTATTGTCATTGTATTTATGATTTTTGCGCTATTTAATGATTATTTTGTTGGTTTTGCTATTATTTATGGAGAATATTGTATAAATTGAGGAATAATTAAAGATTAGCAGGTTGTTTACTATATTCGCAAGATATTGTGGCGTAGTAAGCTAGGGATGGTAATTAAGTGCATAAATAGTTCCTAATAAGGAGTTGCTGTAACTTAACTTATAGGGATATGTGCCTAAAAACAAAGAGAGTATTAAGGTGAAGAGGCTAATGACTGCGAATTCGAGATTTTTAAACGCAACATCTGCATTGGTGCTAGCTATAGTTGCAGTTGTTCCAGCAGCAGCTGTTATGTCAATTGCAATGGTTGAGGAAACACAAGCATCAATTGTTCATTCTATTGAAGTTCGTGGTAACAAGTATGTAGCTGCTCAGACTATTAGAGATAATATGAGAATTAAAGCTGGAAGAAATTTTTCTGAAGGCGATATTGATGCTGAAGTGAAACGTCTTTTTGAGCTAGGATTATTTTATGATATTAAAATAAATCAGGTAGGCAATAAGCTTGTTGTAGCCGTTAAAGAATATGAGGTTGTTAATCGGATACTCTTTCAAGGGAATAAAACATTTAAAGATCCTGATCTTAAACGTTTCATTACTCTAAAACAAAATGAAACTTTCAGTTCTGATAAGCTTTCAGCCGATATAAAAGTGATTCGTGAAGCATATAAGACTGTTGGTCGCAACAATGTTTCTGTTACAGTTCAAACTATTAATTTGGGTAAAGGACGTGTAAATGTGGTTTTCAATATCGTTGAAGGCCAGAGGACAAAGATTGCCGATATTACGTTTCAAGGGAATAATACATTTGGAGTGCGTCGTTTGCGTGATGTGATTTTAACGAAGCCTTCAGGAATATTTTCGTTATTGTTGAAGGGTGACGTTTATACAGAGGATCGTCTAGCTGCAGATGAAGAGGCCCTTCGCCGTTTTTATTATAGTCGTGGTTATGCTGATTTTCGCGTTATTTCATCTAAGGCAGTTTATGATGAAAAAAATAATGCCTATAAAATTCATTTTATTCTTGATGAAGGGGCATGCTATAAAATTGGTGATATTCAGATTGAAAGTGATATTGCTGGAGTTGATACTCAGTCTCTGAAAAAGATTATTAAAACTCGTACAGGCGATGTTTATAATGCGGAACATGTTGAGCAGTCTGTAGCAATTATTAATAATAAAGTTGCTGACTCTGGATATGCCTTTGCTAAAGTTGATCCAAGAGGAAACCGTAATTTTAAGAATAATACAATTTCAATTGTTTATAACATTGAGCAAGGTCCTCGAGCGTATGTCCAGCGAATTGAGATACGTGGTAATGAAAAGACTCGTGATTATGTTATTCGGCGTGAACTTGATTTAAATGAAGGCGATGCTTACAATCAAACAATGGTGCAACGTGCAAAACGTCGACTAGAATCTCTAGGATTTTTTAAATCAGTTAATATTTCAATGGTTACGACCGATCAACCTGATCAGGTTACATTGGTTATAGATGTAGTAGAAGTTCCAACAGGAGATCTTTCTTTCTCTGGAGGGTATACGACAGGTGGTACGAGTCCAGGTATGTCACTTGAAGTATCTGTCACTGAGCGTAACCTTGGAGGGCGTGGTCAATATGTACGTTTGGGGTTAGGGGCTGGTCAAGAAAAATCTCGTAATTATAATTTATCGTTTGTTGATCCTCATTTCTTAGGTTATCGTTCATCTGCGGGTCTTGATATTTTTCGCAGTACTTATCGCGCTGATAAAGCATATGATGTACGGCAAACAGGTGGCTCGCTTCGATTTGGGTTGCCAATTAATGATAAATTATCTGCTAATTTAGCTTATTCTTATGTACAAGAAGAATATGATTTTGGTGCACAATATGATTTAACTGATGACCAAGTCGTAAAAGAATTGTACGGAAAATATTCTGGTGCAATCGTTCAAGCTGCTAAGCATAGCCCTTGGCATCGCTCGTCTATTAGTTATGGTTTAACTTATAATTCCATCGATGATATGAAAAATCCCCATGATGGTATATATGCTCGTCTTCTTCAGGAATATGCAGGGCTTGGTGGGGATGCGCAGTTCTTGAAGACAACTGGTAAGGCAATGATGTACAAGACATTCTCTGATCGAATGGATATGGTCAGTTTATTTTCTGTTGGAGCGGGTTATATATATGGAATAGGAGATGATGGTCTTCGTATTTTTGATATGTTTAAAAGCAACAATGATATGATTCGAGGCTTTAAATATAATGGAATAGGGCCGCGTCAGGTTTCTCAGTTGGGTGAAGTGTATTTCTTAGGTGGTACAACATATATGAATGGAACTGCTGAAGTGCAATTTCCTATACCTATTGTTCCTGATAGTTTAGGATTCCGTGGTGCTGTATTTTTAGATGCTGCGACACTTTATGGTAATAATTATAAGCCTGTTTTGAAAGATGAAACGCCAGTTACAAATTCTCATAGTTCATGGCGAACATCTGCGGGTATTAGTTTAATGTGGGAATCTCCATTTGGTCCGTTGCGTTTTGATTATGCTTGGCCATTAACTAAGCAAGAAGGCGATAATGTACAAAATCTGAACTTTGGTATTTCTACTAAGTTTTAATTTGGATTTTCTCTAGGAGAGTAAACTTTAAGGGAAATTACATTAGACCGGGAGAGAGAGTATTTTGATGGCGGATACATTTTTTTTTACGCCGTCTCGGCGGTTGACAGTTGCTGACGTAGTAAAGTTGACAGGTGCGAAGCTTCTTAATCCAGAGTTTTCTAATACAGTTATAGATACTCTTTCTTCTGTAGAGAGTGCTGGGGAGGGCTCTCTTGTTTTTATAGAGAATCGAAAGTTTTCTGATGCTTTATTAGGGAGCTCTGCGGTTGCTGTCTTTTGTACGAGTGATATTGTTTTTAAAGTGCCTGAAACTATTGCAGTTTTGGTGACATCTACACCGCAACGTGATTTTGCTCAAGTAGGACGTATTTTATTTCCTGCTTCTGTTAGGCAAACACCTTGGTTCGGTCAAAAAGAAATTTCACCGCATGCTCATATTCATCCAAGTGCTAAACTTGAAAATGATGTGTGTGTTGAGGCAGGAGCTGTTATTGGCAGAAACGTTGAAATTGGTTCGGGTACTCTTATTTCATCAACAGCTGTTATTGGAGAAAATTGTCGTATTGGACGTGATTGCTATATTGCTCCTAAGGTAACAGTTCAATATTCTTTAATCGGTGATAGAGTTTATATTTATCCTGGTGTTTGTATTGGGCAGGATGGTTTTGGTTACGTTCGAAGTGCTATTGGTGTTGAAAAAATTCCGCATCTTGGCCGTGTGATCATTCAAGATGGTGTAGAAATTGGTGCAAACACAACGATTGATCGCGGTACATTTGATGATACAATTATTGGCGAGGGGAGCAAAATTGATAATTTGGTGCAGATTGCTCATAATGTGAAAATTGGTCGTTATTGCCTTATTGCTGCTCAATGTGGAATCGCTGGAAGCACATCTATAGGAGATATGTCTCAGCTGGGGGGAAGTGTTGGCATTGCGGATCATATTACAATAGGTGAATGTGTTCAAATTGCTGCTGGCAGTGGTGTTATGAATGATATTCCAGATGGAGAAAAATGGGGAGGCAGTCCAGCACGGCCATTTAAACAATGGTTTCGCGAAGTGGCAGCATTGCGTAGTATCGGAAAAGTAAAAAGGGAGAAACGGTGATATGACCGATACTGAAGAAACTAAAAGTCTAGAATCTATGGATATTGATAAATTATTATCAATATTACCACATCGTTATCCATTTTTATTGATCGATCGTATAATCGAAATTGATGGTGATCAAGAAGCTATCGGCATTAAAAATGTAACAATTAATGAACCCCATTTTACGGGACACTTTCCTGAAAAGCCAGTTATGCCTGGTGTTTTGATTTTAGAAGCTATGGCACAAACAGCGGGAGCGATTTCACTTTTAAGTTTAAATAGTAAGGAATTAGGCTTAGTTTATCTTATGACTGTTGATAATGCGAAATTTCGTAAACCGGTTACACCCGGTGATCAACTGAAAATTCATGTCCGATTATTAAAAAAACGGTCAAATATTAGACGTTTTTTATGTATTGCAAAAGTAGAAGATGTTCGCGTTGCTGAAGCAGAAGTTTCTGCAATGATTGTTGAATCAAAATAAATGATGTAATAGGAATGTGGGAATGTCTGATACAAAAATCCATCCAACTGCTTTTGTAGAAAAAGGAGCGCAACTTGGTAAAAATGTATCAATAGGGCCGTTTTGTCATATTGGTCCAAAAGCTGTAATTGATGATGGATGTCATTTAATGAGTCATGTTGTCATAATGGGCGAGACAGTGATAGGTGCGAATAGTAAGATATTTCCTCATGCAGTTTTAGGTGCAGAGCCACAGAATAATAAACATAAAGGGGGGCATACAACTCTTTTTATTGGTAAAAACTGTATGATTCGTGAGGGTGTTACGATGCATAGAGGCTCGGATTCAAGCTCAGGAACAACAGTTGTTGGTGATAATTGTCAATTCTTTTCTTATTCTCACGTTGCACATGATTGTTGTGTAGGAAATCATGTGACATTCGCAAATAATGCAATGATTGGCGGTCATGTTATAGTTGGTGATTATGTTATTATTGGTGGTGGTGCAGCTGTTCATCAGTTTGTTCGTATCGGACATCATGCATTTATTGGTGGTGTATCTGCATTGGTTGGAGATTTGATTCCTTATGGAACGGCTGTTGGTGTACAAGCGAGACTTGCTGGACTCAATATTATTGGTATGAAGCGTGCTGGTCTTGCACGTAA
The DNA here is from genome assembly GCF_002022585.1 of Bartonella sp. Raccoon60. Lineage (NCBI taxonomy): Bacteria > Pseudomonadati > Pseudomonadota > Alphaproteobacteria > Hyphomicrobiales > Bartonellaceae > Bartonella > Bartonella sp. Raccoon60. Next base: position 520,184 of record NZ_CP019786.1, read on the forward strand.
AGAGATTCACGCTTTACGTCACGCAGTTTCTATGCTTTTTGATCGCAATAAACCGTTTAAAGAACGTGTTAATGACGTTTTTTCTTCTTATTCTACTTCGCAATCTGTAATTGATGTAATTAATTTTATTCAAGAAAAGGGAAAACGTTTTTATTGTACGCCTAAATTTGAAGATAACGTGATAGATTCATAAGGACTAAAAGTGCCTTCTTCTAATGCCAGAAGTTTTCTTTCCGGTAGAACTGCCATAATCGCTGGAAACGGTGTTTTACCTACTGTAGTTGCTCAAGAACTTGAAAAACGTGGACAAAATCCTTTTCTTGTTCTTTTGCGTGGTGAAGCTGATATGGCACTTTATGATTATGAGCATTGTGAACTATCAATTGTAGAATTAGCACGATTATTTAAAATTTTAAAAGCGGCTGAAATTCACAATATTATTTTAGCAGGTGGTGTGAAAAAGCGTCCATCTCTTTTGCAATTACGGCCCGATTGGACAACTTTGTCGGCTTTATCAAAGTTATTTAAGGCATTGAGAAGTGGAGATGATACATTATTAAGAGCTTTTATCCGTATTTTGGAAGACTATGGTTTTTGTGTTATTGGTGCTCATGAAGTTGTACCAGATTTACTCGCTCCAATAGAATTTAATTTAACAGTGCAACGTGCTAATTCCAAGCAGAATGCTGATATTCTTTTGGCAGCTGAAGCAGCAAGAAGCTTAGGTCGATTAGATATTGGACAAGCAGCTGTAGCTATTGATGGCCGAGTGGTAGCAGTAGAAGATTCAAAGGGAACTGATAATATGTTAAAGCGAGTCCAGGAAATGCGGGAAAGGCAGAAAATTGTCCCGCAAGGTGGTGTTCTTGTGAAATGTGTAAAACCACAACAAGATCATCGGGTGGATTTGCCATCAATTGGACCTACAACAGTAATTAATGCTGCTAAAAGTGGATTGTCTGGTATTGCAGTGGAAGCAAAGAAAAGTTTGATATTATCTTTAGAAAAAACGATAGAGGAAGCAAATAAACGTTCTTTGTTTATAGAAACATTTAGGACAACGGATAATGAATAATAGTTCTTTAAAAATTGCTGTTATTGCAGGTGAAGAATCTGGTGATTTACTTGGAGCAGACTTGATTTCTTCTTTATCTAAACAGACAGAATGCAATATTCATTTGATTGGTGTTGGAGGCAGACATTTAGAAGCATTAGGCTTGAAAAGTTTTTTTGACTTTAATGATATTGCTTTAATAGGTTTAGGAGCAGTATTAAAGAAACTGCCATTACTATTGATGCATATTCGTAATTTGTCTAAGTTCATTGTACAGGAACAACCTGATTGTTTAATTATTATTGACAGTCCTGATTTTACTCATCATGTTGCAAAAAGAGTACGCACTTTAGCACCTTCTATTCCTATTATTCAATATGTTGCGCCAACTGTTTGGGCATGGCGGCCAGAACGTGCTAAAATTATGCGTAAATTTGTTGATCATATATTGGCTATTTTTCCGTTTGAAGAAAAGATTATAAAAGATTTGAATGGACCAGATACAACTTATGTTGGGCATCGTCTTTTAACCTATCCCCCGCTTTTAGCTGTTCAATCGAAAAAAAAGCGTTTACGTAATGAACCAATATTGCAACCTACAATTGTCGTTTTGCCAGGATCACGGAGGTCAGAGATACGCAGTTTGATGCCTATTTTTGGACAAGCAATAGAAATTGTTAAACAACGTATTCCTCATTTACGTATTATTTTACCAACTTTACCGTATTTAATAAATGAGATTCATCTTTTAACGCAAGATTGGAAAAATGAGGTTGAGATTGTTGTTGGTGAAGATGAGAAATGGTCTGCTTTTGCAGAAGCTGATGTTGCACTTGCAGCGTTAGGAACAGTTTCACTTGAATTAGCGCTGGCAAGAATTCCGATGATTCTTTGCTATAAACTTGATTATTTTTTTAAATTATTTTTTTTTTCAAAAGTATTACTATGGAGTTCTGCTCTTCCGAATATTATTGCTGATAAGCCTGTTGTGTCCGAATATTTTAATGAATTTTTGCGACCTGGCATGTTAGCAAGGCAGATAGAACAACTTTTACATAACCATTTATTACGGCATGTACAATTTGATTCCTTTGATATAATAGAGACGAAAATGAAAACAGAAGTGCCATCAGGAGATATTGCTGCTCAAACGATTATACGCTTTCTTAAGGAAAAAACAGAGCATAAAAAATTGCTGATACCATAATGTTTATGGCTAATGTTTGATTTTAGCTAGAAAATCACGAGCACGTTGGCTTTTAGGATTAGTAAAAAATGTGCTCGATGTTGTGTCTTCAATAATTTTTCCGTTTTCTAAAAAGAGTATCCTCTCTGAAACTTTGCGAGCGAACCCCATTTCATGGGTAACGCAAAGCATTGTTATTCCGGTATTTGCTAGTTGAGCCATAACCTCTAAGACTTCTCCAACGCTTTCTGGATCAAGTGCTGACGTTGGTTCATCAAAAAGCATTATTTGAGGTTCCATACAAAGAGCACGTGCTATAGCTACACGCTGTTTTTGTCCACCAGATAGTTGTAAAGGATACTTATTACAGTGTTTTTCAACACCAACTTGTGTAAGATAATGGATTGCTTTTTCTGTTGCTTGTTGTTTAGAAAGTTTGTGAACGGTTATAGGTGCTAAGATACAATTTTGTATAACGGTCATGTGAGGAAATAAATTAAAGTTTTGAAAAAGCATTCCTATTGTACGTAAAATATTTTTTTGTTGTTGTATGGGAGCTGTATTAATATCAACATTGTTGACTAAAATTGAACCTTCTTGTGCTTGCTCCAATTGATTAATACAACGAATTAGAGTTGATTTTCCTGATCCTGACGGACCGCAAATAACAATACGTTCGCCAGTTTCTATATCTAAGTTGATATCACACAGTACCTGAAAATCCCCATACCATTTATTTAAGTGGCGGATAGAGATAATCAAACTTTTTGTATTATCAATAGGATGATTATTTTTATTTTCTAGATTCATTTTTCATTTTCTCAATTGATAAATAAATAGATTAATTTAGCATTTTGATTGGGCGAAAAGCTTTTATAATGATTTTTTATCTATCGTAAATATCGGGTTAGATAGTGTTCAATCAAAATAATAACTCGATGAATAAGCTCGACGATAATAAGATAAATAATAGCAGCCCAAACATAAACTTGGAAATCAAAAGTACGTGAGTAAATTAGTTTAGTTGTACCCATTAAATCATAGACAGTTACGAGTGAAGCAATAGCACTAGATTTAGTCATTAAAATAAATTCATTTCCTAAGGGGCGTAATGCTACTACCATCGCTTGTGGAAAAATAATTTTGAAAAATGTTGTAGAGCGATTCAGTCCTAAAGCTTTTGATGCTTCTCGTTGTTCTGCTGCTACTGCTAATAAGCTGCCTCTGAAGATTTCAGCTTGATAGGCAGCAGAATTAAGCGAAAAAATAAAAAGACAACAATACCAAGCATTTTGAAAAAACCACCATAAGCCAATTTGTTGCCAGAAGCTACTCAACGATCCAAGTCCATAGTAGAAGAGAAAGAGCTGTGCCAATAAAGGAGAACTGCGAAAAAAGTAGATATAAGCACGCGCCAAATATTGTAAGGGTTTATTATTAGATAAACGTATGAATGTGATCAATATGCCAAGAAGAAGTCCTATTGAACAAGAAATAGAAACAAGTTTTAAAGTAACAATAAAGCCATCAAATAATTTTAGGCTATAACGGTTTAAAAGTGCAGGATTAAAAAGAAAATAGGGCGCATCAGAAATCATTAGATTAGTACCTTTTATTCCTACTTGAGTGCATTTTATCTAGATAACGTAAAATTGCTGAAGAAACTGCTGAAAATAATAGATAGAGTAAGCATGCTACAAGATAAAACAAAATAGGTTCATTGGTTGCTGTAGCAGCTAAATTAGTTTGTCGCATGAGATCAAGCAGTGAGATAGTTGAAACGAGGGATGTATCTTTAAGCAGAGTAAGCCAATTATTAGACAGCCCTGGTAAAGCATTGTGGAGAAGTTGAGGAAAAACAATCCGGAAAAATGTTGTTGAGCGTGAGAGACCTAGAACTTGCGCTGCTTCATATTGGCTTTTATCAAACATCTTAAATGCCGCAAGCCAAACTTCACAAGAAAAAGCTGCAAAAACCATACTGAATGCAAGAACACCAGCAATAAAAGCATTAATACTAAATATTATGTCAATATTTAAGAAATCAAATATAGCTTGAATACAGTTTTGTAAGCCATAATAAACGAAAAACAATGTTAAAATTTCTGGTAGTCCGCGAAATACGGATGAAAATAAAGTTGCTATAGCTTTAAGTATCCTGATATTGAATTGAATCATTGTTGCGTTCATAAGCCCTAAAGGAAGACCTAAAATTATGGAGCATAGAGCTAATGATAATGTCATTCCTGCACTTGTCAGGATTACCATACCCCACCCACCATTGCTAAATGATAGCAATGATAAACTGTCAATCATCTCCATTCTCCTAATAAAGGTTTGAAGTAATTATTTGCTGAAAACGTAAATCATTTGCTCAATTTGTAATTAATTTTATACTTAATAAGTATCAATTTGGAAGTATTTTTTAGTAATTTTATCATATGTTCCATCATTACGGATTTCTTTTATGGCTTTATTGAACTGATTTTTAAGATCGTCATTGTTTTGGCGTATAGCAATTGCAATAGGAAGTTCAGTTCCTTCAATACTTCCTAAAAAATGGCAACAATCTTTTCCTTTGTGTTTAAACCAATCTAATATTTGTAATTTATCAAGAATAACGACATCAAGGCGGTTACTTAACAAATCACGTATTACTTCTTTTGTTGTGGGATAGAGTTTAATATTCACCCCTTTAGATGCATAATGATTTTCTGCATATATAGCTTGTGTTGTGTTTAATTGTACACCAAGATTTTTTCCTTTAAATGCTTCTACTGAGATTTCTTTAATTTGTGAATCTTTAGGAACAATTGCAGCTAATTCTGTACTGTAATAAGCATCTGTAAAGTCAATTTTTTTTAATCGCTCTTGTGTAGGGGATAGAGATGCAATAATAGCATCATATTTTTTAGCAAGAAGGCCTAGGATAATTCCATCAAAATCTTGAATAGTGATAACACATTCAATTTTCATCTTTTTGCAAAGCGCATGAGTTATATCAATATCAAAACCATGAAGTTTATTATTTGAGTCAATATAACTGAATGGAGGATAGGAGCCTTCAGTTGCAATTGTCAACGTTTTAGCATTAACGAATTGGGAAAATAGTGTTGCACTTATTATGAAAGCTGCAGCCAATAATTTCATTATCCTCTCCTATGAAGTGCACAAAGAGATACTATGCTATGACATATTTTATAATCTGTAAGCTTTATGAAGAGCAATACAAAAATTTATTGGTATTGATTTAATTATAATCATAACAAGCCTTTATCATGTTAGGAGTATATAATATTAGGAGTATATAATATATGTACAGGAAGAAATTCACAGTAAGTAAAATATGAGTTGTATTTTCATTATTTCTATATAAGCATTATTTTAAATTAATGATGCTATAGTTTAATATTTTGGGAATGGCTGGGCACTGTTCTATTATGTTGCAATAAACATGTTTTAATGTTGTCAGTTTGCATTTAGTAAGAAACATATCAAGCATAAAAAACATGATAAATAATTTTAAGAATGGTAAAATATCGATAAAAAGTAGTGATAGAATAGATTTACTAGCTTAACGTCATTTTTTAGTAAAATGATTAAATCTTTCACGGTTTAAAGTAGTTTCTATAGCCTCTTTATTTGTTATTGACATAACATATCTTTAAAGAGCATGGTCTATTAGAATGCAAGTTAAGCCGCGGTTAGGAAGAATTAAATGTAATATAAGACCTTATTTTAACTTAGTATGACGTCTTTATGTTTTTAAAAATAGAAAGATCAATATACTCTATCTGATAAAAATGAGATTGGTAATTGGAAGGAAATACCAAAAAAAATAAAGCCCCAATAAATTAAGGCTTTATTAATTGATTTTTTATTTTTTTGAATTTGTGCGGTTGTTTATCGGAATATATTCACGTGTTGAAGGACCTGTATACAGTTGGCGTGGACGGCCAATTTTTTGTGCTGGATCTTCAATCATTTCTTTCCATTGTGCAACCCAGCCAACACTACGTGCTAATGCAAAGAGAACAGTAAACATTTCAGTTGGAAAACCTAAGGCTTTTAATGTGATACCAGAATAGAAATCAACATTAGGATAAAGCTTTTTTTCAATAAAGTATTCATCATTTAGAGCAATTTTTTCAAGTTCCATAGCAATATCAAGAAGTGGATCATCTTGAATATTAAGTTCTTTTAAGACTTCATGGCAGGTTTGTTGCATGATTTTTGCACGTGGATCATAATTTTTATAGACACGATGACCAAAACCCATAAGACGAAAACGATCATTTTTATCTTTTGCACGTGCGATAAACTCAGGAATTTTTTGAACAGTGCCTATTTCTTGCAGCATTTTTAGACATGTTTCATTAGCACCACCGTGCGCTGGTCCCCAAAGGCATGCTACACCTGCTGCTATACACGCAAATGGATTAGCTCCTGATGAACCAGCAAGACGTACCGTTGATGTAGATGCATTTTGCTCATGATCTGCATGAAGGGTGAAAATTCGGTCCATAGCTCGAGCAAGTACTGGATTAATTTTATATTCTTGGCAAGGAACAGAAAAGCACATATGAAGGAAGTTTGCAGCATAACTGAGATCGTTACGGGGATAAATAAATGGTTGCCCAATACTGTATTTATATGCCATCGCAGCAAGGGTTGGTACTTTGGAAATAAGACGAATAGAAGCAATCATTCTCTGTTGGGAATCTGTAATATCAATGGAATCATGATAGAATGCAGACATTGCTCCAAGGCAAGCAACCATAACAGCCATAGGATGAGAATCACGACGAAAGCCATGGAAAAATCTTGCAAATTGTTCATGCACCATCGTGTGTTGCATAATACGGTAGTCAAAATCAATTTTTTCTTGTTTGGTTGGTAGTTCTCCATAAAGCAAAAGATAACAGCTTTCGAGAAAGTCACCTTTTTCAGCAAGTTGGTCAATAGAATAACCGCGATAAAGTAGGACTCCTTTGTCACCATCGATATACGTGATTTTTGATTCACAAGAGGCAGTTGAGGTAAAGCCAGGATCATAAGTAAAGGTATCAGTTTCTTTATAAAGAGATGCAATCTCAATGACATCAGGGCCAATGGTGCCTTTACGGACAGGTAATTCTATTTTTTTACCATTGACAGTCATATATGCTTTATTTTCGGACATTAAATATTTCCTTTCAGTGCTTCCATTTTTTTAAATTGATATGCTGTTTTATTAGCTATAGCAATTTATAGTTAAAGCTTTTCCTACCTATTTTAAGAATAGATTGACTCTAAAATTTTGTTTATGCAATCTGAAATATTGTTTAGCATAGTTTTTTTTAATATTTATTTCAATTTTTTAAATTAAAAAACAATTTTATTTTTCATTGAGAGAATTATACTTTAATATTTTCTAGTTTTATATATTAAATTAATATACTGTTCAGGTAATTTGGTCATTAATGCGGTTCAGGGACTCATCTTTTCCTAATAAGATAAGCATATCAAAAATTCCTGGTGATGTTACGCGTCCTGTGAGGGCAGCTCGAAGTGGTTGAACAACAGCTCCAAATTTAAGTTTTTGTATTTGTGCATAATGTCGGATGATTTCATCCAAAGTTTTTGCATCCCATTTTTGGCATGACATTAGAATAGGATAAATTCCTTTTAAAATAGTTTGACCATTTTCATCTAAGAGTGTTTTTGCTTGTTCATTAAGAGGCAACGGTCGTTGTGCGAAGATAAATGATGCGTCATTAATAAGTTCAAGCAACGTTTTTGAACGTTCTTTCAGAATTGGTATTGCAGCTAGAAATTGCGCACGATGTTTTTCATCAAGTTGTTTTGTTATTTTTAATTCATTTGCATTTTCTGGTAAAATATTAAGTGCAGCATCACATAGATCTTGATTATTACTTAGACGCATATAGTGTCCGTTGATGGCATCTAATTTTTTGAAATCAAAACGAGCAGCACTTTTATTGATATCATCAATATCAAACCAGGCAATCATGTCTTCTATTGAAATAATTTCATCATTACCATGGCTCCAACCTAGACGAACAAGGTAATTGAGCAAGGCAATGGGGAGATATCCCATTTTCCGATATGCATCAATACCTAGCGCACCGTGCCGTTTTGATAATTTTGCACCGTTTTCACCATGGATGAGCGGAATATGGGCCATAACAGGGATATCCCATCCCATTGCATTGAAGATAATTGCTTGGCGAGCTGCATTTGTAAGATGATCATTACCACGAATTATATGTGTTACCCCCATATCATGGTCATCAACAACAACAGCATGCATGTAAGTTGGAGAGCCATCAGAACGTAAAATTATAAAGTCATCTAGATCTTTATTAGGAAAGCGAATATCACCTTGAACACGATCGTGCAAAATTGTTTCACCATCTTGTGGAGCTTTAATTCGAATGACAGGTTTGATTCCTTTAGGGGCTTCAGAAATATCACGATCGCGCCAGCGCCCATCATAGCGTGCTGGGAGACCTTTTGCAAAAGCATTCTCACGCATTTCAGCTAATTCTTCAAGTGTTGCATAGCAATAATAAGCTTTGCCATCTTTTACCAGTTGTTCAGCAACTTGACGGTGACGCTCTGCTCGTTTGAATTGTGAAATAGGATCTCCTTCATACTGGAGTCCCATCCAGTGCAAACCATCTATGATAGCTTTAACTGCAGCTTCTGTTGAACGTTCTCGATCTGTATCTTCAATACGTAAAAGCATTTTTCCTCCAGTATGTTTTGCATAAAGCCAGTTAAAAAGTGCGGTACGAGCGCTACCAATATGAAGGAATCCTGTAGGAGATGGTGCAAAACGGGTAATAACAGACACAGACATTATCCTCTAAAATTAAGATGTTATTTATGAATTTTATTGAAGAACTATGTTAGCATAGGTATTATGGTGTGCAATAGCCGCATTGCAAGTAAAGTGGGGATTTGCGGATGTTAGATCAAAATAAAGTTAAAGATGATCTACCAGGAGGTTTTTTCTCACAGAGAAAAAGTCTTGTTTTGTTACAGAAGGGTGATCGGTTTGTTATTGATGGTGCAAGCAATGCTATCTATAATAGGAAAGAGGACTCTTTATTTTCCTTTTTTAAGGAAAAAGTAGTTTTTTTCTGGAAGTGGCTGATAGATTGTATAAACAGAGAAATTTCTTTTGGGCTGCTTTTCTTATTAGTTTTTGTCTTTTTTTCTACAGGCATTATTTTTTATTTCAGCTTAGAGCAAGAACCAAGTTGGAGACAATTTGTTATATTGATTATTATATTCCCTAGCCTGTTATATGTTTTACGGTGTTATCGGAAGATATGGTTTATAACTGGATTTTTATTTTGTATTGTATTAGGCGCTTTGGCTGCAAAAATAGAAACATGGCATATGTCTACGCCAATGTTGAGTCGCGATGTTGTTACCATATTAACAGGACGAATTGTTTCTATTAAGTCTGTAGGGAAAGGGGGATTTCGTTTAAAAGTAGATGTTTTGAAGACAGAAAAACCTACTTTATCTTATAATCTCAATCAGGTGTATTTAGTCGCAAAGTCTTTACCAGATGGGTTAACTCCTGGAGATGGCTTATATGGGAAAGTAAAGCTTCGTGCTTTATCTGGAGCGATACGTCCAGGAAGTTATGATTTTAGTTTTCATAATTATTTTAAAAGAATTGGTGCACAGGGATTTTATTTAGGAAAACCCAAAAAGATATCAGTTCTTCAGCCTGATATGATGCTAGGAAAAGTTTTACAAAAAATTGAAAATTTACGCATGCAAATGACTGAAAAAGTTGTTAAAGCGGTTGGTGGAGAAGGAGGGAGAGTTTCTGCTGCTTTAATAACAGGGCAGAGAGGGGGTATTTCACATAATACCAATGAAGCATTACGTATAGCCGGATTGGCACATATTTTATCAATATCAGGTCTGCATATGGCTTTACTGAGTGGTATGGTTTTTATTATTATACGGAGCTTTTTTGCATTTTTTCCAGTTTTTTCCTCTTATTACTCAGTTAAAAAATTTGCTGCCATTGCTGCATTAATAGTTACAGCTTTTTATTTGATATTGTCTGGTGCAAATATTGCTGCACAAAGAAGTTTTTTGATGGTAGCTGTTATGTTGGTTGCTATATTATGTAATCGCTCTGCTGTAACAATGCGTAATTTTGCTATTGCTGGTTTAGTAACTGTAGCTATAAGTCCGCATGAGATATTAGAGCCTAGTTTTCAAATGTCATTTTCTGCAACCGTAGCTTTGATTGCTGCTTTTTCCTGGTGGAGTGGTGGGTATTGCTCTTGTAAAGGAAATACAGCACCTTCTTATATTGGAGGAAAGGTGCTTCGTTTTGTTTTTTTATCCGTTGTTTCAACTTGTATGTCCTCATTAGTAGCTGGTTCTGCAAGTGGGATTTATGCAGCTTATCATTTTTCTAATGTAGCTCTTTTAGGTGTTATCAGTAATGCTTTAGCTTTGCCTATAGTATCAATTTTCATCATGCCATTTGGACTACTTTCAGCTTTTTCAATGTTTTTTGGGCTTGAATGGTGGCCTTTGCAGATTATGGGATTTGGTACGAACCTTATGATAAAAATTGCTTATGCAATACAGGCTATTTCTCCTGTTTTAAATCCTGGATTTATCCCGCTATCTGCATTGATTTTATTAAGTATCGGTTTAGTTGGGCTCACTTTTTTAAAAACGGCTATTAGACTCTTCTTTGTTTTTTTTATTTTGGCAGGTATTCTAGTTTGTATAATGCAGTCACCTGTACAGTTAATCATAGCAGATGATATGAAAATTGTAGGTGTTTTGAATGACAAGATATTATATGTTGATCGTTATCATCCTTCTAAGTTTACAATATCTTTATGGGAAAAATCGTTTCGCATAAATAAAACCATTAAACCAACAAAAATTGGTCCATCTCTCAAAGGACAATTTATTTGTGATGATAAGATCTGTACAACTTTATTAGAAAATGGATTTAAAATTGCTATTTTATACGGAGAGACAGATCATTGCATAAAAGCAGATATCATAATTAAAAAACATGCAACAAGCAATGAAACATGCGATTCAATAAATACAATAACATTTACGTCTCAACAATTATTATCGCGAGGAAGTGTTATACTGACTAAAAACAAAAGCACTCTTTGGTCTTCTGCAGGTTTTTATAGACCATGGAATATTCATAGAAAAAATTTATAAAGGCTAGCTAATTTATAGCCTCTATATAAATTTTATAATAACTTCATTTCACAAATGAGATAATAGTTTTTCTAACATTCACATTCAGCAGAGCTTGCATTGAGCTGACTATATTTCTCTTCTCCCATTGTTTTAAAAAGCTGAAGTTGAGTTTCAAGAAAATCAATATGATTTTCTTCGTCTTCAAGCAATTCATCAAACAATTTCTTTGAGACATGATCAGAAAGCTTAGCACAAATTTCACGTGATTTTAAATAAAATTCTCGAGCTTCATATTCACTGGCAAGATCACATTCTAAAATATCCTTGAGGTTTTTTCCAATACGTAAAGGCTCAGAAGTTTGAATATTTGGATGTCCTTCAAGAAAAGTAATACGCTTAATGAGTTTATCTACATGTTCCATTTCTTCTATAGATTCTTTGCGCTCTATTTTAGCTAATTTGATATAGCCCCAGTTTTCTATAAGAGAAGAATGCAACAAATATTGATTAACAGCACTAAGCTCAAGAGAAAGAGCTTTATTGAGTTGCTCGATAACTTGTGGATGACCTTTCATAGTATTCTATTGTCCTATTTTGTTTTTAGTACTAGATACGACTAATACAAGAAATGATACTTAATATATTGCCTTGATTAAGTGTTGGGCTAGTCCTCTTTATCCTTGATGTGAATGATTCAATAACATGAGGAAAATGAACTGGCACATTTTACTACATCATTCGATTAATTTATAAATTAATTAGAAAGAATCAATAGCTAATAATCATTTTTTTAAAGTAGGCATTTTCTTGATATTTTCCTGCTTTATAAGCCTATAGGAGCATACTTTGTATTAGGATTTTTAAATAATTATTTTATAAATTATAAGCCTTTTATTAAAAAACAGAATAGTTAATTACTGTATTCTATATAACAAGTCTTATTTCCAATAAGCTAACAAATAAAGTTATAGCTGCTTAGAGCGATAAATCGTTTTTTATAATTCATAATAAATATTGCTCATTGAATTGATATAAAGGAAGGTAATGTATGGATATCCAAAAATTAAAAAAAATGGCTGCTGCTCAAGCGCTTGAATTTGTGCAAGATGATATGAATCTTGGTATAGGCTCTGGTTCTACAGTAAATGAATTTATTCGTCTTCTTGGTGAGTGCATTACAAATGGTTTAAGGATAACTGGTGTTGCTACTTCATATCATTCTGAGCATTTATGTCGTCAGTTTGGAGTGCCTATTACTACTTTAGATAAAATATCTAAGCTTGATCTTTGTATTGATGGAGCTGATGAAATCGATCCTCAGATGAGCTTGATCAAAGGAAGGGGTGGAGCATTATTGCATGAAAAAATTGTAGCATCTGCATCTGATGAGATGTTTATTATTGCTGATGAAACAAAGATGGTAAAAACGCTTGGTGCTTCTGGGGTGCCAATAGAAGTTAATCCATTTGGGATGAATGCTACATGCAAAGCGATTGAAAAGGTAGTGAATAATTTAGGACTTTCAGGAGAAATTAAATTACGTATGAATGGAGATATTCCTTTTGAGACTGATGGCGGTCATTTTATTGTTGATGCATTTTTAGGATCTATTCTAAATCCAAAAGAATTATCAGATGCGTTATTGGGAGTTCCTGGTGTTGTTGAACATGGTCTTTTTTTAGGTTTTGCTTCTCGTGTAATTGTAGCTATGGCAGATGGTACAATAAAATTTTTAGAATCATCTAGTAACTGAAAACTTGTTAAAAATTTAAAATAATAAATTTAAACTATAATTCTATGGAGTCATCATTATTATGAGAATAACAGTTTTTTTTCAGAAACTTATAACATTACTTAGTGCAGTTGCTATTTTGATTGTGAATATTCAAATAACTTATGCGCAAGATGTGAGTGATAAACATTTAGATTCAGCTAAAAAGGTGATTAGTGCTATTCGTGCAACTGATCAGTTTGATAGTTTTTTACCAATGGCAGCACGTGATATTAAAGAAAAATTAATAAGTAATGATCCAAACTTAGAAAAAAATATTTCTGCAATTGTTGATAAAGAAGCGCTTGCTTTAGCTAAACGGCGTGCTGATTTAGAGAAAGAAGTGGCCTATGTATATGCAAAGCATTTTAGTCAGGAAGAACTTGATAAAATTTCAGCATTTTACAGTTCTGATGTTGGTAAAAAATTTTTGATGACAGTTCCAGATGTTGCGCGCGATGCTTATTCTGCATTTGATGCATGGTCTTCTACTGTAATACAGGATCTTATAAAAAATGTAGAAAAAGAAATGTCCCAAACACTTAACTTAAGTAATTCTATTACTCCTATGGAATCTACTTCTTCACAATCTCCAATGTAATTCATTAGTTTCATGAGTATTATAAGCGTTTTATTTAAGAGCAGCAGTTAGATACTACTTTAAGGAAGAAGAGTGCTCTGAGAGTATTATCTTTGTATAAAAAAATCAGAAAAAAGAAAAAGCTTTTATTTGTTGACAAAAAGTAGTACTTGTACAGTGAAAACGCGTGGGAAAGGATATTTTATGATGTTTTATGATGTTTTATGATGTTTTATGATGTTTTATGATGTTTTATGATGTTTTATGATTTGTTCGTTATTGGAGGGGGATCGGGTGGAGTACGTGCTGCTCGTCTTGCTGGACAACTGGGGAAGCGTGTTGCTATAGCAGAAGAACATCGTGTGGGAGGAACTTGTGTTATTCGCGGTTGTGTTCCTAAAAAATTGTTTGTTTATGCATCGCAATATGCACACGAATTTAAGGATAGCATTGGTTTTGGCTGGGAATATGTTAATCCAGTTTTTAATTGGAGCAAGTTGATTAAAGGTAAAAATATAGAATTGTCGAGGTTGGAGGCGCTTTATTCTAAGGAATTAGAACTTAACAATGTTCAAATTTATAGGAGTCGTGCTGTTTTTATTGATGAGCATACATTAGAGCTTTCTGCAACAGGTGAGCGAGTAAAAGCAGAAAAGATTTTGATTGCGACAGGGGCAACGGAGCGAGATTTTGCAATAAAAGGCGGTGAGTTATGTCTTACTTCTAATGAGATTTTTGATCTTGAAAAATTACCAAAATCAATAGTTATTGTTGGTGGTGGTTATATAGCTCTTGAATTTGCTGGTATTTTTCACGAATTAGGTGTGAAAACAACATTAGTTCATCGTGGTGATTTATTTCTTCGTGGTTTTGATTATGATTTGCGGCGGTTATTAAATGATGCGATGATTGAAAAGGGAATTTCTATTATCTATGAGGCTACAGTTAATCAGGTTGAATCTCAAAATGGCCACTATAACGTTGTTTTATCGAATGGACAAATTCTTAACACTGATCAGGTTATGTTGGCTACGGGACGTGTGCCAAATACAAAAGGCTTAGAACTTCAGAGGGCAGGTGTTAAACTTAATAAGGATGGCGCTATTATTGTTGATGAAAAAATGACAACAAATATACCTCACATTTGGGCTGTTGGTGATGTAACAGGTCATGTTCAGTTAACGCCTGTTGCTATACATGAAGCAATGTGTTTTATTAAAACTGCTTTTGAAGATACTCCAACGATACCGAATTATAATTTAATTGCGACAGCTGTTTTTTCGCAGCCAGAGATTGGAACTGTTGGTCTTTCAGAGGAAGATGCCATTCGTGATTATAAGCGTATTGAAATTTATCGTACACAATTTCGTTCTTTGCGTAATACTCTTTCTGGTAATGCAGAAAAGATGTTTATGAAATTGATTGTTGATGGTCAGAGCCGTATTGTTATTGGTGCTCATATTTTGGGAGAAGGTGCTAGTGAAATGGCTCAACTTGTTGGAGTTGCCCTGAAAGGAAAGCTGACAAAAGATGTATTTGATGAAACTATGGCAGTTCATCCAACATCCGCAGAAGAGTTGGTAACGATGTATAAGCCGAATTATATATATGAAAATGGAAAGAAATTAGAAAGTTAAATAGCGGATGTTATAGAAAATTATAAAGATTTGCATACTGTAGGCTGATTAGATAGGCTTTAGAGAGGATGCGATGATAAAAAAATAGCTACTTGAATCTTGGAGAGAAAATTAATTAAACAAATTCTAACTTGTCCCGATAAATCTATATTAGCGGAAATTAGAGAAGAATTGAGCAAATATTCTCTTTATTTTTTTATAGTGAAGTGTGCTAGTTTAAAGAATGAGCTAGCAGCTTTATTACGGGGGAGATTGTGCAGAAAGTTTTTCTAAGCATAAGGTTGTTCATATCCGTGATTTTTTTCGTGTATTTTTATACATGGCAGTCATTTTAACTTTAGAGAGTTTTAAGTCAGTTGTTAAAATTGATTATACTGTTGGTGAATTTTCAGAAATACGCTTTTCTGATATGGAAGAAAAGAAAATAAAGAATTGTTTCTTTATAGAGAGAATGTCATTAATGGGACTAAATTTAATAAAACTGCTTATACTTTTAATGAATGTCCATGGTTTATCATTAGTTGAGGGCAACACTTAATTTATTGCGTGCTCTTTAATAAGGCGGGTATGCTAATCTAGAAGATGTCGATAAATGGATATTAGATTTTATTTTAATAGTCCACAACGTTATGAGCTATTAACAAAGCGTATTTCTAAAGTAATCGATTTTATACATTTAATAGGAGGTACAGCTAAAATGAATCTCTCATTACGTGAAGCATGTTCTTATAGAAGCATGTTCTTATATAAGCCACAAAGCGTTTTTGTTAGGCTTTGATAGGAATTAATGCAACCTTTGACAATTGGTATGCGGTATCTGGCCATATGTTATAGATTGCTGATCATGCATGTTATCTTAATCATGTGCATGTAGAACATTATCGTAGAAAAATTCTATTGGATTAAAATGTAATTCTTCTATTAATTCTGATGAGCTTTTGAAATTGATTGATATTCTCAATCCTATAAACAAACCGGAGCGACTTATATCATTATTATGCGTTTTGGTTATGATAGGTTTGGAACTATCTTCTTAAATTAATTGGTGTGGTTAAATGTGAGAATCGTAGTATTGTTTTTGTGATTCAATACATAGTAATACAATTACGGCTAATGATTATAAATGCGTTCTTTTAATTATATTTTAAAAGAATTTGAGAATTTTTTCTCAGTTTATTGGGAAAAGGGGGCTTGCCCAGGGGTATTCATATTGCAGTGATAGGATGCGACGTCACTAAATATACAGACAATATGAAAGCCATTTCAGAAAAAGATATTTCTGATTGCTATAATAAGTACTTCATTGTGATATAAGATTAAACGGGAATCGATTACCTGAATTGGCTTTTTTTGTTGAACTTTTGAAAAAAGTCGTGATGCTGCTTCGGTTATTTTAGAGAGAAGGTTTAGGTAACAATCCTATTCTGTTATTTATTTCCAATTTTTATGGAAGTAAGCACTTTTGGTAAAAAGTCCTTTGATGGTTGAAACTGATTGATAGCCACGCTAAATTGATACAATGACACAAAAACTTATAAAAGACGATTTGCGGATTGTAATTGCTCAATTAAATCCTATCATTGGTGATATTAAGGGAAATTTTTCTCTTGCGAAAATGGCATATCAAAAAGCTTACGAACAGAATGCTGATCTTGTTTTGTTGACTGAGCTTTTTATAAGTGCTTATCCCCCTGAAGATCTTGTTCTTAAATCTTCTTTTACAAAAGCATGTGAAGATGCTGTGAGAAAGTTAGCACAACTCACGAAAGAAGGGCCTGGAATTATTATTGGCGTTCCTTTAAAACGTGATAATAGCCTTTATAATGGTATCATGCTTCTTGATGATGGGCAGGTGATTACGGAACGTTTTAAGTGTGATTTACCTAATTATTGTGAATTTGATGAAAAGCGTGTATTTTCTTCTGGTCCACGTCCTGAGCCTATTGTTTATCGTGGGATAACGTTAGGAGTTGTGATTTGCGAAGATATTTGGAACGATCCTTCTATTTGTGCTGAACTTAGCCATAAAGGAGCCGAGATTATTCTCGTTTCTAATGGGTCCCCTTATTACCGTAATAAAATGCAAAAGCGTTTAGACATTGTTCGTGCACAAGCTATTCAATCATGTGTGCCAATTATTTATGCTAATCAAGTTGGAGGCCAAGATGAATTAGTATTTGATGGAGGTTCTTTTGCACTGGATGAACACGGTCAAATAGTATTTCAAATGAAGCATTTTGAAAGTCAGATTGCCTTGAGTCATTGGCAAAGAAAATCTATTAGGTGGCAATGTATTTCTGGTCCAAATGAAGAACTTTTAGATGGGATCGCTGCTGATTACCATGCCTGTGTTTTAGGTTTAAAGGATTATGTCAATAAAAACCGTTTTAAGGATGTGCTTCTTGGTTTTTCAGGAGGAATTGACTCAGCACTTTGTGCTGCAATTGCGGTCGATGCGTTGGGAGCTGGAAGGGTTCATGCTGTGATGATGCCTTATTATTATACATCACAGGAATCATTAAAGGATGCTAAAGATTGTGCTCATCTTTTAGGATGTCGTTATGAAATAATACCTATTTTTAAACTTGTTGAGAGTTTTTTGAGCATAATGGCTCCTATTTTTTCAGGGTTGAAAGCTGATGTTACAGAGGAAAATCTTCAAAGCCGTGTACGTGGAAGCATTTTAATGGCTCTTTCAAATAAATTTGATTCGATGGTAATAACGACAGGTAATAAATCGGAAATGGCCGTTGGGTATGCCACGCTTTATGGCGATATGAATGGTGGTTTTAATCCCATTAAAGATATTTATAAAACGCAGGTTTATAAATTAGCTGAGTGGCGTAATAAAAATTACTTGCAGAATTTATTGGGACCCAAAGGAATTGTCATTCCAAGTAATATTACAACAAAAGCACCTTCTGCAGAGCTTCGGGACAATCAAAAAGATGAGGATTCTCTTCCTCCTTATCCTGTTTTAGATGATATCTTGCAATCTCTTGTAGAAGATGACATGAGTGTTTGTGATATTCTTAAGCGTGGACACTCACGGCAAACAGTTGAGAAAGTAGAACATTTGCTTTATTTGGCTGAGTATAAAAGACGGCAATCTGCACCGGGTGTGAAAATTAGTTATAAAAACTTCGGGCGTGATCGTCGTTACCCTATTACCAATTATTTTCGCGATAAAAGTTGAGCATTATTTTGATGATAAAAGTTCGTTTTGCCCCATCTCCAACAGGTTATATTCATATAGGAAATACTCGTATTGCATTGTTTAATTGGCTGTACGCGAAAGCGAATAACGGTACATTTATTTTACGTTATGATGATACAGATGCTGAGCGGTCCAAACAAGAATATATTGACGCTCTTATGGTTGATCTCGAATGGCTTAGTATTCAACCAGATGAAGTTTATTATCAGTCTAAACGTTTTAATCGATATGATGAAGTTGCAGAAGTTTTAAAACAACGTGGCCTCCTTTACCCCTGCTATGAAACAGCAGAGGAATTGGATCGACGCCGTAAAATACAACTTTCACGTAAATTACCTCCTGTTTATAATCGTGATGCATTAAAATTGACATTAGAAGATAAAAAAGCTTTTGAGGATCAAGGTCGTAAACCTCATTGGCGGTTTCTTTTGCCTAATTTTGAAAGTAATCCATTTCAAACTAAACGAACAGAAGTTTATTGGGATGATATCGTAAAAGGTAGGCAGATGATTGATTTGGCTTCTATGTCAGATCCTGTTTTAATTCGTGAGGATGGGAGCTATCTTTACACTCTACCTTCTGTCGTTGATGATATAGATATGGCTATTACACATATTATTCGTGGCGGTGATCACGTTGCTAATACTGCTGCGCAGATTACTCTTTTTAAAGCCCTCGATGCAGTGCCTCCAATTTTTGGTCATATTAATTTATTAACAACAGCTTCAGGAGAAGGGCTTTCAAAACGAAATAGTGATCTTTCCATTCGTTCTTTACGCGAAGATGGCTTTGAATCTATGGCTGTGCAGTGTCTTGCAGTGTTAATTGGAACATCGCAAAATGTGCAGATGTATTCTAATCAAGATACTCTTTTAAAGCATTTTCATCTCGAAGATACATCAAAATCATCAGCAAAATTTGATGTGGCTGATCTTCTTGTATTGAATAGTCATTTTGTTCACGAATTAACTTATGAAGATATTAAGACACGACTTGAAAAATTTTCTATTCATGGAGAACAAGCAGAATATTTTTGGAATACGGTAAAAAACAATATTACTAAGCTGAATGATGCAGTCTTATGGTGGAAAATTATTCATACTGATAAGAGCTTTGATATAATTTCACCTGAAGATCGTGTTTATGCACAACAGTCTGTTCATTCGTTACCTGACGGAGTATTGAATGATGAAAGCTGGAAAATTTGGACGACAGCATTGCAGGAAAAAACGGGGCGAAAAGGAAAAGCTTTGTTTATGCCGTTGCGTCAAGCTCTTACAGGGATAACGCATGGGCCTGAAATGGGAAAATTTTTACCACTTTTAGGACGTGAAAAGGTAGTAAAAAGACTGACCACGGTAGGTAGTGGGAAACTCTAAATCCAGTAGAGCATTCGCTATTACTTATCAGTAACCAAATTAAGTATTGTTTTTTATAAGCATAAATGCTGGGATATCATCGCCAAATCCAATTGGAATAGGGCTGTTGTTTTTTTCATGACATTTGTTTGATGATTTCTCTTTATTATCTTTAGTTTCAATGTAAGCTGACTTCTCTTTTTCTAGTATTTTTTTCGTTTGAGTTTTACGTTTTTTTTGAGCAGTCTTCTGTTGTGATTTTGTGGGTTTTGTTTTTGAAACAGTATCGTTTTCTTCATCATGAGCTATTAAAGTAGAAAGATCGCCATTAAGCCACTCAATTTTTTCTTTGCTTATTTCTTCAATGGCACGGATATATTTTTCGTCAGCTTTTGTGACAATGGTAAAAGCTTTACCACTGCGTTTTGCGCGTCCTGTACGGCCGATACGATGAATATAATCTTCCGCATGTATCGGTACATCATAGTTGAAAACGTGGCTGACTGCTGGGATATCCAGACCACGAGCAGCGACATCAGAAGCAATAAGAAGTATAAATTTATTGTTTTTGAAGCTAGCTAATGTGTTTGTGCGTGAATGTTGATCCATATCACCATGAAGTGTACCTACACTGAAATTATGTTTAATAAGATATTGAAAGAGTTCAGAAATATTTTTTTTTCGATTACAGAAAATGATAGCGTTTTTAAGTTCATCACCTTCATTCTGAATAAGTTCTTTTAAAACAGCTTTTTTATCACATGATTTACTTCCAGACTTAACAAGTCGTTGCGTGATTGTTTTCGCTGTTGAAGACGCTTCTGTAATTTCGATATATACAGGAGAATGTAAAAATTGCTTTGTTAATTGTGCAATTTCTGGTGCCATTGTTGCTGAAAAGAATAAAGTTTGGCGTGTAAAAGGAGTCACTTTACAAATACGCTCAACGTCAGGGATAAAGCCCATATTTAGCATGCGGTCAGCTTCATCAATGACTAGAATTTCAACACCTACTAAGAGTAATTTACCACGCTCAAAGTGATCCAGCAAGCGTCCTGGTGTTGCGATCAAAACATCGGCGCCTCGTTCAAGTTTACGATCTTGGTGTTCGAAAGAGACACCACCAATTAATAATGCAACGTTCAAATTATGATTAACACCATATTTATCAAAATTTTCTTTAACTTGGGCAGCAAGCTCTCGTGTTGGTTCTAATATGAGGGTACGGGGAATTCTTGCTCTTGCACGTCCTTTTTCAAGTAAGGTAAGCATAGGAAGGACGAAGGAAGCTGTTTTACCAGTACCTGTCTGAGCAATTCCTAAAACATCTTTTTTTTGAAGAATATGAGGGATCGTCCTACTTTGAATAGGAGTTGGGATTGTATATCCTGCTGATTTTATAGCCTTAATAACCTTTTTTGAAAGGCCTAAATTATCGAAATTGTCCAAAGCTAGTGTCATTCTTTCTTTTTGCTAATTATTTTGCAATTTTAACGATTATCTAGGATATTGGCTAAGTCAACATTCCATTTTCTTGAAGACGGGTTAAGATGCATTTTAAAAAAAGTCAACTATAACTACTATATATCCGCAAAAAGAACGATAAAAAATTAATAACGAAATTGTTCTGATAAGATTCGTTCGTCCCAAGAATGGTCAGGATCAAAAAGGATAGAGACTGTTATTTCTGTTGCTGATGAAATAGTAACTGAATGGACAGATTTCACTTCAATGTTATCAGCAGCTGCATTGACGGGACGTTTGTTATATTCAAGCATATCAAAGCGCACTGTGGCGGTATTTGGAAGTAAAGCTCCATGCCAGGCTCGAGGACGAAAAGGGCTAACGGGAGTAAGGATCATAAGGGGCGCCATGAGAGGTAGAATAGGTCCTTGGGCTGATAAGTTATATGCAGTAGATCCCGCTGGTGTGGCAACAAGAATACCATCGCAAATTAATTCTTCCATGCGAACTTGGTTATCAATACTGATACGAATTTTAGCAGCCTGATATGATTGACGAAATAAGGATACTTCATTGATTGCAAGTGCTTCAATATGTCCTTGAGTTTGTGCATTTGCGATCATGCGTAAGGGATGAATTTCTTTTTTATGTGCAGCAGCAATACGGGCTGGTAATTTTTTTTCATGAAACTCATTCATTAGAAAACCTACTGAACCTCGATTCATACCATAAATAGGTTTACCGGTATTCATGACATCCCGTACTGTTTGCAACATTGTTCCATCTCCACCAAGTGCAACAATGACATCGGCTTCTTCAAGAGAAGAGTGACCATAAATAGATATTAATTTATTGGTGGCGTTGATAGCTTCTTCAGTTTCTGCAGAAACGAAATGAAAGCGACTTGGTAGTGTAGTCATTAAAAATTGTCCTGATATTCACGACTTATTTTTTAGAATTTAAAAACTTTATATAAGGATTGTTTTGATAAAAGAAAGAATTTTGTATGAAAAGTAATTTATTAAAAAAAAAGGAATATGTATGCAAAGTAGCATTAAAAAATAATATAATTTTATCAAGAATAAGCATATATTCTTTATTAAGTTTTTAAAAGGAGTGATTCATCATTGAAGCTGGAAACATGATCAGCTAAAGGAGTATAGCAGTTTTAATCATCATTTAAGCACCCGTAGCTCAGCTGGATAGAGCGCTGCCCTCCGAAGGCAGAGGTCACAGATTCGAATTCTGTCGGGTGCACCAAATTTTCCACTTTGCTGTATATTTCTTATAAAAACTATTTTAAATATTAAATCCAGGTAATGCTACTTTGAATGAACTTGAATCTGTTTATTGGGATGGTAAAATGAGCAAGCTCCATCATGACACACATTTGGCTATTAAAAGAGAAGCAGTGTGTATTGCTGCTGGCAATGAATAAGTTTATGGCATTAATATTGGATTTGGCAAATTAGCCTCAATTAAAACTGATATAGATAATTTATCCATTTTATAAAGAAATCTTATTTTATCACATTATTGTAGAATAGGAACGTCTTCACCTGAAAGTGTTTTATGATTGATGATGACTTTGAAGCTTATTTCTCTTTTGGGACGATGGATTTTAGGTGTTGGTTTGGAATTATCGTATTTACTAGAGAATATGCTTGCAAGTAGAGTTATTCCTGTTTTTCCTGAAAAAGGCTCAGTAGGTACATTAGATAATCTTGTTCCGCTTGCACATATAGCTTCTGTGATGATAGGAGAGGGAAGCGCGTTTTTTCAACATTTTGTATGAATGAGAAGGCTGCACTAGAAAAATCAGGATTATCTGCCATTATTTTAGAGGCAAAAGAGGGGAGAGCCTATGCAATAGACTCAAACATCAACAGTGCTTGTTCTTGCGGTTTTTTTATAGTTATAGTGCACTGTGTGGTGGACTTCTTTCAGAGGTATTAATAACAGATGTTGTTATGGATGCAATGGAACCATTTCACTCTAATATTCATATTCTGCATGGCTATTATTGTGTCACAGACACTAGAGAGGCTTGTAAAAGATTGAGAAATTCGAGGAGCACATTTATGTAAAGGTAACTGTATCCAAGATTCTTATTATATACGTTGCTAACTATACATTTCTTGATATTCTAATAGCAGCAGAAAAAACACTAATTATTGAAACAAATGCAGTTACAGATAATTCATTAATTTAAAGAAATAATGATATTCTACCTGATGAAAATTTTCATACTAAACTTATAGTATAGCATTTGAGTATTTGTTTCTGATCAGATTGTTTTTCTTTACATGAAATAGGATTAATTTCTCAAAGATGTATTGCTCTTAATGGTTGAGCTAACAATTTCTTGCAGATTTTCAGCTTTTTAAGCTAAAATATAAGACTTAATTCCGGTTTTATAATTACTGAGGTGACTGCCGCTTTCATGTTTGAAAATAAGCAAATGGCATATTCTTCTTCAGTTGATTCGAGATAACTTTGACGAATCAAGAAAATCACGTTTCAATGGCTTGCCACGGTTTTTGTCGGTTGTTGGTAATGAGTGGGAATCTTTGTTATTATTGATATCGAAATGCTTGTTGCAGTACAAGGAATTGAATATCACACTCCTTTTAAAACGAGTCCCTTATTGCAATTTGTTATAAGGCACTTACGTCACCGTATTAAGATTCTAGAGAAATATTGTTATATGGCTTCAGATTTTGAGAAGATATGTGCCTTTATGAATAAAGGATATTTTTTATCAGTTTTATCAGAAACAATTTTTCCACTATTGTAGCCATAAGTAAATTAATTTTAAACTATGGTGAGAACATTATAAAGAAAGAGGCTAGAGACTCGTTTTTTTATGATGCTTGCCCATCAGATTTTTTTTTGATAAATTGAAGAGCTACTTAGTTTAAGTGAGAGAGTAGTGTGTGTTGTCATAATACAATTGCCCTATTATCTACATTTCCTTAAAGCTGAAGGGAAAGGAAGAATGCGGTTTTTTTGTTGTAAACGGTATATGTTGCATCACCATATAAAATGAAATTATGCATCTTAGCCGTTGTGAATTGTATTCTTGTATGAAAATATAGAAAATAAAAATT
Organism: Bartonella sp. Raccoon60; assembly: GCF_002022585.1. Taxonomy (NCBI): domain Bacteria; kingdom Pseudomonadati; phylum Pseudomonadota; class Alphaproteobacteria; order Hyphomicrobiales; family Bartonellaceae; genus Bartonella; species Bartonella sp. Raccoon60. The sequence continues at coordinate 544,780 of NZ_CP019786.1, forward strand.
CAAGTCCTTCAGATCTTTTAGAGTTTTTTACATTTCAATCGGCTTCGGTTCTTATTAATCTGCCAATTTTGCTTCTGTAAAAGTTAGGATGATGTTTGAAGAAGGATAGAAATGACAACAAATGAACTTAAACGAGGTATAAATCAGCGTCAGGTTATATTTTTAGCTCTTGGTTCTGCTATTGGAACAGGGTTTTTTTATGGATCGGCACAGGCGATTAATCTTGCTGGCCCAAGTGTTTTAATTGCTTATTGTATTGCAGGTTTAGCTATTTTTATAGTTATGCGTGCTTTAGGAGAAATGATTATTCATAATCCACTGCCTGGTTCTTTTGCTCGTTATGCTACAAATTATATATCACCATTAGCTGGTTTTTTAACAGGATGGACATATGTTTTTGAAGTAGTGCTTGTTGGTTTAGCTGATATTACAGTTTTTGCAACTTATATGAGTTTTTGGTATCCTGATGTTGCTTCTTGGATATGGACATTGAGTATTACTCTTATCATTACTGGTATTAACCTAGCAGCAGTGAAAGTGTACGGTGAGCTAGAATTTTGGCTTTCTTCCGTAAAAATTATTGCCATTTTCGCTATGATTATTTTAGGAATAGCAATTATTTTTTTTAATTGGAATACAAATACATTTTCTACCATTGGGATTCATAATTTATGGCAAAATGGTGGAGTATTTCCAAATGGTTTATTTGGTTTTTTAGCTTGCTTTAGTGTTGTTGTTTTTGCTTTTGGAGGAGTAGAGATTATTGGAATGGCTGCAATGGAAGTACAGGATCCTGATAAAACAATTTCAAGAGCAATTAATTCTATTCCAATTCGAATTGTGCTCTTTTATGTTATGACGTTAGCAGTTTTAATGTCGCTTTATCCTTGGAATGAAATTCGCCTTATTAGTAGTCCTTTTGTTACAATTTTTGAAAGATTTGGTATTTCGTCAGCAGCTCATATTCTTAATATTGTTGTTATCACAGCTGTAGTTTCTGCGATTAATAGTGAAATGTATGGTGCGGTTCGCATGATACATGGTTTGTCGCAGGAAGGTTATGCATTTAAAAAATTCCAATATTTATCAAAAAACGGTATACCGATTTTTATTATTTTACTCGTATTTAGCATCTTTATTTTTGGTGTTATTCTTAATTATTATTATCATGATCAGCTTTTTTTTCTTATTGCGGCAATGGCGACATTTGCGACAGTTTTTGTGTGGGTAATGATTTTGCTTTCGCAAATTTTTATGCGGCTTAAAATGTCTGCAGAAGAACACCGTGATCTAAAGTTTCCAATACCGTTTTGGCCAATAGGATCCATTTTTGCTACTTTATTTATGATCTTTATTTTTATTTTGTTATGGTTTTTTGATAATACGAGATCAGTGTTGATGATAGGTGTTATTTGGCTTTCTTTTCTTGTTGTTTGTTTTTATGCACTTAAACTTTATAATTTAAAGAAAAGAAAAGTCTATCAAGAAGAGAAGAAGATTTAAAATCAAAAAAGTGTAATTTATATAATTATCTATAGTTAAGGAGGCTTTAGAATATAAAAAATGATTGAACGATATGATTTTAAGAGAACGTCGCTATTTAAGAAGAGAGGGTAGTCTTTTTTAAGGTTTTTATACTTATATTGCTTTATTTAGTGAAAAAGAAAACTGATTTCTATAACCCCCATCTTGCAAAGTAACATCAAGTTTTTTAAACACAATTCTCTCCCTAATTGATTATTTAATTTACTTCAAAGTCATAAAATAATTTGCTTTTCGACTATAAATTACAAAACCCACTATGCAGCATAGTGCCAATAAAATGGCAAAACCCCATGGATTATGTCTAGATATTGTTCCAATCATTATTGCACTGAATGCAGCACTTCCTAATTGTAATGCTCCCATGACTCCGGATGCTGCTCCAGTGGCTTTTGGGTGTGATGAAATAGCCAATGCTATTCCTAATGGCAACAAAAAACCATTGCCAAAAGTAAGAATAGAAATGGCTATTAAACTCGTTAGAAGCGGCCACGGACTTACATACATTTGTATAGCAAATAATATGCCACCCATAACAAAAATAACATATCCACGTTGAATAGTACGTTCCATAGACTCTCGCTTAAGAAAGCTTCGCGCTACCAAATTACCCAAGACATAGGTTAAAGAAACACCAATGTAGCTATAACCAATGTATAGAGTTGATAAACCTAAGTTTGTAAGAAAAAAAGGAGATTCTACGATATAAGCAAAGTAGGCTGCATAGGCAAAACATGGAATCAATGCGTAAAAAATAAACTGTTTATTTCTAAGAACTTCCAAATTGTTCTTAATAATTCCTACAGGAGTAAAAGATTGACGTTTTGTAAGAGAGAGAGTTTCTGTTAATACAAAGTGACAAAGGAAAATGGATAAAAGTATAAAAAGGCTTAAAAAGATAAAAATGGATTGCCAATTAAAAGATTGTAATAAAAGCTGGCCAATTAACGGTGCAAGTGCTGGTGATGTTCCGACAAAAGGGAAAATAACCAAATAAAATTTTCCTGCAGCTTCTTTGTCCATTAAATCGTTAATAATAGCGCGACTTAAAACAATCCCTGAACAGGCTCCAAGTCCTTGAAAAAGCGTAGTATTAAAAAGGCTTGGATATTGATTGTATATAGTTCTTGCGTCTTGTGTGAGGTTAATCTTGATTGCTAAGCGCTTACGGGAGGAACGTTTGTGATCTTGTGGGGAAAAAATATTGTGTGGTGATGATGGCGGCTATAGCCGCTTTTTTTATAGCCTTAGTAAGAGTTTTTCGTTTAGTCAAGAAGACTGAACAGCAAAGACAAACAGAAACCCTCATCAAGAGAGCAATAACCCGGCTGGAAATAGAAAATGAAGTTAATCAGCAAAGTGATGGCGGTGTGCGTTCTGATCTTTCTCAGTGAGTGCGGAAGTAGAAGCTTTTCTTGTATCGGTTGGTCTCCTCTGTATTTGGATCAGAAAGATCTCACTGTCATCAGTATCAACTTGGCCAAACAAATCTTGAAACATAACAAATATGTTGAATAGTTGTGTGGATGGAAACAGGTCCAAAAAGTTAAAACACAAAGGTAAAGAGATCAAAAAACAAGACTGATTCGCAATGTATTTTAGAGAAAAATTCAAAATCTTATTCCTTAACCTTTATTTATCCCTAATCTTAAAAAAAGATAAGTAAAATCAGTACGTTATATTTATGTATAAAACGCCTGGTGGGCGTGACAGGGATTGAACCTGTGACCCCTACGATGTCAACGTAGTGCTCTCCCGCTGAGCTACACGCCCATTATATAATGGTAGCATCACATATAAAACTGTAAACGTTAATGCTTGATTGAATTTTTATAATAAAATACGAATAATTAAAAAAAATATCTTTTTCAAGCAGCTATAAGTATTTTTTCGATTTCACTAACCAATTCACGTAAATGAAATGGCTTAGAAAGCACCTTAGCATCAGGAGGAGCATCATGATTTGAATTTAATGCGACTGCTGCAAAGCCTGTAATGAACATTACTCGTAAATCAGGGTCAATTTCAGTTGCACGTCGTGCTAATTCGATTCCATCCATTTCTGGCATCACAATATCAGTAAGTAGAAGAGAAAAGGGCTCTTCTTGTAAGCATTCATACGCGCTAACACCATTATCAAAATCAGTAACTTCATAGCCTGCACGTTCGAGTGCTTTTGCTAAAAAGCGGCGCATATCATTATCATCTTCTGCAAGCAAGATTCGTTTCATCATTATGTCCAATTGCTTTATTTATCAGAATTTATCATATTAATTTATACATTGTAGAGCATTTATAGGAAAAGCTATAAAACATTTATAATGAAAATGAATGGCGAAATGGTTAATTTCTTAGCTGTTATCCAGAATTCACATTATTATTTTTACTTTTTGAATTCGTTATGTACATAATTTGGGTTAAGAATCCGATATTTTGAAGGTTTTAGCTCACTTAATTGCAGATTCTATTTTTTTCCACTTTTGCTGATTCTTATCAGATTGATTATATACATTTTATGATTATGTCAGTTTTAGGAGCTGCTAATTATTGAAACATTAGAAGATTATTAATTATTTTTTATATCGAAAGTTTATATAATCAGGCAATGCTTTTGATTGTGTGAAAACTTATATATTTATTAAAAAATTTTGTGTTTTTGATGGTTGTTAGAAATAAAGCAGTCAAATGCAGACCAAAATTGTTTATAAAAGTATTCTTCACGCATAATTGTATCAAGCTCAGCTCCTATAATTGTAATACTGTCTGTCAAATGTGTTGATCGACATAATTGTCTTGCTTCAATATTATTCGCAATATTATTTTGATTAGCAAGGATAAACAGTGTTGGAATTTGTAACTTCCCATGAAGTATATTTGTTTTCATTGCATCGATTGCATTGAGCGTTGAGGACAGCCACTGAGCCGTTGTTGGATTAAAAGAAAAATTAGATTCTGTGTTTTTCTGTTTTAATTTTTTTCTATCTTTAACAGGTAAAAAGCCAAGGCCTATATCGGAAAAAAATTGTGTTAACTTATGTTGAAAACTGTTTGTTTTATTGCCTAGTGGAGCAAAAAGAGGAGAAACACAAAGCATTCTGTTAAATTGATGAGTGATAAGGCTTAGCCCGTTAAGTGCTATTAGTCCTCCCATACCGTAAGTAAGCATGTAATAAGGTGGAGGGCAATCAGTATAAACAATTATTTTAAGAAATTCGGATAAATAATTGATATAATTATTAATATTAAAATAATTATGTTGATACCATTTTTGTTTGTTCGGTTGGTTCCCTTCTTGACCAAGCCAATCAAATATTGCGGTATAAAAACCGCGTTGAGAGATTTCATTCATTGGTAAAAAATATTCTTCTAGAGTATCTGCATAGTTTTTGAGAATAACAACCGTTCCTTTAGTTTTTTTTATTTCAGAATTTGTTATTGCAAAACGAATCTCATGGTTGTTAGCTGTTTTGAAATAGCTACTATGCATATTAGAAAAAGAAGAATTATGCTCTGGAGAATAAAGAGGTGTTTTCAATTGGCATCCTTTGTTGATGTACGTGCACAAGTTGATGCAAGATAAAAAAATCTGTTACTTGTAATGCTGATGAAGAGTTAAAAAACATTTATTTTATTTATATGTATTTTTGTAAATTAAAATACAAAGGAGTTGAAATAAAAAAGATTTGTTCCCAAATAAATATTACAGTTGCCATATTGGGACTGTTGGTCTGCAAATATATCTGCCATTTGGAGACTTGAAGGATCAATTATAGTCGCTCTAAAGGAGGGCAAGTTTATGCGTCAAGTAGACTTTTCACCATTTTATCGTTCAACAGTAGGTTTTGACCATCTTCTTAACTGGTTTGATTCCAGGACACAATTAGATGATATTTCTTCTTCTTATCCACCGTATAATATTGAGCGTTTAAGTGAGGATTCTTATAGAATTTCTATGGCTGTTGCTGGCTTTTCACAAAATGAAATAGATATTGAAATACATTGTAATCAGCTAACCATTAAGGGTGAGAAAATGCCAGAAAATGACGGTGCAGGGCGTGAGTTTCTTTATCGAGGAATTGCTTCACGTGCTTTTGAGCGTCGTTTCCATTTAGCTGATCATGTTAAAGTTATTGGAGCTGAACTAAGTGATGGTCTTCTCCATATTCAACTTCAAAGAGAAATGCCAGCTGAATTAAAACCAAGAAAAATAGCTGTGCAAGCAGCGACGTCTGCTACTAAAAATAGCAATAATCATAATACATCTACAGAAAATTTAAAACTTAAGGCAAAAGAACAATTATAATTTTCTAAGTTATTTGAACAACACGGGATAAAAGTCCCGTGTTTTTTATATTGTCTTGAAGAGAAAGTCTAAAGATTCTTTGTATAAAAACAGCTATAAATAATTGAAAAAGCAGAATAGATGTTTGAAATTATATATAAAGAAATTTTCTCTTTAGGAAAGCATCCTTTTTTCTTAATTTTGAAGGATGGTCGGAGCGGCGGGATTTGAACCCACGACCCCTTGACCCCCAGTCAAGTGCGCTACCAGGCTGCGCTACGCTCCGAACTATTTAGCACGACTAAACAACTGTTTCTTTAAAGGCAAGAGAAAAACAACATCAAATCTATCAGAATATTCTTTTGTGACAAGAAAGAACCACTAAGATGATGAAAGAAAGATTTTATAGTCCAGTATTTATAATTTATTTGCGATAAGTAATTCGATCACTAAGTTTTTATTTACTGATTTTTAGCAGCCGCTGTATGCAGAGCTTAAGGATTATTAATAGTATGATGATGAAGAAAGTGAATAGTTTTTATGATTTCAAATAAATTTATTTTTATTGCGGCATTAGTGGAAAAGCAAGGATATCTCTTTCATATTTCTGTGTATATTGAGAATCTGTTTTGAGGATAAATCAATTATGTTGACATAATGATAGATTAAATAAAACGAAAAGAACTTTTTAACTACTTTAAAGAGATTGTAAGAGGAATTAAAAATCTAAAGAAATGTATACATAATTTATTTGCTTAATCCGATGCTTGTTTTAATATCAAAAATGGCATTATTGCAGCTAAAATCTTTGTTCAGTGAAAGAATAATAAACGATGAGCCGTTTTTCAGTAATAAATTTGACAGAAGCTGCCATAGATCGCGTTAAAACTATTATGAAAACAAAAAATGCATATGGTATTCTTGTTGGTATCAAGAAAGGTGGTTGTGCAGGTATGGAATATAACATAACTCTTGTAACAGAAGAAATGCATGATGCTGATGTTGTTGAAGTTAACGGTGCTCGTGTTTTTGTCGCACGCGATGCAGTATTATTTTTATTAGGAACGCAGATAGATTATGAGGTAACAACATTACGCTCAGGTTTTATATTCAATAATCCTAACCAAATTTCATCTTGTGGATGCGGTGAATCGGTAGAGATTCGTCCTGTTTCGCAAAATAAGATAAATGAAATATACAAGAAAATTTAGTTAAATAACAAATTGTTATATAATTTTTCTAATTATATCTATTAAGATGTATAAATAATTTTTTATTCTGCATTTTTGGCTTTATTCCAAAGATCTTCCATTTCTTTTAAAGAGACATCGGTTAGCATTTTAGATTGAGCTAGTAGATTTTCTCCAATATTCGCAAAGCGATTTCGAAATTTTGTATTAGTTTTTTTAAGTGCTTTTTGTGGATCAATATTCAAGTGACGTGCGAGGTTCAATAGCGTGAAATAAAGATCGCCGAATTCTATTTCTATATCGGATTTTTTTTCAATTTTTATTGCTTCTTTGAGTGTATTGAGTTTTTCTTTGATTTTTGCAAAAGTTTTATCACTATCATACGACTTAAAACCAACTTCTGCAGCTGCTTTTTGTAATGCGAGGGCTTCTTGATCTGCTGGTTGAGCTGATTTTCTTGGATAAGATAACTTGCTAGTTCATTATCTGGTACACTTATTTTTTCATATTGTTTTGTCTGTTCGGCTTTTTCTATTTTCTTGATATGCTCCCACATTCCTTCCACAAAACCACGGCTTTTTTGCTCTGTATTTCCAAAAACATGAGGATGACGGCGAATCATTTTTGCCGTAATTACATAAACAACATCTTCAAAAGTAAAGCTTCTTTCTTCTGTAGCAATCATAGCGTGATACACTACCTGTAAAAGGAGATCACCGAGTTCTTCACAAAGATCTGTTCGATTACCTCGTTCAATGGCATCAATAACTTCGTAAGCTTCTTCAAGCATATAAGGTATAATGGACTCAAAAGTTTGTTTTATGTTCCAAGCGCAACCACTTTCAGGGTTTCGTAATGCTGCTACAATTGAAATAAGGTCATTGATATCTTTTGATGCTAGCATTAATGTCTCTTTATATAATATAATTATAGGTCCCAGCGTCTATGAAACCACATCCATTGTTCGGGATATTCACGTACCCAAGATTCAACAATATCATTTAGTTTTTGTGTGGCAGCAGGTATGTTAATTTCATTTTTTTCATCAAGTGGTAGGTCTACACGTTCATATAAATCTAGACGATAACGTCCTCCAGTTAATCGGATACAACGTGCTGGATAAATATCACAATTATATTGTCGAGCGAGTTTTATAATTAGGGGATTTGTTTTAACTGGTCGGTTAAAAAATGTTCCAGGAATACCTCGACGGAATTTTTGATCGACAAGAACGCCTGTATTTTCACCTTTTGCTAGTTTAGCAGCTAGTATCCAGACTGCACCAGCTTTGGATGGTACAAGATGTCCCATAGAAGTTTTGCGCGCTTTAAGAACTTTTTTTGCAATATAGGGATTATTGGGTGGCCTAAATAATACTGTGACGTTAAGATCAAAACTTTGAGCGCATATAGGAAGAAGTTCAAAATTTCCAGTATGAGCTGTGAAAAAAATATGTGGTTTTTTTTCGTTCTTTAATCGTTGAAATATTTCAATGCCGTTGACTTCAACCAATCCTGGCTTATCAGCATTAGGATCGAAGTCAAAAATTTTATCAAGAAAAATATATTCGGCTAGAAGTCGCCCCATATTTTCCCACATTTTTATTGCAATTTTACACAATTCTTGTTCTGTTTTTTCTGGATATGCAGCTTTAAGATTAGAAAGTACAATTTTATGACGAGGTACAAGAGGACCAAATGTTTTTGCTAACCAGGAAAAAAAAGAAAAACCAATATTAGCAGGAAGATATCGTAGAATGGCTAAAAAACCGATTAATAGGTGCGCCCATAGAAAATTGAAATAATTTTTTATATTGATTTTAATACGATATATAAAATTTTTAATATAATACTTTAACATAATTAATTGATTTTCAGGATGATTTTTCCAAAAACATCACGACTTTCCATGCGTTTTAAAGCTATATCAATTTGATCAAAATTAATAATTGTATCAATGACAGGATATATAATTCCTTGCGCCATTTTCTCCATAGCATTTGCCATATTTTCCATACGACAACCAAATGAACCAAATATTTTCAGTTGTTGCTGAAATAATTGCATTAAATTCATAGATGTTGAAATACCAGAAGTAGAACCACAAGTTACCAAACGTGCTCCGCGTTTCATACTCAGCATAGAACCTGCCCATGTATCAGCTCCTACATGCTCAAAAACAACATCAACACCTTTTTTTTGCGTTAATTTACGAACAATACCTTCGAAACGTTCTTTACGGTAATTAATAACATGATCTGCTCCGAGAGATTGTGCTTTTTCAATTTTGCTGTCTGAACCCACTGTAGTGATGACTGTACATCCCATGTTTTTTGCAATTTGAATAGCTGCTGATCCAATACCAGAACCACCAGCATGTATTAGAATTGTTTCTCCAACTTGTAATTTTGCATTATCAAACAGCATATGCTCTACGGTTCCAAAGGTAATAGGGGCCACAGCTGCTTTTATTTCATCACATTTTAAAGGCGCTGGCACTAGTAGATGTGCTGGAAGATTGACAAGCTCACAAGCAAATCCATCAAGATGAAAACCATATACACCTTTTACTTGATCGCAAAGATTATCACGCCCTTCGCAGCAGGCTTGGCATAGACCACAAGTATGCGCTCCATAAATTGAAACGAGTTGCCCAACTTGAAAATTTTCAACGCCATCTCCTAATTGAGCAATTTCACCAGAAGCTTCTGCACCTATAATAAGTGGCATTTTTCTTTTTGCAAAGGCCATACCGCGCCATCCCCATACATCAATATGGTTGAGAGCAACAGCCTTTATCCGTACTGTGACTTCACCGGGATTTGGTGGCAGTGGTGGTGGAGTATTAGTAATTTTAAGTTGGCGCTCATTGATTAGTTGCAGTGTACGCATCGTTATTCTCTTTGAATCTCTATAAAGATTGATAGTTTTCAGATCAATTTAAATGATTATCCTTTATACGCTGTAATAACAAGGCTAGTATTTTGACCTCCAAAACCAAATGAGTTAGATAAAATTGCATTTATGCAGGCTTTACGCTTATGATTAGGAACAACATCTAAAGGAATTGTAGGATCAGGATCATCATAATTAATTGTAGGGGGAAGTATTCCTGTTTGGATGGTTAGAAGTGAGAAAACGGCCTCTATGGCACCTGCAGCAGTTAATGTATGGCCAATCATTGACTTATTAGAAGAGACTGGGATGTGTTCTAAAATATCACCAAAAACTGTTGATAATGCTAGATATTCCATTTTTTCATTTTCAGGTGTAGAGGTTCCATGCGCGTTGATATAATCAATTTCATTGATAGTTATTTTTGCATCGGCTAAGGCTTTACGAACTGCTTCAATTGCAGGTGATGCATCGGGCTTTGAACGTGTACGATGAAAATCATCAGCTGTTTCTCCACAGCCTGCCAAAATTCCTAGGATTTCCACTTTACGAGCTAAAGCACTTTGAACAGACTCAAGGACAAGAGCACCTGATCCTTCAGCTATCACAAAACCATCTCGATCACGGCTAAATGGTTTTGCTGCTTTTCCTGCTGGATCATTTTTGGTGGAAAGAGCAGATAATAGTGAAAAACGGATAAGGGATTCTGCTGAAACCGAACCATCCGTGGCGATTGTGAGGGAACGATCTGTTTCACCTCGTCGAATTGCTTCAACACCTAACTGGATAGCTGTTGCACCAGATGCACAAGCGGTTGAAAGGGTAATGGGAAGCCCTTTTGTTCCAAATTTTTCTTGAATTTTTTCTGCAATTGTTCCAAATTGAGTAGCTTCAAAAAGCGCATGATGAGGTTTTTTACTACAAACTTCAAGAAGATGTGCATAAGTAGGTTCATGACTGGATATTACTTCTTTATCAAGAGCGAAACGTGCTTTCCATTCAAGTTCAACTGGAGGAGCAGCTAAAAACAATGGTCCATTAAAATCTTCTTTGTCAAGATTTGCTTGTTCTAAAGCCTCTTCTGCAGCAAGATGTGCTAATCTTTCGGAAAGAGCTGCAGCACCGATTGTACTTTCTTCAAGAAAATCAATCGTTCCTGCGATATGTGTATTTAATCCTTCAACAGGAAAGCGCGTGATTTTATGAATGCCACTAACACCATTAATTAATTTGTTCCAATTTTCCTGTTTTCCTTGTCCTAGTGATGTTACAACTCCTGCTCCAGTGATTGCTACAAGTGGACGTCCAAGATGATCATTATATTTCATCATAGAAACTTTCTTTTAGACAGCGGTAAGGTGCACTATTCCTTCAGCTCTTTTTATACCAATAGTTGTAATAAATGCTTCACGTATTTCTTCAGAAAACAGCTTTTCATGAGAACTCAAAGAGGGAAAGCTACGTTTTTTCCTAACAGCAATAGCAGCTAATGCAAGCGCTAAAGGAAATTGCGCTTCTCGCATATAGCCAAATAATGTCGTAATACCACGGTAAAATATATTAGCATCGTCAAGAGCGCTTTGTTCTGCTCTTGTGGCGTTATGACAACCTGAGGCTGCTGAAATTGTAAATGAAGCTTCAGCCTTTACTGTTTTTAACATTGACGTAATTGTATCTTTAAGGGAATTTTTTGTCCTATTTGTTTGATTCGTAATCATTTGACTAATTTCAGCATAAACACGTGCATTGCGTTTTTGAGCTTGTTCACCATTTTCAAGAACAAGAAAAACACCACCAGAGCCAGTAATTAATCCACCACCAGGGCATTTTTTACGGGACCAAACTGGTGTCCATTCACCACGTGTTAAAAGTCCTCCAAGCTCATGAGCTAACAGCATATCGTAGCTTTGTGCATTATAAGAGCCACCTACCAGTACGTGTGTGCTTTGTCCTGAGCGAATACGTGCAGCAGCAATTTGAATAGCAGAAAGTCCACTTCCTTCTTCACCCATAAATGTACGAGAAGAACCGGTTATTTTATGAACAATCGAAATATTCCCAGCTAGAAGATTTGATAGCTGCGATAAAAATAAAGTTGGCCGAAGCTCAGTCGAAAGGGCTAAATTTAACATAGGCTCATAATGAGTGATTGTACGGGCTTTTGCAAGAATTTGCGTATCAACAGTAATGTCACGTTCTCCTCCACTCGCTGCAACGATCATATCCATTGTTGATGTTAACTGATGATCATTTTTCATATCTGCATCATCAAGAGCAAGACCAGCTGCATAGGTACCAAGGCGTTGCCATATTCCCATTTGTCGTTGGTCACTTCGCTTTGGGATTTGCAGATTCCAATCGACTTCTGTCAATTGATGAACAGCATAGGGTGCGAAAGTTGTACAATCAAGGTTCGGTTTAATTGCAGGGTTATTTAATTGATTCCAATGATGAACAACTCCTTCACCTAAAGAGCTTATAATTCCTATACCAGTAATGAATACAGCATGATTCTGCATAGCAAAAAATTAGTTAGCTTGTTTTAAAGCAATGAGTTCATCAATTTTTGTGCAAAGGTTTTTAAGAACAAAGTACTCTTCAGTTGCGACTGAACCTTCATTGATTTCTTGTGTCCACTGTTCTAGTGGGATTTTAATTCCGAAGGCTTTATCAATGGCAAAAACAATATCAAGAAAATCAAGACTATCAATTCCTAAATCATCAATTGTATGGCTTTCGGGTGTAATCATGCTCCGATCAATTTCACTGATTTCTGCAATAATATCAGCGACTTTGTCAAAAGTATAAGACAATGTATGATTCCTTATTATGTTAGTAGCTTTATAAAAGACTTCAGTTACGATTCTATCTAACCTTTTTTATCTTAAAAAAAAAGGCTTAATCCAAAATAGAATTGCCTTTTCAATATTGAAAATGAATTTACAATAAATTTAGCTTGGTTTCTAAAGTGTTTCTACAGGAGACTTTTAAGTTTTATCTACATGAGAATCTTTTGTTTTCATTTGTTTTATTGTAAGATTTTTTCTATTTGCAGCAAGGACTGCTAGAGCTGTCATATTGACAACACCCCGTGAAGTTACTGAAGGTGTTAGAATGTGTGCGGGACGTGCAGCTCCAATCAAAATAGGGCCTACATGCAGTGCATTTGTTAAATTTTTTGCGATATTAAGCGTGATATTGGCTGCATCAAGTGTTGGAAAGACTAGCAAATTAGCTTCGCTTGTAAGGCGTGAAGCAGGGAAAACACGATCACGAAGAATTTTGGAAAGTGCAGAGTCACCATGCATTTCCCCATCTGCTTCCAAATTTGGATATAATTCAGCAAGGATTTCGGTAGCACGACGCATTTTGCGCGCGCTTGCTGTATTTTTGGAACCAAAATTTGAGTGTGATAATAAAGCTGCTTTTGGTTTTATACCAAATGCTTCAATTTCTTGCGCTGCTAGGATTGTCATTTCTGCTACTTCTTCCGCAGAAGGATTTTCATTAACGTAAGTATCCGTTAGAAAAAGAGTACCACGTGTAGAGATAAGGAGACTAACGGCAGAAAAATGATTAACATTTGGATTAAGCCCAATGATTTGTTCAATTAATTCAAGATTACGTTCGAAACGTCCTTCTAGACCACAAATCATTGCATCAGCTTCACCACGCATAACTGCAAGAGCTGCAATAGCTGTAGTTGATGTTCTTACGATTGTTTTCGCAACTTCAGGTGAAACTCCACATCTGCCTGTATAATGTAGAAATAAATTGACATAGTCACGAAAACGTGGATCATTTTCTGGATTTGTGATTTCAAAATCTATGCCAGGACGAATTTTTAAACCAAAGCGTTTTAATCTTGTCTCTACCACATGTGGACGACCAATAAGAAGAGGAATAGCTGTTTGTTCTTCAAGAACAATTTGTGCGGCACGAAGAACACGTTCATCTTCACCGTCAGCATAGATTACACGTTTACATCTTGCTGTTTTGGCTGCTGCAAAAACAGGCTTCATTATAAGACCAGAACGGAATACAAAACGATTAAGAGTATCATTATAGACCTCCATGTCTTCAATCGGCCGTACTGCCACACCCGATTCCATTGCTGCTTTAGCGACAGCAGGGGCAATGCGTAGTATTAAACGCGGATCGAAAGGCGAAGGAATGAGGTATTCAGGCCCAAAACTAGGTGGCTTTTTTGAATATGCACATGCTGCAACATCTGAAGATTCTTCACGGGCGAGGGCAGCAATCGCATGAACTGCGGCTATTTTCATTTCTTCATTAATTGCAGTTGCACCAACATCTAATGCACCACGAAAAATATAAGGAAAACAAAGGACATTATTAACCTGATTAGGATAATCGGAACGCCCTGTGCAGATCATCGCATCGGGTCGTACTGCACTTGCTTCTTCTGGCATAATTTCCGGTGTTGGGTTGGCAAGTGCTAGAATTAAAGGCTTTGAAGCCATCTTTTTCAAATATTCAGGTTTCAAAACTCCAGCTGCTGAAAGGCCTAAAAAGATATCTGCATTCTCTATGATGTCGGCTAGAGTTCTCGCATCAGTTTTTTGTGCGTAGTTAATTTTCCAACGATCCATAAGTGTTTTGCGACCCTTGTACACGACACCATCTAAATCGCTAAGCCAAATATTTTCTACTTTTGCTCCAAGACGGACTAAAAGGTTAATACAAGCCAAGGCAGCTGCGCCTGCACCTGAGGAAACCATTTTTGCATTTTCAATTTTTTTGTTAGCAAGACTTAAAGCGTTTAACACCGCTGCACAAACAATAATAGCAGTTCCATGTTGATCATCATGGAAAACCGGAATATTCATTTTAGCACGAAGTTGTTCTTCAATTTCAAAGCATTCTGGAGCTTTAATATCTTCAAGATTAATTCCACCAAATGTCGGTTCTAATGCAGATACAGTTTCTATCATTTTTGTGATATCGGGTGCATCAAGTTCGATATCAAAAACATCAATATTTGCAAATTTTTTAAATAGAACAGCTTTTCCTTCCATAACCGGTTTAGAGGCGAGTGGGCCAATATTTCCTAAGCCAAGAACGGCAGTTCCATTTGTTATAACAGCGACTAAGTTAGAACGAGAAGTATACTGAGATGCAAGTTTTGGATCATCATAAATCGCAAGACATGGCGCAGCAACGCCTGGAGAATAAGCAAGCGCTAGATCACGTTGATTATCTAAAGGCTTTGTTGCTTGTATCTCTAGTTTTCCAGGCTTCGTATGTTGGTGATAAAAAAGTGCTGAGCTTTCAAGTTCAGTTTGTTGCAGACGAGTATTGCTATTTTGTTTTTTAGACATTTTGATAATATCCGAGTTAGTCTATATTTATAGAAGCGTTGCTATTTATAATCAGTTTTATCCATTACGGTTCTGATTTCTTTTCATATCACAAGGTAAGGGTAGGTTAATTTTTCCAGATTACGAAACCACTTTCTGAGAGTATATTAATTAATAGGTT
The DNA here is from genome assembly GCF_002022585.1 of Bartonella sp. Raccoon60. NCBI lineage: Bacteria > Pseudomonadati > Pseudomonadota > Alphaproteobacteria > Hyphomicrobiales > Bartonellaceae > Bartonella > Bartonella sp. Raccoon60. The sequence goes on from NZ_CP019786.1 coordinate 560,190, forward strand.
CACTAATATTAGTAGTATTATTTTGTCCTTCTGACAGAATTTCTATAATTTTTACAATTTTAAATAGATTATGCTTTCAGTAAAAGTATAATATAATTATATATAATAGATAAAATTAAAAAGAAAAAAGGCGAAAAAGAAAAACTTTTTCACCTTTCTTTTTATTTTATTGAATTCGTCCACTTACATGAGCAAGCATAGTATAAACTTTTCCAGTATCTGATGTTAAATATTGGCGGGCTAAATGGGTATTTCCAGAATTGCGAGATATATCACGTAATAATTTTTCAAACTCTGAAATATATTGATTAACTGAATCTTTAAAATCTATATCATTTAGATATTTTTTTCTAATTGTTTCAAATATTATTTTTCCATTCGGTGTATAAAGATGTTCAGCTATGATATTTTTTTGTCCACGTTTATAACGATTCCATAACTCGACAGCAGCATTATGATTAATGGTTTGAACAATACTATTTACTAGTGAGTTCAGGGATTCATTCATAGAATCAGACTTTTCTTTTTCTGGTGAGGAAGAGAAATTATTATCTTTTTCTGAGTATAATATTTCTTCACGTGAGACTCTTTCTAAAAGGTCTGATACCCATTTATTTTGTTTTGTTTTGTGTTGTCCTGATTGTACAATAGGCTGTGGTGGCACTATTTTTTTATTGACTCCAGAAGTTGCACTATTTGACATTAACGATGGGGATATTGTTGGTGTTGATTGTTCTTTTTCAGTATTGTGCATAATATTCGTTAAGTCTTTTAATGCTACAATTTGTTCACTTAAGGCATGTCGAATTGTCTGTGTTGTTTCTTTCGCTTTTTCTGGTAATTTTTGAATACTTTCATTAAAATCATTATTAACTTTTGAAAGTTCTGAGCGAATTTCATTGGCTGAAAAGCGTATATTTTCTGCAGCATCTGAAAAACGTGTTGAAGCTTCATTAATCAATTCATGAAGTGTTCGTTGCATTAAATGTGTCGAGTTACGTGTATTTTCATCAGCACGTTCAAATGTTAAGCTAAGAACATTTTCGTAATGTTTTATAAGTTGATTAACCTCATCAGATTTCGAAATAAGGGCATTGCTTAATACGGAAAGTGCATTTTGCTTTTCTTGGAGTGTTATATTAAGTGTGTTTTCTGATTGCTCAAGAACGCGAATAGCTTCAGAAAGCGTTTTAGCATGTTCACCAAAATTGTTTGTTATATGACTAATTTGTTCAAATGTATTTTGAGAAAGTCCTTGTAACGTCTCTACATTGCTATTGAGCTCTTGATTTGACGTTGATAAGTATTCTGCTACTTGATTGGTATTATGGAAGAAATTATTAGCAGTTTCATTCAACTGACCGTCAAGGCTTTGAACCGTTGATATCAAAATGTTACTGTTTTCATGAATATTATAAATGGATTGGTTCAATTGCTCGATGACACCTGACACATTCTTAATAAGATCTTCTTGTACAGTAGCCATAGTTTGAATAGTTTCGGAATTTTTTTGTGTAAGAGTATTCACTAAGGATTCATTTTGTGCATAAATTCTTTGTTCAACTTCTTGTGTTGAAAGCGAGAGCTGTTCACCAATTTGCTGGGTTAAGTTACTAACCGTTTCAGTTGTATTGTATACTGTTTGATTCAAATAATCTGTTAATTCTGTTAATTGTTCCATATGTCCTGAAATTTTCGCGGATGTTTCATCTTTTGCTTCTTCTAAGCGATTGTTTACATTAGCTAATTGATGACTTAAATTATTTTGAAAATCTAACATCGATTGATGAAGAACATTAGAACGTTCACTGAGTAATTGATTAACTGCTTCTGCTGAAGCATGAATTGTTTCATTAATCAATGCTTGCGCATCATTACTTACTGTTGTGAAGGCATTTGCAGTGTGAGCTGTCTGCTCAGTTAGGGCAGAAATGACTTTCTCACTAGTTTCATTGACCGTTTGTTCAACATTCAATGCAATACGGTTACTAGATTCTGAGATAATATTTGTTGCTTTGATAACAACATCAGCAAAAGATGAAATAAATTGATTACCAGCAGTAGCAAGAGAAGCCTCTGACTTTTCTGTTTCATTAGCTATTATTGATACTAATTTTTCAGAAATATTGGTAAACTTCTCTTGTACGTTATCTGTAACTGTATCAACAGAATTTTCCAATGAGAGACGTATGTTATCTGCACTTTCTTCTAGTGCTTTTTGGATTGCTTGATTATGTTCATTATTAAGGACTATAGATTTTTTTAGGTTATTGGATCGTTCTTCAAAAGTAGATGTTTGCATGTCGATGGTTTCACATACTTTCTCAAGTTTTTCGGATAACGTTTCTTCCAATGTAGCGGCACGTTCAAAAACTTGACGTGCACGACTTTCCAAATTTTCGTCGAATAATCCTACGCGTGTCTGAAGAGTATCAAGGAATACATCATGTGATTGAGAAAGAGTGTTCTTAAGGAGATCAGTATGTCCTTCAAGATTTTTTATATGGTTTTGAACGGTTTCAGTAACGGCTTTGTTATTATTAGTAATTGCATTTTCGACTAAGTCTGCTTGTTGTTTTAATGCCATATCAACATGTATATCGCTTTTAGCGATGATATTATGAATTGTTTCCATACGTTGCTCAAGTGTGCGCGCTTGATCTGCAAGAACTTCATTAAGAGCAAAACTATTGATAGCTAAGGAATCACGAAGAGCATCGGCACGTATATCAATATTTTTAATTTGTTCTTCTAAAGCATTTTTAGTTGTATCACAGCTTTGTGTGATGGATTCTTGTAGTTTTTCTGTACACTGAATTATGTTATTAGCATGATCTTTAGCATGTTGATCAACAATTTGAATATTTTGACTCAACGTCTTTTCAACATCTGAAACATTTTTGGTCAATACATCAATTTGATCTTTTAATGTGTCAGCAATTTTATTGTTTTCGCTGTCCAACATGCTCGCCATGACATCTCTTTGATTAGCGATTTGTGTTTTAAAGTCTTGCGAGCGCTCATTTATTATGTCTATAATTGCATTATCGACATTTTTGATTTCTTCTTGTAAAACTTTTTTGCTTGCATCAACTGCAGAAAAAATCTGATCATGTCCGTTTGTAAATACATTACTAATATCAGTAGTTATTTCTTTAAGATTTACGTTGATTTGAGAGGCATGAGCTTCCAGAAAGTTACCAAGCTTTTCAGCGTTGTTTTCTAATTCTTTACTACGTGCAACGAAGGATTCGATAATGGTATCACTGTGTTCTTTAAGAGATAAGTCAACGTTTACTAGGCGATTTCCAAACGCTTCAATTGCTTCTGAGGTGATATTATCAAATTTAGAAGAGAGTTTATATGCTTGTTGATCAAGCTGCTTAATTTTTTCATCAAAATCTTGTAATGATTGATTATTACGGTCAATAATTGCTTCATCTAATGTTTTAAATTTCTCATCAACACTATATAAAGTTTGGTCTGTTGCAGTTTGTATACGCGTTGCAAGCTTAGCAATATGCAATTCAGCTTTAGCAGCTGTTTCATCGAAAGTTTTTTCTAATTGTTTTTCATTATTATCAAAACGCTCTGCAAAAGTATCAAAGGTTTTTCCTAATACATGAAAAAATTCTGTATTTTTCTGCTGAACTTGTAATGTTGTTTCATTAAATTGTTCAAAGAGTTGATTTGTTACACCATCACCTGCGTAAGAGAGCTTTTTAACAAGATCTTCCCCTTGTTGTTGTAAGGTTTGGGTAAGAGTTTGCGCAAGTTTCTCAACATTGGTTGCAATTTTGGAAGTAGCTAAGTCAAATTCATCACTCAGTTGCTCTTGTGTTCCTTTGATTACTGTTTGTACGCGATCAGCATGATTCAAGATTGCTGTACGTTCATTATTTAACTCCTTAATTAAGGTATAAATACGTGATTCATTTTCAGAATAGGCTCGTTCAAGATTATGAACTTCACTTTGAATGATAGCTTCGAGTTCAACAGCACGGCCGAGGGTGCGTTCGATTCCTTCATTCATCGCAGCTACTTCTTTACGAAGAGTTTGACTTATAGCAATTGCTTGTTTTTCAGAAATATTCTGTGGTTCGCTAAGGCGTTGTGCAGCATTGGTCATAAGAATGGCAATATTACGCAATTCATTTGAACGTTTTATAAGTTGGGTAACTCCCCAAGACATAAGGATAGGAATTGTAGTTCCTGCCGCTACAGCTAATCCGAGGGGGGATGTAATAAAAGTAATTATATTTGCTAAAGAGCTTAGACCAGAAGGAGCTAGTTTATGAGCAATAAAAGCACCACCTGTTGCCCATAGAGCACTGAGAGCTGTCGTGCTCCAATAAATTCGAGAAGCACCATTTTGTTTTAATGATTTGAAATTGAAAGGTACTGTTATATCATCATTAGCAGGGAGAGGTTGTGTAGGTAATAGTGTACCACGTACAGTTCCACCTGAAAGCTCATGAATCGGTTTTTGACCAAAAAGTAATTCAGCAACTGATTCATCAACAACAGCATTATCATGAATATTAGATGAGGTGAGAACTGAAGTTTCATTTTCAGAAAGGATTTCTTCTTCTGAAGTTGCAATTTTTTGAATCAAATCATCTACATTAATTAGATTTTCAGAGTCACTTGATATTATTTCTTCGATCTCTGCGTTATCAAAGTCAAAGTTCATTGCTTTTTCAAGAGCTTCTTCGACTTCGATTTCAAATGTTTGCAATTTGGTTCTGCGTGCCATACTCGCCTCATACTCTTACAGATGGAAAAGGAATACGCCCTTATCCAGATATTTCTATATACTAACCGTTAATTGTTTAGAAAGGAATATGTTTAAGGAAAAATTTAAAAACTTATCAAGATAAAGTTAACGCGGCTTTTGTTTTATGCTAAAAAACAATAAAAAACATATTAAAAACAATATCATATAAAATTATAACTGTAATGGAACTATCTATAGATAATTTAAATTGATAGAAAATATTACAAATTTAGCGCATTTAATTGGGAGCAATTTAATAGAAATTGTATTTAAAATAATGTTCTAGAGATTGTTGCAAAACGTAATGAGTATGTCGATATACAAAAAATAATATTATAATGCGATATTTGTATTGAGGAGAAATTTCTGAAGCACATTAATTTCTTTTATAATAAGAAGACATAATCAAAGTACTATATTTCTAAATTAGATAGTCTAATCGTTTATTCCTTATAAAATAAACATGGTTGTTATTCTTTCAGTTAAAAAATATCGTATTTTTACTGAAAATTTTATTGAAAAATAGTAAAGTGAATCTTTAAATAATATTTATTAACGCCAAGTAAGTGCTAAAAAGTTATCATACTTTGTATCTGAATTTGCTAATATTTATGCTCATAATTCATAAATATTATATTCGATGTAATATAAGATAATATCTTATAAAATTTTTAGTACCGATACATTGACAAGTTAGTACTTTCAGTCAATATATATTAAAAAATATTGTGATAAATATTTATGCATTTCACAACACAAGGTGTAAAAATAATGGCAGAACGATCACAACACCTGCAAGATATTTTTTTAAATACAGTTTGTAAGCAAAAAATTTCTCTTACAATTTTTCTTGTAAATGGTGTTAAGCTGACAGGTATTGTTGCATCATTTGACAGCTTTTGTATCCTTCTACGCCGTGATGGGCATGTGCAGTTAGTCTATAAACATGCTATTTCTACAATTATGCCCGGGCAATCTGTACAGCTGTTCGAAAATGAAGATGATCAGTAAACAGCCTACAGTATTGTATATCTTTTATCCTTTTTATAATTTTTAAGTTGTCATGATATGTAAAAATAAGAAATCTGGGAAGTTTATTTCACAGATTGAGCAGCAGATGCGTGTTGCTATTTTTGTACCGATCTGTTCTGATGGATACAAGCAGAAAAAGACTTTCAATGAACGCTCAGTAGATTCTCGAATAAGAGAAGCGTTAGGATTAGCACGTGCTATTAAATTGAATGTTGTTCATTATGAAATTATCAATATTGCTAAGCCATGTTCTTCAACTTTGTTTAGGATAGGTAAGGCGAATGAATTTGCTCATTATATAAATGAGCATCATATTATGCTTTCGATTGTTGATCATTTTCTAACACCAGTGCAGCAGCGTAATTTGGAAAAATTATGGAATTGTAAGGTTATTGATAGAACAGCTTTGATTCTTGAAATTTTTGGTGATCGGGCGCGAACAAAGGAAGGGGTCCTACAAGTAGAATTGGCTCATTTATCTTATCAAAAAAGTAGGCTTGTTCGTAGTTGGACACATTTGGAGAGGCAACGTGGTGGTACTGGCTTTTTGGGTGGTCCTGGTGAAACTCAAATTGAAGCAGATAGACGTCTTTTGCAAAATAAAATTATTAGTATTCGTCGCGAATTAGAAACTGTTGTTAAAACACGTGCTCTTCACAGAGCTAAAAGAAAAAGGATACCTCATCCTGTTATTGCTTTGGTAGGATACACAAATGCGGGGAAGTCAACACTTTTTAACCATTTAAGTGATTCTAATGTATTGGCAGAGGATATGCTATTTGCAACTCTTGATCCCACTTTACGTAAAATTGTTCTACCTCATGGGCAAACAGTTCTTTTATCTGATACTGTAGGTTTTATATCTAATTTACCAACACATTTAATTGCAGCTTTTAGAGCAACCCTTGAAGAAGTGATAGAAGCTGATTTAATTCTTCATGTAAGAGATGTATCCGATCCTGATCATTACGCTCACGCTCAAGATGTTTTTGAAATACTTTCAGATCTTGGTGTTGATATTAATGACACGGATCATATCGTGGAAATTTGGAATAAAATTGATACGTTAGATCAACACGCATTGGGCGTTTTGCAGACAAATTCAAAAAAAATGTTAAATTCTGCACTGATGATATCAGCCCTTACTGGTAAAGGTTTAAGTCAATTGTTAGCACTTATTGAAAAGAAGATTTTTGGGGATATACAAAGTGTTGAGTTGATTTTAAAGCCTGATGAAATGAGGATTATTGATTGGTTCTATAAGAACTCTGGTCAAATAGAACAAAAAAGCAACGATGATGGCTCTATTACTATTAAAGCAATGCTTACTGCTGAGGCAAGAAAACGATTGAATTATATAAAACAAAATATGTACTAAAGTTATCGTAAATAAAAAGTTTTTATATTTTCTTATCTTGAACGAATATAGGCTGTAGTCGAATATAGGCTGTAGTTAAGAGGAGTGTTCCTATTATCTCTTAAATAAAAGAGAGTAATATATTTTTCTGGTTAAAATAAAAATGAATCTTTAAATACGATAAAAAATTGTTAGTGCGCATAATGTAGCAAAAAACTCTTATTGCTTTTTTAATAACGATACATTGTGTATTGTGAATTTTGTTTATCCAAAACCTTACCAAGCAATATTAACATTTATATTATGCGCTTCTGATAGAATACTATTATCGATTATCGACTGATAAACAAAATAATATTATCCCATTACTATTTTCTCAACCGGTTTTTCTAAATTATTCAAGTTCTGATAGAATAATTTTCTATGATATAGACGTGAAAGAGTTTATAAAAATATCCAATTATTACGCGAAGGTGATTTTATTGATCTTTCTTTTGAAGCAAAACTGTTGAAGATACCTGACAGGGCTTAGAAACCTGATTTTCTAACTTTTCTGAAAAAATCATGAAGCGAGATCAAATACGATAAAAATACACTTTTCATATCTTAAAGACATTTCATTCATCTATTGTTTCTATTAAAATCATGTATCAACAAGAACAATCTCTATTATCTTTAATTTATAATGGATAATTCTGTTGTTATAGCTATAAAGACTAAACTTGATTTTTGAATACATAAAAAGCTCATATGGCTTTACAATTAGGCTTAATGGCTGCGTCAAATCAAGGTAATGATTGGTAGAAATAGAGGAACTTTTTGCTCAGTTAGAAAGTAAAATTTCCCAGATTGTTGATCAAATTCATTGGGATGGGATCATTGCAGAAAGCTTTAAAACACAGTTAAGAGAGAAAATTAATACTTTTGTGAAGGAGCAATCTCAATCCTTATCACTTGTGGAGAAGGGCTATTACTGCAAAAATATTCTGTAACAAAAAACACTTAGAGAAAGAAAGTTTTAAAAGCAATGGTAGTACCTTCTGATTTAAGGCAAAAAGAAGCTCTTAAATTTTGAGTGCAATAAAAAAATTATCAGTTTGCTTAAATTATGTGTTTCAACAGTTTTTTCAATCATCTGACCAGAAGTTGCAAGAATAGCAGAAAAATTATCTCTTCTTATCAAGGAATATAAAATAATCTTGTTGGTAGATATTTCTTGGCAACAAATAGAAAAAGCGATGAGCTCATGTTCAGGGGTGATGTTTTAAAAGAATGTCAGCAATTGCATGATGTTATTTATCATGATTATGATACGGGAGTTGATATTTTTCCGTGGGGGACAATGAATTGCTGAGCGCGCAAAAAAAATTCAAATGCTACCCTTAATTATATTACAAGAACTTAAAAAAGATTATGATTTTATTATTTTAGAGATGACTGTTGAGCCTCAATATAGATTTGAAGAAATTGCAGAATTGACAGATTATTATGTTTGTGGTGTTCTACTTTGTAAACATAATTGGATAGTGCAGACGATATATAAATTCTCAAAGAATATTTATTGTATCAATTCATAGTTGTAATGTGCAAAAACAGCGCTAATTATATCTTATAGCAGGGCTTTGGTGTTTTATAGGGCATTTTTGTAGTTGTAGATAAACTGGAGATAATCAGAAATGACAATAAAAAGGTTGAATGACATAGTTTTGACGCCACTACAAAAACAAAATCGAAAACAAATACAGATATGGCTTTATGCTATTTTATTGCTTTGTTTAGCGATTGTTTTAATAGGCGGAGCTACTCGTTTGACAGGATCTGGGTTATCAATAACTGAATGGAAGCCGATTTATGGTATAATTCCACCGATTAGTGTAGAACAATGGCAGGAAGAGTTCTTAAAATATCAACAGATAGCACAGTATAAAGTACTCAATCGTGATATGACTTTAAATGCATTTAAAGTGATTTTTTGGTGGGAATGGGGTCATCGTTTTCTTGGTCGTTTGGTTGGTCTTTTAGCTTTGTGCGGTTTAATTTGGTTTTGGGCAACTAAGCGTATCGAAAAAAATATTCTTCTTCAGCTTGTATCCGTACCAGTTCTTATTGCTGTTCAAGGTGTTATTGGCTGGTGGATGGTAGCTTCTGGTTTAGGATCAAGTAATTTAACAAGCGTTAGTCAATATCGTTTAGCGATTCATCTAATAACGGCATGCTTTGTGATTATTTTTGTTACTTATTTATCTCGAGGTCTTACAGAATATTTAGAACAACCGGCAGATCAAACTGTACAACGTTTTGCAGGTTGGCTTGTTTTTTGCATTTTAGTTGAGATTTATTTTGGTGCTTTAGTTGCAGGTCTTCATGCAGGCAAGGTTTATAATACATGGCCATTAATGGATGGACAAATTATACCTGATGGATTGCTGAACTATAATCCCGTTTGGCTCAGTTTATTTGAAAATCCTTTAACAGTGCAATTTGTACATCGTTTTTTTGCTTATTTTTTATTTATTATGGCGATTATTCACGTTTTGTATGTAAGCAAAAGAAATCCTCACTCAACGCATGCTCGTCGTGCATTTTTGTTATTTGTTATCATAGTTTTTCAGGCATTTTTGGGTATTATTACATTGTTAAATGAAGTGCCAATTAGTTGGGGCCTTATTCATCAAAGTATTGCTTTAGCAGTATTGTGTTTTTCAGTTGTTCATTGGCGGGCTACAAAGGGGTCATATCTTGTTCTTAAATAAGAACTTTTTAAAAAAATTTCAGCCTGAAAGCATTAAATCAAGATTTTGAACAGCGGATCCGGATGCTCCTTTTCCGAGATTATCAAATATAGAGCAAAGATTGAAAATACCGTCATTGTCGTTGCCAAAAACAAAAAGTTTCATACTATCTTTATGTGCTAAGGATTCTGGGTTTAGTTTGGTTAGTATTTCGGTTTCTTCTTGTGATGCAATAGATATTGTATTTTGTTTATTGTAATGGACATGAAAAATTTCACGAAGATCAGAACAGTTAACTGATTTTGTAAATAAGGTGCGATGTAGGGGAATATTAACAATCATTCCTTGAGGAAAACGGCCAACACTTGGCACAAAAATAGGTGTTTGGCTAATTTGCCCATGAATTTTGATTTCGGGAATATGTTTATGATTAAGATTTAGACCATAAATAAAATAGTTTTCTTTCAGAGAATCTTTTTTAGATTGATTTTCCATTTGAGCAATTAATTGTTTGCCACCGCCTGTGTAGCCAGATATAGCATTAATTGATATTGGGTAATCAGAGTCTATTAAACCTGCTTCACGTAATGGTCGAATCAAACTAATTGCGCCGGTTGGATAACATCCAGGATTTGCAACATAGTGCGCTTCTTGGATACGTTTTTTTTGTCCTGTTGTCATTTCAGGAAAGCCATAAACCCAGTCTGCAGCAGTGCGATGCGCTGTTGAGCTATCAATAATTCTAATTTTTTTATTATTTTTAAGGAGGTTAACAGTTTCCTGTGCGGCTTCATCCGGAAGACATAAAATAACAATGTCAGCTTGATTAAGGTAGTCTTTTCGAGAATCAAGCTTATGGCGATCTTTGTGAGGGATAGATAGCAATTCTAAATCAGAACGTTTCGCCAATCGCTTTTGTATTTGCAGTCCGGTTGTTCCATGTTCACCATCAATAAAAATTTTTGTTGCCATCTATTATCCTTAAATTTAATTTTTACTGTTAGATCCCATTTTTAGTATTCTATTCAATTAAATAATTGGATATTTTAGAACTGCAAGCTTATTATTTTCTTGTTTGAAAAGAGTATAATAACATTACGTAATATAAGTTTTAGAATGTAATTTGTTTGTCATTTATTTTTTTGAAGATAGGATTTTATTATTACAAAAATAAAGATATAGACTGAACTTTTGCTGTATTTACAGTTTTTGAAATTAAATTTAAAAGATTTTGTCTATAAGATTTGCTGTGTTACCTTCTATTACCTTAATTTCTAATATTAGGACATGTTTATGACCAAGCAAGCAAATGATCTGCGGAAGTGTTTTTTTAATGATAGTTTACAAGTTACTGATTCTGTGGTTTTTGATGCAATCAGTGGTGAGCTTGGACGGCAGCGCCATGAGATTGAATTGATCGCCTCAGAAAATATTGTTTCAAGGGCAGTTCTTGAAGCTCAGGGATCAATTTTAACCAATAAGTATGCAGAAGGTTATCCAGGAAAGCGTTATTATGGTGGTTGTCATTTTGTTGATTTAGTTGAAGAATTAGCAATTGAGCGAGCAAAAAAGCTTTTTGGTGCAGCTTTTGTAAATGTGCAGCCTAATTCTGGTAGCCAAATGAATCAGGCTGTATTTTTAGCTCTGCTCCAGCCTGGTGATACATTTATGGGGCTGGATTTGAATTCTGGTGGCCATCTCACCCATGGTTCATCTGTTAATATGTCAGGCAAATGGTTTAATGTTGTTTCTTATGGTGTTCGTCAAGAAGATCAACTTCTGGATATGGAGGAAATAGAGCGTTTAGCAAAAAAGCATAAACCAAAGCTTATTTTAGCAGGTGGCACAGCCTATTCGCGCTTATGGAATTGGAAATTGTTCCGTGAAATTGCAGATGAAATTGGAGCGTATTTGATGGTTGATATGGCTCATATTGCGGGTTTAGTTGCTGGAAATGCTCATCCTTCACCTGTACCATATGCTCATGTTGTCACTACAACAACGCATAAATCGTTGCGTGGTCCCCGTGGTGGTATGATATTGACAAATGATGAAGCCTTAGCCAAAAAAATTAACATGGCAGTTTTTCCAGGTCTTCAAGGTGGCCCTTTAATGCATGTTATTGCAGCTAAGGCTGTTGCGTTGGGAGAGGCTTTGCAACCTGCTTTTAAAGACTATATTGCTAATGTAGTTATTAATGCTAAAACTTTAGCAGAAAGCTCAAAAAATAATGGTTTTAATATTGTTTCTGGTGGTACAGATAATCATTTATTTTTAGTCGATTTGCGTTCTAAAAATATAACAGGAAAGAGTGCAGAACAAGCTTTGGGCCGTGCTAATATTATTTGCAACAAAAATAGTATTCCCTTTGATCCCGAGAAACCATCAATAACTTCAGGGATTCGTTTGGGTACACCTGCTGCAACAACACGTGGTTTTTCAGAACGTGAGTTTACTCAGATTGGAAATTTTATTGCAGAGGTTCTTGATAATCTTAGCTTGGCACGAAATGATGGAGAGAATACTTCAGTTGAAAGAGCTGTCAAAAAGAAGGTACATGATATGACAAGTGAATTTCCTCTTTATTCTTATTTAAGTTCTTGTTGAGGTATAAAAAAGATGCGGTGCCCTTATTGCCAATGTGAAAATACACAGGTTAAGGATTCACGTCCTACGGAAGAGGCAACAGTTATCCGTCGTCGGCGTGTATGTTCCGTTTGTGGTGGTCGTTTTACAACTTTTGAACGTGTCCAGCTACGTGAGCTTTTTGTTCTCAAAAAAAGTGGTCGGTGTGAGTTGTTCGATCGTGATAAATTAATGCGGTCGGTTAATCTAGCAATACGTAAACGTGATATTGATTCTGAGCATATTGAACAGGCAATTTCCGGTATCGTGCGACAGCTTGAGAGTTTAGGAGAACCTGAGATTTCTTCAGAAAAAATTGGTCATCTTGTACTGGAATCTTTAAAAGGTATTGATGATATCGCTTATATTCGTTTCGCTTCTGTATATCGTGATTTCCGTAACGCAAGTGATTTTCATAATGTGATAGATGAATTATCAAAAGACGCAACAGATATAGAATCTGGTTTTGATGAATAAAGCAGAACAAGATAAGCGATTTATGGCTGCTGCTATTCGTTTAGCAGAACGTCATATTGGTCTTACGGGTGAAAATCCTTCTGTCGGTGCGTTAATTGTACAAAATAAAGGGGCAGGTGCGTCTATTATTGGTTATGGCGTAACTGCTATTCAGGGGAGACCTCATGCTGAAGTGCAAGCTTTACTTATGGCAGGCCCTTTGGCTTGTGGCGCGACTGCTTACGTTACTTTAGAGCCATGTTCACACTATGGAGAAACTTCACCATGTGTTAATGCACTTATTAATTCAGGTATTACTCGAGTTGTCATTGCTCTTTCTGATCCGGATCAGCGAGTTTATGGTTGTGGTATTGCTCTCTTACGCGCAGCAGGTATTGAAGTTGTTGAAGGGGTTTTAGCTGAAGAGGCTTTTGAAACATTAAGTGCTTATTTATGTGTAAAGAAGTTGCAGCGCTGTGAAGTTACTTTGAAAATGGCTATTTCTGCAGATAATGGCATAGGCAAAAAAGGGCAAGGGAGTGTAAGGGTTAGTGGAGAAATTTCTCGTACACAAACTCATATTTTGCGTGCCCAAAATAATGTTATTATGGTTGGTATTGGCACTATATTAGCAGATGATCCACAATTAGATTGTCGTTTGCCAGGACTTGAAATGCGTTCACCTATACGTGTTATTTTGGATAAAGATTTACGCATTCCTCTTGATGCAAAAGTCGTTCAAACAGCAGCGAATATCCCTACATGGGTTATTTGTAGTACAGGTTCTTTGAAAAAAAGAAAAAAAATAGCTTTAGAACAATGTGGTATAACCATATGTTCAGTGGATACTAACAATAATTTGTTATCACCTTTTGCTATTTTACAGTTACTTTATCAGCGTAAAATCAATAGTGTTTTACTTGAGGGAGGAGCAAAGACAGGAAAAATATTTTTAGATGCCGGTTGTGTAGATTGTTTAATATGTTTTTATGCGCCGATTATTTTAGGGAAAGATCGAATTAAGGCTCCTCATTTTCAATCTTATCTTTCAGAATTTAATAAAGTTGAAATGAGAATGTTGGGGAATGATCGTTTGTATAAATGGAGACGTAAGATATTATGTTCACAGGGATCGTAACGGATGTTGGTTGCATTGAAGATATTCAACTTTTAAAACAGGGAATGCGTTTAAATATTTCTACTCATTATGATGTGGAGAGTTTAGAAATAGGTGCATCAATTGCATGTTCAGGTATTTGTTTAACAATTGTTGAACGCGCATTAAAACCTACAGATTCTCATTGGTTTATTGTTGAAGCATGGGAAGAGGCATTGCGTTTAACTAATCTTGCACAATGGACAAAAGGAACTCTTATTAATTTAGAGCGCTCACTACGACTTGGTGACGAAATGGGAGGACATTTAGTTTTTGGCCATATCGATGGCCTGGCTGAGATTATTGAGAAAAAAAATGAAGGTGGTGCAACTCGTTTTCGTTTGCAGGTTCCAATGCAATTAGCTTCATTTATTGCAGAAAAAGGTTCTATTGCACTTAACGGAACATCATTGACTGTTAATTATGTTGAAAATAATATTTTTGATGTTCTTATTATTCGTCATACACTTGAAATGACAACTTGGGGGCAAGCTGATGTTGGAGATCAGGTGAACTTGGAAGTTGATCAATTGGCTCGTTATGTAGCTAGACTTTCAGATTTTAAAATGAATAAGTCGTAAAATTGTTTTGTTTTTTTAAAAACTTGAGATTACAATAATTTCAAGTTCCTTTGTTTTTCTGATAGGAGCCACATGACAAGAAATAGGCATAAAAAGTTGCGTGTTTTAATTGTTGAAGCGCGTTTTTATGATGAAATTTCCGATTCTCTTCTTGCGGGTGCGGTGAGTGTTTTGCAAAAAGCTGAAGTGAGTTATGATATCATAACAGTTCCTGGCGCATTAGAAATTCCTTATGCAATAACTCTAGCTGAAAAAAATAATGAAATATACTACGATGGTTATATAGCGCTTGGTTGTGTTATTCGGGGAGAAACATATCATTTTGAAATCGTAGCTGATAATTCTTGTCGCGCATTGATGGATTTAACCGTTTATCAACAATTAGCTATTGGCAATGGAATTTTGACTGTTGAAAATGAATTACAAGCATGGGAACGTGTAAGAAATGATGAAAAAAATAAAGGTGGTTTTGCTGCTAAAGCCGCTTTATGTATGATTGCTCTAAAGAAAAAATTTGGAGATAATCATTAAATATGGATGATGTAAAAGGCAAGGACTCTCTACGCTTAGCTAATAAACGAGGGGCAGCAAGACTCGCTGCTGTACAAGCGCTTTATCAAATGGATATGGTTGGCATTGGTGCTATGGAAGTAATAGCTGAATATAAGGCTTATCGTTTAGGAAAAGATATTGACGGTAACCAATATCTTGATGCTGATTTTCAATGGTTTCGCTCTATTATTGTTGGAGTTGTAAGAGATCAAAAGCAACTTGATCCTATGCTTCATCAACAACTTTCTGAAGAATGGGCGCTTTCACGTCTTGATTCTACATTACGAGCAATTTTGCGTGCGGGTTTATGGGAATTAATCAACCGCAAAGGTGTGCCTATTGCTGTCATTCTGAATGAATATATTGATATAGCTAAGGCTTTCTTTGACAATGATGAACCAAGGCTTGTAAACGCAGTCCTTGACAGTATAGCAAAGGAAATGTGCCAATAAACTTGTCAAAAAATCCCGATATTATCGGGATTTTAATTGAACATTAAAAACTAGCGGTTAATAACTGGATCATCAGTAGGGTCTGGAGCACCCTTGATAAGTTGAATTAAAAATGGTTGATCATTACCACCAGTTGGTGTTGTTTGTGTGATAAAATCAAAAATTTTCCCATCTTGTAAACCGTAGTTAGCTATTTTTGTAACTTGACGATCTTTGTTAAAGTAGATTGCCAAAACTTTGCGATCAGTAATTTTGGTTTTCATAAATTGCATTTTTCGGTATCGAGTTTGTGAAATATAATAGAAAACTTCATTATTATATTGCGTTTTCAGAGAAGGAGATCCTAAAGCTAAAAGAACTTGCTCTTGACTTGAGCCAATAGAGATAGAATCAAGAGCATTTTGATCAAGAATATAACCTTCTTTATATATTTGGCTTGAATTAAGGGAATTATATATTTGACTTGAGTTTAAATAACTAAGTGGATTGCAACCTGCTATTCCTATTATACTTACTATTGAGAGGCTCATCAGTAATTTGCGTTTAGTGTTTACTGTGTGGGGTATTTGAAACAATGATATCTCCATTTTACACTTAGTAATATATGATGAAAAGGTGATCTCAAGTCTTTCTTAAATTTTTGATTTAATGATTATTCACCATATCTTACGATAGCTTTTCTTGATTATAATGCCATATAGAGTTTCTTTAGAAAAGAAAAAAATTCATAAAATATAATCTGGTCAAACAGAAGGTGCAGTATAATATATTCTTTTTTATATTTTGGAGTCGCTAATGACTATTTCAAATATTTCTCAAATGGAATTTGCTTTAACTTATCCAGTATCAGTGCGCTCATTACCTACAAAAGGAATAAAAGTTCATATTTGTGCAGATCAGCAGGAATGTGCATCTTTAGCTAAGAATCACGGTTTAGTTGATGTAAAATTTTTTGAGGGAGAATTTTGTATTTTACCATGGAAAAAACGTGGAGTACGTGTAAAAGGTTTATTACAAGCACATATAATACAATCGTGCGTTATTACATTAGAGCCGCTGGAAGATATTATTCGTGAAAATATTAACATTGTTTTTGTTCCTGAAGACTCGAATTTAGTTAAGCCTAAAATATCAGAGGGTACGGGTGAATTATTTTTAGATGTGGAAGGATCAGATATACCAGAAGTGTTTTGTGGAGATAAAATTGATATTGGTGCAGTTATGGAAGAATTTTTAGAATTATCAATTAATCAATATCCACGTAAAAAAGGCGTTAATCTAGATACGATCAAAAATTTAGAAAAAATTAAACAAAATTCGTCACCATTTTTTGTTTTAAAAGAGTGGAAGTGATTGTAAACATATAAATTATCTGTTGTATACTTGTATAAAAACAGTATCTTCTGGAAAGAAATTGTAGCGATGATTTTTATAATTGTTTAATAGCAAACCGTCGCAATTTAAATTTAAAGATATAGGGTAAGCAAGCGTGATTAAAATTGCTGTGGATGTAATGGGTGGTGATTATGGTCCAGAAATTACTCTTGCAGGAGCTGCAATTGCTCAGAAATATTTGCCAAATATTCATTTTTTGTTTTATGGGATAGATAAAGTTGTTGAACCGATTTTAAAAAAATACCCTCATTTGGTTGCTGTGTCCTGTTTTTATCCTACGGAAGGTTATACGCGTATGGATGAAAAACCTAGCCAAGCACTTCGTAATGGGCGTGGGAAATCATCAATGTGGCATGCGATTGAGTCCGTAAAAAATGGCAAAGCTGATGCTTGCGTTTCCGCTGGTAATACTGGTGCTCTCATGGCAATGTCTTATTTTTGTTTAAAAATGATGGCAGAAGCTGAACGTCCTGGTATTGCTGGTATTTGGCCAACTCTTCGTAGTGAAAGTATTGTTTTGGACATTGGCGCAACAATTGGAGCATCTGCTAGTCAATTGGTTGATTTAGCAGTTATGGGTGCTGGAATGTTCCGTGCTTTATATCATATTGAAAAGCCAAGCGTTGGTTTATTAAATGTGGGGGTTGAAGAAGTCAAAGGCTTGGATGCAATAAAAAAAGCGGGGATGATGTTACGTAAAGTACAATTAGATAGCTTAGAATATAAGGGATTTGTTGAAGGAAATGATATTGGAAAAGGAATCGTTGATGTTGTTGTCACTGAGGGATTTTCCGGTAATATTGCTTTAAAAGTTGCAGAAGGAACTGCTCGGCAGATGGCTGAAACCTTAAATATTGCTATGCGTAGTTCTATTTTTTCATATATTGGGTATTTTTTATCACGAAGTGCTTTTCGTAAATTAAAACATAAAATGAATCCATATAGGGTTAATGGTGGTGTCCTTTTAGGTTTAAATGGTGTTGTTATCAAAAGCCATGGTGGTGCTAATGCTAACGGTTTCGCTTCTGCTATTCGTGTTGGTTATGAAATGGTAAGTAATGGGATCTTAAAAGAAATAGCTACAGATTTACGCCTCTTTCATGAAAGCAAAGAATTATTTTTAGGTAATGAAGATGAAGCTGGGACAAATATGGAGGTAGTATGATAGATATTTGCAGTATAGAGGAGAAGGTTAAGGCAACATGATTCGATCAGTTCTGTGTAGTGTGGGAAGTGCCTTACCAAAAAAAAACGTATCGAATGATGAGATTACAAAGTTGGTTGAAACATCTGATTCGTGGATTGTTCAACGCACAGGAATTCATCAACGTTATATTGCTGATAGTAATGAAACTACTGTTTCTTTAGGAGTACAAGCTGCACAAGACGCTTTGAAAAATGCTGGTATGACGGTGAAGGATATTGATTGTATTATTTTAGCAACTTCAACACCTAACCGTACTTTTCCTGCTTCTGCTGTTGAAATTCAGCATGCTTTGGGAATGAAACATGGCTTTGCTTTTGATATTCAAGCTGTTTGTTCTGGTTTTATTTTTGCATTGGTAACGGGAGATGCTTATTTGCGCTGTGGAGTAGCAAAAAGGATTTTGGTGATTGGATCTGACACATTTTCTCGAATTTTAGATTGGCAAGATCGTACAACATGTGTTTTATTTGGCGATGGTTCAGGTGCAGCTATTTTAGAAGCGCAAGAATTTGAAGGCACTTCCGCTGATTCTGGTATATTATCGGCTAAATTGCGTTCTGATGGTGAATATGCAGATAAGTTGTATGTTGATGGTGGCCCTTCAACAACACAAACAACAGGTTATTTACGCATGGATGGACGGGAAGTTTTTAAACATGCAGTTAGTATGATAACTGATGTAGTTGATGATTGTTTTGCAGCAGTTGGGATGAAACCTTCTCAATTAGATTGGTTTGTACCTCATCAAGCTAATAGACGTATTATTGAAGCATCAGCTAAAAAGCTAGGAATCACCAAAGATCAGATTGTTATTACTATTGATCAGCATGGTAATACATCTGCAGGATCGGTACCGTTAGCTTTAGCGACTGCTGTTCAAGATGGAAGGATTAAAAAAGGAGATCTTATTATGCTAGAGGCTATGGGTGGAGGTTTTACATGGGGAGCAATTCTTATCCGCTGGTAAGCTATAGCAGCTTGACGATATTTAAATAAAACGTATAAATTTCTTCGTAATTTTTAATATTTAATAGGTGAATAATGACAAGTAAGACAGTAACACGTGCAGATTTGGCTGGCGCGGTTTGCAGAAAAGTAGGCTTGTCACATACTGAATCAGCCGATTTAGTTGAGTTAGTCTTGGATGAAATATGCAATTCACTCGTCAGAGGTGAAATGGTTAAATTATCTTCTTTTGCAACTTTTCAAGTTCGTGATAAAAGTGAACGAGTTGGACGCAATCCAAAAACAGGCGTTGAAGCATCGATTCCACCACGGCGTGTGGTAACATTCAAGGCTGCAAATGTGCTCAAGAAAAGAATTTTGGATACGCATCGCGCAAAGAAAAAATAATTTTATATTAATAGACAATATTAAGATGTTTGTTCTTTGTTAAAGAGTTTTACATTTATTAGACTCTTTTCTCTTATATTTTAAGCGAAGAGTTTCTTATTGGAGAGATTTTATATTGTGATTAGTCTCAGTATGAAGTTGATCAGTAACTGTAAAATATTGATATAATTTTAGGTGAGGTATTATAAAATGGATAAAAGCCCCGATGCTTTTCGCACAATTAGTGAAGTAGCTGATTTATTGGGGATTCCACAGCATGTATTAAGATTCTGGGAAACAAGGTTTCCTCAGATTAAACCATTGAAGCGTGGGGGGAGGCGTCGTTATTATCGCCCTAATGATATCGATTTGCTCAATGGTATAAAACAATTACTTTACGGACAAGGTTATACTATAAAAGGTGTGCAACGTATTTTAAAAGAGAAGGGGGCTTCTTTTGTTGTTGACCTTGGCAAAGGTGATCTTAATGCTATGAATATTTTAATAGAAAAAAAATGTGCAGAACAAGAATCTGAATCTGTGCCAGCTAAGCCAAAAAAAATAGCATTTGGGCTTTTGGGTTTTATGAAGAATGAGGGAGAAGCTACTTTGGGGACTATAAATAATTACCGAGATAAAACTGATAAAGCCTTATTACAGGAAGTGCTCTTTGAGTTAATTGAGTGCAAACGTATTCTTGACAAAGCTCGATAATAACAACCTATTATATAGTATTTTTATTTTATGATATTAAGCGTTGATTAACAACGTAAATCTGGTGGTGTTGCTTCATCTAGCAATTGCGCAAATACTTTTTCTACAGGTAAAAAGGTTTGCTCTATACTTCCTAAACGGCGCATATTAACACTATTTGTTTGAGCTTCCTGTTTGCCACATACCAAAATTACAGGAACTTTTTGTAAAGAGTGTTCGCGTATTTTGTAGTTAATTTTCTCGTTGCGGGAATCTAGTTTTGCTAAAAGACCAAGAGCTTTGAGTTTTTTTGTTATTTTTTTTGCATATTCATTCGCATCGGACGTAATCGTCGCCACAACAATCTGTTGAGGTGCAAGCCAGAATGGTATGTGACCAGCAAAGTTCTCAATTAATATACCTAGAAAACGCTCCATTGAACCAAAAATAGCTCGGTGGATCATAACAGGTTGGCGTTTTTCTGAATCCTTATCAATGTAAAATGCTCCAAAGCGTTCAGGTAGATTAAAATCTACTTGTGTCGTTCCACATTGCCACTCGCGGCCAATAGCATCTGTTAGTGTATATTCAAATTTGGGTCCATAAAATGCACCTTCACCAGGAAGAATGCTTATTTTAACACATCCTGAAGATTTTTCTTCAATAGTTTTAAGAACAGATGTCATGATATTTTCAGCATGGTCCCATAATTCATCTGAGCCAACACGTTTTTCTGGTCGCGTTGAGAGCTTAAGACTGATTTCTTTAAAACCAAAATCTGCGTAGGTTGATAAAATCAAATCATTGATACTAAGGCATTCATCAGCTAATTGTTCTTCAGTACAAAAAATATGTGCATCATCTTGTGTAAAGCTACGTACTCGCATAAGTCCATGTAAAGAACCTGAAGGCTCGTAACGATGAACAAGGCCAAATTCAGCTAGTCTAACGGGTAAATCACGATAGGATTTTAAACCGTGTTTAAAGATCTGTACATGGCCGGGACAATTCATTGGTTTTAGAGCGTAAGTATATTCATCATTCCAGTCATCGGCAGCTGGAATTGTTTTAAACATATTTTCTTTATACCATCCCCAGTGACCTGATATTTCCCAGAGTGACTTATCAAGAACTTGTGGTGCCTGAACTTCAGCATATTTATGATTGTCGAGACGACGACGCATGTAACTGATCAAATTTTGGAACATTTTCCAACCTTTTGGGTGCCAAAAAATCATTCCTGGGCTTTCTTCCTGAAAGTGGAATAAATCCATTTCTCGTCCTAAACGGCGATGATCCCGTTTTTCGGCTTCTTCTAGCATATGAAGATAGGCTTTTAAGTCATTTTCATTAGTAAATGCTGTACCATAAATTCTCGTTAACATAGGATTATTGGCATCACCACGCCAATAAGCGCCTGCAACTTTCATCAATTTAAATGCATTACCAATTTGGCCAGTAGATTGCATATGGGGGCCACGGCAAAGATCAAACCAGTCGCCCTGATAATAGACTTTCAAATCTTGATCATCAGGGATAGCATCAATAAGCTCGACTTTATAGAGTTCATTTTTTTCAGAAAAGATCTTTTTAGCTTTTTCACGAGACCAAATTTCTTTTCTAAAAGGTTTATTGCGTTGAATAATTTCACGCATTTTTTTTTCAATAGTAATCAGATCATCTAATGTAAAAGGTTGTTTACGTGCAAAATCATAATAAAAACCATTTTCAATAACAGGGCCGATTGTCACTTGTGTTTCCGGAAAAAGCTCTTGTACTGCTTCAGCTAAAACATGCGCGCAATCGTGGCGTATTAATTCAAGAGCGCGTGGATCATCGCGGGTGATGATTTCTACTTGTCCAGATTGTTCTAATGGGTCTGAAAGATCTCTAATAACTCCATTAAGACTATAAGCAACTGCTTTTTTTGCAAGAGACTTAGAAATAGATTCAGCTAATTCTAAACCAGTTGTTTCTGTTTGGTAATCGCGCTTTGAGCCATCAGGAAAAGAAAGAGAAATAGAGCGAGACATAAAGAACCCTTTTAATCCAATTCTGCTAACGAATGCAGATGGTTTCGTGAACATTTAGCAATAATCAATTAAAGCTAATAAGCTGATTCATCAATTCTTTTTTATGCATTATGCGTTAAAAAAGAAAGAATTATTTATTACGTTTAATAGAAATTTTCCAATAGTACCAAGGCTTGTAGGAATTTTCAATAGAGGTTGGTACTGGATCAAAGCCAGTTGTTCCAAAAGGACAACAACGTATAAGACGAAAAAGTCCCATCCATGCGCCTGCCCATAAACCATGGCGCGCAATTGCTTCGTAGGTATATTCTGAACAGGTTGGTCTGTGACGACAATGAATACCTATAAAGCTAGATAGAGTTATTTGGTAAAAACGTATGAGTCCAATACCAAGTAATCGTCCAGGTGTTTTCTGCCAAGGTCCTGTATAGTTTCTTGTGTGTTTTTTATTTGTTTTGACGTGTTGTTTAGCCATTCATTTTTTCTTCAATTTGTTTAATACAATCTATAACTGCATCAAAAGTAAGCATTACCGATGCATGACGTGTTTGATAGTTTTTAATAGGTTTTAAACAGGCAAATTCCTCAAATGGAGGTGAAGGGGGAGAGCCATCCTTTATTAACATATGCTGAATAATTTCATATAATATTTTAAGATCTTGCGTTTTTTGACCAATGATATGATTTGCGAGAATAGAAGATGAAGCTTGTCCAAGTACACATGCGCATATCTCATGAGAAAAATCTATGATGGTGCTATTTTCTACTTTTAGGTCTACGGTAACAGTCGATCCACAAAAGCGTGCATATTTTTTTGATGTTGCATCTGGATTGTTAAGGCGACCAATTCTGCTTATATGTGCAGCATGTTCAAGTATTTTATTACTATATATGTTGTCAATCATAAGTTATTATCTGACTTTCAAGAGTTATTGCTATTTAAACTTTTAATTCATTTATATAAAGATTATAAAAATGCATATGTACATATATATGTCTTACTACGTAATAAGTTGGAGTTTTTAAATGTGTGATATCATAAAAGGAGGAGCAACTAATTCATTTTTCTCTGAGCAAAAAAAGCCTAGTGTTGAAGAAGTGGAAATGGCAATTCACACATTACTGTTATGGATAGGAGAAAATCCAAATCGAGAAGGGCTATTAGATACTCCAAGTCGTGTTGCTAAAGCATATCGTGAGCTTTTTAGTGGTTATAACGAATCAGTTAAAGAAATTTTGGCTACAGTTTTTGAAGAAGTCTCAGGATATAGTGAACCAGTTATATTGAAGAATATCTCTTTTTATTCACATTGTGAACACCATATGCTTCCAATTATTGGTAAAGCTCATGTTGCTTATCTTCCTGATAAAAAAGTTGTTGGGCTTTCAAAAATTGCGCGTATTGTAGATGTTTTTTCTCGTCGTTTACAAACACAAGAAACCATGACAGCTCAAATAGTTGATGCTTTAAAGACACATCTAAAGCCTCGTGGTATTGCTGTAGTGATTGAGGCTGAACATATGTGCATGGGTATGAGAGGAATACGAAAGCAAGGTGCTACGACTATTACAACAAGTTTTCATGGGTATTATCAAACTAATCAAATGGCACAAGATAGTTTTATGTCATTGATACGCTAGGTAATATAGAAAATATGCATTTTAAGGATTTGCATTGTTAAATTGAAGTAGTGTAAAATAAATTACGGTGATATAAAAATAAACTTGTACCCTATTGTATGATTTGTTAAATGCGAAGACTGATGTATTTTCTTCTGTCGTGTGCGGTCGTGGCGGAATTGGTAGACGCGCAGCGTTGAGGTCGCTGTGGGGCAACTCGTGGAAGTTCGAGTCTTCTCGACCGCACCATTTATATCTTTTATGATTGGTATTTAAAGTAAGATAAAAGCTGTAATAGTAGGCATTCAATGCTTGTTTGCACATTTTAAAAATGTTTTATATAATAATTCCCTTTTTGCAGGTTATTAGAAACTGTATCTTATGTTATCATTATAGGTACGAAATATGAGTTCTTGTTTATCTGATAAGATTAGGTAGTGTTGCAGTGAGAAGTATGTTACTGTTGAGGCATTTAGTTCTTTTTATTTGTGCTATTTTGTTGGTTGCATGCGGTAGCTCGCGTGCTGTACTTTGGCATGGAATACATGCGACACCGTCTATGGTTGCTACACAGCGAAAGGTTGAAGGGCAAATTCTTCCGAAAGCTATTATCCCAGTGTACGTTGCTACAAGTCGTATGATGCAGGATAATTATTCTCAACCTTATGGAGCAGAACGATCAAATACAGTACATTACAATCGTGTTGATGTAGGAATTCCTCAACAACATGTGAAAGGTATGGTTGAAACAAATGCCTATAAGCCTAGTCATGATAAATATTTTGCAGCAGTCGCTTTGCAAAAATATGATAATAAAGAACAGTTTAAACAGCAATTAAATGTTGCGTTAGCAAAAAAAGCAAAAGGAAAAAAAGAAATTTTCCTTTTTATTCATGGTTACAATAACAATTTTGCGGATGGCACATTCCGTACTGCTCAATTTGCTTACGATTATTCCTTGAATGTTGTTAATGTGCACTATTCATGGCCTTCGGCTGGTGCAATACCTCTTTATATTTATGATCGTGATAGCGCTAATTTTGCGCGTGATGGACTGATAGAACTTTTGATTACTATCAGTGAAACAGATGCTGAGAAGGTTTCAATTATAGCTCACTCTATGGGTAATTTCGTTACGATGGAAGCATTTAGAACTCTAGCGTTACAAGGAAAATATAAAATCATTCAACGTAATACGAGTTTTTTAATGGCAGCACCTGATATTGACCTTGATGTATTTGAGCGTCAACTTAATGATATTAAAATATTACCTCAGCCAACAGCCATTTTGGTATCTCGTAAGGATAAAGCTCTTGCTGTTTCAAGTCGTCTTACAGGTGGACATCCTCGTGTAGGAGATGGTTCAAATATTGAAATATTGCGGAAGAATGGAATAGCTATTCTTGATTTATCTAATGTTGATGGTGGGACGCATAATGTATTTGCATCTTCTCCAACATTAATGGCTCTATCTCGAGAAGGATCTTTAGCTTCAACAATTATGCAAGAAACAGAATTATCACCTAGTGAGGCGATTCTTGCTGATGGTAACAATATTTTAAAGAAAACAGCGAGTTTTATTCTTTATACGCCTATACGCCTCTTATCTCCATTAACTAATTATTAAATATAAAAGATCAAATATAATAATTTAATATTAATAAATTAGAAAAGAGATTTTTTTAGCACTTTTTTTAGAATAACTCTATAGGATTTGAAATGAATAGTGGAATAAATGTATACAACTAATCATTAGGTAGAGTTATAATGGTTCAACGAAAATACTATACTAAAACACTTACATTAGTTGATTATTTGTCTTATTCTGCTGTTAGACTATTAAATATTTATGCTATGCTTTTGAAAATAAAAAAAGCTAATATAAATGGAGCACCGGATTTATTGCATAAAATTGATTCCACTAAACAGCAGTTAGATGAAATAAGTTATGCTCTTGTTTTAGAATATCGCAAACGTCAAGAAAACGAGCATTTTTTAAAACAAATTTTAATGTCAATTTCCGATCAAATTTTTTCACTTAATAATGGTTTTAAAGAAACTAGTCGCCTTTTATTTCAAGAAATACGAACGATTCAATCACAAATTCAGTATTTTTATGAAGGTGCGGAAAAACAAAATTCATTAACTGATAATCAGGAGATATCTTACTCTTCATCCAAAATTGATGATATTATTCAACGATTACAAAAAGCACGGCAGAATCTTGCTTTTGAGAATCCGCATCTCTTTGAAAAATAATAATGCAGTTCAAAATACAAGCTAAAATTATGGTAATTTATAAATTTTATAAGTGGATTAAATTAGATAACATCACTAAAAAAAGAGACATAGATTTTCTGTACTTATTGTTAAATAATTTCATAAAAAAGAAAGAACATTTCATTTAACAAAAATAAGTATTAGGAGTTGATATTGTCGAAAAAATAATTCTAAAAAGATATTATTACCTTCTATCATATTTAAAGGTATTTTAATTTGATTCTTTAATTATAAAAATTTGAGGAAAAATTTATTGGATCCTAGACGAAATCATTAATATGGCTAAAAGTCTAATTTAGGCTTGATTATGAAATCCAACTAAAATTTATATATTGGCTATTTTATATATTTAAAAGCTAAAAATATATTCAGTTTTTCTCTTTCTTTAAAATTCGCTTTAAGGCTAAATGAAATTCTTTATAATTATAAAGGATAAAAGGATTAGAAAAAAGCTTTTATCTATTCCTTTTATTTATTCTAAATTAGCAATATAAATAAGTTGTGATACTCATAAAATTAAAGTATATCACTTTAATCATTAAAGCTAATAATTCTATGAAGGCAAAAAATCTTCTGTAACAATCACATATATTTTAATTTAAACTAAGCTAAATTATTTTGATGGGAAATATTTTTCTACCAATGCGTAAATAATTGCTGCGGTCTCAATATCTAAAAGTCCATTATAGTTTTCTTGACGAAAATGGAGCTGGAACGCCATAATCAAATTTTTATACTCACTTTCAGTATTTGCACCTGAAGTATCGTATCCATACTTTTTCAGTTTAGCTATAACTTCTTCTTTTGCTTTTGCGAAAAATGAAGGATCTCTAGTAAACTCTTCTTGATAAAAATCTTTTTGTACGGCATCGTACCACGCTCCTATACCTGAATCATAAAGTTTTTTCCACGGAAAAGCTGCACCTGGATTCATTTTTCTCCCAGGAGCAATATCACTATGGCCAACAACATTAGTTGGTGAAATATCTGGATAACGTTGAAGAATGTTAAATGCAGGTTCTTTAATTGCATCAATTTGCTTTGGATGAAAAGGCGGGAATGTAAACTTCCCGTTGTTATCGGTTGCTAGATTAACTGTTTCAATTCCAATAGCTGTATCATTTAAATTATTACGTCCAGCCCATGAACTAATGCCAGCATGCCAGGCTCGCTCATTTTCATCAACCAAATAAAAATGCGCATATCTTTAAAACCTGCATCAATGTATGTCTGTTCTGAAGGATCAGGAACAAGATAATGGGCGCTGACTGAAGGTCCTGTGAGAGTTATAACAGATGATTTAAAGTTGGCTGCAGTGTAATGCATTACTAGAAAGCGAACCCGACGATTAAAACCCTTTACAGTACGATAGCTATTATAATCGATTTTATGCATAATACCCCCCTTTATTTAATTTTAATTATAGTATAACGATATTATATATTATTACAATAATTAATTTTATTTATTATAAAAATAATAACCAAGACATATTATCTAATTAATAGAAAAAAGAAGAATACGATAGAAGTAATTTAATAATTATTTTTTAAAATATACTTATAATTGTCCAATATAATTATTAAAAATAAATCTTTTTTATTGCTATTATATACATTAAAAATCCATATGATAATATAGTTCATATTCATTTTGAGATCTAGAAAGTTCAGTTATTCTCTTTAGCAATATGTGTTTTAATTAGGAGGAGATCAAAAATAAGAATATTTATGGTACTGATGTTGTTTGTATTTGATTTGGGAGTTATCTATAGAAGTCAACAGGTTGTTCACTTTCGAGATATTTGCGGATTAGGGATATTGGATGTAACAGGAGATATAGCCTTAAACGCTTATACCTGTTTATTAACTAACGTAAGGCTTTATAGTGGTTAACATATAAGTATAAGCTAATTTATTGAGACTAAATATTTCTGGTAAATTGCATTGTAATATTTAAGTTATATAAAATTAATAATTATTTTTATTGTAAATTATTACTACATATTATTCTTGATATCGCTTAATAAAACAAGATTTTAGATCATTTCAATAGAATATAAATTTCACTGATACAATAATCACTTCTTTTTCTAAAAGATTTATAAATACTCTTATCATAAAATTACAAGATATATATAATATTCTAATTTATCAGCAGTTATTTTTACACTAGCTGCTATAAGTACCATAATGAGAAACGCTATCGAAGTGATCAATGAGATTTGAAATTAGAATAAATTGAATGATACAAGTTATTATAGAAATATTTAATTATAAAAATTTTTTATAAGATCATCAAAATTCAGGTATAAAATTTTATATAATCTAAAGAGAGATATTCTTTAATCCATTTTCTTTTTTACCTTCTATATATTTAGCAAGAGCATCAGTTTCTTGTTTAGTAAAAAAAAGGCCAAGTTTTGAACGGCGCCATAATATGTCTTCACATGTTTTTGCCCATTCTTTTTCCATTAACCATTTCACTTCTATTTCATAAAGCCCATGTCCAAAATATTTCCCTTTATCCACATTCCCATTCGCAAATATTATAAATGTTTCTGAACCATAGGAACAAGCAAGCCTACGGCAAGTAAAAGCATCTAGATCTGGAAGTAAAACAGAAATTCTGTTTTCAATCATATCTAATCTATTATATGGAAAATCGCCTCCAGGAAGAACAGAGTTCAGTGTCCATGGTCCTTTCTTAGGACCAAGCGCTTTTTCAATAAATTTCATTACATCTTCAGCCAATGTGCGATAAGTCGTTATTTTTCCACCATACAAATTAAGAATTTTAGGTGTATTCTCTGTTCCTATTTCTTTGAGGACATAATCACGTGTTATTTCTTGAGCCATTGAAGTACCATCATCATAAAGAGGACGAACACCCGAATAAGTCCATATAATGTTTTCACGCAATATCGGTTGTGTGAAATATTCGTTTGCTACTGCGCAAATATAATCGATTTCTTCATCACTAATAGATACATCAGTAGGATTACCTTGATAATCACAATCTGTTGTTCCGATTAATGTAAATTCTTCCTGATATGGAATAGCGAAAATAATACGATTATCATTATTTTGTAAAATATAAGCGCGATTATGCATATCAAGTTTTGGAATCAAAATATGGGATCCCTTAACAAGCCGCATTGGAGGAAGTTCTGTAGAGTTTAAAACATTTTTTAAAACATGATTAATCCAAGGACCAACCATATTCGCAATATAAGAAGCGGTAACGCAGTATTTTTTATCATTTAATTTATCATGAAGAGTAATAAGCCATTTGCTCCCTTCTATTTTTAAGGATAGAACTTCTGTTCGTACTTTTATATCGGCTCCCCATTTTTCTGCATCTCGCGCATTAGCAATGACCAAGCGAGCATCATCTACTATCGCATCAGAATATTCGAAACCTTTATGATAATTTTTTTTAAGAGAAGTACAAAAATTTTTTGAAAAATTAATCATTTTGGTACGCTGAAATATTTGATTCCAACCGCCAAGATAATCATAAATAAAAAGTCCTAAACGTAATATCCAAGAAGACCGTAATTTTTTATGATAAGGTAGGATAAAGCGCATAGGATGTACAATGTGCGGAGCCATACGCCAAATAATTTCGCGTTCTTTCAATGCTTTACGAACTAATCTAAATTCATAGTGTTCAAGATAACGAAGACCACCATGGATAAGCTTTGTTGATGCACTTGATGTACCGGATGCAAGATCATTCATTTCAGCTAAGCCAACATTAAATCCACGACCAGCTGCATCTCTGGCTACTCCGCACCCATTTATTCCACCACCAATAATAAATAGATCATAATGCACCATGGCTTTCATTGTTTTTTCTTTTTTCATATTAAGTTGGCCTACAGGAGTTAATGATGCCAATATTTGAGCGATTAAGGTAAATGCTTTATATCAAATATTTTGATATTTCTTTTAACAAAAAAATACGAAAATATGCATGAAAATATTCTGTTTATCAGATAATAGAGAACAGGTTATCTCCATAATTCGCTAAATTATATATTATAATTTAATTGGTTTGTTGCATAAATATGATACTTTATCATATAAGTTTATAAATACTTAAGCTAAATACAAAGACAGATAAATGATCGATCAAGCTCAACATTTAAAATTACCATTCATGAAAATTTTTTTAATGGTGTTTATTTTGAGCGTTTTTATGTATTTGTTTTTGTCATACGCGCAAACAAAAGAACAAACATCGAACCATCTAACCATAGAAAATCTTAAAATACAACTTTTAGAAGATTCTGATTTTTTGTCGAAGTTTAGCGAAAAAAGCACAAAAAGCATCAGTGATGATTATATTCGACAGATTATAAGAGACTATCTCCTTAATAATCCGGAGATTATGATTGAAATGCAATTTATCCTTCAAGAAAAATTTGAACAACGCCGTCAGCAGGAAGCTCAAAAACAATCTGAAATCATTAAGTTATTAGAAAAGGAAATTTTTCAATCTCCTCATGATGCTATTTTAGGAAATCCAAATGGAAAAATAGTGCTTGTTGAATTTTTTGATTATAATTGTAGGTATTGTAAACGTTCCTATTCAGATTTAATAAGTCTAATACAAGAATATCCAGATCTACGAATAGTTATCAAAGATTTACCAATTTTAGGGCCTGATTCCGTAGAAACACATATTATTGCTTATGTTTTTAGAAAACTCTTTCCAGAGAAGTATTTTCAGTTTCATAAAAAACTCTTAATGAGCCAAGGCCGTGCAAATGAAGCTAAAGCTATAAAAGTAGCAGTTTCTTTAGGAGCCAATGAAAAAGAGCTACGGAATGCAATCCAAAGCTCAAACTTACAGAAATTCTTTCAAGAAAATCTTAAAATCGCTTCTGCCTTGAATATTCTTGGTGCCCCCGCTTATATCATTGGAGATAAAATATTTAGTGGAGCTGTAGAAAAAAGTATTTTGCAAGCAGCAATAGAAGATGCACAATGAACTTTTCTTTTCTCAATGAGATTATTGAGAAATACACCAATATATTGATTCTTTGATTTTTTTGTTAACAGATTTATAAGTGTGGATTTGTATTGCAGTTTAATTTAATGACAATGTGAACACAATGATTAGGGGAAACTTCATTAAAATTTAAAAGATATTTAGTCATAAGGATAGTAAGTATTAGAAATTTTATCGGTCAAGGAGTTAGGAATAAAATGGCAATAAAAAAAACAGATACTCAGCAGTGTACTGGGATTGATACAGCAATTATCCGCGACCTTGCTGAAATTTTGAATGATACAAATTTGACCAATATTGAAATTGAACAAGACGGATTTCGCATTTGTGTAGCGCGCCAAAACACTTCTTCTTCTGCACAAACAATTTATGCACCTATGTCTGGCTCTATAGTAGGTCCTTCTTCACTTCCGACAACTGAAGATTCTATAAAAAAAGAAAAATCAAAAAATGAGGTAGTATCTCCAATGGTTGGTACAGCATATCTTGCTCCTGCGCCAGGTGCACAACCTTTTGTAAAAGTAGGGCAAAATGTTTCTAAAGGCCAAACTTTACTGATTATTGAAGCAATGAAAACGATGAATCAAATTTCATCACCGCATTCAGGTACTGTGACTGCTATTTTAGTTACAGATGGTCAACCAGTTGAATTTGATGAACCACTTATTATAGTGGAATAAAACGAGGGGCAGTCATGATACAAAAAATCCTCATTGCTAATCGAGGAGAAATTGCTCTTCGCATTCTGCGAGCGTGTAAAGAACTTGGAATTAAAACTGTAGCTATTCATTCAACTGCTGATGCTGATGCTATGCATGTTCGGCTTGCTGATGAAAGTGTGTGTATTGGTCCTCCACATTCTCGGGATTCTTATTTAAATATTTATCAAATTATTTCGGCGTGTGAAATTACAGGAGCGGATGCTGTTCATCCAGGTTATGGATTTCTCTCTGAAAATGCAAAGTTTGCAGATGTATTGGAAGCTCATAATATTACATTTATTGGTCCAACAGCAGCACATATTCGTATTATGGGTGATAAAATAGAAGCTAAAAAAACTGCTAAAAGCCTTGGTATTCCTGTCGTTCCAGGTTCTGATAACGCTATAGTTGAAGAAAAAGAAGCTCTGCGCATTGCTAATGAAATTGGCTATCCAGTTATTATTAAGGCTTCTGCAGGTGGTGGTGGACGGGGTATGAAAGTTGCTCATTCTGAGCAAAAACTTTTAGCAGCTTTCAAAACAGCACGTTCAGAAGCTAGTGCTGCTTTTAATGATGATTCAGTTTATATTGAAAAATATCTAGAAAAACCACGTCATATTGAAATTCAGATCATAGGTGATGGAGCTGGTAATGCTATACACTTAGGAGAACGTGATTGTTCACTTCAACGGCGCCACCAAAAAGTATGGGAAGAAGCGCATTCTCCTGTACTTAATGAAGCTGAGCGGAAAAAAATTGGTAATATTGTTGCAAATGCCTGTGCAAAACTTGGATACCGTGGGGCGGGTACCATTGAGTTTCTTTACGAAAATGGTGAATTCTATTTTATCGAGATGAATACACGTTTACAAGTTGAGCATCCTGTAACTGAAGCAATTACAGGTATAGATTTAGTTCATGAACAAATTCATATTGCATCTGGTTTAGGGCTTTCAGTTGCCCAAAAAGATATCCACTTTTCTGGCCATGCTATTGAATGCCGCATTAATGCTGAAGACCCAATTAATTTTACACCATCTCCAGGACTTATTACCCATTTTCATACACCTGGAGGGCTAGGAGTTCGTGTTGATTCAGGGGCTTATTCAGGCTATCGTATTCCTTCCTATTATGATAGCTTAATCGGAAAACTGATTGTTCATGGTCGTACACGTTTGGAATGTATGATGCGTTTACGGCGTGCTTTAAGTGAGTTTGTGGTTGATGGTATCAAAACTACATTACCTTTATTTTGTGATCTTATTGACAATAAAGATATTGCTAATGGTGATTATGATATTCATTGGTTGGAAAAATATCTTTCTGATAAATCAGTCTCTTTCGATTTATAAGGAGTAAATTTATAAACAATACTTGTTTATCAATATAGGCATTATAATACACATCCGATTAATTTGGCTTAGATATATCTTTCAATAGTAAATCACATTCATAATTTTTTATTTGCCTTTTTGTAAGTTTATGCTATTTCCAATATAATGTGCCCTTATAGCTCAGTTGGTAGAGCACCTGATTTGTAATCAGGGGGTCGGGAGTTCGAGTCTCTCTGGGGGCACCGTTTTTTGTATTTAACATATTGAAATATAATATTTTTTTTTGGAATGAATGCTAGAATTTTTTTTCCACACTACTTTATTTAATCTATATAGTTTTGATAATATCCTTTGGAGCATTGTGTTAGATATAAAAAGGCTTTTCATCAGCATAATTCTGGTTTTCATTTTGTATTTTATGATTTTACCTACCGTGCCAGTAAGCATATGAAAAAGTGATATTGGTGTGGTGGTGCTCTTTACATATTTTATATAAATAAAATTTTATGCATTATTAGATGTATCAAATTATAGATGTTTTCCAAAAAGTTAGATAGATTCTATTGAAAATAGTATTCTCAATTTTCACTTACAAAATCTTATAAATTAGAGATATTTTAAAATGCTATATATTTTATGAAATATGTTGAATCATAACATTGAATTTTACTATTTAAGATATATTAGTTGATTAATGAGAAAAACTAGATATGCGGATATATATAGATTCAAAAATTATTTTAGAAAAAAGATAAATCATCAAATAAGAAGTTATATGTTTTATTTTTTCAGCAATGAGAGAGAATAAAATATCTATATGAGGAGAAGAGGAAGGGGAGGTTATTTGTTTGCTTAATAAGATAATAATAGAGATATATGAATAATATTCCTATGACATTTTATCATTCTCCACCATTAGTAAAATTTGCTGTGGCACCAATGTTGGGTTGGACAGATCGGCATTGCAGATTTTTTTATCGTCTTTTGACGAAAAAGGCGTTGCTTTATACTGAAATGTTCGTAGCTGATACTGTGATTTACGGTATCCGTAAAAAATTATTGGCTTTCAGTGATGAAGAACATCCAATTGCAATACAATTAGGAGGATCAGATCCAAAAAAATTGGCAGAAGCTGCACGTATTGCCGAAGACTTTGGTTATGACGAAATTAACTTAAATGTTGGTTGTCCATCAGATCGTGTTCAGGCAGGTATATTTGGTGCTTGTTTAATGTTGCATCCTGATATTGTAGCGCGAGCTGTAGAAGAGATGAAACGAACTGTTACTATAGCTGTGACTGTTAAATGTCGTATTGGTGTAGATGATCAGGATGAAAAATTGGCTTTAGACTTTTTAGCTGATCGTGTATGGAATGCTGGCTGTGATGCGCTATGGGTACATGCACGCAAAGCGTGGTTAAAAGGATTAAGTCCAAAAGAAAATCGTGATATTCCACCACTTAATTATAAAAGGGTTTATAATTTAAAGCGTAAATATAAAAATAATTTTATTGGATTAAATGGTGGAATAAAATCAATTAGTGAAATTAAAGAGCACTTAAGATCATGTGATGCCGCTATGGTTGGACGACAAGTTTATCATAATCCTATTTGGCTGAACCTTATTGATTCTGAAATATATGGTGAACCGCAGAATAATCTTAGTGATTATGATCTTATTAATGCTATGTGTGATTACACCGCCAAACATATAGCTTCAGGAGGACGTCTTTCTCATATTACACGACATATGATTGGTTTGTTTCAAGGGCGTGATGGTGCACGACGATGGCGACAAATATTATCACATAATGCAACAAAGACGGATGCTAATGTGCATATTTTAAAAGAAGCTTTTGCTGCTATCAGTTAAGATAATTTGATCAATATTTTAATATTATATAATAAATTAAGTTATAATTTATGAATAATTATTAGAAAATTGCAGTTCTTCAAGAAAGAGATAAAATAAATATCTTAGTTGATCAGAGTTAATCTTTGTTAAAGGTTAAAAAATGTAAAAGTTTACTGCAATAATTGTATACAGCGATATATCAGTTTCATCTTTTAAAAGAGTTTCAACATTTGCTCTCTATCATCCTAGATACTTATTAAGTGGCGCATCTTACATTTGTAATATGAAAAAAAACAATAAATTATTTATATCCTATCTGTAAAAAAAGTTCTAATTATATATTGTAGATTCGAAAAGGTATTTTCATGATTGCTAGGCCATTTGATGATTTTCGTGCTTTATTAATAAATTTACCTATTGCTGATGAATTTACAATAACTTTAGCAAAAAAACGGCAGGCACAATTAGTGAAAACAAAGGGTGCACTAGGAAAATTGGAAGATATTGCAGTTTGGTATGCGGGTTGGAGAGGAGAAGAAAAACCAATTATAATGAAGCCTCTAGTTGCTATTTTTTCTGGCAATCATGGGGTTACTGATGAGGGTGTTACACCATTTCCACAATCTATAACACAACAGATGGTACAAAATTTTACAACAGGTTGTGCTGCGATCAATCAGATTTGTGTAGCTTATGATCTTGGATTGAAAATATATGATTTGGCATTAGAATATCCAACAATGAATATTACAAAAGATGCGGCAATGGATGAGCGCAGTGCAGCCGCAACAATGGCATTTGGAATGGAATCAATAGCCGGAGGAACAGATCTCTTATGTGTTGGAGAGATGGGAATAGGCAATACGACTATAGCTTCAGCTTTATGTCTTGCTTTGTTTGGTGGAGAAGCTGAGGAATGGGTCGGATCTGGTATGGGAGCTGTAGGAGAATTTTATCAGCGCAAGGTTATGGCTGTAAAAACAGCAGTCTCTTTACACAAGAACTATTTAAATGATCCTTTTGAAATTATGCGTCGCTTAGGAGGGCGTGAGATTGCTGCTATGGTAGGGGCTATTTTAGCTGCAAGAATGG
Organism: Bartonella sp. Raccoon60; assembly: GCF_002022585.1. Taxonomy (NCBI): domain Bacteria; kingdom Pseudomonadati; phylum Pseudomonadota; class Alphaproteobacteria; order Hyphomicrobiales; family Bartonellaceae; genus Bartonella; species Bartonella sp. Raccoon60. Next base: position 596,470 of record NZ_CP019786.1, read on the forward strand.
AAAAAATTCCAGTTATTTTAGATGGGTTTATAGCGACAGCAGCAGCAGCAGTGCTGTATAAAATAAATCCAAGTTCTCTTGATCATACACTTGTTGGGCATGTTTCTTCTGAAACAGCTCATCGTAAACTTTTAGAAAAAATTGGGAAAGAACCACTTTTGGATTTAGACATGTGTCTTGGTGAGGGAACAGGTGCAGCTATAGCAGCTGGTATTGTTAAAGCGGCCGTCTTAGTTCATACGCAAATGGGACCGTCTGAGTAGAAAAACTGAGTATTAAAAAGTAAGAATGTGATCATAAATATTAAACAACTTTAAAAATATAATTTTCTAGAAAATAAAAACTTTATTAAACTATAAAATTCAAGTTTCCTAAAATCGTTCATTTTTTCGCATAATATTTTGATGGTATAATTTTTAAAAATCGATACCTCAGATTACTTTTTTCATTTGAGTTAGTTGATTTGATATTTTTCAGTTTTTAAAAAGGATATCAAGACTGAATTGCAGATTTTATGATATCTAAACTTAGAACGTATCAGTTGGAGTTTTAGTGATTATTAATTATTTCAACATATGCTGAGTATATTAGCTTTACTAGTGGCTATTAATACAATTAGGTAATAATCTTATAGGTTATAAATTTCAAATCTTCTTTTAGTGAATTCATATTTAAGATTAGATGCTATTCAAATTAAATAATAGCATTTTAGTTAAGTAGAGCTTTTATTAACAATTTCACTGGGATATTAGATGTTACAATATTAGATAAAGAATGCTGCTTTATGCATGGTGAACTCAGCTTTATATTATAAAGCTATCATGATTAATTTATTATATTTGATATTGATAATTCCTTACACTGTTTATAGGGGCTATAAACTTTGTTAAAGTTAACTAATTTGATAAAAAATTAATATACTATCAAATTCATAAGAATTTACGGACTAAACAGCGAAGATATACAATAAGCTCATCATTAAACCATGGGTGTTTTTTTAACCAAAAAGTATTTCGCCATGATGGGTGGGGTAAAGGCATAACATTATATCCTCGAGGTTGACGTATGGATAGTATGTTTTTCCAATCACTGACGGTTTCCGAGACAGTTTTATATTTTAGGTTTGTGATATGCCATTTGTGCGCATAACTTCCAACAGCAAGAACAAGTTTTATTTGCGGCATAGCCTGAAATACTTTTTCATGCCATATTTCTTGACATTCATTTCTTGGAGGCAAATCAGATTTATTTGGGGCATAGCCAGGAAAACAAAATCCCATAGGAACAATAGCAAATAGAGATCTATTGTAAAATTCATCACTGGTTACACCGAGCCAATTACGTAATCTTACGCCAGAACGATCATTGAAAGGGATCAAACTTTCATGCACACGCAATCCTGGTGCTTGACCTGCAATTGCAATAGAAGCAGTATTAGATAAATAGACAACAGGCCTTGGTTCATGGGGAAGGGGAGGAAGATAATGTGGATGTTTGATACAAACACGGCAAGAATGAATATCTTTTTCTAATTTTATAATATGCTCACATTGTTCTTTATTCATAATAAATAAGAAATTAAAAAGATATTTTTATGGAATAAAGAGATTACTTTATTTTTTTATGCGGGGATGAGTTTTACGCCATTCTTGCGGATTTTGAAAACTTAACTGCCATATTCCTTTTTTTTGTCTTTTAGCTTTTTGTTCTTCTTTAGGATAGTTATAAAAACTGACAGCCCAACCATTGCGTACCATCGCTGCGTTAATGCTATTAACTTTTTTTGTTCTACATATGGCAAGAATACGATGATAGTTGTCTTTTTTAGACCAGTAACATGTAACAGATTGATGAGCTATAAGTTTTTCTAATTTTTTTTTTGCTTGCAAGCCGCATGCGTAGCGTTCTTTTTTTATGCCGCAAAATTGATTGAGTTCAGGAGCATCGATTCCTGCAAGTCGAATTATGTTATCAGAAATCTTAATTGAATCACCATCAATGACCAATGCCTTACCTTTTATAGATTTTTGGGGAACAGAAATTATGTTATTGATTTGTGCTGCAGTACATCTCGAATAAATTGTTCCATGAATAAGAACAATATTTATTATAACAATACTGAAAATAATAAGTTTTTTGCTAAAAATATTCGGATTAGAAGGAGAATTATTTATTTTCATGAGATAAAAATTGTAACAATATATTTATGGGATGAGTTAAGATAAAATACTGGTAATTTGTAATAACTGTTTCATTTTGAAAAATATTCATTATGCTCTATCTATAAATAAATATATACAATAGCAAGATGGTAGGGAAGACAGGCTGTTGTTTCTCATCTATGAATTTTATCCTATAGAAAATTAATTAAATGATTATGTGATAGTAAAGGTGGAGTATTTGATAAAGTTTTATTTGTAGATCCAGCTCCTTTAAGCATAAATAAAAACTTATATAAGTCTTCTCTTGGGCATAAATATCAATCTGATCAGGTAGATTATTTATGTATTTTTGTTCATCGAACAAAGAGAAACAATTTGCGAATAGCGCAAATTTTACGTATATAGGCGCTTAAAATTCCTTCTGATAAAAGATCTAATATCATTTTCATCAGCCCATATACAATGTCCTTTTTTACCTATGATGATTGCTATTCTGATATATTGACATATAGAAAGAACTTCTTGAGAATATATTTGCCTTTAAGCAACAAATTTATCATTATAGGTAGCTTGAGGGTCTGAAAGAATACTTGCTAATTATTTTATATGACTGACACGTGGAAGATGATTGATATCGGAAAATGCAGCGTCAGTGAGAAGATTAAATAATTATTTTCCAATAATAATTAATTATGAGTACTTAGGTTTGTATTGATCAAGATAGTTTATATAACTAATACACTTAGTAATATATCACTCTTTGAGACTGCTGTGAGTAATGAATTTTTGCAAAATAAAGGTTGAGACTTTAGCTAGAAAAGCTAGACATTTATCTTAAAAGAATACAATCACATTCCCCTTTTTTATTAGGGGGTTAATAATAAAAGAGCTTTTGTAAAAAAGCCAAATTATCAAGAACACTGCAATATATTCTGCGTTTTTATTTACACGGCATTCTTAATTTTAATAATTTAAACGAAAGACTAATTATTTAATTTTTGTTTCTTTAAAATCAACATGCTTTTTAACAATTGGGTCATATTTACGTTTACTCATTTTATCTGTCATTGTGCGGCTATTTTTCTTTGTTACATAGAAAAAGCCAGTATCTGCAGTTGATAAAAGCTTAATCTTAATAGTTGCTGCCTTAGCCATAATAAGAGTCCTATTATAGTAAAATAATATTACTTCGCTATCAAAATTTATTTTTGATGCAATTACATTTTATATATGACACTACGGATGTTCTACAAAAAGTCAAGAGTTGTTTGATTTTCTCATTAATTGAATAAGCACTAAAATAATATATAAGCTAAAAAAACAGGCAATTGCCAAAGAAAAACCAAATGGTTTTAAAATATCCATTGTTTGACCAATAATAGCTGGTCCAATCAGTATACCAATTCCATAGCAAAAAATAAAAGCAGAATTAGCTGCAGCAAGCTCTTGTCCTTTAAGGCATTCACCAAGTTGTGCTAGGCCAATTGTATAAAGACCTGCTGGTATTCCACCAAGGAAGAAAAGATCAATCATCAAAATCAGTTTATGTTCTGCTATCTGCGGTATAATGAGAGTTCCAATCAATCCTAAAATAGCGCATCCTATAAGAGAATAGCGCTTATCTTTTAAATAATCACTTATGAGGCTGATAGGAATTAAAAGGAGAATATTACCAAGAGCAAGAATTTCCATAAAATGTATGGTTTCATTTGTATTATATCCAATTGATAAGCTAAAAGGTGTTATAAGTGTTAACGTTCCCATTTGTATAGCGCCATAAATAAGTGCTGCTATTGTTGAGGTAGGAATACGTAAAATATGTGAAAAAAACGCCGTATTTTCCTTACTCTGAAATTTGGGGCTCAATTTCCAGGCAAAGAGAAGGGGTATGATAGCAATTATAATAAGAAGGCAGCCGGCACCAAAAGGTATAAAATTTTGTGTTCCTATTTTTTCTAGCAGCATTGGGCCTAAAATAAATCCAAGACCTAAAGTAATAGCATAGATAGAAATTACTAAACTGCGTCTGTGAGGTGGAGATGCATTATTAATCCAGAATTCTGATAGAATAAATATAATTGTCATAGCGAAATGTAGTGTAAATCGCAAAATAAACCAAATCCATATTGATTCAAAAAAATAGAATCCTAAAAAACTTAGAGAACCAATAATCATCATAAGCAATATTGATTCGACGACACCGAAATATAAGGCGATTCGGGCAGTTAGAGCAGCTGCAATAATTGTTGCAATTCCTCCGACTCCTCCACTATAACCGATGATACTATTTGATAATCCTTTTTCAGTCATTAGCAACGAAATAAGTTGTGTTCCCATTCCTAATGCTACACCGACAGTACCAATGGTCGTAATCGAGGCAATAATTGCATGCAAAGAACTATTTGGGAAGTTGAAGGTTTTGTTCATCATGAGGGGAGTTTAATTAAAATTATAGTGTTATATTTGGATCATATGATTAGTAATAAATTTTGTTGAAAATAGAAAAAGAAAATTGCGATTAAAAAAATAGCATTTACAGCGTAGCACATAGTCTGTGGGGTAATTGTGTAGATTTTTAGATGATAAAAGGTAGATAAGTCTATATGTTGCATATTTTATGGTATATTTAATGTAAAATTTTTTGACCTTTTCTTAATCAAAAGAGAATCATAGAAATTTATCATATAGAGCTAAAAAAAGAAACAGTATGCATCAAATAATAATAAAATGACAAGAGATTTTTAAATAATCCATTACTTTAAAAATGTTGGCTATATAGTTCTTCTTAAATTAAGACATCTTTTTAAAAAGATATTAAAAATGAAGATTTTTCTTAAACAACTTTTTGTATAATAAGCTTAAAATATTTGATACTAATGTTATCAACAATCAATTAGTTTTTAAAATTAAATATTATTATGGATTTATCATAGCTTTTAATCTTTGTGTGCAGAGATATAATTCTAATTTTGCGATCTTTTATTGAAGGTTATCTTTTTTTATCAGAAACATAATTGCGTTTTTTCACTATAGATTTATTTTTGTGGTAGGAGATAGGTAAAGAAGTTATGAGACGAGGTTTTGTTAACATTTCAAAACATAAAGCACCAGAAAAAGGTTGGACTTCTAAAATTTTTACTTCGACTACATCACCAAGTTGATAACATTTACGGCTACGTTTTCCTATAAGGGTATGCTGTACTTCGTCAACATAGTAATAATCACTTTTAAGTGTAGAAATAGGCACAAAACCATCTGCATTTAATTTATCAAGTGCGATAAAAAGACCTGCTTTTGTAACTCCTGAAATACGGGCTGTAAATGAGTGTCCAATTTTATTAGCTAAATAATGTGCAACAAGTCGATCAACAGTTTCTCGTTCTGCCATCATTGCGCGGCGTTCGTATAAAGAAATTTGAGTGGCGATTTTTGCAAAATTTTTCTCTTGTTCATCTGTGAGCCCATCATTACCCAATTTCAGAGCTTTTATAAGCGCTCGGTGAATAATTAAATCAGCATAACGGCGAATTGGTGAGGTAAAATGTGTATAGTTAGGCAGATTTAAACCAAAGTGGCCTATATTTTTAGGACTATATTCGGCTTGAGATTGTGAGCGCAAAATAATCTGATTTACTAACTCCTCTTGTTGCGTATTCATAGTTTTTGTAAGAATATTATTAAGCTGTGCCGATGTAAGTTCAGCTCCTCGTGCAAGTGAAATTCCTAGACTTTGAAGAAAGTTCTGGAGCATTTCCTGTTGTGCAAGAGATGGCTTACTATGAATACGATAAATGAGAGGTTGATGATGTCCTTTTAATGTTTCAGCAGCTGCAACATTCGCTTGTATCATGAACTCTTCAATTAATCGATGTGCTTCTAGATGAGATAACATCACAACATCTTGAATGTATCCATTTTGATCAAGAATAATCTTTTTGTCTGGTATTTCTAATTCTAATGGTTGTCGGTGATTGCGCGCAATTTTAAGGCAGGAATAAGCACCCCATAATGGTTGTAAAATGTTTTCAAGTAAGGGAGCTGTTTTTTTATTTGTCTTTCCTTCAATTGCACATTGTACTTCTTGATAGGATAATTTGGCTGCCGTACGCATTACAATACGATGGAAACTATGTTTACGTTTGTTTCCATTCGCATCAAAAATCATACGAACAGCTAGTGCAGGTCTATCTTTTCCTTCGTGCAATGAACAGCGATCATTAGAAATACATTCTGGAAGCATTGGTACGACACGATCAGGAAAATAAACAGAGTTTCCTCGTTTTAATGCTTCCTGATCTAGAATACTTCCTGTTTGTATATAGCAAGAAACATCCGCAATTGCGACAATGATAATCCAACCTCCGCTATTGGCAGGACTTTCATCCTTTATTGCATAAACTGCATCATCATGGTCTTTTGCATCTGGGGGGTCAATTGTAATAAACGGTAATTGTCGCCAATCTTCGCGGTTAACAGCGTTATCAGGTTTTATATTTTCAGCTTGTTCAAGGACATCTGAGGGAAAAATATGAGGAATTTCTTTTGATATAAGGGCAATCATTGAAAGATTTGTTTCATTATCAATGTGCCCTAAAATATTTCTTACTTTTGCTTGTTTGAATCTGTAGTTAGTACTATTTTTAATTTCAATTTCGACAAGATCACCAGCTTTAATATCTATGTTCGTAGAAATATCAATAATAAGCTCGTTATTTTTACGTTCTATGGGATCTATATGCCATTCGCCATTTTCTAATTCTCTCACTATACCAAGCATATTTCTTTTTTTCTTATCAATCTTGCGGATGATTCGTCCTGTATAAGAAAGATTTTGCAAAACTTTATTTCGAAAAATTTTTACAAGGATGTGATCTCCAATACTAATGCTTGCTCCTCTTATGTGATGAGAAGAAGAAATTTGAATATTAGGCTTTGGATCATTGGGCCATTCAAGAGGTTCTGCAATAAAGTCACCATCTTTATCAAGAGCACTAACTTTGACTAAAGTAATTGATGGTAATCCCTTTTTGATGCTTAAATTTTTACGTTTTTTTGGTATTGCATAGTTATCTTTTAAGTTACGCAATATATCTTTTAACCACATATGAGAATCACTATTCAAGTTAAAAGCTTTAGCAACTTTTCGTTTACTCGATTGGTTCGGATTATGAGTGATAAAGGATAAAATTTCTGATTTACTAGGTAGCTTCTTAGTATTAGATAGTTGAAAATATTTTGTTTTTTTCTCGCTTTTAGCCAAAATTTATGCTTTCTTTTTGCGGGGTGAGGATTTTTTTGGTGTTGCCTTCTTTTTTGAAGTAGCTTTTTGTTTTGTTTTTTTTATCGATGCTTTAGCTAATATAAGTTCTAATGCTTCTGCAAGTGTGACTGTAGCTGGATCTTTATCCTTTGGTAAGGTAGCATTAATTTTATTCCAGTTAACATATGGACCATAAAGACCATTACGTATAGTAATTAGTCCACCTTCTGGGTGATCTCCTAGTGTTGCCAGCGTAGCAGGTGTTATTTTACGTCGGTTTGTTGTACTCTCTTTTTTTTCAGCAAGTATTGTAACAGCGCGATTAATGCCGATATCAAAGACTTCATCTGTACTAAAAAGATTTGTGTATTGTCCATCATGAGCAAGATAAGGACCATATCGTCCAATTGCGGCTGTAATTATTTTTCCTGTTTCAGGATGAATGCCAACTTCACGAGGTAAAGACAGCAAAGCTAAAGCTTTATCAAAATCAATATTTTCTATGTGCCACCCTTTAGGCAAACTTGCACGCTTAATTTCTTTACCTTCGCCAAGTTGAATATATGGACCAAAGCGGCCATGACGAAGGGAAATATCTTTCCCTGTTTCAGGATCAATACCGAGCATAACAGGTTCATCATTGTGCACCGCTTTGCTTTGTTCTTCTGTATCTGAACCTAATTGGCATGTATATTTACATTCAGGATAATTAGAGCAACCAACGAATGCACCATAGCGCCCTAATTTTAATGATAATTGGCCATTTGTACAAAGGGGACAAGAGCGGCAATCACTTCCGTCTTCACGTGTCGGGAAAGCAAGAGGAGCTAACGTTACGTTTAAAACATCAAGAACGTTCATTATGCGGAGTTCTTGGATACTCGTAATAGATGCATTAAATTCATCCCAAAAATCGCGTAAAACATCTTTCCAGGAAAGTTTTCCATCGGATATAAGATCTAATTTTTCTTCAAGAGCTGCTGTAAAACCATATTCTACATAGCGATTAAAAAAATTTTCAAGAAAGGCTGTAACAATACGTCCTTTAACATCAGGGATAAGTTTGCGTTTATCGGTTATGATATATCCACGATCACAAAGTGTGCTTAATGTAGATGCATAAGTTGAAGGCCTACCAATTCCCAATTCTTCAAGTTTTTTAATTAATGCAGATTCAGAATAACGAGGAGGTGGTTCTGTCGTATGTTTGACCGATTCAACTTTTTCTTTTGTAAGTGATTCTCCAACATTAATCTGCGGAAGATGTGTTGATTCATCCTCATCACTATTTTCTTCTTCTTTTGGATCCGTATAAGCAGAAATGAAGCCATCAAAACGAATAACAGAGCCTGTTGCGCGTAAATGAGCGTGATTTTCTTCTTGAGATGCTTCAATTTCGACAGTTGTACGTTCAATTTCAGCAGAACACATTTGGCTGGCAATTGCGCGTTTCCATATTAATTCATAGAGTTTTGCTTGATCACTATCGAGAAAATTGCACACTTGATTAGGATGACGTGTAAAATCTGTAGGACGAATAGCTTCATGTGCTTCTTGTGCATTCTTAGCTTTTGTTGAATAAAAACGTGGTTTTTCAGGAAGATAATTTCTTCCAAAAGAATCAATAATCGCTTTTCGTGCTGCATCAATAGCTTCTGAAACCATTTGCACTCCATCAGTACGCATATAAGTAATAAGTCCTGCTGTTTCACCATTGATTTCAACACCTTCATAAAGCTTTTGAGCAACTTGCATTGTGCGAGAAGCTGAAAAACCGAATTTTGAAGAAGCAGCTTGTTGTAATGTAGATGTTGTAAAGGGTGGAGAAGGATTCCTTTTTATAGGCTTGGCTTCAATACTTAACGTGCGATAATTTGCTTTTTCCAACATAGAGAGAATTTGATCAGCTTGTTCTTGGGATTGAATATCAAGCTTACCAAGTTTGTTATGGTTAAATTCTATTAACCGTGCATGAAAAATATTATTTTGGAGTGTTTTCAAGTATGTTGTAATTGACCAGTAGTCTTCTTTAATGAATTGCTCAATCTCTGATTCGCGATTGCAAATGATACGTAAAGCAACTGATTGAACACGACCAGCAGAACGAGCACCAGGTAATTTGCGCCATAAAACAGGTGAGAGAGTAAACCCAACCAGGTAGTCGAGAGCTCGACGTGCAAGATAGGCATCTACAAGCGATATATCAATATCGCGTGGATTTTTCATGGCATCAAGAACGGATTTTTTCGTGATTGCATTAAAAACAACTCGTTTAACACGTTGATCGTTTAAAACTTTTTTTTGTTTTAGAACATCAAGGATATGCCATGAAATAGCTTCTCCTTCACGATCAGGGTCTGTTGCTAAGATAAGGCTATCGGCTTCTTTGACTGCTTTTGCTATTTCATTCAAACGTTTTGCTGAAGCAGTATCAATATCCCACTTCATAGCAAAATCTTTATCAGGAAGAACAGAGCCATCTTTTGCAGACAAATCACGTACATGCCCAAATGATGCTATGACTTTGTATTGAGATCCAAGGTATTTATTGATTGTTTTTGCTTTTGCTGGAGATTCAACGATAACAATATCCATAATTTTATCCGAATGTTGAAACAAAATTCCCTTTATAAACTTCTTTCAAATGAATAGCTAATGACAATTGGTCAAGAGCACATAAAAAAAAACTATATTATACAACTTTTGATTGTTATTATTAGAAATACACCTTATAAAAGAAATCGTATAACTTATTTTCCACAGCCAATATAAAAAGCATACGGCAAAATACTAAGATAACATCTATTGAGAGGTGGGGAGAATGCTCAAGGATAAAAGATTATGTTTATAAATCACTTAAAGATTATCCACTATATTACAGATATGTCAAAACAAATGAGCCAGATGGCACGTCAAGCTCATAGTCCACTTTTAGCATTGCTTTTGGATATGGCAGCTGAAGAGGGGCAAAGCATTATTAATAGTTCTGAGGCTCTTGGAGAAGATCCTAAGTCGACAATGATACGTAACCGCCAGAGTGCCGAATAAGCTTTCCAGCAAGATCCAGTTCAATTAACAAGAGGTAGAGTTTTTGTAACGAAACACCTGAATAAATGCTGAGTGTATCTAAATCAATTGGAGTGCTTGATAGAGCCGAAAGGACAGCTTCACGTTCTATATCATCTCCAATCAAAGAAGTCTCATTCGTTATTTGCTTAGGGAGACTAGTATTTTCTTGTGGAAATTGAATTGAATATGTTTCTTCAAAAAAGCTAAGTTGAGGATCGGTTGTATTCGATGTTAATGGTGTGAGTGTTTCTATAATATCAGAGGGATGTGTAACCAGCAAAGCACCTTCTTTAATAAGATTATTTGTACCAATTGCTCTTGGATCAAGTGGAGAACCTGGAATAGCGAAAATCAATCGTCCCATTTCAACAGCTTGGCGTGCTGTAATTAAGGAGCCTGATCGCATGGCCGCTTCTACCACTAAAAGACCAAGCGATAGAGCTGCAATAATACGATTTCTTCTTGAGAAGTCGATAGCACGGGCTTTCCAACCAATGGGCATTTCACTAATAATTGCTCCACCATTAGCAAGAATATCATCATAGAGTTTTTGATTTTCGGGAGGGTAAATGTGATCAATACCACCAGCCATAACTGCAACTGTGCCTGTTAGCAAACTTGCTTGATGAGCAGTGCTATCAATTCCACGTGCAAGTCCAGAAATAATCGTAAAACCAGCATTACCAATAAAATGAGCAAACTGATTAGTTAATTTTTTGCCGACTGCAGAGGCATTTCGAGAACCAACAATCCCAACAGAAGGTTTTTGAAAAATCGAGCAACCACCTTTTATGGCAATAAGTGGAGGTGATGCTTCTACTATTTTGAGAAATGGTGGATAATCTGGTTCTCCTATACCGATAAACCTAATACCTTGTTTTTCAGCTTGTTGCATTTCTTTTTCGGCATCATCTAATGTCGCGATTCGAATAGGTTTACGAAGCCCTCCATTTTTACTAAGCTCAGGAAGCATAGCAAGAGCATTTTCTGCTGTTTTATAATGGTCAATCAAATTACGAAAAGTAACTGCTCCAATATTTTCGCTGCGTAATAACCGCAACCAATTTAATCGTTGCTGATCAGTAAGCAAAATTCCTTTATTTATTCCTATTTGTGGTATCAATTTTATTTTCTTCCCCTGCTAATAATCTGCGAATATTAGTATGATGTTTTATAATAACGAGTATGCTCATTATTATTACTATGCAAGCAACATAGAAAGAAGGGGAATGATAGTAAATAAAAATTGGAGTAATAATTACAGCTGCAAGTGCAGAAAATGAAGAATAGCGCGTTAATATAAACGCTCCTATCCAGACAATAATAAAAATAAGAGCTGCTAACCAATCAAAACCTAAGCAGACACCTAGATAAGTTGCAACTCCTTTACCTCCTTTGAATTTAAGCCATATGGGATAAATATGCCCTAAGAAAGCTAAAAATCCAGCCAGAAGAGCAATTTCTACAGTAGGAAATAGAAATTTTGTCACCCAAATAACAAAAGTGCCTTTTAATATATCGCATAGAAGAGTAAGAGTTGCGATTTTTTTATTTCCTGTTCGTAAAACATTTGTCGCTCCGATATTTCCAGAACCAATTGTTCTTATATCGCCAAGTTTATAAAATTTTGTAAAAAGTAATCCAAATGGTACAGAACCAATGAGATAAGATATCAGGAAAATAAGACATGTATTGAATTGCAAAAGTGTTTCTACTTCACTCATTAAGAATCTCATTTGCTTTGCTGATTAATTTTAAATACTGATTGTCCCTTTACAAAAGTTTGAAGAACACGTCCCTGAAAACGAGCATTTTCGAAGGGAGTATTTTTTGAACGTGAATGTAGCGTATCTACAGATAAGACCCATGGCTCATCTAAATCAACCAAAATAAGATCTGCATGAGCGCCTTTCATAAGCGTTCCAGCATTGAGACCAAAGAGTTTTGCAGGTGCTGTTGATAAAAGTTCAACTAATCGTACAAGAGGTACAGTTTCATTGTGATAAAGGCGTAAAGCCGCACTTAATAAAGTTTCCATGCCAATAGCACCTGGCGCAGCCTCTTGAAATGGCAAGCGTTTTCTATCAATGCTTTGAGGATTGTGAGAAGAAGAAATAATATCTATTGTCCTATCTTTTATTGCTTTAATCATTGCTATACGATCTTCTTCTGCACGTAATGGGGGCATTAAGCGGAAAAAAGTACGATATTCACCAATATCATTTTCATTTAAAGATAAGTGATTAATAGATACACCAGCTGAAATTTTTTCACTATTTTGTTTTGCTAAACGAATAGCGTCAGCAGACATAGCTGTCGATATCTGTGCTGCGTGGTAACGTGTTTGTGTTAGAATAGCTAGCCGTAAGTCTCTTTCGAGTGGAATGACTTCTGCCTCACGCGGAATTCCAGAAAAACCAAGCCAACTCGCTAATAAGCCTTCATTCATAACGCCTTGATCAGAAAGATCGTGGTCTTGTGTTTCATGAATCAATGCAATATCGAAATCACGTGCATAAATCATTGCCCGCCGCATCACAGCTGAATTTTGGAGTGTCTTTTTTCCTTCACTAAAGGCAACTGCTCCTGCATCTTTCAATAAACCAAATTCAGTGATTTTTTGTCCTTGCAGACCTTGCGTGATAGCAGCAACTGGATAAATATTAACTAATGACGTTTCATGCGCTGTGCATGTAATAAATTTAATAAGAGCTACATTATCAATTATCGTCTGTGTATCAGGCATCATAAGAAATGAGGTAATACCACCGGCTGCTGCAGATTGGCTTGCTGAAGCAATAGTTTCAGGGTATTCAGCTCCTGGTTCTCCGATAAAGACTTGAGCATCAACAAGTCCAGGAAGAATTGCTTTATCTTGTGCATCAATGGTTTCTGCTCCTTCTGGTATTCCTTGATTCAAAGCTTCTTTTCCAGCGGCTACAATCAGTCCATTTTCAATGATAACTGTACCGATTTCATCAATTGCGCGTGAAGGATCAACAATGCGGGCGTTTTGAAAAACTATTGGTTTTGTCATTTCTTTTCTTTACTCCAGTTATGGCGCAAATCTAATAAAGCCTCCATGACCGCCATGCGCACAGCAATACCCATTTCTACTTGTGTGTGAATCATACTTTGTGTACTATCTGCTATATCAGAAGCAATTTCTACACCACGGTTTATTGGGCCAGGGTGCATGATAATGCAATCATTTTTAGCATACGCTAAATTTTCTTTATGCAAACCAAAATAATGGAAATATTCACGAATAGAAGGGATAAAAGCACTTGTCATACGCTCGCGTTGTAAGCGTAGCATCACGATAACATCAGCACCTTTTAGACCTTCTTTCATTGTATTAAATACTTCAACACTCATATTTGAGATTCCAGGAGGGAGAAGTGTTGATGGGGCAACAGCACGAACACGAGCTCCTAAAGCATTGAGGCTGATAATATTAGAACGGGCGACGCGTGAATGTAAAATATCACCACAAATTGCGACAGTTAATCCTTCAATATGACCTTTTATTCTTCTAATGGTTAGAGCATCTAATAAAGCTTGTGTTGGGTGTTCATGTGCACCATCACCTGCATTAACTACGCAACAATCAACTTTTTGTGCTAAAAGCGCTGCAGTTCCAGCACAGCTATGGCGAACAACGAGTATATCAGGTTTCATAGCATTAAGAGTTGTGGCTGTGTCAATTAATGTTTCTCCTTTTTTTACAGACGAATTACTAATAGCCATGTTCATCACGTCTGCCCCTAATCGTTTGCCAGCTAATTCAAACGAAGATTGAGTTCTTGTGGAAGCTTCAAAGAAGAGATTAATTTGTGTATACCCATGCAATATAGATTGTTTTTTATTAATTTTCTTGGAAAGAAGTACGTTCTCATCTGCGCGATCAAGTAATATATTAAGGTCTTGTACAGTGAGGTGTTTAATCCCTAAAAGATGTCGGTGAGGAAAAATTGGAAAAGTAGTATTATGAGTCATAGTATTCTTTTCTATAGATCTCTAAAGAGCGTAAATCAGCATTTGTTTAAATATAATAAATGTTTTTAGCTGTAAAAAGGCAAATAGTCTATGATGTGAGTGATTCTAATAATAGGAATATACTATATGAATGTTGTATTCACGCAGAATTTACAGCGAAAAAATGCATTTCTTAGTGATACGCTTATGTTTCGTATTGCGTCTACTTTACCTACTTCCTTGTTGGCAGGCTTTGAGGAAATAGGAACTTTTGTGGCTAGTGATGAGGCGTGGGATCTTGCACGTTTAGCTAACAGCCACCGGCCCCGGTTGCACTATAATAATCGATGGAAACAGTCAAAAGAAGAATTAGATATTCACCCTTCTTATCATACTCTTCAGAGGTATTCTAGACAAGCAGGTTTAGTTTCTTCGCTTTGGGAAAGTGCGACTTCAGAGAATGGAGTACGTTATCAGGCGCGTGCTATTCGCTTGGCTTTATTGGCCGGTTTGGAAACAGGACATTTGAATGAGATCACTGTAGCAAGTGCTGCTATTGCAGTTTTAATTGGTGATATTGAACTATTTAAAAAATGGCAAGATGC
The DNA here is from genome assembly GCF_002022585.1 of Bartonella sp. Raccoon60. Classification (NCBI taxonomy): domain Bacteria; kingdom Pseudomonadati; phylum Pseudomonadota; class Alphaproteobacteria; order Hyphomicrobiales; family Bartonellaceae; genus Bartonella; species Bartonella sp. Raccoon60. The sequence goes on from NZ_CP019786.1 coordinate 611,544, forward strand.
ACTTTTATCACGTCAGTATGATTTATCTTCTAAGCCTATTGATAATAAAACAGGCGCCTCACTGACTTGTGCTTTTGATAATATTGAGGAAAGTGAGAAATATACTTTCAATTTTCCAGCTGTTCAAAGGATTTCTTTTGATGAGAAAATGGGGCGTGATCTATACCGTTTAAACATTATAAAAACCAATGTTGTTAATCCGATGGCTGACGGATATGTTGTAAGCGCAGAGATAGATGGCCTTTTAAGCTGCTTTTTAATTCCACGGTTGCAAGAAAATGGCTTATTAAATGGTACTATATTAATTCGTTATTTAATTCAGCGGTCTGGAGAATGTTCAGCTCCAGAGGGAGTTATTGAATTCCGAGGTTGTTGTGGTTGGCTTTTGGGTAACGTAGGAGAAGGGGCTAAGGTGATTAAGGATATCGAAACGATGATGCGTTTCGATCAAGCTATAATATCTGCAGGTGTTTTGCGGTCTGCACTTCAATTTAGTATAGATTTTCTTCGGAAGAAAATGCCAAATCAACCCTTTCCACCATTAACAGAGCGTATTTTTGCTGATATTGCACTTGATATAGCTGCTTCGCAAGCATTGGTTATGCGTTTAGCCCGAGCATTTGATAATGCTGTAGATAATCGTTCTGAGGCAGCTTTTGCAAGAATTATGACACCTATTATTGCTTGTCATGTCAGTCAATTAGTGATTCCAATTGTTGGTGAAATTATTGCGCAGGTTGGTATAGAGAGTTTTACGGATAGTAATCCCTTGTTGCAAATATTGCGTGATAGTCCTGCACGAATAGTTAAAAATAGTGGTATGAATCAATTGGTAAGGGATGCAATTCTTATAGGAGATAAAGCACCTGGATTATTTCAGCAATTATTAGAAAAAATTGCAGCTGATATTGGACAAGCTGGTCCACGAGCGATTGAGATTATTAAATCCGCTGTGAATATGGCTTCAACGAATGAGGGAGCTGGTAGGTTTTTTGTTGAGCAGATGGCATATGCATCTGCTAGTGCTGCGTTACGTTATACAGAAGTAGAATATATTGTAAATGCTTACATGGAAAGCCGTCTTGGAGGACAATGGAGATCATCTTATGGTATGTTGATTGCACGATATAATCCAACGCAATTATTAGATATTCTCTATCCTACTGTTTGATGGCAGAGTCTTAATTCTATCGAGAGCACCTTGTAAAATGAAAGCAGCAGCAGCTGAATCAATACGTGATTTTCTCTTAGAGCGTGACATATCCATTTCTAAAAGAAGACGTTCTGCAGCGATTGTTGATAATCGTTCATCCCAAAAAACAAAAGGAATTTCTGTATATGTTGCCATATTACTAACAAAAGTTTTAGTTGCTTGAACACGTGGGCCATTGCTTCCATTCATATTAAGAGGTAAGCCAATGATAATAGCCCCTACATTTTCATTGTTAAAAATCTGTATAAGCGTGAGAGCATCTAATGTGAATTTTTTTCGATAAATAACAGGTCGCGGATTTGAAAATGTTAAACTAATATCAGAAATAGCAATTCCAATTGTTTTGGTACCCAAATCTAAGCTTGCTATTGTCTGCCCAAGTGAAAGATATGTCATAACTTCATTTATGCTGATAATGGCCATGTTTATATGCTTAGAGTATCATAATATTTTCGTTAGTTGCTATAAAAATTGGGGTGTAAATATCAATATTCTTGCACTTATAGATGTAGACTTGTATAGCCAAAAAATGAATAGGCTAATAATATTAGAGTAAATCAAGTAGGAAGATATAATATGTCTGTTGAGAGTAAAACAGTCAAGCGGGTGGCAAAATTAGCACGTATTGCTATCCATAATGATGAAGTTGAACGTATAACAGAGGAGTTTAATACCGTTTTAGATTTTGTAAAACAACTTAACGAAGTTGATGTTGATGGAGTTAAGCCACTAACATCAGTAATTCCAATGACGTTACGAAAACGTGAGGATGAGGTTACGGATGGTAATAAGGTTGTGGATATTATAGCAAATGCGCCTTTAGCAGAAGAAAATCTTTTTCTTGTTCCAAAAGTAGTCGAATAATTTTTTATATTTTAAAACTCGAGAATCAACATGACCGATTTGATAACCTTAACAATTGCACAAGCTCGTGATGCTTTAAAAAAGGGAGACTTGAAAGCAATTGAACTAACAGAAGCTTATTTGAAAGCAATTGAATTGGCTAATCCAATTCTGAATGCTTATGTAGCAATAACTGCAGAACAAGCAACAAAAATGGCAGTTGAATCCGATATCCGTTTAGCGAAAGGAAAGGCTGGCATTTTAGAAGGTATTCCACTGGGAATTAAGGATCTCTTTGCAACACAAGATATACATACTCAGGCTTGTTCATATATTTTAGACGGTTTTAAACCAAAATATGAATCAACTGTAACTGCTAATTTATGGAAAGATGGAGCAGTTATGTTAGGTAAGCTGAATATGGATGAGTTTGCTATGGGATCATCTAATAAAACATCATGTTATGGCCCAACTATTAATCCATGGCGAAAAAAAGAATCAGATGAGAAGCTTGTGCCTGGTGGTTCATCAGGAGGTTCTGCTGCTGCTGTGGCAGCTCATCTTTGTGCGGGAGCAACAGCAACTGATACTGGTGGATCAATACGTCAGCCAGCAGCTTTTACTGGCACTGTAGGGATAAAACCAACTTATGGTCGGTGTTCGCGTTGGGGGATGATAGCTTATGCCTCATCACTGGATCAAGCGGGACCTATTGGACGAGATGTGCGTGATTGTGCAATTATGTTAAAATCAATGGCTTCCTTTGATAGTAAGGATTCAACTTCAGTTGATTTACCAGTACCTGATTATGAAAGCTATCTTGGTCAATCGATCAAAGGAATGAAAATTGGTATCCCAAAAGAATATTATATTGAAGGGATGTCTGAAGAAATTGTTGATCTTTGGCAAAAAGGAATGAATTGGCTAAAAGATGCAGGAGCAGAGATTATTGATATTTCTTTACCTCATACAAAGTATGCTTTGCCTACTTATTATATTTTAGCTCCTGCTGAAGCATCTTCTAATTTAGCACGTTATGATGGTGTTCGTTTTGGGCTTCGTATACCAGGAAAAGATGTCATTGAAATGTATGAAAATACCCGTTCAGCTGGCTTTGGTGATGAAGTCAGACGGCGTATTTTGATTGGAACTTATGTTCTCTCTGCGGGGTATTATGATGCTTATTATCTTAAAGCTCAGAAAGTACGAACTTTAATTAAACGTGATTTTGATCATTGTTTTGGGCTTGGTATTGATGCTATCCTAACTCCTGCAACGCCAACATCCGCTTTTAGTATTGCAGATGAAAAAATAAAGAATGATACAATAGCCATGTATCTTAATGATATTTTTACTGTGCCAGTTAATATGGCTGGCTTACCAGGGATTTCTGTTCCTGCAGGTTTATCATTAGATGGTTTGCCTCTAGGATTACAATTAATAGGTAGATCTTTTTCTGAGGAAGTGATTTTTAAAATAGCATATATTATAGAACAAGCAGCAGGAACATTAAATGCTGAAAAATGGTGGACATAAAAGATATAGTTTATAATTTTAATGCTAATAAAACTAATTATAAATAACAATTAAATATATGAAACTTATTCGTTTTAAAGCTATTTCTAATGAGTTATGAACAAAAAGAAGCTTTTAATTAACTTCATAATCATTAGAGTTAAATAATAAGGAATAGGCACTGTAATTTTTAATTGCCAAGATATGCATCTTTGACACGTGGATCGGAAAGCAAAGCTTTAGCTTCATCGTGAAATAATATTTTTCCTACTTCTAAAATATAAGCATAATTAGCAATGGAAAGTGCTGCAGATGCATTTTGTTCAATAAGAAGAACAGTTTTCCCCATATCATTAATTTTCTTTATAATCGAAAAGATTTCACGTACGAGAAGGGGCGCTAAACCGAGAGATGGCTCATCTAATATAACTATATCGGGATTACTCATAAGGGTGCGACCTACGGTTAACATTTGCTGTTCACCGCCTGACATTGTACCGCTCAGTTGCTGAGATCTTTCACGCAAGCGTGGAAATAAATCAAATATCCATTCGATATTGCGAGTAACAACAGTTTTATCATTACAGATATAAGCGCCTAGCTGAAGATTTTCTAAAACGGTAAAGTGAGGTATAATACGCCTTCCTTCAGGCGTTAAGGCAATACCTAATCGTAAAATTTCTTCCGGTTGTTTTTTTATGATAGATTTGCCTTTATATATAATTTCTCCGTGAATCGATCGATTGAGGCCTACAATAGAATGTACAGTGCTGCTTTTACCAGCTCCATTCGCTCCAATTAGAGTAACTATGCTGCCTTTTTTTATAGACATAGAAAGGTCTTGAACAGCTTTAATTGCACCATAATGAACATGAAGATTTTTTATTTCAAGAATATTCATGATATATCTTCACCGAGATAAGCTTTAATAACTCTAGGATTATTGCGTATTTCATTGGGTGTGCCATTAGCAATACAACGACCATATTCTAATACACAAATATATTGACAAAGCTTCATAACAACTTTCATATCATGTTCAATCAAAAGGATTGTAAGATCAAATTCTTTTTTGATTTTTTCTATAAATTGCCTTAATTCATCGCTTTCTTGTGGATTCATACCGGCTGCGGGTTCATCAAGAAGAAGCAGTTTTGGTTTTGTTGCTAAAGCTCGAGCAATTTCTAAGCGTCGCTGTGCTCCATAGGAGAGGGTGGTTGCTTTTTGATGAGCGAGATGATCAAGCTGAAGCTTTTTAAGAAGTTCCATTGCATTGTTATGAATTTGTCTTTTCTCTTTAAGCGCACTTGGTAATAATAAAGCTGCATTAAACCATGGTTGTTTCTGTCGAATATGAGCACCTACCATAATATTTTGTAAGACTGTTAATCCTGAAAAAAGGCGTATGTTTTGAAACGTTCGTGCAATATGAAGCTTGCAGATAGTATAAGGTGGGAGGCCACAGATTTTTTTATTATCTAAAAGAATTTCTCCATTTGTTGGCGCATAAAAACCAGAAATCATATTAAAAATAGTTGTTTTTCCGGCACCATTTGGACCAATTAATCCAGTAATTGTTCCTCGTTTAATAGCCATATTAACATTGTTTACAGCAATTAATCCACCGAAATGCATTGTAAGATTATTGAGTGAGAGAATCGTACTATTCATGATTTTTTCTCATTTTGAAAAGATTTCTTCTTATTAAAAGATTGGAAATCCAATTCCATGAAAATTCACGTTGGCCTAATAACCCTTTTTGCCAGTATAAGATAATTGCCAGCAATATAATTGAAAAAATAACCATTCGTAGGCCTGGTAATCCCGGAATATTTATAAAGCCTAGGTTTAATGGACTTTCAACGATACGAAGCCACTCAAGCATTATTGTGATAATAATGCTGCTTATAACGCTTCCTGTAATAGAACCAAGACCACCAGCCACAACAATCATTAAAATATTAAAGGTTAGGATAAAATTGAACATTTTGGGATCGACAGTTGAAATAAGAGCGGCGGTTAATGCACCACCAATACCTGCAAAAAATGCACCAACCGTAAAAGAAAAACAGCGATAGAAAAAAGTATTTACTCCCATTATTTTCGCAGCGATTTCATCATCGCGAATAGCACGTAAAACATTACCTGTATTGCTTTGTAATAAAAGAGTAATGAAAATTATTGTAAATGCTAACCACCCAAAATTCCACCATAACGTAGCATATTGAGGTATTCCTTTGATTCCTAATGAACCATTTGTTAAAGGCGTGGCATTAATAATGACAACACGAATAATTTCTGCAAAGCCTAGTGTTGCAATTCCAAGATAATCACCACCAAGGCGTAAAATAGGGAAAGCGATTAGCAAACCTATAATTGCAGCAGATAATCCGCTTATAATCACAGAAACAAAAAACGATAGTTGCAAATTTTTTAAGGGTTCAGCTATCGGTTCTAAAATCCACATCATTTCTTTTTGTTCAGGAGAGAGAAGAAAAATTGCGCATGCATAAGCACCAATAGCCATAAAACCAGCATGTCCTAGGGAAAACATCCCTGTAAATCCATAAGTCAAATTGAGTGAAATTGCTAATATTGCATTGATAGCGATAAGATTAATAATACGCAGTGTATAGTCATTAAAATAGTTATCAGCATAAAATAAAAAGCTAATAAAAATTATAATGCTAACAAATGATAGAAAAATGTTTAATGATTTTGTCATTAAATTTTCTCCTGGTTTTTCTTACCCATTAAACCAGTTGGCATTATTAATAAGATAAGAATCAAGAGGATAAAAGCAAAGGCATCTCTATATCCAGATAAAGTTGGAGAGAAGGCAACAACCATAATTTCAATAAATCCTAATAGTAAGCCTCCGAGCATTGCTCCTGGAATTGAGCCTATACCTCCAATAACGGCTGCAATAAAAGCTTTTAATCCAGGAAGCAAACCCATATAAGGATGAATTTGAGGATAACGTAAAGACCACATAATACCCGCTATGGCACCTAATGCAGAACCTATACAAAATGTAAATGCAATAATCTTATTAACAGAAACACCCATTAAACGAGTTGTTTCAATATCATATGATATTGCACGCATAGCAAGACCCGGCTTTGTTTTGTTGATTATCCATAATAAAATAATAACAAGAATGAATGAAACAATAGGAACGATGAGAGACATGGGAGCAATTCGAATGATACTTTTTGCATCCTGTCCGAAAGACCATAAGATTGGTGTTACAAGAAAATCTGGTTGTTTTACAGCTTTTGGAATGCTGCTAAAAAACATGATTGCAAGACTTTCAATAAGAAAAGAAATGCCAATTGCGCTGATAAGCACTGAAATACGTGGAGCGTTACGCAAAGGTTTATAGGCTAACTGATCAACAAAAATTCCCACTGCACCGGTAATAAAAATGGAAAAAAAAATAGCTAAGATCCAAACGGGTTTAAAATCTTGCAGAGAAATTTGTGAGTAATAAATAAGTCCTGAAACAAGAATAAAAAAGATAGAAATCCAACAAACTTTTTGTTGTTTCTGAAATCCAATAAAGATTGAATAATAAATAAAAACTGAGAACAATATAAGTAAAATAGCAACCCATGTAGGCATAGAGCTAATTGTAGAAAAGGAAAAAAAATATGCTCCCAACATCATGAGATCACCATGAGCAAAATTAATCAACCTCAGAACACCATAAACCATGGTATAACCGATTGCAATAAGCCCATAAAGTGATCCTAATGTCAGCGCATTAAAGAGATATTGAATGAACATTTCAGTGCTCATCTCTTATTCCTTATGTATTAATATGAAATATGATAGCTCTAAATAATTTAATCTTGGAATACATTAACTAAGCTTATAATTTTAATTGAGCAACTTATTAGTTTGCATTGTTTTTTGTAAGTCAGTAGACTGTATTTCGTGTAAGTAAATACGCTTTCCATTTTTTATTTCAATTATACCAATAGAAGCTTGAGGATTATGATTTTCATCTATGGATATAGTTCCAAAAGGGGTTTGAAAATCTTTTAATTTACTCAATTCAGCTGTAATTTGCTCACGATCAGCACTGCCAGCATTTTCAATGGCTTGCATAAACATCATATATGCTGTGTACCCCAAAACTGAATTGATATTTGGTTGTTTATTGGGGTAAGCAGTTTTCCATTGATTTGTAAATTCTTGTGCGGCTTTTGACATGTTTGGTATAGCTTCATTGTAAGGAAGTGTTGTATGCAAAAATCCTTCTGCAGCTAGTCCTGCAATGGCAATAGTTTCTGGATTATCCATAGCATCTCCACCCATAATGCGAAATTTTGCCCCCAATTCACGTGCTTGCTTTATAATTATGGCACCTTCAGCAAAATAAGATGGGATGAATAAGATATCAGGTTTTTGTGCTATGATTTGTATAAGAGCGGCTGAGAAATCTTGGTCTCCAGAGTTATAATTTAAATTTGAGATAATTTCACCGCCTAACTTTTTGAATGAACTGGTAAAGTAACGTGCAAGACCAATTGCATAATCGTTAGATATATCTTTTAAGATAGCTGCCTTTTTGGCATGTAAAATTTGGGTTGCATAAGTTGCAGCACCTATAGCTTGATAAGAGTCAGTGAAGCATGCACGAAAATAATACTTTTTGCCTTGTGTAACCAGTGCATTTGTTGATGAAGTTGCGATAGTAGGTGTTTTTGCTTTTTCAGATACTTCTCCACCTGCTAATGACAGTGAAGAACCATAGGTTCCAATGATTCCATTAACTTTGTCATTGGCGGTTAAACGCGCGACAGCATTGACTGATTCTACTTTATCAGATTTATTATCAATAACAATCAGCTCAACTTTGCGTCCTAGTATTTCTGGATTTTTTTTATGTGCTAATTGTATACCATCAAGTTCAAGTTTTCCTCCAAACGCATTTTGTCCAGTTAATGGAAGATAAACACCAATTTTAATAGGATTTTCTGCAGAGGCATTTGTCAGAAATGCACTTATTATAAAAGCTACGGTAAGGATCTTTCTCAATTGCATTACGCACTTTTCCTTATTGTCAGTTATAATTTTTATTATAAATTGTGTACATTATCTTGAACTTTATTATCATGCAAGTTATACATCTTATAAAATTGATCAGTGTGTACGAGTGTGTGCAAAAAGTCTTCGAGATTACCATTATATTTATTTATGTGTGTAAACCTTCTTGGATGAAATTTTATGATTTATGAGCTGACATTACGAAGTAGATACGACAATATGGGGAAATCTTATCTTTGGTCTTGCTTGTTGATGTAACTACAATGTTTACTTACGCAGAAGAATCAATTTGTAGAATTCAAACCTACAGGATCACGTTTGGTTATGACAAGTAAGGATACATTAAAAGATTGTTCTCCATCTGAAGATGGTCTCGATATTTGTGGTGAAATTATTGAAATTAGTGGTGTCATTAAATGGTTTGATGGCAGCAAGGGATACGGATTTATTATTCCTGATCTTCCCGGTCTTCCTGATATATTATTGCATGTGACAGTGATGCGGCGAGATGGTTTTCAAACAGCTTTAGAAGGAGCTAAAGTTATTTGTGTTGTAAAACAAACAGAGAGAGGGCTAAAATGTATCCAAGTTAAGTCTATTGACTGCTCATCAGCTACTCATCCTTCAGAAATTCCAGTGCGTACACATGTTGTAGTAACTCCTGAAAGTGGTTTAGAGCGTGCAATTGTTAAGTGGTTTAATCGCGAAAAAGGATTTGGTTTTCTTAGCCGGGGGCAAGGAACGGAGGATATTTTCATTCATATGGAGACATTACGTCGTTTTGGTTTAGCGGAACTCCGTTCTGGTCAGGTTGTCCTTGTGCGTTTTGGTAAGGGGGAAAAGGGCTTGATGACAGCAGAAATTTATCCTGATATAGCGCTTCCATTTGTTACAAATTAAATTTCTAATGTTATTAAGGAAAAGTATCATCTCTGTTTTTTAAGTTGTGTAATTTATCTTAAAGAAAAATAGTGATGATGTAGGATAAGAGTTTTGAAATTCTTAAAGAGGAAACAAATTATTCAATTTATTCTATTTTTATGCGCTAATATTTCAAGTGCTGTTATAGCAGGAAAGCCTATAGAGATTCCTACTGATCCAAATTTTTTAATAATTAATACGGAACAGAATGCGATTTTTTATGAGGTAGAGATTGCATTTTTAAGAACTCAAGCGAGCGCTGGTTTGATGTATCGTACTGATTTTCCTCGTAATCGTGCTATGTTGTTCAAGAATTTTCTTGGTAGTATGCCAGAAGATAAACAAGAAATGCTTATGTGGATGTCTCATACATCTTTACCTTTAGATATAATTTTTTTAAATTCAAAGGGAGTTATTGTTTCAATTGTTGAAAATACTCTTCCATTTTCAAAAAATATAATTTCGTCAAAAGTACCTGCAGCTTTTGCTATAGAACTTAATGCCGGTGAGGTTGCTGATAAAAAGATACAGCAGGGTCAATGTGTGATGCATCCTGTTATTTATGAGAAATGTGAAAGTGATAAACTATGACAGCAGAAGAGATTCGCTTTTTTGAACATGATGGTTTGCGTTTTGCTTACTGTGAAGAAGGACAGGGTGCTCCTATTTTATTGATTCATGGTTTTGGATCTTCTGCGCGTATAAATTGGTATGCAACAGGTTGGTTTCGTACTCTCATTGCGGCAGGCTATCGTGTTATTGCTTTTGATAATCGTGGCCATGGTGATTCGGATAAGATCTATGATCCTTTATTTTATACACCTCAAGCTATGGCTAGTGATGCGGTTAAATTGCTTCAACATTTAGAGTTATCCAAGGCCCATGTTATGGGATATTCTATGGGAGCTCGAATTAGCGCATTTATGGCTCTTTTGTATCCGACATATGTGCATAGTGTTATTTTGGGTGGTTTAGGAATTGGTATGGTAACGGGGGCAGGTGATTGGGAGCCTGTTGCTCAAGCTCTTTTAGAAAAAGATGTTTCAGCAATTACTGATCCTCGTGGTTTGATGTTCCGTAAATTTGCAGAACAAACTAAGAGCGATAGACGTGCTCTTGCTGCTTGTATCATGACATCAAAACAAGAATTAACAGAGCATGAAATTTATAAAATTAAGCAGCCTGCACTCGTTGCAGTTGGTTCATTAGATGAAATTAGTGGTGAAGCTGAGCCATTAGTGGCTTTATTGCCACATGGTGAGGCACTACAAATTCCTGGGCGTGATCATATGCTTGCTGTTGGAGATAAAGTTTATAAAAAAGGTGTTATCGATTTTCTTGCTCGTCATCCTATTGTTTAATTATTGTTTAAAAGATATTCGAGATATTAAAGAAATAATCTATTATTTTAAAAGTGCAGGTATTTTACGTGGAGAAAGAGTTGATAAGTTACTTGCGATATGCCTATCTAAATATTGTCCACATCGTTCAATAAGTTCTTCATTATATCCACTAAAAAAGTGGTTAGCTCCTTTTAGGATTTCTTGTGTAATAGTAATTCCTTTTTGCATTTTTAGTTTATCGACAAGATTTTGAACATCTTTCGAAGGTGCGGCTTTGTCGATATCACCGTGAATGATTAAGCCGGATGAAGGACAAGGAGCAAGAAATGAAAAATCATAAATATTTGGTTGTGGAGCAACTGATATGAAGCTCTCAATTTCAGGTCTGCGCATGAGAAGTTGCATTCCAATCCAAGCACCAAACGAATAACCAGCTACCCAACAGTTTTTAGAATTAGGATGCTGTGTTTGCACCCAATCAAGAGCGGCGGCAGCATCTGAAAGTTCGCCTATACCATAATCAAATTCTCCTTGACTTCGACCAATGCCACGAAAATTGAAACGCAGTGTAGTAAAACCACGTTGTTGAAACATATAAAATAAATCATAAACAATTTTATTATTCATTGTTCCACCGAATTGAGGATGAGGATGTAGAACAATCGCAATTGGTGCATTTTTTTGTTGAGAAGGTTGATAACGTCCTTCAAGACGACCTGTGGGACCATTAAAAATGATTTCTGGCATTAAATGCTCCTTAAAAGCTATGAATGTTTTCATTGACCTTGGTCGAATTTTACAATAAAATCCACCTTGTTTAGGTATTTTCTTTAATTAATTACTAGATATCCTTTTTTGAAGGCGTTTTTCAAGAAAATTGCATTATTTTTTTTAAAATCAATTTGTGGGATAGATAATTAGGATTTAAAATGGCTGTAAAACGCCGGTACCTTGATCATAATGCAACGACACCGCTCACAAAAATGGCACGAATGGCATTATTAGAATCTTTAGGGGTATTTGGTAATCCATCATCTGTTCATACGGAAGGGCGTGCTGCTAAAGCACTTTTACAGAAATCCCGTAGACAAATTGCTGATAGACTTAAGGCAAATCCAGATAATGTTGTATTTACATCTGGTGCTAGTGAAGCAGCGATGACTCTGTTGACACCTTTTTATCATATTGGAAGGTCTGAAGTGCAGTTTTCGCATCTGTACATTGGTGCAAGTGAGCACCCGTCCATTGCAGAGGGAGGGCGTTTTTCTAAAGAATTGATTAGTATAATTGATGTTGATCAGCATGGTTTGATCCAGCAGGATAAGTTAAAATCTTTATTAATAGAACATGATAAAGCGAAAGGTTTACCGCTTATCGCTATTCAAGCTGCTAATAGCGAAACTGGTGTTATCCAAAACATTCAAGAAATAGCGACTATTGTTCGGGATGCTGGAGGTACTCTCATTGTTGATTTAGTTCAATATATAGATAAATATCCCATTGATATTAATCATTTTGGAGGTGACTTTTTTATACTATCAGCCCATAAAATTGGAGGACCTAAAGGGGTTGGTGCATTTGTTTCATGTGGAGATCTTCTTATGCCTTCTCCTCTTATTACTGCTGGTGGACAAGAAAAAGGACACCGTGGAGGGACAGAAGCTTTACCGCTTATTGCTTCTTTTGGAGCAGCAATGGAAAATTGTTTTACTCAAGAAGAAATAAAAAAATTAATCTATTTACGTAACAAATTGGAAGATGGTTTACTAAAAATTAGTCATGATGTTATAATTTTTGGTAAGAACGTTCAACGTTTGCCAAATACTACTTATTTTACTGTACGGGGTATAAAAGCTGAAACAATGCAAATTGGTTTTGATTTAGCGGGATTTTCTGTATCAGCAGGTTCTGCTTGTTCTTCAGGAAAAGTAAAACAAAGCAAAGTTTTGGAAGCAATGGGATATCATATATCAAATGGTGCAATCCGTGTTTCAACGGGACGTTGTACAACTTCTAAAGATATTGATGATTTTTTATTGATTTTTGCTCAAATTATAGGTAACAAAAGGCAGCATTAATCAATTAAGAGATTAAGCATTATTCTTAAAAAATAGAGTAAGCTTGATTGGAATTTTCCTATTTTGCATATTAAAGTCACCTATTTTTATTTTGTGAAGTAAATAAGATATTTATCATTTATCACCGGTTTTTGACACCGAAAAAAATGGAGAAAACCGATGCCGGCAGTGCAGGAAACAATACGCCAGGTAAGTGAAATAGACGTTGATCAATATAAATATGGTTTTGAAACGAATATTGAAGTAGATAAGGCTCCAAAAGGGCTAAATGAAGATATTATTCGATTTATTTCCGCTAAAAAATGTGAACCTGAATGGATGTTGACATGGCGTTTGAAAGCTTTTCGCCGGTGGTCTAAAATGGAAGTACCTCGTTGGGCACGAATTAAATATCCAAAAATTAATTTTCAAGAACTTTATTATTACGCTGCTCCTAAAAATCATACGGGACCAAAATCTTTAGATGAGGTTGATCCTGAGTTATTAGCAACTTATGAAAAACTTGGTATTCCCTTAAAAGAGCAGGAAATTTTAGCTGGAGTAAAAAAACAGACGGATCTTTCTACATCTGATGATAATATCTACGCATCAGGACAAGTAGCTGTTGATGCTGTTTTTGATTCTGTTTCAGTTGTAACAACATTTAAAGAAGAATTAGCACGTGCCGGCGTCATTTTTTGTTCTATTTCAGAGGCTATCACTGAGCATCCTGCTTTTATTCAGGAATATTTAGGAGCAGTTGTACCAGCTGGTGATAATTATTACGCTGCCTTAAATGCTGCTGTCTTCACGGATGGCTCGTTTGTTTATATTCCCAAAGGAGTACGTTGTCCTATGGAACTCTCAACCTATTTTAGGATTAATGAACGCAATACAGGACAATTTGAGCGAACATTGATTATTGCAGATGAAGATTCGTATGTCTCTTATTTGGAAGGGTGTACTGCGCCCCAGCGTGATGAAAATCAGTTGCATGCAGCTGTTGTCGAGCTTATCGCTCTAAAAAATGCAGAAATTAAATATTCAACAGTACAAAATTGGTATCCTGGTGATAAGGAAGGAAAGGGGGGAATTTATAATTTTGTAACTAAACGAGGGGATTGTAGAGGAGATAATTCCAAAATTTCGTGGACACAAATTGAAACAGGTTCTGCGATTACTTGGAAATATCCGTCTTGTTTATTACGGGGTAATAACTCACGCGGAGAGTTTTATTCTATTGCTGTTGCAAATGGTCACCAGCAAATTGATTCCGGTACAAAAATGATCCATTTAGGAGAAAATACATCAAGTCGTATTATCTCAAAGGGTATTTCTGCTGGTTTTTCGAATAATACTTATCGTGGACAAGTTACTGCACATAAAAAAGCTAAGAATGCACGTAATTTTACTCAATGCGATAGTTTGTTAATTGGTAATGATTGCGGTGCTCACACAGTACCTTATATTGAAGCAAAAAATGCAACAGCTCAGTTTGAACATGAGGCAACGACATCAAAGATCTCTGACGATCAACTTTTTTATGTTATGCAACGGGGGATTCCTGAGGAAGAAGCAATTGCATTAATCGTTAATGGATTTGTAAAAGAAGTTATTCAAAAATTACCAATGGAATTTGCTGTTGAAGCGCAGAAACTAATTGGCATTAGTTTAGAAGGCAGCGTAGGCTAATTGCGCATTGCATAAAATACAGCAAAAACAGGATTAAGCTATGTTAGAAATAAAAAATTTGCACGCCCGTATTTCTGAAACTAATACAGAAATCATTTGTGGTTTAAATTTGACCATTCAAGATGGTGAAGTCGCTGCTATTATGGGGCAAAATGGAGCAGGAAAATCTACTTTATCTTATTTGCTTTCTGGTCGTGATGACTATGAAGTAACAGAAGGTGATATTCTTTATAATGGACAATCAATTTTAGGAATGGGTCCAACAGAGCGTGCAGTAAGCGGTATTTTTTTAGCATTTCAATATCCAATGGAAATACCTGGTGTTGCAACAATGGAATTTTTAAAAGTTGCAATAAATTCTCAACGTAAAGCTCGAGGTGACAAAGAACTTAAAATTTCTGAATTTATTCAGTATGTTAAGAAAACCGCTTCTGAACTTGAAATAGATATGGCTATGCTTAAACGTTCACTGAATGTTGGTTTTTCAGGTGGAGAAAAAAAGCGTACTGAAATTCTTCAAATGGCTCTGCTTGAACCAAAACTTTGCATTTTAGATGAAACGGATTCTGGTTTAGATATTGATGCTTTAAAAATTGTTGCAGATGGTGTTAACAAATTGCGTAATCAAGAACGTTCATTTTTGGTTATTACTCATTATCAACGTCTGCTTGATTATATTACGCCTGATACAGTGCATGTTCTTTATAAAGGTCGTATTATTAAAAGTGGCGATAAATCTTTAGCATTGTATTTAGAGCAAAATGGGTATGCTGATATTATCAGTAAAACTGCTTGAGGTTATTGAATATGAGCATAAACTCACAACAAAAATTGATTGCAGTTGAAGAAGATATTATCAGTAATTTTAATCAACGCATTGATCATTTACCCGGCGATGAAGCAGTGCAAGTTATCCGTAAGAAGGCGATTGAATTATTTCAAAAAACGCGTCTTCCTTCGCGCAAAGTAGAATATTGGCATTATACTGATTTACGCGTTTTATTAAAATCTGTCAGTGAATTTTCAGAATTTAATGATGAACAAACGATTGATAAATTACTTCCAGAAAATATTGTTTTTTCTATTGAAAATGGTAAAGCGCTTACCTCAAATAAAATAGAGGGTGTTGAAGTAGAGAATCTTGTAACGGCATTAGATAAAAATAGTGCTAAACTAAATTCAATTATTTCTGATGAAAATTTTATTGGACAATTAAATACAGCCTTCGTTACAGATGGGTGGTTTTTCAAGATTTCTGATAATATTCAATTGGATGTGCCAATTGAATTGCAAAATATTCAAATGGGAGGGCAATCACATACTTTTTCAAGCATCAAAGTCGGAAAGAATAGTCAGGCTGTAATTATTGAACGCCAGATAGGCAATGATAAAGATACTTTCGTTAGTTCAGTCTTTTCATTAGATCTTGCTGCTAACAGTAATATAACATGGATTCTTATCCGTGATAGGGGAGAAAGTGCTACACAATTTAGCCAATTTCGTGCTGTGCTTGCTGAAAACGCTGAATTAACACTTTATGTGATTAATATAGGTAGTCAACTTAATCGTCAAGAAATTGATATTGAGTTGTTGGGAAAAGAGGCTAATTTTCAATTACGAGCAATAAATTTATTGTCTGGAAAAATGCACAGTGATCTTACGATGACTGTACGTCACGTTGAAGAAAAATCAATTTCGAAAGAAATTATACGTAATGTTATCATAGATAAAGCACGTGGTGCTTTTCAAGGGGTAATACGCGTTGCACAGAAAGCGCAAAAAACAGATGCCCGTATGGCTTGCAATAGCCTTATTCTTTCAGATGATGCAGAATTTGATGTAAAGCCTGAACTAGAAATTTTTGCAGATGACGTTGCTTGCGCCCATGGAGCAACAGTTGCTAAAATTAATCATGATCATCTTTTTTATCTAATGGCACGCGGTATCTCTTTTAAAACTGCCTGCGAACTTTTGGTAAAAGGGTTTATCTCAGAACTTATTGATGACATTAAGCAAGATAACATGCACACTCTTTTGAGTACTATCACTAATAAATGGTTAGTAACGAACATCTAAGGCAAAAAAATGGAAAATAAGGTAAAAACATTAAATTATAATGTAGAAGAAATTCGCCGTGATTTTCCTATTTTGCAAAATAGTATTTATGGTAAACGATTAGCTTATCTTGATAGCGGAGCATCTGCTCAAAAGCCGCTATCTGTCCTTAATATCATGGATAATTTTTACCGATATCATTATGCTAATGTGCATCGAGGAATGCATTTTTTATCAAATACAGCAACACAATTTTATGAAGATGCTCGTGAAACAGTTCGGGCTTTTTTAAACGCTCAAGTAGTTGAAGAAATTGTTTTTACGAAAAGTGCAACAGAAGCTATTAACACTGTAGCTTATGGTTGGGGGATGCCTAAATTAAAAGAGGGTGATGAAATTATTCTCACTATTATGGAGCATCATTCAAATATTATTCCTTGGCATTTTATTCGTGAACAAAAAGGTGTGAAACTTATTTTTGTACCAGTTGATAAAGATGGTGTTTTACATATTGAATCTTTTCAAAACGCTTTAAGTGATAGAACCCGTCTTGTTGCTATTACACATATGTCCAATATATTGGGAAGCATATCTCCTATAAAAGAAATCGTTAAGTTAGCACATCAAAATGCTATTCCTGTTTTGGTTGATGGTTCTCAAGGAGCGGCACATTTAACGGTGGATGTACAAGATCTCGATTGTGATTGGTATGTTTTTACTGGTCATAAAGTTTATGGTCCTACAGGTATTGGTGTTCTTTATGGTAAAAAGTGTCGGTTGGAAGAAATGCGTCCTTTTCAGGGCGGAGGACAAATGCTTGAAGAGGTGACACTTGATAAGGTTTCTTATAATTCTCCTCCATATCGTTTTGAAGCTGGTACACCTCCTATAGTTGAAGCTATTGGATTAGCGGCAGCTATTGATTATATACAAGAAAAGGATAGAAATGCGATTTATACACATGAAATGGCGCTTTTAAATTACGCTCATGAAAGACTTGAAACAGTTCAGTCATTACATATTTATGGACGTGCTTTGAATAAAGGTGCTATTATATCCTTTGAGCTTGAAGGTATCCATGCACATGATGTTGCTATGTTTGTTGATCGACAGGGAGTTGCTATACGTGCAGGAACACATTGTGCACAGCCTTTATTACAACATTTTGGTTTAACATCTATCTGTCGTGCGTCATTAGCAATGTATAGTAATCGGGAAGATATCGATCAATTGGTTGAAGCATTAGAAAAAGCAAGGATATTTTTTAATGGTTAGATTAATTAAAAAATGCTCTTCAGCTGAGCCTGTTGGTTTAGAAAGTGATAAGCAAGAGTCTTGTTTATCAGCAATTCCAGAATCTGAGATTAATCGTCTGACAAACGATATTATTGCTGCTCTTAAAACAGTCTACGATCCGGAAATACCTGCTGATATTTATGAGCTAGGATTGATTTATCGGATTGATATTGAAGATGATCGTTCGGTAAAAATTGAAATGACACTTACAGCTCCTGGATGTCCTGTCGCAGGTGAGATGCCAGGTTGGGTAGAAAATGCTGTAAGTGCAGTTGAAGGTGTTTTAAGTGTTGAAGTAATTATGACATTTGATCCTCCGTGGACACCTGAATGTATGTCAGAAGAAGCACAAATTGCTGTTGGATGGTATTAAAAATAAAGCAATAATAAAATATTGATTTTGTTATATTTTTATCTTATTTATCACTTTTTTGAGCTTTTTTATTGTTTCGATAAACTAGCTTTTTGCGATCAGCGTTCTTTGTATAAAGAACTGCTATGTTAGCAGCTAAAAATTTCTTTGAGTTGAAATACTATTGCATCTAAGTTTGCAGTTTTTGTTGCAGCTACTTTTCTTAAGCCATCAGTTAATTTCTAGTACTAGCAACAGTAATGGCAATGGAAGCTATCATTGATAAGACAGAACTGGAGATGGGGCTTTAGACAATGGCAAGACTGGGATTGATAATCATGAAAGTAGAGTTGGCTGTGAAAGTGATTTTTGTGGTTGTTGTGCACGCTTAAGAACAAAGAAAAAGTTTCTTGGAAAGAGTATGGTTAGTATTAGAAAAGGTGTTTATGTCCTTAGTCCTTATGCGGTTAGTGCCTATTGCTAAACGCTTGCAAGAGCAATGTTTGTGATCTTGTTGAGGAAAGAAATATTTTGTGGTGGTGATAGTGGTTTTAGAAGCTTTTTTGTAGCCTGAGTGAAGGCTCTTCGTTTTGGTAAGAAGACTAAACGGCAAAAATAAACAGCGACTATCATTAAGAGAGCAATAATATAGCTGGTTGTATTAGTTAGTATTGAATATATTTGGAGAAAAGCGATTTCATGGTCATTATCCCAAATTTAGTAAGGAAAATCTTTACAGCATAACAAACAAGGTGCTCATAATATGTAGGTGGAAAAGTGCATAAAAAATCGAATCGTAAAGAGAAGCTCAATGCTTTTGATACTTAACACAAACTAAAAATCACCTTGAAAGCAAGTTTTGATTTTTAATGCGTATAAAGGAAAATATAAAGTGCTATTCCCTAACCTTTATTTATCCCTAACCTTAAAAAAGATAAATAAAATCAGTATGTTACATTTGTCTATAAGAAACATGGTGGGCGATGAGAGACTCGAACTCCCGACATCCTCGGTGTAAACGAGGCGCTCTACCAGCTGAGCTAATCGCCCAATTTAATAATTCACAATTGGATGAGCACTTTATTAAGGAAAAAAAAAATTAAAGGCAAGAATAAAAAATGTTATTTATTAATGTTTTTTAGAGAATTGGATGAGTTTTTATTGTTTATTTAATTTTTTTTTTAAAATGTTTCATTTTTCTTGACAGAACCGAATGAACATCCTACACGACGATTGGTACCATATTAATTGGTTCCAAGAAGTGCGCGGGTGTAGCTCAGTTGGTTAGAGTGCTGGCCTGTCACGCCGGAGGTCGCGGGTTCGAGCCCCGTCACTCGCGCCATTTCGATTTTTTATTTCCTAATTTCCTTAGCATGTGGTTTTTTGTGGGTTATAATAATTATAGCGCATCCTATAGAATTTTTAGCTGATGTTTAATTTTTCCTTTTTTATATAGTTTTATGAGAATAAGGGCTTGCGTCTTTCTTTTTTCTGCGGTACCTATAATAAAACAAATACTGCGCGGCATGCCCTTTAAGCTGTACGAGCGGAATTAGCGTGATGAGTGTTATAATTTTATCTAGACAATATTAGGTGATTACGCTAATTCAGAACCTCATTAAGGCGGAAAAGGATTATGATCCATTTATTGAACTCTTATTTACCGGTATTGATTTTCATTGTTGTTTCAGTAATTATTGCTGGAGTTCTTTTAATCATACCTTATATTGTGGCTTATCGTGCTCCTGATCCTGAAAAACTATCGGCTTATGAATGTGGATTTAATTCATTTGATGATGCTCGAATGAAGTTTAATGTTCGATTTTATCTCGTTTCAATTTTATTCATTATTTTCGATCTTGAAGTTGCTTTTCTTTTTCCTTGGGCTGTTTCGTTTTCTTCAATAGGTATATTTGGTTTTTGGTCGATGATTGTATTCTTAGCGATCTTGACGATTGGGTTTATATATGAATGGAAAAAGGGAGCTCTTGAATGGAATTAGCGTTTAATAATTCAACGGTTGTTGCTCCAAAAGCAAAAGGAATCATTGATCCAAATACAGGTAAGTTGGTAGGTTCTAATGATAAGTTTTTTAGTGATATTAATGCCGAATTAGGGGACAAGGGTTTTTTAGTAACTTCAGTAGATGCTTTGATCACCTGGGCCCGTACCGGTTCATTGATGTGGATGAGCTTTGGTTTGGCTTGTTGTGCTGTTGAGATGATACAATGCTCAATGCCTCATTATGATAATGAACGTTTTGGATATGCGCCGCGCGCTTCACCCCGTCAATCAGATGTCATGGTAGTTGCTGGTACTTTAACAAATAAAATGGCACCTGCTTTACGCAAAGTTTACGATCAGATGCCTGAACCGCGTTATGTGATTTCTATGGGTTCCTGTGCAAATGGTGGGGGGTATTATCATCATTCTTATTCCGTTGTGCGTGGATGTGATCGTATTGTCCCAGTGGATATTTATATTCCAGGATGTCCTCCTACAGCAGAGGCGTTGCTATATGGTATCTTACTATTGCAGAAAAAAATCCGTCGTACTGGGTCTATAGAGCGATAGGGACTTTATAATAATGAGTGAAACATTAAGCGAGCTTTCTAGCTATTTGAAAGATAAATTGGGGGATAAGATAGAAGAAAGTATCCTTGCATTTGGCGAATTGACAGTTGTATCACGTCTTGATGCAATTACTGATGTTTTAATGTTTGTTCGCGATGACTCTCGTTGTCAATTTATTAGTATTACAGATATTAGTGGTGTAGATTATCCTTCTCGTGAAAAACGCTTTGATGTGTCTTATCAGTTATTATCTCCGCGACATAATTTACGTTTACGTGTAAAAGTGCGTACTGATGAGAATGTTGCTGTTGCTTCTGCTTGTTCGATTTATCCTGGAGCAGAATGGTATGAGCGTGAAGCCTACGATATGTATGGCATTTTATTTTCAGGGCACCCGGATTTACGACGTATTTTAACAGATTATGGATTTGAAGGGCACCCTTTGCGCAAAGATTTTCCTGTAACAGGGTTTGTCGAATGTCGTTATGATAATGAAGTCAAACGAGTTATTTATGAGCCTGTTGTTTTGCGACAGGAAATGCGTAATTTTGATTTTCTTTCGCCTTGGGAAGGTAATGAACATATTTCGCTACGTGGTAAAAAATCACATGTTGAAAAATAATACTATAATTGAAGTTGTGGTAAAGATTGTAAGTTTTTAAAAATAATTAAGCCTTTTTAGTAAGAATAGTGTATAGAAAGTTGTAATTGTATATGAGTTAATTTTATTCGCAGTAAATAGTTATTTTGTGTCATGCATCATAATAGCATAGCATTCTTTGTGTTCAGTTTTTAGGATGCATTGAGAGAAGTAAGGGGTTAATAGTGGCTGAGGTCAATGTCCGAAATTTTAATATTAATTTTGGTCCACAACATCCTGCTGCGCATGGTGTTCTGCGTATGGTTTTAGAATTGGATGGTGAAGTTGTTGAACGTGTGGATCCACATATTGGATTACTGCACCGCGGCACAGAAAAGTTAATGGAAACAAAAACTTATCTTCAGGCAGGACCTTATCTTGATCGTTTAGATTATGTTGCTCCTATGAATCAAGAGCATGCTTTTGTGCTTGCCATTGAAAAATTGTTGGGTGTTGAAGTTCCTAAACGAGGACAGTTAATTCGCGTTCTATTTTCTGAAATTGGGCGTATTCTTAATCATTTGCTTAATGTAACCACACAAGCAATGGATGTTGGTGCCTTAACACCGCCGCTTTGGGGATTTGAACAGCGTGAAAAATTGATGATTTTTTATGAGCGTGCATGTGGCGCGCGTCTTCATGCAAATTATTTCCGTCCTGGTGGTGTGCATCAGGATTTACCAGAAACTTTGATTGAAGATATTGGTAATTTTATTGACCCATTTCTTATTGCTCTTGATAAACTTGATGCACTTATAACACCTAATCGAATTTTTAAACAGCGGAATGTAGATATTGGTGTGGTAAATATTAACGAAGCTTGGGCTCGTGCTTTTTCTGGAGTGATGATTCGTGGAGCTGGTGTGCCGTGGGATCTGCGTAAAAGCCAACCTTATGAATGTTATGATGAAATGGAATTTGATATTCCTGTAGGTAAAAATAGCGATTGTTATGATCGTTACCTCATTCGTATGGAAGAAATGAGGCAATCAACAAAAATTATGCGGCAATGTGTGGACCGTTTGCTTTCTTCTGAAAAAAATGGACCAGTTTCAAGTCTGGATCGTAAGGTTGTGCCACCAAAACGCAGTGAAATGAAAAGTTCGATGGAAGCGCTGATTCATCATTTTAAACTTTATACAGAAGGTTTTCATACTCCTCCTGGTGAAGTTTATGTCGCTGTAGAAGCGCCAAAAGGTGAGTTTGGTGTTTATCTAGTTTCTGATGGAACCAATAAGCCTTATCGTATTAAATTACGTGCTCCTGGTTTTGCTCATCTTCAAGCTATGGACTTTCTAACTCGAGGTCATATGCTAGCAGATGCAACAGCTATTTTGGGTTCAATTGATATTGTTTTTGGGGAGATTGATCGTTAATGTCTGTACGTCGTCTTGCCGATGCTATCCATCAACCAGCAGAATTTTCTTTTACAAAAGAGAATCAAGTATGGGTGCAAAATACCATAAAGAAATATCCTGTAGGGCGTGAACAATCTGCTGTTATTCCCTTATTGATGCGTGCTCAAGAGCAGGAAGGTTGGGTAACGCGTGCTGCAATTGAACATATTGCTGAAATACTTTCTATGGCTTATATTCGAGTTTTAGAGGTTGCAACTTTTTATACTCAATTTCAACTAAAACCAGTTGGAACAAAGGCGCATATTCAGGTTTGTGGTACCACTCCTTGTATGCTACGTGGTTCTGGAGAATTGATCAAAGTTTGTCAAAAAAAGATTCATGATAAGCCTTTTGTTACTAATCAAAGTGGTACATTGTCATGGGAAGAAGTTGAGTGTCTTGGTGCTTGTGTTAATGCTCCGATGGTTATGATTTTCAAAGATACTTATGAAGATCTTACAGCTGAACGTCTTGAAGAAATTATTGATGCATTTGAAGCAGGTAAAGGTTCTAATATAGCTGTGGGACCACAAAATAATCGTAAATCATCAGAGCCTATTAGTGGTTTAACATCTTTAGTTGATGAAAATAAAAATAAAATGAAATCATTTAAATCTTCAAAGAAAAAGAGAAATGAAGGTGTGGAAGTTGAATGAATATTTCTTTGAGTTGAATAAAACATCTTAATATGAAAGAGAAGTTTTAGGAAAAATATTAAAAAATTGAATTAGGAAAATGCTAAAAATGCATTCAGTTATAGAAAAAAAGGTGGGGTATGCTGGCTGATAAGGATCGCATTTTCACCAATATTTATGGTTTTAAAGATAAATCATTGAAAGCTGCGGTATTGCGTGGACATTGGGATGGTACCAAAGCGATTATTGAAAAAGGCCGTGATTGGATTATTGATGAAATGAAAGCTTCAGGCTTACGTGGCCGTGGGGGTGCTGGCTTTCCTACTGGTATGAAATGGTCCTTTATGCCAAAACAAAGCGATGGTCGGCCTCATTATTTGGTTGTAAATGCAGATGAGTCGGAACCAGGAACATGCAAAGACCGTGATATTTTAAGACATGATCCTCATACTTTAATTGAAGGATGTGTTATTGCCACTTTTGCAATGGAAGCAAATATTGCTTTTATTTATGTTCGTGGTGAATATATTCGTGAGCGTGAAGCGCTTCAAGCTGCAATTGATGAGTGCTATGAGGCAGGGTTGCTTGGTAAAAAGACTAAATATGGTCATGCTTGTGATATTATTGTTCACCATGGTGCTGGGGCTTACATTTGCGGTGAAGAGACAGC
Organism: Bartonella sp. Raccoon60; assembly: GCF_002022585.1. Lineage (NCBI taxonomy): Bacteria > Pseudomonadati > Pseudomonadota > Alphaproteobacteria > Hyphomicrobiales > Bartonellaceae > Bartonella > Bartonella sp. Raccoon60. The sequence continues at coordinate 635,802 of NZ_CP019786.1, forward strand.
TCTTCTTGAGAGCCTTGAGGGAAAAAAAGGTCAACCTCGATTAAAACCTCCATTCCCTGCAAATATGGGTGTTTATGGTTGTCCAACAACCGTTAACAATGTGGAATCTATTGCAGTTGTTCCTACGATTTTACGTCGAGGTGCTTCGTGGTTTTCATCGATTGGTCGGGCAAACAATGTTGGGACAAAATTGTTTATGGTTTCTGGACATGTTAATGCGCCTTGTACATTTGAAGATGCTCTAGGTGTTTCTTTTCGTGAATTGATTGAAAAACATACAGGTGGTATTCGCGGTGGATGGAATAATCTTTTAGCCGTTATTCCAGGGGGAGCTTCTTGTCCGATTGTTCGTGGAGAAGATATGATAAATGCCATTATGGATTTCGATGGGATGCGAGATGTTGGCTCTTCTTTTGGGACGGGTGGTATGATTGTTATGGATAAATCAACCGATATCATTAAGGCAATTTGGCGTATAGCAGCTTTTTTTAAACATGAAAGTTGTGGTCAATGTACGCCGTGTCGTGAAGGGACTGGGTGGATGATGCGTCTTTTGGGTCGTATGGTTGAAGGAAGGGCACAAAAACGCGAAATTGATCTTCTATTTGAAGTTTCTAAACAAGTTGAAGGGCATACTATTTGTGCACTTGGAGATGCTGCGGCATGGCCTATACAAGGATTAATCCGTAATTTTCGTTCAGAGATTGAACGAAGAATTGATGATTATACGCGAAGTGCAGTTCAAAGTAAAAATATTGCTTTGGAAACAATAAAATAAAGAGTTTTGTTTTTAAAAATAATGAAATACAAATGAGAAGTAGGTTATTCGCGAGCTGGATTGGTGATGATAAGTATTAAAGTTGATGGTAAAGAAATTGAAGTTCCTGACTATTACACATTGCTTCAAGCTGCTGAGGCTGCGGGTGCTGAGGTTCCACGTTTTTGTTTTCACGAAGCTTTATCAATTGCTGGGAATTGTCGTATGTGTTTGGTAGAGGTCAAAGGTGGGCCTCCAAAACCACAAGCTTCTTGTGCTATGGGAGTACGTGATTTACGATCAGGGCCAAATGGTGAAATGCCTGAAATATTTGTCAATACGGAAATGGTCAAAAAAGCCCGTGAAGGCGTTATGGAGTTTCTCCTCATTAACCATCCATTAGATTGTCCTGTATGTGATCAAGGCGGTGAATGTGATCTTCAAGATCAAGCAATTTTTTATGGGCGTGATTGTTCTCGTTATACAGAAGATAAACGTGCTGTTGAAGATAAGTATATTGGACCTCTTGTAAAAACTGTGATGACACGGTGTATTCATTGCACACGTTGTGTTCGTTTTACAACAGAGATTGCAGGTGTTTCAGATCTTGGTTTAATTGGCCGTGGTGAAGATGCTGAAATCACGACATATCTTGAAAGAGCAATGACATCTGAATTGCAAGGCAATGTTATTGATCTCTGTCCAGTAGGTGCTTTAACTTCAAGACCTTATGCGTTTTGTGCGCGTCCATGGGAATTAATTAAAACAGAGTCGATTGATGTGATGGATGCTCTTGGTAGTGCTATTCGCATTGACAGCCGAGGGCGCGAAGTTATGCGAATTGTACCACGCGTTAATAAAGATATAAATGAGGAATGGATTTCAGATAAGACACGTTTTATTTGGGATGGATTGCGTACTCAAAGACTTAATAAACCGTATGTTCGAAAAGATGGAAAACTTCAGCCTGTAAGTTGGTCGGAAGCTTTTGAAAAAATTAAAACAGTTATATCTGAAACTTCAGCAAAAAAAATTGGAGCAATTGCTGGAGATCTTGTTTCTATTGAGGAAATGTACGCTCTTAAATTATTATTGCTTTCATTGGGCTCAAAGGCATTTGACTGTCGTCAAAGGGGTATGGTTCTATCTCCTGAATTAGGCCGTTCGAGTTATATTTTTAATCCTACTATTGCAGGTATCGAACGTGCTGATGCAATATTAATTGTAGGATCTAATCCGCGTGTTGAGGCTGCTGTTTTAAATGCACGTATTTTAAAACATCAACGAGTAGGAAGAATTCCAATTGCATTAATTGGAGAACAGGTCGATTTGCGTTATCCGTATTCTTATCTTGGGGCTGGTACTGATTCATTAAATAAACTTATTAGTGGAGAGAATGCATTTTTTGATGTACTAAAAAAAGCTGAGAGACCGCTTATTCTTATTGGAGAAGGTGCTATTTCAGGTAAGGAAGGTTTATCTGTTTTAAAGAGTCTTGCAAAATTAGCGGACCTTGTTGGAGCTCTTAATGAAGAATGGAATGGATTTGGCATCCTTCATACTGCTGCATCAACTGTTGGAGGACTAGATATTGGTTTTACCTATAAATTGGGAGTTGAAAATATTGTAAAAACCTGTGAGGTTCTATTTTTGCTGAGCGCTGATGAAGTAGAATTAACCAATAACAAAGCCTTCGTAATTTATATTGGAAGCCACGGTGATAATGGTGCGCATGCTGCTGATGTGATTCTACCGGCATCTACTTATACTGAAAAATCAGGGCTTTATGTTAATACAGAAGGTCGTGTTCAGATGACAAATCGAGCTGGTTTTGCTCCAGGTGAAGCAAAAGAAGATTGGGCTATTTTACGTGCTTTATCCGATGTTTTAAATAAAAAGCTTCCTTTTGATTCATTATCTCAATTGAGACAAAGTTTATTTAATGATTTTCCACATCTTTGTGCCATTGATAATATAACGCCTTCATGTATTAGTGATCTTAAAACTCTGAGTTCACAAGTAATTGTTCTGAAGCCACACAAATTTACTTCTATGATTAAAGACTTTTATTTAACAAATCCAATAGCGCGTGCTTCTGCAGTTATGGCAGAATGTTCGTCTCTTGCAAAAAGTTATGCTGCAGAAGCTATGAAGTAAGAACAAAGGGGAAAAGGAACAGTTATGTACGATTTCTTTATGGCTTGGCTATTGCCATTATTAATTATAGTGGGTAAAACACTTATTCTGTTAGTTGTTCTTTTGGTTTTAATTGCTTATTTGCTTTATGCAGACAGGAAAATTTGGGCAGCTGTCCAATTACGTCGTGGACCGAATGTTGTTGGTCCATGGGGGTTGTTACAGTCTTTTGCAGACTTGATAAAATTTGCTGTTAAAGAACCGATTATCCCTGCTGGAGCTAATAAAGGTGTTTTTCTTCTTGCTCCTTTTGTTTCAGCGGCACTTGCATTATCGGCATGGGCAGTTGTTCCAGTTAATGAAGGCTGGGAAATTGCAAGTATTAATGTTGGTTTGCTATATATACTGGCTATTTCATCTCTTGAAGTTTATGGTGTTATCATGGGAGGATGGGCCTCAAACTCGAAATATCCTTTTTTAGGAGCTCTTCGTTCAGCGGCACAAATGGTTTCTTATGAGGTTTCAATTGGTCTTGTTCTTGTTACAGTTGTTTTAGTAAGTGGTTCACTAGATCTTACAGCAATTGTTCTTAAACAGAATAGTGGTTTTGGAAAGAATATTGGCTTGCCATTCAGTAGTTTTCTTGATTGGAATTGGTTAGTTCTTTTTCCAATGTTTATTATATTTTTTATTTCTGCGCTTGCAGAGACAAATCGTCCTCCTTTTGATTTGGTAGAGGCAGAATCTGAGCTTGTTGCTGGACATATGGTTGAATATTCTTCAACTCCTTATATGCTTTTTTTTCTTGGTGAATACGTTGCAATTGTTTTAATGTGTGCATTAACAACTATTTTGTTTTTGGGTGGCTGGTTGCCTCCTTTTGATGTATGGTGGCTTAATTGGATTCCTGGTGTCATTTGGTTTGTTCTGAAGGTTTGTTTTGTATTTTTTGGATTTGCTATGGTTAAAGCATTTGTACCCCGATATCGCTATGATCAGTTAATGCGCCTTGGTTGGAAGGTATTTCTTCCTATTTCATTGGCAATGGTTGTAATGACCGCTGCTGTTCTGCAATACACTGGTTTAGCTTAAGAGGAAAGCTTATATGTCAAGTCTTATTCAAGCAGCAAAATCACTTCTTTTATTAGAATTTATAAGTGCCTTTTTTTTAGCAATGCGTCAGTTTTTTTCTCCAAAACCTACAATTAATTATCCCTATGAAAAAGGTTGTGTTTCTCCACGTTTTCGTGGTGAACATGCTTTGCGTCGCTATCCAAATGGAGAAGAACGGTGTATCGCATGTAAATTATGTGAAGCAATTTGTCCCGCACAGGCTATTACGATTGAAGCTGGGCCTCGACGTAATGATGGTACACGTAGAACTATTCGCTATGATATTGATATGGTGAAGTGTATCTATTGTGGTTTTTGTCAAGAGGCTTGTCCAGTTGATGCTATTGTGGAAGGTCCGAATTTTGAGTTTGCAACAGAAATGCGTGAAGAACTCTATTATGATAAAGAAAAGCTTTTAAATAATGGAGATCGTTGGGAGCGGGAAATTGCTCGTAATATATTAATAGATTCACCTTATCGTTAGGTGTATTATTAAATGGAAAGTAGTTGGATAATGTATCCGATAAGGATAGTCTGGTATGAAAATTCATACCTATTGATTGAGGGGAAGTCTATGCTAACAGGTCTAGCAGCGGCATTTTTCTATATTTTTGCTTTCATTATGCTTATAAGTGCGGTCATTGTTGTTGTCGCACGTAATCCTGTTCATTCAGTCTTATTTTTAATACTGGCATTTTTTAATGCCGCGGCTTTGTTTTTGCTTGCAGGAGCAGAATTTTTAGGACTTATCTTATTGATTGTCTATGTTGGTGCTGTAGCAGTTTTATTTTTATTTGTAGTTATGATGCTTGATGTTGACTTTGCTGAATTAAAAAGTGGTACACTCAAATATGCTCCTATTGGTGCTTTTATTGGTATTATAATCGCTATAGAGCTTATTTTTGTTTTTATTAGCAACAGTTTTTTTCCAGTTTCAGGAGTTCATGCTACACAACCAACGCCAGATTTAACACAGCGAACAAATACTCAAGCACTAGGAGACATTCTCTATACAGATTATGTTTTCTACTTTCAAATCTCAGGATTAATTTTATTAGTTGCAATGATTGGCGCTATTGTTCTGACACTCCGTCACAGATCAGGAGTTAAACGACAGTCGATTGCAGTTCAAGTTGCGAGAACACCAGAAAGTGCAATTGAAATTAAAAAAGTTGAATCAGGTAAAGGTATTTAGCGGAAAGATTATTATGTACATTGATATTGTTCATTATCTCACTGTTTCTGTATTGATATTTACAATTGGCATTCTTGGTATTTTTTTAAATAGAAAGAATGTAATTGTCATTCTTATGTCAATTGAGCTTATATTGCTCTCGGTCAATCTTAATTTTGTTGCGTTTTCAGCTTTTCTTCATGATTTAGTTGGGCAAGTATTTTCTTTATTTATCTTGACAGTAGCAGCTGCTGAAGCAGCAATTGGTCTAGCAATTCTTGTTGTGTTTTTTCGTAATCGTGGTTCTATTGCGGTTGAAGATGTTAATGTGATGAAGGGCTGATACGTGATGTATTATATGATCGTTTTTCTTCCGCTTTTAGGTTTTTTAATTGCTGCAATAGGTGGAAAGACTATAGCTCCTCGTGCTAGTGAGCTGGTAACATCTAGCTTTATGATGATTGTTGCTGGGTTATCATGGATATCTTTTTTAAGTATGGCTTTTAATAATGCTTCAACAGTTGATATACCGCTATTGCAATGGGTAGTTATTGATAAATTAGTGTTTAATTGGTCTTTGCATGTTGATACATTGACAGCTGTTATGCTTGTTGTAGTGAATAGTGTCTCGGCATTAGTTCATATTTATTCAATTGGTTATATGCATCATGATCCTTCAAGGCCTCGTTTTTTTGCTTATCTTTCTTTATTCACATTTATGATGTTGATGTTGGTGACAGCCAATAATCTAATTCAAATGTTTTTTGGATGGGAAGGTGTTGGCCTTGTATCTTATTTGTTGATTGGTTTTTGGTTTCAGCGGGATTCTGCTAATAAGGCAGCAATGAAAGCTTTTGTAGTTAATCGTGTTGGGGATTTTGGTTTTCTATTAGGAATATTCAATATTTTTGTTTTATTTCAGTCAGTTAATTTTGTAGATATTTTTACAAAAGCTGCAGATAATAATTTTATAAAGGGTATGACGTTTTTAGGTGGTCATTTTGGGGGACAAACAGTAATTACTATTACATGTCTTCTTTTATTTGTTGGCGCTATGGGTAAATCAGCACAATTTCTTTTACATACGTGGCTTCCTGATGCGATGGAAGGACCAACTCCAGTATCTGCGCTCATTCATGCAGCTACAATGGTAACGGCTGGTGTTTTTATGATTGCGCGTATGTCACCGATTTTTGAACTTTCTCCGAATGCTTTAACAGTAATCATTATTATTGGGGCAACGACAGCATTTTTTGCTGCAACTGTGGGAGTCGTACAAAATGATATCAAGCGCGTTATTGCTTATTCTACTTGTTCACAGCTTGGTTATATGTTTGTTGGGTTAGGGGTTGGAGCATATGGAGCAGCCATTTTCCATCTTTTTACGCACGCTTTTTTTAAAGCCTTATTATTTCTCGGAGCAGGGTCTGTAATTCATGCTGTTTCTGATGAACAAGATATGCGAAAAATGGGTGGATTATATAAACATATAAAAACAACTTATTGGATGATGTTTATAGGGACTATTGCCTTAACAGGCTTTGGAATTCCTGGAACTTTTTTTGGCACTGCAGGATTTTTTTCAAAAGATGCTATTATAGAATCTGCCTTTGCATCGCATAATATTGCGTCAGAATATGCTTTTTGGCTTCTTATTTTATCTGCTTTATTAACGAGTTTTTATTCTTGGCGGCTCATATTTATGACATTTCATGGCAAGACACGTGCAACCGTTGATGTTATGCATCATGTGCATGAATCAGCTCCAGTGATGTTAGTTCCATTATTTATTTTATCTATCGGAGCATTGTTTGCTGGTGTAATTTTCCAGCCTTATTTTTTTGGTGACTTTTATGATGCTTTTTGGAAAGGTGCATTATTTACGGGAAGTCATAATCATATTCTTCATGAAGCACACAATGTACCTGACTGGGTAAAATGGTCGCCATTTACAGCGATGATTCTTGGTTTTACCTTAGCATATTTATTTTATATTCTAGTTCCTTCAATTCCTAAAAGAATTGCTGAATTTTTACCTATATTACACCGATTTCTTTATAATAAATGGTATTTTGATGAAGTTTATAATATTTTATTTGTTCGTTCTGCCTTGGGAATTGGTAACTTTTTTTGGAAAATAGGTGACAATAAGGTTATTGATGGTTTAGGCCCAAATGGCATTGCAGCACGTATTATTAACATCACAAATAAAGTTATCCGCATGCAAACAGGATATCTTTATCATTATGCATTTGCAATGCTGATTGGCGTGGCAACACTCATCACATGGATGATGATTAGGAGCTTAAATTGATGACCGACTGGCCTATTCTTTCTACTGTTACTTTTTTGCCGCTTGTTGGTGTGTTCCTGATTTTATTAATCAAGGATGATAGTGAAGCAGCAAAACGCAATATACGTAATGTAGCGTTTTTTACGACTGTGTTTGTTTTTATTATTTCTTTAGTTATTTGGGCAGGATTTGATACTACAAACTCTGATTTTCAGATGGTTGAGAAATTCCACTGGTTAGGTAGTGATATTAGTTATCATGTAGGTATCGATGGTATTTCTGTTCTTTTTGTTGTTCTTTCAGCTTTTCTTTTACCTTTCTGTATTTTAGCAAGTTGGAATACTATTCAAGATAGATTAAAAGATTACATGATTGCTTTTCTTCTTCTCGAAGTTGCAATTATTGGAGTTTTTTGTGCTCTTGATGCAATCTTATTCTATATCTTTTTTGAAGGTAGCCTTATTCCAATGTTTATTATTATTGGTGTTTGGGGTGGGGCGCGTCGTATTTATGCAAGTATGAAATTTTTCTTATATACTTTGCTTGGCTCAGTGCTCATGCTGGTTGCTATCATGGTTATGTATTGGGAAGCAGGAACACTTGATATACCAACTTTGTTAACCTACCAGTTTAATACACATATGCAGACGTGGTTGTGGCTTGCATTTTTTGCTTCTTTTGCTGTTAAAATGCCAATGTGGCCAGTTCACACATGGTTGCCTGATGCTCATGTGGAAGCACCAACAGCAGGCTCTGTTATTTTAGCTGGCATATTACTTAAATTAGGCGGTTATGGTTTTATTCGTTTTTCATTACCAATGTTTCCTATTGCTTCAGCTGATTTTTCTTCTTTAGTTTTCACATTATCGCTAGTTGCGATTATTTACACATCTTTAGTTGCACTTGTTCAAAGTGATATAAAGAAACTGATTGCTTATTCATCGGTGGCGCATATGGGATATGTAACGATGGGTATTTTTTCTGCTAATGAACAAGGCATTCAAGGTGCTATTTATCAGATGCTATCGCATGGAATTGTTTCAGCGGCTTTATTTCTTTGTGTTGGAGTGATCTATAACCGCTTACATACACGTGAAATTTCAGCGTTTGGCGGTTTAGTAAATAACATGCCTAAATATGCTGTTGTTTTCTTGATTTTTACTATGGCAAATATTGGGTTACCTGGAAGTTCAGGATTTATCGGCGAGTTTTTAACTCTAATAGGTGTTTTCCAAGTTAATAAATTGGTTGCTGTTTTTGCTACAACTGGCGTTATTTTATCAGCAGCTTATGCACTTTATCTTTATCGGCGCATTGTTTTTGGCTCTTTAGAAAAAGAAAACTTGAAAGTTCTTCTTGATCTATCACCAATAGAGAAATTCACCCTTTATCCAATGGTTATTCTCACAATATTTTTTGGTGTTTATCCAACACCAATTTTTAAAACAACAATGTCTGCGGTAGAATCTTTGATCAACCAGCTGCACTAAATAAAAGATGAACGCTCATGCAAACTGAAATAATAACTCAATTAGTGTTAATTCTTCCTGAGATTTTAATTGCCTTGGGAGGAATAGCACTGCTCTTAATCGGCGTTTATTCTAGAGCGCATTCATATTTAACTGTTACAGGTTTAGCGATTGCTCTTCTTATTGCAACTATTATTATCATGATGATCTTTCCAAAAAGCGGTTTTTTTTGCACAGATGCGCTCATCATTGATTCTTTTAGCCGCTATATGAAAATTTTAACGCTTATTGGCGCATTATTTGCTCTCATTATGTCTGTTTCTTTTACCTGTGCTCAAAAATTTGATATATTTGAATTTCCAGTATTGGTTCTGTTTGCAACCCTTGGTATGATGTTCATGATTTCAGCAGGTAATATGCTGTCTCTTTATATGGGGTTAGAGCTACAATCTTTATCTTTATATGTTTTAGCTGCTATTAATCGTAATAATGTTAAATCTTCTGAAGCAGGATTAAAATATTTTGTTTTAGGTGCATTGTCTTCAGGATTACTTCTTTATGGTATTTCATTACTTTATGGTTTTACTGGCCAAATTAGCTTTCATGAAATTGCATTGGCTTTAAAAGGTGAGGTTTTGCAGTTAGGTGTTATTTTTGGAATTGTGTTTATTTTAGCTGGTTTGGCTTTCAAAATTTCTGCAGTTCCATTTCATATGTGGACACCTGATGTTTACGAAGGCGCGCCAACACCTATTACAGCGTTTTTTGCTGGTGCCCCTAAAATTGCAGCAATGGCGTTAATTATTCGTATAATTGTTGTTGCTTTTATTCCACTTGATAACGCTGATAACCTTATGCCTGCATGGCAGCAAATTATAGTATTTATAGCGATTGCATCAATGATATTAGGTGCATTTGCTGCAATTGGTCAAAGTAATATTAAGCGTCTAATGGCTTATTCATCGATTAGTCATATGGGATATGCTCTTGTTGGGTTAGCTGCAGGAAATGTACTTGGGGTAAAAGGTGTTATCATTTATATAACCATTTATCTTGTTATGACACTTGGTTCGTTTTCTTTCATTCTTAGTATGCGGTCGCATGATGGAAATGTTGAAAATATTTATGATCTTGCAGGATTGGCAAAAACAAATCCGTTTATGGCTATTATTATGACAATACATCTTTTTTCGTTAGCAAGTATACCACCTATGGCAGGTTTTTTTGGAAAGTGGTATACATTTTCTGCAGCTGTTCATGCAGGTCTTATTCCGCTTGCTGTCGTTGGTGTATTAGCTTCTGTGGTTAGTGCTTTTTATTATTTGCGTGTCATCAAAATTATGTGGTTTGATGATGCAAAAGCTGGCTTTATTTCTTTATCAAGCGAACTTAAGTTTTGTCTTACTTTTTCTGCATTGTTCATTTTATTTTATGTGTTTTTTGGAATTGTATTTTCTGAATTGGCAGAACAAGCAGCTGCAGCATTGTTTTAGTGAATATGGTTTATGTGTTGTCAGACTTTGCAAAAAAACAAGGGTATGATATTGAATCATATGAAAGTGTTAACTCAACAAATCTTGTTGCACAGCAAAAGGCACATTCTGGACATCACGGGTATCTTTGGATTGTTGCGAATGAACAAACACAAGGAAGAGCTAGAAGAGGAAGAATATGGAGTAGTCCAAAAGGAAATCTTTATTCTAGCCTTTTATTAATTGATGATATTATCCATCAGACTGCTGCTCAACTTAGTTTTGTTGCTGGAGTAAGTATGTTAGAGGCTGTCAAACGATTTATAAAGAATGAAAAGCAAGCTAACGACATTATTAGTTTAAAATGGCCGAATGATATTTTACTTAAAGGAGCTAAAAGCTGTGGGATTTTACTTGAACTTTTCAAACTAACTCCGCAAAAATATGCATTAGTTATTGGTATTGGTATGAATGTAGAATACCATTATGAAGATGCGCCGTATCCAACCTCAAGTATAAAGAATATTGGTTTAAATATTGATAAAGAACAATTGTTTACCGCTCTGACGCAATATTTTGCTGAAAATTATCTTCTTTGGAAACAACCCTATGGATGTGATACAATTCGTAAAAAATGGCTTTTATATTGTTCTCATCTTGGACAACACATTACAGTAAATAGCGATGAAAGGATCATTGAAGGTATTTTTGATAGTCTTGATTGTGATTTTAACTGTATTGTAAAACAAAAAAATGGTCAGCGGGCAATCATAACATCTGGAGATGTTCATTTCGGTTTAGCTGCTTCTGCTGATGTAGATTGTAATTGACTTATAAAGTTTTATTTCAGCATGAGTTATCTTAATAATTTAGGAGACATTTATGACTGTTGCCAATAAGAATGAATTGGTTTTTTTACCTTTAGGAGGAGTTGGAGAAATAGGAATGAATCTAGCTGCCTATGGATTCGGTCCTAAAGATTGTCGTGAATGGTTACTTGTTGATATGGGAGTTAGTTTTGCAGGTCCTGAATTACCTGGAGTAGATCTTATTTTGCCAGATATTCGTTTTTTAGAAAATGAAAAACATAATGTCTGTGGTCTTATTTTAACACATGCTCATGAAGATCATTATGGTGCTGTTCTTGATTTATGGCCAAAGCTTAAAATTCCAATTTATTGCACTTGTTTTACAGCTGGATTATTAGAGAGTAAAAGACAGTCAGATTTTGAATTTCATGAAATTCCAGTTAATATTTTTCAATCTGGCGATTGCTTTCAGGTTGGACCATTTTCAATCGAAGCTATTTCTGTTAATCATTCGATTCCAGAAGCAGTTTCTTTAGCTATTACAACATCTTTAGGAAATGTGATTCATACTGGGGATTGGAAAGTTGATCATACGCCTTCACTTGGGCCTATAACAGATGAAGAACGGTTTCGGACTTTGGGGAATAAAGGTGTATTAGCCTTATTATGTGATTCCACTAATGCACTTCAAAATGGTATATCACCATCGGAACAACAAGTTCAGGAAAGTATTTCTGAAATTATTTTGAAAGTTAAAGGTCGAATTGCTATTACAACTTTTGCCTCTAATATTGGCCGTATACGCTCAATTGCTCTTGCTGCAGAATCTGTTGGACGTCAAGTTCTTTTGGTAGGACGTTCTTTAAAGCGTAGTGTTATGGTCGCACAAGAGCTTGGTTATATGGATGATATAGCACCATTTATAACAGAAGAAGATTATAGCCATATTCCACCCCAAAATATTGTTTTGGTAGTAACTGGTAGTCAAGGTGAACCACGTGCTGCATTAGCAAAACTCTCACGAAATGAAATGAAAAATATCGCTCTCTCTCCTGGTGATACAATTATTTATTCATCACGTAATATTCCAGGTAATGAAAAAGCTATTATTGATATACAAAATCGTTTTATTGATCAGGGTATTAACATTATTACCAATCGAGATGCTCTTGTACATGTTTCAGGTCATCCCCGTCGTTCAGAACTTTTACAAATGTATGATTGGACAAAACCACAGATCCTTATTCCTGTACATGGTGAAGCGATACATCTTACAGCTCAAGAAACTTTAGCACAACAAGTTGGCATAAAAACTGTTGCTAGAATTAGAAATGGTGATATATTTCGTCTTGCACCAGAACCAGTAGAAATTATTGATCAAGTCGCTGTTGGTCGTATTTATAAAGATGGTTTTCTGCTTGGTAATGAAGATGAATTAGGAATTCGTGAGCGTTGCAAGTTAAGTTATGTTGGTCATGTTTCTGTTTCTCTTCACATGAATAGTAAGCATGATTTAATTGATGATATTGGTCTTATAATGTTTGGTCTTCCTAAAAGCGATAGGGCAGGGGAATTATTAGAAGATATTCTTCTAAATGTTATTGAAAATGCCATTAATAATATTCCGCGTGCAAAAAGAAAAGATAATGAACTTATCCGAGAAGCTGCGAGGCGTGCAGTAAGAGCAGCTGTTAATAAGATTTGGGGGAAAAAGCCTATTTGTGTAGTTTTTTTACATCGTTCAAAATAAAAGTATTTTAATATTCGATTATTTTTTATAAAAAGAAGATAAAACTATTTCAATTAGCTCATTGTACAAATACAGACTTCACACTTTTTATGTAAGTGCAGTTAAAGAAAAGATAGAAGATAATATTTCAATATTATTATCATATTTGCAAGCCTTCAGAATATAGCTATAAATGCCACTTGTAAATTGCTGTAATTTGATAAGTCTAATTAGGAGTAATAGTTTTAATGCGTCTTTCTCAATATTTTCTGCCTATTTTAAAAGAGAGTCCTAAGGAAGCAGAAGTTATTTCACATCGATTTATGTTGCGAGCTGGTATGGTACGTCAACAAACATCAGGAATTTATTCTTGGTTACCATTAGGTAAAAAAGTTCTTGACAAGATTTGTAAGATTATTCGTGAAGAACAAGAACGAGCTGGAGCTTTAGAAATATTGATGCCAACGATTCAATCTGCTGATCTTTGGCGTGAAAGTGAGCGTTATAATGATTATGGTCTTGAAATGTTACGCATTAGAGATCGTCAAGATCGTGATTTACTCTATGGTCCGACTAATGAAGAGATGGTAACAGATATTTTCCGTTCATACGTTCGTTCTTATAAAGATCTTCCACTAAATCTCTATCATATTCAATGGAAATTTCGTGATGAAATTCGTCCACGTTTTGGTGTGATGCGCGCACGCGAATTCTTGATGAAAGATGCTTATTCTTTTGACCTTGATTATGCGAGTGCAAAAATATCCTATAATCGTATGTTTGTTGCTTATTTACGCACTTTTTCTCGTGTTGGCTTAAAAGCAATTCCTATGCGTGCTGATACAGGTCCAATTGGCGGTGAGCTTAGTCATGAATTTATTATTTTAGCCAAAACAGGTGAAAGTTCTATATTTTGTGACAAAAGATTTCTTGAATTTACAGTTCCATCTGTTTCAATTGATTTTACCGATAAGGATGTTTTAGCTGATATTGTTAGACAATGGACATCTTTATATGCTGCAACAGAAGAAATGCATAATGAAGAAGAGTGGAGTAAAGTCTCTGACAGTAATAAGCTCTCAGCGCGTGGTATTGAGGTAGGACATATTTTTCATTTTGGTACAAAATACTCTGCTCCAATGGGGGCAAAAGTTATGGGACAAGATGGAAAAGAGCACTTTGTTTCTATGGGATCTTATGGGATTGGACCTTCGCGTCTTGTAGCGGCAGTCATTGAGTCTTCTCATGATGAACATGGTATTATTTGGCCAAAATCAATCGCACCATTTGATTTTGGTATCATCAATATGAAACCAGATGATGAAAAATGTAGTTATATATGTGAAACTCTTTATCAGGGGCTTATACGTAGTGGTTTTGATCCACTGTTAGATGATACGAGTGAGCGTCCTGGATCGAAATTTGCAACAATGGATTTGATTGGTTTGCCGGTACAAATGATTATTGGTCCTAAAAAGGCTACACAAAATGAAGTTGAAATTAAAGATCGAAAAACAGGTCTTAGAGAAGTTTTAACGGTTGAAGCTGTGCTAAACCGATTTTCGGTAATTTGATGGGCAATATCATGACTGTTTTGAGGAATAAAAGATTTTCATCTTATGAATGGATGATTGCTTTCCGTTATATGATTCCTAATAAAAAACATATGTTTACATCTATTATTTCAATTATTTCTTTAATTGGAATTATGTTAGGAGTTTTTGCTTTAGTTGTTGTTATGGCAGTTATGAATGGTTTTCGGACAGAACTCCTCAATCGTATTTTAGGAATGAATGGGCATCTTATTGTACAAACCATTGATTCCAATTTTACTGATTATAATACTCTTATTTCTTCTCTGGAATCTATCAAGGATATAAAATTAGTTCTTCCGATTATTGAAGGACAAGCTCTTGTCCAGGGTAATGTCGAAAGAGGAACTGGTGCTTTAGTTCGTGGTGTACGTCAAAAAGATTTGATGAAACTGAAAACAGTCGCTCAAAATATTATCTCAGGTACACTCGCTCAATTTGATAAAGAAGAAGGCATTGCAATTGGAAGTGGTTTGGCAGAAAAATTGGGTCTTACAGTTGGAAGTCATCTGCGCATCATTACACCAGATGGTGATGATACGCCCTTTGGAGTTACGCCACGTGTCAAAGCTTATAAAGTCGTTGCTATCTTTGAAGTTGGCATGTCAGAATATGATTCAATATTTGTTTTTATGCCTCTTCATGAAGCACAAATTTTCTTTAATTTAGAGGAAAAAATTCAATCTTTAGAGTTATTTCTTAATGATCCTGATGCTATTGATCAAGTAAAACCGGTGATAGAAAAAACAGTTAATCAACAAATTCATTTAATTGATTGGCGTACGCAAAATCAGTCTTTTTTTTCAGCATTACAAGTTGAACGAAATGTTATGTTTTTTATTCTCTCTCTTATTATTCTCGTTGCGGCTTTGAATATTATTTCAGGCTTAATAATGCTTGTAAAAGATAAAAGCCATGATATTGCAATTCTGCGTACAATGGGAGCGGATCAAAGTGCGATTATGCATATATTTATTACCACTGGCATGGCAATTGGACTTATTGGAACGATACTGGGTTTAATTTTAGGAATTATAGTTACTATAAATATTAATCATATTCAGGACTTTATATCTTGGCTGTTTAATGTCGATGTTTTTAATCCTCAGCTTTATTTTTTAGCAAAGTTGCCCGCTCGAATTGAGTGGGGACAGATTGCTATGGTAGTTATGATGTCTTTGTTTTTATCTTTTCTTGCGACTCTTATTCCAGCATGGCGTGCTGCTAAATTAGATCCTATACAAGCGTTAAGGTATGAATGATGTCTACTGTTTTAGAACTTGTTGAGATTGAGAAACATTTTGTTGATAATAACAAACCTTTAGTTATTTTGAATAAAGCCAATTTTGTTCTAAAACGTGGAGAAATTGTAGCACTTGTAGCACCATCTGGTTCTGGAAAATCAACATTTCTTCATATCGCAGGATTATTAGAAAGACCAACAGCTGGCGATATTTTGTTACGAGGTATTTCTTGTGCAAAACGTTCTGATGGTGAACGCACAGCAATCAGACGAAATGATATTGGTTTTGTCTATCAATTTCATCATTTACTACCAGAATTTACAGCTTTAGAAAATGTTATGATTCCTCAAATGATTGCAGGATTGAAAAAATCTATTGCAGAAGATCGTGCCTTTAAATTATTAAGCTATCTTCGCGTTGCTCACCGCGCTAAACACCGTCCATCAGAACTATCGGGGGGGAGCAACAACGTGTTGCAATTGCGCGTGCTATAGCAAATGCGCCTTCTGTACTTTTAGCTGATGAGCCTACAGGAAACCTTGATCCTACAACTTCAGCATATGTATTTCAAGCTCTATCAGTACTTGTGCGCCAATCTGGTCTTGCTGCCCTTGTTGCCACACACAATTATGGTTTAGCCAAACAGATGCATCGTCGAATTACAATTAAAGAAAAAAAAATTATTGAACTTCCTTAATATTGAGATACAAATTTATTCTAAAAAAATAACAGTGTAGTGTATGTTTATTTTTGTCTGTTAGGAGATTTTTATGACAAATTTAGCCATTGATGAAAATCGATTGGATTCACGTCGTCGCCGATTGATTTTTCGTGCATGGCACCGAGGTATTCGTGAAGTAGACTTGATTTTGGGCCAATATGTTGATGCACATATTGCCAAGATGAGTGATCAAACAGTTTCTGAACTTGAATATATTATGTCTTTTGAAGATCGTGATTTATTAGGGTGGATTACAAGAGAAGTTTCTATACCACCTGAGGTAGATAGTGCACTTTTTCGCGATATTATAAATTATTGCTCTCGTATAAATTTTAATTAAATCAAAATGGCTATATTAAAAAAAATTGTTATTCCTCCAAATACGCCTAGTGGTATGATTTTTGATGGTGTTGTTGATGGATTTGAAGCTTTTGCACTTGCTAAATTAAGTGCAGAAATTGCTCAAGATAAACTACTTGTTTATGTTGTTCGTGATGGAACAAAAATGGCTTATTTACAGCAAGCTTTAAATTTCATTGAACCTAATTTATCTGTTTTTCAGTTTCCGGCATGGGATTGTTTACCTTATGATCGCGTATCACCTGGGATAGCTATTACTGCACGTCGTCTTTCAGCTTTGGCTCATATGTCAGATCTGCGTAAAAATCCACGGTTTTCAATCATATTAACAACAGCTAATACAGTTATTCAAAAACTACCACCTTGTGCAATGATTGATGATCAAATTATCCATGTGCGTATTGGTCAATGTATGGATATGACATATTTAATTCATTATTTAGAACATAATGGTTTTGAACGTGTTGCAACTGTACGTGATATTGGTGAATTTGCTGTAAGGGGAGGAATTATTGATATTTTTTCTTCTAGTTATACGGAACCTTTTCGTCTTGATTTTTTTGGCCAAACTTTAGAAACCATTCGCGTATTTGATCCAGAGACGCAACGAACAATAGCGAATAAAACAGAATTATTTTTACAGCCGATGAGTGAAATTACTCTCACTCCTGAGTTTATTAGCCGATTTAAAAGCAATTATATTCGTTTTTTTGGGGTACCCAAAAAAAGTGACATGCTTTATGAGGCTATTTCTCAAGGGAAGCGTTTTTCAGGTATGGAGCATTGGCTCCCATTATTTTATGAAAATCTCAATAGTTTTTTTGATCACTGTGGTAATCTACCTGTTGTTTTTGAGCATCTCATAGAAGAAGCTCTCATTGAACGATATCGTCTTATTGTAGATTATTATAATGCGCGCAAAGAACGCGAAAATAATCAAGAGAATGATGTTTCTTATCATCCAATAGAGCCTAATCTTCTTTATTGGACACCCGAACAAGTTTTAACATGTGTAGAGCAGTGTGGTTTGCGTATTGATTTTACACCTTTTAATATTTCACGAACACTGAAACAGACAGTTATTCATACAAATGCTACACAGGGCTATGATTTTATAAAAGAACGTAATGCTCCAGATAAAAATGTTTTTTCAAGTGTAGTTGATCACATTACTTCATTGCGATCTTCTGGTAAGAAAGTACTTTTGGCTTTTTGGAGTGAAGGATCTATGGATCGTTTACTGCAAGTTCTTGATGAACACGGTTTACAAAAAGTAGAAATTGCAAAATCATTACAAACCGTAAAAGCAACACCGCGTGATCGGATTTTAGCTGCTGTTTTAATGATAGAGCATGGCTTTGAAATTGAAGATTTTGTTGTCATAGCGGAACAAGATATCCTTGGTGATCGATTAGTAAGATCACCAAAAAAGCGTAAAAGTAATGCGCATTTTATTTCTGAAATTGCTTCCTTAAATTCTGGTGATATCGTTGTACATGTTGATCATGGTATTGGACAGTTTATTGGTCTCAAAACTATCATGACAACAGGGATTTTACGTGATTGTTTAGAAATCAATTATGCTGGAGGCGATCGGCTATTTTTACCCATTGAGAATATTGAACTTTTATCTCGTTATGGATCAGAAAGTACAAATGTCACGTTGGATAAATTAGGAAGTGTTGGATGGCAAACACGTAAAGCACGCCTTAAAAAACATTTATTAAAAATTGCTGGTCAATTGATCTGTATAGCTGCAGAACGTGCGACGCGTTCAGCACCTACTCTAACTCCACCAGTAGGGCTCTTTGATGAATTTGTTGCATGCTTTCCTTATGAGGAAACAGATGATCAAATGGATGCCATTAATGCTGTTTTAGATGACTTAGCATCAGGAAAACCAATGGATCGTTTAATCTGTGGTGATGTAGGTTTTGGCAAAACAGAAGTTGCTATTCGCAGTGCTTTTGTTGCAGCATTAAATGGTTATCAAGTTGCTGTTGTTGTGCCTACAACTTTACTTTCACGACAACATTACAAAACTTTTCTTGCTCGTTTTCAAGGGCTACCGGTTAAGATTGCTCATTTGTCAAGGCTTGTAAAAGCGAGAGAATTGGCGCAAATTAAAAAAGGTATTTCAGAGGGTACGATCGACATTGTTATTGGAACACATGCATTACTCAATGATTCAGTGAGTTTTTCACGATTAGGACTTCTTATCATTGATGAAGAACAGCACTTTGGAGTAAAACATAAAGAGCGTCTAAAAGAATTAAAAAGTGATATTCATGTTCTTACACTTTCAGCGACTCCTATACCAAGAACATTAAGTCTTGCTTTATCGGGGCTACGTGAACTTTCATTAATTACAACTCCACCTATCGATAGAATGGCTGTACGTACTTTTATTTCACCTTTTGATTTGATGGTTATACGCGAAACATTATTACGTGAATATTATCGAGGTGGACAGAGTTTTTATGTGTGCCCGCGTATTTCTGATCTTTCTTATGTAGAAGAATATCTCAAAACGCATGTGCCTGAAATTAAATTTGTTATAGCACATGGACAAATGCCAGCTGGACAACTTGATGATATTATGAATGCGTTTTATGATGGGCAATATGATGTATTACTTTCAACTACCATCATTGAATCAGGTCTCGATATTCCAACAGCCAATACATTAATTGTACATCGTGCTGAAATGTTTGGTCTTTCTGCACTCTATCAGTTGCGTGGTAGAGTAGGGCGTTCAAAACAACGTGCTTATGCACTTTTTACTTTCCCTTCTGGTAAAGTTTTACTTCCTGCAGCAGATCGTCGTCTTAAAGTTTTGCAGTCCCTTGATACATTAGGTGCAGGTTTTCAACTGGCTAGTCATGATATGGACATTCGAGGTTCAGGTAATTTATTAGGTGAAGAACAATCAGGACACATCAAAGAAGTTGGGTTTGAACTCTACCAAAAAATGCTTGAAGAAGCCGTTGCTGAATTAAAAGATGGCCAACATGAGAGAGATAATCAGTGGTCACCTCAAATTTCTCTTGGTACAGCAGTGATCATACCAGAAAATTTTGTACCTGATTTATCATTGCGTATGAGGCTTTATCGTCGTTTAACAGAACTTGATAATATAGAACAAATTGATGAATTTGGAGCTGAATTAATTGATCGCTTTGGTCCTTTGCCACTTGAGGTTCAACACCTACTTAAAGTTTTTTACATCAAAATATTATGTCGAAAAGCACATGTGGAAAAAATAGATGCTGGACCAAAGGGGATTGTTATACAATTTCGCAATAATTACTTTGAAAATGGTATTGCTCTTGTTCAATGGGTTGAGAAACAAGGATCAATGGCAAAAATTCGACCAGATCAAAGCATTGTTTTTATTCGTGATTGGACTAAAGTAAATGAAAGACTTGTTGGTGTAGCAAATATTATGACACAGCTTGCAGAAATGGCAACAAAATGTTCTGCTTAATTTAAATTAAAAATTTTTTTATACTCATTTTACTTTACATATTATTCTAATAATATATTTATTATTTATATTGATGCGTATAATATTGTAATAATTTCCTTAAATAATTTAAAAAGAAATAAATATAATATGATTATTACAAAAAAATTATTAATTATAGCTCTTTTGTTACTCAGTATAATATTTAGAGTAAAGTATGCTTATGCTGAGGCTATTTTAAGTGAAGAATCGCTAAAACAATCCCTAAAGCAATCCCTTTCTGGTTTAACTCTTGATGAGAGATTCAAATATCTTATAGAGCAACAGAAAATTATTCAGAATGAAAATGATTCTCTTCAAAAAGAAAATGACTTTTTTACGAATATAATTCGTGAAAAGAGAGCTAAAAATTCTCCTATACCTGAACATATTTTTGATGACAAAAATAAAGTTTTAAATAAAATAACTAACCTTTTATCAGAAAGTATGGTGATTTTTCATGAAATAGAGATTGTGCACTCACTGTTAGAAAAGCGTGTTATAGCAAAAGAATATGTAACAGGAGAATATGAAGAAAAACAGATTAAAGCACTAAAATATTGGAACAAATTTCAGTCAGAAAAGATGACACAGGCGTTTTCTTATTTGGAGCTGTATCAGGCTGCCCTTGTGTGCAAAACACAAGAAGATGTATTAAAAAAAAGTGATATAGGGCCTGTATTGCGTGAAAATTTCTCTTGGAAAGACGAAGACTTTAGTTGGGCAAAAGATGCGATCGCTTTAAGTCCCGCATTAAAAAATGAATTCAGGACTCTATATGAAGGTTTTCTTTCCTCTGATTTTAAAGAAGAAGTGCTGAGTACTATAAAAAAGTTCACTACAGGTGATGAATCTTGGTATTTTCAACACCTAAAAGAAATTCCTTCAGAGTGTAAAGCTTACAAAGAGATACACAATATAATGCTTCCAAACAAGAAAAAAAGTATTATACATCGCATATACTTTTATATTGATACTTTTATTTTGCAATATTTTTCATAGGCCGTTTTCATTTATATTTTTTTACTCACGCCACCAAGTTTGAAGGCGATAGCCATATAATGATGTATAAGTAGGATGTTTAAGATATGACCATCTTGCTACCCATTGTTCAGGTAAATGATAAAGCGGTATATAATAACTGCCAGAAATCAAAATTCTATCTAAAGCACGTACAGCTGCAATAAATTCAGCATCTGAGCGTGCATCAAGTATTGCTGTTATCATAGCATCTATAGCAGGATCAGAAGTTCCTGCAAAATTAAAACTTCCTTTCAAATTTCGAGAAATAGAAGCCCACCGATTTATTTGTTCATTGCCTGGCGACAGAGAATTTTTTAATTTGCCAATAATCATATCATAATCAAATGTTCCTAAGCGATTTTGATACTGACTATCATCAACAGTTCTTATCTCAACATCAATACCAAGCCGCGATAAAGTACTCTGAAATGCAAGGGCGACTTTCTCTTCTTCAAATGTTTGAGTCATAATCTCAAATTTAAAAGGTAAACCATCAGGAGTAATAGCTTTATTGTTTTTTCTAGTAAAACCTGCTTCTTGTAGAAGCGTCCAGGCTTTTTGAGCAGATTGACGCTCCATGCCTGATCCATCTGTTTTAGGAATATGCCAATGTCCGTTCATGACTTCAGGAAGAACAGCATCAGGGTAAGGTGCTAAAAGTTCTTTTTCTTTTTCACTTGCTGGTTTTCCAACAGATGAAAGAACAGACCCATCCCAATAACCTTCTGTTCTGGCATAGATATTATTAAAAAGGCGATTATTAATCCATTCAAAATCAAAAAGCATTGAAAGTGCTTGTCGTACTTTTCTATCTTTAAAAATAGAACGGCGTGTATTAAAAACAAAACCAATAAGATCGACAGGTGTACCTTTCGAAAAATTTTCTTTTATAACTCGCCCTTCGCGAACAGCTGGAAAATTGTAAGAAAGCCGCCAGCGATTTGGATTGGTTTCAATGAAAATATCAATGAGGCCTTTTTTAAAAGCTTCAAAGTGTGCAGTATCATTGCGGAAATACTCTATTTGAATGGTATCAAAATTATTTAGTCCTTTATTAACAGGAAGATCTTTGCCCCAATAGTCAGGATTGCGTTTGTAAATAATTCGTTCACCTGGATCAACATGCTCAATAATATAAGGGCCACTTCCAGGAATTTTAACTAAACCGTTTTTTTCAAAATCATCAACATTAATAGCGTGTTTTGGCAATATTGGCATTACACTTGCCAAAAGAAGTGGAAATTCACGATCTTTAGAGTTTGGAAAACGCATTTTAATGCCATGAGAACCAATTTTTTCTATAGATTCTATGCGTTTCATATATCGATCAAAAGGTGGTCTTCCTTTATCTTTAAGCAGATTAACTGTGAATAAAACATCTTCGACTGTTATAGATTTTCCATCTGAAAAACGAGCTTTTGGATTAAGAAAGAAAGTAATTTCAGTACGTTCATCATTTAATTCAACTTTTTCCGCAAGAAGACTATATAGCGTAAAGGCCTCATCACGGGAACGTACCATCATTGTTTCATAGACAAGACCAGAAAATTGTTCATTAGCCACAAGACCTTGTGCAGTTGTACGAAAACTACGAATGACGAATGGATTTAGTCCATTAAATGTTCCAACAACTCCATAGGTAATTTTTCCTTTTTTATTTGCATTAGGATTAGCATAAGGAAAATAGTCAAAATTATCAGATAGTTTTGGTAATCCATGCATAGCAATACCATGTGCTATAGCATTATGACAACAAAAGAACATTACAAAAGTAAGAAAAAATTTAAGATAATGAGCGCTATAGCACGACATAGAATTTTATTTTCATTATAATTTAGCGATGATTCTTTAATATATTTCAAAGATTAGGATATTTTGTGTATTACTGTGAAAAAAAAGCCAATAAGATAAAAAATATGCTATATATAGTATATAAAAAGTTAATTAGTTATTCAATGAGCTTTACTTATTCTATATTTTAGTTTTTTCTTTGTGCTAAAGTAAGAAAATAGAGAAATACCATTCTATAATTTAATTATACTTTATTGAAAATTATATTTAATGTCCTATCTGGAAGTTATTATATTTTAGAAATTGTTCTGAAAGCGTATTGAAAGGATTAACTTAATCATGTCGCATAAAAATACTTACTTTTCTGTTTCAGTATTAGCTGGAGCTGTTGCTTTTTTTCTTACCATCCATACTCCAGCAAATGCACAGAGTTTATCCCAAGGATGGTATAAAGTTTGCAATAAACAGCATGATGTTGATATTTGTAATACGATGAATACAGTTGTAGCAGATACTGGTCAGCCTTTAACAGCTATTAATTTAGTTGAAATAAAAGGCAAACAAAATGAACGACGCATAGGCCTTCAAATACCTACAGGGCGTTTGTTACCAGAAGGCGTTCATATTCAAATTGGAAATGATTTCTCTAAAAAATTCCTTATGTTGTTTGTAATTCAACTAGCTGTATTGCCAACGATGCTTTAGATGATAAGCTTATTTCTGCTATGAAATCTGGTTCAAAAATGGTTATAACTACTGTTAATGTGCGTGGAGCAGCTAATCCTGTAGAATTTTCTCTTAAGGGTTTTACTGCAGCATATACAGGCCCTGGTATGGATGAAAAAGCTTTCCAAGAAGAACAAGTAAAATTGCAGAAAGCTATTCAATCAAAGCAAAAAGAGATTGAAGATCGTATGAGAGCTGAACAAGAAAAAGCAAAAAAAACAGCCAACTAAAGAAGAAATTTTAAGTTATCTTTTAATATTTATCTGTTTAAACCGCTATAAAATATTTTATAGCGGTTTTTAATTAATTATTTTTTTGAGAAAAAACCTTTACGTTTCCACCAACCTACACGCTCAGTTTTTTTATTAGTTTCAACTTCTGATGATGTCACAACAGGCTCAGTGGGTGTTGTTACAACTGAAGAAGAAATATGTTCAACAGTTTTTTCAATTACAGGTTCTTGTTCTGTCATTTCAGTTGTTTGCACAGATTTCTTAGTTGCTATTTTCTTTCGTATTTTCAGTGCTAACTTTTTTGTATTTGTAGAAATCACTTCATTTGCGATTTCATTTATTTCTTTTATTTTAGTTTTTCGATTAGACTTGGTAACTAATTTTTCCTCAACAAGTTCTGGTTTTGGTATTGTTACGTTTTTGTCATTTGTAAGGACTTGTTTATTTTGTAAAATTTCTGAAGTTTTTACATTACGCTTCTTAGATTTAATAGCAGTATGGGCCTCTCTAGTTTTATTTTTCTGTATACCGTTTAAATCGTTTTTATAATAGCTATCTTTACTAAATCCAACAGTTTCAGCAGCTGGAACATTATAATGCTGGCGATGTTCTGCTTTAATTTCTTCTAAAGCTTTCTTAGCAAAATCTCCAACAGGTTCTGCATAGGAGATACGAAACTGAGAGTTATTACTCTGATTAGACCGACCTCCACGACGTCCACGACGACGCCCGCGGCGACGAGTATCTTCAGCATTGGGAGTATCATTTTTATGAGTAGCAGGAAAAATACTACCATTATTAGATTCCATCTGTTGATTTTTATGCTGACGTTGTTTGTTGTTGTCAACGATTTTGCTTTTTATTAAGATAGAATTTTCAGTTTCTTTTGTATCATTATCTTCAATAACTGTTGAAGAAAGGGGGGCCTCTTTTGCTATTGAGCCTTTAGAAATAGTGAAATGTTGTGTTCCAACACTATCATCGGCTTCAATGTTAATACTGAGCCCAAAACGTGTTTCTAAATTAACAAGAATATGGCGTTTATGATTTAGTACATAGAGTGCTATTGTTACAGGAGTGCGTACAATAATATTATATTGCGAATTGTGGAGAAGATATTCTTCAATCGAACGCATCACATGTAAAGCGATCGATGATTCAGAGCGTATATTTCCAGTTCCAGCACAATGCGGGCAAGGTTGTGTAGTGCTTTCTAGAACGGATACACGAATCCGTTGACGACTCATTTCCATAAGGCCGAAATGTGAGATATGACCAACCTGAATACGAGCGCGATCGTGTTTTAAACAATCTTTTAACTTTTTTTCAACAAGCTTAATATTACGATTTTCTAGCATATCAATGAAATCAATTACAATTAAACCCGCAAGATCACGCAACCGCAATTGGCGTGCTACCTCTTCTGCAGCTTCAAGATTAGTTTGTAATGCTGTTTTTTCAATAGAATGCTCTTTAGTAGAACGACCAGAATTTACATCAATAGCGACAAGTGCTTCTGTTTGGTTAATAACCAAATAACCTCCAGATTTTAAACTAACCTGCGGGTGCAACATTTTATCAAGCTGAATTTCGATATCATTATGTGTAAAAATAGGAGTAGGATTACGATAAGGTTGAACAACTTTCGCATGACTTGGTATAAGCATGCGCATAAAATCTTTAGCTTCACGATATCCTTGATCTCCCGAAACAAGAATTTCATTAATATTTTTATTATAAAGATCACGAATAGAACGCTTTATAAGGTTACTTTCTTCGTGAATTAAACACGGGGCCGTTGATTTAAGTGTTAATGTACGAATAGTATCCCATAGACGCATGAGATATTCATAATCACGCTTAATTTCAGCTTTTGTTCTATTTGCTCCAGCTGTTCGTAAAATAACTCCCATGCCTTTTGGAACGTCTAGTTCTTTTACAATATCTTTAAGACGTTTGCGATCTTGTATATTGGTAATCTTTCGTGAAATACCGCCACCTCGAGCTGTATTAGGCATTAAAACAGAATAGCGACCCGCTAGAGATAAATAAGTCGTGAGTGCTGCGCCTTTATTACCACGCTCCTCTTTAATTACTTGAACTAATAAAATTTGACGACGTTTAATGACTTCTTGAATTTTATATTTACGCCCCTGTTTACGGGGATAGGCAGGTAATTCTTCAAGTACATCTTCTGCTCCAACCATTTCTATGTCATTATTAGAAAAGCCAAGTATTTCTTCAACATCATCAGCTATAACATCATTTTCAATATTCGTTGCTATAACATTATTACTTTTATTTTTTTTAAGGATTTTTTATTTGAAGTTGTTTCCTCAATGGGAGCATCTTCATAATTTTCGTTAATAGCGGCTTTCTCCTCTTCAAGGAGAGCAAGTCGATCAGCAATAGGAATTTGGTAATAATCGGGATGAATTTCTGCGAAGGTTAAAAAACCATGGCGATTACCACCATACTCAATAAAAGCAGCTTGAAGTGATGGTTCTATACGCGTAATACGCGCTAAATAAATATTACCTTTAAGTTGTTTTTTGTGTTCTGACTCAAAGTCAAGTTCTTCAATTTTATTACCATGAACGACAACAACACGTGTTTCCTCTGGATGAGAGGCATCGATAAGCATTTTGTTTGACATAAGCTAAAATCCTGAAGGCGACATGTGTAACTTTATTAAAAAAAACAGTATAACTATTTGCAAAAATAAAGGACTGTCTGCCATAAAAAAGGGGGGCCGATATAACAAAACAGACTGCTATACGTAAACACATTATAGCATTTACTGTCATTACTCTTGTCTGTTTTATATGACTCATATTTTGAAGTCTCCGGCAAAACAATTTCGAAAACAGTTCGGATAACCAAACCAATGAATCTTAAATTACGTAATCCTACTGTATTGAGGAATAAAGACTTTTTACTTATAAAAAGCGCAAACGCATAATATGTGATAAACCTTTTAAAGACAACTTAACATGGATTATCAATAATTTTCTAATACCAGATGGTTACATTACCTAAGAATCTTAATATGCCCTTTTATGTTGATATTATGCTTTTGGCAAGTAATAATGTAACTTCTGAATATATAATACAATATAATAACTGTCTTGAGTTTGATTTTTTTGACATTTGTGGCTAAAAGATTCAACGCTTAAATTGAAAAATATAAATATATACTTTAAAATCAATAGCGAATACAAAAAAGCATTTCATTTATGATTAGACGATTTTTTAATAAAAAGCCAAAAATTGGTGGTTATGGGAATGTTTTTTTGCATTTTGCATGCTATTTACTATTTTTTTTAATGTTTCAGCCTCACATTAAAGCCGCACATGCATTAAAATTTATTAATTTGCAAACCGTTAATATTAACTCATCTACACGTATTATTGCAGTTTTTAATGCTAAACCAAATTTTCATTTAGAGATTTTAAACAAACCCACACGTTTGGTGATTAATTTACCTATAGTTGATTTTTCAACGCAAAATAAATCTCCAAGCAAAAAAAATATTTTATCGGATATGCTATTAGATGTACATTATGATTTTTCTGATACGCAGGCTTCACGTATTATTTTTACGAGTAAAACTACTTTTTCTATAAAAAATAGTAGGGTGGAAAAATTAAATAATGGCTTATGGCAAATATTAATTGATATTACTCAAAGTTCACAAAAAGATTTTAACGAAGCACTGAAAAATCAACAAAAAATTCATCATGGTATAAAAACACGAATAAATCCAGAAAATCATTTTCGCGTTGTTCTTGATCCTGGTCATGGGGGAGTTGATAGTGGCGCACGAGGTATTACTGGAATTTTAGAAAAAAATATAACACTTATTTTTGCTCGTGCATTACGAGATGAATTAGAAAAAGACTCCAATATTCATGTTATCTTAACACGTGATTCTGACGAATTTTTAAGATTAAGCGAAAGAGTCAAAAAAACACAAGATTTTAATGCTGATCTTTTTATATCCATTCATGCAGATAGTATTAAGATTCGTTCTCTTCGTGGTGCTACAGTATATACTCTTTCTGAGAAAGCTTCTGATACAATTGCAAAGTCTTTAGCTGATCATGAAAACAAAGTAGATTTTCTTGATGGATTAATAGCAGAAGAAATACCTGAGGTCACAGATATTTTAATTGATCTTACTCGACGTGAAACTCAAATGTTCTCGATTGATTTCGCTGATCGTGTTATTTTAAACTTATTAAAAAGTAAAATCAATTTGATAAATAATCCTCATCGATATGCTGATTTTTTAGTTTTAAAAGCTTCAGATATTCCTTCTATTTTAATAGAAATAGGTTACTTATCTAATAAAGAGGATGAAAAATTATTAAATGATTCTCAATGGAGAGAAAAAATGGTTATTGCTATTGCAAATTCCATTCGCCAATTTGCGGCAGATCGACAGAAAACTATACAGTCTCTTTAAATATATGGAGAGATAGAGTAAACAACATTATTATCTTAATATGAAAAGTAAATAATAGTCTTACATTTGTCTCACTATTAGTGAAAATAACATTTCATTAGTGATAAATAAAGTATATTCTGTCTAATAAATTCTAAAGAAAGTGATACCCATTTCAATGATAATTTTTTTTAGATATTTTTTGAGTTTTTCTAAAGTTATTGGACTTTGTGGAGTTATGATGTGGGTAATAATAACTCCTAATCAAGCTAAAGGGCTTCCTGATTATGAAGTTCTTTCATTATATGAACCACCTGTGATGAGTCGTGTTCACGCTGCAAATGGCCGTCTTATGGCCGAATTTGCTACCAAACATCGCCTTTATTTACCTATCAAATCAATACCAAAAATTCTTACAGAAGCTTTTATTTCAGCTGAAGATAAAAATTTTTATCATCATTTTGGCTTAGATCCTGCAGGGCTCTCTAGAGCTTTAATCAAAAACATTATGAATATTGGTTCTGGCCAACGTCCAGAAGGAGCTTCAACTATTACACAGCAGGTTGCTAAAAACTTCTTTTTAAGTTCGGACGCAACACTTGAGCGTAAATTAAAAGAAGCCATCTTAGCAATGCGTATTGAGAAAACTTATTCAAAAGACCATATTCTTGAACTTTATCTCAATGAAATTTATCTTGGTCGAGGTACTTATGGTGTTGCAGCAGCTTCGTTGACCTATTTCAATAAACCTGTGAGTGAGCTTACTTTAGAAGAATGTGCTTATTTGGCTGCTCTTCCTAAAGGTCCAGCAAATTATGATCCATTCAAACATATACAACGCGCCGTTGATCGGAGAAATTGGGTTATAGATAGAATGGTTGCAAATGGATATATAACATCAGAACGGGGTAAGAAAGCTAAAGAAACGCCTTTGAAAGCAGTCATGCGTGGTCGTGATAGCTATGTTTTTGCTGCTGATTATTTTACTGAAGAAATACGCCGTCATTTAATGAATCTTTATGGAGCTACAACACTTTATGAGGGTGGGCTTTCAGTTCGTGCAACACTTGATCCAAATTTTCAGCTTATTGCGCAACGTTCTTTGAGAAATGGTTTAATTAGATTTGATCATTCGCAAGGATGGCGTGGACCTTATAAACATATCAATATCAAAGATGATTGGGATATTATGCTCAGAGATATTCCTGGATTAAGTGATATACCTGAGTGGCGTTTAGCAGTTGTTCTTTCTGCAGAGATGAATACAGTAGAGATTGGTTTACAACCACAGCGTCAAAATTCAGGTTTACTATCACAAAAAAAAGAAATTGCGACATTATCCGAAGCTGAATCAAAATGGGCTTTGAATATTATTGACAAAAATGGTCATCGGAAAACTGTTCAGAATTTATCAAATGTTTTGCAAGTTGGAGATGTTATTTTTGTTGAAAGAGTATCAAATAAGAATGATACTTATCGTTTACAACAAATTCCTAAAATTGAAGGGGCTATTGTTGCTATGGAACCTCATACAGGACGGGTTCTTGCAATGGTAGGAGGATTTTCTTTTTCTGAATCTCAATTTAATCGAGCAACGCAAGCTTATCGCCAAACGGGTTCTGCTTTTAAACCCTTTGTTTATTCTGCAGCGCTTGATAATGGATATACACCAGCATCAGTCATTTTAGACGGTCCCGTTGAAATACGTCAAACTAATGGGCAAATTTGGCGACCTAAAAATTATGGTGGTACATTTGCAGGACCTTCTACATTACGTTATGGAATTGAGCACTCTCGTAATCTTATGACTGTACGGCTTGCCAATGATATGGGCATGTCTCTTGTTGCTGAATATGCAGAACGTTTTGGTCTTACAGATAAAATGCAACCTTATCTTCCCATGGCTTTAGGAGCTGGAGAAACAACACTTTTACGGATGGTAACAGCTTATTCAATTATTGCTAATGGTGGACGTTCTATTGAACCTTCTCTTATAGATCGAATTCAAGATCGTTACGGCAGAACTATTTACCGTCATGATAATCGTCTATGTGAAAGTTGTAATGTTCAATCGTGGGATAATCAAAGCGAACCAACATTAATCGATGAACGAGATCAAGTTCTTGACTCTATGACAGCTTATCAAATTACATCGATGATGGAGGGGGCTGTTCAACGTGGTACAGCTGCGCGTTTACGTTATCTTAATCGGCATATCGCTGGTAAAACCGGTACAACCAATAATTCTAAAGATATATGGTTCATAGGATTTACACCTGACCTTGTTGTTGGTGTTTTCATGGGATATGATCAGCCGGCTTCATTGGGGCATAACGGAACAGGAAGTTCATTAGGAATACCAATTTTTAGTGAATTTATACAAGCTGCTTTGCAAGGTAAACCAGATGTGCCATTTAAAGTACCAGAAGATATGATTTTAATACCAATTAATCGCAAAACAGGTATGTTTGCTCAAGCAGGAGATAATGATGTTATTATAGAAGCATTTAAACCAGGAACTGGCCCTGCTGATATATATCAAGTGATTGGTGGAACAGACTTTTTTCAAGAAGGAATTCCAACAGTCACTACTTCTCCACAAGTTAATAAAGCTCTTCAAGATGGTGGCGGTGGATTATATTAATTGAAAAGAAATTCTTCTGATAGGATAAACAAATATAAATAATATTTTCCAAGTTATTCATAATTGAGATTTAATAAATAACTTTGTAAAATTATTAGAATAAAAATTCAAAAAAATTATTATTTAAAATAATGGCTCAGGTATTAAATTATGCGAGTAGAAATAGAAACATTAGTTAATGAAATTCAGCAGGCGATTAGTTTGCTAAGGAGGCATCTTTAACTGGGATCAGTCATTAAAACGTCTTGAGTATCTCAATCAAAAAGCAGAAGATCCATCGCTTTGGAATGATGCACAAAAAGCACAAGATATGATGCGTGAACGTCAAAATCTTGAAGATTCGATGAATAGCACTCAGTTATTCACACAAATGCTTGAAGAATGTATTGAGCTAATAGCAATGGGTGAAGAAGAAAATGACGTGGAAATTATTACTGAAGCTGAAAATACAATACGTCAACTTAAAAGCGAAATAGACAAGAAACAAATTGAGACGCTCCTTTCGGGAGAAGCAGATTCAAACGATACTTATTTAGAAGTTCATGCTGGAGCAGGGGGAACAGAAAGCCAAGATTGGGCTTCTATGCTTTTGCGTATGTACACTCGTTGGGCTGAACAACACAAAATGAAAGTTGAAATATTAGAAACTCATGATGGTGAAGAAGCAGGTATAAAATCAGCTACTATTCTTGTAAAAGGGTATAATGCTTATGGTTTGCTAAAAACTGAATCAGGTGTTCATCGTTTAGTTCGTATTTCGCCGTATGATTCAAATGCAAGACGGCATACTTCCTTTGCAAGTATTTGGGTTTACCCGGTTGTTGATGAAAATATCGAAGTTGATCTATCAGAATCAGATGTTCGTATTGACACATATCGTGCATCAGGGGCCGGAGGGCAACATGTTAATACAACAGATTCCGCAGTACGTATTACGCATATAAAAACTGGTATTGTTGTTCAATGTCAAACGGAGCGTTCCCAACATAAAAATAAGGCAACAGCGTGGTCGATGTTACGTGCACGCCTTTATGAAGAAGAATTAAAAAAACGAGAGGAAGCAACTAACGCGGTTGAGGCGTCTAAAACAGAAATTGGCTGGGGACATCAAATTAGATCTTATGTTCTTCAACCCTATCAGCTTGTTAAAGATTTACGTACAGGAGTTGAAAATGCTGATCCACAAACTGTACTCAATGGTGATCTAGATACATTCATAGAAGCAGCACTTGCTCAACGTGTTCATGGAAAAAAACAAGAACTGAAAGATATTAATTAATTGTAGCATTATTGTACAACACGCAGAGCACGTGCAGCAGCTAAAACATTTTCAGCATGTCCAGATACACAAACTTTACGCCATTCTTCAGCGATTTTTCCAGCTGAATCAATTAGAAAAGTACTCCGTTCAACACCCATATATTTACATCCATACATGCTTTTTTCAACCCAAACACCATAAGCATCAAGTGTAGTTTTTTCTTCATCTGAAACAAGGATAATATCAAGTTTATGCTTTGCTTTGAATTTATCATGTTTAGCAATATTATCTGGAGATATACCAATAATTGCGACTCCGATTTCATCAAACTTCTCTTTCAATCGGGTAAAATCAATTGCTTCATTTGTGCATCCACTCGTGTCATCTTTTGGATAAAAATATAAAACAACTGATTTTCCTTTAAAATCGGAAAGGCATAATTGACCTCCACCATCACGCGGCAAATTAAAATCAGGAGCGGTATCGCCTTTCATTAACTTTGTCATTACATTATCTCTATCTGTTACATAAAGCCATTTTATAAGATGTGAACATTAGGATGAATTGCTCAAAAAAATTTCTCTATCATAATATAGTGTACTAATATAATCAAAAAATGAATTAGAGATATTCATCTTAAAATATAAACTTTTTCATTTATCAATCTAGAAAATTATCTCATATAACTAAAATAGTTATAAATATTATATTGGCTTAACTAAAACATGTTTTTTCTTACCAAAAGACAGCTTAATTACTTCATCTGCATTGACATCTTTTTCAACAATAAGGTGTGTTTCATTTTCAATAATTTGGTCATTTACACGTATACCACCACCTTGAACATATCGACGTGCTTCACTATTTGATGTAGCGAGCCCTGCTTGTACTAAGAGAGTAAGCAATCCAATGCCTACTTTTAACTCTGTAGCATTGATTTTAATACTTGGAAGATTTTCTCCAAATGTTTTTTCTTCAAAGGTTTTACGTGCTGTTTCTAACGCTTCATTTGCGAGAGTACGGCCATGTAGCATTGCTGTAATTTCCGTTGCAAGAATCTTTTTCGCTTCATTAATTTCAGTACCTTTTAATGCAGAAAGTTTGGCAATTTCAGTCATTGGTAATGTAGTATAAAGCTTCAAAAATCGTGTAACATCAAGATCTTCTGTATTACGCCAATATTGCCAAAATTGATAAGGAGAAAGCATATCTGCATTGAGCCATATAGCACCATTGAGTGACTTACCCATTTTCGCCCCAGAAGAAGTTGTAAGCAATGGTGAAGTTAATGCGTATAATTGCGGTGTTCCTAAGCGATGTCCTAATTCAATACCATTTACAATATTACCCCATTGATCGGAACCACCCATTTGTACCCGTAAGCCATAGCGTTTATTAAGCTCTACAAAATCATAAGCTTGCAAAATCATATAATTGAACTCAAGAAATGATAAAGAGTGTTCCCGTTCGAGTCTCAGTCGTACAGAATCAAATGATAACATGCGATTAACTGAAAAATATTTCCCCACATTGCGCAAAAACTCTAGATAGCTCAAATTGCATAGCCATTCAGCATTATTCACAATACATGCATCAGTTTTGTTATCACCGAATGTTAAGTAGCTCGTAAATATTTTTTTAATGCTCATGATATTTTGAGCAATATCATTGTGTGTTAAAAGACGCCGAGCTTCATCTTTAAAGGAAGGATCACCAATTAAGCCTGTTCCACCACCCATCAATACAATAGGGCGATGACCGGTTTTTTGGAACCAATGAAGCATCATGATTTGAAGAAGACTTCCAGCATGTAGGCTTGAAGCTGTAGGATCAAACCCAATATAAGCAGTTACAGTTTCCTTTAAAAAAAGGTCATCTAAGCCTTTTTCATCTGAAATTTGATGGATGAATCCCCGTTCGCTTATAATACGCAAAAACTCAGATTTAAAAGCATACATGGATCTCATTCCCTATAACTATATATTACTTATATATTATGCACTTAATACAATTTTTATATCAAATAATACACAATCCACAAGAAACGGGAAATTTCAGCGAATGTGTAATGACAGACTGATAAAAGGAGAAAATATATAAATGATATATATTTTTATTCTTTTGAATCCTTATCAAAGTCTTATATTTTAATGCACAATGTAATTGCTCGCTTCTAATAAAAGGCAATATACGAGCTTTTATAAAAAAATTACAATAATCACAATTATGAGATTTACAAATAGTTATAATAATTAAAATTTATGATACTGGACTTAAAATGAATTTATAATCTTAACTTTAGGATATCAATAATACTAATTTATTGAATAAATTATATTTTTTTAGTTTTTATATTGAAATGAGTAAAAATCTCAACAAAAATTTTTCGTAAGACTTTATAAAAAATAAATAACAATACGTGATATTTTTATAAAATATGTAATCTATCATAACCAGTTCTAAAAGATTATAATAAGCACTTGGCTTTTATTTATACATAGGAGGAAGAGCCTTTCTGCTATGTGTTTATCGAATAAATTTTAGCATTACAAATTTTGTGTAAAGGTCATTTAATGAAGTTTATAAAAAGTAATCTTTCTTATATATGGATTACTGATTGAGGATTTAGACTAAATCTTTTATCTTTATAAATAGTAATAAAAGCAGCTTATTGATACAATAATGCATTAAGTTGATCATCTCAAAATAGAGGAGAGTGCAGTGAATGTTGATGAGATCAAAAAACTTGATAGTTATTTTAAAACCAAATTTCAAAATTCGTCCTTACAAATAAAGGCTCGGCCTAAAAAAAATGATTCTTGCGAAGTTTATATTGGAGATGAATTTCTAGGTGTCATTTATCGCGATGAAGATGACGGTGAAGTATCTTACAATTTTTCTATGGCTATATTAAGTATCGACTTAGATAATTAATACATAATTGTGATTAAATGAAATTTCTCTCTAAGTGAATTTTATATAAGCTTCAGCTCTTTAAAACTTGTATAATTATTACGGGCAATAATAATGTGATCATGAATAGTAATTTCTAATGCATTTGCAGCATCTTTTAATCTATATGTCATTGATATATCTGCTTTAGAAGGTGAAGCATTACCTGAAGGATGGTTATGAATTAAGATCAATCCTGATGCCGATAATTCCAAAGCTCGAGAAATTACTTCACGAGGATAAACGGGAGTATGATCAATAGTTCCAGTTTGTTGTACTTCATCAGAAATCAAACCGTTCCTTTTATCAAGAAATAACACACGGAATTGTTCACGCGTTTCATGAGCCATCACAGCTTTACAATAAGCTAATACTTTATCCCATGAAGAAAAAATATCACGTTTATATAATTGTGCACGCGCTAAGCGTCCTGCTACATCTGAAATAATTTTTAGATCAACAGCAGTAGCCGGACCACATCCTTCAATTTCTTGAAGACGATGAATATCAGCTTTTAATACATCAGCTAATGAACCAAAACTCGCTAATAAATTTTTAGCTATCGGTTTTATATCGGCTCGAAGGATAGTGCGAGAAAGCAATAGTTCAAGATATTCATAATCTTCAATTGCATTACCCTTCGTCTTTAAATAGCGTTTACGAAGACGCTCACGATGTCCTTGATAATGTTTATTTATCTTTGAATTTTTCTTAATTTTTTTATTATTCGTTTGTGATACTGGGTGAGATGGAACACTTGATGTTAGTTCAAAGAGACTGTTTTTGGCGCTTACATTTTTATAGGTCTTTTTTGCCATGGTATTTCTATATTTATTTAATTATTTGAATTTAAAGTATAAAAAATATTTTTAGGAGACTCAGTGAATATTTCACATCCCTCACTTGTTACGCCAATTGTATGTTCGTATTGTGCTGTCAGAGAACGGTCGCGGGTAACTGCAGTCCAACCATCGGATAAAACCTTAATTTCTGGTTTGCCAAGATTAATCATAGGTTCAATAGTAAAGATCATGCCTTGTTTAAGCTCTACGCCTTCACCTAGTTTTCCATAATGTAAAATATTTGGCGCATCATGAAAAAGTTGGCCAATTCCATGTCCACAAAAATCTCTTACAACGGAGCAGCGTTCAGATTCTGCATAATGTTGAATGGCAGCACCAATATCACCTGTAGTTGCTCCAGGTTTTACTACAGCTATTCCTCTCATAAGGCTTTCATGCGTTACTTGTATTAAGCGTTCTGCAGCACGCTTGATTTGTCCAACGGGATACATACGACTCGAATCTCCATGCCAACCATTAAGAATAAATGTGACGTCAACATTGACAATATCACCTTCTTGCAAGGGTTTTTCATTTGGTATGCCATGGCAAACAACATGATTAATGGATGTACAACATGCATGCTCATATCCGTGATAATTCAAATCAGCGGGTAAAACACCCTGCTCAGCCCCAAAAACAAAAACAAAGTTATCAATTTCTCGTGTTGTAATACCAGGCTTAATAATATCGGTGAGAGCATCCAGACATTCTGCGGCAATACGACCAATTTTACGCATTTGAGAAAAAGCGTAATCATCGAAAATACGGATTTGTCCATTAAATCTTAAGGGAGCTTTATTATATTCAACATAACTAACCATTTTTTTCTATTTTCTATCTTTACTTGATGAATCGGAAAAATACCCTCAACACTTACGTGACATTTTATAGCATAAAATTCTACCCCTGATTTTAATGCTAAATCAAATTTACATCCATAAATGGGATCAAGGTCATGACAAACTGTAAAAGCTGAACAATCTTCTCGTTGAATTACATAGAGCATAGCAGCTCGTTTTCCTTGTTGCACAATTTTTATGAGTTCTTCAAGATGACGTGCACCACGTTTCGTTATGGTATCGGGAAATTCTGCTAAACCTTTTTGTCGTATGAAATGGACATTTTTTACTTCTAAATAACATTCAGATAAATCATTATTACGTAAGAGAAAATCAATACGTGATTGCCCATAGCATTGTTCGCTTAAAATTGTTTTATAATCACTAAATTCAGGCAATAACCCATTTTGAATTGCTTCCAGAGCAAGTTTATTTGCTAAAGTTGCATTAATACCAACTAAGTTATTATCTGCCTCAACAATTTCTAATCGATATGGGTATTTCCGTTTTGGGGTATCACTATATGAAAGCCAAACATTAGAATCAGAAGTTGTTAATCCAAGCATCGAACCAGTATTAGGAACAGAAACCGTAAAGATGTGTTGATCACTTTTTTGACATCAGCAAGGAAGCGTTTATAACGACAAATGAGTTTTGCAGGATGAAGTTTAGAAACAAAGAGCATACAGCCTTTATTAAAGTGTATGATCTTTTAATTCAACTCAGATAATAATTGAAGAATTATACTAATGTTATCTTAGTGTTTAAATAACGCCTTTGTAATTAAGGTATTATTGTTATAAATATTTTAGTTATTTTTCTTTAAAAATTCATTATTTCTATTGATTATTCAATCAATAGAATAGCATCATTTGCAAAAATAAATTAGTTATGGTTACCTTCAATAAGGTTATTTCATGAAATATTTATTTAAAAATAATGAAGGCATAATTTATGGAAACTGGTGAAGTGAATGGCTGGAACAAATAGAAAAGGTCAAAATGTAATGAATGGCCCAATTATTGTTTTAGTTGAGCCACAATTATCAGAAAATATTGGGATGGTAGCAAGAGCAATGGCTAATTTTGGTTTATCGAAGCTTCGACTTGTTAAACCACGAGAAATATTTCCAAATGAAAAAGCTAGAGCGACAGCCAGCAAAGCAGATCATATCATTAATGATACACTAATATTTGATACATTATGCGATGCAATTGCAGATTTAAATTATGTTTACGCTACAACAGCACGTGAAAGATGTGGTTTTAAAACTGTTAAAAGTGCCGTGGAAGCTGCAAATATTTTGCGTTATTATGAGAATAATGGCCATAAGACAGGTATTTTATTTGGAAGAGAAAGGTGGGGATTGGAAAATAATGAAATTAGCCTTGCTGACGAGATCATTACTTTTCCAGTTAATCCTGCTTTCGCATCACTTAATATAGCTCAAGCTGTTTTATTAATAGCTTACGAATGGATGAAATCAGGTTTGGAAGATTCGAATGATACAGCTTTTCATGCAGTAGAGCTCAAACCAGCTGATAAAGCAACACTGCATGGTTTTTTGTCACAGTTGGAAGATGCTCTGGATGTTCGTGGATATTTTAGACCTCAAGAACGTAAAGAAGTAATGGTTACCAATATACGCTCTGTTTTTACACGCGCAAATTTTAGTGAGTCTGAAATTCAGCTCCTACGAGGTGTTATATCTTCACTGGATCATTTTTCTCCTAAATTTCCACGAGGGAGTGGAGCCCCCGAAGGGCGTGACCGCAAAAAATTAAAACAAATGTGAATACCTAATGAGTAAACAATCTCTTCTTTTTTTTGATAGTGGTATTGGTGGATTAACGATATTAAGAGAAGTACGCCTTTTTGTCTCCGAATACCAATTTATCTATATTGCTGATAATGCAGGATTTCCCTATGGAATTTGGGAAGAAGAGATTTTAAAACGCCGTATTTTAAAGATTTTTACATATCTTTTAGAACTTTATAATCCTGCTTTATGTGTGATTGCGTGTAATACAGCTTCTACATTAATGATAAAAGATTTACGACGAGCATTTCCAAATATTCGTTTTGTAGGAACTGTCCCTGCAATTAAATTAGCAGCTGAACAAACAAAATCTGGTGTTATTTCAATATTAGCAACTCCTAGCACAGTTAGATGTGCATATACACATGAATTAATCAATTCTTTTGCTGATCAATGTCATGTACAGCTTGTCGGAAGTGAAAAGCTGGCAGGATTTGCCGAAAATTATTTACATGGTTATCCTGTCAATCATGAAGAATTACGCCATGAAATTTTGCCATGTTTTATTGAAAAAAATAGTAAACTAACTGATACTATTGTATTAGCCTGCACGCATTACCCTTTTCTGATTAACTTATTTCGTGAACAAGCTTTATGGCCCGTTGATTGGATCGATTCAGCTAAAGCTATAGCTAAACATATAAGATCATTATTACCAATCAATGTCCAAAACAAGAATATGAAGAAACATACAGATTTCGCTTTGTTTACATCACAAAATATAAGTCCTGCAACTGAGAATTTATTGCAAAAATTTCACTTAAAAGTAATGAAGGGAGTTGACTTTAAATTGTAAGATAAGTAGAAATCAAAGTGTTTTTTCTGAGAACAATCACTAATTAACGTGTCCCGTGGGTGATTTTGCAATTAATGCATGAGTTATCCTGTCAGTTTTCTTTTTTGAAAACAGAGGAGGGTGCGTTTCCTTAAGATTTAATTTTTTATTTAAAGGAAATGCGATGAGTAAACGCGAAACAACAAAACATAAAATTGACCGCCGTATGGGAGAAAATATCTGGGGGCGTCCAAAATCTCCAGTGAATCGTCGTGAATATGGTCCTGGGCAACATGGTCAACGTCGTAAAGGAAAACTTTCTGATTATGGGGTTCAATTGCGCGCTAAGCAAAAACTAAAAGGATTTTACGGTGATATTTCAGAAAAGCAATTTCGTAAAACTTATGAAGAGGCCGCTCGTCGCCGTGGTGACACGGGTGAAAATCTTATAGGTCTTCTAGAGTCACGTTTGGATGCTGTTGTTTATCGTGCAAAGTTTGTGCCTACCATTTTTGCTTCTCGTCAATTTATTAATCATGGTCATGTTAATGTAAATGGTCGTCGTACAAATATTCAGTCATACCGTTGTAAACCAGGTGATGTGATTGAAGTTCGTGAAAAATCAAAACAGCTTGTCTTAGTTTTGGAATCTATACAATTAGCTGAGCGTGATGTACCTGAATATATTGATGTAGATCATAACAAGATGAAAGCAACCTTTACCCGTATACCCGCTTTTGCAGATGTTCCGTATGCTGTTCATATGGAACCGAATTTGGTTGTTGAGTTTTACTCTCGTTAGGCTTTAATATAGAGATCATTGTTTTAATTTTCGCTATATATTAAAAATTGTTATGCTATTTTTTATTTATTAGCAGCAGCGATGTTTTCAATACTATAAGCTAAGTGTGATTTATTCTTATTTTCTATAGCAATGCGTTTTAGTGTTTTTTATTTGTATAATTCAAACGTACAAATTGATTAACATAGACTTAGACTATGTTATGTCTACTACTGCATTATGATTTATCATTGGAGGATTAAGCCATTATACTATACATAGTTATGATATTATAAATTAAACCTTAATCAAATTTTGTGTAATGAAAAAAAATATGGATACAAGCGATCCTTCGGAAGAAAAAACTGATGATTGTCATCCGATGTTCCGGGTTGCACCTTCAACTGTACAATTTAATAAATTACGTAAACGGCTTTTGCGCCATATACGGCAGGCGTTAGATGATTTTGCTATGCTTTTTTCAGGAAAAAAATGGCTTATTGCGTTATCAGGTGGAAAAGATTCTTATGGTTTACTAGCACTTTTACTTGATCTAAAATGGCGAGGTCTTCTACCTGTTGACATTTTAGCTTGTAATCTTGATCAAGGTCAGCCAGGTTTTCCAAAGCATATTCTTCCTGATTTTTTAAATTATTATCAGATTCCATTCCGCATTGAGTATCAAGATACTTACTCAATTGTTACAGATAAATTAGCACAAACACAAACATATTGTTCACTTTGTTCTCGGTTACGACGTGGACATTTGTATCGTATTGCACGTGAAGAGGGATGTTCTGCTTTGGTGCTTGGGCATCACCGTGATGATGTTTTAGAAACATTCCTCATGAATTTATTCCATGGTGGACGATTAGCAGCTATGCCTGGAAAACTTATAAATGACGAGAGAGATCTTTTTGTTTTACGTCCTCTTATCTATGCTGCTGAAGAAGATATGGAGAAATTTTCCCAAGCGATGCAATTCCCTATCATTCCTTGTAATTTTTGTGGGAGTCAAGATGGTTTACAGCGCAATGCAATGAAAAAAATGCTTAATGATATTGAAAGAAAAATGCCCGGGCGTAAAGACACCATGATTCGCGCCTTGACCAATGTTCGTCCTAGTCATTTGCTTGATAAAAAACTTTTTTCTTTTAAAAATTTACTATAATTATAAGCTACTAATAAAATAAGTTTAAATTGTTAATATTTTTAAATTACGTTGCCATAAAGATCATAAGAATCTGATTGCTCGATTTTAACAGTAACAAACTCACCTATACGCAGTGGTTTTCGAGATGATATATGCACAACGCCATCTATTTCTGGAGAATCATATTTACTACGGCCTTTAGCGATTTTACCTTGTGTTTCATCGATCAGAACTTGAAGTCTTTTTCCAATTTTTTTCTTTAAAAGATGTGCGGAAATTTTTTGTTGTTTTGTCATAAAACGATGCCAACGCTTTTCTTTCACTTCTTCTGCAATATTTTCTAATCCAAGATTATTTGCTACAGCACCTTTTACTGATTCATATTTGAAACAGCCAGCACGTTCAATTTTTGCTTCTTCTAACCATTCAAGAAGCATATTAAAATCTTCATTAGTTTCTCCTGGAAAGCCAACAATAAATGTTGAACGTAACGTTAAATCTGGACAAATTTCTCGCCATCTTTCAATTCTACGGCTTATTTTTTCGACATGAGCAGGACGTTTCATATTACGTAAAACATTTGGTGATGCATGCTGAAAAGGAATATCTAGATAAGGAAGAATTTTTCCTGCAGCCATGAGCTCGATAGCTTCATCAATATGAGGGTAAGGATATACATAGTGCATTCTCACCCAAATCCCCATTTCTCCTAATTCGCGACAAAGATCTAAAAATTTTGTTTTTATAACGCGATTTTGCCAAACACTTTCAGCGTATTTAAGATCAATCCCGTACGCGCCAGTATCTTGAGAAATCACCAAAAGCTCTTTTACACCTGCTAGTACAAGTTTTTCTGCTTCGCGAAGAACATCGCTTATAGGACGTGAGATGAGATTACCACGCAGAGTAGGGATAATACAAAAGCTACACCGATTAGAACATCCTTCAGAAATTTTTAAATAAGCGTAATGGCGAGGTGTTAAACGAATACCTTGCAGAGGTACTAAATCTAAAAAAGGATCATGAACTGGAGGTATTACTGTATGAACTGCTCGTATAACACTTTCATAATCTTGTGGTCCAGTAATAGCTAATACATTAGGATGTGCTTGAAGAATAATATTAGGCTCAGCACCAAGGCATCCCGTTACAATAACTTTTCCATTATTTTTGATAGCTTCATCGATATTGGCTAATGATTCCTTTCGAGCAGAATCAATAAAACCACAGGTATTAACAATAACTAAATCAGCTCCTTTATGTTTATTTGAGATTTCGTAACCTTCAGAACGAAGGCGTGTAATAATGCGCTCAGAATCTACAAGTGCTTTTGGACAACCGAGAGAAACAAAACTAATACGAGGCGCTACCATAATAATTCCTGCAAATTCTCTAATGAAGATCTCATTTGATTCATTATTTCTGCTATTTTAGCCAAAAAAGAAATTAAATATTTAAAGGCTTTAGAATTTTTTATAAAGTTATTTAAAACTTTTTTATGATAATTTTATAATATAAATTTATAATCTTTTTCCCGTTAGTGATAAATATTTTCCTTATTAATTAATTAATTACAATGAAATTTACTTTAGAATATTTTGATATGATAAATAATACATATTTAAGCTATTTTCCTAGCAATTAATATAATATTATAATTTATCTTCTAAATTAAAAGAGAATGAAAAAAGTTTATAAGAAATAAATAGAATTTTAATAAATAAAATTAGAAAATAATATTTTTTTAATAAAGTATTGACCAAATGAAGAGTCAATCGTATGTTCGGTCCAATTTCCATAAGCAAGGTTAACTTGTTTGGGGAGCGCGTAGCTCAGCTGGTAGAGCAACTGACTTTTAATCAGTAGGTCCAGGGTTCGAATCCCTGCGCGCTCACCATATTTAAATAAAATCAACAGGTTATCTAAAAGTTAGGGATTTTTGGTTCCATTGATTTTATTATGTTTTTTCTATTTCATCCCGAACCTTTTTGAAGTTTTTTATTGATTCTATTGCTAGGTGTTTTCTATCCGCTATTTGGGTATAGAGGGAAGGCATGTTATGTCTGGATACCCGTATTGCTGCCCTGGTACGTTATGCCTCAACAGCTAAAACAACAGCGCTTCAGTGCTTACCAGAAAAAAGAAAACTGGTTACGCTTGTTGCATTCTTCTGCTGTATGGAGGTGACGGTGTAGGATGATGCACTTAAATGACTTGAAACACACTCTGGGGTCTGTTCAATGAAGCGATCCAGGTAAATAAACGGAACCACCAATGAACACTTAAAGATCTGGATCGTGCAGCAGAAATACTGGCAAAAGCATGTCGGATGATCCTTGACGACAAGTTACCTGATACTGATATTCGTGATAATATCTTCAATACCATTTCCGAATATGTACTGAAACATGCTGTAAATAATGTGACATCACTTGTTCAATCTGCTAATAACGTTTAACTTTTAATGAGTAAGAAATGGGAAGCTCTGCGTCCAATAATCTGCTGCTCTCTGGGATTATCATCAGCGCCTAGTGCCACTCTGTCGGCTCATCGCAACAGAACTGGATTCAACATATCGTGATGTGCAGGACCGACTACCGGAAAACTCGACAGTCAGATTTGCAGAGAATGGCGATAAAACTGAGCTGATCTTGAGTCTTCTGAATGCCATTGAAGAAACAGCATCACTGATCGTATTGTGGCAGCGAATGGCCGATATGTTGCCACGCGTTGATTTGCCTGAACTTATACTGAAAATCGATGCCCGAATCCATTTCGCCGGTACCTTTACCTATTCATCAGAGCAAAGCTCCCGCGTCTCGGACTGAATATCAGCATCTGTGCAATGCTGATGGCTGAAGCCTGTAACACCGGTCCGGAGCCATTTATTACGTAAT
Source organism: Bartonella sp. Raccoon60 (assembly GCF_002022585.1). Taxonomy (NCBI): domain Bacteria; kingdom Pseudomonadati; phylum Pseudomonadota; class Alphaproteobacteria; order Hyphomicrobiales; family Bartonellaceae; genus Bartonella; species Bartonella sp. Raccoon60. The sequence continues at coordinate 680,363 of NZ_CP019786.1, forward strand.
GATGTCGCGGCACTAGAGCGTGACCGCCTGACCTGGACAGACAGCAATTATATCAGAGACGAAACGATTCGAGAAGCAAACGCCATTCTGGTCGCAGCACAAAATAGCGTTCCACTGGTAAATATCTGGGGTGATGGTGAGATGGCGTCAATAAAAAGAACAAAAAACGAGATTGATTCGTAATAGATTTTAGAAAAAAATATGAGATCCTATTCCCTAACCTTTATTTAAGAATCCTGCACCTTAAAAAAACACATGTAAAATCAGTATGTTATAGCACGATAAAAGTGCTATGGCGGAGGGGGTGGGATTCGAACCCACGGTACAGTTCCCTGCACGCCGGTTTTCAAGACCGGTGCCTTAAACCACTCGACCACCCCTCCAAAGTAAATACAACCTTGTTCAAAGAGCAATATACTTTTTACAAGGTTCTTTTAAAAGGTCAATGACCTAAATTTATTTCTAAACATTTTAATTAAATTGTTTTAAATATTTTTATCAAAATGAATAAGCATCATCAATATAATAATACTTTTGAATCTTAATTGTAAATTTGGATATTAGAAAACAGGAAAGGGGAGGAGAGTTGTTAATATTTTATAACATTTGCTACGAGAAAATACAGAAAACGCATAATGCCTTAATAAATATCAATTAACATGTTTGTAATATATAATGAGATAACTTATTAAAATAAAAATCTATAATGATGAAATAAAATGATAATATAAAGAAAAGAATTAATTCATATATAATATAAATAATTAAATTTTTATCATCACAAAACTTTAAAAAAATAATTATTGAAAAGTATTACAATTATCTAAAAACTTAAAAATAATACTAATAATGATACCTATTACTGATCCTATTGTAACACCAATTATTATTCCGGCGGGAAGTGTTAGGCGTATACCTATTGCGATAATTGGACCAAATCCTGGAAGAGAAATATAGCCATAATTCGCAAGAATTGCTGCAACTGCTCCTGATAAACTACCATTGAGGGCTCCAATCAATGCTAAATCTTTAATATAATAATAAATTCTTTTCAAAAAACTTCTTCCATAATTTTCTGAATTAATATCACTATAAGCTTTTAAATTAATCATATTTTTTTCTTTCATTTTGAATGCTTATTGTTCCAGAATAATCAATAGATATAAGAAAATAACAGTTTTTAAATTCTGCTAAAGCACGCCAAACACCTTTATCATCTAAACGTAACCGTTTAATATTTCTAAAACCATTTTTTGTAAGATAATTTCTGATTTGTGAAGCGGTAAAAGAGTTTTTTCCTACTTTGCTTGTTTTTTGAAAGACAATATATTTGGATGTTAGATAACAGGGATCGTAGTAAATGTTTATTGGTAAAGCGATAACAGTGGGTGAGATACAAACAATTACCATAAAAAGAATAGTTAATCTCAAACTTTTATTTAATTTCATTGTTTATGTACCATTGATGGGAAAAATTTCCTCAAATATTCACATTTATCTAACTTAACCCTTTTATTCTTAATGAGTTCCCTAATATTTTATTTTCAATACTATTTTATAGAAAATAGTAAGATTGTTTTCGTTTTAACAAATTGTATGAGCGTTTATTTTAATGCGCGCGCATTTATATATTAGTTTTTATTTATGAAAAAAACTTTTTAAAGATTTTCTAGCTCTTAAAGCTTATATTAATAATGAGAAAAAATTAAAGATTTTCATTTTTATATGGTTAGACTTGTATTTAGAAGAGTAAAATATATTTCTTCATTACTCAATAATCTAATTATTAATTGACTTGGTTGTGAACATATTCATAATTGTTTTAGAGCCATAACCATAATCCATTCCTTCTCTCATAAATAAATGACGTAATGGTGAGCAATTACGTAATAATTCAAGCCCAGCACTGCGTAAAATATGAACAGGTAACATATTGGAGAGTAAGGCATAGCTAAGTGTATGAACGAAACCACTTCGAATAAATATATCAGATTTACGATGTTGATTATAATTCGCAGTAATTTCTTTTAAAGCAGCAGTAGATACTCCATCGGGTATGAGATCAACCAAAGTTTGAATATCACGTACCCCTAAATTAAATCCCTGTGCACCAATGGGAGGAAAAACATGAGCTGCTTCACCAACTAAAATTATTCTATTAGCAGCAAAAAGATCAGGAATAAGACCTAAAAGAGGCCATGTTTGAATCTTAGTTTCTATTTTTATTTCACCAAGAATTGCTTGCATTTGATTTTCAATCATTGTTGCAACCTCTTCTAATTCCATATTCAAAAGCTCTTTAGCACGAGAAGGGCTACCAATCCATACAAGACTAGATTTATTACCTGGTAAAGGAACTTGCGTAAAAAGACCATCTTTTGTATAAAATTCAGTTGATATATTTTGATGAGGTAAATTATGTAAAAAATTAAAAACAAGTGCTATTTGTGGGTAATTCCATTGTTTGATATTAATTCCAGCCGCTGCTCTTGTCGGAGAAGAACGTCCATCAGCAGCAACAACAAGTGGTGCTTTAATAACTTCTTCGTCTTCAAGAATAATGCAAATATGATCTTTTTGATGACTAAAATCTTTTACTAAAGAAAAAAACCTTGTAATATTTGGTGTATGTTTAATAGTATTGGTTAAAGCGTCATTTAATTTTAAATTAGGTATATTATAACCGAAAGCTTTTTCACCAATTTCAACGGAGTGAAAGTTTACAGTAGGGGCTCGTATAATCTGAGATGTTATATCAATAATTCTAATTGAAGATAAAGCTGCTGCATGACATTTAAGAGTATCCCAAATATTGAGGGTTTGCAGCATATGAATTGTAGGCATCATAAGAGCAGTTGTTCGTAATTCATCTCTTTTAGCAGGTGGACCAATCAAAGATACAGAATGCCCTTTGCGAGCAAGATTAAGTGCTGCCAACATACCGATTTGGCCAGCACCAATGACGGCAATATTTTGATGCATATTTTTTTTAGATATCAAGATTGTTTAAGCCTTTTTAATATTAATTGTTATAACATCTTCACATAAATTATATCTTATTATATTACCTAAATAAATATAAAGTAGTTATCTTGTACTCTTTTTAGATATCAGTCATAAAATAAACAGAGATAGCATTTTAAAAAATGAATAAAGGCTCTAATTAGGATAGAAAACCTTGAAACCTAAGACTAAAATCAATAGGGATAGCTTATATCCAAAAATAATAACAGTATTGCAAGTAAAAGCATTTTCTGTTCATTTATTAACAGCCTCAGGCTCATTTTTGGCGTTTCTCTCTCTAATATCTGCATCCGAAAAAGAATGGGTCTCTATGTTTTTCTGGCTTGGACTTGCTCTTTTTATTGATGGTATTGATGGGCCAATTGCACGTAAATTAGACATAAAATGTGTACTTCCAACCTGGTCTGGTGAAATACTAGACAATATTATTGATTACATAACTTATGTTTTAATTCCGGCATTTGCGCTTTATCAAAGTGGTTTTATGAATCCTAGACTATCATTTATATTAAGCGCCGTTATCATCATTTCATCAGCTATTTATTACGCAGATACTGGAATGAAAACTGAAGAAAATTTTTTTAAAGGATTTCCTGTAGTTTGGAATATGATAGTGTTTATGCTTTTTGTACTAAGACCGGGGGAATATGTTACTTTCATTATTATTTCTTTATCGGCAATTATATCTTTTTTACCTATTTATTTTATCCATCCAGTGAGAGTTATCCGATTACGTGTGCTTAATTTTCTAATTTTTCTTATATGGTGCTGTTTTGGTATAGCTGCACTTTTTCACCAGCTAAATGCTCCAAATTGGATTAAAATTGGAATTTCAATCTCTGGTTTTTACATTTATTGCATTGGTGCTGTTATGCAATTTTTTCCAAAATTAGGTGTAAAAAATAAGAAAAAATAAGAAAGCAATTATTCTTATATTAATTTTAATGAATTAAAGTTCCATAATATATATTATGCGATAATTTATAAAATATCCGTCTTATAGTACATTTGTTTCAAAAGTAAGTCCTTGATACGCTGGCTCAACATGTGCTGGGACATAATTTACAACATCATTATAATCAAGCGAGTTATCCATATGTGTTAATATAGCCCGTTTTGGTTTCAAATATTTTATCCAATATAATGCTTGATCAACTGAAAAATGGCTTGGATGAGGCTTAAATTGAAGAGCATCAATAATTAAAACATCTAAATTCATAAGGCCTGATAGTGTTTCTTCAGGAAATTCGCTAACATCTGTGCAATAAGCAACATTACCAATACGAAAACCCAAAGAATGAGTGGGGCCATGAATTTGTAAATGTGCCTTTAAAATAATGTCTCCACCCTCCCCTTGGATTCTAAACTCACTTTTTTCACATATAAGATTTTCTTTTAAGATAGGTAAATAATGTGATCCTTTTGGCGTTTGAAAACAATAACCAAAAGCTTTATTAAGGTGTTTTAACGTAAAAGCATCTGCATAAATATCTATTAAACATTTTTGTGCAAGAGCATAGCTGCGTAAATCATCAATACCGTGAGTATGATCTGCATGGAAATGCGTATAAACAGCAGCATTAAGATGACTAACACGCGCATTAATCATTTGTGAACGAAAATCTGGACCAGTATCAATAATGGCTGTTGTTTTCATTCCTAATTTATGAATTCGTTCAACTAATAAAGAAGTTCTATAGCGTTTATTTTTAGAATTATTTGAATCACAAGCTCCCCAATAACCATTAGGACGTGGTACTCCTGGTGATGAACCGCAACCCAATATTGTAAAACGATATCGATGACACATTTTTTGCTCTATTTCATTTTACTAAACAAACGAAAAGCATTCTGCGTTGTTATTTGTATTGTTTCTTCAATGCTTAAATTAATAGTTTTAGCAAGAACAGTAGCTGTATGATACAAAAAAGATGGCTCATTTGTTTTACCACGATAAGGAACAGGTGCTAAAAACGGAGCATCTGTTTCAATCAATAAGCGCTTATGAGGAACAATCTTTGCTATTTCACGAATTTCAGAAGCATTCTTGAAAGTAAGAATACCTGAAAAAGATATATAGCCACCAAGTTCAATACCGGCATGAGCAAGCTGCATTCCAGAAGAATAACAATGAAGAATAAATGGAAAACATTTTTCTTTTATTTTCTCACGTAATATTTGTTCCATATCTAAATCAGCATTACGCGAATGAATCACAAGAGGTAATTGTGTTTCTTGAGAAGCAATAATATGCTTTATAAAATTTTTCTTTTGCTCTTGAGGCGAAGAATAATTGTAATGATAATCAAGTCCAGATTCACCAAATGCAACGATTTTAGGATGCCTTGATAAATGAATAAGATTTTCAACTTGAATATTTTGTTCTTCATGTACATAGTTAGGATGAGTTCCAACAGAACAAAAGACTTGATCATAAGTTTGTGTAATTTCTAAAAGCTTATCGAGCTTATGAGAATGTGTCGAAATTGTTATCATGCGTCCAACATTAGCAGCTAGAGCTCGCTGGATAATTCCACTCAAGTCTTGTGAAAAATCCTCAAAATCAAGATGGCAGTGCGTATCAATTAACATTGTTAATATCAGCTTTCTTTAGAAATATAACGAGGGAAAATTGGTACTGGTGGTGGAAGTACTGTCTCCTCTTTAATTTTTAAATCACTAATATGATGCAATAATCGATCCTCTTCAGCAATTGCAAGACTATCAAGAAGTTTAGTTGCTGATTGTGGAATGAAAGGTAAAAGCATGATCCCTATTCGCCGCAAAACCTCTAAAGTTGTATAGAGAACTGTAAAAAACCTTTCTGGATTATTTTTACGCAAACTCCAAGGCTCTTCATTAGAAAAATAACGATTGGCATCTGCTACAACTGAAAAAATAGCCGAAAGTGCTGAATGTGGGGCCTGATTTGACATAGTTTGGCGGACAACTTCAAGCACTTGAAGAGATTGTTTCAACAGTTGTTCATCTTGAATTAGAAATGCAGCTGGCGTAGGAACTTTCATATTACAATTTTTTTCAACCATAGATAAAGAACGTTGCGCTAAATTACCAAGATCATTAGCAAGATCAGCATTAATGCGATTTACAAAATTATCATGATTGCAACTACCATCTTGTCCAAATGGTACTTCACGAAGAAAAAAATAACGTACTTGATCAAGTCCATAACGATCAACCATTTCAAAAGGATCAACTACATTTCCAATAGACTTTGACATTTTAGCACCGCGATTAAGTAAAAATCCGTGTGCGAAAATTCGTTTAGGTAATTCAATTTCAGCAGACATTAAAAATGCTGGCCAATAAATTGCATGAAAACGAGTAATGTCTTTACCAATAATATGGACATCTGCAGGCCAAAAATTACGTTTTTCCGAAGTCTCATTGAAAAAATCAATTCCAGTAAGATAATTTGTTAGTGCATCAACCCAAACGTACATTACATGTTTTGGATTTCCCGGAACACGAATGCCCCAATCAAAAGTTGTTCGTGAAATGGAAATGTCTTTCAGGCCTGATTTAACAAAACTTATAATTTCATTGCGTCGCTCATTAGGCCCAATAAAATCAGGATATTTTTCATAATGTTGAAGAAGTGCTTTTTCATAACGTGAAAGTCTGAAAAAATAACTTTCTTCTTCATTCCATTCAACTGGAGATCCTAACTCTTTCTCACGACGAACTCCTTCTTGATCAACTTCGGTATCTTTCTCTTCATAGTAAGATTCTTGACGAACTGAATACCAACCAGCATAACAACCAAGATAAATATCACCTTTAGCTTCCATTTTTTTCCAAAGTTCTTGACAAGCTTTATGATGCCGTTCTTCCGTTGTGCGAATAAAATCATTATTAGAGCAATTAAGCACTGCAAGCATTTTTTGAAAAACAGCACTGTTGCGATCTGCAAGTTGTTGAGGTGTTATATTTAACATTTCTGCTGTTTGTTGCATCTTTAGACCATGTTCATCCGTACCAGATAGAAAAAATACATTTTTTCCATCAGCTTTTTGAAAACGAGCCAAAGTATCACTTACAATTGCGTTATAGGCATGTCCAATATGCGGAGCACTATTGGGATAAAAAATTGGAGTCGTTATATAGTATATGTCACGCATAATTATACTCATTTTGTAAAATATAACCAAAGAATATAGTGACATAATGTTTGTTCATAACATTGTCACGGAAAAAACTTATTTTCATAAACAATCTCATGAATTTTAAAAAGAAGATTAATCACAAATTGCTTTTTATCAAGATTAAATGATTGCATTTCTATCATTGCTTGAAAAATATTTTGCCACATTTGCGCATACTTTTTTGATAAATGAATAGCTCCCTCTTCTACTAACTTAAGAGCTTTTTTGTGAATTATATCAAGAATTTCATTACAAAACTGTTGAAATTGTATCTCCGCATCAGATGATGAAAGCGCTTGAGCAAAATTATGCACAATAACAGGATTACAAATAGATTGCTCTAAGAGCTGATTAATAGTTTGAATAACTTCAAGCCCATCATAACAAAGAAGTAATGCTGCTTTTCGAAGACTTCCCCGAGATTTGTGAATAATTGTTTCAATATTTTGCGGATTAGTTAATACCTGATTGGAAAAAAAATGTGAAATAGCTTTTTGCATTTCATCCTTATGTAAAGGTCTTAGGGAGATTTTTTGACAACGTGAACGAATTGTTGGAAGCAATTTGCCTAAAGAATGCGAAATAATAATAAATAAAGTTTTTGTTGGAGGCTCTTCAAGCATTTTAAGAATAGCGTTTGTAGCATTTTTATTCATATCATCTGCAGAATCAATAATGATAATGCGCCATAAGCTATCTTGAAACGTTTGATTTAAAAAATGCTTGATATCGCGGATATCATCAACTGTGATACCTGTTTTGAACTTTTTTGTTTTTGTATTAAAACGACGTGAGACATGTATAATACTGGGATGACTACCCTGCTTAATTTGGCGCCATATAATTGAATCTTGTTCTGGTTGTAAAAATTTATCTTTTTGAGAATTTAAAATATTCCAAGCAAAGTGAAATGCTAACGTTGCTTTTCCTATCCCACGTTCTCCTTCAAATAATAGCGCATGATGCAGCCGCCCTTCTCTAAGCATTTGTTCTAAAAAATGACGAGCCTCTTCATGGCCAATGAGAATATTATTCTGTGAAGGTGATAAAATGCCGTCAATATCATCATATTGACATAAAAAATTTATACCATTCATGGAAAAGCCGGTAGTAACTGATGACAAATATCTTTTATCTGATCCGCAATTACTTCAACTGCGCATGTACCATCAATAACTTGAAATCTATGGGGTTCATGTTTCGCTAATTCAAGAAAAGCTTGGCGTCTTTGCTCTTGAATAGCGAGATCATCTTTTTCAAAATAATCAATTTTTTCTATTTTTCTTCTTCGTAAGTTTACACGCTCTATACCAAGTTTTGCGGGTATATCTAATAAAAACGTTAAATCAGGTTTTATTCCCTTCATACCAATATGTTCTAAAATAGAAAAAATATGTGCATCCACTCTATTATTTATCCCTTGATAAACACGTGTAGAATCAATAAATCGATCACATAAAACAATTTTTCCAGCTTGCAAAGAAGGCATAATGATTTCAGAAACATGATCGGCACGTGCTGCTGTAAATAAAAACGTTTCAATAAATGACCCATATTGTGCTACACTACCTGATAATAAAATATAGCGTATTGCTTCTGCGCCTGCTGTTCCTCCAGGTTCACGTGTTATAATAACATCATAACCTTTTCTACCTAAATATTGAGCAAGCAAAGAAATTTGTGTTGTTTTTCCTACACCTTCTCCTCCTTCAAATGTAATAAAGTAGCCTGACATGTATGAATCTCTTAATTCCTTATTTTTGTGCATGTTTGCTCATTATAAATATTTTCGTAACCATCCAATTGTTATTTCATGAAATGCATCTTTTACTTTTACAAAAAAATTTCCTTTTTGAACATCTGCTCCAGCCCAAATTAATTTTTCAACAAGAAGTTGTTTATCTGAAAAAATTTGAATAATACCAACTTTTTGTCCTGTAGTGACGGGAGCTTTTAATGGGCCATGATACTGAATTATTGCGTTAACATCATTAAAATTTTTTTGCTTTAAAAGCATAAAACTTATCGGCTCTTTAACATTAAGCGGAACAGAATTTTGTGCTCCACCATAAACAGAAGCATAACCAACCACCTCATCTCTTGTAAAAACTGTTTTAAGATCAAAAGCTGTCATAGCCCATTCAAGAATGCGCTTTACTTCTTTTGTACGCTCTTGTTTATTTTGCAGACCGTTAATTGCAAGAAAAATACGTTGCTGATTATTATAAGCAGAAATAACAGTTGAAAAACCTACTTCTTCACTATAACCAAAACCTAGCCCCTCTATTTTTACATCATTTTCTTGAAAAATAAGGGAATTTTTATTGCGCTGAGTGATCTTATTCCAAGTAAAATTAGGCTCACGATAAAGAGCATAATAATCAGGATATTCACGAGCAATATGGCGTACTAATGTAATTATATCACGTAAGGTTGTAAATTGTCCTTTTTCAGGCAGCCCTGTTGCATTAACAAAATGGCTGTGTAGCAATCCAAGCGTTTTAGCTCTTTTATTCATCAATTTTGCAAAATTAGCCTCATTACCGGCTATTCCTTCAGCCAGAATAATAGCTGCATCATTTCCATTAACAATAACAAGGCCATGCAAAAGATCAAAAATACTAATTTCCGTTTTTTCCTTTGCAAACATAGTGGTTGTACCGGAAGGCGCCCCTCCTTTTCGCCAAGCATTTTCACTAACTTTAAATTTTTGTGTTTTATTTAAAAATCCTTTTTTGAGTTGATAAAAAACCACTTCAGCTGTCATTAATTTTGCTAATGAAGCAGGAAAAAAAACAATATCACTTTGTTTTTCAAAAAGTATTGTATCTGTATTGTCATCCAATATCAGCAATTGCAATGCAGATGTTTGAAACTTTTTTGTTTGTCCTTGTTCATTGAATATTAATATCCAAGTTAAGGAAAATAAAACCTTCAATAACAGATACATGCTGATTCTCCCTCTCTTTTAGAATCAACATAAGGCGGTTTATTACATAAGAAAAGGTTTCTTCTCTTTTTAAATTAAAGCGTTTACAGATTATAAAAATGCTTTAAACACCATTTAATTTACTACGTCTGTTTTTAATAGAAGCAACGTGATAGAATGATGTAGGCTTATCAATCAAAACTGGACCAATTTCCGGCAATCTTATTGAAATAGTTTCATTTTTTTCCTTCTGATTACTCGCATTATAATCATTCGCATTAAAAGTAAACAATGTAATATCTTTTTGTGCCGCTGCGGTATCTAAGATATCTGAAGTATCTGAAAATGCCATAATCATAGGTGGATTATAATTGCCAGGATTATAAGAAGCCATTAAATATTCACTATCATAATTATTAATAGGCGCTTCAGAAATATATTCCACTTTAACATCCGCTATGCCTTGATTTAAATAACCGAGCATTATTGCAGCTTGTTTTGATAGATCAATAATTCTATTCTTCATGTAAGGACCACGATCATTTACTCTAACGATGATAGAGGACCCATTTTTCAAATTAGTAACACGAGCATAGCTAGGTAATGGCATAGTAGGATGTGCTGCAGTTAAAAGATTCATATCATAGACTTCACCATTTGCAGTTGGGCGTCCATGAAAATATGAACCATACCACGATGCCTGCCCAACACGCTGATACGTTGGGTCAGATTCTGGATAGTACCACTTTCCTTTTATTTGGTAAGGCTTACCAATAACAACTCCTTTTGCAACTTTGTTTTTTAATTTATTCTGTTTCTGTCCATTTAAAATTCTTTCAGGCACAGAAATAGCTTTAGCCTTTACAACTTTATTATTATCAACATTTTTTGTTGAAAGCTGCATTATTGGATTTGCACAAGCTGTTAACAATTGAGTGAAAACTACTATAAAAATAAATCGAAATATTAATTTAACAGTGAAAATAAATTTTTCTTTGCTATCTAAAAGCATTTATCAACCCGCTTATTTCTATTTTACATTATGTACACAAACAAAACTCTGCATATGAGTTAAGGGAATTAATGCTATGAAAATTCTTATTCCCAAGTGAGTATATATGGTATTATTAAAGTTTACTTTTTATCAAGAGGTTAACAGAACGTTAAAAATATTTATTATTGTATTAGAATAATAAATACTATTTTAAAAAGATAAAATAGTCATTAAAATTTAATAAAATCAATTTATTATAATAGAATTTTGAACAAACTAATCATGATATAATTTATAAAATAAACAGTATATATTTATGTGAATAACTTATAAGTAGTTCTTAATTAAGAGTGCAGACAGACATACTTAACGAATCGGCTTGACAATTTCTTGTTAATTTATACATAGAGTCTATTGAAAAACATTATTGATTAAGCGCACAAGAATTCGAGTTGTGGAATTATATGCTATAATGAAATCCATTTACTCATGTTTTTAAAAGCCTGAACTATTTAAGGAAGAATTTTTGATGCGTCTCTAAAATGAGCAATATCGATAACAAACATTAAAGATATTAATATTAATATTAATGAGTCAGTTTCAAAACTCAAAATGCTTTGCCATATATAAAATATACCCTATTATAAAATATACCCTATATACGTGAATAAGTTTTCGGAGATATTTTATGCTAGATGTACTAACTACACAACGAACTATAGCTATCTATCCTCAATTAAAAATATTAAAATCATTTTTTATTATTGTTTTTTTAGCGTTTTTAATACCATTTTTAAGCGGATGTGGATTTAATATAATACCAACAAATGAAGAAAAAGCACATGCAGCATGGAGTGAAGTTTTAAACCAATATCAACGCCGTGCAGATCTCGTTCCTAATCTTGTAGAAACTGTTAAAGGTTATGCATCACATGAGAAAAACGTACTTTCTGATGTTATCGAAGCACGTGCAAAAGCAACGCAAACAACTATTAATGCTGATATGTTAAATAACCCAGAAATTATGCAACAATATCTCAATAATCAAGCAAATTTATCAAGTGCTCTTTCACGTCTGGTGGCTATTGTTGAAAATTATCCTGATCTTAAAGCAAATCAAAATTTTTTAGCTCTTCAATCACAATTAGAGGGAACTGAAAATCGTATTTCTATCGCCCGCCGTGATTATATTGAAGCAGTACGCGTGTACAATACTGCACTCAAAACAATGCCAACAATGATTTGGGCAAAGTTATGGTTTCGCGATGCAAAATCTATGCAAACATTTACAATTGATAGTAATGCTCAACAAACACCGCGGGTTAATTTCAATTAAATGATACCATTTCGATATTCTATTCAACGTAGTATTATTTTAGTTTTTTTAGCTTGTACAAGCTTTTTATATTTAATTATTACGTTGAATGATATTGCCTATTCGCAAATCTCATTTCCTCATTTAACTGGTCACGTTAGTGACACAGCTCACTTACTTGACCATACAACAATAAAAAATTTGACAACAAAACTCTCTGCTTTAGAAGAGCAAACAGGTGATCAAATTGTTATTGTAACTGTTCCTACTCTTTCTGGAATTGATATCGAAACCTATAGTAATTTACTTTTCCGTAAGTGGGCCCTAGGTCAAAAGAAGATGAATAATGGTGTCTTACTTGTTATTGCTCCAAACGAACGTGAAGTACGTATTGAAGTAGGCTATGGTTTAGAAGGAGAATTAACAGACGCGGTTTCTTCAGTCATTATTAATAATTTTATTCTTCCTAATTTTCGTAATAAGAATTATCAACAAGGTATCATCGAAGCAATCAACGCAATAACCAAAATTATTATAGAAAATGATTCTGATTTTATTTCCCGAATCAAGGAAAAAGCTAAAGCCATTGAAATACAGCGTAAACAAGAAAAACAAGAAGAAATGATATTTAATACAATTATATTTTTAATTTTTTTTATAGTGATTGGTTTACCTATTTTAGCAATGATTTTTGGCCAAAAAGTAGGTCCACAAAAATATCGTTGGATGGGAATCATTTTTACTCTTTGGTTTATCAATTTGAGTATTGATGGTAAACGCTCTGATAATATATTCAGAAGACATTCAAATAGGGGCGGTTTTAAAGGTGGAGGAGGCTCATCAGGTGGAGGTGGTGCATCAGGAAGATGGTAAAGTATCTTTAATACAGATTAATCACTTCTATATTAAATAGAATAACTTTTTAAAAACAATAATATAACAAAAAATGACAAATTAAATTATGAATTAAAAAGTTCTTAGTCATTTTAAGATTTTATTAGACTATAATAATTCAAAATAATAGAGTTTATTTTTATGACTTTAAGAAAAAATATCTACACCGTCCATTTTTCATTTTCATTTTAATAAACAAACCTATATCGTATCTTGTTACTTACTAATAAAAAACCAAATAACTTCAGATATATTTTTAATGATATCTAAATTGAAACATACTGATCGCAATTATTTATTACATCATTTTAAAGCGACTCACAATGCTTCACCAGTTGAGTGGAAAATAAGTGATAGCTTAATCGAATATCCTGAAGCATTATGCTATATGCAAGAACGCGTAGAGAATATTTCCGCAAAAACTGCATATGAGCAAGTTTGGCTTCTTGAACACCCTCCCCTTTATACAGCAGGAACAAGTGCTCAACAAAAAGATTTATTAGCTCCTCATTCTCTTCCTGTATATAAAGCTGGTCGTGGTGGTGAATTTACATATCATGGTCCAGGACAACGTGTTGCTTATGTTATGCTTGATCTTAAACGTCGAAAACAAGATATACGTGCTTTTATTAGTGCACTAGAACAGTGGATCATACAAACACTTGCACAATTTAATATTAAAGGAGAACGTCGCGAAGATCGAGTTGGTGTTTGGGTTATTCGGCCTGATCGCCCACTGACACTAAACGGAACGTTTGCTGAAGATAAAATTGCTGCTATTGGTATTCGTATACGTAGATGGGTAAGCTTTCATGGCATTTGTATTAATATCGATCCCGATTTATCTCACTATACAGGAATTGTTCCCTGTGGAATTGCAAATCACGGTGTAACAAGTTTACTGGACCTAGGTTTACCTATAACAATGCATGATGTTGATATTGCTATGAAACAAGCTTTTGAACAAATTTTTGGTCCGACAATTGATATTTCCTAAGTGCATTGATTTTTAACTAAAAAACGGGCATAAAATTTAATTCTGATTAAAGGTTTATTTATACAATTTAAACTTAGATAGACGATCGAGTGATATGAGCGATAATAATAAAGATCTTTTTAGTATTTTAAATAATGCTCAGTCCCGCATAGAAGCAAAAGAGAAAAATAAGCCAATTTCAGTAACCACACAAGAAACATCTCGGTCAATTTCTACCTCTGCTTCCAAAAATGATATAAAAAAAGATGAGTATAACGCCTTATCTATCCGAGTACTCGAAGGTTTAGAGCCTGTACGCTTACGACCTGGAATGTATATTGGTGGAACAGATAGCAAAGCGCTTCATCATTTATTTTCTGAAATTATCGACAACGCAATGGATGAAGCTGTCGCTGGTTATGCCGATTTAATTGATGTCTCATTGGATGAGCAAGGTTATTTAACAGTTACAGATAATGGACGTGGAATCCCTGTTGAAAATCATCCTCAAATGCCAGATAAATCTACTCTTGAAGTCATTATGACACAACTTCATTCAGGCGCAAAATTTGATGGGAAAGCTTATCAAACCTCTGGTGGATTACATGGAGTAGGCATTTCTGTTGTTAATGCTCTTTCTGATGATATGGAAGTTGAAGTAGCACGAGATCGTAAACTTTATCGTCAACGTTTTTCACGCGGTATTCCTCAATCTGGCTTAGAAAATCTAGGTGATGTTTATAATCGTCGCGGTACGCGCGTCCGCTTTCATCCCGATAGTAAAATTTTTGGTGAGAAAGTAGCCTTTGAACCAGAAAAAATCTATAAGATGGCGCGCTCTAAAGCCTATCTTTTTGGTGGAGTAAAAATTCGCTGGAATTGTGATTCTAAAATGCTTGAAGGTATAAAAAATATTCCTGAAAAAGCTGTTTTTCACTTTCCTGATGGATTAAAAGATTATTTATTATCCTCATTGAAAAATGAATATCGTGTAACATCTGAGGTTTTTTCTGGTAAAACAAAACAGCATGGGGCTCATGGTTCAGTTGAATGGGCTATCGCTTGGTATGGTGGTGATGCTTGCGTACACTCTTATTGTAACACTATTCCAACGGGAGAAGGTGGGACACATGAAGCAGGATTACGACAAGCTCTCTTGCGTAGTCTAAAAGCCTATGCTGAATTAATAGGCAATAAACGTTCTGCTATTATTACTTCCGATGACGTAATGATTTCAGCAATTGCAATCCTTTCAGTTTTCATCAGAGAGCCTGAGTTTGTTGGACAAACTAAAGATCGATTAGCAACAATTGAAGCGCAACGTATTGTTGAAAATGCAATACGCGATCCTTTTGACCATTGGCTTGCTAATTCTCCACAAGAGGCTACAAAACTTCTTGATTGGATTATTGAGCGTGCTGAAGAGCGTGTAAAACGGCGCCAAGATAAAGAAATAAATCGAAAAACGGCTGTACGTAAATTGCGATTACCTGGAAAATTAGCAGATTGTAGTCAAAACTCCGCTGTTGGAGCTGAATTATTCATTGTTGAAGGAGATTCTGCTGGTGGTTCTGCTAAACAAGCACGAAATAGAGTTAATCAAGCAATTTTACCTCTTCGTGGAAAAATATTAAATGTAGCGAGTGCAGCTCGTGAAAAAATGAGTGCAAGCCAAGCAATTAATGATCTTATCCTCGCGCTAGGATGTGGAATACGTTCTAAATATCGTGAAAATGATCTAAGATACGAACGTATCATTATTATGACAGATGCAGATGTTGATGGTGCTCATATTGCATCACTTTTGATTACCTTTTTCTTTCAAGAAATGCCTGATCTTATTCGTCAAGGGCATTTATATCTTGCTGTGCCCCCTCTCTATAGAATATCACAAGGAGGAAAAGTTGCTTATGCGCGTGATGATAACCATAAAGATGAATTATTAAAAACTGAATTTACTGGAAAAGCTAAAATTGAAATTGGACGTTTTAAAGGGCTTGGAGAAATGCGAGCCGAACAACTTAAAGAAACAACTATGGATCCCCAAAAACGCACACTTTTACGTATTGCTATCGATGCAGTTGATATGCAAGAAACCAAAAATACAGTAGAAAGTTTGATGGGAACTAAGCCAGAAGCACGGTTTCGCTTCATCCAAGAAAATTCTACTTTTGCAGATAATTTAGATATTTGATCTTCAAAATATATTGATCAAACCACTGCAGCTGCATCAATAACATGCAATTGTGGGCTGATATTTCCTCTCCAGTGATTTAAACTAAGATTACCAGCTAAATGAATTGTTTTACCAATATTTTCAGAAAGAAACTTACCAAGAGCTGTTCCTACTGCACCAAAAGCTATTCCTTGCAATTTTTCGCCTTCAATATTAGAAATAATAAGACGCAAATGGCCTTTTCCAACTTCATATAAATTAACTAACCGGTGAGAAGGAAAAACAAAAACAGGTGTAGCATTTCCTGAGCCAAAAGGACCAGCTTTTTCAATCATATCAAAAAGATCTTTATTAGCACCAGAAGCAGAAAGAAAACCATCTATACTAAGAGACTTCTCGGCACGTAATTGCGAAACTATTAAAGATATTTTTTCTTCTAACCATTCACGAAAAGCTTCAATTTTGTCTGATTGAATTGTAAATCCTGCAGCCATACTGTGTCCCCCACCCTTTTCTAATAAATTTAGTGCAACGGCTTCATGCACAAGCGCTCCCAAATCTATACCACTAATCGAACGACCTGATCCAATACCACTACCATCTTCCTTCAAAGCTATTATCAAAACAGGACAGAAAAAACGTTCTTTTAAACGGGCTGCAAGAATACCAATGATACCCGGATGCCATCCTTTATGAGCAATTACAAATGATGATGGTATTGTCCTTTCTTGATAAATGGAATCAATATAAGCTTCGGCTTGAGCTAATTGAGTTATCTCCATTTCTTGGCGTTCTTTATTAAGTTGGTCTAGTTGTTGCGCTATTCTATCTGCCTCATCTCTATCGTTACAGCTGAGTAAATATGCCCCTAAGGCCTGATTTCCTATACGTCCTCCTGCATTAATCCTAGGCCCCAATAAAAAACCCAAATGAAAACTATTAAGTGGTTCTCCTATACGTGCAACTTTTGCTAAAGCAGCTATTCCAGGATTATGCATAGAACGAGCCACCTGAAGCCCTTTAACCACAAAAGCACGATTAACGCCTTGTAATGGAACAACATCACATATGGTAGCTAATGCAACAAGATCAAGCATACTTAAAAGATCAGGTAGCGCCCCTTTCCACTTTTTCTCTCGCAATAAACGATTAACCCACATTAATGTAATAAATACAACACCAGCAGCGCATAAATGTCCTTGCTCAGAAAAATCATCAGGACGATTAGGATTAACAAGGGCAACTGCTTCTTCATGAATATTTTCCATTTGATGATGATCTAAAACAATAACATCAGCACCCGCAAGCCTCGCCGCTCTTATAGCATTGGGACTATTTGCACCACAATCAACTGTAATAATTAAATTCGCTCCTTCTTGTACTAATCCTTTCATTGCCTGTTCATTTGGACCATACCCTTCAATAATACGATCAGGAATATAGATTTTTACTATTATACCAAAACAATGTAAAAAACGTGCTAAAAGCGCTGCTGAACAAGCACCATCAACGTCATAATCACCAAAAACAGCAATTTTTTCTTGGTTTATAATAGCTCTAACTAAACGCTCTGCTGCACAATCCATATCTGTAAATTTTTTTGGATTAGGCATTAAAGCGCGCAGTGTAGGATTAATAAAAACCACAGCTTCTGATTCATCAACATTTCTTGCTGCAAGAACCCGAGCAAGCTGGTCTGGTAAACCAAACTTTTGAGAAATGGCACGAGCGTTATTAGTCCTATCCATATCAAGAGCATCAATCCAAGCTTGATTACAAGCAGAAGATTGAATATTAAGTAAATAACGAAATCGTCCCATTACTGCTGATAATACTCCAAT
Source organism: Bartonella sp. Raccoon60 (assembly GCF_002022585.1). Taxonomy (NCBI): domain Bacteria; kingdom Pseudomonadati; phylum Pseudomonadota; class Alphaproteobacteria; order Hyphomicrobiales; family Bartonellaceae; genus Bartonella; species Bartonella sp. Raccoon60. Next base: position 698,678 of record NZ_CP019786.1, read on the forward strand.
AAATAACAAAAATATAATAATGAGTAAATCATTATTGGCACAGTTATTATAACAGCACATTTATATAAGTTTTATTTTCTCTTGACGCAAATCATCAGACATTATATCAAATAAATAGCATATTTGCAGTGTATTTTGTTGTGATAATAATACACAACGCCAAGCAACAAAAAATGCCCTTACTTTCTAAAGGGATTCTTATAAAGGATACTTCTATGGCAACTTTTTCACAAAAGCCAGCTGAAGTGGTGAAAAAATGGGTTATTATTAACGCAGAAAACCTCGTTTTAGGTCGTCTTGCCACGCTCGTTGCTAACCGCTTACGTGGAAAACACAAAGCTACTTTTACTCCGCATGTCGATGATGGAGATAATGTTATTGTTATAAACGCAGATAAAGTAGTTATTACTGGAAAAAAATATACCGATAAAAAATATTATTGGCATACCGGTTATATCGGCGGCATCAAAGAACGCACAGCTCGTCAAATTCTTGAAGGGCATTTTCCCGAACGAGTTATTGAAAAAGCCGTAGAACGTATGATCCCTCGTGGCCCTCTTGGTCGTCGTCAAATGAAAAATTTGCGTGTTTATGCTGGTAGTGAACATCCACATGTAGCACAGCAGCCTGAAATTCTTGATGTAGGTGCTTTAAATTGCAAAAATAAAAGGATTGCTTAGATATGGCTGAACTTAATTCCCTTTCTCAACTTAGTACCGCAACAGGTATTGTAGAATCTAATGAAAATGTTGCTCCCATTCACGTACAAAAACTTGACTCACAAGGACGTGCTTATGCAACAGGCAAACGTAAAGATGCTATTGCTCGTGTATGGATCAAACCAGGATCTGGGAAAATTACTATTAACAATAAAGAATTCGACAAATATTTTGCTCGTCCTGTTCTTAGAATGATTCTTCGTCAACCGATTGTGGCAACCAAAAGGGATACTCAATTTGATGTTGTTGCAACTGTCGCTGGAGGAGGCCTTTCGGGTCAAGCAGGTGCAGTACGGCATGGACTTTCAAAAGCGCTAACTTATTACGAGCCTGCACTCCGCGCTATTTTAAAAAAAGGAGGATTTCTTACGCGTGATAGCCGTGTTGTTGAACGTAAGAAATATGGTAAAGCAAAAGCGCGACGCTCTTTCCAATTTTCAAAACGTTAATTTTTATAATGGTAGATTGAGTTCTTGTTTTCAGTCAGGATTTTTTTATTCAAAACAAATAACTAAAATTATTTATCAAACAGTATTTTTTATTGTTATTATCTAAAATGAGGCTCTTAGTTTAAAAAGGACTTTACCATTGTAATAAAGTGAGGAACAGAAATGGGTTTTGACATGTATTCTTCACACCCACTTGCGCGAATTCGTTCTTCATCTCCTTTCATAGCAAAAGCGGTTACAGCAATAACGGGGATAGATTTGAGTTCTTCATCTTCTTTCAATTGCTTAATAATATCAATCCCTGATACTTCAGGCAATTGAATATCCATGAGAATAAGCGAAGGTTTCGAGGAACGAGCTAGATCTAGCGCAATAAGGCCATTACGCGTTTCAACGGTTTCATAACCACATGCCTCTATAAGATCACGAAATAATTTCATATTAAGTTCGTTATCTTCTACGATCATGACTTTTTTTAACATTCGTATAACTCTCCTACCCTTTCCACATAAAAGGCTATTATATACTAAAATATATTATCACTAAGCAAAGATGATGAAAAACTGTAAACTTTGAGAAATCTAAGTAAATCATGATAGAAGCATTTTTTCATTATCTAGTGTATTACTTATGATACTTTTCTAAACACTAAAAATCTATAATGTTTCTACAATTACATTATTGTCAGCATTTGCCAAGCCATCTCAGTCACCGGTTCGGCTTCATCAACCCAACAAAGCAAAATCCGACCCATTGATTTGATACTCGCTATATTCCGGTCTAATCCAGAAAACTGAAAAACTAATACGACCATCACGCGACTTAATCGATGCCTCTCCGACCTTATAATAGTCCTGTAAAAAATCATACGCTTCTATCGCCCGTTTAATCTCTTCTAATGAACTCTCTGCAAGCGAATTCTGAAACTGTCGTGCACAAAGAAGCGTTCCTGATATACCGGCCATACCAAATTGATACCCCTTTAAAGCGGCCATCAAAGCAAAGGACCTGGTCTTCCCTGATCCTCATCCGCCCCATGCCGCTCTTACAAAAGCATCTCCTGAAAAAATCGGTATAAGCTTCGGGACAATCCTAATCTGTCTTACTGTCATGAACCAAAGGCGCTATTTCTACGCGCCCTATCATCTGAATTGCTCCACCATTCTCACCCGTAACCTGTAACGGTAAAACTTTACCAAGCAATGCCAAATAAGCCGCTGGACAGTTGACAGCTTGCTTTTCTAAATACGAAACCAAACCATCATTCCCTATTTTATTCCCGGCATTCTCAGCGGCTTTAAGCACTGCTTCTTTCAAAATACGCGTCATTTATTCGGAACGCCTTTAACACGGCCACTCCCTGTACCAATGGTAGAAAAAATTAGCTATGCCTTTACAAAAGATAAAAGCAAATGGAAAGAATTAATCGAGAAACGAGAAAAACTTAGAAAACGCATAACAATTAAGAAAAAAAATCAATTTGCCAAACACAATAGAATTGTTTTCTTCCGTGCAACAGCAGGCACTTTCATTATTATATGTCTCATATTAGTCGTTTTTGTATGTCTTCCTGACTCTTTTTCTCCTTATTTGCTAGCGCTAATCATTTTAATGCCTGCTCTTCCTCTTACAGTCTGTATAGCACCAATCCAACGTAGAATACAGGTGCTACCTCTTTCACTTTTAATACAGATAATGCTTTTCTGGTTTCAATTCTACGGCAACTACACAGATAAAAAGACTGTAATCTACATCGTATTTTTTGAAATATTCATGTATACATTATTTAGCTTTTTTCACATAAGATTCACAGCTTCAAAGATCAGAAGAGCAATCCGTAATAAACTTGAACTGCTTGATCTTCTATAAGATATCTGATCTGAAAACTGGCTCCTACATATAATTGGTTAACTAAAGATCGTCACGACCTTCGCCAATACCTCATTCATAATAGCTGTTGGCAAATTTTCTACTTTGATTTAATTTTCATGCTTTGATTGGATTTCATCCTATCCGTTACACTATCCATGTTAATGGACCATGGTGTATTACATTCGAATTTGAGGCATATAATGCCTATCGTGTTGATCTTGAACAATATCATTGAGGACAAAATTATGAATGATTTTCCAGCAAAACGCCATAAAAACCGCTGCCCCTCTCATCCAGGTGATTTATTAGCAGAAATTATTCCAAAAACCGGCAAAACAAAATTGGAAATTGCACAAATGCTTGGTATATCGCGTCAGCATCTTTATGATATCTTGAAGGCAAAAAAATCTATTTCGCCTTCTGTTTCGGCGCGTCTAGGAAAAATGTTTGGTGATGGAGCTGCTGTTTGGTTACGTATGCAAGCAGCTTATGATGCTTGGCACGCTGAACGTGAAACAGATGTCAGTGAAATTCTAACATTCTGTAGCATTTAAAAATAATCTTAAGTGTATTTATCAAATTTAAGCAGTTATAGCGTTGATCAAATTTATTTGGACAATGCTCTAACAATCAAAATATTTTCTGAAAGATTTTCCTTAACCTTTATATATATTTTTTCTATGTCCAACAGCCAAGACTAACACGACAAGCTCTTTATCATAAAGATCACAGAGTATCCTGTAATCTCCTACACGATACCTCCATAAACCTGATAATTGGCCTCTTAACGGCTTACCTATTGCACGCACATCTTCAAGAGAAGCGACATGCTGATCTAAAAAATCAACAATCCGATGTGCTTCTTTTTTATCGCATTTTTTTAAAAAACTGAGAGCTTTTTTTTCATATCAAATGAATCTTTTACATGACTTTTTCCCCCGTCTCAAAGAACGGTGTTTTACGGCACAACAAGATAAAGATTTAAACCAACTACGTCAGAAATGTCGCTAGCTTAGCAAGGACTTCATTCATAATCATAGGTGGAACTGTTTCCAGTTTCTTCCCTTGACGCGCTCCAATATCAAGAGCACGTGGTTGATCACAACGTATTACGCCCGTTGTATGCAATCCCGCTCCCATTAATGATACAGCAAAACCTGCTGTTCTAGCAAAATTTCCTCCGCTTGTAATAGGCAAGACAATGGGTGTTTTCGTTACACGATTAAATGCCTCCAGTGATACAATTAGTACAGGACGCGTTCCTTTTTGCTCATAGCCTGAAGATGGGTCAAGAGATACAAACCAAATTTCTCCCCGCTTCATCACAACAGCTCTTTACCAACAGGTTGAGCACCAAACCACTCCATATCTTCATCTGCAAAATCATCTGAGGAATTACATTGGGCTAATAATTCATCAAGAGTATAACTAGGGAATGTCTGTGGTTTCACAATCAATTGTCCATTATCAACAGCCAAACCAACTTGCGTATTTTCTGTAAGATGAAGAACATCAAGTAATGCTGGCGGTATGGAAAGCATCACTGATCCTCCAACTTTACGTAATTTTGTTGTATGCATAAAACACTCTCTCTCAAATATTATATAAATATATAACATTCTGAAAACTATTTCAAGAACTCAAGAGCTTTTAATGCTTTTATAAAAATACCAGTAAAACATTTAACATTTAGTTTTTCTGACAAAATATTTCTGGAGAGCATTCAGAGCAAATCGCAATGAAGACACAAGATACGGTAATGTTTGATCTTCTGCGACAAGATATTGTAATGCGGAATGCAGGTTATATTGTTTATAGCGGCATTGTACTTCTCTTACTATCTTTTGCATACTTGAAAATTGTTCTGTTGTCAACTGAACCCATTTATCTCTTTCCTTCTCATCAGAAGAGGAAGGCATTTCATCATAAATAGCACAAAGAAAACCTTTTGCACAAAGGTAATTGTTTCTTATCTGTAGATATTTTTGTGCTGCATCATATTGCTCTTGAGTGAGCTCACCTTTCAAACAAAGCCACCCTATGTAAGTACTCGAAAGCGGATTTTTTTCCTGTTCTATGGTCAAACCAAAACGCTTAGTTTGCCATAAATTATAATTTTTTTGCATATCCAACCAAAATTTAGCTTTACTAAAACAGCTAATTCTAATTTAATTGCAAGCTCTGTACGCATAGAAGCGTGACCATTAATCACTCTTGAGAGAGAAGCTCTTGTCATATGGAGATGGTCAGCTAATTTTTGTATTGATAGCCCCATTTCTTCCAAGAAAGCCACTTTTAGAACTTCACCCGGATGTGCAGGATTATGCATCACTTTTTGTTCCTTTCATCAATGATAGTCCTGATAATCAACAAGCTCCACATCTGTTCCTATAAAGCGAAAAGTAACACGCCAATTTCCATTCACCCATAGAGAATAATATCCTGTAAGTTCACCTTTAAGAGAAAGCATTTTAAAGGCAGGTGCTTTCAAGATTTCGGACGTAGTAGCACTTGTTAAAGCCGTTAAGATAACGCATAACTTTTTTACGTGATCTGCTCTAATAGCTTTTGTAGACCCTGTTGTATAAAATAATTTTAAGCCCTTATGTTTGAAACTCACAATTGCTATTGCAGCCCCTTATTGTATAGCATCACTATACGATTAATAAAAATAAGGGTTAAGTTTTATACAACCAAATTTAGTTTCATATTTGGATAAAATGATTGAGAATAAGCTATAAAAAGGTTCGGAATAGAACAGAAAAAACATAATAAAATCAATAACTATAAAATTCCCTTACCTTTATATAACTTATTGATTTTATTGATATTTGGCGATCCCGACAGGATTCGAACCTGTGACCTGCGGCTTAGAAGGCCGTTGCTCTATCCAACTGAGCTACGGGACCAAACAAGAAACATCTTAATTAAGTAACATCCTCGTTAATGTGTCCAAGGCTGTTGTCGACTACTATGAAAATTATCAGAATAAGAAATAGCGCGTCGTAAAGCTTTATGCAAATTTTCTACACGATAAGGAATAGCATTTTTTATAGCAAAATTTATTGCTTCTTCTTTTGTTTGAAACCGAATTTTTATCTGACTATTTATATCAGAGGTCGCTGTATAACCCATAAGAGGTTCAATCATTTTTGCCTGTACTGGCTCATATTGAAGAATCCAAAAACCAGTATTTGCTTTGCCTGATTGCATTGGTGTTTTTGCAGGACTATAAATACGTGCAACCATAGATCTTCTTTTTCCCTTAGATAAAGCAATAGCTAAATAATAACTTTACTGCATACCATCCAATTTGTAATATTATCCTTAATCGAATAAGAATGGTCGGAGCGATAGGATTCGAACCTACGACCCCCTGATCCCAAATCAGGTGCGCTACCAGACTGCGCTACGCTCCGTCATTTATATTTAATTTACTTTCCCTAAAATTTTCATAGCAGAAGTGCAAGAGCAAAACACACTTTTTTTAATTTTTCTATTCCTTAACATATAATAATTCTTTTAAACACTTTTTTATTAAATAATAAACTATAGAAATCAAAAAACACTCTATAAAAATAAAACCCATAGCAGACAGAATAAAAATATTCTTAACATAGATTTTCAACAAACTGAATAATAATTCATTATAGCAATAACCGACTGTTATAATGATTGCAAAAGATAATATACATAAAAAAATTGAAAAACTGCTTATTTTAGATGAGTTATTTTTTATTTTAATGACTTATTTAAATAAGTATGTTGTTTATAGAATAAAATAAAAATAGCCTACTAATATTAAGCCTCTAAATTTTTATTATTTGCTAAAAAATTAGGAAATATGACCACACTAAAAACTACAAATGAAATTATTGCTTGAAAAACAAACATTATAGCTAAAAAAATGAAGGGGCATTTTTCTTTCCCATAGAGAATATTAAGCTAAAAAAGCATTAGAATATATCAAAAATTATTTACTGAATTTGCATATTAATAACTTCGCTAATAATAGAGCGTGTTACTTTACTTTTTCTTTGTAAAGCTAATCGATCAACAGAATCAATAACACGCTTTAATGAGAATAAAGAACGCTCACAATGGTTTATAAGATAGTGAATAACACTCGGATGAACTGTAATTTGCCGATCAGAAAATAGCTTAAAAGCAATAGCCGTTAATAATGCATCATCAGGTTGCTTTAATACAACGAGCATCACTGAGTTAAGGCGACTTTTCAAATCATCCAATTGCAAATTCCATGTAGATGGTAATGTACGTGCAGTCATCAATAAAGTAGCTTGATTTATTCCGAGATTTGCTTGTTTAATGCTATTAATCAAATGAAAAAGACCAGTTTCACTGATTTCACCTGAATCAACATCCTCAATTAAAAATGATCTACCTGAAGAAGCCATGGCGATAACCTGATCAATTTCATTATGACAAACATTTAAGGCATTAGCTTTTTGAGCCCATACACTAGAAAAATGCGTCTTACCAGATCCTTTATCCCCGATTAAGACCGCAATAGGAGGCACCCAATTTGGCCAATGATTAATCAATTGAAAAGCCATGCGATTGCTATCTGTCATTACCAAATCATCAAATTGAAAAACTGATTTATGAGAAAAATCCAATGGTAACTGCGTTTCATACTTATTCATTCTATTGACTCCAAATTCTCATTTTGAGCATACATCTGAGAATTCAGATAAATATGAAGAACAAAACGAACAAGAACGCCAATAATAGCAGCTGCAGGAACAGCAACAAGCATACCTGTAAAGCCAAATAATGAACCAAAAGCAAAAAGTGCAAACATCAACCAAACTGGATGAAGGCCAACTGATGAACCAACAAGCTTCGGTTGCAAAATATAACCTTCAATAAATTGCCCAATAAAAAAAACTATCATTATAATAATAACCCAGCCCCAATTATCTGGATAAAATTGAACCCATGCAACACCAATAGATAATATAAAACCAATCATTGTACCAATGTAAGGAATAAAACTTATGAGACCAACAAACATACCAATTAAAAGAGCAAAATTCAGTCCTGTAATAGTTAAGCCAATAGCATAATATCCTGCTAGAATTAAACAAACAGTTCCTTGTCCCCGTACAAAGCCTGCAACAGCTCTATCCATTTCATGAAAAAGACTGCGGACAGTTGTAAGATGACTGCGTGGTATCCAAGAATCAACGACCTCAACCATATGTGGCCAATCTAATAAAATATAAAATGTTACTACTGGCGTTACTACAAATAGACTAATAATATTAACAATAGATTTTCCTGACTTCAAAAGCGAGTTCAATAGAGATGTAATAAAGTCGGAGCTTTGTCCTAAAAGCACTTTAATATTAGTATGTAACTCATTCGGATCACTATCAAAATAATGCCTTACCCAACTAAAATTATGCTCAACAAAAAAAGTTTGAATACGATTGACATAAATCGGTAAACCATTGCTTATAAATTGTTGTATTTGTCCACTAATAATAGGAATCAAAATTATTAAAGAAACTACAAAAATAATAATAATAAACAAAGTAATTAGTATAGTGCCAAAAACACGATGAATTCCAATTTTTTCAAATAGTTGTACAATTGGATTAAGAAAATAAGCTAATACAATCCCTGCTATAAAAGGAAATAAAATTGATCCAAAAATAAACATAAAAATAATGAAAAAAATCAATGTACCTAGCCAGAAAAAAATTTGCTTTTTCATACTATTTGGTAATGGTACTTGGGCATAAGCAGGTATATAAGCCGTATAATAGTCATGAGACTTGTTTTTTTTATTCATTTTCTTATTCATTGGCAGTGAAGAGTTCTTTTAACTAATTGATATCCATTTAATAAATATCATTGAAATTCTCTTAAAAGATTATGGAATTTCTTTTGCTTGAGTCAAGTAAACAATAATTGTATTTTAAATAATAAATCCAATAACTCTTGCAGAGATAACTTTATCATGGCATTGTATAAATATCAAAATCTGATTTCCTATAAGGAAAACTCGAATGAGCAATCAACAACTAGTCAATAAAAAAACTAATAAGAGTCTTACCTATGCAGATAGTGGCGTTGATATTAACATAGCCAATACAATGGTAGAAAAAATTAAGCCTTATGTGCACTCAACAAAACGAATAGGCGCAGATACAAAGATTGGTGGCTTTGGTGGTCTATTTGATTTAAAAGCAGCAGGTTTTATAGATCCCATTCTCGTAGCGTCTAATGATGGTGTAGGCACAAAACTAAAAATTGCTATTGAAACAGGTATTCATAATACTGTTGGCATTGATCTCGTGGCCATGTGCGTTAATGATTTAATTGTACAAGGTGCAGAGCCTCTATTTTTCCTAGATTATTTTGCGACTGGAAAACTGGATGCAAAACAAGGAATAGAAATTGTTTCTGGTATCGCAGCAGGATGTCAACAAGCAGGAGCTGCTCTTATCGGAGGAGAAACTGCAGAAATGCCTGGTATGTATGCAAAAGGAGATTATGACCTAGCAGGTTTTGCCGTAGGAGCGACTGAGCGAAATTCATTGTTACCTTCAAAAGACCTTGCAGAAGGAGATATCATCTTAGGTCTTAGCTCATCTGGAGTACATTCAAATGGCTTCTCTCTCATAAGACAAATTATTAAACAAAATAATCTAAAATGGAATTCCCCTGCCCCTTTTAATCCTAAAATAACTCTTGGTGAAGCACTTCTAACACCAACTCGTATTTATGTAAAATCTCTTCTGCCAGTTATACGGAATAACAAAGGAATTAAAGCTCTCGCACATATTACAGGAGGTGGGTTTCCTGAAAATATTCCGCGTGTTCTACCATCTTCTCTTTGCGCTGAAATTAACCTCTCTGCAATTCCTATTACACCAGTATTCTTATGGATTGCCCAACAAGGTAAAATAGAAGAAACAGAAATGCTTCGGACTTTTAATTGTGGTATTGGCATGATTGTTATTGTAGCACAAAATTCAGCTACAACTGTTACGAAAGCACTTGAAGCTCAAGGGGAAACCGTTACTCCACTTGGTATTTTAACAAAATATCAAAATAAAAAAGTTACTTATAAAGGTAAACTTAATTTATGAAAAAACAAATAATTGTTTTTATTTCCGGTAATGGATCTAATATGGTTTCGCTTATTAAGGCTAGCCAACAAACAGAATATCCTGCTAAAATCGTTGCAGTTATTTGTGATAATCCTCAAGCTGCTGGCATTAAAAAGGCACATGATAATAATATACCTATTCACGTCGTTGATCGCAAAAATTATTCAACGAAAAAAACACATGAAGAAGCCATCCTCACTATTTTATCTCAATATCAACCAGACCTGATCTGTTTTGCTGGTTATATGCAGCTTGTCTCATCATATTTTATCAAACTTTATAAAGAGCGAATACTTAACATCCATCCCTCTCTTCTTCCTTTATTTAAAGGCTTAAATACCCATGAAAAAGCTTTAGCAGCAGGAGCGAAAATTACTGGTTGTACTGTTCATCTAGTTACAGAAGAAATGGATGCAGGAAAAATTCTGGCTCAAGCCGCAGTTCCAATACACCCTAATGATACTATAGAAAGTTTAGCAGAGAGAGTTTTGAAAGCTGAACATAAACTCTATCCAGAAGCCTTAAAAGCATTTATTCAAGGAAATAATAAAACAACAGATTACCAACAACAGCTTTTTTCTTTTTAAACTAAAATTTTCTATCAAGAATCTTAAGATAAAAATATAAAACTGCTAAAAGAATATCTGAAATAGGAACACATGCAGCATGTACTCAATTTCAATATTTTTTGTTTTATTTGATTTAAATGTATAGCTTGAAATAAAAAAATTAATAATATAGTTACTGAAATATCTTTGTTATTTAAGCTCTAACACATTAGAAATGTTGAAGTCTTATGGCTTTAAAAGCTAAAAATGTATATTCTATTGTGCCAATGTTTCTTTAACTGCTAGCGCTAACTGTTTAAGTGTGAATGGTTTAGATAAAAACCCAAAAACAGTATCTTCTGGAAGATTTTTAGTAAAAGCATCTTTTGTATATCCAGAAACAAAAATGATTTTTATATCAGGATAATTTTTACGTGCTTCTATGAGTAAAGTAGGTCCATCCATCTCTGGCATAACTACATCAGAAACAATAATATCAACAGCACCTTTATTTTTTTCAAGTATAGCAAGCGCTTCCACTCCGCTTGCAGCTTCTAAAACTGTATATCCTCTCATTTGAAGAGCTCTTACACTACTCATTCTGACAGAATATTCATCTTCAACTAATAAAACAGTGGCAGAACCTGTCAAATCTGCATTTTTTTCCTGTTCTTCTACTTTTTCAATCTGTTGAGAAATCTCTCTACCCATATCAGAAATATAACGTGGTAGAAAAATATGAAATGTTGTGCCTTCTCCTTCTTGGCTATCACAGTAAATATATCCCCCTGTCTGTTTGATAATACCGTAAACCATTGATAAACCAAGCCCTGTGCCTTTACCAACTTCTTTTGTCGTAAAAAATGGTTCAAACATTTTTTCTTGTATAACAGCAGGTATACCAGTTCCTGTATCTGAAATAGTCAACTGCACATATTCATCAACAACAAAACCAGCATAATCAAATTCTGCACTTTGCTGTTTTGTAATATTATTTGTCGTAATTGTTACTATTCCTCCATCAAGCATGGCATCGCGTGCATTGATAACTAAATTCATAATAACGCGTTGAAAAGATGCTTGATCAACTTTGACATCCCATAGATCTTTTCCATGAATGATTTTTAATTGAATATTATTCCCTAAAAGAGGTAAAATAAGATTACGTATATCTGATAAAAGCTCTGTAAAATCAACTTTTTGAGGTCGAAGCGTTTGCTTTCTGGAAAAAGCTAATAATTGTTGTACAAGTGCAGCTGCACGGTTAGCATTGTTTTTGATGTTGATAAGATCAGCGTATGCAGGATCAGAACTGCGATGTGTATTTAAAAGAAAATCACATGACATTAAAATTGCTGTTAAAACATTATTAAAATCATGAGCAATACCACCAGCTAACTGTCCGACAGCTTGCATTTTTTGGCTTTGTATCATTTTATCTTCAAATATTTTTTGTTCTGTTATTTCTGTTCCAGATACAATGACCAAATCTTGTAATGCATTATCATATTCTAATGTTACAGGCATAGTATAAAGATGCAAATAGCGTTTTTGATCACCTTCTAATACCGTTTCTATTGGAATTGAATTGTTTCTATTTGCTGTAATCTGCTGAAATACACGCTCTAACTGGACATGATCACAGGGAGATATAATATCATAAAGGCTAACGACTTTACTAGATTTCCCCGTAAGTAACAGAAAAGCATTATTGACGTATATAAATTGTCCTTTTTGAGTAACAACTGCTATTGCAAAAGGGCTTACATTAAAATATTTGGTTAATATACTTGGCAATTTTGATTGGTTATTACTTTCATTCTCTTCTATCTGCTGTGGTATCATAATAATCCGATAAATAGCCTCATCCTCTACAAGAGAAGAAGCATACATAAAACAATTCAATATTCTTTTATTACCAGTTTCAGAAATAGAATATAAAGAGAATGTATAGGGTATCGTGCCATTTAAATTTTGGTATTTATTATTGTTTCGACGAATATCACTCCATGTGCTATTATTTCTAACAGAATGAAATAATTGATCAAAACTATATTGACCAACAGTAAAATTCGTTAAATCGATTAAAAACCATTTAGCAAAAACAGTATTCAAATAGATAACTATTCCTTGTGCATTCACAGATAAAAATCCAATAGGAGATTCATCTAAATGACCAATAACTTCCTGTGAATTTAAGAAAAAGGTTTCATTATACTGATGATATTGCTGCAAATGAGAAACATCTGTAATACGCCAAAATAAAAGCTTTTTTCCCCTATGAACCGTAGGATGAATAGAAATATTATACCAAATAACATCTTTCTGTTGTGAATTAATAAAAATCGATCGATCTGTTCTCAAGACCTCTTGGGCTGCAGAACCAGCTAATATTGCTACTTTTAAGCGGTATAAGAGTGCACCAGTATTTGGAAGATCAGAAATAACGACATAACAAGAAACTTCAGGCTTATAAGTAAAAATTTTTTGATAACTTTGATTGGAGTAATAAACAAAACCAGATAAATCAGAGACTATAATTACATCATCTATCTCATTAAAAATGTTAAAATCTAAATCTTTATGTAATTGCATAACACTACATTTGAAAATGTTCACTCCTAATAAAAAAAGTGCTATAATACCTATTATTGCTAAAACAAAAAGAAATATCAAAGCAGTCTTATAGACATAGCTTTGCGGATAAAAAAACCTATTAATCCAATAATGAATAAAAAAATTATTGTAAAAATAGTAACTCCAATTGTAAATTCCCAGCGTACGAAAGTAGACAATAATTTATTAATACTTTCAAAATTTTTATCCATTTTTTCCTCAATTATGACTATTTTTATGTCACAAATTGCCTTTACGGTCTCTATAAATTATTGATATAAAAATACTACGTTCCACACTGTAATTTTTAAAGTCTAAATTTTTGTAATATTATAAATAAAAATAACAGATCTATTATTAATATTTAGGAGGGATAATATGAAAGGTTGGTTATCAGATTATATAAACGTGCCGATAACACAAGTGATGATCAACTTTTTGTATCTCATAATAATAATTGTAGCAATCACTATAGTTATTAAGCTTTTAACTAACTTAAATAAAATACAATTTAGAACTACCAGCAAGTCTCAGCCACGATTAGCTATATGCGGTACAGTTGCTATTGATCGTATACATCGTCTTGTTTTAATACGCCGAGACAATACAGAACATTTGGTTCTCATCGGTGGACCAACGGCTACTATTATAGAATCAAATATTACAAGTGTAGAATCAGATGTTGTTAAAAAATATACAGCATAAAATATCTCATACAAATCACCACAAGATAGCTAGTTAATATGGATACAGCAGACATCAATATTTATTCTATGCCTATAAATTTTAGAAAGAAAATCCTCTTCCATAAATTTTGATACTTCTTTATAGTTAGTATTGTCTTCCTCTTTATCGTTATATTAAAATTTAAATGGTAATTTTAATCGATTTATTCTCTCCCAAACAGCTGTTTTTTAAATCCTCACGATAGATTTATTTTCGTTTTTCGTAGCATTCTTGTGTTGCTAACACCACACTTCAATTCGTCTAACTTCAAAAATGCTTTATACTTTAGGATCTTTATTTCTTCCACAAAATCTATAAATACCATCATCAATACGTTGCAAAACTATATCTATTTTTGCAATAGATTTTCACCAATCAAAAAAATGTAATTCAATTATATCACTTAAATTATATTCAAAATATATGTTTAAGCTTTATATATAGAAGTCTTACGGAATGAATGATAATAAATATTGTGCTAGCAAAAGCGATTTTTTCATAAATGAGCAGTAAAAAGCATATTTTTACATCAAATTAAATTTTTTGAAAAAATGTATATATAAAGGAAAACACGTAAAGCTTTAGAAAAAGTGCAAAAAAGTGTTAATCAACCTAATTTAACTGATTGATCATCTTGCAGGACAAAATATGCCTATATTTTAAATATCAGTATGATTTAGCAAAGATTTTTTGCCCTAGAATAAGCTAATCAGAAAATTAAATACACTAGTAAGTAAATTACTAATATTTGAAAAAACACACTTACAAAGGCAAAGATAAGGTCTGATAGTCACGATTAAAATACATTAAAGCATCTTTTTCTTGATTCCGGTTTATTGCAACAACTTCACCAATTAAAATATAGTGTGTTGGATGTTCATGACAACAAATCAAATTACAGTCAAACGAAGCCAAAGCATTTAATAAACTAGGAGCACCGGTCTGCAAGATACCCCATTCAGCTGCAGCAAAACGTTCATTTTGTGTGAAACGATGGCGTCCAGAAAAAACATCGGCTAATAAACGATGTTTTCCTGTTAGACTATTGACACAAAAATTTCCGTTTTCCATAAACAGCTTATTTTCAGTCTTATAACGCATTAAACAGACAAGAAGTGTTGGAGGATTGTCTGATAAGGAACAACAAGATGAAATTGTCACCCCACGCTTACCCTTAATACCATCTGTTGTTACAATATGCACAGCTCCTGCAAAATGACTCATTGTATCCCGATATTCTTGAGATGAAACAGGAACTATTGATTGAGATTTCGATGTTAAATGTATTCTATGCTTAGACATGATTTTTTACTTATATAGCTGTTAAAATTTCAGAATATATTTCAATATTTTCTTTTATTATACACTATCACTCTCTTAATATCATATACGAACAATAAAAATGTATATTTTATCATATAAAATTACATGCTAAAAAAGATCAACTAAGGAGATCTTAATGTCCCGTTCCCATCTTATCGCCCCTTCACTCTTAGCTTCTGATTTTTCTAAACTCGGTCAAGAACTATCAGATGTTCTTGATGCTGGCGCAGATTGGATTCACCTTGATATCATGGATGGTCATTTTGTTCCTAATATCACCTTTGGGCCAGACGTTGTTAAAGCTTTACGTCCACAAACAAAAGCAGTCTTTGACGTTCACCTTATGATAAAACCTGTAGATCCTTATCTTGAATCTTTTGCAAAAGCGGGTTCAGATATTATAACCATTCATGCAGAATCAAGTACTCATCTTCATCGTTCATTACAAATGATCAAAGCAATGGGTAAAAAAGCGGGCATTGCAATAAATCCAAGCACATCAGAACATGTACTTGAATATTTGCTAGATCAATTAGATCTCATCCTTATTATGACAGTTAACCCTGGATTTGGTGGGCAAAATTTTATTCCAGACATGGAAGATAAAATAAAACGAGTAAAAAATATGATTGCTAATCGTCCTATCGACCTTGAAGTTGATGGTGGTATTACCATTGATACAATTGGAAAAACTGCAAAAGCAGGTGCAAATGTATTTGTAGCAGGCTCTGCAATTTATAAAAATGGTAACAAAGAGCTTTACAAAACACGTATTAATGCACTGCGCCAAGCTGCAATCCTCTCACAATAAGGAAAAATCATGATCACACGTTATTCTCGTCCTGAAATGGTGGCAATCTGGTCACCAGAAACAAAATATCGTATTTGGTTTGAAATTGAAGCACATGCTTGTGATGCAATGGCCCAGCTTGGTATTATTCCTAAAGAAGCGGCTAAAACTATCTGGGAAAAAGGTGCAATTGCCAAATTTGATGTGAATCGTATTAATGAAATTGAAGCAATTACTAAGCATGATGTTATAGCATTCTTAACTCATTTGGCTGAGTTTATTGGACCAGAGGCTCGTTTTATTCATCAGGGCATGACGTCATCAGATATATTAGATACAACACTCAATGTCCAATTGATGCGTGCTACTGATATTCTTCTACAAGATATAGAGCATCTTCTTACTGCATTGAAAAAACGTGCTTTTGAACATAAAGATACAATTACTATTGGACGTAGTCATGGTATTCATGCTGAACCTACAACATTTGGAGTCAAATTTGCTTTCGCATACGCTGAATTTTCTCGTTGTCATAAACGTTTGCTCGCCGCGCGAGAAGAAATTTCTACCTGTGCTATCTCTGGAGCAGTTGGAACTTTCGCTAATATTGATCCACGTGTTGAAAAATATGTAGCAAAAGCATTAGGTATGCATAGTGAGACTATTTCTACTCAGGTTATACCACGTGATCGTCACGCCATGTTTTTTGCAACACTTGGTATTATCGCTTCATCTATTGAAAGATTAGCCATAGAAATACGCCATTTGCAACGAACAGAAGTTCTTGAAGTAGAAGAATATTTTTCCTCTGGTCAGAAAGGATCATCGGCAATGCCTCACAAACGTAATCCAGTTTTAACAGAAAATTTAACTGGATTAGCTCGTATGGTGCGCGCATTTGTAGTTCCTGCGATGGAAAATGTAGCACTTTGGCACGAACGTGATATTTCTCATTCATCTGTTGAGCGTTATATTGGCCCTGATGCTACTATTACACTCGATTTTGCTCTTGCCCGATTAACATCTGTAATTGAAAACTTAATTATTTATCCAGAAAATATGAAAAAAAATCTCAATAAATTTTGTGGCCTTATTTATTCACAGCGTGTACTTTTAGCACTTACACAAGCTGGTACTAGTCGTGAAAATGCGTACCAAATTGTACAACGTAATGCAATGAAAGTCTGGGAACAAGGGAAAGATTTTTTAGAAGAATTACTAAAAGATCAAGATATCTCAAAGATTTTAAGTGAAGCAGAACTTTGTGAAAAATTTGATCTTTCTTATCACACTAAACATGTTGATACAATTTTTAAACAAGTTTTTGGATAAAAAAGCTCATGAAAGCAAATCAACTCGATATTCTTATTATCCCCGGTTATAAAGGATCTGGCCCTGACCATTGGCAAACACGCTGGGAACAAAAATTATCTACGGCTCGCCGCGTACAACAAATCCAATGGTCAAAACCTATCCGCGAAGAATGGGTTAATGCTGTTGAAATTGCTATTGGACAGGCTAATAAACCTATTGCTATTATTGCTCATTCATTAGGAGTTCCAACAGCTATTCACGCAATTGCACATAATCCAGAAAAAATTCGTGGTGCTTTCTTTGTTGCTCCACCAGATGTAGAAAATGAAAAGATACGTCCCAAACATTTAATGACATTTGGTCCATATCATCGTAAAAATTTACCTTTTCCTTCAGTGGTTATAGCTAGCCATAACGATGAATTTTGCCAATTTTCAGTAGCAAAAAAACTTGCTCATGATTGGGGAGCACTTTTCGTTGATGCTGGACAGTCTGGTCATATTAATGCAGATTCTGGACATGGACCTTGGCCAGAAGGATTAATAATTCTTTCTCACTTCTTTGCAAAACTCTAAGTCAATTATAAACTCTCTTTTACATACTTTAAATGATAAAAACTGTAGTAAATATCATAGCAATCATTGAGAATTCTTACTAATTAGGATAATGTTTTCCTTTATAGCAACATTTAACACCTCTAAACGAATAGAGAAATATGATGAATCGTCGCCACCGCATTTACGAAGGAAAGGCCAAAATCCTATACGAAGGGCCTGAACCAGGAACTTATATTCAATTTTTTAAAGATGATGCAACTGCGTTTAATGCAAAAAAGCATGAAATCATCGATGGCAAAGGAGTCTTAAATAACCGTATTTCAGAATATATTTTCACTCAGCTTAGTCGTTTAGGAATTCCAACACATTTTATTAAACGCATTAATATGCGCGAACAACTTATTAAAGCGGTTGAGATTATCCCATTAGAGGTTGTTGTACGTAATATCGTCGCAGGTTCCCTTTCTAAGCGTTTAGGATTAGAAGAAGGAACAGCTCTTCCACAATCTATCATTGAGTTTTACTATAAAAATGATGCTCTTGATGATCCAATGGTAACAGAAGAACATATCGTTGCTTTTGGGTGGGCTGCCCCACAAGAAGTAGAAGATATTATGCAGCTTTCATTTCGTATTAATGATTTTCTCTCTGGTTTGTTTGCAGGCGTCGGTATCCAGTTAGTTGATTTTAAAGTGGAATTTGGTCGTTTATGGACAGGCGAAACAATGCGTGTTGTTCTCGCAGATGA
Source organism: Bartonella sp. Raccoon60 (assembly GCF_002022585.1). Taxonomy (NCBI): domain Bacteria; kingdom Pseudomonadati; phylum Pseudomonadota; class Alphaproteobacteria; order Hyphomicrobiales; family Bartonellaceae; genus Bartonella; species Bartonella sp. Raccoon60. The sequence continues at coordinate 717,485 of NZ_CP019786.1, forward strand.
AATTTCACCTGATTCTTCTCGCTTATGGGATATTCAAACAAAAGAAAAACTTGATAAAGATCGTTTTCGACGTGATATGGGTGGACTTATTGATGCCTATCAAGATGTTGCAAGACGTCTTGGTATCATGAATGAAAATGAACCTCCGCGACCTAGTGGTCCAGTTTTAGTCAAATAAAAAGAAAAATAGTGCAATCTCAACTTACTTAACAAAAATACTATTCTTCAAAAAAGAGTTATTTAAATAATAGGAAAAAAATGAAGGCACGTGTCACAGTTACTTTAAAAAATAGCGTCCTCGATCCACAAGGGGAAGCAATAGTTAATGCCTTAAATAGCTTAGCCTTTACAAATATTCAATCTATCCGCCAAGGGAAAGTTTTTGACATTATCCTTAATGATATGCCTATTGAATCTGCAAAACAAACACTTGAACAAATGTGTGAACAATTGCTTGCGAATACTATTATTGAAAATTATACAATAGAACTTCTTTAAGTGAATTAGCCATGAAAACTGCTATCATTCAATTACCCGGATTAAATCGTGATCAAGATATGATTGCAGCATTGTATGACATAACAGGTGTTCAGCCATTAAAAATTTGGCAAACAGAAACAACAATTCCCAATGTGGATATGATTGTTATTCCTGGTGGTTTTTCCTATGGTGATTATTTAAGATGTGGTGCTATTGGAGCAAGAACACCAGTATTACGAGCTGTTTGCGAAAAAGCACAACAGGGTGTAGCAATTATAGGAATATGTAACGGTTTTCAAATTTTGTTAGAAGCAGGATTATTGCCAGGTGCTCTGATGCGTAACACTTCATTGAAATTTGTTTGCCGTGAAGTAAAACTTGAAGTAACCAATGCTGAAACGAAATTTTCTCGACTTTATAAAAAAGGGCAAATTATTCGCTGCCCTGTTGCTCATCATGATGGTAATTACTTTGTTGATAATGATATATTGAAACAAATGGAAGATAACAAACAGATTGTTTTCCGCTATGCAAAAGGTGAAAACCCTAATGGTTCAATAAATGATATAGCTGGCATTATCAATAAAGTTGGTAATGTGCTTGGTATGATGCCTCATCCTGAAAACTTTATTGAAGCAGCACATGGTGGCACTGATGGGCGCTTACTTTTTCAAGGTGTTTTAGAATTAGTATCATGATCACAAAAAAATATTTTTTGGAATTCTCAAATATTTTCGCATTAACTTTCTATACAGAATAGCTAGTAATACAAAAATATATAAAGTAAATTTTATCAGTTATGTTTCCTCACTCATCATAATAAAATATATTATTCTATATACACATTGTTGTTGATCTAAAAACAAAAAAATTAATAATCCAGATTACTGGATTAAAGACAGTAATAAATATTAATTTTGATTAATTTAACGGAATGAAAACTAATGACTCTTTGCAATGATATTGCCATTACACCAGAATTAATTGCAAACCATGGCTTAAAAACTGATGAGTATCAACGTATTTTGGAGTTAATTGGTAGAGAACCAACATTTACAGAGCTTGGAATTTTTTCTGCTATGTGGAATGAGCATTGTTCTTATAAGTCATCGAAAAAATGGCTCAAAACCTTACCAACAAAAGGGAAATGTGTCATTCAAGGTCCTGGAGAAAATGCAGGAGTCATTGACATTGGTAATGGCGAATGCGTTGTTTTTAAAATGGAAAGTCATAACCACCCTTCTTATATTGAACCTTATCAAGGTGCTGCAACAGGTGTTGGGGGCATTCTGCGTGATGTTTTTACGATGGGTGCTCGCCCTATTGCGACTATGAATGCATTACGATTTGGCTCTCCTGACCATCCTCGAACACGTCATCTTGTTTCTGGTGTTGTTTCTGGAATTGGTGGTTACAGTAATGCTTTTGGTGTACCCACTGTTGGTGGAGAAGTTAATTTTGATAAACGATACAATGGTAATATCCTTGTTAACGCCTTTGCAGCTGGTATTGCAAAAATAGATTCTATTTTTTATTCCAAAGCGCAAGGTATAGGACTTCCCGTTGTTTATCTTGGTGCTAAAACGGGTCGTGATGGTGTTGGGGGAGCAACAATGGCTTCCGCCGAATTTGATAATACAATTGATGAAAAACGCCCAACTGTTCAAGTAGGTGATCCTTTTACTGAAAAATGCCTTCTTGAAGCTTGTTTAGAATTAATGGCATTAGGAGCTGTTATTGCTATTCAAGATATGGGAGCGGCAGGACTGACTTCTTCTGCAGTGGAAATGGGAGCAAAAGGAGATCTAGGTATAGAACTTAATCTTGATCAAGTACCAGTTCGTGAAGATAATATGACGGCCTATGAAATGATGCTTTCTGAAAGCCAAGAGCGTATGCTTATGGTACTTAAGCCAGAATTAGAAGAACAAGCTGCAGAAATTTTTCACAAATGGGGGCTTCATTTCTCTGTTATCGGAAAGACTACTGATGATTTACGTTTCCGTGTACTACATCAAGAAAAAGAAGTAGCAAACCTCCCAATCAAAGAACTGGGTAATGAAGCACCTATCTATGATCGTCCTTGGATAGAACCCTTAAAAAAGCCTACTCTAAAAGTAGAAGAAGTTGAAAAAGTTGATAATCTTGGTAACGTACTTCTTACACTTTTGAATTCTGCGAATCAAAGCTCACGACGCTGGGTTTATGAACAATATGATACCCTGATCCAAGGGAACAGTCTTGTTAGACCAGGAGGTGACGCGGGTGTTATTCGTGTAAGCAATAATGATAAACGTGCTCTTGCTTTTTCTACTGATGTAACACCACGCTATTGCGAAGCTGATCCCTATGAAGGAGGAAAGCAAGCCGTTGCAGAATGCTGGCGCAATATAAGTACCGCAGGTGCAATACCACTTGCAGCTACAGATAATCTCAATTTTGGTAATCCTGAAAAACCTGAAATTATGGGACAGCTTGTTTTAGCACTCAAAGGTATAGGTGAAGCCTGCAAAATACTTGATTTTCCAATCGTTTCAGGAAATGTCTCTCTTTATAATGAAACTAATGGAAAGGCAATTCTTCCTACACCAACAATAGCTGGTGTTGGGCTCCTTGATGATTGGTCAAAAATGGCTACGATCAATGGTATGCAGAATGAAGATATTATTGTTTTAGTTGGTTCTTGCGGATCACATCTAGGTCAATCAGTCTATATGCATAATATTTTAAATATTGAGGCAGGAGCTCCACCTTGTGTCGATTTACATCTTGAAAAAAAACATGGTGAATTTGTTCGTAATGTTATCCATAGTGGTTTTGTTCATGCCGCTCATGATATCTCTGATGGAGGCTTAGCCACCGCTCTTGCGGAAATGGTAATTAAAGCAGATAAAGGAATCAAAGTAGAATTAAGTAATCAAACACCACATCATGCTGAACTTTTTGGTGAAGATCAAGGACGTTACCTTTTAGCAGTCAAGCCTGATGCACTAGATAATCTTAAAATGCTTGCACAAACAAATACAATTCCCTTAATAGAGCTTGGTACAGTTGAAGGTGATACACTTGATATAAAAGATGTATTCACACTTTCAATAACTGAACTTACACAGGCTTATGAAAATTGGTTTCCAAAATTTATGGACAAAGGTAAATAATATTCATTTCTACTAATTATAGATTAATTCTCATAAAAAATAGACAAATCGAGGAGAATGTCCATGGCAATGAGTGCAGATGAAATTGAAGCCCTTATTCGTGAAAGCATTCCTAATGCAAAAATAACAATTCGTGATCTTGCTGGAGATGGCGAACATTATGCAGCTGAAGTTATTTCAGAAAATTTTCGAGGAAAAAGCCGTGTTCAACAGCATAAAATGGTCTATGATGCTCTTAAAGGAAATATGGGAAACGTTCTTCACGCTTTAAGTCTGCAAACAAGTGTTCCTAAATAATCTCAAAATTTTCTCTTGCATTCATTCTGTGAATACGATTAAAAAATGACATGGGTATAAATGTGTGTTTTTCTAAATCCACAATCTTGAGGAATGATAATGACTACTGTTCATAATTTTATTGATAATGAAATTAAAACAAACGAAGTTGTTTTATTCATGAAAGGGACCCCTAGTTCTCCTCAATGTGGATTTTCTGGACAAGTTGTTCAAATTCTTAACTATTTAGGGGTAAATTATAAAGGAGTTAATATTTTAACTTCTAATGAATTACGTCAAGGAATAAAAGATTATTCAAATTGGCCAACAATTCCACAACTCTATATTAAAGGTGAATTCATTGGTGGCTGTGATATTGTCAAAGAAATGTTTCAAAACAATGAGTTAAAAGAACTTTTGAAAGAGAGAAGCATAACTTTTACCAAATCGTAAATATCTCTAATTTATTCGGATTCTTTTAAGTATTGTTCAGTCGCAATTTTTTATTTTAAGGATACATATGTCATATTCTGCCGACGAACAAAAGCACATAGATACAATTAAAAAAAAAATTGGATATAGAGAATTCGTTATCCTCATTGCAGCACTTATGGCAATCAACTCGATAGCAATTGATATCATGCTGCCCGCTATGCCTGATATTTTAAACAGCTTGCATGCTACTCATGAAAATGACCAGCATTATATCATTTCTTGTTATCTTATTAGCTATGGTGCTACGCAAATATTTTTTGGCCCAATAAGTGATCGTTATGGACGGCATAAACTCACCCTTATAGGCCTTGCTTGTTACTCGTTTGCAGCAATTGGATGTATATTTGTATCCAGTTTTCACATATTACTTATTCTACGTATCTTGCAAGGTGTTGGAGGAGCAGCCATGCGTGTGCTCACAATATCCATTATACGCGACCTCTACGATGGTCGAAAAATGGCAGAAGTCATGTCCATAGTCATGATGATTTTTCTTCTTGCAACAATGATTGGGCCGGCAATAGGGCAAATTATTTTGTTATTTGGACAATGGCAATTAATTTTTATATTCATGGCAATTGTTGGTTTTGGATTGATGATTTGGATTCAAATACGCTTGCCTGAAACCCTTTATACACCACGATCTCTTTCTTTTTCTTCCGTCAAAAATAACTTACGGCTTATCATTACTAACCGCTCAACACTTTGCTATACACTCGCAACTTCTATTATTTTAGGTTGCATTTTTACTGCTATTAATACATCGCAACAAGTTTATGAAGGAATCTATAATTTAGGCATGTGGTTTCCTGCTGCCTTTGCTCTTGGCGCTGCATTTCAAGCTGTATCATCTTTCCTCAATTCTCGTCTCGTTGGGCACTTTGGAATGCGACGGATTTCTCATACAATGCTTCTACTGTTTGCTAGTATTTCATGTATTTGGTTTTTTTGGTCAGTTTTAAAAGACGGCGTTATATCTTTTCCATTCTTTATGATATTATACTGTATGTTAATGTTTACATGTGGTGGTATTATGACTAATTTCAATACACTTGCCCTTGAACCTCTAGGAAAAATCGCTGGAACTGCGTCTTCTGTATCTGGTTTTCTTCAAACATCCATTGGTACAGGCCTTGGCTTTTTCATAGCACAATGCTTTGATGAAACAACAATTCCTAATTCAGCAGGATTTTTCTTTCTCAGTCTCACAGCTATTCTTCTTGTCTTGTGGGCTGAACATGGGCGTTTTTTTACGCAACATAATTCTGAATCAATCTAGTTAATAAAATAAAGTTTTTTGCTATAATAAAATCTTTAATATTTTTTACGACACTTTTATAAGCAAGCAATCAAACACACTACATCGTACTAACTAGAAAATTTACCTGATTTTGGAAATCCCTTCGGAACTAAACGCCCGGTTCCCGCGCGCGTTCCCATCCACTCAACGAGTTCATTAGCCTGGCGATTAAAACTACGCTCAGCTGTATCTTGCCAACTCAAACCTTCTGATAAAGTAAAAGTTTTGGCATCGACAATACCACCATCTTTATAACGTTGTAAGCGAACACCCTTACCACGACTCATTTCTGGTATTTGTTCAATAGAAAAAATAAGCATTTTTCGATTTTCTCCAACTATTGCAATGTAATCGCCTTCTACTGGAATGCAAAGCTTCAAACTATCAAGAGATTTTACATTCATCACTTGCTTTCCTTTTCGTGTATTAGCAATAATATCAGTTTCAGAAACAATAAAGCCATTGCCATAGGATGAAATTAAAAGTCTTTTGCCCTGCACATTGTGTACAAAAGCTGTGAGAATATCGTGCTCATTATTCATATCTACTAAAATACGAATTGGCTCGCCATGACCTCTTCCTCCAGGCAAAGTATTGGTACTAATAGTAAAAAACTTTCCGCCAGTGCTTATCACTATGATTTTATCTGTAGTGAATGCTGGAAATGCTAGCTTCAAACCATCGCCTTCTTTGAAAGAAAGAGTTTTATAATCGTTCAAATGGCCCTTTAAAGCACGCACCCAACCTTTTTCGGAAATAACAATAGTAACGGGTTCTTTTTCAATCATCGCTTGATGAATATCATTTTCATCATGCCTTGGTGCATCTTCAAATGTTGTACGCCTTTTTCCCAAGAAAGTTTCAGGACCAAAAATTTTACGAACTCTTGTAATCTCCTCAGCAATAACTTTCCATTGCTTGATGTTGGAATTTAATAAATTCTGTAATTTTTCCTTTTCAATCTTAAGAGAATCAAACTCTTTACGAAGTTGAAATTCTTCAAGCTTACGCAAAGAACGCAATCGCATATTTAAAATAGATTCAGCCTGATTCTCGGTTAATTTAAAGCGCAAAATCAATTCTTTTTTCGGTTCATCATGTTCACGAATGATTTGTATCACCTCATTAAGATTCAAATATGCAATAAGATACCCCTGCAGAATCTCTAATCGACAATCAATTTCATTCAGTCGATAATTTGAACGGCGAATAAGCACTTCTTTACGATGTTGAAGCCACTGCTGCAAACTCTCACGTAAAGAAAGGACATTAGGCACTTTTCCTAAAGTTAATACATTAAGATTAAGAGGAAACCTCACTTCAAAATCCGTTAACTTAAAAAGTGACTCCATCAAAAGTTCTGGATCAATTGTGCGATTTTTTGGAACTAGTACAATCCGAATATCTTCTGCTGATTCATCATGAATATCTTCAAGCATCGGTAACCGCCGAGCAAGCAATAACTCTGCTGTTTTTTCAATAAGGCGTGATTTTTGTACTTGATATGGAATTTCTGTAACAACAATCACATAAGAACCTCGATTCCCCTCTTCTTGATGCCAACGTGAACGCAATCGAAATAATCCACGCCCTGTACGATAAGAATCTTCAATACTTTTTTTAGGTTCAACCAAAATACCGCCTGTTGGAAAATCAGGCCCAAGCACAAATTGACTTAAATCTTTATGATCTGCATGGGGATTAGCAATCAAATATAATGCGGCATCACAAAGTTCTGCAACGTTATGTGGCGGAATAGACGTTGCCATACCAACAGCAATACCTGCTGAACCATTAGCTAAAAGATTAGGAAACGCTCCTGGTAAAACGATAGGCTCTTCATCTTCTTCATTATAGGTTAAACGAAAATCAATTGCATTTTCATTAATTCCTTCAAGAAGTAATATTGCCACTTCAGTCATACGTGCTTCTGTATAACGCATGGCTGCAGCATTGTCTCCATCAATATTACCAAAATTACCCTGTCCATCAATTAATGGATAGCGAACAGAAAAGCTCTGAGCTAAACGTACCAATGCGTCATAAATAGATGCATCGCCATGAGGATGAAATTTTCCCATTACATCACCTACAATCCGGGCACACTTAGCATAAGCTTGTCCAGGATTAAGTCTGAGTAAGCGCATCGCATGGATAATACGTCGATGAACAGGCTTTAACCCATCACGTACATCAGGCAAAGCACGGTGTGTAATAGTAGAAAGTGCATAAGCCAAATAGCGTTCTTGCAAAGCAGATCGCAATTCTATTGGCTCAATATGCTCCTTATCAAAGGATCGAATCATCTCATCAGACATAATGTAAGGTAGCAATTTTAAAAATAAGGAACAAGTCTTCTATAAAACCGCTCAAATTTGCTATTAGCATAGCGTAACAAATCATCACCAATGAAATTGCGCTCTGTATCAGTAATTAATAATATATCACCACTGCGGCCAATACTGCGTAAATTATTAGAAAAATCCAGTTGCACATTATTCAATGTTTGAAATAATAATGTCTTTTCTATTTCTTTTTTATATCCATCTCTTATCAAAAAAAATTCTTCAAATTATTAGAAATGGTGACCTCCTATCACAACGCCTTTATCTAGCCAGTCTGAACCATATTCTTCATCTGCACTCTTGGTAGAAAAACCCATATCACGAATAAACTGTGCACCACGCCATTTTCTAAGACATAAAAGAGAGTGCGCTGGATACTCAATCATTGCTAACCATTCCTATTTTGTTTGGCCGTCATTAGCTTTTTCTGCTGCTTCTGCTTCAAGTATATAAATACAATTTTGAGATAACCCACTTGCTTGCAATTTTTTGCGTTCAGCATCAGTTATATAACTCTTAGGCATTTTTTTCATAAGAAACTCCTTATGTTATATATTCCTAATTTTTAATTTAAAAATGAAATAAGAACAATAGAAAATATATGTACCTTTAATTAAAAATATTTGATGTAAAATTTTGGCCATTTTGAATAGTTAAAAATAACCTAGTCAAATAGACCTCACTAATTTTATTTTTAGCTAAATGCTGCAACTTCGTCGTTTATATCAGCTTTGCTCAAGCTATTTTCCCAGAATTGATTTTCTTGGCTCTCTTCTTTGGGCTCCATGCTTTCACGGATAGATTGAGCGATTTTTCCACCTGTCATCTCTTTAATTCGTTCTTGTAATCCTTTTTTTATTTGTGAGCCAATGCCTTTGGCCAATTCTGAAGTGGTTCCTGTGGCCAATTTAGCGGCTTGAACCACTGTGTCAAAACCTCTAATATTTGAAGAACTATCCATATTGGCATAACCGGCAGCTTGGGCATATAGTGAACTGCTCATAGTGGCCACTTCCTGACCCTTATCACTGTTTTTGCTTTGTTTAAGTACATCACCAATTCTTGGCGTATCATTACTAAATTCATAGAAGATGCTGCTTTTTGGTATGCGGCTTTAAGAGCAGACACACCACCAGCTACTTCGGAAACAGCTTCTGCTACCGCTTTACCGGTCATCACTGCCCCTGTGGCTGCTGCCGCAGTGGCGCTTATTGCTGTGCCGACACCCACTGTGTTACCGATTGCACCTAAATTGGCACCTGTCATAATTCCAGAAATCATTAGAGGAACCTTATTGACTAAGGATAACAAGATTAAAGAAATAACCAATATAACAGCCAATTCTTGCAAAGATATGCCTTTACTTATTTGTGTATAATAGTGATTAAGAAAAGTCTGGCCAATTGCAATCAATAGTATCATTGACATGAATTGAACAGCAATGCTCAACACTGTTTTGTAGTAGTTGATAGCTATATCAGAAGTCCAACGGCTTCCACCAAAACCGAGAAAAAACACCAGCATATAGTAGAATCCAAGCTGACACCATGACAAGAAGTAGATTGATCGCAACTAATGCTACAATAATCAAAATGCTAGCAGCCAATAAAAAAGCACCCAATGAACTAAATGGACTCATCCACGAAACATTCAATATAGTATTATGAAATATCTGAAATCCTACATCAATAATGCTGGATAGTGTAAAGGCTTTCATATGTAAGTTACTTGCTTGAGCGCCTAGAGTTTGTAATGATTTTATTATAGTGCCTGCAATGTTCATGCCAATAGAGGCATTTGTCAAAAGCCACCAATAAAAACCAATGAACATGGTGAAACGAACAAATTCTGCAAAAAATTCACCAATGTCGGCTTTTCACAAAGCCATCATGCCAAATGTCCAGACCATTGAAATCGTAGTTAATACCTAAAATAACCGAGATGCTGCCGCTATAACTACTACTTCCCATGTAGAAGCTGCGTTATGAAAACGATTCAATACGTCATCCATTATTCCATTACTGGTAAGCTGTTCCGCCATTGCTGAATCAACAAATATTACTGTTCCAACTGTTATTAAGAGACCTAAAGTAAGTTTATATCTCATACTAATCACTTACTAATCACTTGTTGTTTCATAATCATAGTCTGTTGTTCCAAAATCATAGTCGAGCCAATTTTTTGGAGCACTTGGTACAAACTTCCATTCAGTCCGACGGCGATGTTCATTGAATGCATCACATTCTGCTTTAAAAGCATCTCGATTCCTTTTACTTTGAAGACTATTATATGCTTTTTCAAATGCTTCGGTGCACAGTTTTCTGCGTTTGGGTATGGCCTTTCTTCTCCGCATCCTGTTAATGCTATTGCTGTTAGTATTGTCATGATTAAGAATGGGTAAATTTGATTTCATTTTACTCCCCTCTAAAATCTACGCTTCCTCAATCTTTTGGAAAACTTGGTACAAACTCCTAGGTAGTCTATTGTTTTCTCTAGTATCAGTACGTGCTTTTTCATCCAGTTCAGCTGCCATTTCACCGTTTGAGCTATTTGTTGAGCAGTTAATAGGGCACGGGTTTGTAAAAGTTGGTTAGATTATAGATATTTTTATCCAAAGTTACATACATAAATAGTGTAATTCAGCTCCCTTACTTATTTTTAACTGTTGGGGTAATTCGAATTCCTAGATCACTTAACTGCACAGCGGACACATCGGATGGAGCACTCATTAAAAGATCAAGCGCTTGCTGATTCATTGGAAATAAAGAAACTTCGCGTAAATTTTTTACACCTTGCAAAAGCATAACGATGCGATCAACACCTGCTGCCATACCGCCATGTGGTGGCGCACCATAATGAAATGCACGATAAAGACCACCAAAGCGCTCTTCTACAACCTCTTGAGAAAGGCCTGCAAGATTAAAAACTTTAAGCATCATTTCCGGTGAATGATTACGAATTCCACCTGATGCAATTTCATAACCATTGCAAACAAGATCATACTGAAAAGCTTTCAAAGAAAGAGGATCTTGAGAATCAAGAGCATTTTTTCCACCTTGAGGCATTGAAAAAGGATTATGCGCAAAATCAAGTTTTTTTTCGTCTTCATTCCATTCAAAAAATGGAAAATCAATAATCCAAGCAAAAGAAAAACATTCTCGATCAATAAGCCCCAATTCCTCTCCTATCCGTGTACGTGCTACTCCAGAAAAAGATGCAAATTTCTTTGGATCTCCTGCAACAAAAAAACAAGCATCACCACTTTCAAGTCCAAGTTGCACACGAATAGCTTCGGATCTTTGCTCACCAATGTTTTTAGCAATAGGGCCGGCTCCTTCAAAATTTCCATTTTCTTCACGCCAAAAAATGTAACCAAGACCTGGTTGTCCCTCACCCTGAGCCCATGCATTCATGCGGTCACAAAAAGCACGGCTACCTCCATTTTTTGCAGGAATAGCCCAAATACATGCATTCTGATCACTCGCTAAAATCTGAGAGAAAACCTTAAAACCAGAATCCCGGAAATGCTGAGAAACATCTTCCATAATAATTGGATTACGCAAATCAGGTTTATCCGAACCATACTTCTGCATTGCTTCATCATATGAAATACGAGGAAAATTTTGCGTTACAGATTTCCCATCTGCAAATTCCTCAAAAATAGAGCGTATAATTGGCTCCATAGTTACAAGAATATCTTCCTGTTCAACAAAACTCATTTCAATATCTAATTGGTAAAACTCACCTGGTAAACGATCTGCTCGTGGATCTTCATCTCTAAAACATGGAGCTATTTGAAAATAACGATCAAAACCAGACATCATCAACAACTGCTTATATTGTTGAGGTGCCTGAGGTAGTGCATAAAATTTTCCCTGATGAATACGGCTTGGAACCAAAAAATCACGTGCTCCTTCTGGAGATGAAGCTGTTAAAATTGGTGTAGTAAATTCCGTAAAAGCACAATCTTGCATATGCCGCCTTATGGAAGCAATAATCTCAGTACGACGCATTATATTTTTGTGCATAGTCTCTCGACGTAAATCAAGAAAACGATACTTTAGTCGAATATCCTCAGGATAATCAGGCTCGCCAAAAACTGGTAAAGGAAGTTCATCAGCTTTTGAAAGAATTTCAACCTCTTTCGCAAAAATTTCAATTTCACCCGTTGGGAGAGCTGCATTAATAACTTCATCAGCACGAGCACGTACTTCTCCATCTACACGAATGACCCATTCAGAACGCACCTTTTCTATAATTGTAAATGCTGGTGAATTAGGATCAACAACAATTTGTGTAATTCCAAAATGATCTCGTAGATCAATAAAAAGAATTCCACCATGATCACGGACACGATGAACCCACCCAGAAAGGCGAACCTGCCTTCCCATATCGCATTTACGAAGAGCAGCGCAATTATGACTGCGGTAACGGTGCATATTTTTTCCTTTGGTTGTAATTTACCTTACATACGTTACAAACGCCTTTTAACAATCATTTGTCAAGGTATGATTAAAAAGACTAAAAAAAATACAATAAAAGACAAATTTAATCTACTTAGCTATAATAAAATAATGGAACTTATTACAAACACTATAGATCTTGAAATTTCTATTGCCGCTTTGCGCAAATCTAATTTTGTAACAGTAGACACTGAATTTATACGTGAAACAACCTTCTGGCCTCAGCTATGCCTGATTCAAGTTGCATCACCAGATATTACAATACTTATTGATCCAATGGCGCAAGATATTAATCTACAACCATTTTTTGATCTAATGATTGATAAAAAAGTTGTTAAAGTTTTTCACGCTGCACGCCAAGATATCGAAATTATTTATCATCTCGGAGGAATTATTCCCTCTCCCCTCTTTGATACGCAAGTAGCAGGATCAATCTGTGGATTTGGTGATTCTATTTCCTATGATCAAATTGTACAACGTTGCACTGGACATCATCTTGATAAATCATCTCGTTTTACAGACTGGAGCTGTCGCCCCCTTTCTGAAAAGCAACTGCTCTACGCAGTTTCTGATGTTACTTATCTAAGAGACGTCTATCTTGCACTAAAAAAACAATTAGAGGAAAAAAAACGTACTCATTGGATGCATGATGAAATGGCACTCCTCTTAACACCGACGACATATGATATACCAGAAAATGAAGCTTGGAAAAAAGTAAAAGGAAGAATCACAAAAAAACGCGAACTTGCCGTATTGCAAAAAATAGCAGCTTGGCGTGAACGTGAAGCACGCCAATATAATGTCCCTCGTCGCCATATAATGAAAGATGAATGTCTTATTGAAATTGCAACCCAACAACCAAAGGATGAAGCTGCTCTGTATCGTTTACGTAGCATTAACAAAAGCTGGCATCATTCACCAGCTGTGCATACATTAATCGAAGCCATACACCAAGGCTTAAAAGCTGATCTTGCTACTTTACCTGCCCTTCCCAAGTATAATGCTATTGATGATAAAACAGCTGTTACAATTGATCTTCTTAAAGTACTATTAAAGCTTGTTGCAAACGAAAATAATATTGCACCTCAAATTATTGCAACGTCCAGTGATTTAGAAAAAATTTCTAATGGCAATATTATTCATAATATCGCTGCTATGAATGGTTGGCGTTATGAAATTTTTGGTCAAAAAGTGGAACAAATGTTAAAAGGTCAAATAGCATTTTATTATAACAACGGAGAAGTAACGATCAAGAAACTTTAGTTTATAAATATGAAAATATTATAATAAATATTTTGATATTTCACCTTGCAAAGGAATCAAAAAACTTCAAAAACTAAGGGAAATTTAGTTATTTTTGATAATTGCTGTAAGCGTTTATAAGGCCGTTCGCTTATTAAATTTGCATAGCGCGCTGGAATATGTAATACAATATTGTCTAGCTTTTTTTGCCATGATAAATTAGGTAAGATTCCTGCAGTAGAGGCACTAAAAAGATTAGCGATACGCATAATTCCGCCAAGGATTCTTGCTTTTTCGACAATATCGCTAGTTGCTAATTTAAGAATCTCAGGAGCTTCCTTATCAAATGATAAGCCTGTATTACGGAAAAAGACTGCTAATGCAGCATAAATACGTCCCTTATGTGAAATTCCTGGATAAGATCCTAATGCTATCTGGTTAGCTGCTTCATTACCGCGATGATCTGGATGTATACGCCAACCGATATCAGAAAGAAGACAAGCAGCTTTACGATAACGACATTCATTTTCAGTTTCTGAAATTTCAAAAGCTTCAAATGCACCTGTGGTAAAATCAATCAGTTCACTTGCTTGTTTTGGTGAGCGTGCTCTTAAGATAGCCATTTCTAAACATGCTGTAATTAATGGATCAGAAACACGATCTTCTCGTGGTAATTTTGAATAAAGAAAACCTTCGCGAACCCCTGCTCCAGAAAAAACTATTTTTTTTAAATTCATGCATTGAATCAGTTCAATAAGAACAATCGCTCCATACGCTAAAAGCTGACGACGTTTTTTGGGAATAACTGAAATTTCTCTTATTTTTTCAATACCACCATTGATAACAAGAAGCAAAAATTCCTCCATCTCCTGCGCATCAACCTCATAGCCATGCATAACAGGTAATCGATAATTTTTGATGACCATATATAATTTTGCAAGATTACGCCAAGTTCCCCCTACTGCATAAAAGCAACGAGATATATCTTTACGCATAACAATGGAAGATTTACAAAGTTGCTCATGAACAATTTTTTTTGCCAAAATAAAATCATTATTTGACAAATATTGCAGTCGTAAACTACCTAATGGCAACGTTATCCCTTCACATACATTAAAATCATGAATATCAATAAGTTCAAGACTTCCACCGCCAAGATCACCAGACATGCCATTTGGCTGATAAAAAGTAGAAATAACTCCGTAAGCTGAATAAATAGCTTCTTCACTTCCCGAGAGAACATGTATTTTATTTTGTAAAATATTTTCAGCGCTTTGAATAAAAGCTAATCCATTTTTTGCCTCTCGTACTGCTGCTGTTGCTAAAGTATAGATTTCATCTGCACCAACCTGTTGACAAACAGCATAAAATCGTTTCAGTGCTCGTAGTGCCATCTCGATTGATTTTTCTTCCAAAACTCCAGTTTTTGCAACACCTTGACCAAGACCACAAAAAACTTTTTCATTAAATAAAACTGCTGGTGAACGTACGAGGCCTTCATAAACAACAAGTCGAACAGAATTTGAACCAATGTCGATAACTGCAACGGGTTTATACCCTTTCAGCCAACCTTGAGTATTTATATATGTCATTGGATATTTCAGTCTTTAAGTGTTTTCATTTGTTACTGAAGCAACTCAATCAAAGGTGAAGTAGAAGTCTGAAAAAAGTTTTCATACTCGAAAAAAAGCACATTGCTCATAAAATACTCCTGTGCATTAAATAGCTTTTCATCTTTTTGCGGCTTTCTACGTCTTGATGTTCCATCGGCCAATATATCAAAGCTTTGTTGGTTATCAATAATATTAGCCAACATAATTTTTGAAAGAACTTGTTGATGAACTATTTTATTTAAAATTGGAACCAATACTTCAACACGATGATCCAGATTACGAGGCATCATATCAGCTGAGCCGAAATAAACAATAGCATTCTTATTTGGCAAATTCTCACCATTACCAAAACAGAAAATGCGACTATGCTCAAGAAATCGTCCTACTATTGATTTCACACGAATATTATCTGAGATCCCTGGAATACCAGGACGTAAACAACATATACCCCGCACAACCAAATCAATCTGTACCCCCATTTGACTAGCATGGTATAAAGCATCAATAATTTCAGGATCAACCAATGAGTTTACCTTCATCCAGATAGCAGCTATCCGCCCTTGTTGTGCATTGGTAATTTCCTTTTTGATATGTTCAAGAATACGGCTACGCAATGTTAATGGTGAAAATGCTATTTTCATTGGTTTATTTGGCTGTGCGTATTCGGTAAGATAATTAAAAAGCAGCCGAACATCATGAGCAATGTCATCATCAGTTGTAAAAAAGGAAAGATCAGTATACATTTTAGCGGTAATTGGATGATAATTCCCAGTTCCAAGGTGAACATAAAAACGACGACAGTTCTCTTCACATCTTACCACTAAAGACATTTTAGCATGTGTTTTTAATTCAACAAAACCAAAAATTACTTGAACTCCTGCACATTCAAGATCACGTGCCCAACGAATATTAGCCTCTTCATCAAAACGGGCTTTTAATTCCACTAATGCTGTCACCGTCTTACCTCGCTCAGCAGCATGAATAAGAGCACTAACAATCGGACTATCATTTGATGTACGATAAAGAGTTTGCTTGATTTCAATTACATTAGGATCAGCGGCAGCTTGACGTAAAAATTGTATAACAACATCAAATGTTTCGTAAGGATGATGAATAACAATATCTCTTTCACGAATAGCTGCAAAACAATCACCACCATACTCACGAATACACTCTGGAATACGAGGACTATAAGAAATAAATTTTAAATCATCGCGCGGAATAGAAACAATTTCTGAAATCATATTTAGTGCTAACAAACCATTGATAACACTCACACAATTACTAGGTACTCTAAGTGCATCCGTTATGAATTGGCGTAAATTTTCAGGCATTTTCATATTAAATTCAATTCGAATAACTTCTCCACGACGACGTTTTTTTAACGCAGTTTCAAAAAAATGAACAAGATCTTCTGCTTCTTCTTCTACTTCAATATCGCTATCGCGGATAATTCTAAATGTTCCAGCCCCATTGTTATCATAACCAGGGAATAAACGATCAATAAAAAGACAGACAAGATCTTCCAATAAAATAAAACGAAAATTATTTTCCTCTTGAGGAAGAAGAATAAAACGCTTCAAAGTATTAGGAACAGGTAAAAACACCATTATAGAATGCTGATCAACGGGCCGTAATAATTGGAACGCAAGAGAAAAACCTAAATTAGGAATAAAAGGAAAAGAATGTATAGAATCAATAAGAGAAGGTGCTAAAACAGGAAAAACTTCCTTTAAAAAATACCTTTCAAGCCACAATTTTTCAACTTTGGAAAGCTTGTCAGAACAGACAATTTCAATATTATTTTGTTTTAGCTCATAACGTAAGGTACGTAATTCTTGTTGCTGATTAGCTTGCAAATATGCAATCTCAGTTAATACAAAATCCAGCTGTTCCTGCGGTGTACGTCCGTCTGCACTACATTTTGTAATCCCAGAACGAATTTGAGCAGCAAGGCCAGCAACACGAACCATAAAGAACTCATCAAGATTAGTTGCTGAAATTGAAAGAAACTGTACCCGTTCCAATAAAGGATTCTTAGAATTTGCAGCTTCCATTAAAACACGATTATTAAATTGTAACCATGAAAACTCACGATTAACAAATCGCGCTGGATTATCCATCGTTATATCCCGCATAGTAATTTGATCTGTCAGCGTTTGTTTCATATATTCAGTTAAAATTCTTTATATTTTATAGAAACCTTTACAAAATAAAAATCGTGCTCTTATGAAGATAAGATCCTAATTTTATCTATTTTTTATCAAATCTTATAAACTGCAAAAATTTCAAAAGTCCTGGCTCAATCATAATATTCAATCATAATATAATGATTAATTCTCTCCATATTAACTATATGAATATTTTAAAAACAATTGAATCTACCCTCATTTATAAGTTATCTGAAAAAGCATCTTGCATTATAGTATATCATATTACAAATTAATAATTAAAACACATGATTTAAATCATACCTTATTAAGATAATTTATCTGGAGTTTACGCATTATGGCTGATTATAATATTCCGTATTTTCAAAATGATAATGGATACAAAACAATTGAAATTGGTGTAAAAGAATTTATGTGTATAGGGGCTACGCAACCATTCGATCATCCCCATATTTTTCTTGAAATGGGAGCAGCTGATGAAAAAATTTGCCCCTATTGTTCAACACTTTATCGCTATAATCATACACTACCACATAATCAGACAAATCCTACAGGATGTACGTATCATCTCAAAGATTCTTTATAAAAGATTCTCTTTTTCTTTGATATGAAACAGCTAAAAGATCAATCTCTAATTATCATTGGAGCAGGCATTGCAGGACTAAGCTCTGCTTTAGCACTTGCTCATAAAGGAATTGCAAGTACTATTATTGAGAAGCGGAAGCAACTTTATAGTATTGGTTCTGGTATTCAACTTACTCCAAATGCAACACGCATTCTTGACCGTTGGGGAACGCTTAATACACTTATTAAATTAGGTATTAAACCGCGTTTTCTTGAATTAAAAGATGGTATATCTTTGAAAACGCATTTACATGCAGACCTTATTAACTTATCTGAAAAGCGCTGGAAATCTCCTTATATTACAATTCATCGAGCTGATTTACAGAACGTTTTATATAATGCTGTTATTAAGAACCCTCTTATTAAATACAAAATGGGAGAAAGCATCATATCATCTACCCAATCTACAGGGGATAATATTAAAATAAAAACAATCACAATAGAAGAAAAAACTGGAATACAACGATATCAATTTTATTCAACACCACTTCTCATTGGATGTGATGGTGTTTGGTCAACATTGCGACAGTTTTCCCCCTTTCATGAAAAAGCTAGTTTCACTAACTTCATCGCATGGCGAGCAACAAAATCATTTGAGAGTCTTTCTCCAAAATTTTGTTCTTTATTACAAAATATAAAAACAATTACTGCTTGGATGGGACCTAAAAATCACCTTGTTGCCTATCCTATTCAGTCAATAAAAACATTCAATTTCGTAGCCATCACTCATGGAGAAAATCCAGGAAAAAGATGGAAGCAAATAGGAAATAAAGAGAAACTCAAATCTCTTTTTAATGATTGGAATCCAAAAATTCTGCAAATTTTTAATCACATTGATGAGTGGAGCTATTGGCCATTATTTCAAATGAATCATAATCGTTTTTTAGGTTTACAACAGCAAGTCTTTGTAGGTGATTGTGCGCATGCATTTTTACCCTTCGCAGCACAAGGTGCTGCTATGGCAATAGAGGATGCCGCCACATTAGCAGAAGTACTCTCTCTGGATAATCTCTCACTCGCTGAAGCCACTGCACTTTATGAAAAAATACGCAAACCACGTATTACTGCTGTAAAAAAACGTGGAGATTTTAATAGATTTGTCTATCATGCAACTGGGCCGATAGCAATTGCACGTAATTTCTTTATGAAAATTTATACACCAGAAAATATTATGTCTCGCCTTGATTGGCTATACTCTTATGACGCCATGGACTTGACAAAAAATAATATTAAAAAGCATTGAGTAGAAAATTTATAAAAATTATAGTCTCATTGCCTTAAACAACCAAAATTACAATTCTATTTTCATTGTAAATATAAAAAAATTTTAAACGTTAATAATACAATTTGTAAAGCAAATAAAGCGTTTATTTTGCAAATGTCAATTTGCTAATACTAATTTACTTTAATCTTTCAAGCTGACTTAAAATATAATTTTCATAACACTAAAGAAATATAATACTACTTGCTTAAAAAAATAATCTTTATCCTATAAACTTTAGCTTAACTCGACATCAACTACACCAGAAAGAACTTTTATAGCATTGACTACATGGGCATTCACTTTATACCTTTCTGGAAGAGCTATCTCAACTTCTCGAAGTCCGTCCTCTTGAATTAGTACAAGTGCTACCTCTCCTTTGCCTTCAGAATTCAAATTCTGCTCAATTTGTGGTAGCATATCTATTGTTTTTAGGAAAATGCGCATCATTTTATGACATTGCAGTGCTTGTTCTTCTAAGGACTGAATTGTTTCAATACGCAAACTAATTCCTTCAGAGCGATCCTCCGCAATAACTGTAATGATAAAAGATTTTCCAGGCTCCAGCATATCTCCGTATACAGAAAGTCCTTCGGAAAATATAACTGCTTCATATTGCCCACTCGTATCAGAAAACTGAATCACTCCCATTTTCTTACCAGATTTTGTTTTACGAATTTGTTTTGCTACAACAGTTCCAGCAAGCCGGGCAGCAGTAGCTCCCCCTTTAACTGAAGCAGCAAAATTGTTCCAAGTCTGAACACGTTTTTTAATAAGAACATCTTGATACTCACTCAAAGGATGAGCAGAAAAATAAAAACCTATTACCTGAAATTCATAATGAAGTTTCTCAGCAACAGACCAAGGAGATGCTTGAGATAAAATCAAAGGCTCTTTTAACCCACCTAACATCTCAAATATATCAACTTGCCCACTAGAATTATTATCAAGAATACGAAGAGCACGTGCGTTAAGAGTTACCAGGCTTGCTAGTAGAACTTCACGAGCAACATTAAAACAATCAAAGGCGCCAGCGTAAATCAAACTCTCCATAGCACGCTTATTCACAATACGAGGATCAATACGTTCACAAAAATCTTCTAAATCCCTAAAAGGCTTGTCTCCACGACAAGCCACGATATGATCAACGACCATATCTCCTACCCCTTTAACAGCAGAAAGGGAATAATAAATACAATTCTCACCAACTTCAAAAATGCGGTGTGATGTTTGCACACAGGGCGCAATAACCTCAATTCCTAATCTTAATGCCTCACGTCGAAAATCATTGAGCTTATCTGTATTTGTCATATCATATGTCATAGATGCAGCCAAAAACTCTACAGGATGGTGTGCTTTCATATAAGCTGTATGATAAGAAACAATCGCATAAGCGGTAGCATGCGACTTATTAAAACCGTAATCCGCAAATTTTGCTAAAAGATCAAAGATTACATTAGCCTGCTCCTTATCAAGGCCACCATCAACAGCCCCACTTACAAAGCGTGCACGTTGTTCTTGCATTTCTTTATGAATTTTTTTACCCATAGCTCTACGCAATAAATCTGCTTCTCCAAGTGAGTAGCCAGCAAGTTCCTGAGCAATCTGCATCACTTGTTCTTGATAAACAATAACACCTTGCGTTTCTTTAACTAAATGGTCTATTTTAGGATGAATAGAGGTAATTTCTTCTTCTTTATGTTTGCGTATATTATATGTCGAAATATTCTCCATCGGACCAGGACGATAAAGCGCTACAAGAGCAATAATATCTTCAATACAATCTGGCCTCATACCAATAAGTGCTTTACGCATACCAGCACTTTCAACTTGAAACACGCCAACTGTTTCACCACGTGACATCATAGCATAAGTTGCTTCATCATTAAGGGGAATATGAGATAAATCTACCTTCGTGCCTTTTCGTGCGACAAAATCAACAGCCATCTTTAAAACAGTAAGCGTTTTTAAACCTAAAAAATCAAATTTTACCAATCCAGATTGTTCAACATATTTCATATTAAATTGAGTTACAGGCATATCAGAGCGTGGATCACGATACATCGGTACAAGCTCTGATAATGGACGATCACCAATAACAATCCCTGCAGCATGAGTAGAGGCATGACGATAGAGTCCTTCTAACTGAAGTGCTATATCTAACATACGCGCAATAACAGGGTCCTTTTTCTTTTCTTCTTCAAATTTTGGTTCATCTATAATAGCTTGTGCTAACTCAATATTACTACCAGGAGTAGCAGGAACTAATTTTGTCAGATAATCTACCAGACGATAAGGTACCTCTAAAACACGACCAACATCACGCAATACTGCACGT
This sequence comes from Bartonella sp. Raccoon60, assembly GCF_002022585.1. Lineage (NCBI taxonomy): Bacteria > Pseudomonadati > Pseudomonadota > Alphaproteobacteria > Hyphomicrobiales > Bartonellaceae > Bartonella > Bartonella sp. Raccoon60. Next base: position 739,251 of record NZ_CP019786.1, read on the forward strand.
GCTTGCAATTTACCGAATGTAATAATCTGAGCGACTTGATCGCAGCCATATTTTTGCTGAACATAACGAATAACTTCTTCGCGTCGTTCTTGACAAAAATCGATATCAAAATCTGGCATAGAAACACGATCTGGATTAAGAAAACGTTCAAATAAAAGAGAAAAACGTAAAGGATCAACATCAGTGATCGTTAGTGCATAGGCAACAAGGGACCCAGCACCAGAACCACGCCCTGGACCGACAGGAATATCATGAGCTTTTGCCCATTTGATAAAATCCGAAACAATGAGAAAATAACCAGAGAATTGCATCCGCGTAATAACTGAAATTTCATAATTAAGCCGCTGCTCATAATCTGCAATTGTATAGCCTTCTGCTAAACCAATTGTCTCAAGACGCATTTTTAAACCGGCTTTGGCTTGATCTAATAATTCCTTAGCTTCTGCTTCTAAAACAGAGGATGTATCTGCAGATCGCTCTATAAAACCAGGCAAAATCGGTTTTCTAATTGGTGCATAAGCATGACAGCGTAAAGCAATTTCAACACTATTTTCCAAAGCCTCCGGAAGATCAGAAAACAGTGAAACCATTTCATCTTGTGACTTTAAATAATGATCTGATGTCACACGTTTACGATTTGGATTAGAAACAACTTGCCCTTCCGCAACAGCCATGAGCGCATCATGAGCAGCATATCCTTCTTTATTGAGAAAAAATGCCTCATTAGTAGCAACAAGAGGAATCTCATAGGTGTAAGCTAGTTCAATAAGCGCTTCTTCCACTTTCCAATCATAAGAACCATGCCGTTGTAATTCAACATAAAGACAATCACCAAAAATTTTCTTCAAATAAGTTAAACGCTCAATAGCTCGTTCTTTTTTATCTTCAGTTAAAGCCAAATTAATAGGCCCTCCTGGTCCACCAGTTAAAGCAATAATTCCTTCATGGTGTCTTAAGAGAAAATCAGCTTTAATATGCGGAAGATCCGTATCATTCTTATCAAGATATGCACGACTAACAAGCCGAACCAAATGCGAATAACCTGTTTCACTCGCAGCAAATAATACAATGGAAGAATAATCAGAAGAATGACGCAATTTAGTTAAAGGTAAATTACAATTTTCATCACAAAAATCAATAGCAAGCTGACAACCAATAATAGGTTGAATACCATCAGAAAAACAGTATTGTGAAAACTCTAAAGCACCAAATAAATTATTTGTATCCGTAATAGCTATGGCAGGCATACGATCAGAAATGGCGTGCTGAATGATTTGTTTGACTTTTAAAGCACCTTCAAGAAGTGAATAAGCTGAGTGTACCCTCAAGTGAATAAAGCGAGGGAGAGAGTTTTTATTATCGGGTGTTTTTCTTTTTTTTCCTGACACTTGCACTATTTCCCATTAAAATAGATACCAAATTGCAATTTTTATTTTTGTAAACGATCTTTGACTTACACCAAAGCCACAATCCTAGCACTCTAGAATATCCAAAAGACATACTAATTTCATTGATATCAATAAATGACCACCAAACAAATAGCTATAGCCACAATAAAAAAATATATAAATAAAATAGAGTAGCATATAAAATGATTAATGTTGATTATCTTTTTATCATGTTCTTAATTTTCTTCATTATCGGACTATTTAATTCCATAACCCACATCTTAAGAAAACAATAATGCAACTATTTTTATATACTGAGTGATTTATCTTCAAAAAGTTCTTTCTAAATACTAGAAAAAAACAAAGAGAGCTAAATTTTCGTATGCGTCCAAGCCTTCTGAATCCCCTTTTTACCTCTATTAACACCCTCGCTGGAGTTAATACAAAAATATGTTCTTTATTTGCTAAAGTTTTAAATATTAATCTTGTGCAACGCGAACCTACTCTTATTGATCTTCTTCGATTGATGCCTCATTCTGTTATAGACCGCAGAAAACAACCCAATATTTCTTTCGCACAAGAAGGAGATATTGTTACTCTTGAAATTATTATCGATCAACATATACCACCAACGAATCACAGTCGAGCACCTTATCGTGTCATTGGTTATGATCGAACAGGTACAATAAATTTAATATTTTTTCACGCCCAACGCTCTTGGCTAGAGAAGCAATTGCCAAAAGGGAAAAAAGTAATCGTATCAGGTAAAGTAGAACGGTTTAAGGGGCAGCTTTCAATGATTCACCCTGATCATATACTTTTTTATGAACAACTCGATCAGATGCCATTTATTGAACCGATTTATCCCTCTACTGCAGGGCTTTCCACAAAGACACTAAGACGAGCAACGAAAAAAGCCCTTGATTTTATTCCTTCTTTGCCAGAATGGATAGAAGAAAGTATAAAAAAGGAGCATAACTTTTCTTCTTTTGCTGTTTCTTTACGCCGTATTCACGACCCTATCAATCCTGATGATCTTACCCTAGAAAGTACAGCGCGTAAGCGTCTTGCTTATGATGAATTTTTTGCTAATCAAATAGCTCTTGGCCTTGTACGCCTAGAGACTAAATCACTTTCAGGTACTTCTCGCCCACCTACAGGTGCTTATACTAAAAAACTACTTGAAATCCTACCCTTTCAGCTTACAAATGGACAAATAAAAGCAATTAAAGATATCGAAAATGATTTAGCTTCACCTGAACCCATGTTAAGGCTTCTTCAAGGTGATGTGGGAACAGGAAAAACCGTAGTTGCACTGATAGCGATAGCTCAAATTGCTGAAAATTCAGGGCAATCAGCCTTAATGGTTCCAACAGAAGTTCTTGCTCGACAACATTTTGCTACAATCGCTCCCCTTGCTGAAAAAATCGGTTTACAAACAGCCCTATTAACTGGGCGAGAAAAAGGAAAAGTGCGCGCAAAAATTCTTGATACTATTTTATCAGGAGAAGCTTCTATCATTATCGGTACCCATGCTTTGATACAGGAGCATGTCACTTATAATAACCTTGCTCTGGCTATTATTGATGAGCAACATCGTTTTGGTGTACATCAACGTCTTACCCTTACTGCAAAAGGCAATAAGCCTGACATGCTTGTTATGACAGCAACTCCTATTCCACGTACGTTGATACTAACATCTTATGGTGATATGGACGCATCAAAAATTACAGATAAACCAATTGGGCGGAATCCTATCACAACTGCAACAATTCCTTCAGAACGGATAAATGAACTTATAGAACGAATTGCTACTGCAGTACAAAAAGAAGAAAAAATTTATTGGATCTGTCCTCTTGTGGAAGAATCCAAAACTCTTCAGCTTACTTCTATTGAAAATCGCTTTGCGAGCTTACAAAAACGGTTTGGAACTCGTGTCGGTATGATACATGGAAAAATGTCTACTGATGAAAAAGAAACCGTAATGGCATCCTTTAAAAATGCTAATATATGCATTTTAGTTGCAACTACAGTCATTGAAGTAGGAGTTGATATTCCTGATGCTTCAATTATTGTTATCGAGCATGCGGAGCATTTTGGTCTTGCACAACTACACCAATTACGTGGACGTGTTGGACGAGGAAATAAAAAATCCTCCTGTATTTTACTCTATAAGGGCCCTCTCACCAAAACAGCTGAAGCACGTCTCAATATCATGCGAAATACAGAAGATGGTTTTACAATTGCTGAAGAAGATTTGCGTCTACGAGGTGAAGGCGAATTATTAGGGACACGACAATCTGGTATGCCTGAATTCTATATAGCAAACCTTACAGTCCATCGTAATCTTTTACTTATAGCAAAAAAGAATGCGAATTTATTATTACAACGCGATCCTAATCTTTCTTCAGAACAGGGATATGCTGTGCGCTTACTTCTTTATCTTTTTGGACGCGATGATGCTCTTCAGCTATTACGTGCAGGTTAGTTTTTTAATAATTTTATCAACACAACCAACAAAAAATCAACTGTTGAACAAGATTTTCACCCACTTCAATAAGCATAAAGAGAGCATATCCTCCTGTAAAGAGCAAAAAGCTTATTAAAACACTCTGGTCATTGTTGATGATATATTTAAAAGTCATTTTGATAAAATAAAATGTTTTTATATATCAGTTGCAGATACTGATTTATCATTTCTATAATTCTTAAAAAATAAATCATTTTTTACTCAACGGTCACTGATTTTGCTAAATTACGTGGTTGATCAACATCTGTTCCCAACAAAACAGCTGTATGATAAGCAATTAACTGAACAGGCAAAGCATAAATAATAGGAGCAATAAACTCTGGAACATCTGGTAAAATAATAGTCGATAAGGAAGAAAAATGAGTTGCTGCTGCTTCTCCTCTTTTATCCGTTATCAAAATAATATGGCCATTACGCGCAGCAACCTCTTGCATATTAGAGAATGTTTTTCCAAACCATCTATCATAAGGGGCTACAACAATAACTGGTATTTTTTCATCAATCAGCGCAATCGGCCCATGTTTTAATTCACCAGCAGCATAACCTTCAGCATGAATATAAGAAAGTTCTTTCAGTTTGAGCGCTCCCTCTAAAGCAATTGGATAAGAAGTGCCTCGCCCAAGATAGAGTACACCTTTTGCATTTACTAAACTACGACATAATTGTTCAATTTTTTCATCCAGCTTTAAAACTTCATTTAAAATCCTAGGAACTTCTGCTAATTGCTGAACCAATTGCTGTTCTGTTGTTTTTGAAAGATATCCACGCTGTTTAGCTGCACTAAGTGCCATTGCAGCAAGAGTGGATAATTGACAAGTAAAAGCTTTTGTCGAAGCAACACCAATTTCTGGTCCTGCGAAGGTTGGTAAAACAAAATCAGCTTCTCTTGCCATCGTTGATTGCATAACATTCACAACTGTTGCCGTTTTTACACCAAGATTTCGGCAGTAGCGTAAAGACGCTAAAGTATCAGCCGTTTCACCAGACTGGGAAACAAATACCGATAACACATCAGATGTTATCGGTGGTTCACGATAACGGAATTCAGAAGCTACATCATTATCGATACTTAAAGCAGCAAAATTTTCAAACCAGTAACGCGCAACTAAAGTTGAATAGTAAGCTGTCCCACAACTAGCGAATAATACTCGATTAATCTTGCTCCAATCGATCAAACTTTCAAGCAGAATACCTTGTCTAAAATCAAGATAGTGCGTCAAATTATATGAAATAACTTCAGGCTGTTCAAACATTTCTTTACGCATAAAATGACGATGATGACCTTTAGAAACGAGCAAAGACCCTTCAAATAAAGTCGTAATAGGGCGCTCTACTTGCCGATTATCCGTATTGTAAATTTTTATTCCTTCACGTTTGATAACTGCATAATCTCCATCTTCCAGATAGCTTATACGATTTGTAAATGGCGCTAAAGCAATCGCATCAGACCCCACAAAAAACGCATCTTTACCATAACCAATCACTAATGGTGGTCCAGAGCGAACAGCAATCATAAGATTGTCTTCACCTTCAAAAATAAGAGAAAAAGCAAAAGCACCCTGGAGTTTTTTCCAGCCTGTGTACGTTGCTTCTTGTGGAGAAAGACCATTTTTCAATTCGCGTGTAATCAAATGAGCAATAACCTCCGTATCCGTTTCTGTTTCGAAGGTATAACCGTCCTCAACGAGTTCCTTTTGTAGTTCTACAAAATTTTCAATAATGCCATTATGAACAACTGCAAGTCTCTCAGTCATATGAGGATGAGCATTTCGTTCTACAGCAATCCCATGCGTAGCCCAGCGAGTATGACCAATTCCTAAATTACCTTCCAGAGGTTTTTTTCCTAATTTTTCTTCTAAATGAACTAATTTACCTTCAGCTCGAACACGATGAAGACGCCCATTATGCACTGTCGCTAAACCAGATGAGTCATATCCCCTATACTCAAGACGCTTCAAGCCATCAATCAAATGGGATGCAACAGATTTATTTCCAAGAATTCCAATAATTCCACACATTAAAAAGCTCCAATTTACACCCCAAATTGATAATAAACATTATAAAAAATCAAACGATCTACATTCTAAATCTAAACAGCCTATAAATTATATAAATTGATATGGCATGGTCATAAATAAGAACAAGTGTCTCCATAATTATTAGATCACTATTAAAACTGAGAAATAAATAAAAACAATTAACTCTTTTTTTTATTTGCTGATAAACGCTCACGTAATTTTTCTGCACGATCCTCTTTTATAATCTGCCGTGCACGCCCCAAAGCCATACTGTCAGCGGGAACATTTTCAGTGATAACACTTCCTGAAGCGATATAGGCTCCTTCCCCTATGATCAAAGGAGAGACAAGTGCTGAATTAGAACCAATAAAAGCATTGTCTCCAATCACAATTTTATGTTTGTTAAAACCATCATAATTACAAGTAATTGTACCAGCTCCAATATTAGTATGCTTCCCAATTTCTGCATCCCCGATATAACTCAAATGGTTAATCTTGGAACACTCTCCTATTTTTGCTTGCTTAATTTCACAAAAATTTCCAATCTTAACCGATCGTTCTAACTCTGTTCCTAGTCGCAAACGCGCATAAGGTCCAATCTCTGCACCCATACCAATCACAACACCTTCTAGATAACTAAATGCGTGAATAACTGCACCAGATTGCACTTTTACTCCTGATCCGAAATAAACATTTGGTTCAATCACAACATCTGATTCAACCTCTGTATCATAAGAAAAATAAACACTTTCTGGCTTTAATATTCGAACACCAGATAACATGAGATCGCGCGCTTTACGTTTTTGCCATAAAACATCAACCTCAAAAAGCTCAAAACAATTATTAATTCCTACAACATTATCAAAAGGCACTTCCACAACCTGAATGTTTAACCCCTCACAAGCTGCAATAGAAACAATATCTGTTAGATAATATTCTCCTTTCAAATTGTTATTATTAACTTTATCTAGAAGAGAAAGAGCATACTTTCCCTTAATGGCCATTATTCCACCATTACAAAAAGAGATTTTTTTCTCTTCATCGCTTGCATCTTGTTCTTCTACAATCGCAATAATCTTACCATCTTTATTGAGAAGACGACCATAACCTGTTGGATTAGAAGTATAAAAACCAGTGACAACAACATCTGCTCCCTTAGAAAGTTGTTCACGAATTTTGACCAATGTATTTTGCTCAATTAAAGGAGTATCTCCAAAAACAATGAGAACATCATCCACTTCTTTTTCCAAAGCAATTCGTGCAGATAAAACTGCATGAGCAGTGCCTAGTCGCTCTTTTTGCTCAAAAATCATCGCATTTTTTACAAATGATTGTACAGTTTTAGTAACATCTTCTACACCAACCCCTACAACCACTGCTAATTGTGAAGAATTTAATAATTCTATTTGTCTTATCACGTGACACACAAGTGGTAACCCAGCCACTTTATGGAGGACCTTAGGAAGAGACGATTTCATACGCGTCCCTTCACCTGCTGCGAGAACAATAGAAAGACAACTTCTAACCATAAAAGCACATATAATTAACGAAAAAATCCAAATAAATTTATAATATCATGCCAACTAATCGTTTCAATATTACCTAACGAAGGATAATTTTCTAAAAGCCAAAAAGATAAATTTTGCATAGAACCTGTCAAAAATAAAATACCTGTAATAATCAGAAAAATACCTATAATTTTTTCAACTTTTCCTAAATAAACACGAAAAGCCCCTAAAAATCCCATGAAGCTACTTGAAAACAAAGCTGCTAACAGAAAAGGTACTCCAAGACCCAATGCATAAACACCCAAAAGCATAGCGCCTTCACTTACGGTTTCTTTCGTTCCTGCAAGCGTTATAATAGGCCCTAAAATTGGACCAATACATGGTGTCCAACCAAATGCAAAAGCTAACCCAATAATATAAGCTCCTAAAGGTCCAGCAGGCGTTTTTCGTGTTTGAAAGCGCGCTTCACGCAATAATAAACCAATCTTGAAAAGCCCTAAAAAATTTAAACCAAAAATAATAATGATAATTCCAGATGCAATAGCAAACCAATCACGATAGTAACCGATGAATTTGCCAAGTGTACTTGCACTTGCACCCAAGAGAACAAAAACAGTTGTAAACCCAAAAACAAAAGCAATAACAGAAGACAAAAGTACTAAGCGTACAGATGCTCTTCTATCTTGTTTTTCTGATCGAAAATCGTCAATGCTAACACCTGCCATATAGCACAAATAAGGAGGAACTAATGGCAAAACACATGGTGATAAAAAAGATAATGCACCAGCAAAAAAAACACTTAATGTTGAAAATTCTATAACCAAAACTTTAAATATCCCCTTTAACAATTACAATTAACATCCAAGATAATGAATCACTCCATTGATTCATCAAATTGCTGTACATTTTGCGAATTTGCTATAACATTTACATCTTTATCTTGACCAGAAACTACCGAAAAAACCTTTCGATAAATTTTGTCTTTATTTTTAGCAATAGCAATATAATCACCTTCTACTAAAACAAGCAAAACATAAGCACCAACTGTTTCATAAATAATATCACCAGAGTCATTAGTGATAGACCAGCTTGTATCTGCCAGCGCTTCTCCTCCCTCTTGACGTACTAACTTTAAAATAATTTGAGCAGCTTGATGTTCAAGGGTTACTTCAGTAATTTTACCAGCTTCTACCTGAATATCTGAACGTATAATGGCATTAACTGAACCATAATGAGAAACAACACGATAATGACCAGCTTTTAAACGCACCATCGATTGTGGTTTAACATTTGCTAAGATTACACCCGTATCATCATTTTCTCTTTCATCCTCATATATAGTAAAACGCAATTCTTTTTCATTGATTATGCCATTAAATAATGTGCTATTTAAAATAATACCACCCGCATCAAGGTTAAAATTTTTAACAAGGTGTTGTCTATTCTCTAAACTTACACGTTGCACAACACTTGCATGACCAAATGAAACATGAACAAGATAGCTCCCTGGTTTTAAATCAAAACGTGCGGAACCACCTTCATAAGTTGCAACCAATGGCAATTTATTGTCGCTTCCCAAAATAGGCGCATAAACACGCCACACTAATCCGCTCATAATATTTTCACTCTTATTTGTTAGTTGAGCGTGTAATATAAGCTGCGAGTATGAATCACCCTCTTCATGATCATGAGAATCCATAATAGAAGTAACTAATTCTTTTCCTTGATTCCTTTGAAATTCTCCTTCTTCAGAAAAGGTGACATTACTCCAAGTCAACAAGATAAATGTTATTATCAACCACAAAATCTGGTATGATTTTTTTATAAAAATTTCCATTTTCACATTGTTGATCAAATTGGTAATCTTTTCAAGGAGTAATATAGAAAAGTAATTATTCTAAATTGAAAAGCTCACACCACAACCACATGATGAAGCAGCGTTAGGATTATGAATTTGAAAAGATTGCCCCATAAGATCATCGACAAAATCAATTTCAGCTCCCTCCATGAAAGGAAAAGATATTGAATCAATAAATACAACCGCTCCATCTTTTTTAATAACAAAATCATCTTCTTTACTTTCAGAGACCAAATCATACTTATAAGAAAAGCCAGAACATCCTCCCCCTTCAACAGAAATACGTAAAGCTGTTTTTCCAGGTTGCTCTGCAAGTATCTGTGCAATTTGTTTGGCAGCAATATCTGAAATATTTACACTCATACGCTACTAGATCCTTGAATTAGTGAACTCAATTGTAAAGAAAGAGTATCCAAAATACATAGAATTTTGTTAATAATAAATGATTCTAAATTTAAGGTGAGAACGGATAACTTGCAATGGATATAAACAATATCAATTACAATTATCAATCTCGAGCGGTATATAGCACGAATCCTCAAAAAAGCCGTGGCAGACTATTTTATGAGGCAGAAAGTACGATACGTACACCTTTTCAACGTGATCGTGATCGTATTATTCACTCCAATGCATTTCGACGTCTTAAGCATAAAACTCAAGTTTTTATTGCTGATGAAAGTGATCATTATCGGACACGTTTGACCCATTCAATCGAAGTTTCTCAAATTGCACGTACATTAGCCCGTGCACTAAATCTTGATGAAGATCTCGCAGAAGCAATTGCCCTTGTGCATGATTTTGGGCATACACCTTTTGGCCATGCAGGAGAAGATGCTCTGAATGAAGCAATGGCACCTTATGGAGGTTTTGATCATAACGCACAAACACTACGGATTGTTACAAAACTAGAACAGCGTTATGCAGATTTTGGCGGATTAAACCTTACCTGGGAAACACTTGAAGGACTTGTGAAACATAATGGTCCTCTTTTAGGTCCTCATTCTAACAATAAAAATGTTTCTATCGATATTTTACACTATAACGCACAACACAATCTTGAGCTTAATTGCTATGCTGGACTAGAAGCGCAATGCGCAGCAGTTGCTGATGATATTGCTTACAACGCTCATGATATCGATGATGGTCTACGTTCGCACTTTTTAACAATTGATCAGTTCGAGCAAGTTTCCTTGACTGCTTCATTATTAAAAGATATCGAAAAAAAATATCCTAAACTTGACCAAACTCGACGCGGATATGAATTAGTACGTCGACAAATAACAATCATGGTTGAAGATGTAATCGAACAATCACAAAGAAATTTATCTTTTATCAAACCAAAGAGCACAAATGATGTTTATCAAGCGAAACAAACTATTATTACCTTTTCTCCAAGAATGGCTACTCAAGAAAAGCAATTAAAGGATTTTCTCTTTCAAAATCTTTATTATCACAATAAAGTTCTTGTACGTCGCAACATAGCGAAATCTATTGTACAAAAATTATTCAACTGTTATTATGAAAATCCAAACTTATTGCCTGAAAATTGGTACATTAAAATAACTAATTTAACCGATCAAGAGTTAGCGCGGCTTATTGCTGATTTTTTATCAGGTATGACCGATCATTATGCTTTGCGTGAATACCATCGGTTATTTAAGCATACAGATGATTTCGATTCACTATTTCGAATACAACATGGAATTTGAACATGAATGTTTTTAAGAATTTCGAAAATAAAATTAAAAAATTAATCGAATTATCTGATATAAAAGGAAAAAATGGTGAAATCTTAGATTTATCAAAAATCGTTGCTGACCCTCCACGTGATGCTTTACATGGCGATTTATCAACAAATGCTGCTATGGTACTTGCTAAATCTGTTGGACTAAATCCACGTGCTCTTGCTGAAAAAATTATAAAGCTCCTCAATAGTGATCAATCTGTTAGCGACATTGATTACATCGATATAGCCGGCCCTGGATTTATTAATATAAAATTTAAACAATCATTTTGGCAAAATGCCTTAAAGTTAATGATTGAAAAAGGAATATCCTATGGTCAAATTGAAATAGGACAAGGAAAAAAAATCAATATCGAATATGTTTCTGCAAATCCAACCGGGCCTATGCATGTTGGGCATTGCCGGGGTGCTGTTATTGGAGATGTTCTTGCTAATTTGCTTCAGTTTGCTGGTTATGAAGTTACTAAAGAATATTACATCAATGATGCTGGTGAACAAATAAAAGTACTCGCCCGTTCTGTAATGTTGCGTTATCGTGAAGCACTTGGACAAACAATCAGTGAAATTCCAGAAGGGCTTTATCCAGGTGAATATCTCATACCATTGGGGCAATCTCTTGCCAAAAAATTTGGTGACAAATTATTAATTATAGATCAAGAAGAAGCTTTATCTACAATACAGGAACACGCAATTGATGCAATGATGGCAATGATTCGCAAAGATCTAGCCGCTCTTAATATTTATCATGATGTCTTTTTTTCGGAACGCACGCTTTACGAAAATAACGCACAAGCCATCCGTAGTACTATTACTGATCTTACTTTAAGTGGTTATATCTATAAGGGTATACTGCCACCACCAAAAGGGAAAAACGTAGAGGATTGGGAACCACGCGAACAGACCTTATTTCGTTCAACTGACATTGGTGACGACCAAGATCGTGCTCTAATTAAATCAGATAATTCTTATACTTATTTTGCAGCTGACGTTGCTTATTTTCGTGATAAATTTAATCGCCACTTTGATGAAATGATTTACATTCTAGGCGCTGATCACACTGGTTATGTAAAGCGATTAGAAGCTGTAGCAAAAGCAATTTCTGGAAATAAAGCCAAACTAACTGTTCTCTTGTGTCAGTTAGTGAAACTTTTTCGCGATGGTCAACCCGTACGCATGTCCAAAAGAGCTGGATCCTTTGTTACTCTTCGTGATGTTGTAGAAGAAGTTGGCCGTGACCCAGTTCGTTTTATGATGCTTTATCGTAAATGCGAAGCACCTCTTGATTTTGATTTCGCAAAAGTAACAGAACAATCGAAAGATAACCCGGTTTTTTATGTACAATATGCACATGCACGTTGTCATTCAGTCTTTCGTCAAGCGCAAGAAGTCTTCCGTACTGAAAATCCTTCAAATAGTACAATGATTGCGCATCTTGACCAATTAGTCGATGAGAATGAAATATTGTTAATACGCAAACTCACCGAATATCCACGGATCATTGAACAAGCCGTCATTTACAAAGAACCACATCGATTAGCGTTTTATCTTTATGACCTTGCATCAAACTTCCATGGACATTGGAATAAGGGCAATGACAATCCTAATTTACGTTTTATTAAACCTGATAATAAAGAATTATCACTAGCCAGACTTGGATTAATTCAAGCTATTATTAATATTTTATCATCAGGGTTCACAATTATTGGAGTAAAAGCACTAACAGAAATGCGTTGAAAAAGTTCTATAAATATATAAAATGAGCATTTGATTTAGAATATTTTTTGTATATTCTTTAATTGGTAAAAACTTAAATTTAATATACAGTAAATTAGTTTAATATACAATGGAATGGAATTAATAGTTGTACATAAAAAAATGCAGATTTTCATGCGAGAAAACCTATGAGCGATAATGATCGCAAAAATCCAGAGGAAATGAAACAAGATCATGAGCATTATGATCCGGTGGAAAGGCTTACGCAGATTTTCAATTCAAATTTAGAAAATAAAAAAAAGAATGCTCAGAATCCTGATTCTTCATTAAAATCGGAACATTTGGAATCTGAAAATTCTGGAGACTCTTCTTCATTTGATTTGCCTTTTCTGGAAGAAATTACTGAAAATAATTTAGCTGGCGAATTACCATTTGATGACAATGAACAATGGGCTCCACAATTAAATACCGACAACCAAAGCTATAGGAATGTAGCCGAATATTCTCCTCATAATGAAGAACAAATTTTAAATACACTTTCTCCATTACCTATCCCAAGCTCTCAGACAACACAAAACACCTCAGAGACTGTCAATATTAACTCCTCTTTTGAAACCAATAATTTCAATGCACAAATACAAAATTCTTTTCCTGATGAAGTGAGTACACAAAGTAGATATATATCTTCTAATGCAGCTCTTTATAAAGAGGCTAAGACTCCTTTACAAATGCAAGACCAACAGTCAGATATTTATAGTGTCAAGCCAAAGTATGCTTATCAGAAAAATACTTACAATACATCTGTAAATTACTCATATGAAAGACCAACTACTCAACAAAATTTTGTTGAAGATCGTCAAGTTAATATACCAATTTCCTCCACGGATACGCGTATATTTTCTTCATCTGTTAATACAGTTTCAAATATAAACGGCGCTACAATGGATAAATCAACGAATGTTTCATCTATGATGGATTCGTCACCCACTGATAAATCCGTTAGTTTAGAAGACTTTTCACAAGAACAGCATATCATTAATCATAATGAAACAGAACCTTTAAAAGAAGATAATGAAACAAAATATTCATTATATAATAATGCTCAAATTCAATATATTAAAAATGATAATCATAGTATTAAAAATAACTCTCAAAATAATGAACAAAGAGAGCAATATAACCAAAACAATTTAAATTATACACAATCCTCATTAAAGACTTTTAATATTGCACAAACTAATAGTTTTCCTATAGAAAGCTCTTCGCATAGCGATAATTCTCCTCCTAATGTTGATACCTATAAATTTGCAGAGGAAATAGTAGAACAGACTGAACCAATTATGGTCTCAGAAGTTTCATATGAAGAACCAAAATACGATGTATCTAATGATGATTTAGAAAAAGAATTTACTGATGTATTCGGCGTAGGTAGCACTATAACCAAAAATTTTTCTCAAAAACAGCAAAGTGAAGTTTTTTATCCTGCTAAAAAAAATCTAACAGCGAATTTACATATAAATACTCAAGAACCAAATACCAACTATTCTTCTCCTGAGAATGGGAAACATTATTACTCTTCTTTTCCTGAAGATTCACAATATGGATATGCAAATGAGATACCTGCTAATACATTAGAAAATTCTTCCCCAAAAAGTTTTTCTATTGTAGGAATTCTCTCTAAAAGTCTTGCTTTTCTTATTTTGGCTGCAATTGGTCTTGTCAGTTATGTTCACTTTTTTATGTTATCAGACACGAATGAAAGTCCAAATATTATTCGTGCTGATAATACGCCTTTTAAAGTCAAACCAGAAATAACCGAATCTGAAAGTAATATTACGCAGAATTTAGATCTTTACAAACAGATAACCGAAAAAAATGAGAAGCAAGAAAATGCGCAGCAATTTCTTTTTGATAATTCTGAAGCACCTGAAGATTTAACAGTGTTAAACAAGAAAGGATCCGAAAATCCTATAGCTTCTTCTCTTAATGAAGCACCATCAGAAGATTTAACAGCGTTAAATAAGAAAGAACCTGAAAATCCTACAACTTCTCCCCTTAATGAAGCTTATGTTGAAGATGCAATTACTGCAGCGCTTAATCATACTGTTCCGACACATGAAGTTAAAACTGTTGTTGTAAAACCAGATGGTACAATTGTAGTAAATCCAGTTCACTACAAAAATGAAGAGCCTTTTGCTCAATCTGAAGTGACTAAAAAAACTGTATCTGAACAATCTCAAAAACAATCATCTGTTTCTTCACAATTACCTGATGTAAAGAACAATGAAAACAATCAAGAAAAAACGCAACATACTCCTACAACTGATATTGACCACATTATCACAGAGAGTAATGCTATCTCTACTATTCAAGAAAAAACTCGAAATTCACTTATACCAATTCCTTCACCTGCCCAATTGAATTCAAAGATTCCAATGCCAACTTCCGCTCATTCAAATTCTTCAGGACAAACAGCAGTACAAAATGGTGAAAAATATTATGTGCAACTTTCATCCCAACCCACTCCTGAATTAGCACAAAATTCTTTGAGAAAAATAAAATCTAAATTTGGATCTATTATTGGTTCTCGGCCATTAAATATTCAATCTGCCCTCATATCAGGGAAAGGTACCTACTACCGTGTTCGAATTCAAACACAAAACCGTAATGAAGCTGTAAGCCTTTGTGAAAATATCAAACAATCTGGGGGAAGCTGTTTTATCACAAACTAAACAAATGTAATGACAGCCTAAACAACTGTCATTCTATTTTATTCGTTCTCTTCTCTTTCTCTAGATGTTATAGTTAATATCAAAATTATTCTTTAGGATGCTTCATTTTCTTTATTTGTGTCAATCTCATTTTTTATCTATACAGAATCTACTTTATAAAATGATAAAGTATCGTTCTTTTTAAGGTATCGGAGGCACTATTGAATTTTGTGTTGGATTCGTTGTTGTCTGATTTACTCCTGTCTTATTCCTGTTAGGGATATTTTCTGATGATTTATTCCAAAAAGACCCTAAAAAAGCGACAATAAGCCAAATAAAGAGAAGAGAAAGAATAATAGTAAAAATACTTTTACCAATTGAATTAGACCATTTACAGTTTCTTTTTTCTACAGCTTTCTGCTGATCATATATTGGATATTTTTTTTCAATCATAGCGAATTCCTTTACTTGTTAATCATAATTCAATGATAAAAACATTTACAGTATCTCGAAAAACGCTGTGTATATATAAAAGTTCCAAACTCCTTGATACGAATTATAATCAAAATTCTAATAATAGAATATCTATTAATAGTTGCTAGAGTCTATATTATATGATGAAAATATTGACATAAGAAAATTGCCAATAATAATATTATTATAGAAACTTTTTATTATCTTGCCAAAAGATATAGAAATAAAATTTTGTTTCAGAAAGTTTAACTTATGAATTCTCCTAAATCATCATTTTTGTTTAAAATAGATAAACATCCTTCACCTTTATCAGATAAAAAGCGTGAAGAAATTCTGAAAAGCCCTGGTTTTGGTCAATTTTTTACAGACCATATGGCTCTTATTAAATGGACTAAAGATAAAGGTTGGCATGATGCTATTATTTCTCAATACAAACCTTTAGAAATTAGTCCATCAAGTGTCATTTTGCATTATGCGCAGGGAATCTTTGAAGGCTTAAAAGCATATCGAGCAAAGGATGGACGTATTTTACTATTTCGCCCTGAGGCTAATGCACAACGTTTTATGGAATCAGCAAAACGATTAGCTATGCCTGAATTACCAAAGGATATCTTTTTGGATGCAGTGAACCAATTAGTAAAAATTGATCAAAAATGGGTTTCTAATCATCCAAATGCTAGCCTCTATTTACGCCCTTTTATGTTTGGCAACGACAGCCTATTGAAAGTTCATCCTTCTCTAGAATATATCTTTTGTGTCATAGCATCTCCAGCTGAATCATATTTTACAGGACAAAAAACAACTATTAGCGTATGGCTCGAAACAGACTACAGCCGTGCTGGCCCTGGTGGTACAGGAACTGCTAAATGTGGCGGAAACTATGCAGCAAGCTTAATCGCACAAAACAATGCAACTCAAAATAATTGTAGTCAGGTACTTTTTCTTGATATGGTTGAACGAAAATGGATTGAAGAACTTGGTGGAATGAATATTTGCTTTATTATGGCTAATAATATACTTGTAACACCTGCACTCAACGGTACTATTCTAGCAGGAATAACGCGTCATTCAATTTTGAAGTTAGCACAACAAATGGGTTTAACAATAGAAGAACGCCCTTATTCTTTTGATTCACTGAAAGAAGATGTGCAAAATGGTCACCTTAAAGAAGCTTTTGCATGTGGCACAGCTGCTGTTATAACAGCAATCGGACGTATTAAATATAAAGGTGGAGAATGTATCATCGGAAATGAAGTATATGGTGAGATTACAGAAGAACTTCGCGCACAACTTATCGATATACAAAAAGGAAATATAGAAGATAAAAACGGCTGGGTACGCTCTGTGCAATTATCATAGTATCTATAATAAAAAACAAAAATATCTTCAAAAATTTATAAAGATATATTTCTCTAATTAATGCGTCCTTATTTTTATGCAATATCAGCTAAAAATCATCAGCCAAATTTCAACTGATTTCTATGTTGTGTTCTAATATTTCGAATTGTACCAGTATGTGAACGCATTACAAGACTATCTGTTTGAATATAATCACGAGTAAATTTAACACCAGACAACATATTACCATCAGTTACACCTGTTGCTGCAAATAAAACATCACCCTTAGCCATTTCTTCCATTGTATAAACCTTATTAGGATTCTTAATCCCCATCTTGGCAGCACGAGCAATTTGTTCTTCTGTATTAAATTGTAAACGTCCTTGCATTTGTCCACCAGTACAACGTAAAGCTGCCGCAGCTAATACACCTTCTGGTGCTCCACCAATACCCATATAAATATCAATACCTGTTGCCTCTGAATCAGTTGTATGAATAACAGCAGCAACATCTCCATCACTAATTAAACGAATTGCTGCACCAGTCATACGCACTTTATTAATCAATTCTGCATGACGAGGCCGATCCATAATGCAGACAGTAATTTGATTAACATCTATTCCTTTGGCTTTTGCAAGAGCATGAATATTATCGGCAGGATTCGCATCTATATCAACCACTCCCTTTGGATAACCAGGACCGATAGCTATCTTTTCCATATAAACATCAGGAGCATAAAGTAAATTCCCTTTTTGGGCAATTGCAATCACAGCAAGTGAATTAGCAAGATTTTTTGCACAAATAGTTGTTCCCTCAAGTGGATCAAGAGCGATGTCAACAGCTACTCCATTTTGAAGTCCTACTTTTTCTCCAATATAAAGCATAGGAGCTTCATCACGCTCTCCCTCACCAATTACAACCATGCCATCAATAGGTAAACAATTAAGTTCTCGACGCATCGCATCCACAGCAGCTTGATCGGCCGCTTTTTCATCACCACGTCCTCGCCAACGCGCAGCTGCAACAGCGGCATACTCAGTCACACGTACTAATTCAAGGGTTAAAATACGATCGAGTCCATTTAAGATCTTTTGAGTTGATTGGGTCATATAAAAAATCCTATTGAATTAGTATTCACAAAACGACATTAGCATTTTATTCTTAAATATCAAGAATACAGCTTTTGCAAAGATGAAAGATTTTCACAAGAAAAAAACTATAATCTAATTCCTCTTAGTACTCATTAACTAACCTGGGAATCTTTATATAGGATTGTAGCTTGTAAATATTTATCTGCTTTAATGAACTCTTTTCACTTTATATACATTATTTTCAGCTTCGCGATGCGTATTTTCTTCCAGCTTATTTACATTATATAAACAGTAGCTTGTGATTGTTTTATTAATGGATCAGTAAACATATAATCGCCATACTTCAGTCAATTGTTCTATAAACAATTTTCATTTTTATTAAAAAATGCAGATGCAGATCTTCTTGAAATGACTTTTTATGTTAGTAATGCTTTTTTATGAATCAATCTACAATAACGAATAAAATAATACTCAAAAGTATATTACATTATAAAATCCCTAACTTGATCATCTTCATCTGTTTTTTTATTAGAAAAAATAAAAGTATTACTATTGTTGTATACTAAAATGTATTACCGATTGTTATCAGATATTGTATCATTTAAAATCTTGTAAAATAAGCCTGGATTATATAATCTCCTAGGCATATCTCAAAAAAATAATTCAATAAAATGCATTTTTTTTAAAAAAAATCACTTATAGGACTTGCGAAGTAAAAAGATCCTCTCTATAAGCCTCATCATTGGTCTGCGCCCATCGTCTAGCGGTTAGGACATCGCCCTTTCACGGCGGAAACAGGGGTTCGATTCCCCTTGGGCGTACCAGTTTCTTTCCTTCACATAATCTGTTTGTTTTATTAATCTTTTTAAAAGATGAAGAAGTAGGAGCTTATATTTTCCTTTTTAGCTCATTATAAATTGAAAGTTCTTTCCGAGCTATTTTTTGTTTTGATAAATCCAATACTGGCTGAACAAAAAATTATGGTACCTCAGATTATTACAATCGAGATAAATACAAACTTTACACAAATGCTTTGCCCCCATGAATATAAAAAAATAAAAAATGTAAATCTTATATTTGTAATAGATTATGCTCCATTTTTTTCGATTCATGAGCTCTGCTTCTAGTTAGCTGACATACTTTTTGAGCTTTCTTAATAATTTCTGTGACTTTCTGTGCTCTACTGAATGATATACCGACACTTTCAGCGAGCTTCTCATAATCTCTATCATCAAGGGTTTGATACTCCTAAAATGTAAGACGATCTTTGACTTTATCCACAAGACCTGTAATTTCTCCGCAAAGTGAGGGATTGGCATTTAAAGCTTTGATCTGATCTTCTTCAGACATAGAAAGGATATTTTGCACTGCTTGACTAGGCATTTTTATCGCTTGCTGACAACGTTCTTGTTTTTCTTGGTGCTCTTGAAGAATGTGCTCTCTACGAGAGACTACAATACTTATATAATTATCAAATTCCTGAGTGAGATTAAAGTAATCTTTCTTAGCTTGTTTGCGCCGTGGACTGTCAATGCCCAATATTTCCGTACCTGCCAATTTAGACATATATTTAAAAAGACTCATATTCTGTCTGATATACTGTTCACCGAAACCTGAATCTATATTAACAAGATTGATATCAGCATCCAATATTTTCGAGCTTTTATAGACAGATTTTGATAAAGTTTTGATTTTTTGTCGACTCTTTTGAACGAAAATATCACCTGCAATTCTTGCAACAATTTCTTTTTCCGTCAAAGGAGCTACTTTTTCTTCTGGAATAAGAATATTCTCAAAGTTTTCTGGCACAGAAGCTCTAAAAGTAAGTTTGTCACCAAGCCGTAATGCTGTTAATGTTTCTGGTGCAAAATAATCTTTTTTGCATATAACATACTTATTATTTATCATGAGCATGATGGAATCTAGGCTATAACCTTTACAAATACCCGTATAGGTAGAACCTTCATTTGGCACTACAACAACCCTATTTGTCACCTTTGCATACTCATCAAAAGATCCCGCATTCCTTATGACATTCATGAAGAATTCTCTTAAAACATCCACTTTTTCTGGATTGGAGATATCTTCAAATAGATGACACATAGGAGTGATATTGCCTACAGCTCTGCCACCACGTGGTAACGCAGCATTATTAGCAGATCGCATGCGTTGTTCTGTTACAACCGAGAAGTCAAGCCTATACCCTGCTGCTTCGGCTATTTGTTCCATAAATATCCGTTGTGCGCATCCATTTCCAACTGCAAAAGGTCTTAAATTACTAAACAAAGCAAATATCATCGATGCTTCATAAACAAACTCTTTATGTGATAAACCTTTCAAATTATTCTTTTCGGCTAGTATTTGATCGATTCTCTCTAAACCGTCTTTAATTTTATTATTGACTGGCACCGTGGTAACTGTGCCATCTAAAAATGTAAATGGAATATCACAGATATGCCTAGCCCTTTCGAACGTTTTCTCAAACAAACATTTATGAAGATATTTTAGATAAGATGAATCAAACTTTTCTGGTAGCGGTTCTTTTTTAAGCCTATACTCTGCTTCTGATACATCATAGGCACACATATTTTGAAACTCTATGCCCTGCAATTCATATTTATTTTTCAACGTTAAACTATTAGCATAGACATAGCCATTTAGCAAAACCTTATCCACCGGAATATTAAATTTCTTCCGTGTAAGATCTCTGAATAACAAATAATCTCTAAGTAAAAAATCTTTAAGTGAAAAATCACTAAATGAGAGATCATCGCGTAAAAAACTATCAGCTGCAATCACATACCTCTTTATAAAGGCAAACTCCTCAGGAAGAATGTAAAGCCCATTAATCATATATACGTTGATAGACATCTCTACAGACTTTCGTAGTTCCTCTTGAGAAATATCTATCGACTCTGTACTCGATTTATTGTCTATACTAATCACTCCGTTTTCGTACTTCTGTGATGTAAAAGCTTTAGAACTAGGAGATTTTTCCATGCACACCTTAAACGATCAGCGCACACCTTTCAGCTTTTTTAAAACTTAACGATTATTATTTACAGTAATAAATACAGAGTGTTTCAAATATCATTTAACTTATTGTCAATATGTTTTTTATTATTTCTATAAAAATGTTGGAATAAAAATTAAACGATAAAAAGCCACAAAAAGGGGAAGAATAGTGAAAAAACGTAAACAAAACCAACAATATAAAACCCCTCACCTTGATAAGAAAGTGAAGTATTGATTTTATCATTTTTTTATTTGGCCAATGTAATCTCTAAATAATCTTGTGAATTTTTATCATGTAATAAAATAAATCTTTGTACTTATTAATGCAAACAAGCCAATTAACGCAAACAAGCCAATATTCTTAGAACTATATAGCTTAATGGTGATATTCAATAAATAATAGAAAAACGAAGAGATCCTATAGAGCCTGTAAATATTTGCTTACCTTCCTGTTGAAACTGTTGGATTAACTGATCATCAATCATACGGCGATCCCACATTGTACCAAACACATTACCTTGTTTCCAATTGACTGACTTTCCAATAAGATTTTCTATATCTGATTGATTATATATTCTAGCAGTATCGTGTTCTAAAGCTGTAAATAAAGCTTGTGGTGCCCCAAGTAATTTCCCTTCTCTTGCTAAAGAATGCACCAGATTTTTCAATTGATTACTGTCCATTATTAAAGGAACATAAACCTGAAAACGACCATTTGGAACGCCATCATAATCTTGAAATTGTGATACATCAACTTCAAAAGTGTTCCATAAAGAAAGAGAATAAGTACTATTAATTAAAGAAGGTAAGATTTCTGTAAATTGAATTTTATTATTAGAATTATCGGGCAACTCTTGAAGACGTGATAATGTATCATGAAAAACTGAAGGAATAATATTTTTATTACTGATATGCGCAGATGGCACCTGAATAGTATCCTGAAGTATCTGACTTAAATTCTGCTCTTTATGTGAGCTATGTTTTTGGTAGCTATCAATTCCTGGATTTACTTGAAACGAGTTAATAGAAACCATTATTTCCCCCATTTAAATGATACACCCCAATAATACCCTATACTGTAATTGATATAACACAAATAAAAAGATTTCAAAATAAAAAGGAAGAATTAAAAGAACAAATATTTAAAATAAAAACTGAGTTATATATACAAAAAGCTTTTTCTAGATTTCTGTTTTTAATTTCCATCATGGATCTGAAAGTGCTATAGGAAAAATATTATTTCAATACAATAAAGGGACTCCTAATGGCAAAGATTAAAGTGACAAACCCCATTGTCGAAATCGACGGTGATGAAATGACTCGTATTATCTGGAAGTATATTAAAGATAAACTCATTCATCCCTATCTCGATATTGATCTTAAATATTATGATCTTTCCATTGAAAATAGAGAAGCAACTAGCGATCAAATAACAATTGATTCTGCTCATGCAATCAAAAAATATGGAGTCGGTGTGAAATGTGCAACCATTACTCCTGATGGAGCACGTGTTAAAGAATTTAATTTAACAAAAATGTGGAAATCACCAAATGGAACAATTCGCAATATTTTAGGAGGTGTTATTTTTCGTGAGCCTATTATCTGCAAAAATATTCCACGTCTCGTTCCAGGTTGGACAAAACCAATTATTGTCGGACGTCATGCTTTTGGCGACCAATATAAAGCAACAGATTTCAAATTTCCGAATAAAGGAAAATTAAGTATTAAATTTGTTGGCGATGATGGCCAAATTATTGAACATGATGTCTTTAATGCTCCAAGTGCAGGAGTTGCAATGGCAATGTATAATCTTGATGAATCAATTCGCGACTTCGCCCGCGCGTCCTTTCATTACGGACTTCAACGCAATGTCCCTGTCTATCTTTCGACCAAGAATACTATTTTAAAAGCCTATGATGGTCGTTTTAAAGATATCTTTCAAGAAATATTTGACTCAGAATTTAAAACCGAATTTGAAAATCGTAAATTATATTATGAGCATCGTCTCATCGATGACATGGTGGCTTCTGCGCTTAAATGGTCAGGTGGTTACGTTTGGGCATGTAAAAATTATGATGGTGATGTTCAATCAGATATCGTTGCTCAAGGATTTGGTTCTCTTGGTCTAATGACTTCTGTTCTGATGACACCAGATGGTAAAACTGTTGAAGCAGAAGCTGCTCATGGTACAGTAACGCGTCATTACCGTCAGCACCAAAATAATAAAGAAACATCAACAAATTCTATTGCTTCTATTTTTGCTTGGACACGTGGACTAACACATCGTGCTAAGCTTGATAATAATGAAAAATTAAAAAACTTTGCTACTACATTGGAAAGAGTTTGTATTAATACTGTTGAAGAAGGTTTCATGACAAAAGATCTCGCTATTTTAATCGGTCCCGAAAAAAAATGGCTATCCACAACAGGATTTCTTGATAAAATTAATGAAAACCTAAAAAAAGAAATGACTCACTAGCATCATTCCACACTCAAAGTTTTCTAAATAGAAAACTTTGAGTTTTTTCTATAAATTATTAAATCGTTCAAATACAAATTCTATGATTCGCTCTAACAGCAATCTTTCTCTATATGAATACTTTTTATTATCTGTGCCGTGTTATTTTTTATCGAAGTCACTACTATGCTGCTCTCTTTTGATGATTCCTACGCTTATATATAAGAGGCTAAAATAACTTTAAAAATCTTTTCAACTTTACTTAGGAAAATACTGATTATATTTTTCCATGTGCCACAAAAAACAGAACATCAGCAATCCACACAAAGTTAAAATACCTCCAAGGATAGCTGTGTGTTCATAACTATAGCCTAATTTCAAAATACATGCTCCAAATTCCGCTCCAATAGCATTCGCAATATTAAAAGCAGATTGCATCAAAGCGCTTGCTAACATCTGTGCAGGCATAGCAATATCGATGATTTTTGCTTGTATAGAAGGCATAGATGCAAAAGAAGTCCCAATAAGAAAACATCCTAATGCTGCTGTTAGCGGAGTATATGATAAAAAGAAAAAAAGAAAAAAAACGAATGTACTCCAAAGCATAGCAAAAAATATCGTTGCTGAAGAACCAATCTTAACTGCAAATTTAGGACCTAAAATATTACCCACAACCATTCCCAATCCCATCAATGGCATAATAAATGGTACCCATTCAAGAGAAACATTAGAAATATAAAGCAATGTTGACTTAATATACGTAAAAACAGAAAATAATCCTGATGCACCAATTGAAACCATCGCCAAAAGAAACCATACTTCTTTTTTCTTTAATGCACTTAATTCGTTTAAAATGCTTGTTTTAGTAATGTTAGAAACAGAAGGTAAAAATTTCCAAATAAGAAAACAACACATCAAAGAAATAATACCTACAAGAAGAAATGCAAACTGCCAACCAACAAGTTGACCAATCCAAGTTGCACTCGGTGCTCCAATAACTGTTGCAATTGTCAAACCAAGCATAACACTACCAACAGCTTTTGACCGTTCATTTCTTTCTACCATTGAAGAGGCGACCATAGTTGCAATACCGAAATAAATGCCATGTGGAAGACCACTGATAAATCGTAAGATTACCAATACGTTAAGGACAGAAAAAAATGAACTAATAATATTCGCTAAAGCATAACAAAACATCAACCCTATCAAAATAGCCTTATGTGGCAGCTTAGCTGTTACGATAGCTAAAATAGGTGCTCCAATCACAACTCCTAAAGCATAAGAAGAAATATATTGTCCGGCTGTAGCAATACTAACATGTGAGCTACGCGCCATCTCCGGTTGTAAACCCATTGCAACAAACTCAGCAGTACCAATAGCAAAGCTTCCTACTGCAAGAGCTAAAATGCCCAAATGCTTGGTTTTAAAATCAATTCTAAAAGACATGAAAGAATTTTATCCTTAGAAAATCTTTGTCTTATTATTTTTACACTAAATATTATTCTATTAAATATGCTGTAAAATGAGCAAATAATACGTTTTTAATATCAAAAGCAATTTCTTGAAACAAAAAGAATATACAACTTTTACGTTTTACTTTCATGATGTTTTATAAAAATAAACAAAAAGCATATTAAAAAGGTAATTTTCATACTTCTTTAAGGATTTACTAACTTAGAATTAACATTGTTAATTTAGATAGTGATTAGAAACAGAAAATAAACTGCTTCTCTCCGGATCAGGTAGTGCGTGCCGGAGCAATAATTTTTGTTCGATAGAGTATATCATAGAGAAATAAATAACCACACCGCATATTTACCTTAAGGTAGCCATTTATATTCCCTAAAAGAGCTATATGAATATCTTTTTTTAATACAATTTTCTTTACGGACCTTATTGTCCTTGCATCCATAAGGCTACTGTATCGGAGCAAAAGTCGGCGTAACGTCCTGCTTGAATAGCATCACGAATACCTTGCATAAGTTGCTGATAATAAAAAAGATTATTCCAAGTCAACAACATGCCTCCAAGAGATTCACCAGATTTGATTAAATGATGCAAATAAGCGCAACTATAATCACGTGCAGCAGAACAAGGCTACTGTGGATCAAGAGGATTTGGATCTTCTGCATAACGTGCATTTCGCAAATTAATTCTTCCAAAACGAGTAAAAGCTAAGCCATGACGGCCTGCACGTGTTGACATAACACAATCAAACATATCTACCCCTCGAGCTACACTTTTTAAGATATCATCTGGCATCCCTACACCCATGAGATAACGAGGCTTATCCTCCGGTAAAATTGAACAAGTAACATCTAGAACAGCGGTCATAACATCCTGAGGCTCATCAACCGCAAGCCCTCCAATAGCATAGCCTTTCAAGTCCATTTCTTTTAATGCTTGAGCAGAGCGTTCACGTAATTTCATATTATCTCCGCCTTGAACAATACCAAACATTGCTTTTTCTGGTTGATCACCAAAAACTTTTTTACAACGCTGTGCCCAACGCAATGAAAGTTCCATAGCAGCTTCTATTTCTCTCTCTGATGCCGGTAATGCAATACACTGATCAAGCTGCATTTGAATATCAGAATCAAGAAGACCTTGGATTTCGATAGAACGTTCTGGACTCATATCGTAATAGGCCCCATTAATATGAGAGCGAAAAATAACACCCTGCTCCGTAATCTTACATATCCCCGAAAGAGACATAACCTGAAAACCACCAGAATCCGTTAAAATAGGCCCAGACCAACGAATAAATTTGTGCAATCCTCCTAAACGCGCAACACGCTCAGCTCCCGGTCGTAACATCAAATGATAAGTATTACCTAAAATAATATCTGCACCAAGAGCGTGTAATTGGTCTATATACATAGCCTTAACGGTTCCAACCGTTCCAACTGGCATAAATGCAGGTGTGCGAATACGTCCTCGTCCTGTTATAATTTCGCCTTGGCGAGCATATCCATCTTGAGATTTTTTTCATAGTGAAATGCTTTTATCATCATTTTTATCTTTTTAATTTCAGGATCCCATATCACTACTAAAATAAAAGCAATGGCTTCTTTACTGCAGCTACAAATTATGGATCTCTTTTATTCACTAACACTAAAACTAGTCAAAAAAATCAGCTATTAAACGATTAATAAAATAAAAAAATTATTGAGTGCAATAAAAAATATCTAATATTTTATGATACTAGCCAATAACCCTCTTTTAATTGAAAATCTTTAGAAAATGATAAAAATCTTATGAAAAATATATTTTTACCTAGATAAAAAAGTTTCTAGTACAATTTTCTATTTTGAAATCTCAACATTCAAAACTCTTTCTGCACGAAAAGACGTTATTTATATGCAGACTTCATGCTGTAAAATTGCAAAAAATGTTACATAACATCTCTATTATTTGGCATCTGCAGCAATTGTAGCTTTAATAATTGCATCTGGATCTACAACAGGCTCACCGCGCTTAATTTTATCAATATTTTCCATACCTTTAAGCACTTGTCCCCATATAGAATATTGACGATTAAGCCAAGGAGCATCTGCGAGACAAATAAAAAACTGCGAATTAGCCGAATTTGGATTCTGGCTACGTGCCATAGAAACTGTCCCACGTTTATGAGGAAGATTTGAAAACTCTGCTTTTAAGTCGGGTTTATCTGAACCACCCATACCAACACGTGACAAATTAAATTTCTGACCATTTTTTTTGCCAAACTGAACATCACCAGTTTGAGCCATGAAATCGTCAATAACACGATGAAAAACAACATTATCATAGGCGCCCTCACGCACAAGTTCTTTGATACGTGTAACATGAGCAGGAGCTAAATCAGAGAAAAGCTCAATTACTACTTCTCCTTTTGTTGTTTCAAGAATTAAAGTATTTTCTGGATCTTTAGGCTCGACCATAGCGTCATTCCTTTATTTCTACTTCTACTTTTTTCTCAATTTGTAAATAAGCAGCATTAATAACATCAGGATCTGTTACAGACCCATTATTATCTGCAGTTCCTTTTTTAATTTTATCAACAACTTCCATTCCTTTTACAACTTCTCCAACAACAGTATATTGACCGTTTAAAAAAGTAGCATCATCAAAACAAATAAAAAATTGAGAATTTGCTGAATTTAAATCTTGTGAACGAGCCATACCAACAGCACCACGTTTAAAAGGTTGCTTTGAAAACTCTGCTGGTAAATTAGAATAGTCTGAACCACCTTTACCAACATTTTTCAGATCAAAATCAACACTATCTTTTTTTCCAAATTTCACATCACCAGTTTGAGCCATAAAACCAGGAATAACGCGATGAAATACGACATTATTATAAGCACCTTCTTCTGTTAGTTTCTTAATTCGAGCAACATGTTTTGGTGCAAGATCTGGTCGCAACTGAATAATTACATCACCATTTTTAAGAGATAAAACAAGAATATTATGCTCATCTGCAGCAGCACTAAATGAAAATAAGTAAAAAAAACATGTTAAAAAAGTAAAAATTCTAAAAAACACAATCATTCTTCCCTTTGAGATTTAAATTTTGAATACAAAGCTTGTGCAACATTTGGAGGAACAAAAGGCGTAATATCTCCTCCCATAGTGACAATTTGACGCACCAATGTAGAGCTTATCATACGGCTAGAAATACTTGCTGGTAAAAAAATCGTTTGCAACTCAGGAGCCATCATTTCGTTTATTCCCGCCATCTGCATTTCATAATCAAAATCAGTACCATCACGCAATCCACGAATAAGAAATGAAGCACCAATTTCACGCGCTTTATCAATAAGGAGATTGTCAAATGAAATAACTTGTAACCGATCAGAACCTATATTCAATATATCTTTTCTCACTTGTGCAATTAAATCAACACGCTCTTCAAAACTAAAAAATGGCTTTTTTATAGCTTGTATACCAATAGCCATCACCACTTTATTAGCTAAAACTAAACTACTTCGCAAAATATCAAGGTGACCATTTGTAATAGGATCAAAAGATCCTGCATAAAGAGCAACTGTCATCTATTTTTTCCGATGATTTTAGAGTTATTTATCTTAATTAATATCAACCATACCAGAATGTTTTTCACTGTCATCATCTAATTGATTGGCATCATCCTCAGGATCAGAAATGCGCTCAACCGATACAACTTTTTCACCCTTTGCTGTATTAAAAATTGTTACTCCTTTTGTAGAACGACCAGCTATACGAATCCCCTCAATAGGAACTCGAATAAGTTGTCCTCCATTTGAAACCAGCATTATTTGATCTTGCGCTTCTACTGGAAAGGCTGCTACTAGCTTACCAATTTCAACAGTTTTATTTGGATCAGTTGCGCGAATCCCCTTTCCACCGCGCCCTGAAATACGAAATTCGTAGGAAGAAGATCGCTTTCCGTATCCAAACTCACTAACTGTTAAAAGCATTTGTTCACGAGCAGCAAGCTCTGCATAACGCTCATCTGTTAGTTCTGTTTCATCTCCATCTTCATCTTCATCTTCATCAACAATTACAACATCTTCCGTATCCGCACCAGCAGAACGTCGCTCATTAATTGCACGTTTAATATAAGCAGAACGCTCCACTGACGTTGCCTCAACATGCTCTAAAATAGTCATAGAAATAACCTTATCACCATCAACCATATTGATACCACGTACCCCTACCGAATTACGTCCCACAAAAACACGAACATCAATGACTGGAAAACGAATACATTGTCCATTGGCTGTTGTCAGAACAACATCATCACGCTCTGTACAAGTTTCTACAGACAAAATTTCATCTTCGTCATCAAGTTTCATGGCAATTTTACCATTACGATTTACCTGAATAAAATCCGATAATTTATTGCGGCGTACTGTTCCACGAGTTGTTGCAAACATAACATCTAATTCACTCCAACTTGCTTCATCTTCTGGCAATGGCATAATTGTTGTTATACGCTCTCCTTCCTGTAAAGGAAGCATATTGACCAACGCGCGCCCACGCGACTGCGGTGTACCAATAGGCAAACGCCAAACCTTTTCTTTATAAACGATCCCTCGTGATGAAAAGAAAAGAACGGGTGTATGTGTATTACTCACAAATAAGCGCGTTACAAAATCCTCATCCTTTGTGGACATACCAGAACGCCCTTTACCCCCACGACGCTGAGCACGATATGTATTGAGAGGTACACGTTTAATATAACCACTATGGCTAACCGTTACCACCATATCCTCTGGCACAATTAGATCTTCATTGTCCATCTCAGCATTACCAAAACCAAAGACAGTGCGCCGGAGAGTCACAAATTCCTCGCGAAGAGTACTTAGTTCATCCTTCACAATGCCCATAATCCGTAAACGTGACGACAAAATATGAAGATAATCTGTAATATCTACCCCAATTTTATTTAACTCATCAGCAATTTCATCACGTCCAAGTGCAGTAAGCCTCTGTAAACGTAACTCCAGAATAGCTCTAGCTTGTTCTTCAGATAAATTATATGTGTTATCCTCATGGATAATATGACGAGGATCATCAATAAGCTTAATTAAAGATGCTACATCAGCTGCCAACCAACGCCGCTCCATTAACTGTACACGCGCCGTCTGAGGATCAGGTGCTGTGCGAATTAATGCTATAATTTCATCAATATTTGCAACCGCAATAGCAAGGCCAACTAAAACATGCGCACGCTCACGCGCCTTACGCAAAAGATATTTTGTGCGCCGACTGACCACCTCTTCACGAAAAGAAACAAAAGCACGAAGCATATCAAGCAACGTCATTTGCTCAGGCTTTCCCCCATTCAGCGCGACCATATTACAGCCAAAAGAAGTTTGTAATGGCGTATAGCAGTATAGTTGATTCAAAACAATATCCGCAACAGCTTCTCTCTTAAGTTCAATAACAACCCTATATCCATCACGATCAGACTCATCACGCAGATCAGAGATTCCTTCGATGCGCTTATCGCGTACTAATTCAGCTATCTTCTCAATCATCGTTGCTTTATTAATCTGATAAGGAATTTCGCTTACAATAATTGCCTGTCGGTTATTGCGAATTTCTTCAATATCAACCTTAGCACGCATAATAATTGAACCACGTCCTGTTTCATAAGCTGAACGAACACCTGAACGACCGAGAATAATACCACCTGTAGGAAAATCCGGACCAGGAATAATTTCAATTATTTCATCAAGTGTTATATTAGGATTGTCAATTAAAGCAATACATCCATTAATGACTTCACCAAGATTATGTGGAGGAATATTGGTTGCCATTCCTACAGCAATCCCACCTGATCCATTAACTAAAAGATTAGGAAAACGTGCTGGTAAAACTATAGGTTCACGCTCACGTCCATCGTAATTATCTTGAAAATCAACCGTCTCTTTATCGATATCAGCTAAAAGTTCTTCTGCAACTTTTTCTAAACGACACTCTGTATAACGCATTGCAGCAGGAGGATCACCATCCACAGAACCGAAATTTCCTTGTCCATCAATTAATGGATTTCGTAAAGAAAAATCCTGTGCCATACGCACCAATGCATCATAAATTGAAGCATCACCATGGGGATGAAACTTCCCCATAACTTCCCCAACGACACCTGCTGACTTACGATAAGATTTATTAAAAGAAAGCCCCATTTCATTCATCGCATGAAGAATACGCCGATGAACAGGCTTAAGACCATCGCGCACATCAGGTAATGCACGCGATACAATAACGCTCATCGCATAATCGAGATAAGAGCGTTGCAT
Organism: Bartonella sp. Raccoon60; assembly: GCF_002022585.1. Lineage (NCBI taxonomy): Bacteria > Pseudomonadati > Pseudomonadota > Alphaproteobacteria > Hyphomicrobiales > Bartonellaceae > Bartonella > Bartonella sp. Raccoon60. The sequence goes on from NZ_CP019786.1 coordinate 770,869, forward strand.
TTCTTCAATAATACTAACTGGTTCAATACCAGTCAGGACATCATGTTCTGATTGTGTAGTAAGATCGGTCACAACTTCAATACTTTCAAAAAAGAATCATTTTGATCTTTTATATCGAAAAAAATTGCAAAATGCTAATTCAGCTCTTTACAAAAAGTAAACATTTAATGATAATTTTCAATACGTTATTTTCTTTTATTAAAAATCGTATATGCAATGAATAACGCGCACGCTCCTCAATAAAAAGTAAAATAAACATATATGATAAAATATACAAATACTTCTGAAATAGAATATCGCTACTAAAGGTATCAAAAAGGAATATCATCATCCAATTGATGTGAAAAATTTCCTTCTAATTGAGTATTTTTCTGATCAAAATCATCTCTTTGATCAAAACCACTGCTTGACTGATTCACATTGGATATTTGCTCTCCACTCCCTACCCCACGGCTATCAAGCATTTGTAGTTCACCACGGTATTTTTGTAAAACAATCTCCGTTGTATAACGATCATTTCCATTTTGATCTTGCCATTTACGTGTCTGCAACTGACCTTCAATATAAATTTTACTTCCCTTTTTTAAATATTGCTCAACAACTTTAATCAGATTTTCATTAAAAATAACGATATTGTGCCATTCTGTCCGCTCTTTACGTTCATTCGTATTGCGATCACGCCAACTCTCTGAAGTAGCAATACGTAAATTTGCTACCTGATCACCAGAATTCAATCGACGAATTTCAGGGTCTGCACCAAGATTACCGATTAAAATAACTTTATTAAGGCTCCCAGCCATTGTATAAACTCCACAATTTCAAACCATTTATATTATAACAAAATCGAACATCAACGTATAGTTTATTTTACATAAAACACAAAAAACTACTACCTTAACTAAACTACTACCTTAACTAAACTACTACCTTAACTTTCTTCATTTACCAAAGTCTGCATTCTTTTCTAAATGCAGCAATTGAACACATTGTAATTTTCAAAAAATAATCTTATTTCATATTCATGATTTAAGTTTTGCTAATATGTGCCAAGGATTAATATGTCTCATCAAAAATATATCTCTATTCGCGGCGCACGTGAACATAACCTAAAAAATATTAATCTTGACCTCCCCCGTGATAAACTCATTGTCATAACGGGTCTCTCCGGTTCAGGGAAATCATCTTTAGCCTTTGATACAATTTACGCTGAAGGCCAACGTCGTTATGTTGAAAGCCTTTCCACTTATGCACGCCAGTTTTTGGAAATGATGCACAAACCAGATGTCGATCAAATAGATGGACTTTCCCCTGCTATCTCCATTGAACAAAAAACAACCACCCGCAATCCTCGTTCAACAGTTGGTACTGTCACTGAAATCTACGATTATATGCGCCTGCTCTTTGCTCGTATTGGTATCCCTTATTCACCTGTTACGGGCCTCCCTATTGAGAGCCAAACAGTGAGTCAAATAGTTGACCAAATTATGACACTTCCAGAAGGTACTCGCATTTTTATTATGGCGCCTTTAATTAGAGGAAGAAAAGGTGAATATAAAAAAGAACTAACAGAACTTTTACAAAAAGGATTTCAACGTGCAAAAGTTGATGGAAAATTTTATGAAATAACTGATATACCTCCTCTTAATAAAAAATATAAACATGATATAGATGTAGTAGTAGACCGCATTATCGTGCGTAATGATATTACTGCTCGACTAGCTGATAGTATAGAAACTTGCTTACAATTAGCAGACGGGCTTGTAATTGCTGAAATGGCAGATCAGCTTTTAACAGAAAATGAAACTGTAAAAGGATCTTTCAATAAATCAACAAATGAAACCCACAAACGACTCATTTTTTCAGAAAGGTTTGCTTGTCCTATATCTGGTTTCTCAATTCCTGAAATTGAACCACGCTTGTTTTCATTCAACAGTCCTTTTGGCGCTTGCCCTGCTTGTGATGGACTTGGTACAAAAAAAGTAATCGATCCGATAAAAATCATACCAAATGAAAATCTTACTTTAAAAGCTGGAGCTATTGCTCCTTGGTCCCAATCATCCTCATCTTATCATCATAAAACTTTAGAAGCATTAGGAAGGGTTTATGGGTTTAAGCTCACAGATAAGTGGTCCACGCTCTCAAATGAAGCACAACACGCTATTTTATATGGAACAAAAAAAGAGATCTCCTTTTTCTATGAAGATGATGTACAGTCTTACACTACAAAAAAAACCTTCGAAGGTGTTATTCCAAACATGGAGCAACAATGGAAAAAAACAGATTCTACACATTTTCATGAAGACATTGAACCTTATATATCTTCTTCACTCTGCCCAACTTGTAATGGTTACCGTTTAAAACCAGAAGCACTTGCTATCAAAATCCATGGAATGCATATTGGGCAAATATCAGAACTTTCCATTTTAAAAGCAAGTCATTGGTTTTCCAACGTTCATCAATATCTCAATGAAAAACAGCGCAATATATCAGCACGAATTTTAAAAGAAATCTGTGAGCGCTTAACATTTTTGAACCGTGTGGGACTCGAATATCTTACCTTATCCAGAGCTTCAAGTACACTTTCAGGTGGAGAAAGTCAGCGTATTAGACTAGCCTCGCAAATTGGCTCTGGTCTCACAGGAGTTTTATACGTATTAGATGAACCATCCATTGGCTTACATCAACGTGATAATGAACGTCTTTTAAAGACGCTATGTCATCTACGCAATCTTGGCAATACAATCATTGTTGTTGAGCATGACGAAGATGCTATTCTCACCGCGGATCATATTGTCGATATTGGTCCTGCTGCAGGCGTCCATGGTGGAGAAATCATAGCTCAAGGCCCCCCACAAAAAATTATAAACAATCCATCTTCACTTACAGGTCAATATCTCTCAGGAAAAATGACAATTAATTTTCCTACTCAACGACGCAAAATATCAAAATCAAAAACACTTAAAGTAATTGGAGCCAGAGGTAATAATTTGAAAAATATCAATGTAAATATTCCTCTCGGAACTTTTACTTGCATAACTGGTGTTTCTGGTGGAGGAAAATCAACATTTCTTATTGAAACCCTCTTCAAAGCGGCATCACGTCATATCATGGGAAGCCATCAAATCCCAGCAAGCTACGATAAAATTGAAGGACTAGAGTTTCTTGATAAGGTAATTGATATCAACCAATCACCTATTGGACGTACCCCACGCTCCAACCCAGCAACTTATACTGGCATTTTCACTCAAATTCGCGATTGGTTCGCAGAACTCCCGGAATCAAAAGCTCGCGGTTATCAAGCTGGACGTTTCTCATTTAATGTTAAAGGAGGACGTTGTAAAGCATGTCAAGGAGATGGTGTTATCAAAATCGAAATGCATTTCTTACCTGATGTCTATGTTACTTGCGATGTATGCCAAGGAAAACGCTACAATAGAGAAACACTTGAAGTGAAATTTAAAGGTAAATCCATTGCTGATATACTTGACATGACAGTTGAAAAAGCAGAAGATTTTTTTCAAGCTATTCCTTCTATTCACAACAAACTCGGCATCCTTGTTAAAGCTGGTCTTGGTTATATTAAAATCGGGCAACAAGCCACAACACTTTCTGGTGGTGAAGCTCAGCGTGTAAAACTCGCTAAAGAACTTTCACGCAAAACAACCGGGCGCACACTTTACATCTTAGACGAACCAACAACTGGTTTACATTTTCACGATATTTCTAAGCTTCTTGAAGTACTCCATGAACTAGTCGAGCAAGGTAATACAGTTATAGTCATTGAACATAATCTTGAAGTCATAAAAACAGCTGATTGGATTATTGATCTGGGGCCAGAAGGTGGAGATAATGGAGGTGAGATTGTTGCTGTCGGCCGCCCTGAAGACATTATTAATGTCCCTTGTTCTTATACTGGTAAATTTCTAAAAGAACTCTTGCTACGTCGACCTTTACATAATTTAAAATTTTAAAATAAATCACAAAATTATCAATTATCTAATAAAGCACTAATAAAAAATAACGCCTTAATTTACACCATTATTATCTTTTATAAATTTTATATTTTTTATCCTATAAAACAATAGCGCTACATTTTATAATGCAATATAGTTATTTCTAATAAGAATAAAATGCCTTATTTTTGATTTTTTCGTGAAAAAGTACTTTTTTGATACATCTCATTATCGTAATCGTAAATATAGTATAATGATATATAAATTAATAAAATAAAATCATTGGAGATAATCTCAGTATGAAAAAAATTGAAGCCATCATAAAACCTTTTAAGCTTGATGCAGTAAAAGAAGCGCTTCAAGAAATTGGTCTACAAGGTATCACAATAACGGAGGCAAAAGGTTTTGGTTGCCAAAAAGAACAGACAGAGCTTTACCGAGGTGCAAAATATATTATTGATTTTTTACCTAAAGTCAAAGTTGAAGTGGTTGTTCCTGATGAAATCCTAGAGAAAGCAATTGAAGCAATCCGTAAAACAGCTCAAACAAAAAACATAGGAGATGGAAAAATATTTGTTTTACCTATCGATGACGTCATTCGTATTCGAACTGGTGAAACTGGCATTGATGCTCTTTAAATATCTATAAAATTTTTATATTTTCTATTCACCTCAATCCAATAAGGAAATTGAATATGACAACCGTTTCAGACATTCTTAAACAAATTGTAGATAATGATATACGCTTTGTTGATTTACGTTTTACTGATCCAAAAGGCAAATTGCATCATGTTACAATGGATATTGCTGAAATTTGCGAAGATACATTCACCGACGGTGTTATGTTTGATGGTTCTTCAATTGCTGGTTGGAAAGCAATTAATGAATCCGATATGGTCTTAATGCCAGATGCAGAAACAGCTCACATTGATCCTTTTTTTGCTCAATCGACTTTGATCATATTATGTGATGTACTTGATCCTGTTTCAGGAGAGTTCTATCATAGAGATCCACGTTCTATTGCTAAAAAAGCTGAAGCTTATATGAAATCTTTAGGGATCGGTGATACAATTTATATAGGACCAGAAGCTGAATTTTTTATTTTTGATGACGTACGCTATAAAATTGATCCTTACAATACAGGTTTTAAACTTGATTCAAGTGAAAATCCGTCAAATGATGATACTGAATATGAAATGGGCAATCTTGGTCATCGCCCACGCATGGGAGGTGGTTATTTTCCAGTCCCTCCTATTGATTCTTGCCAAGATATGCGTTCTGAAATGCTTACTGCGTTAAAGGATATGGGTGTACATGTTGAAAAACATCATCATGAAGTAGCTGCAGCTCAGCATGAATTAGGTATTCGATTTGATACACTGGTTCGTGAAGCTGATAAAATGCAAATTTTTAAATATGCCGTACATCAAATCGCCAATAGTTATGGAAAAACAGCAACCTTTATGCCCAAACCAATTCTAGGTGATAACGGTTCAGGTATGCATATCCACATATCAATTTGGAAAGATAAACAACCAATATTTGCAGGTAATGAATATGCTGGGCTATCAGAGACTTGTTTATTTTTTATTGGTGGTATTATCAAGCATGCAAAAGCACTCAATGCTTTCACAAACCCATCAACTAATTCTTATAAACGCTTAGTTCCTGGGTATGAAGCCCCTGTCCTTCTTGCCTATTCTGCACGCAATCGTTCTGCAGCATGTCGTATTCCATTTGGTGCTTCACCGCATTCAAAACGTGTAGAAATTCGTTTTCCGGATGCATCATCGAATCCATATTTGGCCTTTTCAGCGCTTATTATGGCTGGTCTAGATGGTATAAAGAATAAGATACATCCTGGTCCAGCTATGGATAAAGATCTTTATGATCTGCCACCGAAAGAGCTCAAAGACATTCCTACAGTTTCTAGAAGCCTAGGCGAAGCACTTGAATTTCTTGATAAAGATCGCGATTTTCTTAAATCTGGCGATGTTTTTGATGATGACCAAATTAATTCCTTTATTGAATTAAAGCTAAAAGAAGTTCTGCGCTATGAAACAACCCCTCATCCCGTTGAATTTGATATGTATTATTCTGTTTAATATAAGAATGAAAATTTTTGTTTGATTGTGATGGAATGCTAGAGCATTCTCATTAGAGGATTATCCTTCTATCAAATAGATTTTTATAAGGCATGTTTATTAGGAGATCATTTGAAACTAGCGATGAGAAGATTATTATCATTACGCGTTTAGACTATTTTTCAAAAATTATGTTTGGTTTATTTTTGTATTTTGAAGTTTAATGGAATATTTCTGCATTTTATTTTGATTCAGACATGAACTGATGGTAGTTATCGGAAGGGTTATAGGTTCCATACTTTTTGCGCCACTGTATAGGCTCAGTAAAGTTGCTAGACCAAAGGCCAATTTTATTGTTATAGGCGTTTTGTTCAGCACTTAAATATGTTGTTGGAACTGAATGTTTATTGTCTTTTGATAGGATCAGCATGCCTTCTGCAAGCCCTATTTCTGCTAGATCGACTCCTTGCACAAAGCACTGAGCATAGTGAGTTTCTTTTTCTATAACAGCTTGTTTACAAGATAAGTTATGTCCTAGAGTTTTTGTGACCAGCCATGCTGTTGTGACAGCTCCACATGGCCATTCTTGATTATCTAATTTTGCTTTTTGACGGGGTGCACATGTATCTACACCATATAAGTGAATATTTCGGACGATAGGTTTATGCTGAGGTTGTTCAGCAGGAATTATTAATTTAAATGTGACACCACTAGTCACAGATGCGATACCATTAAACACACCTTCATGATTATTTGAATCGCTATTGATCCAATTGAGACCTGGGTCATTTTCTTCTAATTTTTTTGGCACACTTGTTTCATAGTGCTTATTTTGTTCGATCTTGATCTCCATTGTATCTTGGTTTTCTTGCATTTTTAATGGTTCGAGAATATCTAGATCTGTTTTGTAATGGTTTTGGCTTATTATCCATATTCCTATAGAGCAGATAATGTAGACAAGAATAATCGATTTAAATCGCATTTGCCCAATCCTTATTGTTTCTATATCCTATAATTTTTTATGCATCTCTGCTTTTTTCCTAGATCTTAAAGAAAGTGTCTCAACAGCATTTGTTGCAAATTAAACACATTTTGCAAAGAAAAACATTATTTTACGCTCTTGATATTGTCATTTTGATAAAATAACAATATCTACGTTAGGCTTTTTGGTTATAGATTTGATTAATTTCTGTCTCTTAGTCGGGGAATTCTAGTAAAGAATTTTTGTGATAGTTTAGTAGAACACTTGCGATTAAAGAATCTTAAAATTGTAGGCCTGTAGTTTTAAGGTTTTTAAATTTGTAAAAGTAATATGATGTCAGTTTGTAATCAATATTCTTTCTGAAGAGGAGATTAAATGCCAAACATTATATCTAAGCATATTTATTATATCGCTTTTGCGCTACTTTTATCAATGTTTGCAGTGTTAACCCCTGCGTATGCTAATTCTGCTGCTGCCGGTATGGGAAATCTTGATACGGTTTTGCGGAATATTGTTACAATGATGACAGGGACAACAGCGAAGCTCATTGCAACGATCTGTGTTGCCGCTGCGGGTATTGGTTGGATGTATGGTGTTATTGATTTACGCAAAGCAGCATATTGTGTTCTTGGTATTGGTATTGTTTTTGGTGCTTCGGCTCTTGTTACGCTATTAATGGGGAGTTCATCATAAATGAATGAAGATACTCTTTTTCTTGCTTGCACACGACCAGCGATGTTTGCAGGTGTTACCGTAGAAGCAATGGCCTTAAATGTCATGGCAACATCTACTCTTTTTATCATAACAAGCAGCTTTTCAATGATCGGTCTTGGAGTTGGTTTGCATTTTATTTTACGCGAAATCACAAAACGCGATCATAACCAATTTCGTGTTTTATTCGCGTGGCTCAATACTCGAGGGAAACAAAAAAACCTGACAAGATGGGGTGGAGGATCTACGTCTCCTCTCCGTCTTGTCCGTACATACAAGGAGCTAAAATAAGTGAGACAACTGTCAGTGATGAAACGGGAATCTCTACCTGAGGAATTTATTCCTTATGTTCGTCATGTCAATCAGCATGTGATTGCATTAGACTCCCGTTGCTTGATGACAGTGATTTCTATCGAAGGAATCAATTTTGATACTGCAGATATCAAAGGATATTCTTAATTTTCAATATAATTAGCTCTGAGCAATATGAGAAAAAAATCTTTAAGAGTAATTTTAAAGCCTTCAAAAAGAAAAGATTTGCCTTCTTTTGGTTGTGATTATACTTATCCTAACAGTGATGTATTAATCAATAAATATGGAATAAAGAATTCTCAAGCTCTTCATGAAAAGAGCGCGTATCATTCAGAGCAAGCGATTATTCGTTTGCGTCAAGAAGCTCTACCAAATAAGTTTAATTCCTCTTATTTGAAACATATTCATAAATGTTTATTTGAAGATACGTTCGAATGGGCTGGCTGTACGCGTGATCTTACATTTAAATTTAAAAATGGCGTAGCTGCTAACATCTCAAAGATGCAAATACCAAATTCAAATGCTTTTTTTAAAAAGAGTAAAGCAGTTCCAAAAAGTTTACATAAATTTGATCAAGTGCTTTCGAAAAAAAATAATTTACAAGGCTTATCGCGTGAAGAATTTGTTGATGAAGCAACGAAGCTTTTTTCCTTTCTCAACTATATACATCCATTTAGAGATGGGAATGGGCTTGCACAACGAGTCTTCTTTGAAAGACTTGCTGAAGCTGCAGGCCATAAACTTGATTTTTCAGTTGCGACTCAAAAACGCATGATACATGCTTGCAATGATGCGATACCTGTAGAAGGTAATGCAAATTATGAAACGATGCAGCATTTGTTCGAAGATATCTCTAATCCAGAAAAAAGACGCATTTTGAAGGATTATTTAAATGCTGTGTCTAATAATGAGCATGCATGTAATTTTTTGGATGATCAAATTATCATAACACCACGTGAAGGTGTGACTTATACAGGTCTTTATAAGGTTAGTAACGCGGATTCTATTATAGTTGAAACAGTAGACTTTTACATGGTATGCTGTAAAGATTATTTTACACCAGAACAGCTTAAGGCATTAAAACCTAATGATGAGATTACTTTTACAGTTTCAATAAATAAAGATTTAGATCAAATTCTCATCCCAGCAGAAAAAATACCTCCTTTAACGTCAGAAAAAATTCTTCAAAAAATTGAGAATCATATTAAACTTCAAAACAATCGAAAAGAAATTGAGAATTTATCACAAATTGTTTATGGAAATTCAAAAGCGTTAGATCCAAGTATTGATGTAATTAATAAAGGACAAGAAGTAAGTAAAAAAATTCCTGAACAAATTTTAAATGATCCTGAATCTATTGCTAAACTTGCTGGTTTTAAAATATTGGGTATAAGAACTCCAGGACGCAGAATAGCTGAAGACAATCTTGCACCGCTTAGTCAAAAAATTAAAAATTATATGCGTTCCGTACAAATTATTAAAAATATAATCATTAGAAATCATGTAATAGAACAAAAACGCCTCTCACAAGAAATAAGACTGCCTAGTAAGCTAATGCAAGATATCCTTAGCGTGGTTCGAAATGAGAAATCACAAGCCTTAAATGTAGAAAATTGTGTTAAGATCCAAAAAGAGCTTATTTCCTTTTTGACTAAATTTGAATCTCGTCTTTCAGAGACAGAATCTCAAGCATTCAGAGAAGGTGATTATAAACAAATCGCTGAAAGTATTGGTATGTCAGAACATAAAGCAAAAATACTTATAAGCACTGTTAATGAAGTAAAAAAAATGTATCGACAACTTCAACAATTGAAAGTGAATAAGTCTATACAGATGGCCGTAGCCGTTTAAAATACAAGCTTTTTTATAACAAAATAAAAACATATTTCTATTCTATAATCCACAAGAGGGGTTGTAATATGGCGTAGGTCAAAAAAAATATAAATTATGATGCAATAGTTAATTTTAGGACTACAGTAAAAAATGGTAATTTCTGATACTGATATATCTTTAGCTATATCTTTAGCTCGTAATTATGCTTATCCTCACATGAAAGTATTAAAGAATAAACATAATATAATGAGTGCTAAAAAACTTGCATACGAATGTGAGCGTTATGCAAAAAAAGTAATGATCGATTTAAATAAGGAACCATTGCCCCAAGAATTTGATTCCTCTTATTTAAAATATATCCATCAACGCTTATTCGAGAGCACATTTGAATGGGCTGGATATACTCGTGATCTTTCGTTTACGTTTGATGATGGCACTGTTGCTGAAATGCCAATGATGAGAGTTCCAGACTCAGATATTTTTTATGTACAGGGTAAGAACATTCAAGAAAGCTTAAAGAAATTTGATCAACTACTTGCTTCAAAGAATAATTTGCAAGGTTTATCTCGTGAAGAGTTTATTGATGAAGCTGCGAAACTTTTTGTTTTTCTCAACTCTATAGCTCCTTTCAGAGCTGGTAATGAGCCTACACAACGAATATTTTTTGAAAAACTTGCTAAGGCTGCAGGTCATCAACTAGATTTTTCAGCTGCGACAGAGAAACGTATAATGCGTGCCTGTATTGATTCAATGACTCTAGAGGGTGATGGGGCTCATAAAGAGATGAAACTTCTGTTTGAAGATATCTCTGATCCCCGAAAAATAATTGTTTTAAAGGATTTTATTCAACGCATACCTAGATTGGAGCGCGAGCGTTTGAATGATGAATATGTTATAATGCCAAAGGAAGGTGTTACTTATACAGGTATTTGTAAAATAAGTACTGTAAATTCCGTTATAATTGAAACAGCGGATTCTCATGTTCTATGCGTTAAAGATTATTTTCCACCGGAACAACTTAAGACATTAAAATCTGGTGGTGTGTGTACCGTTACAGTTCCAATAGATATAGATCAAATTCTCATTCCAGCAGAAAAAATGGCTCCTTTAAAGGAAGAAGAAATAATCAGAAAAGTTTCACGTACTAATTGTATTAAAGAAAGCCAAAAGGAAATTGATTATTTTTTAAAGTTTGTTTATAGAGACATAACAGTATTAGACGAACAGATAATGTGTATTCGTAAATATCCTGAAACAAGTAAACAGCTTTCCGAACAGATTAGAAAATCTCCTCAAGCTTTTGGTAAGCTAGCTGGTTTTAAAGTATTTGGTATAAGGAGTCCAAAACGTAGGATAGCTGAAAGAAATATTGAAAAACTCACTTCAGAGATTGAAAAACATGGGGAAATTGTGAAAAATGTTAAAGATGAAATTTCTCTAGAATTTGAAAAAGATCAAAAGCGTGTTGGGCAAGTGGTGAAAAAAGCTAGTAAAAGAATACAAGATATTCTTAATTTGCCAAAGGATGAGCAAAAAAATGCCTTAGAGGCCTCTCCTCTTCTTTACGAAGAGCTTTGCGGCTTTCTAGATGAAGTCAATTCTCGTCTTTCAGCAAGAGAGAAAGATTACATCTGTGACTATAATGATAAAAAACTTGCCGAAAGCATTGGTACATCAGAAAAGCACGCAATGACAATTATAAAAACTGTTAACAAAAGCGCAAAATTGCGTAAACAATTTGAAAAGATCAAAGAAGAAATTAAAGTTGATTGTTCAGAAATAATGGCTATGGCCGTTTGAAAATACAGGTTTTTTTACTTCTATTTTTGTATGGATAGGAAAAAATTCTGTGATAATGGCTATTTTATAAATAAAGAAAAATTGTTTTTAACGAGTGTATAATATCAAAAGAATATAAAAACCAAAAGCATTCTTCTATTTTACAAAAATTAATAAAAAAGATAAACTATGTACTCTGGTTATTATTATCCTAATACTGAAGTGTTAAAAAACAAATACGGAATAACAAATAATAGAGAATTACGCAAACAGTGTTCTCGTGATATAAAAAAAGTAATGATTGCTCTGCGCCAGGAGCCATCACCCGAGGAATTTAATTCTTCTTATCTAAAATATCTTCATGAACGCTTATTTGAGAACGCATTCGAGTGGGCTGGGTGTATTCGGGGTCATGTATTTAAATTTGCAGATGGCACAACTGCCAAACAGCACATAGTAAAAACATCAGATCATGAAGATACGTTTTTAACTGGTTACAAAATTGAAAAAAGCTTTCAAGAATTTGATAAAATGCTTTCTGAAAAAAATAATTTACGGGGCTTATCGCGTGAAGAATTCGTCGATGAAGCAACAAAGCTTTTTTCCTTTCTTAACTATATACATCCATTCAAAGATGGAAATGGACGTGCGCAACGAATATTTTTTGAAAGACTCGCAGAAGCTGCAGGCCATAAGCTTGATTTTTCAGTTGTGACCAAACAACGCATGATACATGCTTGTAGTAATGCAATGCCTAAGAATGCAAATTATGAAGCAATGCGGCATTTATTCGAAGATATCCTCAATCTAGAAAAAGTACATCTTTTACGAGAAGCTATCTACCCCCAATCTGGGAGTAGACGCAAAAGTCTGGATAATAAAATTGTGATGATAGCACGTGAAGATGTTGCTTATACCGGTGTTTACAGAAACAGTGATTTGAACTCTATTACGATCGAAACGGTGGATTCATATATCTTATGCTGTAAAGATTATTTTACACCAGAACAACTTAAGGCATTAAAACCTAATGATGAGCTTACCTTTATAGCTTCAATAAATAACAATTTAGGTCAATTTCTCATCCCAGCAGAACAATTACCTCCTTTAAAGGAAGAAGAGGTAATTGAAAAAATTGAAAATGATGCTTGTATTCAAAAAAGCTTAGAAAAAATTAGAGCGTTATCAAAATTAATTTACAATAATCCCGAAATACTAGAACAAGATATAAGTCATATTAATGCAAATCCTAAAATGAGCAGAGAGCTTTCTGAACGGATTATAAATTCTCCTAAATCTATTGGTCGGCTAAAGGGTAGAAAAATTGGGCGTATCAAAAGTCAAAAATATAAAATCTCTGAACAAAATGCTAAAATACTTGGTAATGAAATATTTAATTATGCAGATAAAGTATCAAATATTAGATGTACAATTATGAGAGAACATAAAGCAAAAGGAAGACGTCTTTTACAAACAGTAAAGATGCCTAGCAAAAAATTACAAGATATACTTAGTTTGTCTATAAATTTGCAATTAAATGCTTTGCGTTCCTCTCCTGAAACTTATATAGAAATGAATCATTTCATACGTCAAATTACTTTGCGTTTATCAAAAAAAGAACATCAAAAGATGTATAATTCTAATTATCAAGAACTTTCTGCAAGTATTGGTATATCAGTAAATAAAGCGAAAATGCTTATAGAAACTGTTAATAAAGTCAATAAAATTTTGAACATATTGCAACCTAAAAATCCACAAACGCAATTTGTAACCCTCTAAAAATGTAAGGTTTCGTTTAATATTCATAAATTAAGAGTTATTTATAATAATATTATAACTTTTAAGATACCATTCACATTATATGTTCAGTTAATAAGTGTGATTTTGTGGCATAATAAAAACAAAAGTAGGGTGTAATGAGATATACTAAAACGGAATTATTTCTTATTTTAATGCCAATAATTTTAGGCAGTTTGACAATATTTTTTGTTCCTTACATGTTATTATTTGCAACGAACGGATTACAAGATTATGAGAAATATTGGTATATCCGTTCAGAACCATTATTAGTGCAGCTGCTTGTTGTTGCTGTATCATTTGTTTACACCATATCGCAAAAACTGTATCTACGCAAAGCGATTACAATTGTTACAGCGTTTTTTTTTACGGGTGTTTCTCTTTACTATCTTAATTGCGAAATTAAACGCTTAAGTCCTTATATCGGCCAACAAGGAATAACGTGGAGTTATGCTCTGCAATTTATTGATGTCATGGTCATCTTTGGCATAATTGGTGGTATTTTTCTTTTAGCAGCCCAATTCTTAATAACTGCTCCGCTTAAAAATAAAAAAGGAGTAAAGCGTGCCAAAAAAGGAATTTTTGGTGATGCATCATGGATGAATTTAAGTGAGGCAAAAAAAATTTTTCCTGCGAATGGTCAAATTGTTATTGGTGAAAGATACCGTGTTGACGAAGATAGTGTGTACAACATTCCCTTTTCCCCTGGAAACAAGGCAACGTGGGGGAAAGGTGGAACGTCGCCCTTATTAACCTTTAATCTTGATTTTGGTTCAACTCATATGATTTTTTTCGCTGGTTCTGGTGGATATAAAACAACAAGTACAGTGATCCCAGTATGTTTAAAATATCCAGGTTCTATTATTTGTCTTGACCCTTCAACAGAAGTTGCACCAATGGTTCAATTGACGCGTAAAAAGATGGACAATAGAAATGTTATTGTTCTTGATCCAACTTCAATATCAACGAAAACTTTTAATGTTCTCGATTGGCTTTTAGACAATAGTGTACCGCGAACACAACGTGAAGCTAATATCGTAGGTTTTTCTAAACTGCTACTCACTGACAAAAAATCAGAAAATTCTTCAGCAGAGTACTTTTCAACACAAGCGCATAATCTTTTAACTGCTCTTCTTGCGCATGTCATATTTTCTGATGAATATGACGACTGTGAACGTAATCTAAAAACATTGCGAAAAATCCTTTCTCAATCAGAAACAGCAGTTGTTAATCAATTACGCCATATTCAAGATACATCGCCTTCTCCTTTTATTCGCGAAATGGTTGGTATTTTTACAGAAATGGCAGATCAAACCTTTTCAGGTGTTTATACAACTGCCTCAAAAGATACTCAGTGGCTTTCTTTGTCTAATTATGCAGATCTTGTTTGTGGTGATGATTTTGCATCTTCAGATATAGCGGATGGGAATACAGATATTTTTCTGAATCTTCCGGCAAGTATTTTAAATAGCTATCCAGGAATTGGGCGTGTGATTATTGGTGCTTTTTTAAATGCAATGGTTACAGCTGATGGAAACTATAAAAAGCGCGTTTTGTTTGTTTTAGATGAAGTTGATTTGCTTGGCTATATGAATATTTTGGAAGAAGCACGTGACCGTGGACGCAAATATGGCATATCCTTAATGTTATTTTATCAGTCTTCCGGTCAGTTGGTAAATCACTTTGGAAAATCAGGAGCGCAATCATGGTTTGAGAGTTGTTCGTTTGTAAGTTATGCTGCTATTAAAGATTTACAAACAGCTAAAGATATTTCAGAACGTTGTGGTCAAATGACTATAGAAGTGACTGGAGCAAGCAAATCTAAAGGACAATTTTTAAAAGGTTCTAAAAATATAAATTATCAACAAAGAGCGCTAATTTTACCTCATGAAATTATTCAAAAGATGCGACAAGATGAACAAATCATTCTTATGCAAGGGCAACCACCTTTGCGATGTGGACGAGCAATTTACTTTAGAAGAAAAGAGATGCTAGCTACTACTGAACAGAATCGTTTTGCTCCCAAAGGAAAGAAAGACTGACTAGAGATGACAATAAGCACATACAGCAAATATTTTTTGAAAAATTTACTGAATCTGTAAACCATCAATTAGATTTCTTAATTGTTATAGCAGAGCATATGATGATCTACGATATGGTTATCTATAATAAATATAATACTTATTGTAAAATATTCTGTTCATGGAAAAGTAGAAATGTTTTACATAAGTTATTTAAGTTTCTAAACAAATAATAGAGGCGTAATAAATAAGAAGCTATGCTTCCTAAAATACTTAAAACTTTAATAAGATATACAAAATATTTAGATTCTAGAAAATTATTTATAGTTAGTCTAATTCTATAAGAGGTTCTTTCAGTGATAAATTATGATAAAGAGCCGAACATGTCTTATTCATTATTTTCTTATTGTAATTAAACTTATTTAGGCAATAATACATTTAAATTAAAAATGAATGTAGGATAAAGAATTCTCAAATTCTTGATAAAAAACGCAAATTGATTTTACTCATCAAATAACATAGCTTTTGATGAAAAGCACCTGAGTTAATATTTGCATCTTTGAAATGTTAACGATTATACTATTTTCAAATTTAAATGTAAGATCAGCAAGTAACACCTTGCCTATTCGAACATGTTCTTAAATAAGCATTTATAAAGATATTTTAAATAAGGTGAACAAACTTATTTGGCAGCATTTCTCGATGAAAATGAACAGCTGCTTGCTCTCAATCACACGCAGATTTCTTATAAAAAGATTGAGAATTCTTTATCCCATATTCATTTTAATATATTGCTGCCAGAATAAATATAATCATGAGCTAAAGATAAATAGTATATTATTGTATCTCAACATTTATTGTTTTATTCATTATAGTGTTGCATTGTCCATAAGAGTATTAAATTCCTCTAATGAATATTCTCCCTTCGCATATCCTTCTAAAATTTCAAGCGTTTTAGAATGAAGAGTGATTCCCTCAATTGCATGTGTACTAATAGCTGCATCAACTGCTTCACGGCGTTTTTGTAATTCTTCTGACGTTAAAGATGTAGAATGATCAGTTGTTTTTTTCATGAACTCTTCCTTTCTTTTACTTGTTCTTATAAAATAGAAGCATATCTTCTTGTTTGTTCCGTTCTCTATTATTATTTAGAAACTTAAATAACTTATATAAAATATTTATGCTTTTCCATGAATAGAGTTGCTACAATAATTGCTATCTATAAATATTAAATGAATTATAACTCCGCACACTTTAAACTGGTCATATTGATTACTTCTGAGTGATCACGTTTGATTTCTTTTAACAAATTTTGTAGGTTTTTGCCTTGCATAAAGAGCTCTCCAATTTGTTTTGCTTTACTTTGTGATATACCAATGCTTTCAGCTAGCAAATCATAATTACCATCACGAAGCCATTTATGTTCTAGTGGCATAAGACGCTGATTGACTGCTTTTATAAAAACATTGAGTTCTTCTTGGAGTAAAGAAGAAAAACTTAAAGTTTCTTTTTGCATATCTTTTGACAAATTAAAAATATCTTGTAATGTTTTGCTAGGCATTGCCACTACTGTCGTAAGACATTTTTCCTTTATTAGATTCTCTTTAACAATTTCATTTTCTACCTCTTTTACAAGATCAACATAATCATAAACCTTCTGAGCAAGTGCTTCAACATTTTGTTCAGCGGTTTTGTATTTTGAAGTTTTCAACCATAATATTTTTTTGCCTGCCAATTCAGAAATAGACTCAGGACAATCGACTATTTTCTTTATAAAAACTTCCTGAAAATTTTTATCTTCAATAATCTTTTTTACACTTATCTTTTCATTAAAGTCTTTTAAATTTTTATAAACATACTTTGCATACATATCAACTTGTTGTCGCTTTAATTGGACAGCAGGATGACTCGTAATTTTTTCAATAAGTTGATCTGATGTTAAAGAAGCTACCACTTCTTTTGGAATAAGAATATTTTCCAAATTTTTTATATCTCTACTCATTGGAACTTTAAAACTTAGTGGACAACCAGATTTTAATTCCTTAACTTCATTTGGTAAAAAATAATCTTTTTTGAATACCATATAAAGAGATTTTGAAATATAATTAAGATCTACTTTGAGTAGAAGATGTTCCGCGGTCTCACGTTCATAAAAACTTAGATAATTATGCCCTCTCTTTGGCATTACAATAATCATTTTTTGAGCATTTTTATACTCTAACTTACTCATGGAGCTTATGAACTCTTTCATAATACTCGCTTTTTCTGGATTTGAAATATCTTCAAACATATGCTTCATAGCACTTATATCGCCCATAACACCAGAACGCACCATAGAGAGTATACTGCAAACTCTCATACGCTCTTCTGTAACAATTGAAAAATCCAGTTGATGACCTGCAGCTTCAGCAAGTCTTTCAAAAAACATTCGTTGTGTGCGACCATTACCATCTCTGAATGGGTGTATATAATTAATAAGAGCAAACATACTCGCTGCTTCATTAATAAAAGCTTGTCGCGATAAACCTTGAAAATCATTCTGTTCCGCAAGCGTTTTATCCACATTAGCTAGGTATTGAGGAATTTTTTTACCCTCTAAAAAATGATCGTCAGAACCTACCTTTCTCATTGTGTGTACAATAGCAGTAGTGCCATCCTTAAATGTAAACGGGAAATTACGACTACTCCCAGCCCATTCAAATGTATTCTCGAACAAGCGTTTATGGATATATATTAGATAGGAAGAATTAAACCTTTCTGGTAGTGGTTCATGGTGCAAATTAACTATTGCTTTCACCGCATGATGCCCGCTTACCATGGACAAATTGTCTGAGTCTATTATTCCATGTTTATTTTTTAGTACTTGGGTTGCAGGATAAATATAGTTGTCATACGATGATGAGGAGGCAGATAGTAGTTTTTTCATTTCTACCTCCGTATTTCCCATTTCTTGCAATATCGTTTGTATAGCAGCATCCATAAGGATGTTAAACTCATTTAATGAACTTCCCTCTGCATATTTTTCTAAAATTAGAAGTGTATTAGGGTGCAAGGCAATACGTTCAATAGTATGAGTATGAATCGCTGAATCGATAATCCAGCGACGTCTTTGAAGTTCCGCTACCGTTAGAGACACCTGATCCCTGAGTTTTTCCACTAAGCAATCCCTCCTATTTCTCCATTTTTGTAAAATAAAAATATGTTTTTATTTTGTTATAAAAAACTCATATTTTAAACGGCCACAGCCATCTGTATTGACTTTTTTATTTTCAATCGTTGAAGTTCTTGACATATTTTTTTTGCGTCATTAACAGCCTTTATAAGTGTTTTCGCTTTATGTTCTGAAATACCAACACTTTTAGCGATTTTTCTATAATTACCATCTCTGAGTTGTTGAGACTCTATCTCTGAAAGACGAGAATCGACTTTAGTCAAAAAGGAAATAAGCTCTTTTTGGATCTTAACACAATTTTCTACATTTAAGGCTTGTGATTTCTCATTTTGAACCACGCTAAGGATATCTTGCATTAGCTTACTAGGCAGTCTTACTTCTTGTGAGAGGCGTTTTTGCTCTCTATCATAATTTCTAATGATTATATTTTTAGTAACTTCTACAGCAGATATATAATTTTTAATTTTTTGACTAAGTGGTGCAAGATTCCTTTCAGCTGCTCTGCGTTTTGGACTCCTTATACCCAATATTTTAAAACCAGCTAGCTTAGCAATAGTCCTAGGATATTTTAAGATTTGCTCAGGAATTTTTTTACTTATTTCTCGTCCTTTATTAATTACACCAATACTTGGATCTAACGCTTTTGAATTTCCATAAACAATTTGTGATAAATTCTCAATTTCTTTTCGATTGTTTTGAAGTTTAATATGATTCTCAATTTTTTGAAGAATTTTTTCTGACGTTAAAGGAGGTATTTTTTCTGCTGGGATGAGAATTTGATCTAAATTTCTATTTATTGAAACTGTAAAAGTAATCTCATCATTAGGTTTTAATGCCTTAAGCTGTTCTGGTGTAAAATAATCTTTACAGCATACCATATAAAAGTCTACTGTTTCAACTATAATAGAATCCGCATTACTAACCTTATAAAGACCTGTATAAGTTACACCTTCACGTGGTGTTATGATAATTTGATCATCCAAAAAATTACATGCATGCTTATTATTAGACACAGCATTTAAATAATTCTTCAAAATGCGTCTTTTTTCTGGATTAGAGATATCTTCGAACAAATGTTGCATCGTTTCATAATTTGCATTACCTTCTACAGGTATCGCATCATTGCAAGCATGTATCATGCGTTTTTGAGTCGCAACTGAAAAATCAAGTTTATGGCCTGCAGCTTCAGCAAGTCTTTCAAAGAAGACTCGTTGTGCAAGCCCATTCCCATCTCTAAATGGATGTATATAGTTGAGAAAGGAAAAAAGCTTCGTTGCTTCATCAACAAATTCTTCACGCGATAAGCCTTGTAAATTATTTTTTTTCGAAAGCACTTGATCAAATTTATGTAAACTTTTTGGAACTGCTTTACTCTTTTTAAAAAAAGCATTTGAATTTGGTATTTGCATCTCTGAGATGTTAGCAGCTACGCCATTTTTAAATTTAAATGTAAGATCACGCGTACAGCCAGCCCATTCGAACGTATCTTCAAATAAACATTTATGAATATGTTTCAAATAAGAGGAATTAAACTTATTTGGCAGAGCTTCTTGACGCAAACGAATAATCGCTTGCTCTGAATGATACGCGCTCCTTTCATGAAGAGCTTGAGAATTCTTTATTCCATATTTATTGATTAATACATCACTGTTAGGATAAGTGTAATCACAATCAAAAAAAGACGAATCTAATAATTTCTTTTTCTTACTTAAAGGTTTAAAAATTTTTTTTAAAGATTTTAAATTTTGCTTCTTCATGATCATTCGCTCAAATATTATTTTAAATAAATACAACTTTTTCACATAGATTCTTATAAAGTTTTAGATGTTTTAGTATTGATATTTATATCGATACTAAAATCTGAATTTTTTTATTATACTTTTTTTAGTTACCTCCAAAAATATTTCGTTGTTTGAAAGGATCATAATAAATCTCTGTAACTTTAAATTTTCCTTCAATCCGTTTACATTGAACAATAATATCAATCATTGAAATTAATAACCCGCGAATATCATCGCGCTCTAAATGTCCTCCTCCTTCACTTTCTTTAACCAAAAGCGTCATTTGCTCAAATGCAGCCAATGCTGTTGATGCATGAACTGTAGTAATAGAACCTGGGTGTCCTGAATTAACATTGCGAATATAATAGAAAGCAGTACCATCTCGTAACTCTTGTAGAAGAATACGATCAGGACGCATACGCAAGGCGGATTCTAATAATTCTTTTGGTCCAATAGAAGCTAAGCCATACCCATCTTTTGCATAGATCATAGAAACACAATTAAGATGCGGCACAACTAACTCTGGTGTATCTTCAATAGTTATAATACGCTCATCATCAGGAATTTTAGCTATTAATGCTTTTGACAGCGTTGTTTTACCAGCTCCTGTTTTCCCTGAAATAAGAATATTTTTTTGCAATTTCACAGCTTGATTTAAAAAGCAAACAAAATTTTTATTGTAATAATCAATTGCTAATTTATGCTCGACGTTTTTGAGTTCATCAAAACGCAATTGATAGTCATTCAATGGAGTGAAAGAAATCTGTTCACACATTGAAAATAGACCCTTGTTGGCTAGATCTTCGAGCAAATAACTTCGGGATGATGGTTTACGAATTGTCATGCTGACAGTATTTTCTTTTACAGCTGGTGGTATAACAATTTGAATACGCTCATTATTTGGCAAAGTAGCGGATAATATTGGGTTTTTATCGGAAATACTTTGCTTAGAATAGGCCGCGATCACTTTAGCCATACCCATGAGCTCATTAAAGGAGAATTCTGGTACTTCTATTGTTTTCCATCCTGAAATTCCTTCAATCATGATTTGATAGGGACGATTAATAACGATCTCAAAAAGACTTTCATCTTTGAGAAAGTTATCAATTGGTTTAAGTTTTGTTAAAACGATAGCAGTGGCTTCATCGCTTAAATTTTGGAAGTTTTGTTTCATTTTAATGTCACTGTAGAATTTTTATGAAAGTCTCCTGAAAAGGCACGACGAATGACCTGTTTATTATTTTCAACAATTTTCAATTTATATACAGTTGAGAAATCCAGGTCGCGGGCAACAAAAACATTAACCATTTCACCCTGATTTTTGGTCAAGGTTGGAGGGATATTAGCGTAATTGTCCGCGATAATCTTTGCCATATATGTTCCTGCAGAAAGGGTATATTTTTCTGAAGACACGGTATCTGTTGTTTGTTCTTGTGTTGTTGGCATTTTTAGTGAATCTAGCTGGTTATTTAAATAATTTGTTCCATCTCTGACGATTGAAACAAGAAGTGCAGAACCAAGTCGTTCAAACCAATGATTGTCAATATCGCCATCAACACCTGATCGACCTAAGAAATCTGTTGCGGGTGAGGATAATGTTATAATAATACCGTCTGGTGTTTTGGCTCTATTCCATAATATAAAGAGACGCGATTGGCCTCTTTTTAAACCCGCACGATATTCACCAATGATTTGCGTTCCTTTATCGAGCAAGACGACACGACCATTGTCTGATAAGATATCTCTAGAAACGATACAGCTCACAAACCCTTGTTGTTCACTACTGATTGCTGTTTCTAAGATACATGGGATGGAAGCTCCCATTGCAATGATGTAATTTCGGTTACCAAGCGTTGATGCACGAACACCATCTAACTTTGTTGGTTCGAGAAGTTGATTAAAGGATTGTGTTGTTTTATTCGATTTATCATTGCTTTGGTTAGAAGGCACGCTATTATTTTCTGGAATACCCTGTTGCTGATTTGGATTAAAATAGGCTAAAACGGGAGCACGTTGCGCTGCTTCTAATAGTTTATGATCAGATTTTGGCTGATTGATTGTTGGCGCTGGTATTTCAACCTTAGGCAGCAGGGGGGTATTTTTATCAGCTAGCTCTAGAGGAGCTATTGTTGGTTTTATCGATTGGAAAAGCTCTGTTTGTCTGCTTCTTTCTTCTTTCGGCAATTCTATGGGCTGTTTTTTTGTGTCTTTTGAAGTTGAAAGGATTGCATATATTAAATAAATACAGACACCAAAGAGAATAAGAAGAGCAATGGCTTTTCCTAAATTAAAGCCCTCTTTTTTTTCTTGACCATCCTTTATTGTATCGCGGTCATTAAGATTTATTTCGTCCAATTCATCATTATTCATGGCTATTTCTCTACGTTTATTTCACGTTGGACAGAAGGTGATGTTGTACCGGTTTCTGGGTTAATTCCTCTTGGTATGAACCCTTTATTAAAGATACACAGGACTTCGTTACCACGTCGCAAAGTGAATTGCATGGCTATGGCGTGAACAATGACCTGGTTTCCTTTAATTGATTTTGGAACGATAGTTTCTTGTCCATCAAGTGTGACAAGATAAATGGCGGGGATTTCATTATTGTCTAAAAAGGTAAATGTTGTAGTTTTACCATTATCATAGACTGAACTTGGTTCAATGAGGGGTGAACCTTGAGCGACATAAGCCCAATTGCGTGGTCCAAAATGTTCATGCATATTGAGGATATTATCGACAAATTCTTCTTCATTTTTTTGTGCTTTGGCTTGTTCAGCTAATTGTTTACGCAATGCTTCATCTTCTGGATAACGAAACTTTACAAGGAAATATGTGTCATTACCGACGGAAACATCACCTTCACGCACTTGAAGTTCAAATTGATAAGATCGTTTTGTTCCATCTTGACGAGTTGTGATGATTTGTAGATTGGTAATCGGCTGAACTTCACGCGGTTTGAGAAAGACAAAGTGACCAGCTGGTGCTACTTGCCAAGCAACTGAATTGCCAATTCCAATATAGGCAATATTTTCATCATTAGCGAATTCAATCTGTACTGAAGAGCGAATAGATCCAATGATTTTTGTCACATTGTGTGGATCATAATTAATAAATCTAATTCGGTTGTCTTTATGTGCGCTTACGGGAGAAATTTCTGCCCATAAGAAAGACATATGACAGTTTATTGCAACGAGGAGAGTTAAAAAAAATATTTTTATGACTCTAGTCATTGGACCACCTCTGGATCAGATCTATATGCTGATACTTGAAAGCCAAGCGGGTTAATTAAGCGATCTTCTACTGAAATGCGTGCATTAACGTAAGAAAAATTTAAGACTGAAACCCAATGGAAAATATCTTCTTTTCCATTGGAGTCTCTAATTGTTTTATAGTAACGTACTTGAACGAGATCTTTACTTAAAAAAGAGATCGATTTTATTGTGATTGTCACGGACATATTTTTATAGATATTTTGCGGACTGTCTGGATTATTTCCAGAATACCATTTGGCAAAGCGATTTTGTTCTTCTAGGGAAGATAAAAGAGAAACGATACGAAAGTTATTTTCTGTCTCTGATAATTGGAAACCTTCGCGTGCACGAATATATTTGCTGGCGAAGTAGCGCGTTATTACTTCATCGTAGTTTTGGGGTTCTTCTTTTAGAACACTGACAACATCGACAATACCTGTAGAATTATCCACACGAATAACGAAAGGCTCTACGGTTTTTAAGGGTGTTAATGCCACTACAGCTAAGGCTAAAGCGATTGTCATCAACCCAAAAAGCACAGTCAAGGCTACAGCAATTTTCATTTGTAGTCGCGTACTACGCATACGGTCAATATCAAATGACCGCGCTTCTCTTATATATTCTTTAAATTCATCACTTTTCATGTGTGATCTCCGCATTTTTATAAGAGGGCATTTGATGGTTTATTGTGTCTACAGAAGATGCGGGGAGTCCAATATGAGCTTTTGGTGCCTCATTTTCTTGTGTATTTAGGATAATAGGAGTTGTAATGGGTTTGATCGCCGTATTGTGAATGATGTTATAATGATTCCAGTTCCACTTACCATGATTGAGCATACGAGCGTTCTGTCCATTACAGCGTGGAAGTTTTTGGGCTCCACTTTTTAAAGAAGCACAACCAGTAAGTGTTATCAAAAGGATCAAAATGATAGTGATTTTTAGTTGCATCATTTGGACTCGCAAACATTTTGAAAAATAAAACATTGGTGTTTTTCAGTCCATGATTTTACGAAAACATGAACACTAATCTTTTGAAAAAGCTGAGAGAGCTTTGCATGGATTGTGCATACAGTTAATATCTTGTGTGTGAAGGTATTGACTATAGCTACATTGAAGAGACGTTTGAGATTAAAATGAGCCACGTCCACCCCCTCGCATCATTTGCGCAGCTTGTGCAGCGTGTTGTGCAGCCGTAGAACCTCTCGTTGCTGCTGCTGCACTTGCTGCACTTCTACCGGCACCAAAGCCTCTTCCAACAAAACCCAAAGTATTAGAAGCCATTGAGATCATTTGTGATCCTGTTGATACTCCAGCATGATGATATGGTCCTCCACTAGAAAGTGCAGAAGCAATGGTGGGAAGTGATTGGAAGAGAACTACGCCCACTATTGAGACGACAAGAACAGGGGGGAGCAAGAAATAGATTGAAGTATATGAACTCTCGAAAACATAAAGCATAATTTTGCACATCATTGTTCCAAGCATCATTACGAGAACTTGCAAAATTGTAAAATTAACTAATGTTGTAATCCATGCATCAGCATATCTGCGGGTTACATTGAACAAATATAAACTAATAAAAAGAGGTCCAAGACCTATCACCATGATTAATGTAATTTTTGCAAACATTTGAATAATAAAACCGACTGTACAAAAAAAGATAACTGCCAAAAACATTAAACCACCAATCAGTGCAACCGTAATTTTATTGAAAAGTGAAGCATTATTTAGAAACTCTTGATAACGCGTATTTGTAATTAATAAGAGATAATCAAAAACATCAGAGTCGACCGGACTGCTATTAAACGCATTCCCAATAGCATTGGCTAAATTACCGAAAAATATATCTTTGATATAAATATTAAATAGGTCTGCATTAGTTGCCATTGTTGTCACAACAACGATTTTAATAACATTATTAAGAAGACTATGCATTGAAAGGGCGACGTGGCCAGTCATAACATTGTAACCATATAAAAAGATAAAAATAATGGCCGCAAGATTTAATGGTGCTGCAATAGCAGAAGATAAGCTACTGACTGTTGTATCTATGACATCATTGAGTGGTGTCAAAATATACGAAGAAACAGTTTCGAATGGAGTAAATTTAAAATCTGACTCCTGAGTTGTCGTATTCATCAATTTCATCAGTTTTATCTCATTCCAATTTTATTTTTAATGTTTGATAAATATGAATTTATGATCTTTTGTTGCATTTTCTCCATGCTCTTTCTGTGATTGATGATTTCCATTTAATAATAGAAAGAGCTTGAATGAGAGTATTCATTTGAAGATTAGCCAACTACATTTGAAGAGCTTCCTTTTCTTCTTTTTGACTAACTGGAGTTAATTTAATACTTGACCTTAGCTTTAGCTTGATCCAATTTGTCTTGCAGTGTTTGTTGAAGAGCTTCCTGATTTTTCTGTTCTTCTTTTTCACGTTCTTGTTCTTTTGATTGAGCATTTTCCGATTTCATAATAGAAGAAGCCTGAAGTTTTAGAGTATCTACTTGAAGATTAGCTTGAAGAATAGCCAACTCCCTTTGAAGAGCTTCTTTTTCTTCTGGTTTAAGAGTCTGTGATGAAAATTTGTTATTGATTTCTTGAATCTTTTTCTGATTTTCAACTGCTGAAGTATAAATAGATTCAGCTATTTCTGATGTGGGCCGACTATCTTCTGATAGGGGTGTTCCTTGTTGTGTGACATTTTGATAATATGAATCAACTTCTGTGCTTCCCGATTGCGATATTGCATGAGAGATAAAGCATAATGATAAAAACATAATCAGATATTTTTTCATTGGGTTTGTTTCCTTTTGTAAAATATAGGTAGCCATATATCCGGATTTGCTCCATATTCACTTATAATTTGGTTGACGAGTTCAACATTTCTACTTGTTCCGCTTAAGACAGCAATTTCGTTATCCATTCCACGTAAATTAAGTTCTGCAACAATGGAACTTTGGCCTTGTTTAATGAGAAAACGACGAGATTCCCTGCTTAATTCTGATTGGATTAGCTCAAATTCACGTTCAGTGAGTTTAAAGTTTTCAACATAATCATTGTAATTGGCTTTTTGATTTGGAAAAAACAGTTGGGTAGGACATTGCTCAATGATTGTGTGAGCAATTGTTGAATTCAAAGCATCTCTGGGGCTTTGTGTGGCAAAGAGCATCATGCCATTTTGTTTACGAATCGTTTTGAGACGATCTTGAGTAAAAGCTTTAAATGAATCATCTTCAAGGGCTTTCCAGAATTCATCGATAACAATAATGATACGTCGACCATCAATAAGATCGAGAATGCGGTTAAACAAATACATCATCAAAGGGCGACGAATTTCTTCATTATCTAAGAAATCCGTCATGTCATAACCTATAAATTGAGCATCTAAATTGAGATCATCGTGATCATTATCAAAGACCCACCCTAAAGCATTACCTTTGATCCAACGTTGTAAACGTATGGCAATACCTTCTGTGGAAGTATTATCAAAAAACAGTTGAAGCGCACTGAGGGAGCGTTGTGATAGAGGAAGACTTTCTAAGGAATTAATCGCTCTAGCGATATCCTGCCGCTCTTGTTCTGTTACTGTTTGGCCATCCGCGGTAACTAATTTTAAGACCCAGTGCTGAAGAAAGAGTTTGTTTTTTTCAGTGTATTCCATCCCTTTTAATGGAGCAATACCAATAGGTTGACCATTTTTCAGAGGCTTATATTTGCCTCCTCCAGCACGAACAAAGATCTCTGCTCCTTGATCTTTATCAAAAAAGACTATTGTTGGGTTGTGTTTTTGCAATTGTGCAAGAAGAAAATTAACAATGACTGTTTTTCCAGACCCTGATGGACCACATACAAAGGTATTACCAACATCACCAAAATGAAAATTAAAATAATAAGGAGAGCCAGCCTGTGTTTGTAATAAGGCGACGGCAGAACCCCAAACATTACCTTTGAGTTTGCCAATAGGAAAGGAATGGAAGGGGGATAATGCTGCAAAATTCCTGCTGCTAATAGCTCCAGAACGTGCTCGATAGTTAAAGTTCCCAGGAAGTTGTGCCCACCATGCTGCTTCTAACCCTAAATCTTCTCTGGCTATAACGGCCCCACCATTAGTAAGGTATGAACGGGCTTTCGACAGATATTCTGTCAATTCTTGTGGACGATCAGAAAAAACAGCTAAAGAGAGATGATGTTCTCCCAAAACAAAACGATTCGATTCTAAATCATCAAGGGCCTCATCAAGGCCATCAATTTGTGAGCTGGCACGATCAGCTACATTAATCATTTGATTTTGTTTACGGCTCATAATAGCGCTTGCAACTGCTTTACTTTTAAAAACAAAGGATTGCGTTAAGATGAATTCAAAGGGCGCCGTCAACAAGCCATCTGTCATACCAGGACGCGTTTTAGAAGGATATTCTTTCCATCCAAACATACCAACAAAGCGTTCATTGCTTTCATGACGAATTTCAATAATTTCTTTGCCGAAAATAACACGATCTGAATAAATCGTTGAGGCAATAGTACCAAATGTAAGGGGTATGCGCTCACGCCTTCCTCCCACCAATTGATGAAGAAATTCACTTTGCTCAGAAAATACAACATCATTGTATTCGTAAGTAGATAAAAGCCGTGCTCCATAACACTCCAGACCTTGTATAAGATCTTGACTTAACTCTTCAATTTTCCGAATAGCTTCAGAATCTGGTTCCGATTGCATCTTCTTTGCTTGCGTTAAGCGGTGAAAAAAAGAAGCTAACTGTTCAGTTTTATCTGCTGCAGGATTCCAGATAACCGAAAGGAATAGATCATTTCGATAAAGATCTTGCAAAATCATTTTTTGTTTGTATTGCCGATCTAAAGCTGTTGCAAAAGATGAAGAAAATTGACTCTCTGGGTAAATTTTTTCGCGTCGGCGAATGATGTGAGAATATAAAGCGACACGTTCATCTGCTATATTTTTCAAAAGCGTGTTTAATTGGGTATGTAAAGAATTTAATTGGCTGATATCTGCAGTATCAAAATTGATTCCTTCGATAGAAATCACTGTCATCAAGCAACGGGAGTCTAATGCAATCACATGCTGATTGACATGACGAACATAAGGAATAAATTCCTCAGGTAGAGATTCCCGTTTCATCACTGACAGTTGTCTCACTTATTTTAGCTCCTTGTATGTACGGACAAGACGGAGAGGAGACGTAGATCCTCCACCCCATCTTGTCAGGTTTTTTTGTTTCCCTCGAGTATTGAGCCACGCGAATAAAACACGAAATTGGTTATGATCGCGTTTTGTGATTTCGCGTAAAATAAAATGCAAACCAACTCCAAGACCGATCATTGAAAAGCTGCTTGTTATGATAAAAAGAGTAGATGTTGCCATGACATTTAAGGCCATTGCTTCTACGGTAACACCTGCAAACATCGCTGGTCGTGTGCAAGCAAGAAAAAGAGTATCTTCATTCATTTATGATGAACTCCCCATTAATAGCGTAACAAGAGCCGAAGCACCAAAAACAATACCAATACCAAGAACACAATATGCTGCTTTGCGTAAATCAATAACACCATACATCCAACCAATACCCACAGCGGCAACACAGATCGTTGCAATGAGCTTCGCTGTTGTCCCTGTCATCATTGTAACAATATTCCGCAAAACCGTATCAAGATTTCCCATACCGGCAGCAGCAGAATTAGCATACGCAGGGGTTAACACTGCAAACATTGATAAAAGTAGCGCAAAAGCGATATAATAAATATGCTTAGATATAATGTTTGGCATTTAATCTCCTCTTCAGAAAGAATATTGATTACAAACTGACATCATATTACTTTTACAAATTTAAAAACCTTAAAACTACAGGCCTACAATTTTAAGATTCTTTAATCGCAAGTGTTCTACTAAACTATCACAAAAATTCTTTACTAGAATTCCCCGACTAAGAGACAGAAATTAATCAAATCTATAACCAAAAAGCCTAACGTAGATATTGTTATTTTATCAAAATGACAATATCAAGAGCGTAAAATAATGTTTTTCTTTGCAAAATGTGTTTAATTTGCAACAAATGCTGTTGAGACACTTTCTTTAAGATCTAGGAAAAAAGCAGAGATGCATAAAAAATTATAGGATATAGAAACAATAAGGATTGGGCAAATGCGATTTAAATCGATTATTCTTGTCTACATTATCTGCTCTATAGGAATATGGATAATAAGCCAAAACCATTACAAAACAGATCTAGATATTCTCGAACCATTAAAAATGCAAGAAAACCAAGATACAATGGAGATCAAGATCGAACAAAATAAGCACTATGAAACAAGTGTGCCAAAAAAATTAGAAGAAAATGACCCAGGTCTCAATTGGATCAATAGCGATTCAAATAATCATGAAGGTGTGTTTAATGGTATCGCATCTGTGACTAGTGGTGTCACATTTAAATTAATAATTCCTGCTGAACAACCTCAGCATAAACCTATCGTCCGAAATATTCACTTATATGGTGTAGATACATGTGCACCCCGTCAAAAAGCAAAATTAGATAATCAAGAATGGCCATGTGGAGCTGTCACAACAGCATGGCTGGTCACAAAAACTCTAGGACATAACTTATCTTGTAAACAAGCTGTTATAGAAAAAGAAACTCACTATGCTCAGTGCTTTGTGCAAGGAGTCGATCTAGCAGAAATAGGGCTTGCAGAAGGCATGCTGATCCTATCAAAAGACAATAAACATTCAGTTCCAACAACATATTTAAGTGCTGAACAAAACGCCTATAACAATAAAATTGGCCTTTGGTCTAGCAACTTTACTGAGCCTATACAGTGGCGCAAAAAGTATGGAACCTATAACCCTTCCGATAACTACCATCAGTTCATGTCTGAATCAAAATAAAATGCAGAAATATTCCATTAAACTTCAAAATACAAAAATAAACCAAACATAATTTTTGAAAAATAGTCTAAACGCGTAATGATAATAATCTTCTCATCGCTAGTTTCAAATGATCTCCTAATAAACATGCCTTATAAAAATCTATTTGATAGAAGGATAATCCTCTAATGAGAATGCTCTAGCATTCCATCACAATCAAACAAAAATTTTCATTCTTATATTAAACAGAATAATACATATCAAATTCAACGGGATGAGGGGTTGTTTCATAGCGCAGAACTTCTTTTAGCTTTAATTCAATAAAGGAATTAATTTGGTCATCATCAAAAACATCGCCAGATTTAAGAAAATCGCGATCTTTATCAAGAAATTCAAGTGCTTCGCCTAGGCTTCTAGAAACTGTAGGAATGTCTTTGAGCTCTTTCGGTGGCAGATCATAAAGATCTTTATCCATAGCTGGACCAGGATGTATCTTATTCTTTATACCATCTAGACCAGCCATAATAAGCGCTGAAAAGGCCAAATATGGATTCGATGATGCATCCGGAAAACGAATTTTCATTACTTGCCTATAACTATTATGCTTAAATAGCTGATTGGCTTGATAAATAGCATCCCACACAATATAGGTAAAAGTACAAATGGAAATCACTTATCTGTTAATCAAAAAGGTAACCACATATTTCTTGACTTACATAACAAAGTAATAACAATCATTCATCTGCAAGAATATCAGAATTTTTTTTGCAATCTTTTAGCCATACATCATAAATAGGATGCTCAACAGCATTTAAGCCAGGACTATCTGCAAACATCCATCCTGTAAAAATACGCCGTGTTTTTTTCTCCAATGTCATTTCACTAACTTCAATAAAACTAGTAGTACGAGCTGGTTCATTTTTAGAACTTGTATAACACACTCGCGGTATTACTTGCAAAGCACCATATTGATAAACCTGACCGATATGAACTTCAAAACTAGTAACCTGCCCCGTAATTTTATCAAGACCTGTGAAAATAACAATTTCATTGCTAATACGTTCAGCTTGTACAAAACTAACTGTAAATAAAACCGCTATACCCCCTAATAAAAAAGTATAAAAAAAATACTCAAATTTTGATAATAAAAGCTTCATAATATCAAATTAATTACACCTGACAAAAATCATTACAAACATAACCAAAGAAAAAATACACCTATTACTCCTCAGGTAACCATGCATCATAATCTTCACGAGCATAAAAGTTTCCATGATTATAAGCAATAGATCCTTTTGGCCGGTAAGCTTCACTTGTACCCGTCATATTTAAAATATGCGATTTCTCCCAACTATATGATTGATAATTTTCTTCCGTAGGTGGTACATTACAACGGTGGTGAATCCATCCATGCCAACCTGGAGGAATACTAGAAGCCTCAGAATAATCTTTATAAATCACCCAGCGGCGTAAATAGCCATCCTTATGGCGACTACCTTCATAATAAACATTACCAAACTGGTCTTCTCCTATACGTTTACCATGGCGCCATGTAAAAAAGCGTGTATTAATAGTATTACCATTCCACCATGTAAAAATTTGCTTGAAAAAACCAGACATTTCTTCTCCTATTTCTTTCGAATCCTCATAAGATCATTCCAACAAGAATAAATTTATTATGATACTTAGAAACATCAATCGCAGTTGAACCAAATAACTAACTATTAATCTGTACGAATTATATCATAAGTTAATATCATACTTACAGGATTTTCATCCTGATATATTAATCTATCCCAAGCTTACTTTTAACTAATTTATTAACTGTTTGAGGATTTGCCTTACCTTCTGTTGCCTTCATTACCTGTCCAACAAACCAACCAATCAAAGCAGGCTTCTCTCGTGCTTGAGAAACTTTATCAGGGTTATTGATAATAATTTCATCAACAGCTCTTTCAATAACTCCTGCATCCGTTACCTGCTTCATACCACGCTTTTCTACAATCTGATGTGGATCTCCACCTTCATTCCAAATAATTTCAAATAGATCTTTTGCAATTTTTCCAGAAATAGTTCCATCTTTGATAAGATCAATAATTGCTCCCAATTGGTTTGCTGTAATCGGAGTATCTTCAATATCACGATTATCTTTATTTAAAGCGCCTAAAAGATCATTGATCACCCAATTAGCAACCATCTTTCCATCCCGCCCATGTGCTACTTCTTCGAAATAATCTGCAATTGCTTTTTCTGTTACAAGAATAGAAGCATCATATGCGGTTAACCCCATCTCATTGATAAAGCGCGCCTTTATATCATCAGGTAATTCAGGTAATTCTGAAGCTAAAGTATCTACAAAAACCTGATCAAGCTCTAACGGTAAAAGATCAGGATCAGGAAAATAACGATAGTCATATGCTTCCTCTTTTGAACGCATAGATCGTGTTTCACCTTTTGTTGCATCAAAAAGTCGAGTTTCCTGATCTATTACACCCCCATCTTCTAAAATTGCAATTTGGCGACGTGCCTCATATTCAATTGCTTGTCCAATAAAACGAATCGAATTAACATTTTTAACTTCACAGCGCGTTCCAAAAGGTCCACCAGGACGGCGAACAGATATATTTACATCTGCACGCATAGAGCCCTCATCCATATTCCCATCACAAGTACCCAAATAACGAACAATTGTACGTAATTTTGTCATATAGGCTTTTGCTTCTTCTGATGATCGCATATCTGGTTTAGAAACAATTTCCATAAGAGCAACACCTGAGCGATTAAGATCTACAAAAGACATTGTTGGATGCTGGTCATGCATAGACTTTCCAGCATCTTGCTCAAGGTGCAACCTTTCAATCCCAATTTCAATATCCTCAAACTGACCATTCGAATCTGGTCC
The DNA here is from genome assembly GCF_002022585.1 of Bartonella sp. Raccoon60. NCBI lineage: Bacteria > Pseudomonadati > Pseudomonadota > Alphaproteobacteria > Hyphomicrobiales > Bartonellaceae > Bartonella > Bartonella sp. Raccoon60. The sequence continues at coordinate 804,329 of NZ_CP019786.1, forward strand.
AATAGATACAACTACTTTCCCTTCACCTACGATAGGATACTGAAATTGTGAAATCTGATACCCCTGCGGTAAATCTGGATAAAAATAGTTTTTACGATCAAAAACAGATTTTAAATTAATTTTAGCTTTTAATCCTAAACCAGTTCGAACAGCTTGACGAATACATGCTTGATTAATAACAGGCAACATACCAGGCATAGCTGCATCAACAAGTGACACGTGATTATTCGGCTCAGCTCCAAACTTAGTTGATGCACCTGAAAAAAGCTTTGAATTTGATATGACTTGCGCATGAACTTCCATGCCAATAATAACTTCCCAATCACCTGTAGCTCCAGAAATAAAACGCTTAGGATCAGGAAGACGAGCATCAACAATTTTCATTATCAACTCACTATCAACATTTCAAATACACCCAATGGCTAACCTAAAACCATTGCCAGAGCAAGCCTAGAATACACATCAAAAAATAATTTATCAGAACTATTTTATTAGCATAAATTTTAACTTGTTTTAGAGATTTTCTTTTTAGTTGAAGCCTTTTTTATACCTTTTTCTTTTACTGCCGATTTTTTCTTGGCAGAAGTCTTGTCAGTTAAACCTGCTTCATCATATTCTTTCATCAACTCTTCAATTGTCACTTTTTTATCTGTTATTTTTATCTGTGTAAGCAAATAATCAATAACTTTTTCTTCAAAGATTGGAGCACGCAGATTAGCAACAGCTTCTGGTGTGCGGCGGAAAAAATCCATCATTTCTTTTTCTCGTCCAGGATATTGGCGAACTTGTTCAAAAACTGCAGCCTTTAATTCATCTTCACTTACTTGAACTCCAACTTTTGTACCAATTTCAGAAAGTACTAAACCAAGCCGAACACGACGCTTCGCAAGCATGCGATATTCTTCTCGCGCTTGTTCCTCTGTGATGCCCTCATCTTCAAAACTTTTGCCCATCCTTTTTAAATCTTCATTGATATGATTCCATATATTATTAAATTCAATCTCTAAAAGTTGTTCAGGAATATCAAAACTATAATCTGCATCTAAAGCATCAAGAACTTGTCGCTTAATTTTTTGACGTGTCATAGAACCATATCGACTTTCAACCTGTCCACGAACGACTTCACGTAAGCGATCAAGAGACTCTAAACCAAGTTTTTTTGCTGCTTCATCATCAATTTTCAATTCATCCGGTTTAGCAACAGTTTTAACAGTAATATCAAACTCTGCATTTTTACTAGCTAAATGCGCAGCACTATAATCATCAGGAAATTTAACAGAAATTGTTTTTACATCACCTGCTTTTAAACCAATTAATTGCTCTTCAAAACCAGGAATAAACTGTTTCGAACCAAGAATCAGTTGTGCATCTTTATCAGAACCACCATCAAATGGGACGCCATCAATTTTCCCTAAATAATCAATTGTTATGCGATCATCTTCTTTTGAAGGACCATTCTTTTGCGAATAACTACGAGTAGAAGAAAGAATCCGCGTTACTTGCTCATCAACTTCTTGTTCAGGTATATCAGCAACTTCGCGAACGATTTCAATATTTTTGAAGTCTTTAACCTCAAATTTTGGCAAAACCTCGTACCTCAAACTAAAAACAAAATCAGCCTTACCATCTATAACTTTTTTATCTTCATCTATATCAATTTGCGGTTGCATTGCTGAATATTCATTACGCTCCGCTAAAATAGAACGCGGAGCATCGTTAATGATCTCATTAAGAATTTCAGCCATAAAAGATTTACCGTACATTTTTCGGAGATGATCAGATGGAACCTTACCCGGACGGAATCCTTTAAGTTTGATCTTACCTTTGGTATCATCCAACCGTTCATTTAATTTTGCTTCCAAATCTTTCACTGGAACCACAATCTTAATTTCGCGCTTCAGTCCTTCGTTAAGCATCTCAGTAACTTGCATCGAACAACCTTTATTTCTCTGAGGAGATAGATAAACCTACTCCAATAACAACAATAATTCTAACACTTTAAATGCTAGATCTAGATAAACGGACTTCGTATACACAGCTATCCGTAGCGCTTAAAGCTATTACTTTGGTGCGGATGGAGGGACTCGAACCCCCACGGTCTCCCGCCAGAACCTAAATCTGGTGCGTCTACCAATTTCGCCACATCCGCTCAAATTTATAAACAAAAACTTCATGTCAGCGGCGTTTCTATAGCATTCAATTCCAACCAATTAAAGAAAAAAAGCAAATGGGTATCCTTTATTAACTCAATAAATAATTCTTTTCACAAAATTATAGAGATAAAATTCATCCTTTTCAAAAAGGACTCCTTACACTAAAAAGTAATTCATGTTAAATAAATCAAAAACTCCAATCCATATTATCGGCGGCGGTCTTGCAGGCAGTGAAGCAAGTTGGCAAATTGCTCAATTAGGAATTCCTGTTGTCTTGCATGAAATGCGCCCAAAAAGAAAATCTGATGCTCATAAAACAGATAAACTTGCAGAGCTCGTCTGTTCAAATTCATTTCGTTCAGATGATGCATCAAAAAATGCTGTAGGACTTTTACATGCTGAAATGCGATTAGCCAAATCTTTAATCATGAAGGCTGCAGATAGTAATAAAGTACCAGCTGGAGGTGCACTTGCTGTTGACCGTGATGAATTCTCAAAAACTGTTACAGAAACACTTGAAAAACATCCTCTTATAACCATACAACGCAAAGAAATTCATGAGATTCCCGAAAACTGGCATAATGTTATTATTGCCACTGGTCCTCTTACCACACCAGAATTTTCTCAAGCAATACAAGCAATAACTGGAACAGAAGCGCTTTCTTTTTTTGACGCTATTGCACCCATTATTTATACTGAAAGTATTAATATGGACATTTGTTGGTACCAATCTCGATATGACAAAATTGGTCCTGAAGGAACAGGAAAAGATTATCTTAATTGTCCTCTTGATCGAGAACAGTATAAAATTTTTGTTGAAGCATTGATAAGTGGAGCGAAAGTAGAATTTCGTGAATTTGAAAATATATCCTATTTCGATGGATGCTTACCAATCGAAGTAATGGCTGAACGTGGACTTGAAACTCTAAGACATGGTCCTATGAAACCTATGGGGCTCACCAATACTCATCACCCTACAATCAAACCATATGCTATTGTACAATTACGTCAAGATAACAAGCTGGGTACGCTTTACAATATGGTCGGCTTTCAAACAAAATTGAAATATAGTGAGCAAACACGCATCTTTAGAATGATTCCTGGCCTTGAAAAAGCAGAATTTGCACGCCTTGGTGGCCTTCACCGCAATACATATCTCAATTCACCAATCCTTCTTGATGAAAGTCTTCGTTTAAAACAAAAACCACAACTGCGTTTTGCTGGACAAATTACAGGCTGTGAAGGCTACATAGAATCAGCAGCGATAGGATTGCTCGCTGGACGTTTTGCTGCTGCTGAATATAATCATGCTTGCCCTTCTTTACCACCCAAAACTACAGCATTTGGAGCTCTATTGAATCATATTACTGGTGGTCATATTGCTACTATCGAAAAAGGAAAAAAATCCTTCCAGCCAATGAATATCAATTTTGGCCTTTTTCCGCCTATTATTTCGACCAATGACTTAGAAAAACGATCACATAAAGAAAAAAAACAAGCTATAATTGAACAAGCTTTAAACGATTGTATTCAATGGTTAAAAAATAGTTTTTAACTGAACTATTGTATTTGATTATAATTACTACATTCGCTAATCTAATTTTTGATCTATTAAGTAATTTAGTTTATTGCTAAAAAATAATTTAAGATTGTTCATTTTGTTAACACATGTCTCATTTTTCACTATAATTCGCTATAAAAAGAAAATGTCGTAATTATATAAATATTAATACTCTAAATAATATATTTCTATTATTATAAAAACAATATTTAACAATAACTTATCTAAATATTTTAATATAATAAATGAAAGAACACGACTTGTCAGTTAGATACACTATCCAACATTAATAACGTTAGTAGAAACATCTACGCTTTTTTACACAAAAAATTAAGAAGCAAATTATCAATTAACTAAAAACAGCTATGATAATGATAAAAATAATTAAATAGATATTATCTCAATTACTGTTTAACATAAATACTCGAGTGATTACTTGAATTCCCACTACATAAATTAACACACAGTTCTTATATTTCACCCACAAAGCTAAACAATGTATCTCACAAACATGTACTAACTATTTCTAAGCATTTCTAAAAAAAACCGGTTTATTTATAAACCGGTTTTTTAAAAAGTAGTTTGAATTATTTATTATTAACAGCTTCTTTAAGACTTTTTCCTGCAGAAAATTTAGGTACAGAACGTGCAGGAATAGTGATTTCAGCACCCGTTGAAGGATTTCGTCCTTTTGTAGCAGCACGATGAGAAACTTCAAAAGAACCAAAACCTGGAATACGAACATCACCTCCTGAAGCTAAAGCTTCTGTAACAGAAGCAATAAAAGCATCAACAGAAGCGCCAGCTTGAGCTTTCGAGATACCTGCTTTTTCAGCAACTGAATTAACCAATTCACTTTTATTCATTAAACATTTCCTTTCCCTATATTGCCGAGTAATAAAATTTAATCAGCTATAAGTAATTTTATTGAAAAGTACAGGAAACAGAAGTGCTATTTTTCCTCAATGCATTGTTTTTTAGAAATAATCGTAGTTATTCACGGAATTTTTTCATTATCTCTCTAAAATAGACAAAATTACAACTTCCTAAATGGCTCTTTTGTGCTTTTTATAGCATAATTATAGCGCATAATGTGAATCAGTGCGCAACTAACATTCCCTCATTATCACTTTCTGGTTTAACAGTTTCAGATATTGTGGAAGATTCTGTCCATTCAATAGGTTCGGGAAAACGAATCAAAGCGTGTTTAAGAACTTCACTTATATGAGTTACCGGAATAATTTCCATGTTATTTTTGACATCATCTGGAATATCAACCAGATCCTTCGCATTTTCTTCAGGAATAAGTACTTTCTTGATTTTCCCTCGAAGAGCCGCAAGCAGTTTTTCCTTTAATCCACCAATCGGTAACACACATCCACGCAAAGTAATTTCACCAGTCATAGCAACATCTTTATAAACAGGTATCCCTGTTAACACTGAAACAATTGCTGTTACCATTGCAATCCCCGCTGATGGCCCGTCCTTAGGTGTAGCACCTTCCGGAACATGAACATGAATATCACGTTTATCAAAAAATGGGGGCTCAATACCAAAATCAGCAGCACGAAAACGCACATAAGACGCTGCTGCAGAAATTGATTCCTTCATAATATCGCGTAAATTACCAGTTACAGTCATCTTACCTTTACCTGACATCATAACGCCTTCAATGGTTAGCAACTCCCCACCTACTTCAGTCCAAGCAAGCCCTGTAACAACGCCAATTTGGTTTTCACCATCAATTTGTCCAAAACGATAACGCTTAACACCTAGGAAATCATTAATATTATCATCCCTAATTTCTATAAACTTTTGATCAGTCTTAAGAATTTTTGTAACTGATTTACGTGCTATTTTCATCAACTCACGCTCAAGATTCCGAACACCAGCCTCACGCGTGTAAAATTGAATAATTGATCTTATTGCATCATCAGAAACACTTAATTCTCTTTTAGAAAGAGCATGATCCTTTAACGCTTTTGGCAAAAGATGCCGTTTAACAATCTCCATCTTTTCACACTCAGTATAACCAGCAATACGAATGATTTCCATCCTATCCATTAATGGACCTGGAATATTCAGTGTATTAGAAGTTGTAATAAACATAACATTGGAAAGATCATATTCTACTTCTAAATAATGATCAATAAATGTACCATTCTGTTCAGGATCAAGAACCTCTAATAAAGCTGATGAAGGATCTCCACGAAAATCCTGTCCCATTTTATCAATCTCATCAAGCAAAAAAAGCGGATTAGATTTTTTTGCTTTTTTCATAGACTGAATAATTTTTCCAGGCATAGAACCAATATAAGTTCGGCGATGCCCACGAATTTCAGCCTCGTCACGAACACCTCCTAATGAAATACGAACATATTCCCGACCCGTTGCCTTTGCAATAGAACGCGCAAGGGATGTCTTTCCAACACCAGGAGGGCCTAACAAACAAATAATAGGACCTCGTATTCTTGATGATCTGCTCTGCACTGCTAGATACTCAATGATTCGCTCTTTGACTTTTTCAAGACCAAAGTGCTCATTGTCCATAACTTTTTCAGCAAAACTAAGATCATTTTTAATTTTTGATTTTTTATTCCAAGGAATAGCTAAAAGCCAATCAAGATAATTACGTACAACTGTTGCCTCTGCAGACATTGGAGACATATTACGTAATTTTTTGAGCTCTGCCCCAGCTTTTTCTCGCGCTTCTTTCGAAAGCTTAGTTTTTCTGATACGCTCTTCTAGTTCAGATAGTTCATCTTGCCCCTCATCACCTGCCCCTAATTCTTTCTGAATAGCCTTTAACTGCTCATTAAGATAATATTCCCGTTGATTCTTTTCCATCTGCCGTTTGACATGTGAACGAATACGCTTTTCAACTTGCAAAACGGAAATTTCTCCTTCCATAAAAGAAAGTACACGCTCAAGACGATTACGTATAGGCAATAGTGCTAGTATTTCTTGTTTTTCTGCAAGTTTAATAACTAAATGGGATGCAATAGTATCAGCAAGTTTAGAAGGATCACTAATCTGACTAACAGCACTGACAATCTCAGGAGAAATTTTCTTATTTAGTTTTACATAATTTTCAAAATAAGAAATCACTGACCGAGAAAGAGCCTTGATTTCAACATCATCATCTTTAGTTTCCTCTGCGATAGTTACATAAGCTTGAAGATAATCATCATTCTCAATAAATTGGTTAATTTTTGCACGTGCAGTCCCCTCAACCAAAACCTTTACAGTTCCATCGGGGAGTTTTAAAAGCTGAAGAATTTTAGCAATAGTACCAACATCATAAAGACCTTCTGAAGTTGGATCATCATCAGAAGCATTTTTTTGCGTAACCAGTAATATCTGGTTATCCATTACCATTGTCTTTTCAAGAGCACAAATCGACTTTTCTCGGCCTACGAAAAGCGGAACAATGATATGCGGGAAGACAACAATATCACGAAGTGGCAAAATAGCGTAAAACCCCTCTATTTCCTCGCCTGTCTTTTCATCAATATATTGCATATTTTTCCTTTCTAGAGCCTCTGACTCGCTCATAATACAAGTCACTCTTTAAAAAGCCAACTCTCTACAATAACTGAAATGATAATTATGGACCAATAAATCAAGTAATTACGCTGTTATATACAAAATATCTATACAAAAATAACACAATAGCTAAATTTATATTATAGATCACGCTGATACATTTTCTTTATTTTCTATATGATCTGAATAAATGTAGAGAGGACAAGCCTTGCCTTCAACTACATCGCTAGAAATCACCACTTCTTGAACACCTATAAGAGCCGGTAATTCAAACATAGTGTTAAGAAGTATCCTTTCCATAATAGAGCGTAAACCACGTGCACCAGTTTTACGTTCAATAGCCTTTTTAGCAATAACACGTAAAGCATCTTCATGGAAAACTAACTGAACATTTTCCATTTCAAAAAGACGTTGATACTGTTTCACTAACGCATTTTTGGGTTGTGATAAAATTTGAACAAGCGCACAAATATCTAAGTCTTCCAAAGTCGCTATAACAGGAAGGCGACCAATAAACTCCGGTATCAAACCAAATTTAATAAGGTCTTCAGGTTCTAAATCACGGAATATCTCACCAACACGACGCTCATCAGGAGCCTTAACAGCAGCAGAAAAACCAATTGAAGTCTTTTCACCACGTCCTGAAATAATTTTCTCTAAACCAGCAAAAGCTCCTCCACAAATGAACAGAATATTCGTTGTATCAACCTGAAGAAATTCTTGCTGTGGATGCTTACGCCCTCCTTGCGGAGGAACCGACGCTATTGTCCCTTCCATAATCTTTAATAGCGCTTGCTGAACACCTTCACCAGAAACATCTCTTGTAATTGAGGGATTATCAGCTTTACGAGAGATTTTATCAACTTCATCAATATATACGATACCACGTTGCGCACGTTCAACATTATAATCAGCAGATTGAAGTAGCTTTAAAATAATATTTTCAACATCTTCACCAACATAGCCTGCTTCAGTTAAAGTCGTTGCATCTGCCATAGTAAAGGGCACATCAACAATACGTGCCAAGGTTTGCGCTAAATATGTTTTACCACATCCTGTCGGTCCAACAAGAAGAATATTTGATTTTGCTAATTCAACATCACTACTCTTAGATTGATGAGCAAGTCGTTTATAATGATTATGAACAGCAACAGAAAGAACACGCTTTGCATGACGTTGACCAATAACATAGTCATCAAGAACTGTTAGAATTTCCTGCGGAGTAGGAACACCATCACGCGCCTTAACTCCAGAAGATTTATTTTCTTCACGAATAATGTCCATACAAAGCTCTACACACTCATCGCAGATAAATACGGTAGGCCCTGCAATAAGCTTATGCACTTCATGCTGGCTTTTGCCGCAGAATGAGCAATAGAGAGTATTCTTCGATTCGCTCTCGCTATTGCTAGTTTTGCTCATTTCACTTTCCTTTCACTGCGATATATGAATATTTTATCCATTTAAAGGTAATTTTTCTTAACTACAATTAAAAACATACATAATATCTTTAGGTAATTTTCTTTATTATTTTTACGAGATCGTATTTTTAAAAATAGCTATTTTAATGGCAATTCTTATACGCTTCACAAATTAACTGCCTTTTCTATAAAAACTCTTAATCTTTTTCTTCTTTTTCAGTTTCTGCACGATATTGTATAACATCATCAATCAAACCAAACTGTTTAGATTCTTCTGCTGTCATAAAATGATCGCGATCAAGAGTATTTTCAATCACCTCATAACTCTGCCCTGTATGTTGAACATAAATTTCATTCAAACGCCGTTTCATCTTTATAATATCTTGCGCATGCCGTTCAATATCTGAAGCTTGTCCTTGAAAACCACCAGAAGGTTGATGCACCATGATACGTGCATTCGGTAAGGCAAAACGGCGACCTGTTGCCCCAGCTGTCAAAAGTAATGATCCCATAGATGCAGCTTGTCCCATACACAAAGTAGAAACAGAAGGACGAATAAATTGCATAGTATCATAAATCGCCATACCGGATGTCACAACGCCACCTGGAGAATTGATATAAAGATTAATTTCTTTTTTAGGATTCTCGGCCTCTAAAAAAAGCAACTGTGCACAAACAAGCATTGCCATATTATCTTCAACAGGACCATTAATAAAAATAATCCGCTCCTTTAAAAGACGAGAAAAAATATCATAAGCTCGCTCACCACGATTAGTTTGTTCAACAACCATAGGAACTAAACTTAAGACTTTTTTTACTGGATCACTCATATCTTCACTTCCATTAATAACTAAGAATTGGCATTTACATTTTTAACAGCCTATCCATAGGCCAACAATGCTCTCTGACGCAAGTCACAATCAATTATGCTTCAGTAAGATTAAAATATTAATAGTTAAAATGATAATAATACCTACTCAAATAAACTCTGAGCACCAGAAATACGTGATACTGCCCAATGGTAAAAGCTTCCTTCTTGAGGTTTCTGAATTGTTTTTTCCTTTCTGTGAATATGAAATCCTATAAAGTTTGGATCTCTCATTGGTTCAACACCAAAAGCTGGATCAAAAATTCTTTCAGCTTTTCGTCCTGTCCAATAATAAAAAGTTTTTTTCTCCTTTGCTTCTTGAAAAAAACCATTCTTTTTCGCTAACCGTGAAATACCATCATTACCAAATATAGTAATTCCAATCCTTCCCGGTAAAACCGGCAATTTCCTTCTTCTCAGCAAAAATGGCATCCAAACACGACGTTTAAAACCTAACCAATGAGGAATAATCTCTACACCCGCCAAATAATCTTCAAATGCTTTTATAATAGGGTTATCAGGTGGTAAATAAAGTGCAGAGACTCCTACTCTTGCAGCGTTTTCTTTTGCTAACCAAACCTGACCTACTTCTGGATGGAACTGTTTAACAAGATAAACATCCGTATCTAACCAAACCCCTTTCTCATATTTCATTAACATAATGCGAAAAAGATCTGAAAATTGAACAATTGTACGACAAGGTTCATAATCAGGAAAATTGGGATCAAGACGATAAAATACTGAATGAGGCAAAATTGACTCGGCTTCATGCAATTCAACACCAACAGGTATATTCTCCACTTTTTCATAGCTGAAAAGCTTAACACGCTGACCAACCTTAACCATTGATGACAAACACAACCAATCAACTAGTCTCAATTGTTTTCCATACCAAAAAGTACAAATATCCATAATAATCTATCAAAAATATTCCAAGCTTACACGAAATAATTGTTCAACATCACGCACACTATCAGCAAGAGCGAAAATTACTACCCGATCACCAGGCAAAATACGTGTATCTCCTGAAAGCTGTATGACTGTCTCATCACGATAAATAGCGCTAATTCTCAAACCCTCTGGTAAATTAAGCTCTCTCAACGGTTTACCAACTAATAAAGATGTTTGCATTGCTTCAGCTTCAATAATTTCCGCAGCACCATTAAAAACAGAATGCACAGCGCGAATACGTCCACGACGCATTCGTTGTAAAATTTTTGATACAGTTACACTTCGAGGATTAAAATATGCATCCACACCAACCGCACGACTAAATTCTTGATAAGCCACATTATTAATCAACACCATGTTGGCCTTGCATCCTAATCTTTTAGCTATAATAGCGCTCAAGAGATTCACCTGGTCTTGATTGGTCAACGTAATCATTAAATCAGCTTGACCAATGCCAGCTTCTTGAAGAATAACTGGATCTAGAACATTACCATATAAAACAGTTGTTTTTTCTAGTTGGTCAGCAATAGTTAGTGCTCTTTCTTTATCTATTTCTATAATCTTCAACTTTATTTTATGTAATCGCTTTTCAATAGCTTGAGCCACATAAAGACCAATATGACCACCACCTACAATAATGATACGATGTGCTTCTTGTTCTTTATGACCAAAAAGTCTAAGTGCACGACGCACTTGATCACGAGCTGAAACAAGATAAATGATATCACCAACGCGTAATTGTGTATCTGAACACGCGATTAATAATTCTGAACCACGTTTAATAGCAGTAACGGTTGTTTGTAAATCAGGAAAAAGCTCTGTTAGTTGCTGTAAAGGCGTATTAATAACCGGACAGTCCTCCATACATTCTAAAGCTAACGCAACAACAGCATCATTACAAAAATAAAGAACATCTATAGCTCCAAGCAAAGTAATACGACGCAAAACCATTTCCCCAACTTCAACTTCTGGAGAAATAACCACATCAATAGGAATATTCTCTCTTGCAAAAAGATTCTTATAACGTGGTTCTAAATATGATTGTGAGCGAATACGGGCTATCTTAGTTGGAATATTAAATAATGAATGTGCTACTTGACAGGCTACCATATTGACTTCATCAAATAAAGTCACCGCAATCAACATATCAGCCTCATCAGCACCTGCTGCCAAAAGAACTTCAGGCCTTGAACCATGACCAATGATACATCTAACATCTAATGTATCACGAATTTTTTCAATTAATTTTGCTTCGGTATCAACAACAATAACATCATGATTCTCCGCAGCAAGACGTTCTGCTATCCCATAACCAACCTGCCCTGCTCCACAAATAATAACATGCATAACTTATGAAACTCCAAGCACCTTAAGCTTACGATGCAAAGCTGAGCGCTCCATACCTATAAATTCAGCAGTACGTGATATATTTCCGCCTAAACGCTCAATCTGTGTCATCAAATACCTTTTTTCAAATAACTCTCGTGCTTCACGTAGTGGTAAATCCATTATATTTTTATCTGTATCCATTTGAATATGGAGGATAGAATCATTAACTTCAGCAGGAAGTAATTCTTTTGTTATTGGTCCATCATCGTCACGCACAAGAATCAATAAGCGTTCAATATTGTTGCGTAACTGACGCACATTACCCGGCCAAGTATGCGTTTGCAAAATAGTTATAACATCATTACTAATTTCACGAGGTTTAATACCAACTTGCTGCGATATCTTTTTAACAAAATGATGTACAAGTTCTGGGATATCTTCACGGCGTGCAGAAAGCGGTGGAACAACAATAGGAACAATCGAAAGTCGATGAAATAAGTCTTCTCTAAATTGTCCATTAGCAATGAGACGCTCAAGATTTTGCGCTGTAGAAGAAATGACACGAACATCTACTTTTACACGTTTTGTGCCACCAACTCTTTCAAATGTCTGATTCGTTAATACCTGAAGAAACTTATTTTGAATTTCACGCGGCATATCAGCAACTTCATCAATATACAAGACTCCGCCATGCGCTTCTTCTAATGCACCAATCTTGCGCTCCTCTCTTTCCAATTCACTACCAAATAATTCTATTTCCATTCTTTCAGCAGTAATTGTTGAAGCATTTATTGTAATAAACGGGCCATTAGAACGCGCTGAAAGTGCATGAATAGAGCGAGCAACCATCTCTTTTCCTGAACCAGAAGGACCAACAATCATAACCCGACTGTTAGTGGGAGCTACTTTTTCTATGACTTGGCGCAAATGCTTCATAACATTAGATGTTCCAAGTAATTCCGGTGTTTCAATTGACCGCTCTCGTAATTCTGAAAGCTCACGCTTTAATTGTGAATTTTCAAGAGTCCGCTCTGCAACTAATAGGAGTCGGCTAGCTTTAAAAGGTTTTTCAATGAAATCATATGCTCCCCGTTTTATAGCAGAAACAGCTGTTTCAATATTACCATGACCGGAAATCATAATCACCGGAATAGAAGGATATTGAACTTTGATTTCATCCAACAACGCTAAACCATCAAGACGACTTCCTTGTAACCAAATATCTAAAAAAATTAACTTTGGAACACGTTCACTAATTTGTGTTAATGCTTCATCAGAGTTACATGCAACACGCGTTTCATAACCTTCATCATCCAAAATACCAGCAACAAGTTCACGAATATCGGCTTCATCATCAACAATTAAGATATCTGATACCATCTTTACTCACCTATCTCATGATTTGTGCTCTGTGTAACGCTTTTATACTCTGTTTTATCGACTGGAAATACCATGCGAATCATTGCACCACGGCCTTCATAAAAATTTTCTAACGCATCATGCAATTCCATGTAACCACCATGATCTTCAATGACTTTACGTACAATGGCTAACCCCAGCCCTGTGCCCTTCTCCCGCGTTGTTATATAAGGTTCTAATAATTTATGTCTTTGCTCTTTAGGAAATCCTTTACCGTTATCAATAATCTCAACAACTAAACACTCTTCTTGACGATAAGAGCGTATCAGAATATGACCGCAAACACTTTTTTCTCGCGCCACAGCATCAATTGCTTCACTCGCATTTTTGATAACATTGCCAAAAGCCTGAACAATAAGACGATTATCAAACGCACCTATCAGCGGTACATTTCCTAAATCTTTCTCAAAATGAATATCATGACGAGTAACTTCTATCAAGAAACAGGCTTCATGCAATAATTCCCGTATATCTAAAATACGCATTTGCGGTTTCGGCATACGTGCAAAAGAAGAAAATTCATCGACCATACGCCCAATATCTCCCACCTGCCGAATAATCGTATCAATACACTGATCAAAAACTTCTCGATCCTGTGTGATAATTTTGTTATAACGTCTACGAATACGCTCAGCTGATAACTGAATAGGTGTAAGAGGATTTTTAATTTCATGCGCAATACGGCGGGCAATATCTGCCCATGCTGATGAGCGCTGCGCTTCTACAAGATCTGTAATATCATCGATTGTTAACACCCATGACTGTTCCTGTCCATCATTTTCTTCCATTGTCATTTGCACATTACAAACACGCTCTTGTCCTGCAACTTTTAAAGTCACTTGCTCACGATAATTCTTACGCCCTAATGAACAAGCAAGCTTAAAAACCTGTCCAATTTCAGAACTTAACGGTACAAGATTACACCCAATAACTTGCTCAGAACGAATACCAAACATTGTTTCAATAGACCGATTAATAATTGTAATATTGCCATTAACATCAATCCCAGCCACTCCTGCTGTTACACCAGATAAAACAGCTTCAGAAAATCGTCGTCTCTCATCAATTTGATCACGAACTGCAATCAGTTCATTACGCCGGCTTTTAAGCTCACTAACCATATAATTAAAAGTCTTTGACAACTGTCCAATATCCCCATCTCTTGCACGTACTGGTACAAAAACTTCCATATTGCCAGAAGCAACATCATCAGCTGCGCTAATAAGAAGCCGGATAGGACACACCAAACGATCAGCAACAGCGATACCAGTCCAAATAGCGGACAGGAATAAACTTAAAAAAAGGCATAAATAAAGCATCCCAAATGCAATTTGGGTCGGTAGCCGATTTTCATTCAAATCACGATAACGGTCTGTATTAACCTCTGTCAAACGCAAGGCAGACAAAACACTTCGATCAACATCACGCACCAAATACAAAAATGTATTTGAAATATTGTTAAATTTCAAAATAATACCAAAATAATCATGAACTCCTGGCTGAAAAGAGAAAGGCCTTGCACTGGTTGCTTGACCAATGAGATAAGGTGGTGGAATAGGGAGCTGTTCCTCATCACCAAGATCACTTGATGCAAAAATAGTTCCATCTGAGCTTAATAAAAAAACACCCCGAAGATTACGCCCTACAGCATGACGTGTCAATTGCATTCGATATTCAGCTGGATTACGTGCCAAAAGTCTTTTATCATCCAGTGCTAATGCCATAGCATAGGATAAATTCTTTAAATTTTGAAGCATTTCATCTGCATAAGCATTTGCTAAATCAATAGAAGAACCTACAATTTGTCGAGTCGTCGTATCAAACCATCGATCAAGACCTAGATTAAGAGCAGGCCCAGATACAAGAGCAACGGCAACAGCTGGCAATGTTGCAACAAGCGCAAACAAAGAAATAAGCCGTACATGAAGACGCGAACCAGCACGCCTTAATCTCCAAGCATGAATAATAGGAATTACCTCATACAAGACAATGACTATAAGTCCCAAAATCCAAATACTATTAATAGCTATAAAAAATAATGTTACAGCCCTATTGGGAACAATAGGCGTTAATCCAATAAGAATAATAAATGAGATAGAAGCAGTCAGCAAAGCTAATACAATAATTGTAACACCCAAGAACGTATACACACTGTTCAAACGCCGCGACTCATCTTTAGAGATATTTTGATCTATACCTTTGGGATTCGTTACGAATGTTGTATTCATAATTACCTTACAATACTTTCTTTACTGCTCTCATATAAATCCTTATGTCAAAAATTGACAATACTATGATTTAAAATATAACTAATCTAAAATTAAGAAAGAGCTTCCACATTTTTCATAGTCACTTTAAAAGTGGTTATATTATTCAGGGGATATTTCATAGGATTTGCAATGCGATTAACCAAACAAACAAATTATGCACTCCGGATGCTCATGTATTGTGCCTCTAATCAAGAAGCACTAAGCCGTATTCCTGAAATTGCTAACACATATGCTGTTTCTGAACTTTTTTTATTCAAAATCCTTCAACCATTAGTCGAAGCAGGCTTTATGAAAACAGTAAGAGGACGTAATGGCGGTGTTAAATTAGCCAAACCTGCAACAGAGATTTCAGTAGCTGATGTTATTAAGATAACAGAAGATAACTTTTCCATGGCAGAATGCTTCGATAATCAATCAAGTAATTGTCCACTAATAAATTTCTGTGGTTTAAATATTGTATTGAAAAAGGCTTTAGACTCTTTTTTTGATGTATTATCATTAACATCCATTGCTGATTTACAATTATTATCCTCTCAACCTCAATTTAAAATTGATAAAGGAAAAAGCAAACAACTCACTAATTAAAATGAAATTTCAAAAGGAAACTCGATATTTCTATTGCAGCCATAATATTAGCTGCCGGGCGCAGCAAAAGAGCAGGATCTTCACAAAATGGCCCTAAACAATACCGGATTTTAGGACAAAAACCGGTTATTTATCATACTATAAATTGTTTTTTACAACACTCCTCTATTACAACTATCGTTTTGGTTATCCATCCAGATGATCGTCAAATATGTGAAAACGCTATAGCTGATTTGAAAGAGCACCTCATCATTGTTGAAGGGGGTGATACACGCCAAATATCCACTTTACATGGACTAAACGCACTCAAAAATATCAAACCAGAATATATTCATATTCATGATGGTGCACGTCCCTTTGTAGAAAAAAAGCTTCTTGAACAAATACATACTATTGTTAATCATCGAGAAGGTGTACTCCCCATCATTCCTATCTCAGATACCCTTAAACGTTTAAGTAACACAGGCCATGTTTTAGATACAATCCCACGAACAAATCTTTATACTGCACAAACGCCACAATGTTTTCCATTTGAACTCATTTTAGCAGCTCATGAAAAAGCAAGACAATCTAACCAACAAAATTTTACTGATGATTCAGCAATCGCTGAATGGTTTGGAATCCCTATGCGAACGGTTCCTGGAAATCCGAATAATATAAAAATTACGTGGCCAGAAGATTTTGAAACTGCCTATTCATATTTACAAAAGAGGACGCAAATGTTCCCTGATATCCGTACTGGACATGGTTATGATGTCCATGCTTTCGAAAAAGGTGATTATCTCACTTTGTGTGGCATAAAAATCCCTTTTAAACAGAAATTAAGTGGACATTCTGATGCTGATGTTGCTCTTCATGCTTTAACAGATGCTCTTTTAGCAACTCAAGGAGCAGGAGATATCGGAACGCATTTTCCTCCTTCTGATTCTCAATGGAAAAATGTATCATCGGAAGTTTTTCTACGTTATGCCATTAATATAATTAAGCAAGCAGATGGCCGTATTGCTAATGTGGATATTACTTTGATTGCTGAAGAACCTAAAATTAATCCTTATCGTCATATAATGACAGAAAACCTTAGCAACATACTCAAACTTTCAACTAATCGCATCTCTATTAAAGCAACGACCAATGAAAAGCTTGGTTTCATTGGTCGTGCAGAAGGCATTGCAGCTCTTGCAGTTACTACAGTTATTTATCCGGGAGAAACTCCACGATGACATACCTTTGTGAAACACTGGCGAAGACTGTCCTTAAAGCTTGTCGTGAAAGAAATTTGCTCCTAACCACTGTAGAATCTTGCACAGGAGGGCTTATTGCTGCAAATCTTACCAGCATTGCAGGATCATCAGATGTATTTGACTGTGGATTTATTGTTTATTCAAATGAATCTAAAATTAATCTTGTTGGCGTGTGCCCTGAACTTATTAAAACATATAAATCGGTCTCAAAAGAAGTTGCTATTGCAATGGCTGAAGGTGGACTGAAATACTCACGAGCTTCAATTTCAGTTGCTGTAACAGGCATTGCTGGACCTGGAGGAGCATATTTAAATAAACCAGTAGGACTTGTCCATTGTGCGACAGCTTATAAAAATCACGCAACTATGCATCAAGAAATGCGTTTTGAGAATTCTGATCGCAATATTATTCGCCATAAAACTGTTGAAAATGCTTTAAATCTTATTCTTAGATATTTCTCATAGCTCTCCACTGAAAAATCATACTGTTGAAAAACCATAAATTTGATGTGCGCGTTTTTCAAAAGCATCAGTAAATTTATGAAAAGCAATACTAAACATTGATCCTACAGCCAACCCAAGCATTTTGCTCTTAAACTCATAATCAATAAAAAACTCTATATCACATGCATTTGTATTTTTAAGATCATGAAAAACCCAACGATTTTCAAGGTATTTGAATGGACCATCAATATATTTAACTTCAATAAGATTTTCTTTAGGATGAAGAAACACCTGAGTTGTAAAAGTTTCTCGAAACATCTTATAACCAACTGTCATATCAGCAAGAAGCAAAGTCTTCTCTTCACGTTCCTTCCGAGAACGTATAACTAAAGATTCACACATTGGTAAAAATTCAGGATAACACTCAATATCGGCAACAAGCTCAAACATTTCATGAGCAGTATAGGCAACTTGCCGATGTGTTGTAAAAGTCGGCATAATTATCTCTATTGGGAAAATTTTTCAGCACGTGCTTTTTGCAAAGCTTTAAAATCATCTCCTGCATGATGAGATGAACGTGTCAAAGGATTAGACGCCATATGTAAAAAACCCTTTACTTTACCAATTTTGGCAAAAGACTCAAACTCTTCAGGGGTTAAAAAACGAATAATAGGATGATGTTTTCGTGTAGGCTGCAAATATTGCCCAATTGTCATAAAATCAACATCTGCAGAACGCAAATCATCCATCAGTTGAAGAACTTCATTCCGCTCTTCCCCAAGACCAACCATAATTCCTGATTTTGTGAAGATTGTTGGATCAAGTTCTTTAACGCGTTGTAATAACCGAATCGAATGAAAATAACGTGCTCCTGGACGGACCTTTAAATATTTTGATGGCACTGTTTCTAAATTATGATTGAAAACATCAGGCTTAGCAGCAACAACAATTTCCAATGCACCATCCTTATTCCGAAAATCAGGCGTCAATACTTCAATTGTCGTCGTTGGAGCTTTCTGACGAATGGCATAAATAACTTTAGCAAAATGCTGTGCACCACCATCAGAAAGATCATCACGATCAACAGATGTAATAACGACATGCTTTAACTCCATTTGCACAACAGCATCTGCTATGCGCTCGGGCTCATTATCATCAACTGCAAATGGAATACCTGTCGCAACATTGCAAAAAGCACAAGCTCGCGTACATATTTCACCTAAAATCATAAAGCTGGCATGTCGTTTACTCCAACATTCGCCAATATTTGGACAACCTGCTTCCTCACACACGGTAACCAATTTATTGGTACGCACCACATTATGTGTTTCCTTATATATTGGTGATACTGGTGCTTTTACACGAATCCAACTCGGTTTTTTCTGAATACTTGTATCGGGAAGATGCGCCTTTTCAGGATGCCGCATACGTCTACTCGTAACTTTATCAAGCACCGTAACCATTCAAGACCTCTGTCTTTTAGATATAAAACGTTGATGAAAAATCACATAATCTAAATTTGCATATAACCTAATCATTAAGCATTTAAAACCTGATCATAAGCATCCAATACACTCTCTTTCATCATTTCTGATAATGTTGGATGTGGAAAAACAGTGTGCATTAATTCTTCTTCTGTTGTTTCAAGATTCATAGCAATAACAAAACCTTGAATGAGCTCTGTCACTTCTGACCCTACCATATGCGCACCAAGAAGCTGTCCTGTTTTTTTATCAAAAATAGTTTTAACTAATCCTTGATCTTCTCCTAAAGCAATTGCCTTACCATTCGCTGAGAAAGAGTAACGTCCAACGCGTATATCATAACCTGCTTCTTTTGCTGCCATTTCTGAAAATCCTACAGAAGCAACTTGTGGCGTACAATATGTGCATCCTGGAATTTTTGTTTTATCCAGCGGATGAGCATTCTTTAAACCAGCAATATGTTCAATACATATTACACCTTCCTCTTCTGCCTTATGAGCCAACATAGGAGGACCAGCAACATCACCAATAGCGTAAATTCCTTTCACTCCTGTCCAACTCCATTCATCAGTAACAATGCATCCACGATCAGTTTTGATACCTAATGCCTCTAATCCAAGATTTTCAATATTACCTTGCACCCCAACAGCTGAAATCAATCGATCAACCATTATTGTTTCTATCTTATCCTTCACATTAATATGCGTTGTAACAAAATCAGCAGCTTTTTCAACTTTAATTACTTTTGCCTCAGTAAGAATACGTATGCCCTTTTTCTCCAGCTGTTTACGAGCGAATGTTGAAATTTCAATATCTTCAACTGGCATAATTTGAGGCATCATTTCAACAACAGTTACCTCAGTTCCCATATCATGGTAAAAAGAAGCAAATTCAATACCTATCGCTCCAGATCCAATCACCAAAAGAGACTTTGGTATAGCAGGAGGAACCATAGCTTCAAAATAAGTCCAAATGAGTTTTCCATCTGGTTTAATATCAGGAAGAACACGAGGACGCGCACCAGTAGCGATAATTACATGCCTTGCTTGATAAGCTCCTTCCCCTAATATTCCTTTAGGAATTGGATTTTGTGGCTGCATAACTTCTTTGGATGATGCAGAAACCATAATTTCTGCAGGTTGATTACCGTTAGCTGCCTTCGTTAGTTTCGCTTCTCCCCAAATAATATCAATTTTGTTCTTTTTCAATAAAAACCCAACACCAGTATTTAAACGGGCTGAAATCCCACGAGAACGCGCTACAACACCTTTAATATCAACTTCTATTGAACCATTAAGCTTTAATCCATAGTCTTTTGCATGTTCAGCAAAATGTTTCATTTCTGCTGAACGCAAGAGTGCCTTTGTTGGTATACATCCCCAATTTAAACAGATTCCACCTAAATGCTCACGTTCAACAATTGCAGTCTTAAAACCACATTGTGCCGCACGAATCGCGGTTACATATCCACCTGGTCCTGAACCAATCACAATTACATCATAAAGACCTGCCACAATAATCCCTCCATGGATATATGCAAAAATGGATGTATTATCCAAACTTTAGACCAAAAATAAATAAGCCTCTTCCCTGTATACTGCTCCGAGTACTATAGAAAAAGCTATATGAAATCAAAAGAGGTTATAAACCATCATTAAACTATTGAGATCTGCTATTTCCATCACATTCTCTCTGCTCTTAAGTGCAATATTTAAAAATAATTAAATTAACATTGTTAATGGATTTTCAATTATCTTCTTAAAAGTCTGAGCAACTTCTGCCGCTAATGCTCCATCAATAGCACGATGATCAACTGAAAGAGTAACTGACATAACTGTTGCTATCGCTAATGCTTCATCCTTAATAATAGCACGCTTCTCACCTGAACCAATTGCAAAAATCGTTGCATGCGGCGGATTAATAATAGCAGAAAAATTCTTTATGCCATACATCCCCATATTTGATACAGCTGTTGTCCCTCCTTGGTATTCTTCTATTCTCAATTTACGTTCACGAGCACGCGTTGCAAGATCTTTCATTTCATTAGAAATAATTGACAAAGATTTTTCTTCTGCACAGCGAATAATTGGTACCATTAATCCATTCGGAACAGAAACAGCAACACCAACATCACAGTGTTTGTGATGCAGCATTCCATCCTCAAGCCATGATACATTAGCATCAGGTATAGCTTTTAAAGAAAGTGCTACAGCTTTAATAATCATATCATTGACGGATAACTTATAAGCAGGTTTCATACCTTCTTGTATCTCAACTATTGGAGCTACAGCATTTAATTGCGTACGTAATTCCAATAATGCATCTAATTCACAATCTACAGTTACATAAAAATGCGGTACCATCTGCTTTGATGCAACTAAACGCTTAGCAATTGTTTTACGCATATTATCATGGGGCGCAAATGTATATTCACTTTCTTTAAACAGTTGCAAAGTCTGTCTATCAGAGGTACCTGAAATTATTGACTGATCGATGTGCAATGCATGAGAACTTGCAATACCATTATTCAGAGCTTTTTCCACATCACGCTTAATGATACGCTTATGAGGACCAGTACCAGAAATAAGTGATAAATCAATCCCTGCCTGAGCTGCCAGTCGTCTTGCTAAAGGAGACGCAAAAAGACCTCTATTATCTCCATTTTGTTTTGCTAATTTCTGGTTTGTTGATGAATGAGCAGCTTGTACACTTGCTGCTTCCATAGATTGTTTAACGACTTGTTCTTTCATCTCAACAGAAGAAGATTCTTCTACAATTTTTGCAGCTTCAGATAAATCCTCTCCCTCTTCTGCTAAAATGACAATCAAACTATTAACTTTAACACCCTGTGTTCCAGCAGGTATAACAATTTTAGCAACCGTTCCTTCATCAATAGCTTCTACTTCCATAGTCGCTTTATCTGTCTCAATTTCAGCAATAACATCACCACATGCAACCTTATCACCTTCTTTGATATTCCATTTTGATAAATTTCCTTCTTCCATTGTAGGAGAAAGCGCAGGCATCGTAATCTTAATAGGCATAGTGCTCTCCTTAATTATGCTTTATAAGTTACAGCCTTAACGGCTTCGACAATTTCAGCAACACTTGGTAAAGCTAATTTTTCAAGATTTGCTGCATAAGGCATAGGAACATCTTTTCCAGCAATTGTAGCAATTGGTGCATCAAGATAATCAAAAGCCTGTTGCATAACACGCGTTGCTATTTCAGTGCCAACAGATGACTGAGGATACCCTTCTTCAATTGTTACCAGACGACCTGTATTTTTAACTGAAGCAATAATTGTTGGTAAATCCATTGGACGAATAGTTCGTAAATCAATTAATTCAGCGTCAATGCCAAGCTTTTCAATTTCTGGCAATGCTTGGACTGCATAATGCATTCCAATTCCAAAAGAAACAATTGTTACATCCTTACCAGGCTTATGGATCCGCGCTTTGCCAATAGGTAAAACAAAATCATCTATCTTTGGAACTTCAAACTGATGACCATAAAGAATTTCATTTTCTAAGAAAATAACAGGATTATCATCACGAATAGCAGCTTTAAGCAAACCCTTGGCATCTGCTGCATTATAAGGCATAACAACCTTAAGGCCCGGCACATGACTATACCATGCCGCATAACACTGCGAATGTTGAGCACCAACGCGTGCAGCAGCACCATTAGGACCACGAAAAACCATAGGAGTGGACATTTGTCCACCAGACATATAACGAGTTTTTGCTGCTGAATTGATAATTTGATCTATCGCCTGCATAGCAAAGTTAAATGTCATAAACTCAACAATAGGACGTAAGCCTCCAAATGCAGCACCAACACCCAACCCTGCAAAACCGTGCTCTGTAATAGGTGTATCAATAACTCGGCGTGCCCCAAATTCTTCTAATAAACCTTGACTAACTTTATAGGCCCCCTGATATTGCGCTACTTCTTCCCCCATTAAGAAAACTGTCTCATCGCGCCGCATTTCCTCAGCCATAGCTTGATTAAGCGCTTCACGCACTGTCATCATAATCATTTCCGTATTTACAGGAATATCAGGATCAGAAGCAATTGTAGGAATAGGTTGTACAGGAATTGATAGCATAGTAGCAGCATCTCCTCCTTGTGATTTTTTTAAAGTTTGTGAAATATTTTCAACACTTTCACCTTCTTCCAATAATACTGCAATAACAGTATTAACTTTCACATTTTCAGTACCTTCAGGTACAAAAATTCTTCCAACAATACCCTCATCAATAGCTTCCACCTCCATTGTTGCTTTATCTGTTTCAATTTCAGCGATAATATCACCAGAGCTAACTTTATCACCTTCCTTTTTAAGCCATTTAGATAACTTACCTTCTTCCATTGTTGGCGAAAGTGCCGGCATTAAAATATCAATGGGCATACTTGCTTCCCCTGCTTTAAACTAGAATATCAGTATAGAGCTCAGAAGAATCTGGCTCTAGATCATTTTGTGCAAAATCCGCTGCATCTGCTACAATCGCACGTACTTCTTTATCAATAAATTTTAAATCATCCTCGCTTGCCCAACCTTGTTTAATCAGCCGATTTTTTACTTGATTAATTGGATCGTGCTCAGACTTTATTTTCTCTACCTCTTCTTTTGACCTATATTTCGCCGGATCAGACATAGAATGACCACGATAGCGATAAGTTTGCATATCAAGAATAATTGGTCCTTTACCCGAACGTGCCCAAACAATTGCTTCGTCAGCAGCTTTTTTCACTGCACGAACATCCATACCATCAACAGCAATGCCTGGAATATCAAAAGAAAGACCTCGGCGAGAAAAATCAGTCTCTGCAGATGCGCGCGAGACAGATGTCCCCATAGCATACTGATTATTCTCAATAATATAAATGACAGGAAGTTTCCAAAGTGCAGCCATGTTAAAACTCTCATAAACCTGCCCTTGATTTGCAGCCCCATCACCAAAATAAACTAATGTCACATTATCTTTACCAAGATACTGATTCGAAAATGCGAGACCTGAGCCAATTGGAACCTGCGCACCAACAATACCATGTCCCCCATAAAAATTTTTTTCCTTAGAAAACATATGCATCGAGCCACCTTTTCCTTTAGAAAAACCACCTTGACGCCCCGTTAATTCTGCCATCACACCACGTGGACTCATACCAGCTGCTAACATATGACCATGATCACGATAAGATGTAATAATTTGATCACCTGCTTTTGTTGCTTTTAATGTACCAGTAATAACAGCTTCTTGTCCGATATAAAGGTGACAAAAGCCACCAATCAAACCCATACCATACAATTGTCCCGCTTTTTCCTCAAAACGCCGAATCAAAAGCATTTCACGATAAGCATCAATTTCTTCTTCTTTGGTGAAATTAGCTATCTGTGCCGTTTTAGTAGTATCTGATGATCCAGCATACACTGTCGACATAGAACTTTTTTTAGCCCGTCCTGCCATACTTAAACTCCCTTCAATGATTATTAGAAATAACCTCTACGAATAAAAGTTACAAGTATTATAAATCAGTTCAAACTATACTATAGTAATTGTTTAAAATATCTCTTTAGCTTAATTAACTTCTAATTCATTCAGATCAGGAGGAGAAATTAAAATTGTTAGCTCATTCGGCTTGGAAAAGTTTAAATTTTTCCGAACATACTCATCGAGCATATCCTTCTCAATATGGCCATCACGTAAAAGAGAAATACGCTTTTCAATAGATATCCGCTCAGCTTTTAATTGATGAAGTTCTTCTTGCAACTCAATAATATGTTGATTAATCTTGCTACGTGAATAAAGTCCATATTTCCCATGATAAATATGATAACTAAAATAACCTAACACCCCCACTGTTATGAGCGGTAATATAAAGCGCGCTTTTATTGATCTCTGTTTTTGTTTTGTCCACATACAGCACAGCCTTTTTTAAGATTTATTTTAACTATGCATTATTTTAATTAACACCTCATTACCAAAACAATCATACACAAGTAGTTTATTACCTTCTTTAAACTATCTTAGCGCAATAAAGACCTGCTAATACGTAATTTTATTCCCATTTTTATCAGTAAAGTTTCCCGATAAAATAAAGATAAAATCAATAATTGCCCAAACCGTAGTAACGACTAATCCTACAACTGATAAAGAAAGAACAAGCATTACAATACCAGTCCCAATTTTACCAACTATAAAACGGTGAATACCAAACATACCAGTAAACCAACAAATAAGTGCAAGCATCAATTTTAATTGTTTTGTTTCTTTTTTTAAAATCGGAAATACAGACTTAGCAACCCCATCTTCACATACAAAATCAAGATAATCACCAATTTGTGGTGAATTTTTTCCTAACCAATCCCAAGTTGCAAATTGATAACGCTTGCCATCATCACCTGATACAAGATAAATGCCCTGATCTTGGCTAATAACTATACCTCTCACTCTTACCTCTCAAAAAACTCAGTATATTAAAATGCTGTCTATAAATGCTTAAGTTTGTCATTGTAAATTATATTTAACATACAATGTTTTCCATCTTTCTGCTAAAAACCATTAATGATAAAAATTACCTGCATAACGAGCCTGTTTTCCTAACATTTCTTCAATACGAATAAGTTGATTATATTTCGCTAATCTATCCGAACGTGCCAATGAGCCCGTCTTAATTTGTCCACAGTTAGTCGCAACCGCAAGATCCGCAATCAGAGAATCTTCTGTCTCACCTGAACGATGAGAAATAACAGCACGATAACCTGCTTTATGAGCTATTTCTATAGCATCAAGAGTTTCACTTAAAGTCCCAATCTGATTCACTTTAATAAGAATAGAATTCGCTGCACCCATTTTTATACCATTGCGTAAACGTGCTGAATTTGTGACAAACAGATCATCACCAACCAACTGACATTTTTTACCAATCGAACCAGTTAGTAACTTCCAACCCTCCCAGTCATCTTCAGCTATCCCATCTTCAATTGTAATAATAGGATAAGTATCAACAAGTTGAGTCAAATATTTTATCTGTTCTTGTGTATTACGATATTTATTCTCACCTTCGTAAAAATATGAACCATTTTTATAAAACTCTGTTGAAGCACAATCTAAACCAATAGCAATTTCTTTACCTGGTTTATATCCACACGATATTATAGAATCTAAAATAAAATCAATTACTTGACTAGCATCCCTAAGATTAGGTGCGAAGCCACCCTCATCACCAACATTGGTATTATAGCCCGCACTTTGCAAATGTTTTTTTAACGTATGAAAAATTTCAGCACCATAACGAACTGCTTCCTTCAATGTAGGAGCCCCGATTGGAATAATCATAAACTCTTGAAAATCGATCGGATTATCAGCATGAACACCCCCGTTCATAATATTCATCATTGGAGTAGGAAGAACATGCGCTTGCGTACCACCAATATAACGATACAAGGGTAAGTTTAATGATTCTGCCGCAGCTTTTGCAACTGCCAATGAAACACCAAGAATAGCATTAGCACCAAGACGAGATTTATTAGGTGTTCCATCCAAATCAATCATTGTTTGATCAATTTCTCTTTGGTTTCTTGCATCTTTTCCGATAAGAACCTCAAAAATTTCACCATTAACTGCAGCAACAGCGTTTTTAACACCTTTACCTTGATAACGCAAACCACCATCACGAAGTTCTACAGCTTCATGCGCACCTTTCGATGCGCCTGAAGGAACAATAGCACGACCAAAAGCTCCATCTTCTAAATGAACATCAACTTCTACAGTCGGATTACCACGACTATCAAGAACTTCACGCCCAATAATACCTGTAATTATAGTCATATGAAATCCCTCATCCAGCAAAAATCCTTATTAATTTTATTCACAAACAACATAGTGCTAAAATACTTCCTATACTCAATATTGAATTTGTTTTTTTGCTAAACGATCAAAATCTATCAAAATTTCAAGTAATCTGTATAAATTATCAATTTTGATCATATTCAAACCATCAGACGGCGCATTATCCGGATCTTGATGTGTTTCCAAAAAAATACCAGCAACTCCAATAGAAACAGCAGCACGTGCTAATACTTCAACAAACTCACGTTGTCCACCAGATGAACTCCCTTGACCACCTGGCTCCTGCACAGAATGCGTAGCATCAAAAATAACAGGAGCACCGAATGAACGCATAATTGGTAATGAACGCATATCAGATACTAAACGATTATAACCAAATGAAGTACCTCGCTCACAAAGCATAACGTTAGGATTACCACTTTTTGTTACTTTCTCTAAGACATTTCCCATATCCCAAGGAGCTAAAAATTGTCCCTTTTTAATATTAATAACACGCCCTGTTCTAGCTGCTGCAACTAAAAGATCTGTTTGACGACATAAAAAAGCTGGTATTTGCAAAACATCTACAACTGAAGCAACGGCCATACATTGCTCTTCTGTATGCACATCAGTCAGAACTGGACATCCAAATTCCTTCTTAAGATCAGAAAAAATAGCTATTGCTTTTTCAAGACCAATACCACGTGTCGCACTTAAAGATGTTCTATTGGCTTTATCGTAACTAGATTTATAAACAAAACCAATACCAAACTGATCAACAATTGTTTTAATCCGCCCCGCCATTTCAAAAGCATGATCTCGACTCTCCATCTGACAAGGACCTGCAATTAAAGAAAGTGCTGCTTCATTTGAAAAAACAACATTTCCAACTTTAACAGTAATGTTTGATTTAAACATTTTATTCCTCGAAAGTAAGCAAATAAATTTATGAACTACCCTAACTTACTTTGCTTCACAGTAGCTTTAATAAAAGAAGAAAAAAGTGGATGAGGATCAAATGGACGCGACTTTAATTCTGGATGATATTGAACACCAACAAACCACGGATGATCTATATATTCTACTGTTTCTGGCAACATACCATCTGACGACATGCCAGAAAAAATCAACCCACATTGTTCTAGCCTATCTTTATAATGAATATTCACCTCATAACGGTGACGATGCCGCTCATAAATCTTTGTGGTACCATAAATTTCCGAAATATGGCTACCTTTTTTTAATTCAGCCACAAAAGAACCAAGACGCATTGTGCCGCCAAGATTTCCAAATTCAGTGCGCTTTTCAAAAACATCTCCCTTAAACCATTCAGTCATTAAACCGACAACTGTATCATTTGTTTTGCAAAATTCACTTGATGAAGCATTTTTAATATTTGCGACATTGCGTGCAACCTCAATACAAGCTAATTGCATACCCAAACAAATACCTAAAAAGGGAATCTTATTTTCTCTTGCAAATCGAATCGCTTCGATTTTACCTTCTGCACCACGCGCACCAAAAGCTCCAGGAACTAAAATCCCGTGAACCTTTTTTAAATAAGACGTAGGATCTTCTTTCTCAAAAAGCTCTGCTTCAATCCACTCAATATTAACCCTTACTTTATTTGCTACTCCACCATGCACAATCGCTTCGATAAGAGATTTATAAGCATCTTTCAAACCAGTATATTTTCCAACAATTGCAATCGTAACTTCTCCTTCAGGATGATGAATCCGATATGTAATATCTTTCCAACAATCCATATCCGGTTCAGGAGCACAATCAATTCCAAAAGCAGAGAGGACTTGCAAATCTAAGCCTTCTTTATGATACGCTATAGGCACATCATAAATTGTTGGAACATCTAATGCCTGAATAACTGCACTTGGACGAACATTACAAAAAAGCGATAACTTGTGCCGTTCTGCCTCTGGAATAGAGCGATCTGTACGCACTAAAAGAATATCAGGAACAATACCAATTGCTCGCAGCTCTTTAACAGAGTGTTGTGTCGGCTTTGTCTTTAATTCTCCTGCTGAAGAAATATAAGGCATTAATGTGAGATGCATATAAATAGCACTTTGCTTTGGCAATTCATTATGCAATTGACGAATTGCTTCAAGAAAAGGCATAGCTTCAATATCACCAACGGTTCCACCTATTTCACACAAGATAAAATCAAATTCTTCATTCCCTGTAGTAATGAATGTCTTAATTTCATCTGTCACATGTGGAATAACCTGAACAGTTGCTCCTAAATAATCACCACGCCGTTCTCGTTCAATGATATTGCGATAAATACGCCCCGTCGTAATATTATCTTGGCTATTTGTAGAACACCCAGTAAAACGCTCATAATGGCCAAGATCAAGATCTGCTTCTGTACCATCATCAGTGACAAATACTTCACCATGTTGATAAGGCGACATTGTTCCTGGATCAACATTCAAATAAGGATCAAGCTTTCGGATCCGCACGTGATAACCACGAGCGCGAAGTAATGCAGCCAAAGCTGCCGCTGCAATGCCCTTTCCAAGAGAAGAAACCACACCACCAGTAATAAAAATATAACGTGCCATGGGATTACGATGATAAATAATTCATAATGATTTTTCCAGCAAAAAATGAAAAAAAATAATCTCTCTTTCATAAAGCAAAAATGTAGAAAAACCATATTCCATAATGATCTATACCAACTCTACATAAAACTATTTAGGCTTATTATTTAGAAATCGGATTACCTACTGGTGGAGGAAGTGGATCTTCATTTTCAGGTATAGCTAAGCCATTTTGTTGTTGAGAAGATGCAGGACCACTGCCCAATTGATCAATAATAGAAGGCTGAGCTTCACCCTCAACTGATGGCGCACTCCCTGATTCATTCTCTTTTGTTGAATTTTGTCCTGAATTAACTGGAATACGATTGAGAATATCAGAACTAGAATTTGATAAGTTTCCAATCACAATAAGTCCAATTGATATCATGAAAAAACAAGCCGCTAAAATAGTTGTCAAGCGCGTCAATGCACTTTTGGTACCACGCGTACTCATAAAGCTTGAGCCACCACCTCCAAGCCCACCGCCTTCTGAAGGCTGAAGTAACACAACACCAATCAAAGCAATAACAACCAAAAAATGAATAACAATGAGTACTGTTTGCATAAATTCTGCTCTTTAATAATTACTCACAACTACCTAC
Organism: Bartonella sp. Raccoon60; assembly: GCF_002022585.1. Lineage (NCBI taxonomy): Bacteria > Pseudomonadati > Pseudomonadota > Alphaproteobacteria > Hyphomicrobiales > Bartonellaceae > Bartonella > Bartonella sp. Raccoon60. The sequence continues at coordinate 834,637 of NZ_CP019786.1, forward strand.
ACACAAATTAAGTATAATCCAAGGGGTAATTATGATTTTCTCCTTATAATCTACGATAAACATCGCAAATATTTAAAAAATCAACTGCTTTTAGGCTTGCTCCACCGATCAAAGCACCATTAACGTGGGGAATACTCAAAAGCTCAAATGCATTAGATGGCGTTACTGATCCACCATAAAGCAGGCGTATTTTACACCCCTCATCACCAAAGCGAAAACTAATCTTCTCACGAATAAAACTGTGGATCTTCTCAACATCTGTCAAAGCAGGAACTTTTCCTGTGCCTATAGCCCATACCGGCTCATAAGCAATAACTATATTCTCTCCTGTTGAATCATCTGGCAAAGAATCCTCAAGTTGCTGTATGAGAACATCAAATACCTTACCACCTTCACGCTCCTCCAACGTCTCACCAATACAAACAAGAGGAACAAGATCTTCTCGCCATGCAGCTTTTACTTTAGCACAAACAATAGCATCATTTTCATGATAGGCTATACGACGTTCTGAATGTCCAATAATAACATAACTCGCTCCGGCCTCTTTAAGCATAAATGCCGAAACATCTCCGGTATAAGGGCCACTGCTGTTAAAATGGCAGTTCTGCCCTCCTAAAAGAAGCTTTTCATCATGTAATATTTCAGAAGCACGTGACAAAAGTGTGGCTGGAATACAAATAAGTGCTTCAAACAAACGACCCAAATCAGAGCTAACACCAGCAGCAATAGCGCGCAGCTCTCCAAGAGATTCGCCTGTTCCATTCATTTTCCAATTTCCAGCAACCAAAGGTCGAAGATCCGAAGCCATATTTTCACCTCAAAAGCTATCTTAATATTTTTTTTGCTTTAAGTATCAAATTATACAACGAAAGCAAGTCTTTAAGCTTGCATCTTCTTCATCTTTATTGCAAATTCTATCATTGCTGATAATCAATATACCCAATTATAGGATTAATTGAATAATGCTTAAAACCATGAGAAACTCTGTAAATTCTTGGGTTGCTAAGATTTTTCTTAGCACTTTGCTTTTGTGCTTTATCCTTCTATGGGGTGTACCACAATTACATACAACGAATAAAAATGAGCTTCTTACTTCCGGAAAATCCACAATAACTGTTGATACTTATCATCTCGCACTTGCTGACCAAAGTTTACGTTTAGCCCTTACTTCTAATCTTAGACGAATGTTTACACCAGATGAAATACAGAGATATAAAATTCCCTTTTTTGTTCTCAATCAGTTGCAACAGGATGTGCTTTTTGATGAACAAGCGCGTAAAATGAAAATTAATCTTTCAAAAGATATGATAGCCCGTATCATTGGTAATGACGATATTTTTCAGCATAATAGAGTTTTTAATCGCGATTTATTTCTCAACTATCTTCAACAATTACAGACTAACGAAAATAATTTCTTAAAATACTATACAAAAAAAGAAAAACGTAATCAGCTTATTTCAGCTTCATTAGCTGGTATGAGAGCGCCCGATATTTTTTATAAAGCACTTGCTACTTATCACGAAGAAAAACGTATCGCTGATTATCTTGTTATAGACCTAAAAAAAGAGAAAAAAATTGCTGATCCTAATCCAGAGATATTAGAAAAATGGTTTGATACTCACAAGAATAAATTTCGTGCTCCAGAATATCGTACTGTCTCTTTATTCTCTATAACATCAGAAGAATTTTTAAAACCACAAAACATATCAGTAAATGAAATACAGGCTTATTACACTCAAAATACCTCGCGTTTTATTACTCCTGAAAAACGTATAATTGAAGAACTCCGTTTTTCTACACGTGAAGCCGCTGATAATGCAGCAAAAAAAATAGCAGAGGGCTTAAGTTTTGATGCTTTAGTTAAAGAAGAGAAAAAAAACCTCAGTGATATAACGAGGGGGCCTCTAGCAGAAAATGAGCTTCCTAATCATTTAGCATCTGAGATTTTTGAACTCAAAAAAGGAGAAATTAGTGCTGTCATTAATGATCTGCAAGGTCCTGTCATTATTCGCGTTGTACATATTACACCCTCAACTCAAATTCCCCTTCAAAAGGTAGAAAACGATATTCGTCAAACGCTTGCCCAAAACTATGCTGTAACTCATCTGCGCAATAAGTATACAGAAATTGAAAATGCTCGTTTTGAAGGTGCTTCTCTTACAGAGTTAGCAAAACAATATAAATTGCCTCACCGCAAAATTACTATTGATAAAACGGGAAAAACAACTGAAGGAATCATACTCACAGACCTACCTCAAAAAGAGGTTTTATTAAATGCTATTTATCAATTACATGAAGGTATTGATGTGGATCCTCTTTCTCTTCCAGAAGGAGGATATCTCTGGTATCAAGTTGATACGATTATCCCTGCCCGTGATAGAACACTTTCAGAAGTAAAACAAAATGCCATTGTCCAATGGAAAGAAGAAGAAATCCAACGTCTTCTTGATGAAAAAGCCCAAGATATCCTCAAAAAACTCGCTAAAGGAAAAAGTCTTGATGCTCTTGCAACTGAGCTTGGTATCATAAAACAAACAACTCCAGCTCTCCGGCGCCAAGATCCATCACAAATCTTCGGCGTTGAAGGAGTTAAAGCACTTTTTTATGGTACCAAAGATCATTACGGCGTAGTAAAAGGTGTAAATGCGACAAATCGTATTGTTTATAAAATAACGACATCAATCGTACCTGAAGATATTACAGCTCATACTCTTTCGTCTGATATACGTACTAATATAGATACAATGATAAGAGAAGATTTAAAATTAGAAATGTTACAGGCTGCAAACAAAGAATATCCTATAAAAATTAACAGTTCTAATTACACTCGGATTTTCAGTAATTTTCAATAAAGTACCAAAATTATAATTTTTTCTTGTCTAAATAAAAATACATATTTACCTACCCTAATGGGTACATGTATCATAGACTATTAATATAATAATAAATCAGTCTGTTTTTATATGAAAGAACTTTAACGAAACCTTCATTATCCTTGTGATGAATAATTTCTGAATATAAAGAATAATAACAACTAGCTAAAAAAATATTATAACTACTGCAACTTCTATTATATTTTAACCCTTTTTGTTCTTTTTTAGTTTTCTCGGATAACTTCCTGATAAATGAATTAGAGCTATATTAGTGTATTTCAAATGAAAAACTAGTCCAGAAAATTTTACTTTAAAAAGCTTATGCTAAATAAACGATCATAAAAATTACCATTATATCAAACAATTAGGTATCAATCCTTAAAGAAAATTCTGTAGCCAAACTGAATATATCGAGTTGAAAAATGCAGATCTTCTTTGCCTCTATAATTATCCGCAAATGAAATTTACTATCAAATGAAATAACAGGGTCTTTTTCAGGAATGATCATAATTTTGCTAAACAACTACCAATCACGCACTATTATTAATCACGTCTCCCTAAAAATAATCAATACTACGAGCTTGTCTAAACATGAGACATTATTAAGTATCGGAAATTAAGATTCAATAAAAAGATAACTTGTTACTAAAATTTATCCCCCTATTCAAAAAAACATTTATGTGATTTACCTCGTAATGGTGCTATTTTTACTGAGGCTTGCACAAAATATCATCTTGAAATAGATTATAAGCTATAAATGTACTCGTATAAAGCCCACTTATGTTGCACACAAGCAGAAGCTATCCCTAATGATCCATGCTAATCAAAAAGCTGTTTTGATTGCTCATATTCATTAAATTTATATAGAAAGAAAGCTTAAGTAAAAGAAGACAGACCGGAATTTGTGGGATAACAATTCTAACTTTCAACTGAGAAAAATTTCTCTAATTATCTATCCCTGCATATTAATTATTGCCCTTAGTTTCAAGACTAATTACAATATTTGATAAACGCAAACTCTTTCTCCTCAGTATAGCTTTTTCTTGATGTAATACTAATAGAGCATAATTTAGCCTTTTTGCATCATCACTAATAAAAATTAATATTATTTTCTTCCCACAACTATATTATCCACTTTAAAACTATCTTGGATTTACTCAGCTTTAATAGCTAAAAACCGATCTAGAAAAACTTTCTCGATATATATAAGTTACATCTCTTAGTCTATCATAGCATGTAACATCCCTATCCCAACAAACGTAGTAAGCGAAATCGGTACTACAATTAGCCTTGGTTACTTCAATTTATAAAAAAGAAAATTACAACTAATATATGACTCTTAACCTTCAACTGCTTCATTTACAAAATCTGCTATTTTACTTAAGAATCCTGATCTTTTTCTAGAGGGTCAACAATAAAAAACAAAAAGTATTTTATTGACTTCTTTAAAATTTTGAGTATATAAAGGTAAAATGATGGTACTAATATAAACATATAATATTAATACTACTATGAATTTTGAGTAAAATAGATATAACGAAAATATGTGCAATCAATGGTTTAGAAAAATGATTAAAATAATCAAAAGCGCCTACAACCCAACAGATATTAAAATACATTGATAAGCATGAAAATAGTTTTTCCTATATAAGCGAAAATAACGTTTATGCATTACCCCAGTAAAAAAATAATATCAATTTCCAAAGAGTAGTTAAAGCATTATATCTAAGAGTTTCTATTGTTACTCGTCTCAACACAGCAATCAAATCTTTATCAACTCGCTTAATTTTCTCAATCGATACATTATCTAAAATCATTAAAAATGTTTTCTTTTTTGCGATTCACTCATATCATGCCTTTATACGAGTAATTACCTTTTTGATTAGCGTAATTTAGCCTTAATAATAAGGAGGTCTTCATAAAAATGGACTATAAACAAAATTTAGCTGAAAATCATCAAAGGAAATTACAACGTGAATTAGACAATCGTCATGTACAACTCATTGCCATTGGTGGTGCTATTGGAACTGGTCTATTTATGGGATCTGGGAAGACAATTAGTATTGCTGGCCCTTCAATCATATTAGTTTATGCTATTATTGGTTGCATACTTTATTTTGTAATGCGTGCTATGGGAGAATTACTGCTTTCAAATACACAATATCGGTCTTTTATTGATTTTTCAGCTCATTTTTTGGGACCAAAGGTTGGATTTTTTATCGGCTGGACTTATTGGTTATGTTGGATAGTAACTGGAACAGCAGATATTATTGCGATAGCCAGTTATGCACAATTTTGGTGGTCTGAGCTCAATCCATGGATTCCTGTGCTCATCTGTATTGTTTTCTTTTTAATATTTAATCTTGTCGCAGTAAAATTATTTGGTGAACTTGAATTTTGGTTTGGCCTGATCAAAATTTTAGCAATTTTAGCATTAATTATTATTGGATTTTATATGATTTTTATTGGCTTTACCTCCCCACATGGTACTCTTTCTTCTCTCCGTAATGTATGGAATGATGGAGATATTTTTCCTCGAGGTCTTGGGGGATTCTTTGCTGGATTTCAAATTAGTATTTTTTCCTTCGTTGGCATTGAACTTGCTGGAACAATTGCAGCTGAAGTCAAAGAACCAGGAAAAATTTTACCAAAAGCGATCAATTCAATCCCTATTCGTATTGTACTCTTTTATATCTTCTCTCTCATTGTAATTATGTCCGTTACCCCTTGGAATCAAGTTGCTTCAGATAAAAGCCCATTTGTAGAAATGTTTTTGCTAGCTGGTATTCCAACTGCTGCTGGATTAGTTAATTTCATTGTTCTCATGTCAGCAGCATCTTCAGCAAATAGCGGCATTTTTTCTACAAGCAGGATGATATATGGTCTTGCGACTAAACGAGGAGCACCTAGTTTTTTAGGAAAACTTTCTAAAAATTATGTTCCGGCCAATGCATTATTCTTCTCTTGTTTATGTGTTTTGTTAAGCTATATACTTTTGTCATTATCTCCAACGACTATAAGTGCTTTTACAATTATTACTACCATTGTAGCTATTTTATTTATATTTGTATGGTCTATAATTTTAATCAGCTATATTATTTATCGTCGTGATTATCCTATGCAACACATTACTTCTACGTATAAAATGCCAGGAGGGACTTTAATGTGTTGGTTTGTCTTAGCTTTTTTTATATTTATTCTTTTTTTACTAACATTAGAATCTGATACTTTAATAGCTCTAAAGTACACTCCACTGTGGTTTATTTTCTTAGAAAGCATGTATTTTATTTTCAGAAAAAATAAAGAATAAATTTTCATATAAAAATATATCAAAGATTACTCTTTTAGAGATAGTTCGTCAGTTTTTATTAGTTCAATATAAAATTTAGTTGCACTCTTTAATCGACGGTATCATAGCACGAATTTTTTTACCAACTTCCTCAATAGGATGGATATCATTTAAACGCCGCATACTTTTAAAACGTGCAGAACCCGCTTTACATTCTTGTATCCAATCTGATGCAAATTTACCTGTCTGAATATCTTTCAAAATACGTTTCATTTCAGCCTTAGTTTCATTAGTAATTAAACGGGGACCAGATACATACTCGCCCCACTCAGCTGTACTAGAAATTGAACGATTCATGTTTGCGATACCACCTTCATAAAGAAGATCCACAATTAATTTAACTTCATGTAAACACTCAAAATAGGCTATTTCTGGCGCATAACCTGCTTCTGTAAGTGTTTCAAAGCCTGCACGAATAAGCTCGACAAGCCCACCACAAAGCACGACTTGTTCTCCGAATAAGTCTGCTTCACATTCTTCTCTAAATGTTGTTTCAATCACACCAGCACGTCCACCACCAATATTACAAGCATAAGATAATGCTATATCATGCGCATGCCCTGAATTATCCTGTTCAACTGCGATTAAACAAGGCACACCACCACAACGTTGATATGCACTACGTACTTTGTATCCTGGCCCTTTGGGTGCAATCATCACGACATCAACTGTTTTTTTGACCTCAATTAAACCAAAATGAATACTCAAACCATGAGCAAAAGCAATTACTGCTCCATCACGCAAATAATCACGAATAAAATCTTTATAAAGATCGGCTTGTAATTCATCAGGCACTGCCATCATAATGAAGTCTGCCCATTTTGTTGCATCAACAACATTCACAACCTCAAAACCATCTGTTTCAGCTTTTTTGACTGTTGCTGACTCTAATCGCAAAGCAATTTTTATATCTTTAACACCAGAATCTTTAAGATTTAATGCATGCGCACGTCCTTGAGAACCGTAACCAATAATAGCCACTTTCTTTTCTTTAATTAAATTAACGTCTGCATCACTATCGTAATAAACATGCATAATAATACTTTCCCATAGACATATTTAAATTAAACTTCAAAACTTTGATGAACAACAAGCAACACGCATTGAGCACTTTATATCTCACAGATAATCATACTATCACTTATGATAAAATGGCAGCTGAATAAATTTAAATTTTCCTATTGCAAATAACAAGACCTTAAAGTTATAAAAAAAGCATATTTTGATCTAGAAATAAACTTCAAAGATTATTTTATAGCAAATAATAATATTCCTAAAAGATACTAATAGCTATTTAGTATAAATTTCTATTCTAATAACAATAAAAATTTGGTTCTTTATTTAAACAGCTTATTTAAAATAAATAATGTTTATTTATAAACATAAAATATAGAAAATTTTTTTAATGAAAATAAAGTGTACAATTCTTGTACAAAATACTTGAAAAAAACAATTAACCTTTTTTATATTCAAATTTTAAACTACCTTATTTGAACAATTCTTTATCTTCACTAATCTTCCATAAGACCTTCTGCTTTTATAACAAAATTCTTACCTGAAAACGATAATAAAGTAGCTCTCTCTAAACATTTTAATGGCTTAACCAGGATCTAACCAAATACTTGAAAAATACATTCCCTTCAGAAAAACTATTACATCTCTGAGACAGTATTTTTCACCGTTGAGGGATCATCACAGTAAAAATAAAGCCATATTTTAGCATTCCAAAATTCCTTCTTTCACAAAACGTTTATAAAGTACAAAACGAAGTGCATTAGTCACCTTAGATGTAGAAGTAATATTGGATACATAAACAGCTAAAGTAAATGAAAAATTCTTACTATCAAATGCTGTAAAACTTACCTGTGGTGCAGGATTTTTTAAAATTCCTTCTATTGTTGAAGCAACCTCTAATAACATTTCAACAACACGTTCTGGATCAACGTTAATCGCAACAGTGAGAGGTATATCAATCCTCCCCATTTTACTAGGACGGGTCCAATTACTCACATTATTATTAATAAGGCTTGAATTGGGAACAATAATTGTTTGTCGCTGAAATGTTTCAAGTTCTGTCGCGCGTACACTAATACGTTTTACAATACCATGTACTGATCCAACTTCTATATAGTCCCCCAATTTAAATGGCCGCCCAATTAAAATAATAAGACCAGACACAAAATTCTGGACAATGTTCTGCAAACCAAAACCAATACCAAGTGAAAGCCCACCAGCAATAAGCGCAAAATTTCTAACATTTAATCCTGCAATTGATAATCCTACTAAGGCTGATAAAGCAATACCAACATAATTTATGACCGTTTTGATAGAATTACGTACACCAGAATCGAACTCTCCACGCACCATTATTGTACTATCTAACCAACTAATAAATAAGCGGCTAACAAACAAACAAACAAAAAAGAAAATTATTCCTATGATAATAGAAATCAAAGAAATAGATATATTCCCAATTTGAATATTAGTCATTAATTGCCACAATATTGTTTTTATATCGGAATACGAAAAACCAAACTGCATAAAAATTGGCATTGCACAAAATACAATAACAACCAAATTGAAAAAAATACTGCTAACAATCCCCAATCGATTCATTGTTTTTTCTTCTAAATGAAACCTTTTCATCAAAGCACGACCAACATTCGTTCTGATAAGCTCTCCTTCGTTTCCCATGGCATAAGCGCTTCGCATCCCCAAATACATCAACACTAAAAATGTACTACAGATCACAATCTGTTGCATAATAAAACGAGCAAAACCAATATAACCTAAGAAATTCATTACAATTAACAATAATCCAAGTGTCATGGGTAGAATACGTATACACAACAGCCAAGATGGAGTTTCCTCTCTTATACTTTGGCGTCTAAATTGCAAAGGTATAAACGAGATAATGAACAACAAGACTCCTATAAGGAAAACAGCAATAAAACTTTTCGCAATAATCAAAGAAAAAGATGCTGATATCATTCGATAGATACTATCCAGAACTGTATCTAATGCAAACACCACACCTAAAAGAGTTATACAAACTATCAATTGATATGCTGCCAATGGTGTAACATTTAAAAGACGTATATGCGGTCTATACGGTGATAAAAGGGTAACTGCTACACGATTCAACAAAAAGACCAATATAATTTGATGCCCAATCGTATGAAATACGTCTGTAAATGTCCCTAAATTTAAACCAAAACTGCGAAATAAAAATAATGTCAGATAAACATAAATAGCACATACAAAAGAAGGCAGTAAAATTGAAATCAAAACAACCAATAAACGTTGTAGATAAGGTACCTCATCATTTTCTTTGAAAACATCATACTTTACATACCCAATAAATTTACTAGAAAAATATGAAAGACCTAAGGTAACAATAAATGGAATAAAAAAAGCACAAAATAATTGTAGAGGTTTAAAATAAAATGCAAATTTCCACCAAGAATCAAAAAATAAAGTAACGTTTGAAAAGGCCTCTTTTGTTTTTTCAACAACCTCTTGAACCATTGACGTTGAAAATTTAACTTGTTTAAACATATATCCAAAAAGCTCTCGAGACTGAGAAATTGTAACTTTTACTATCTCATTTGCAGCTAAAAATATTGCCTCCAATTTATGAAGTGCATTATTAATTCTATTTTTTTGTTGTAGGATATCTGAGTATTTTTTTCTTTCGCTTCCGAAATTTTTTCGATTATCATCTAGTGCGTTCAACTGGTTCATAATCTCATTAATTTCATTAAGAGAAGTCCGCAAAACAAACGCTCCTGCCAAAGCTCGTTTACTGATATCTCGTGCTTGTAATCTCCATTTTGTCAAAAAATGTTCATTTTCTGGTTTGCTTTCTAAATTTGTTTGTAAAATTTTAATATCCTGTACAAGAGTATCAATAACCGTTTCTTGTTGTTGAATAATTCTATCCACTGATTGTAACTCTATTGACTGTACAACCATCGCAGTTGGCGATGTTAAAGCTCCCCATGCACAAAAACTAGAGAAAACATTGGTCAGAAAAATTAAGAAAAAAAGGAAGGTTCCATTTAAAAATGAATACATATTCATCCTCAGAATAAGCATTTATTAAGTACTCCCTTAAAATTATGATATTCAACAAACACTTCAGTTTTTTATCAAACAAGCTTATAAAACCTTTTCTCATCCAATAATACTGATAAAAAAGTAGATAAATTAAGTTAAAATCAACAATAGAAAAAAAACACTTAACTGTGTTTTTTTTGCATTCATATTGCAAAAAAGAAATTCTTTTCCTTTATAATTTGTTTTTTTTATCCAATTCTAGCATTTTGAATAACGTTTAGTTCAAAAACCTATCTCTATCTAAACAACATACTGATTATAAAATTTTAAATAGTGCTCTTTTCTCAAAGAAACAGATATAATTAATTCCATTACAAAAGTCGTAAATAAAAAATTGTAATACCCTATAGATACCATAACTTAACAGCTGTACTTTTTTGAAGATATTAGTATTGAATGTGTTTTCAATTCCTGCCATAATTTTCCTATACAATTTTAAAACCTTCAAACACAAAATTTTAAATCAACATGCACCTTTCTCTCCTTGATCTATAAAAATAATTCTATTGTATTCTTCTTATCTCATTTTTTATCTCATTTTAATTATTTTAACGTATCTACTAATTGGAATATATCATGCGTACACCTGCCTGGCTGGCTGCTCTTTATTGTTTTATTCTTTTAAGCAGCATCTACGTTGCCTTGCCTAACTTATTTTCGCAAGAACAAATCAAAAATTCAAAATTCCTACCGAATACCCATGTAACACTTGGACTTGACCTTCAGGGAGGATCTTCCCTCTTACTCGAAGTAGATACCAAAACATTAAAACGCGATCAGTTACACACAGTTTTAAGTAATGTACGTAAAAAACTGCGTGAAGCAAAAATTCAAACATCGAGTGTCCGTATCATTGAAGATAATATTGTCGTTGTTCTTTCTGATACCACGCAAAATAAAAAAGCCATTACTACCTTAGAAACATTAATTATGCCTATACACAATAGCTTTGGTACCACAGCTAGTGATATTGCAATCAACAATCAAAATGAAACTATTCGTGTGACATTAACTGAATCTGGCATAAATGATCGTGTTAGCAAAGCTATCGAGCAAAGTTTAGAAATTATTCGCCGCCGTATTGACCAAGTAGGTGTTACTGAACCTGCCATCCAAAAGGTAGGAACCAATCGTATTATGGTACAATTGCCTGGCCTACAAGATCCAAAACAATTACGTGATCTTCTAGGAACTACTGCTAAAATGACTTTTCATCTTGTACCTTCTAATATTGATATCAATAACCCACCTGTAGGTGTTTCAATTCTTTCTGGTTATACAGATATAAATCAAAAATATGCAATTTATGACCAAATTGCTTTGGATGGAAATGTTCTTAAAGATGCGCGAGCAGGATTTGATCCGCAAATACCAGGACGCTCTATCATCTCATTTACTATGAATTCTACCGGTTCAAAAATATTTGCAGACATAACACGCCAACATATTAACCGTCCTTTTGCAATTGTTCTGGATAATAAAGTCTTAACTGCTCCCGTCATTAATAGTGTCATTCCTAATGGACAAGGACAAATTACAGGAAATTTTGATTCTAAAGAAGCCTCAACTCTTGCTGCGCTACTACGAGCTGGTGCTTTGCCCGCGCCATTAACCGTTATTGAAGAAAGAACGGTAGGTCCAAATCTTGGTGCTGATTCTATTAAAATGGGCCTGTATACAGGCATCATAGGTTTTATTCTCGTTACAGTCTTTATTTTTCTTTTATACGGCATCTGGGGTATTATTGCTGATATAGCGATAGCACTGCATACTATTTTGATATTTTCAGCTCTAAGCCTCCTTGGTGCAACACTAACCTTACCTGGCATTGCTGGTATTATTTTAGGTATTGGTATTGCCGTTGATGCCAATATTTTAATTAATGAACGTATTCGCGAAGAAAGTCAAAAAGGTATAAGTGCCTTTGCTGCTTTAGATCGTGGTTTTAAACAAGCTTTTGCAACTATCCTTGATGCCAATGTGACAGCTGTTATTGCAACTGTTTTACTATTTTGGTTTGGTACCGGCCCAGTTCGTGGTTTTGCTGTAACAATGTTGCTTGGCATCATTATATCGATGTTTACTGAAATCACCATAGTAAGAATTATGATGATTTGGGTAGTAAATAAATGGAAAATAAAAAAACTGCAGTTTCAATCTGTTTTCAATTTTATCCCTAAAAACACTACTTTTCGTTTCATGAACGCTCGTTTCATTGGTATTGGTATTTCAATTATTTTATCTCTATCTTCAATTTTTTTGTTTTTTAAACCTGGTTTAAACTTTGGAATTGATTTTGTTGGTGGCAGTCAAATGACCATTACAACAAAAACACCCGCAAATTTAGCAATTTTGCGTTCAAATCTTTCTGCTCTTAATATTGGTGAAGTTACACTACAAAATATTGATAACGAAAATACGATACTGATTCGTATACAGCAACAAAGTGGTGGAGAAATTCAACACACTATCGCTATTGATAAAGTCAAAAAAACTGTGCAAAGTATTTACCCAGATACAACATTCGATCAAACGGAAGTTGTTGGTCCTAAAATTTCAGGAGAGCTTGCTACAGCTGGTATTATTGCTGTTATTCTAGCAGCAGTCGCTATGTCTCTCTATATCTGGTGGCGCTTTGAATGGTTTTTTGCTATCGGAGCAATAGTTACGCTTATCCTTGATATTACAAAAATGGTTGGTTTTTTTGTTTTATTTCAATTTGATTTCAATTTAACAGCCATTGCTGCTCTTTTAACAATTGTTGGTTATTCAATTAATGATAAAGTCGTTGTATATGACCGAATGCGTGAAAATATGCGCCTTTATAAACAAACACCACTGCGTGAAATAATTGATCTTTCAATTAATCAGGTTTTTGTACGCTGTATTTTTACATCAACCACTACGATATTAGCTATGTTACCTATGGCTCTATGGGGAGGAAATACTGTTAATAATTTTGCATGGCCTATAGTCTTTGGCATTATTATTGCAACATCTTCTTCTATTTTTATTGCAGCTCCCATTTTATTATTATTAAATAATTGGTACTATAAGAAGAATAAAAAAACAACTCAAATTATATAACTACCAATTAAAATAGCGCGTTAATTTATATAATATGTTACTCTATTTCTTTTTTTAATTATAATCATTGTGACAACTATTTCTAAAGAAAGTACTACACTACAGTTATGCCTCACGATACGCCATTAATTACAACTATTGTTGCAGGTCTATGTTTAGCATTTATTTTCGGAATGATTGCTAATCGTTTGCGTATCTCTCCATTAGTAGGGTATCTATTAGCTGGTGTCATTGTGGGACCTAATATAGGTAGTTTTAAAGTAGATTCTGTTTTGATCAACCAACTTGCTGAAATCGGTGTTATTTTGCTAATGTTTGGTGTTGGCCTGCATTTTTCATTAAAAGATCTTTTATCTGTTAAAGCCATAGCTATTCCTGCAGCCATTACACAAATGGTATTTGCTACTTTTCTTGGTTTATGCCTCGGTTGGATTATGGGATGGCGATTTAGTGATGGTTTAGTATTTGGTTTAGCATTATCAACAGCAAGTACTGTGATCTTGCTGCGTGCTCTGCAAGAACGATGCCTAATTGAAACAGAAAAAGGACGTATTGCCGTTGGTTGGTTAATCATTGAAGATTTAGCTATGGTTCTAATACTAGTTCTTATACCTGCACTAGCAAACATCCTCGGTAGTACAAAAAAAGAACCAATCGGCCCTCTTGTTCAATGGTTCAACTTAAATGTCTGGGGCATTGTTGGTCTAACGATTTTAAAAGTCATCGTATTTGTTGCTCTAATGTTCATTATTGGAAGGCGTTTTATACCGTGGTTACTAAAAGTGAGTGCACAATCTGGCTCGCGTGAATTATTTCGTCTTAGTGTTTTTGCTATTGCATTAGGAGTAGCTTTTGGAGCCGCTCATTTATTTGGTGTTTCACTTTCTCTTGGTGCTTTTTTTGCAGGTATGATGATGAGTGAATCAGAATTAAGTCATCGTGCTGCAGAAGAATCTTTACCACTGCGCGATGCATTCTCAGTTCTTTTTTTGTTTCTGTAGGGATGTTATTCGACCCTATGAAAATTCTAACCAACTTTTTTTCTTTTCTCGCAACCTTATCGATTATCATCATAGGAAAATCGGCTATTGCTTTTTTTATTGTTAAAGCTTTCCGCTATTCTAATGGAACAGCTTTAACTATTTCAGCTAGCCTAGCACAAATCGGAGAATTTTCTTTTATCCTTGCAGGACTAGGTTCAAACCTTGGACTTTTAAATAACAACGCTCGCGATTTAATTCTTGGAGGTGCAATCCTTTCTATCCTCCTCAATCCCCTTGTTTTTGTTGCTGTTGATAAAATTAAAAAATATCTAGAAAATTCTTCTGCTAACGCGCAAGATAAACAAACAATTATTAATATCGATCCTGAAGATTCCGACGAAGAAGCACTACCAATTACTTCAAAAACTGATCATATTGTGATTATTGGTTATAGCTGTGTTGGAAAATACATAACACTATCTTTAATGGAAAGAGGTCAGCCGATTATAGTAGTTGAAGAATCAAAGCGTCTTGCTGATAAAGCAATAGCAAACGGAATCGAAACAATTTGTGGCAATATCATTAAAAAAGAAATTATTAATGCAGCCAATATTAGAGGTGCACGCAAGGTCGTTATTACAATGCGAAGCACTATTGAAGCAGGACAATGTATAGCAAACATACGCGATCTGAACAAAAACCTTCAAATAATTGCTCATGCACTATCTGAAACAGAAACATCTTATTTAATGGATTTAGGAGCGGATATTGTAGTGACGAATGACAAAGAAATCGCTAATAGTTTTATTGGATATATAATTGGACAACAATCTGTAATGAATACGTCTAATAATGAATTAACTTTACAAAAAATGTAAATAAAAACAAAAACGGATAAAGAAGTGTGAAACTACAGAAATTTATATGGCCATTGATTGGCATCTTAGCAATGTTGATATCGATTCGCATTCTTTATATAAAATTATCTACTATTTCGCTTAGTGCTGTATTAGAACGTCTTTCTAATTTAAGCACGCATCATTGGCTTTTAGCATGTCTTTGCTCATTCGTCGCTTATACAGCTCTCGCTGGTTATGATCGAATTGCCTTGCAACATCTTGGTCGTAAAATTTCTTGGATATTTATAGCTATATGTTCATTCACTACTTATGCACTTTCACATAATATCGGTGCATCAGTTTTTTCTGGTGCTGTTATACGTTATCGCGCTTATACAATAAAAGGACTCAGTGGAACAGAAATTGCTATATTAGTGGGTTTTTGTTCATTCACTTTTGTAATTGGTACAATCTTACTTTCTGGCATTGTTTTAATTTTACAACCAGAAATTATTACCCTCATTCACAATGATCTTCCTCAATGGTTAGGGAAGGTAATTGGTGTGATTTTACTTTCCTGTATAGCTCTTTATATTTTCGGTAGTTGGCTGCAATTAAAACCTTTACGTATAAGCAAAAAAATTTATCTTTTTTATCCACGTCTTCAAATTGTTATTCGACAACTTATTATTAGCCCATTAGAGATTTTAGGAGCAGCAGGAATTATATATGCTGTACTACCACATAATGCTGATATTAATTTTATCTCTGTACTTGGTGTATTCCTTGCATCTTTCTCTATAACTCTTCTTTCCAATGCTCCTGCAGGAGGTATGGGAGTACTTGAAGCTTTATTTATAACAGGCATGCCTAATACAGACCCAACCGATGTTATCGCAGCACTTATAGTATTTAGAATGCTCTATTTGATCATACCATTTATCATTTCACTATTCTTTATAGCAATCTTTGAAACTAAACAATATTTAAAACGAATACAACAAACCCCGCCTGAATAAAAAATAATTTCTTCTTTTTTATACTATATTGATACAAGCTAATAGCTAAACTTAACTAATAAGATACCCACAGGAAAACTCGTTTAAAACTTAATCTGTTCCATATAATTAGTAATCTGCGATTATGATAATGATTATATAATCGATGCAAATGATTTTTCTATTATATTGCAATATCGATTATAACTAAATTTGCTTCTCCATTGATTTCATTACCATGATAATTAGTCCTTCTCATGCACAACAATGGGAGAAATAAGAACTTTAGCGATATTCCGGCGATCCATTTCAATGACTTTAAAACATAAACCTTCTGCTTCAAAACTTTCCCCTTCATTTGGTAAATGCCCCAAACGCCAGAGCATAAACCCTGCAAGCGTAGTATAACGATCTGCTTCATCAACAAGATTACACTCAAGGTAACCGCTTAAACGACGAATATCAGCATATCCCTCAATAAGTAAGCTTCCGTCTTCGAGCTTTTCTGCCACAACAGATTCCTCATCATCAGGAAAATCACCTGCAATCGCCTCAAAAATATCTGTTGGTGTCGCAATACCTTTCAAAGATCCATGCTCATCAACAATAATCGCAATTTGAATTGGAGAATGGCGTAATTTCTCCATTAATCGTAAAACACCTGTATTCTCATGAACAACAAGTGGCTCACGCATAGCTTTTTGCCAATTAATCTTTTTACCTTCAGCTAGATTTAAAAGAAGGTCTTTCGTTAAAGCAACACCAACAAATTCATCTATTTTTTCACGTGCAAGAACTAAGCGACTATGCTTAACGCGTTGCAACTCTTCACGCATTTCATTTTCATTACCATTTAAATCTAACCATTCAATCTCATTACGTGGAGACATAATAGAACGCACAGGACGATCTGCTAAATCAAGGACACCACGAATCATTTCTTTTTCTTCTGGCCGAAAAATTTCTGAAGTAGCAGCTTGTTCAACAATGACGTCTACAGTTTCACTAAGATTTCCACCTTTTTTCCCACCTCCTAAAAGCCTCAAGACAGCATCAGCCGTCCGTTCACGTAGATCATTTGTTGTAATCATCTTTTCACGATTACGACGTCCAATTTGATTAAAAACTTCAATAACAACTGAAAAACCAATAGCAGCATACAAATAACCCTTGGGAATATGAAAACCAAAGCCCTCAACAATGAGAGTAAAACCAATCATCATCAAGAAACCAAGACACAAAATCACAATAGTGGGATGACGATTAATAAAACGCATAAGAGTTCCTGATCCCCACATCATCACCCCCATAGCGATAATAACCGCTATATACATAACCATTGTTTGGTCTTTAGCAATCATACCTGTTGCAGTGATAATACTATCAAGAGAAAACACTGCATCAAGCACAACAATTTGAATAATTACTTGCCAAAAAACAGCATAAATAACTCCTTTTTTTTGTGTATGCATCGTACCTTCTAGTCTTTCGTGTAATTCTAGTGTTCCTTTTGCTAATAAAAAAGCTCCACCACTAATCAAGATTAGGTTATGCCAACTAAATACAAAGGACGAAATAGAAAAAATTACCTTATCAAAACTCATTACCCAACCAATAACCGTGAGAAGACAAAGTCGCATCAATAATGCTAAAGTTAGACCTATAAAACACGCACGATCACGTAAATGTAACGGTAATTTTTCTGCTAAAATCGCAATAAAAATAAGATTATCTATGCCTAATACAATTTCGAGAAAAATTAATGTGGCCAAGCCAAACCACGCATGGGGATCAGTGATCCATTCCATCATAACTCACCATTTAAAAAGATCTTGAAAATTAAAAAGCTTAAATACATGTTGCTGATGAAAAAAATCATAAATTTTCATCCGCATAAGTCATCAATAATGTTGAATACAAATAAACTACATGGGAAAGTAAGTAGCTAAGTATATTCAAAGCAGTGCTTAAACTCTTATGATCGTTGAGAAAATATAACAATAACCCATACCACTTGTTACTACAAGAAGGCTCTCCTGAATCTTGCCCGGGCATTACGCTCGACAACCCTCCAATTATCGTTCTATATTGAGTAGAACATCTATTTATAGAATACCTTAATTAATAGGTTTATTTTTATAGAATATCAAGAGGAGAAGAATATTTTTTAACTTATAGCGTAACTATAAGCTCTCTTTATTTCATAGAAATAGATCAAAAACAACAAGGCTATCTAGACATCCTCTTTTTAGAGGATTATAGAGGGTTTTTCATTTTTACCTCTTTTAAAATTGTGGGTGATTAGCTCAGATGGTAGAGCAGCTGACTCTTAATCAGCGGGTCGTGGGTTCAATTCCCTCATCACCCACCAATAAAGATAATTTATTAATAAAAAAACATAAATAAAATTATAAAAATATACTGCCATTAGATTTAAGTATCTTTTCTGCTCACAATTGATTTACTTTAAATTCAGTGTACTCTTAAATCTAAAAAGTACTTTACCATTTATCTCTACAAAATATCCTGATATTAGAAGGACGTATTTAACTTACTCGAAAATATCAATAGTCCTCAAAATTTTTATCACTCTGAAAATTTTACTTTTACATTAAAGATTATAAAAATTTCACAATAAAATCCTAAATGCTGTTAAAACTTTAATAATCTTCATAGATTTCAAGGATTTAAATTTTTCTAAATCTTAAATCTTTCACTGGTATAAAAGTCATTATTTACGTTAAAAAGAAGTTTGGTAAACAATCAGATATATGATAAAGTTTGCCAATGAATTATCGGCATATTTATCATGCTGGCAATTTTGCTGATGTCTTTAAACACATTATTGTCACACGTATCATAGAATATCTTAAGCGCAAAGAAAAAGCCTTTCGCGTCATAGATACGCATGCGGGTATTGGACTCTATGATCTTTCTTCTGTAGAAGCACATAAAACAGGAGAATGGCGTGAAGGCATCGGACGACTTCTATCGATTCCCATCCCCCGAGACTTAAAAGAGCTTCTTGCCCCATGGTATGATGTTATTTTTGCAATCAATAAAGGAACTAAAGAAATTGCATTCTATCCTGGATCACCTATTCTTATTCGCCAACTATTGCGTAAAAAAGATCGATTAACTGCAATTGAATTACACCGTGAAGATTACCAAATTTTAGCCAGCCACTTTTCTGGTGATTACCAAACAAAAATTCTGCACTTAAATGGTTGGCTTTCTTTAAATTCCCATCTACCACCAAAAGAAAAGCGTGGACTTATTTTCATTGATCCCTGTTTTGAACAACCAGGAGAATTTTCCCGCTTCATTGAAGGAATAGTGAAAGCATATCGACGTTTTTCTGGAGGAGTATATGCTTTATGGTACCCTGTTAAATATAATAAAGAAATTGAACTTTTTCTTCATGCACTTCATAAAACAGAAATTCCAAAAATTTTACAGCTCGAGATGCATATTGGGAAAAGCGTATCCCCACCTAAAATGAATGGTAGTGGCATGATTCTTATTAATCCTCCTTATCTTCTTGAAGACGAAATAAAAAAAATCGCTCCTTTCCTTATCAATCATCTTGGAAGAGATGAGCATGCACATATTATACAAAAATGGCTTTCATAGAGCTCACCTATTCTTTAGTATTTTTAATAAAAATACACACTAAAAATTATCAATTCCGATACCATAAATAGAAAAAACAGCAATTCATAAACAAAGCGCTTGACTAGAAACAATCATTTCATATCTCACAAATATAAAATAGTTTCAGGTAAATTAATGAGCTTAGAAAAGCATATACTCCGCTATACAAAAAATGAAGAAAAATTCCCTTTTTCATCTGATATTATATGGCATGATGCTCATAAAAAAAATGAGAATAATCAATTTAAAGGTGTTGCACTCATCCAATATTTTGTCAAAAATCTCCCTCATAAACCAGGGGTTTATCGGATGCTCAATGAAAATGGTGATATTCTCTATATTGGCAAAGCACGAAACCTCAAAAAACGTGTTTCACATTATACCCGTGAACATGGACACAGTAACCGTATTACACGTATGATTCGTGAAACAAATCATATGGAATTTGTCGTTACCCATACAGAAACAGAAGCACTCCTTTTAGAAGCTAATTTAATTAAAAGATTACAACCACATTTTAATGTTTTACTGCGTGATGACAAAACTTTACCTTATATCATTATCACGGACGATCACCGAGCACCTGCACTATATAAACACCGTGGTGCCCGAACACGAAAAGCTCATTATTTTGGTCCTTTTGCTTCTTCGGAAGCGGTTACGCAAACAATCAATGTTCTACAACGCGCCTTTTTATTACGAACCTGCACTGATTCAGTTCTTGAAAACTGTACACGGCCTTGTTTGCTTTATCAAATTAAACGCTGCTCAGCTCCTTGTACACATGAAATTAGCAGTAGTGATTATTTACAACTTGTCAAAAAAGCAAAAGCTTTTCTTTCAGGAAAAAGTCAATCAGTTAAAAATGATATGGTTCAAGCTATGCATAAAGCTGCAGAAAATCTTGATTTTGAGCGTGCTATAACCTATCGTGACCGCTTATCAGCTCTTTCTCACATACAAAGCCATCAAAGTATTAATCCTCAAACTGTAAAAGAAGCAGATGTTTTTGCAATTGCACAACAAGAAGGAATGACTTGTATTCAAGTATTTTTTTTCCGTATGGGGCAAAATTGGGGAAATCGTTCCTATTTTCCAAAAGCAGATCCCTCTTTTTCCAGCTCCGAAATTCTAGCAAGTTTTCTTATACAGTTTTATGATAATAAGCCAATTCCAAAGCTTATTCTTTTATCTAATACAATTGACGAAGAAATACTCCTCACTGAAGCATTAAGCCTGAAAGCAAACCACAAAATATCTCTATCTTTACCAAAACAAGGAGAACGCAAAGCTCTCGTGAATCATGCTTACACAAATGCCTATGAAGCACTCCAACGCAAGCTTTCTGAAACATCAGCACATAAAAAATTCCTTTGTAATATCGTTAAAACATTTCAACTATCCCATACTCCACGCCGTATAGAAGTCTATGATAACTCACATCTTATGGGAACTAATGCAGTTGGCGTAATGATTGTTGTTGACCAAACAGGTTTTGTCAAAAATCAATATCGTAAATTCAATATTTGCTCGACCGATATCAAACCTGGTAATGATCTTGGTATGATGAAAGAAGTAATCGAAAGAAGATTTTTACGCCTTCTTAAAACATATGGTTTACCTAACAAAAATAAAAATATTGGCTATGAAGATTCTTATCCTCTATGGCCTGATCTTATCTTAATTGATGGAGGGCAAGGACAAATAAATATTACTAATACAGTATTATCTGAATTAGGTTTAGATGATTTTATCACAGTAATTGGCATAGCTAAAGGTCCTGACCGGAAAGCTGGTCTAGAACGTTTTTTTATGAAAGGAAAGCAACCTTTTACACTTCCCCCACATGATCCTATTCTTTATTTTCTACAACGCCTACGCGATGAAGCACACCGTTTCGCAATTGGAACTCATAAAGCAAAACGAAAAAAAGAAACATTCAAAAATCCACTTGATGAAATTGAAAACATAGGCCCTACGAGAAAGCGTGCTTTGCTTAACTATTTCGGAAGCTCTAAAGCAGTTTCCAGAGCATCTATTGAAGACTTAACAAAAGTTACAGGCATTTCTAAAGAAATTGCGTACAAAATTCATAATTATTTTAATAAAAAATAAGGCTTGTTTCATAAGCTTTGCCTTGTTACTTTTATACAATATTTTATACTCTAAAAACTGAAAATTGCTCTATGAAAAATCATACTTTTTCTTTTCCTAATATTCTAACTTATGCACGAATCATTGCTGTACCATTGGTTGTAGCGTGCTTTTTCTTAGAAGGTCGCCTACAATCAAGTGATATTGCTCGTTGGACTGCTGTTTCTATTTTTATTATTGCATCTATTACTGACTTTTTGGATGGCTATCTTGCTCGTATTTGGCAACAAACCTCTAATATTGGCCGCATGTTGGATCCAATTGCAGATAAACTTCTCGTCTCTGCCTGCCTACTCTTACTTGCTGCAGAAAGTACTATCGCCGGCTGGTCACTTTGGGCAGCGATTATTATTCTTTGCCGAGAAATTCTTGTCTCTGGACTACGTGAATATTTAGCTGAGTTAAAAGTGAGTGTTCCCGTCTCTCGTTTTGCAAAATGGAAAACTTTTGTACAAATGATAGCTATTATATTACTCTTAGCAGGTCCGGCTGGTAATAAAATAATTCCTTACACAACAGAATTCGGCATTACTATGCTATGGATTGCAGCTCTGCTTACATTATGGACAGGATGGGATTATTTCCGCGCCGGTTTGAAACATGTTATCACATAAAAAAACAAACGGCGAGATTACAATACATGAATAAAGGCTCATTATCCTAAATAATAAGACATTTACCATTGCTTAAGCTGATACAGAGAACATTTGGAAAATAATGCAAATATATAATTAAAATTTAATAGACTAGAAAAATACCTTTTTAGACATAGCCATACCAACATGTTCTTTTGAAAGTAATAATCTTACTCGAAAAGTCCCTCAATATATTTCGGGACTTTTCATTTGCTAAATAGTCTTTTGTTAACCAACAATTTCAATGTCAGAAAACCAATAAGCTATCTCCATTTTCGCAGACTCAGCACTATCTGAACCATGAACAGAATTTTCACCAATCGATAAAGCATGCACTTTACGAATTGTTCCTTCCTGTGCATCAATAGGATTTGTGGCTCCCATAATTTCACGATTTTTAATGATTGCATTTTCTCCTTCTAAAACCTGCACAACAGTTGGACCAGAAGACATAAATGTCACCAACTCTTCAAAAAATGGACGCCCTTTATGGATTGCATAAAATCCCTCTGCTTGCTGTCGACTCATCCACACGCGCTTAGATGCGATAATATGCAATCCGCCATCTTCAAGCATTTTTGTAATTGCCCCCGTCAAATTACGGCGCGTTGCATCTGGTTTAATCATCGATAAAGTGCGTTCTACAGCCATTTGGTTATCTACCTTTCTTTCATTTAAAAACTATCTTCACTTCTCTATAACAAGTAAAGAACTTTCTACCAAGTAACGGTAAGAAAATCTGTATTAATTTTCAATTATATAATTCTTTTTGAGATCGTAACCTTCATATAATAAAAATATTAGTAGTAATTTATCCTAATAACCATATCATCATTTTTCCTTCAAAAATTGAATAAATGAGCTTATTAGAAAATCATGTAAAGGAAACTTTTCACTATGTTGGTCTTGAATGATATCACAATCCGAATGGCTGGATACCTTTTGATTGATCGCGCTAATATTGCAATCCCTTCTGGCTCAAAAACTGGATTTGTTGGGAATAATGGAACTGGTAAATCAACTCTTTTTCGTGTTATTATAGGTGATATTTCTCCTGAGAATGGTGAAGTTCTCATACCACAAAAAGCGCGCATTGGTTTAGTTTCCCAGGAAGCACCAATAACCGAGCAATCCTTGCTCGAAACTGTTTTAGATGCAGACAAAGAACTTATTAATCTCCTCCGTGAATCAAAAACAGCAACTGACCCAATACACATTGCTAACATTCATACACGTTTAAGTGATATTAACGCTCATTCGGCAAAAGCACGCGCTAGTAAAATTCTTTCTGGTCTAGGATTTGATCCTCATACACAACAAAAACCTCTATCCTCTTTTTCTGGTGGATGGCGCATGCGCATTGCATTGGCAGCTGTACTTTTTACTGAACCTGATCTTTTACTCCTCGATGAGCCAACAAACTATCTTGATATTGAAGGGACTTTATGGCTCATCGAATATATACACCAATATCCTCATACAACTATTCTCATTAGCCATGATCGCGACTTCTTAAATAAGACTGTTAACTCTATCATGTATCTTGAAAATAATAAGCTTACCTTCTGGCGTGGTAATTATGATCAATTTAAACAACAAAAAGCGGAAACTATTAGATTACAACAAAAAGAGCAGGCAAAACAAGAAGCACAAAAAAAACATATGAAGGATTTTATTAACCGTTTTCGTGCAAAAGCAAGTAAATCGCGACAAGCACAATCACGTCTTAAAGCACTAGAAAAACTTAAACTAATCACACCTTGGGAAACAAGATATAGTCAATCTTTCACTTTTCCGATAGCTGATAGACCTGTAGCCTCCCCTATTATTGCATTATCAAATATAAATATTGGTTATGAAAAAGGGAAACCTATTCTTAAAGAACTAAATTTGAGAATTGATAATGATGACCGTATCGCTCTTTTAGGTTCAAATGGAAACGGTAAATCAACTCTTGCCAAATTACTCGCAGGCCGTCTTCAACCAGAACAAGGAACAATAACACTCGCCCCCCATCTAAAAATTGCCTTTTTTACACAACATCAATTAGATGATCTTATACCAGAGCAAAATGCAATAGAACATATGCGCTATCTAATGCCAGAACAGTCAGAAACCAAAATACGCTCTACATTAGCACAGATGGGACTATTAACAGAAAAAATGATGGTAAAAGTTAAAGAGCTTTCAGGAGGTGAAAAAGTACGCTTACTTATGGGACTTATCGTTTTCAAAAGTCCCCATCTTCTTATCCTCGATGAACCTACCAATCATCTTGATATTGATAGTCGTGAAGAACTAATCCATGCACTCAATAATTTTAATGGAGCAGTTATCCTCATTTCTCATGATCGTTACCTTATTGAAGCAACAATGGATCAATTTTGGCTTGTAAAAAATAAAACTGTTCTACCTTATAAAGGTGATATCAACACCTACCGCATAGAAGTTCTTGGCCTCTCCCCCAAAAAAGAAACAAACACTTCTCCTAAAAAAGAACATTTTCTTTCTAAAAATGAACAAAGAAAAATCAATGCGCAAAAACGCTCTCTTCTTGCACCACTACGCAAACAAATCGCTGAAACTGAAGCAGTGATAAATTCTCTTCAAAAACAAATTAAACAACTCGATGAAGAATTAATTCCTGCTTCTTCGCATCATCAGTTCTCTGAAAAAGCAAAAGAACGTGCTAAAGCAGTAAAAAAACTGGAAGAATCTGAAGCACTCTGGTTTGCCTTATCTAATCAATATGAAACAAAAAATCATACAAAAATATAGCTCTCCTACCATTAGCTTTCTTGCTTGACGGAATAATAGCTCTTCATAGAAAAGATCTTTAAAACTTCTCACACAATAGAGGCTATAATCAACAAAACAGAGCGAGCTCTTAAAAACTATAGCGTAACCCTACAATACCTTGAAGGGACTGTTCCACCTTATGCCCTTTGAGATACTGAGCTTCAGCATAAAGCGATAAGTTATCACCAATAAGGCTATGCAAACCAATTCCTAATTTTCCTGCATCTCTCGATAAATCAGTGATAAATTTATGCTGATTATTAATTGTCGTATGATTCCTATCTATATATTCACGTAACCAAGCCGTTGTTATATAAGTCATTAAGTGAGCGTCATCATTCAAATTAAACTTATGACCAACAGATAATCCAGCTTCACTGCGCAATGAAGTAGAACTATTCACATTACCAACCATCTGATTAGAAAGCTTTACTTCCTTACCCGAAACACGGACTCCTGTTAGTTGAGTATAAGGCTGTATCCAGGTATCTGGTGCTACATTAAAATAATACCCTGCTTCAAATGAAGTCCCTATTGCCCATTGGTTATAATCACCTTGAACACCCAAACTATTTGTCGAAATAGCCTTTAAATTATTTGTGTAATAATTATATTAAAACGCTATCTAAATACCACCCTTGATTATCAAAATAAGTCGCATAAGCCCCGGCACTATAAGTGTCCATATTACTGACACCGCCTCGTGCATGGGTAATACGCGCTTGATCATAACTTCCAAAACCACCAATGTAAAAATCCCCTTTCATCAGTTCTTGCAGCCAATCAACACCTAATATGATACCTGTCTGATCAAGTCTAAAATGCGTATGACCTGTAGCCAAACGATCGCGACCCTTGATCCCATACGTCCAGAAAGCCGTATTCTTCTTGTTCCTGCCTAAAATACCTCTTCCAACACGCAAACTTTGCAACTCATTATTAAAAACAAGTTCAGGAGCTACTGCCAAAGATAACACTGCATCTGTCGATGGTGTCGTAGACGAAGTTAGCTTATCAAAATGATCTGCTGCTAAATACCAAATCTTGCTAGCATCATCTCGTCTTTGCTTTAAGGTATACATATAAGTGCCACCGTCAACAGCATTAATCTTTACACCAGAAAGATCCACTAAAGTAAAATGAGAGCCTGCACTTTTATCAGTAACCAAATCACGGTGCTGTGAAAGAGGATTGGTAATTTCAGCACCTGAATCAGCTACGCTTATCATGTGATGACCATCACCACTTTCAATAAAAAGATAATCACCGCGATCCTCTGCAATAGTGGTATTAAATCTAAAATGTAAACTTCCTAATTCACCAGAAAGCTTCTCAATATAAAGATGAGAATAACGGGGTTGAGCTTGATAAGGAATAAAACTAACAGTTCCCTGACCACTTAATTTCTTAATCAAAGCGCTATCTCCATCACGTTCACTAATAACAGATAATTCACTAATAACAGATAATTCTGTCTCTTTTCCTTTTAAAATAAAGTTTTCTATTGTAGAGTGATGCTCTTTATCTCCAGCATAAAGATGAAACTTTCCAAAATCATTAATTGTCGTATCTCCTTCTAATGTCGCACCCGAAAATGCCCATGAACTCGCATGATCATTAACAGTTAGACCATATACATAACCATCCTTATGTATTTCTTGAACAGCATTATCATTTAAAGTAACAATAATAGCTGTACCTTCTGCAAAAACGCGCTGTCCTCCATCCCTAAAAACTTCAGTATTTACTGCAGTCCCTCCCCCTTCTTGATTACTTTTTGCACAAAGATTTTGTATGCCTCCTTCCATCACTTTCGCATTCCATACCACCTCGTTTCCAGATACATTCTGTTCTCCTGTTATATAACCTTGATCCCGAGGAAAAGTTTTTAAACCATTTGAAGATACAGATAGCAATACCGGTACAGATGCTTTCACTTTATCGGTATCAGAATTAGATGAAATAGCTTGTACAAGAAAAATATCTATGACTAGCATCGCAGAAATTAATTTATAGCGCATTATTCAAACTCTACTCTTAAAAGTTAGCGAATTCAGTAGCCTCAATCACCATAAAACATACCAAAAATCGAGACTGAGACTATTTTTTTAAAAATTGTAACGCAATCCTAAAACACCTTGAAGTGATTGCTTTGTCTTCTTCCCCCTGAGATAATGAGCTTCAACATAAAAATTCAAATTCTCACTAATAAAACTATTCAAACCAATACCAAGTTTGCCAGAATTACCAGATAAATCAGTCTTAAATTTATGCTGTTTATTAATTATTGTGTGATTATTATCTATATATTCACGTAACCAAGCAGCCTTTATATAAGTCATCATTTGAGTGGATGTACCTGAACTCAATTCATGCCCTATAGACATCCCAATTTCACTACGCAACGAAGTGTATGGACTAATATCACCTGTCATTTCATTAGAAAGTTTTACTTCCTTATCCCCAACCTGCAACCAAATTAACTGACCATAAGGTTGAACCCAAGTATCTTCCACTAACTTCACATAGCGTCCCGCTTCAAATGAAGCACCTATCGCCTTCTGATTATAATCACCTTTGATATTTATACCGTTCGTTGATATGGCGTGAAGATTATTTTGATAATGATTATATTTTAAAACGCTATCTAAATACCAATCACGATCACCAAAATAAGTCACATAAGCCCCAACACTATAAGTATTTACACGACTAATACCACCCCGAGCATGAACAATATCTGATTGGTCATAACTGCCAAAACCACCAATATAAAGCTGCCCATTCATTAGATCGCTTAACCAATCAATTCCTAGCATTATACCAGTTTGATCTAACTTAAAATTCGTATGACCTGTAGAAAGATGCTCTTTACTCTTGATCCCATATGTCCATAAAGAAGTGTTCTTTTTATTTCTTCCTATCAAACCCCTTCCAGCACGCAAACTTTGTAACTCATTGTTAAAAATAAGCTCGGGAGCTACCGCCAAAGACAATAACACATCCGTCGATGGTGTCGTAGACAGAGCAGATGTAGATATCGGATCTAATATTGGCAACTGTTCCTCTATTGGCAACTGTTCTTCATTATCTTGTATTGGCAACTGTTCTTCATTATCTTGTATTGGCAACTGTTCTTCATTATCTTGATTAATCAATTGTGTAGACTCTTGTTCTCCTAGATCTTCTAAATCTTCTAGATCTTCTAAATTAATATCTTCTTCTAGAGGCAAATGACCTGAGCAAACTGGAATCTCTTTATTAACATCAATCTGTTGTCCCGATGTATATGGAATCACTTCAAAACCAAGAATTTGTGATTGCTCTGAATTCAAGACTGGAGAACCACTCAGCACTGGATAACCATCCACCAGCACTGGATAACCATCCACCAGCACTGGACAATCATCCACACCACTATCATGAGACTGTAAGACACGTCTTCGACTTTTTGGCTCAGCACTTTGATCGTTCTTATATAAGATGGCTGAAGAACTAGAAGCCTGCAGTCCCCCCAAATCCAGTGCTAGAGAACTCTGCTCAGACCGTCTCACATGCCGAGGAGGACGAGATCGAGGCTCTGAAGATTTAGGAGAATTTTTGTGACTTTTTGATTTACCATTATCCGCTTTACCATTAGAAGTAGATGATAAATCTAAATTTAGTTTTTGAATTAAACGTTTAGAAGGAGCGCTTATATGACGAGGTTGGCCAGTATCTGCAGACAAAGCCCAAACCTTCCAATTTCCACTTTTGCTCCTCTGTTGCAAAGTATACATATAAGTTCCGCCATCAACTGCATTAATTGTTTTACCAGCCTTATTTGCTAAAGTGAAACTCGCTCCCCCATTTTGACTTTTATCGGTAACTAAATTAATCTCAGCAACACGAGCATGCTTTTGCGAAAAAGAATCTGCAATTTCACGACCAGAATCAGCAACACTTATTGTATGGCTACCTGAGCTATTTTCAATTAATATATAATCACTTCCCTCCCCAACATCACTAATATTAAAATTGAAATGTAAATTCCCTGAAAGTTTCCTAACATTAAGTTTAGAATGACGTTTATCATATTCAACAGAGGAAAAACCTACTGTTCCACCATTCCCACCTAAATCTTCAATCATAACCTCAGAACTACGGCTGCCATTCTGCATACCAATAGAAAACAATCTTTCAGGACTTCGCCCCTCGATAGTAATATCTTCTTTTGTAATATAACCTCTATCATCACCAGCATAAAGACAAAGACGCCCTTGACCATTAATTCTTGTTGCCCCTGTCAAACTTGTACCAACATATACCCATGATTGCGCTTGATCTTGAATCGTTAAATCCTTCACTGTCCCACCAGAATATACGACTTGAAGAGCTTGATCCTTCAAGGTAACTCCTGAAGCCTCACCTCCCGCTAAAACAAATTGTCTACCATTCGAAGAAACTTCAGTACCTGATGCGTAACCACCTTTTCCTGTCTTTCCTTTATAAAGATATTGTATGCCACCTCCCATGATTTTTGTATTCCATGCTTCCCCACCATCATATAGATTTTGTTGCCCGACACTTCCATTTATACCAGAAACCGAAGATTCATATGCACCACTTCGCTTACTCACTATACCCAAAAGTCTACCGCTTTCTTCAAAAACAAACTGCAAACCACCCTTAACTTGAGTGTTCATTGCAGTGGCTCCACGCGTAACGACCTGTTTTCCACCTTTACCAACAATGGCATTCATTGAGGTTCCATTATTTTCAACAATATCAACACCGCCCTCTTCAATCTTGGTATTCATACTGATACCTCGAGTAACAATTGAAGAGTTTTTCAATACCTTTCCCTGTATAAGAATAGAGGAAAAAGCTTTTATTACTTCACTTAAGTCCAAAGATTCATCAGACATCTCCTGCATTTTCTCCCGCGCGCTTACACTTTGTATGAAAAAAGTACTGACCATTAATACTGAAAAACTTAATTTATAATATTGCATGATCTACGCTCCATCACTGAAAGCTAGATTAACGTCTCCCGACTATCAAACAGCTCATTCTATTATATCACAACGTGTTTTATAGATATCATAATATGCTTTATATTACAACATAATAATATCTCACAAAGCGCAATGATCATAAATAATGTTGGATTATCAGAACAATAGAAAGAAAAATATATGCAAATTATGTATTTCACAAAACAATAAAAATGAATTTAATAAACAAAACTGATCTTGCATATTAGAATACAAAAATATCTCAATATCTGTATCTTCTCAAAAAGAGTTTTCTGATCATTAATATCTGGCTTGTAAAAAATACAATTCCAAAATGATCAGAAAACAAAACAGAGCGAGCTCTTAAAAACTATAGCGTAACCCTACAATACCTTGAAGGGACTGTTCCACCTTATGCCCTTTGAGATACTGAGTTTCAGCATAAAGCGATAAGTTATCACCAATAAGGCTATGCAAACCAATTCCTAATTTTCCTGCATCTCTCGATAAATCAGTGATAAATTTATGCTGATTATTAATTGTCGTATGATTCCTATCTATATATTCACGTAACCAAGCCGTTGTTATATAAGTCATTAAGTGAGCGTCATCATTCAAATTAAACTTATGACCAACAGATAATCCAGCTTCACTGCGCAATGAAGTAGAACTATTCACATTACCAACCATCTGATTAGAAAGCTTTACTTCCTTACCCGAAACACGGACTCCTGTTAGTTGAGTATAAGGCTGTATCCAGGTATCTGGTGCTACATTAAAATAATACCCTGCTTCAAATGAAGTCCCTATTGCCCATTGGTTATAATCACCTTGAACACCCAAACTATTTGTCGAAATAGCCTTTAAATTATTTGTGTAATAATTATATTTTAAAACGCTATCTAAATACCACCCTTGATTATCAAAATAAGTCGCATAAGCCCCGGCACTATAAGTGTCCATATTACTGACACCGCCTCGTGCATGGGTAATACGCGCTTGATCATAACTTCCAAAACCACCAATGTAAAAATCCCCTTTCATCAGTTCTTGCAGCCAATCAACACCTAATATGATACCTGTCTGATCAAGTCTAAAATGCGTATGACCTGTAGCCAAACGATCGCGACCCTTGATCCCATACGTCCAGAAAGCCGTATTCTTCTTGTTCCTGCCTAAAATACCTCTTCCAACACGCAAACTTTGCAACTCATTATTAAAAACAAGTTCAGGAGCTACTGCCAAAGATAACACTGCATCTGTCGATGGTGTCGTAGACGGAGTTGGTGTTGGCAACAGATCTAAATCTGGATTTGGATCTGGAGCCGGATCTGGAGGAGTTGGCTTATCAAAATGATCTGCTGCTAAATACCAAATCTTGCTAGCATCATCTTGTCTTTGCTTTAAGGCATACATATAAGCGCCACCGTCAACAGCATTAATCTTTACACCAGAAAGATCCACTAAAGTAAAATGAGAGCCTGCACTTTTATCAGTAACCAAATCACGGTGCTGTGAAAGAGGATTGGTAATTTCAGCACCTGAATCAGCTACGCTTATCATGTGATGACCATCACCACTTTCAATAAAAAGATAATCACCGCGATCCTCTGCAATAGTGGTATTAAATCTAAAATGTAAACTTCCTAATTCACCAGAAAGCTTCTCAATATAAAGATGAGAATAACGGGGTTGAGCTTGATCAGGAATAAAACTAACAGTTCCCTGACCACTTAATTTCTTAATCAAAGCGCTATCTTCATCACGTGCACTAATAACAAACAATTCTGTCTCTTTTCCTTTTAAAATAAAGTTTTCTATTGTAGAGCGATGCTCTTTATCTCCAGCATAAAGATGAAACTTTCCAAAATCATTAATTGTCGTATCTCCTTCTAATGTTGCACCCGAAAATGCCCATGAACTCGCATGATCATTAACAGTTAGACCATATACATAACCATCCTTATGTATTTCTTGAACAGCATTATCATTTAAAGTAACAGTAATAGCTGTACCTTCTGCAAAAACGCGCTGTCCTCCATCCCTAAAAACTTCAGTATTTACTGCAGTCCCCCCCCTTCTTGATTACTTTTTGCACAAAGATTTTGTATGCCTCCTTCCATCACTTTTGTATTCCACACCACACCACCTTCATATACATTCTGTTCTCCTAGTATATCACCTTGACCCTGAATAATAGTACCGTCAGCAAAACTCTCTGTTATTTTTCCTCCAACATCACCTTTCCCATAAACAAACTGTTTACCACCATAAATTTTCGTTCCCTCTGTTTTTCCCCCATACTTAACCTGTTGTTGTCCATTTGTGTAAATAACAGCATTTCTTGAAAAACCTTGTTTACCCTTGAAAGTTACAACAGTTTCAACACCACCACTTTCAATTTTAGTACCTTCACTCAAACCACCTCCATAAACATAAAGCTTTCCAGAATTTCTAATTATGTTATTGATTGACTTACCTGGATTATCTTGCTGGCCAACATTTCCAACATAGATTTCATTATTATTCTCTATTACGAAATTTTTTAAAATTGCTCCATCTTCAATAATAGTGATGTCACGTTTTCTAATGATCTCAGTTTTTTTTTCTTTCTCATTATCATACTGATCATAAACAACACTCCCCCTATAACTGCCATCCAATCTTTGCATTTCATTCTTATCTGCATCTGCAACTCCCACAAAAGAGCTACTGATTATAAACACCCAATAACCTAACTTCCATTTGTATTGCATAACTACATCCTTACTATTCCGTCTTGAACAAACTACTGGGAAGTAAATAGCTCTGCAAAAGTACATTTCAACCATAACCCATCAAAATTTACCAAAAATGTAAAGTGTACAAACCTTTAATAGCTTGTATTTTAAAATACAAAACGATCCCATTAACACTCTATAAAAAGCATCTTTCAACAAGCATATATTTTTATTGCTTTATCTTTTTAGGAAACATTTTCCAGAGTTAAACAATATAAATTTGATGTTTTTTAAACATCAAAACATCAAATTATTCATTCTTGTCATTAAGTAAAAACATATTGTACATAAAAACACGCTATGCTGCATTCATAGTGCAATATAATTAATGTAGATAACTTTAAAAGAAGACTTTTACGAGTATTATTAAGTAAAATCGATCCGATACAAATAAATCAATATGCGACAATACAATACATGAATAAACTCACTGTAAATCAATACAGAATATGCTAACTAGAACTAAATTACATCCTTTTAATATATGTGTCTGTAAAATTTATGACAACTGCTAAATTTTTATATAATTAACTATCTCAATCAGTAAAATAGACGTGTACCCATCCACCTATTCACTGCACTCATTCGCAAAAAATTCTTCTGCTTTAGCTAAAATGAATTGAAACCTTTTAAAAAACAGATCCTCTGTTTTTTAATACTCTCCACACATAAAAATGAAGATGCAACAACTTCTTACAATTTAATCGGCTTGCATTTAGCTGTATTTTCCGAAAGACTAACGGAGAAAGCTTTTTTAACATCCAAATACAATTTTTCAATCACTTTAACGGTTGTTATAATTTGCTTTGCTTTACTCTCTGATACCCCCAAACTTTCAGAAAGCTCTGCATAATTATTATCATCAAGTGCTTTATACTCATTCAATGAAAGACGACTCATGATTTCATGCATAAAATCACAACATTCCTGACGTAATGAAGGAGAAACCTCAAGCATTTTTTTTTGCGTGTCTTCTGGCAAATTTAAAATATCTTGCATTTCCTTACTGGGCATTTTTACAGATCTACTTGAAATACCACTTTGCACTTCTTGTTGTCTTAAAATTTCATCTCTAGCCGATATTACAATATCTGCATACCGAACAATTGCATCACTAAGTGCAGCACAAGACGCTTCAGCTTCTTTTCGCTTTGAATTCTTCATACCTAACATCTTAAAACCTGCAAGGCCAGAAATAGATTGAGGAGATTCCACAAACTTTTCTGCAAGCTGTTTTGCAAACTGTCTTGCAAGCGCTTTATCAAAACATGAAAATTTACCAATTAATTCGATATCTTCTTTAAAGATTGCCGAATTATTATAAACAAGTTTTGAATAAGACTCAACATCTTTCCAGCCTCTTTGAACAGAGAAATCTTTTTTAATTTCCTCAGCAATTTCTTCTCTTGTCAAAGGAACATATACTCTTTTTGGAATGAGAACATCTTCAAAAACCTTAGGTATTACAGCTTTAAAAACAACTGTATCACCTAATTTTAAGGCTTGTAATTCTTCTGGCATAAAACAATCTTTGTGGCACACGACGCAGCAACCTGGTATTTCGACTAGAACCGAATTTGAACTACAGCCCCTATAAATACCGTTATAAACCGCATCTTTACGAGCAGCTACAATAATCTGTTTTTCTACATCTTTATACTTGTTATTGCTAACAAACTCTTTTAGCATACACACTTTGTTTGGATCAGAAATATCTTCAAACAAATGCTCCATAGGAGTTAAAGCATCTATATCACCTTCTAATGTTTCCGAAGCATGGCTAACAAATTTCATGCGCTCTTTTGTTACAACCGAAAAATCGAGTTTATAACCAACAGCCTTAGCAAGTTGTTCAAAAAACACCTTTTGCGTACATTCATTCCCCCCTACAAAAGGACATACATAATTAAGAAAAGAAAACATTCTTGCTACATTATGAGCAAATTCTTCAGATGATAAACCTCTTAGATTATCCTTCTCAAAAAGAATGTTATCGATTTTTTGCAAACTTTCCTGAATTTCCTCACTATCTTGAATTTTATCATTATTTATAGAGCTCAATTTTCCCATTAATGACAACTTAGCATTTATTCTACTATCAGAAAATTTAAGCTCGTCACGAGTCTTTCCAGCCCAATCAAAAATATTCCCGAATAAGCTCTTATGAAGACGTTTTAGATAAGAAGTGTCAAATTGTTCTGGTACCTTTTCATGAGACAAATTAACAATTGCCTTTGCGACATCGTGTGCAATTTTGTTACGAAGAGCAACTGTATTTGTTATTCCACATTTATTTACTAGCATTCCATATTTATTTATCAGCTTTTTTTCAGAATAGCTTGAATGTTCCTTTTGTGCCTTTACTTTAACGAGTTTTTTCACAGAATTATCAAACTGAGTATTAAACTGCTGTAGTGAATAATCCCCGTTCGCATATTCTTTTAACATATCTAAAGTTCTAGAGTTAAAAGTATATCCCTCAATCATATGCGCACTAATCACTGAATTTACCACTTCACGACGCTTTTGTATTAGGCACTGAGGCGTAGCATAATCCGTCTCATAATTTGAAATCACCTTTTTTTTGCTCTTGAACATTAATGAATCCTCGTTGGGTAAGTTTTTCTTCTTTCTTTTTAAAATTACTATATAACTCTCTTCACATTGCACCTAGAACATAAGAAACATCTTGATTATACTTCTAATACTGCATACGTTCGAAGTAAATCATCAAAAAAATTTTTGACTAGTACTAAATAATTAAACATGAATTCTCAAATTTTTTAAAATACTTTAAGACTAGTGATTACAATTCATACTAAATTTTACACATTTTGACTTTTTAATCAAAATTAAAAACATAATCAAGTCAATTTTACTTATAAGCGACGTTTGATTACACCGATCACTCACTCTTTTAAAAGATTAAATGTAATTATTACAGACAAAGACAACTCTATTGATGCGGATATATAGTCCTTCATTTTCATTTATATATTTTAAAAATCCACAGCAATAATTAAAATCGGTAGTGATAATGACTCGACACTGATATGAATTTTTTATAATTATAGGCGTTTTGTAATTCAATTTCACACAAAAAGGAACTTTCTATCCATGTCTATAAGTATAGAAAAATGCAACACTAGCCGAGAATCTTCACCCGGTCGAATTTTGTTCGCGAGTTTTATCGGCACAACAATAGAATACTTTGACTTTTATGTTTTTTCAACTGCTGCAGCTCTCATATTTCCTCGATTATTTTTTCCATCCCAAAATGAGCAGCTCGCTATTTTGCAATCCTTCCTTATTTTTGGTGTCGCCTTCATATCACGCCCTATAGGATCAATTATTTTTGGTCATTTTGGTGATAAAATTGGACGGAAAATAACGCTGATTGCCTCTCTTCTTACAATGGGTATTTCAACAATTATTATTGGTATTTTGCCTACTTATGAAACAGCTGGATGGATCGCTCCTTTCCTTTTAACAATATGTCGTTTTGGACAAGGAATCGGATTAGGAGGAGAATGGGGAGGAGCTGTGCTGCTTGCGACAGAAAATGCTCCCCCAGAAAAACGTAGTTGGTATGCAATGTTTCCGCAATTAGGGGCTCCAATTGGCTTATGCGTATCTATTATAGCTTACTTAGCACTATGGCATACACTTGATGAAGAGCAACTTTTCTCATGGGGATGGCGTATTCCTTTTGTTGGCTCAATTGTCTTCATTATTTTAGGATTATGGCTTCGTATGTCGATCAATGAAACAATTGAATTCAAAAAAAATATCGACCACGAAAAAACCTCTAAAATACCTGTTCTAGATGTATTCTTCAAACACCCACGAATTTTGTTTCTTGGTACATTTTGTAGCATGACAATTCTTGTATTATTTTACTTGGTTACGACTTATTTGCTAAGTTATTCAACAAACCATCTGCAATTATCATTTAATCAAGCACTTCAAGTAGAAATGATCGGCGCTGTTTTTTTTGGTATTTTTACTGTTCTTACAGGAAAAATTGCTAATCATGTTAACCGCAGAAATTTGATGATTTGGGTTACAATAGCTACCGGTATCTATTCCTTTGCAATTCCTTACTTTTTCGATAATGGAATTTTAGGTATTTGTGCAATGTCTGTTATTGGTTTATCTCTCATGGGAATGACATATAGTCAGATCGGCGCAGTTCTTTCATCAGCATATCCAACAGAAGTTCGGTATAGCGGTGTTTCTATAACCTTTAATTTAGCTGGTATTTTAGGCGCAGCTGTTGCACCCTATATTGCAGAATATCTAGTACAACATTTTAGTGTTTCTTATATTAGTTATTATCTCTTCGTATCTTCTTTTATCTCACTCGTTTGCTTTATTGGTTTTAAAGATGAAGAGATATCACGCTAACATACAATAATAATGAACAATAAAACTAATATTAGCGGCAAAAATGCCGCTAATTTCATTTTTAAAGACATCGGTTTAGGTGTAATCCACCACAATATTCCAGCAAATAATAAACAAAGGAAAAAGAATAAGATATCGATAATAATACTAATATAAGAGACAGAAAATATCTGTGATAGAATATTTGTTGTTCCCAACCATGAAACACAAAAAAAAGCTAATATTACAGCCCATAGAATAAGTAAAATTCGGTCAAATATCATTATCATTCCATTTGAATATTTTAATCTAAGGCTATATTTTAGCGCTCCTAAAAAAATCATAAGAAAAATTCAATCTGATTATTTTGTAACCAAGAGCTCTGATTTATGAGAGTTCAATACTAAAAAAATCAAAATAAAGATATCCTATACCTCAAACCTTCTGCTCCCAACGATAATCTTCAGTTTGCTGCCAATAAGTTAAATTATAATTTTTTGTTTTATAGTCTTTCCACTGCTCACGAATAAGATTCAATTGCGTATCATTATGACCATCAAACATAATCACAAGTCGTTGATAAATATCAACATCTGAACAAACCGCTCCGTCTATAAGAAAGCGCACTTTTGAATCATTCGGATTTTCTTGTCCTGTAGTAAGAAACACAGGCTGCAAATCTGGATACTTATCATATTCTGTCCCATGCCCAATAAATGATTCATCGGC
The DNA here is from genome assembly GCF_002022585.1 of Bartonella sp. Raccoon60. Lineage (NCBI taxonomy): Bacteria > Pseudomonadati > Pseudomonadota > Alphaproteobacteria > Hyphomicrobiales > Bartonellaceae > Bartonella > Bartonella sp. Raccoon60. Next base: position 873,019 of record NZ_CP019786.1, read on the forward strand.
ATAAACCCATAAACAAGTATCTATAAAATTGCATTGTTCTTTATTCATACATTGTATTGTTATTCTACCAAAACGCTTCAATGCACGCTCTACTAACACAGGCAAAGTCTCTTTTAAAGTTGACTTTGTTAAATGATAGAAAAGAATATCAACCATTTTAATCCTCAATATTTTTCATTATAAAGCGCTATTAGAGCTTCAGTATTTTGATACGATAAAGTAAGTTAGAATTAAAATCTCGTTTTATTCTAATGATTATATTCTGAAAAAATAATGCCATATATTAATATTTATAAAATCATATTATTCTCGTACAAGTCAGAAAATAGAATTATTATAGCTGCAATCATAGCTTTTCTTTTTGCATTTTTTAATAGAATTTTTTCTTTTACGTATCATGCAGCTAATTTATATAACTTTTAAAAAGGAATTTTTATTTACCCCTAATCCCATTTCTTTAAAACATCCACAAATATAAAAAGCCCTTAGAACAGTGCTCTGTTTATAGAATAACAAGCTAACATCACCATTATATTTTACTAATTCCTAATATTATAATTTCGTTGTATTTAGATATTGCAGACAAAACATCTTGCATCCTTTCTCAAACAGATTTTATTCATATATCGTTACGTAATGCATACATAAAACATCTTGTTAATTAAAAATCAGAGAGACTGGAAACTTATTATTCAAAATAATAAATAAACTGCCTGTATGACTATAATCATTTTCTATTGCTCATAGGAAAGATGCACAAAAAAACAGTCTTTAAATTTTAACTTAACGCATTATAGAATATCACTTTTGAAGTGAAAATTGAGGATAATATTTATTCTATGCGGATTTTTGAATTATACATATTAAAACGCATTTTTATTCTTTTTAGTGCTGTGCTGCTTGGAGCAGTTGGCATCAGTTGGACAGTACAAATTCTTGCACGAGTCGATTTTCTTACAACAAATGGGCAAACATTCTTAACAATTTTATATTTTTCATCTCTATTAATTCCTTCTGTTACTTCTCTTATCATGCCATTCGCATTAGTTGTTGCAATTACAACCATCCTTTTGACAATGAATCAAGATTCAGAATTAGCTGTTATCAGCGCCTCAGGCATATCCAAAAATATTGTTTGGAAGCCAATTCTTCTTTTAGCAATTCTGGCTTCATTTACTTCCTTTTCCATTACTAATTTTATTGCCCCTCACGCGCGTCTTAATATGCGACAAATATTAGCAAGTTCTCATTCCGATCTTATTAGTCTTTTCATTCGTGAAGGTAGTTTCCAAGAATTAACTAAAAATCTTTACATAGAAATTGGTGAACGAAATGCAAACGGAACCATTGGCCGTCTTTTCATTGCTGATCAGCGCGATCCTCAGCTTGGACTTTTTTATTATGCAACAAAAGGAGCTATTGTTAACAATAAAAAAGGTAAATTTTTAATCCTTAATGATGGCGAAATAGAAAGAATTGATTATAAAAATGATAATGTTTCAATTATCAAATTTAGCTCCCATACTTTTAGTCTAAGCGAATTTATTCCCAATAAGAAAACACCTAATATTTATCCTAAAGATCGGCCTCTTTCTTATTTATTCAACCCCAATCCAAGTGATCCTCATTATCAACGAAAACCACTTCAATATAGAGCTGAGTTGCATCGTCGTTTCACAGAATGTCTCTATCCTATTGTTTTTGCATTAATTGCAATAGCCATAGCAGGAGATGCACACTCATATCGACAAGCGCGTATCTCTGCGACTTTTTCTACAATTACTTTTTCCTTATTGATTTATTGGTTAGGATACTTTTTTGCACGGAAAACAGAAAATAACCCTTCTTATATTCCACTACTTTATGTCATTCCAATAGGAATAAGCTTGCTTACCTTTTTTATGCTACTAAAAGACTATAAAATTGGTATCCTTGAAAAATTTAATCATGTCATTCAAACAATTTTTCAAAAAATTATAAAAAATTGATTTACAAAAATAATTCTTCTTTTATTCAAACTGAATTATAGCTCACATTCATGATAGTGAATCAATATGGAAACGATTAATAATAGCTAAGTTTCCTACTATGCATTTTTCTATCTTTAATCTCAATGTAGCAGAACTTTATTATACCAAGGAATTTTCTATAGATAACACCGATACAAAATACAGAAAACTGATTAAATCTAAATTATAATTATAGGAAGTTATCATTTCTGACAAATTACAAGATCTGTTTTTATATAAAGTAGATTATGCAAAATCTTTAAAATTGTCAGTATCTAAAATTTTAGATTATGTAAAATCATTTATACACTATAAATCAAAGTGATAATAAATTAGTAAAATTTCAAACTACTGAATTCTTAATTAATGCTTTTTAATGTTGTAGTAGAATATATCATGCACTTTACGAACTCTCATAATAAAGCTTACTTCGCATTTCATTGAATATTCGCATGCATCATGATATCTACACATCAAAACTCTTACTATCTTTCGGATAAGGTATCATGATTGGATTGACGCTCGGACGATATTTTTTCATGCTTTATCTTAAAACAGTCTGTTTTTTCCTCTTGGGTGCCTTTATTCTCGTCCTCTTAATCGACTTTACAGAAAACTCTAGCAAACTAGCGTTACTTCCTCATCATACAGCAAAAGGAGCATTCCTTATTTCATTGCTGCGAATTCCCTTAATTATGCAACAACTCTTTCCCTTTATTGCATTATTTTCTGCAATAACAATGCTTATCTCCCTTAATAAAAAATTTGAACTTGTTGTTGCTCGTTCAATCGGTATTTCCGCATGGCAATTTCTCGCACCAGCTTGTTTTGGAGCTTTTCTTTTCGGATTATTCTCCATTCTTTTCATTAATCCACTAGCTGCATGGAGCTCTTCCCAAGCAGAAAAAATGATAGCAGAATGGCGTAGTAATAGTGCCCAAATATCTACCACTGACACGCGTATTCCATGGTTAACACAACACACAAATTTAGGAAGAATAACCGTTGGTGCTAAATCAATCATATATCAAGATCTTTCTCTTATTGATGCAACCTTTGTACAATATAATGAGAATGCAACAGTAAAAAACTGGATTAATACTAAAAAAGCAACATTGACAGATGGTGCTTGGTTATTAACAAATGGGACAATCTATAAGATAGGACAAACTCCTGAAAAATTTACTGAATTACGAATAAAAACTCACTTAAAGCCTGAGTTTTTAACTGAATATTTAACCGATCCTATAACTATTCCATTTTACACCCTACCAAAAAAAATTGCTGTTGCACGCTCACTTGGTTATTCTGCCAATAAATTTGATATGCATTTACAATCACTGATTGCTTTACCAATGTTACTTGTGGCAATGACTCTTATTGCAGCAACTGTATCACTAAAAATTCCACGCTTTGGACAATCGAGAACATTAATTCTTGGTGGTGTAATTGCAGGATTTATACTTTATGTTATTTCTATGCTCGTTCGAAGTTTTGGTAACGCTGGTTACATTCCACCAATCATTGCTGCTTGGGTACCAGTTATAGTGGCATTGTTTTTTGCAATATCCTTTTTACTTTATACAGAGGATGGTTAAGTAAAAATGTTAGCAAATAAAAGGAGAATTTTTAAAACACTGAGAATGTTGGTTATAAAAAGCCTCATCAGTTTTTCTGGAGGTGTTCTTATCTCTCATTCTACAATAGCACAAAATTCTAATCCTTTTTTTCAAAATCATCCCCAGAATACAAAAAGTCCTTTCTTACTCTCTGCTGATAAACTTATTTACAATCGTGATGCAAACACCATTTCTGCACAAGGAAATGTCCAAATTGAATATGATAGTAATAAAGCCGTCGCTCAAAGAGTCACTTACAATCAAAAAACAGGACGTGTCATAGCTCAAGGAAATGTTAAGATTACTCAAAAGGATGGAAATAAAATCTATTCTCATTATATTGATATGACAAAAGACTTTGGAGAAGGATTTGTAAATTCTTTACGTATCAAAACAACGAATAATACATACTTCACAGCTGAAAATGCTAATCGTAACAGGAACCAAATAACAATTTTTAACAATGCTATTTATACAGCATGTGAACTTTGTCATAACAAATCAGATGGTGCAGTCTCGTGGCAAATCAAAGCAAAAAAGATCATATGGAACAATGTCAAAAAAACAATTCGATTTGAAAATAGCTATTTTGAAACTTTCGGCATCCCAATTTTATATTTTCCAACGATTGAACTTCCTGATCCAACAGTAAAACGTATAAGTGGTTTTCTTGCTCCTCGCTTTTTTTATGCTGATAATCTTGGTATTGGCGTAAAAAACTCTTATTTCTGGAACCTCTCACTCTACAATGATTTCACACTTTCTGCTACAGTTTATACAAAACAAGGACTTTTAAATGAAGGTACATGGCATCAACGTTTAAAAACAGGCTATTATAACATCCATTTTGCTCATATATACCAAACCAATCCTTACAACTTCGATAATGATAGAGTTGATTCACAAAATACTAATCGTTATATGATAGCAACAAGAGGTAATTTTCGTATTAATTCGCGGTGGATTTACGGCTGGGATGCCTTTGCACAGTCAGACAGAAACTTTAGTCGTACATACAAACTTGAAAATTATGGCGACCCTGTAAAAATTTCTCAGTTTTATTTAAATGGTCTTGCAGGCAAAAATTATTTTGACATGCGTTTTTACCATTTCAATATCCAAAATTCACTGCTTAAAAACACCCTCAATGATCGTCATTCCCAGCAAGCATGGGGTCTACCTATCATTGATTATTCTTTGACACCAAATAAATCAATTTACACTGGAAATCTTACCTTCCGTAGTAATATACAATCAATTTATCGTCGTCATAATGACTTTAATAATACACATTTGCCAGATTACCCTAGCAATACTCTTCAACTCTCCGGTATAGCTGGAAACAGTTTTCGTTTAACAAACGAACTAGAATGGAAAAAACGTTTCAATACCAAAAATGGTTTAATATTAACGCCTATCTTTGCCTTACGAATTGATACAAGTGCAATAAATACTCACAATAACTATATTGCTAGCATAGAAAATGTCTCTTCGAAAAATTTTAATATTGCTTCCTCAACAATTCGTAGTATGGCAACAGCAGGCTTGGAGTTACGGTATCCTCTTCTTATTACTACTGAAATATCCACACATATACTAGAGCCAATAACACAAATTTTTATACGCAATAACGAACAATATGTAGGACAATTACCAAATGAAGACGCGCAAAGCCTTGTATTTGATACAACCACCTTATTTCAACGAGATAAATTCTCTGGTTATGATCGTGTAGAAGGCGGCACAAGAGTAAATATAGGTCTTAGATATTCCGGAAGTTTGAATAATAATTGGTCACTTTATGGACTTATTGGACAATCATTTCATCTCGCAGGAAAAAATTCGTTCGCAGAGAAAGACTTTGTCAATTTAGGTGCATACTCTGGTCTTGAAACAGCACACTCAGACTATGTGACAATGTTTGAAGCAAATCATACTCATGGCTTTTCTATAGCATCTCGTGGACGTTTTGATAAAACAACAGGGAAAGTCCGCCGTAGTGAATTAGAAGCATCACAAAAATGGTCTAATCTTTGGACGTCTATGCAATATGCTTATATTTCACATCAACAAAATGATGAATATACGCAAGATCAGCAAGAGATTTCTTTTCAAGTGGGACTTAAATTTTCCAACTATTGGTCAATTAATAATAATACTAGTTATGATTTAATATCTAATGCTTTTGTAAAACAAGGAATAAATCTAAGTTATATAGATGAATGCTTTGGGATAACGATTGGTTATCAACAGGTAAAAAATCCAGAGAGAAATATGACTTTTAAAAACTTTAATGTTTCTTTTTCATTACGTACTATTACAGCTATTGGCAAAAAAATAAAATCAGATTTATAATAGAAAGTATATCAATCTTAACTTATCATTGTTTTTATGCAGAAAAACATATATTTTGGGTAATAGATGAAAATTGATTGTAAAGGTTTACTTATATGAATACACTAAGAAATAGTGCTCTTGCTTTATTTTGTATCACTTCTTTGAGTGTAAGTAGTTTATCCGTAAGCACATTTTTTACATCACAAGCTTTTGCACAGACTTCAGTTGTCGTTACAGTTAATGGTAGCGCTATTACAAATTATGATATTCAAAGGCGTATTGCTTTTCTTAAATTGCAACAGAAGCAAGGAAATCTTGCCACACAAGCTAAAAATGATCTTATTGATGAAGTCCTTAAAAATAATGAAATAAAACGGCGAAATATTGAAGTTAGCACAGATGAAGTTGAGAATGCTTTTGAAAATTTTGCTGCACAAAATAATATGACTGTTGATCAACTCAATCAAATGCTCACTCAAACTGATGTCACGGTAGAACACTTTAAAGCATATATTTTGGGGCAAATGGGCTGGGCACGTCTTGTTAATGCGCGTTATCAAGCTGAAGGTGGAGTAATTACAGAACAAGAAGCCTCACAGAGGATATTAAAAAATGGCGGTGTCAAACCTTCAACAAACGAATATACACTACAACAAATTATTTTTGTTATTCCTGAACATCGGCGGTCAGCAATTCTAGAAAAACGTAAAAAAGAAGCAAATAAGTTCCGTGCCAATTTCCAGGGATGTAATAGCGCTAAAAACCAGGCAAAAGGTATTTTAGATATTACTATCCGTCATTTAGGAAAATTTTTGGAACCTCAACTGCCTCAAAATTGGGAAAAAGCTATCCTTGCAACGCCAGCTGGAAAAATGACTAACTTTCGAGAAACGCAGAATGGTATTGAAGCAGTTGCTGTCTGTCAAATAAAAAGAGTTTCTGACGACCGTGTGGCTCGACTTATATTTTCCATCCAAGATCATCAAAAGAAAGATATTCCCCAACTTCTTGAAGCTCTCAGTGAAAAGTATTTAAAAGAATTGAGACAAACAGCACGTATTCAAAATTCATAATGGCTCCGCTAATCGTTAGTAGTGGAGACCCGGCAGGAATTGGTCCTGAGATTGTTATAAAAACGTGGAATATGCGTAATATACGTCAAATTCCACCTTTTGTTCTTTTAGCCGATCCTGAAATTATTCATTCGCGTGCTCGTTTTTTACAACTTAATATTGATATAAAATCTGTTTCTACTCATAATCCTGTAGAAAATTTTTCAACATCTCTTCCTATAATTCCCTTAAAAAATCGACAAAGTGATCAACTAGGATTATCTTCACCGGATAATGCTGCTGGAGTAATTGAATCAATTGAACGCAGCGTTCAATTGATTCAAAGGGGTCAGGGATGCGCACTAATTACTTGCCCTATTGCAAAAAAAAGTCTTTACGATTTTGGATTTCACTTCCCAGGTCATACTGAATTTCTTGCTCATCTTGCTCAAAAGTTTTCCAATAAACAATATCATCCAGTTATGATGTTGGCTGGACCTCAATTAAAAACGGTACCAATTACTATTCATATTCCACTTAATAAAGTTTCTTCATCTCTTACATGTGATTTAATTATTAAAACTGCATTAATTACTGAAAATGATTTAAAAACCAGATTTGCAATAAATTCACCACGCTTAGCTATTGCTGGTCTGAACCCTCATGCTGGAGAAAATGGTGCAATAGGAAAAGAAGAAGAAAAAATTATTATTCCCGCTATTGAATATCTTAAAAAAAGAGGACTGAATATTATAGGTCCCCTCTCTCCTGATATAATGTTTCATGAACGTATAAGGCAAACATATGATGTTGCTCTTTGTATGTACCATGATCAAGCTATTATCCCTGTTAAAACATTAGACTTTGATACTACTGTTAATGTTACCTTAGGATTACCTTTCATTCGCACTTCCCCAGACCATGGCACTGCTTTTGATATTGCAGATAAAAAAATAGCTTCTCCTGAAAGTTTTATTGCTGCTCTTAAACTTGCAGACCAACTTGCAAAAAACAATCCAATCATATGCTAATAGATAATCTTCCTCCTCTCCGTAACGTCATCAGTAAGTATAAGTTACAAGCTAATAAATCTTTGGGACAGAATTTTATTTTTGATCTTAATTTAACAGCTAAGATTGCTCATCAAGCAGGCAATATAGAAGGAAAACCTGTTCTTGAAATTGGTCCTGGTCCTGGTGGTTTGACTCGCGCCTTACTTGCAAAAGGCGCTATTGTAACAGCGATAGAACGTGACGAGCGTTGTATGCCAGCTCTTTTAGAAATAGAAGAGCACTATCCACAAAAACTCAAGCTTATTTTTAATGATGCATTAAAACAAGATTTTCCAAAGCTTTTTGAAGCATATCCGGAAAAACCGCGAATTATTGCAAATCTTCCATATAATATTGGAACACAACTCTTATTAAATTGGCTTTTAACAAAATCATGGCCCCTTTTTATGAGTCAATGACTTTAATGTTTCAACGTGAAGTCGCAAAGCGTATTACAGCAACTGCTCAATCTCCTTACTACGGTCGTCTCAGCATATTGACTGGTTGGCGTAGTATTGCAAAAATCGCTTTTGATATTCCTCCTCGAGCCTTCATACCAGAGCCAAAAGTAACTTCTTCCGTTGTTCACATTATTCCACGCTTACAACCTCTCGCTTGCTCTACACAAAAATTAAGCCTCGTCACAAAAATTGCTTTTGGACAAAGGCGTAAAATGCTGAGACAAAGTCTTAAAACTATTGGAGGTGAAACACTTTTAGAAAAAGCTGGTATTGATGGAACACGCCGAGCGGAAACACTTTCTATTTCTGAATTTGTAACTTTAGCTAACCTAATCACTTAAAGAAATAGAATCCTTATTAATTTAAAGATTCTCTTAAAATGATAAGCTATTAATCAATTTTTTCAACAATAAGCTCATCAATAAAAGACTCAAGAAAATTACAACGCTTACGTTTCATTGTTTCTGCTAAATATACCGATTTAATAAGCAATAACGACTGATTCAAATCTTCGTTAATTACAACATAATCGTAAGAGCGCCATTGCTGAATTTCTGTTCTTGCATTGTTTAATCGCAAATTAATAATATCTTGGCTATCTTCTGCTCGACGATGTAAACGAGCAACAAGCTCCTTCATTGATGGAGGAAGAATAAAAACAGAAACAGTATCACCCGGCATTTTTTTTTGAAGTTGTTCAGTCCCCTGATAATCAATATCAAACAACATATCCCGACCAGCGTTCAATGCATTTTCAACACTTTCACGTAAAGTTCCATAATAGTTCCCATGAACTTCTGCCCACTCAATAAACTCGTCTCCTGCACACTTACGTTCAAATTCTTTTTTCGAAATAAAATGATAATGAACACCATCTACTTCACTAGGGCGCCTTGCCCGCGTTGTCATACTGATAGAAAGCTCTAATTGTTGATCTTTTAGAATTAACCGCGAAATTGTTGATTTGCCAGCACCTGAAGGAGAAGAAAGAATAAATAGAAAACCGCGACGTTTATTTTTTTTTTGAGCACTCAATTCATTATCAAATAATGTCATACTGTTACTTTTTTCAAAATTTTCTAAATATGAATTCTAAATTTAAGAAGATTTACTATTTTTCTAACGCCCGCCATTTACGAACGTTTGCATTATGTTCCTCCAAAGTTTTAGAAAAAACATGTCTACCTGAACCGTCGGCTACAAAGTAAAGTGCATCACTTTTCGGAAAACTTGCCACTGCCTTTAAAGAATCGCGACCTGGATTTGCAATAGCTGTTGGTGGCAACCCATCAATTTTATAAGTATTATATGGCGTTTCTCTCTCAAGATCTGACTTATAAATTGGACGATCTACAGGTTTACCTTTTCCACCAAAAATACCATAAATTACCGTTGGATCAGATTGAAGACGCATACCCTTAGCAAGACGATTATAAAATACTGCAGCCACTTGCGGTCTCTCTGTTGCAATCCCTGTTTCTTTTTCAACAATTGATGCCAATATAACAAACTCATCAATAGACTTGATGGGTAAGTCTGGGGAACGAGTAGCCCATATTGCATTAATTAATTTTTTTTGTTCTTCACATAACCTTTTTATAATTTCGACACGTGTTGTGCCACGAATAAAATGAACAGTATCCGTCACCAAACTGCCTTCTGGAGGTAAAACTTCCGGAAGATCACCAATCAAAATTTCATTGGCTGATAACCGGTCAAATACTTGTTGAACCGTTAAACCCTCAGGCACTGTAAAACTATATTCAACAGACTTTCCTTTTACAAGAATATTCATAATATCATGCATCGAAGCATACGCCGGAATTAAATATTCACCGGCTTTAAGACGGGTTGTGTTTTGGTAATAACCAACCCCATAAATAAAAATATCAGATGATCGAATAAGACTACGTTTTTCAAGCAATGATGCAATTTCACGAATTCCTTTTCCAGAATCAATAAGAATAACTTGTTCTTTCTCAGCAATCCCTTTACCCTCAAAAATGTTCTTTACAATATAGAGAGGAATACCAACAACTAAAAGAACAACCACAACAAGCGTTAGAAAAAAATTACCGAGAATAATAAACGGATTGCGCAAAATATGCGATCTTTTCCGTTTTTCATGTAACAATCCATTATTATTTGGTGGATAACTTAATGAAAAGTCATTTATATTCTTCAATGATGACTTACTTTTTGCATCAAACATAACCTACTAACCTTAATAATTTCAGGTATTTTACTAATAATTTCTCACTCAAATCTTATAGTCAAAAAGCTCATCAAGGCAGCCATAACAAATGAAACTACTTAGTTATTCACTAAAACGCCGCATTACTAAAGATGCGTTTGTTCCACCAAAACCAAATGAATTAGAAAGAACTATATCAATTTTTCTCTCACGTGGTGTATACGGCACAAGATCAATTTTTGTTTTAACAGATGGATTATCAAGGTTAAGTGTTGCTGGAGCTATATTATCCCGTATAGCTAAAATACAAAAAATAGCCTCAGCTGCACCAGCTGCACCAAGTAAATGCCCAATAGATGATTTAGTTGATGACATTGATACCTTCAACGCATGATGACCTAAAACACGCTCAACAGCAGCTAGCTCTATAACATCAGCCATCGTTGATGTACCATGAGCATTAATATAATCAATATCGCTCACATTCACTTGCGCACGCTTAAGAGCCAATATCATACTACGCTGCGCACCTTCACCACTCTCCGAAGGAGCTGTAATATGATAAGCATCACCAGACAAACCATAACCAATCACTTCTGCATAAATGCGAGCGCCCCGCTTTTTTGCATGTTCAAGCTCTTCCAAAACAACAACAGCAGCCCCTTCACCCATAATAAAACCATCACGATCGGCATCATAAGGACGTGATGCACGCTCAGGTTCATGATTATACCCAGTAGAAAGAGCTTTACAGGCAGCAAAACCAGCAAGAGATATGCGATTAACTGGAGATTCAGCCCCCCCTGCTACCATCACATCTGCATCACCTAATGCAATTAAACGAGTTGCATCACCAATTGCATGAGCACCGGTCGAACAAGCTGTTACAACCGAATGATTAGGACCACGTAGACCATATTTGATGGAAACATAACCAGAAGCAAGATTAATCAAACGGCCTGGAATAAAAAAAGGAGAAATTCGCCGTGGACCTTTATCACGAAGTGTATAACCAGCCTCAACAATGCCCTCAACACCACCAATACCAGAACCAATCATAACACCCGTCTGTATCTGCTCTTCATCACTTTTGGGAAACCATTCAGCATCTGCAAGTGCCTGATCAGTAGCAGCTATTGCATAAGTAATAAATGCATCAACCTTACGCTGATCCTTAGGCTCCATATGTAAATCAGCATTATATGTACCATTTGTTCCATCCCCTAAAGGAATACGGCCAGCAATTTGACATGGTAAATCAGCCACCTCAAACTCAGTGATGCGTCGAATACCACTTTTCCCTTCAAGAAGCCGCTTCCAACTCCATTCAACATCACTAGCGAGTGGAGATACTAATCCCAAACCAGTAACAACAATACGTCTCATGTTTCTAACCTTGAACCACCCACCTCTAGAAACCATATTGTCAAAATATGCCCTAAACTAAAAAATCAGGCAAAAGCATAAAATACTTTTGCCCTTTAAGTAAAATTATAGAGAAGCTTTATCAATAAACTTCACTGCGTCACCAACTGTGAAGATTGTCTCAGCAGCATTATCCGGAATTTCTATACCAAACTCTTCTTCAAAAGCCATCACAAGTTCAACCGTATCAAGGCTATCTGCTCCTAGATCATCGATGAAGCTTGCATTTTCTACGACCTTATCTGCGTCAACTCCGAGATGCTCTACGATAATCTTCCTAACGCGCTCTTCTGTATCACTCATATTGAATCCTCGAATTATATTGTTTTCCTGTACTTGGTTAGCGATATAAGTTCATATAATCAAGTAATAGATGCATTGCTCCAAAACTTTAGCGATAAAACATAGAACATTCCGTGAATATCTCCTCTTAAATGTACTAAATTGATACCCTGATAAGTCGAACAATTACCATATTTAAAGAAATAAACTTACTGTTTTATTTCACTTATCGTTATCTAAAATAATAATGATTATAAATCAATGTAGAATACAGCAAATACTCAAATCATTGCCATACCACCATTGACATGTATTGTTTGTCCAGTCACATATCCTGCCTCATCACTCGCTAAATAAACAACTGCAGAGGCTATTTCTTGCCCTATTCCCATACGCTTCATTGGAATTGTAGCCATAATTTTTTCTTTCTGCTTTTCATTCAATTGATCAGTCATCGCGGATTGAATAAATCCTGGAGCAATACAGTTAACTGTTATATTTCGCGATGCAACTTCTTGTGCCAATGACTTTGAAAATCCTATTAAACCAGCTTTCGCAGCACAATAATTCGTTTGTCCAGGATTACCAACAACACCAACAATAGAAGTTATATTAATAATACGTCCATAACGCCGCCGCATCATATTATATGTTAGCTCACGTGTTAAAGTAAAGGCAGCTGTCAAATTCACTGCCAATACATCATCCCAATCCTGATCCTGCATACGTACAAAAAGACCATCTCGAGTAATACCAGCATTGTTAACAAGAATATCAATTCCATCCATCTCTTTCTCTGCTGTTTTAGCCAATTGCTTGACAGCATCACGGTTAGAAAGATTAGCGGGGAAAATAAAAGTGTCTTTACCAAGATCTACAGCAATTTCTGTGAGTCTTCCTTCACGCGTTCCATGCAACCCAACAATAACTCCTTGTGCATGTAAAGCACGAGCAATTGCTTCACCAATATCTCCTGATGCTCCTGTTACAAGAGCTTTACGACCTGTTAATTCAAACATTTTTTAGACTCCTTAAGATTAAACACCTAGCACTTGTAATGCTGATTCAATTTCCTCAGCCGTACCAATTGTCAAACCATTAATATCCTTATTAATACGGCGCGCTAAACCTGTTAATACTTTTCCAGAGCCAACTTCAAAAAGAACATCAACCTTATTAGCTCCAAACCATTCGATTGTTTCACGCCATCGCACCCGCCCAGTAACCTGTTGAACAAGAAGCATAAAAATACGTTCCGGATCACTTTCTGGTGTAACAGAAACATTCGCAACAAGCGGAACAACAGGTGCTTTTTTATTAACAGCTCTAAGGGCGTCTTTCATCGCATCAGCAGCAGAACTCATCAAAACTGAATGAAACGGCGCTGATACAGAAAGAAGCAATGTACGTTTAGCTCCTTTTTGTGAAGCAATCTTGATAGCTGACTCGACAGCTTTTGCTTCACCTGAAATAACAATCTGTCCACTGCCATTATCATTAGCGATTTGACACACTCCCTCTCCTAAAACGAACTTGCAAATTTCTTCAACATCTTGCTCATTCAAGCCAATAATTGCCGCCATTGCACCTTCACCAACAGCAACAGCTGTTTGCATAGCATTTCCCCGAATCCGTAAAAGTTTTGCTGTATCAGCTAAACTAAATGTACCAGCAGCACAAAGTGCCGAATATTCTCCTAAAGAATGGCCAGCAACAAATTTCACCTTCTTTGCTATATCAAATCCCAACTTTTCCATGACACGAATAATTGCCATAGACACGGCCATCAATGCTGGCTGTGCATTTGCCGTTAATGTCAAAACCTCTTCTGGTCCTTCAAAAATAATTTGTGATAATTTCTCACCTAAAGCATCATCAACTTCCTCAAAAACCATGCGTGCTTCAATAAATTGCTCTGCAAGTACTTTTCCCATACCAACAACTTGGCTTCCCTGTCCTGGGAAAGTGAATGCTGCTACCATCATCATCTCCAAAATTAAATTTTAGATTTATCTTCTTTTCAACCAATTCAATAAACATAAATTACAACAAATCAACTTAATTTAAAATTGAGTACCTATATGAAAATTATATTTCAAAGGTGGAATTTGATATAGAAATTTAGGAAAATATGATGCAACAAACCGAATAATAAACCAACTTACAAAACTTCCTAAAACCACACCAGCCAAAACATCAAAAGGATAGTGTACACCTGTAAAAACACGTCCCCAACAAATTAATAACAAAAATATCAATGCAAACTTAGAAGCAATTTTGTATCGATACAAATAAAGATTAACAAAGTAAGACACAATAACTAATGCATGATTACTTGGAAAAGAAGCTGTTTCCCGATGTTTAATAAGAGGTCGCATCAAACCTGCAATAAATGGACGTGGACGATAATAAATAAGAGAAATAATATAACCTATAATAAGAGCAACACAAATACTAAGACCAATACTTAAAGCAACACGCCTTTCCGTACATCCACCACAAAACCATAATACACAAAGATGTATAGGAATAATATAAATTAAAAACTTTGCACAAATGATACCAAACCAAACAAAAATCAAATCCATTTGATTACTCTTAGCAAGCATTTCGAAAAGTGCTATATCAATCTGGTGTAAAACGTTCATTCTTATCTCACTTAATATATCATTATCTTCCTATTATACCATTTTTTACTAAAGGAAACAGTAATATGATAAAGTTAAAGTGAAACGCAAAATGTATAAAAAATATCCTAAGACTCAATAAATGATATTTTTTGTAAACACCAACTTGCTATTTTTAAAGATAAGCTGTAAATATTCAATGTTCATTACCGGTATTTGGCTGGGGGTTGAACGGAGGGCTGGGAAAAACCAGTGGGAATATAATAATTCCGGCCTCCTGTGTCTCCGCTCTCGAGTGTCTCGAATGCAAACGCGCCCTTTCTTCTTTGGATTTTCCAATAAAGACAAGTCGCAGAGGCTTTGCGCCAAAACTAGTAGAATTTAATTGAAGAAAGGCAAAATAATGGCTCTTTATGAACATATATTTCTTGCCCGACAAGATATTGCACCACAGCAAATTGATGAGCTTTTAGAAACTTACAAAGGCGTTATCGAAGCGAATGGTGGAAAAGTTGGGCGTGTAGAGAATTGGGGTCTTCGTTCTCTTGCTTACCGAATCCGCAAAAATCGTAAAGCTTATTACGTATTGATGAATATTGACGCTCCAGCATCAACAATTGCTGAACTTGAGCGTCAAATGCGTATTAATGAAGATATTTTGCGTTATATGACTGTCCGCGTAGAAAAACATGAAAAAGAACAATCGACAGCACTTTCAGGACTCAACCGTGATAGCTTCTCTAATCAAAATGAAGAGAAAGCTCAAAATCTGCACCGTCAACATGAAAATCCAACAGGAGGAATAGCATGATGACTGATATTCAACAAACTTCGATACGTCGTCCTTTTCATCACCGCCGTAAAACATGTCCATTTTCGGGTGCAAATGCTCCTAAAATTGATTATAAAGATATCAAGCTGTTACAGCGTTATATTTCAGAGCGTGGGAAAATTATTCCTTCGCGCATCACAGCTGTTAGTCAAAAAAAACAACGTGAATTAGCAAATGCTATTAAGCGTGCTCGTTTTCTTGGCTTACTTCCATATGTTGTCAAATAAATTTTAATTTATTATGTAGCCAGAATTTTTTCTGGCTACTTATTCTTTTTCTTTAATACTTTACAAAACATATTTTAATTATAATATATCCAAAAAAGTTGGGGTATTATATACCTCTAACTGCAAAAGGCAGGACAGCGATCAATGGAAGATTCCTATTCTTATAAAACAATAATCGGCGTTTTAGCAGGACTGTTTACTGCTGTTATAGGGATGGCAATCATCAATGTTTCAAATATCATTCCCTATTGTTCTCTTTTTTTAGGTTGTTTTATTTCTCTTCCAATCTTTATCGCAGCATTTAGATATGGTACACTACCTAGCCTTATTGCTTTAATTAGCGCTACTTTTGTTCTTTCCATAACCAATAATATTTATATTGGTTTTAGTTTTATGTTGTTGTTTTTTCTTCCTGCTGTTTATGCTTCTTGGCTCCTTGGATTTGCACAACCAGTACAAACAATACAAGAAGAAAATTCGTTGATGTGGTATCCATTACCACCAATTATTTTTCTTTTAACAAATTTTATTGCCTGTATATCAACTTTTATTGGAATTTATATTCAAAATCATCCATCTTCTCCTATTATTGCGAAGCAAATTACCGAGAATATAGTACAGACTATGCGACAATCGCAGTCTATAAACGAAACTAATATTCTTTCTTTTACTGAACTTGTAATGACACATACAGCAACTCTAACAGCAGTAATATTGACCGTTTACAGTTTATTGTTTTTTATTGCAAATCTTTACTTTTCAATGATGATAGCACGCCATATAAATTGTTTGAAAAGACCTCGTGATGATTGGAAACAAAATTTCCGCCTTCCAATTTGGGGACTTATCATTTTCATTTTTGCTTTTATAGCCGCAATGATTGAAACCAATTCTATTTTAAATTTAGGCGCAAATGTTTTTATCACTGCCTATACATTTATCATATCAGTTACTGGTCTAGCATATCTCCATAATATTACAAAAGAAATAAGTGGTCGAACGATAATATTATCTTTTGTTTACATTGCTATTTTAACTGTTATTTTTACTGTACCTATTTCTTTTATGCTGCTGCTTATGGGCATTTGGGCAACCATTCAATATAACAGCCAATCACACAAATCTCACTAATTGATTTAATTCGAAAGGAAAAACTATGGATATCATTTTGCTTGAACGCATCACTCATCTTGGTCAGATTGGTGATATTGTCTCAGTTAAAAATGGCTATGCGCGCAATTTTCTATTACCTCAAGGTAAAGCTTTACGTGCTAATGAAGCCAACAAAAAGCACTTTGAAACACAGCGCGCACAGCTTGAAGCTCGTAACCTTGAACGCAAAAACGAAGCTCAAAAAATTTCTGAAAAACTTGATGGACAATCATTTACTATTATCCGTTCAGCTGGTGAAACAGGACAACTTTACGGTTCCGTATCAACACGTAATATTGCTGATATTATAACAGAGAATGGCTTTTCGATTGAACGTAACCAAATTGAACTTAATCACCCTATTAAAACCATCGGTCTTCACACCATTTCTCTCAGCTTACACCCCGAAATTCAAGTTTCTGTAACAATTAATATTGCACGCTCAACTAGTGAAGCGGAGCGTCAAGAAGCAGGTGAAAATCTGACTTCTACTGAAGCAATATATGGTACTCAAGAGCAACCATTAACAAAAGAAACTGATAACCATGTAGAAAACAACCTTAATGAAGAAAGTCACAGTTAATGAACATCTTTTTCTTACTTAACTGTTTGTTTTTTCTTCTCTCCCATTAAAATTGGTATATCATGATAATATTTAGCCGAAAGGCTAAATATTATTAATAGGAAGATTGTTATGGAAGAAACCGGCATCTCTAATCTGATCCCTCAGCAAAAAGAAGAATCCACCTTTTTTCGGCAGATGCCACATAATATTGAAGCTGAACAAGCATTGCTTGGCGCGATTCTTATTAATAACGATGCACTTGATCGCGTGTCAGATTTTTTAAAATCAGAACATTTTTTCCAACAATTACATCAACAACTCTTTGAAGTTGTATCACAAATTATCAAAAAAGGAAAACTGGCAACCCCTGTCACTATCAAACCTTTTATTCCAGCTGAAGAAAAAATTGGAGATATTACTGTATTTAATTATGTTATTCGTTTAGCTAAAGAAGCGGTAACAATTATTAATGCTGAGGATTATGGACGAGTAATTTATGACCTTTTTATCCGACGTTCCTTGATTAATCTTGGAAATGAAGTTGTCAATACCTCATTTGATGCCCCTTTAGAATTGACACCAATTCAACAAA
The DNA here is from genome assembly GCF_002022585.1 of Bartonella sp. Raccoon60. Classification (NCBI taxonomy): domain Bacteria; kingdom Pseudomonadati; phylum Pseudomonadota; class Alphaproteobacteria; order Hyphomicrobiales; family Bartonellaceae; genus Bartonella; species Bartonella sp. Raccoon60. The sequence continues at coordinate 891,445 of NZ_CP019786.1, forward strand.
TTGAAAAAATCGAGCGTGATTTATTTCAGCTAGCAGAAAAGGGAAAATATGGTGGTGGATTTGAGAGTTTTGATGAAGCTATTAAAAAAGCTATTGATATGGCAGGAATAGCAAAAAAGCGATCTTCACGATTATCAGGTATTGCTACTCACATAAAAAAGCTTGATGAACAAATGGGAGGATTACAGCCTTCTGATTTAATTATCATTGCAGGACGTCCTGGTATGGGAAAAACTGCTCTTGCTACCAATATTGCTTTCAATATTGCTAATACTTATAACTGTGATACAAAAAAAGAATCATCGCCAGACAATGAGGGGGGAATTGTCGGATTCTTTTCGCTTGAAATGTCATCAGAACAACTTGCAACACGTATTATTTCTGAGCAAATAGAGGTCTCTTCTTCTAACATTCGTCGAGGCAATATCTCAGAAGAACAATTTGCAAAATTATTACGCATAATGAATCGCCTACAAAAAGTTCCACTTTATATTGACCAAACGGGTGGCATATCAATCACACAATTAGCTGCACGTGCACGTCGCCTCAAGCGACAACACGGTTTAGATGTTTTGATTATTGACTACATACAGTTAATGACAAGCAATTCAAAACGCTCATCTGAAAGTCGCGTTCAAGAAATTACAGAAATCACCACAGGATTAAAGGCTTTAGCTAAAGAGCTTAATGTTCCCATTATTGCTCTTTCACAGCTTTCACGCCAAGTCGAAAATCGGACAGATAAACGTCCACAACTATCAGACTTACGTGAATCTGGTTCAATTGAGCAAGATGCGGATGTTGTTATTTTTGTATATCGTGAAGAGTATTATCTCAAAAATGAAGAGCCTAAGATAGGAGGTCCAGAACATTTAAAATGGCAAGCATCAATGGATGAAGTTTTTGGAAAAGCTGATATTATCGTAGCGAAGCAACGCCATGGACCAACAGGCATAGTCAAACTCTCTTTCCAAGCTGATTTCACACGCTTCAGTGATCTGGCAGACAGTAATTATCTTCCAGAACAATATGGTTAAACCATTATGGTACGTAATCGTCTTCAATTTATTTGCCAAGATTGTGGCACAGTCCATTCACGTTGGGCTGGAAAATGTCACTCCTGTGGAAATTGGAATTCTCTTACTGAAGAAGGTACAAATAGCGGTGTAGGAAGTGGCCCTCCTAAAAATATTCGTAAAGGTCATATAGTTACACTTACATCTCTTTCTGGAGATATCGAAAATGTTCCGCGTATCCATTCTGGCATTGCTGAGCTTGATCGTGTTACCGGAGGTGGTTTTGTCCGTGGATCAGCATTACTGATTGCTGGCGATCCAGGCATAGGAAAATCAACATTACTAACACAAACAGCAGCAGCCTTATCGCAAAAAGGGTATAATGTCATCTATGTATCAGGTGAAGAAGCTATTACACAAATTCGCTTACGTGCACAAAGACTTAATGCTACAAATACAGCAGTTCAACTCGCTGCTGAAACTAATGTTGAAGATATTCTAGCAACTTTAAATACACATAAAAAACTTGATATGGTCATCGTTGATTCCATTCAAACTTTGTGGTCAAATCTAGCAGATTCAGCACCTGGAACCGTAACACAAGTCCGCATCAGTGCTCAAGCAATGATCCATTTTGCAAAAAACACAGGAGTTTCTGTTGTTCTTGTTGGTCACGTCACAAAAGATGGACAAATTGCTGGACCTCGTGTTGTCGAACATATGGTTGACGGAGTTTTTTATTTTGAAGGTGAAGGTGGACACCATTATCGAATTTTAAGAACTATGAAAAACCGCTTTGGACCAACGGATGAAATTGGCGTCTTTGAAATGTCTGACAGAGGATTACGGGAAATTTCTAATCCATCTGAATTATTCTTAGGTGAGCGTAATGAAAAAGCGCCGGGAGCTGCGGTTTTTGCAGGAATGGAAGGTACACGCCCTATATTAGTAGAAATTCAAGCTCTTGTTGCTCACTCTTCGCTTGGTATGCCACGGCGTGCTGTCGTGGGATGGGATGGGAATCGTCTTTCGATGATTCTAGCCGTATTAGAAGCTCATTGTGGTATCCGCTTTGGACAACATGATGTCTATCTTAATGTTGCAGGTGGTTACCGAATATCAGAACCTGCAGCTGATTTAGCAGTTGCAGCAGCTTTGGTATCTTCTCTTGCAAACATCCCTCTTCCAACTCACTATGTGTATTTTGGTGAAGTCAGCCTCTCAGGAGCAATCCGTTCCGTTGCACATTCAGGACAACGCATTAAAGAAGCAAAAAAGCTAGGATTTCAAGGAGCTTTTCAACCTATAACAACAACAGAAATAATAAAATCACAAAATTTTCAACAACATACATTCTCTGATCTTCCTGAATTGATTGCGGCTATTACTTCAGATGAAAAACGCTCTGTACCACAAAAAATAATTAAAGAGAAAATTCCATAAAACGCAAAAGATTCTTGATATAAAAATAGAAAGTCGACATAACCAAAAATCAAAAATATATTTCTATACATTTTTATACTGATTATAACGAAATGCAACGCATATATCATATATAAGGAATCAAAAAATGAGTGTAACAATTCTAGACGGTATTGTCGTAGTAGTTATCCTATTTTCTTCTTTTCTAGCCATGCTTCGCGGTTTCTCACGTGAAGCGTTATCATTCATTTCCTGGATAATTGCAGCAGTTTCAACATTTTATTCATTTAAACTTATATTACCCTTCACTGAACAATATCTCTCGAATAAAATGATAGCATTGGTTATCACATTTTTCATGATTTTTATCACTGTTCTTGTCATTACTTCTATCATCACTATGAAAATTGCTGATTTTATTATTGATAGTCGAATTGGCGCACTTGATCGCACCGTTGGATTTATTTTCGGAGCATTTCGTGGCTTATTAATCGCTGTCATCAGCATACTGCTTATTAATGCACTTGTTAAACCTGAACAACAATCCGATTGGCTAAAAAATGCACAAACAAAACCTATGTTAGATTCACTGAGTAAAAAAATAGCAGAAATGATGCCAAAAGATCTTGATTATACCTTTGAAATAATAGAAAAATTCTTTAAAAAAGATGACACCTCAGATAATTAAATTACAAATATTATTAGACGAATTAACGATGCTCTTATTCACAGAATAAGAAATGGTTTTATTAAGAATGAGCTTTAAATCATATGGAGTCTATGATATCGGCTATTTCTTACGTCATAACTGAAAGAATATGATGACAAAAATCGACGTCTCTTGTCAGGAATTTTCGTTAGATGACGATACACTTCATGAAGAATGTGGGGTATTTGGTATCCTTGGACATGAAGAAGCAGCAACACTGACAGCTCTTGGGCTACATGCGTTACAGCATCGTGGACAAGAAGCTGCAGGGATTGTTTCTTATCATAACAAGATGTTTCACCAAGAAAAACATTTAGGTCTTGTAGGTGATCACTATACAGACTCCGCAACATTAGCTCGCCTACCAGGAGATCGTGCTATTGGACATACCCGCTATTCAACCACAGGTGAAGTAGCATTACGCAATGTACAGCCTCTTTTTGCAGAATTAAATGCTGGAGGCATTGCTATTGCTCATAACGGCAATCTAACAAATGGCCTTACATTACGCCGCGAATTAATTGCCTCTGGTGCTATCTGTCAATCAACATCAGATTCTGAAGTCTTTCTCCACCTTATTGCTCGCTCACGCCATGAATCATCATCCGATCGCTTTGTTGATGCTATTCGGCAAGTAGAAGGTGGATATGCTATGTTAGCATTAACACGTACTAAACTAATTGCCGCACGTGATCCAACAGGCATTAAACCACTTGTTATGGGTGAGCTTGATGGTAAACCAATCTTTTGTTCAGAAACCTGTGCTCTTGATATTATTGGAGCGAAATATATTCGTGATGTTAAAAATGGTGAAATCATTATATGTGAAATACAAAAAGATGGTCAAATCACTACAAAAATTATTAAACCAGAAATAGAGAAGCCTGAAAGGCTTTGTCTTTTTGAATATGTCTATTTTGCCCGTCCTGATTCAATTGTCGGAGGACGAAGTGTCTACGTAGTCCGAAAAAATATGGGTATACATTTAGCACGAGAAGCACCTTGTGACGGTGATGTTGTGGTTCCTGTTCCTGATGGGGGTACGCCTGCAGCAATTGGTTATGCACAAGAAATTGGAATTCCTTTTGAGTTGGGCATTATTCGTAATCATTATGTTGGTCGTACTTTTATTGAACCAACTCAACAAATTCGTGCTTTCGGTGTTAAATTAAAGCATTCTGCAAACCGTTCTATTATTGAAGGAAAGCGTGTTATTTTAATCGATGACTCAATTGTACGTGGAACAACATCTGTAAAGATTGTAAGAATGCTCCGCAATGCAGGAGCAAAAGAAGTTCATATGCGTATTTCCAGCCCAATGATTTTATATCCCGATTTTTATGGTATCGATACACCTACAATTGAGAACCTTTTAGCTAATCAATATCCAAACCTACAATCCATGTGCAATTTTATTGGTGCTGATTCATTAGACTTTCTTTCAACTGATGGTCTATATCTTGCTGTTATAGGAGAAAAACGAAACAATTCTCATCCACAATTTACTGATCATTATTTCACTGGTCATTATCCTACACATCTTACTGATCAAAAAAGTACTCCAATAGTTCATAAATTGTCTGTCCTGAAAACAAGAAATTAATAATGATAAAATCTGATTTTGATCTTACTGGATGTGTTGCTCTTGTCACAGGGGCCTCTAAAGGAATTGGTTATCATCTAGCATTAGAGCTAGCAAAACGCGGCACTCATATTATTGCACTTGCACGAACAATAAGTGGTTTAAAAACGCTTAATAATGAAATTAAAAAAAAAGGTGGTTCTGCAACATTAGTATCACTCGATTTGCATAATATGGAAGCCATTGATGAATTAAATGTATCAATTGACGAATGTTGGAAGAAACTTGATATTTTAGTTGCAAACGCTGCAATCCTAGGGACTCTTTCGCCAATAGCTCATATCGAAAATGCAATGTTTGAAGACATTTTGCAAATAAATCTTACCAGTCAATGGCGTTTAATGAAAGCGGTTGAACCTTTATTGCTCAAATCTAATGCTGGACGTGCTATCCTTCTGTCATCAAGTGTTGCTCATTGCGCACGCGCTTCCTGGGGACCTTATGCAGCTTCTAAAGCCGCCCTAGAACTTCTTGCTCGTTGCTGGGCAGAAGAACTCAAACACACATCTATTAAAGTTAATTGCGTTAACCCAGGTGCAACACGTACTACAATGCGCGCACAAGCTCTTCCTGATGAAGATCCCCAAACCCTACCTTCTCCGCAAGAAGTTGCAGCAGAAATAGTCTATCTCTCATCACCTCACTTAAAAGAAACAGGAAAGCTTTTTGATGTTCGTAAAAAACGATTTATGAACTATCATATTCCTGATTAACCGTAATCTATATATACTACAAAACCAATTACAGCTTTTCTAGAACAAATACTTTACTTTTTTATAGCTAATTATAGAACTCTCTAATTATTCATTAGCTACTATAATGTTTTTGATTTTTCCTTCTAAAGCAGCTTTTTTACTATAAGTCCAAGCACTATAGGGAAGAAAAGCCATATAACCAAAAGCTGTTATTAATAAAGTATACCACATATAAGTAGCCAGAAAACCAACATAAATAACAATAACTAGCATACATGGTATGACAACATCTCGCCTCAAATTATTACCTATTGTTTTTCCACTCCAAACTGGTAAACGACTTACTAAGAGAAAAGCAACAATCACAGTATAAAAACTAAAGAATAAAGCCCATCCCCAATTGGGGATTAAACCGACTCCCCCTAAATAAACAGGTAATAAAAGCATTAATGCACCTGCTGGTGCAGGAACACCAATAAAATAATTCCTCTGCCACTCTGGTATATCAGAATCATCTAGCATCACATTAAAACGAGCTAACCGCAAGCAACACGCAACACAGTAAACAAGCGCAGCTACCCAACCGACCTGATGAGCCTGAGTCAGTATAAAAGAATAAACAACAAGAGCAGGAGTAACACCAAAATTAATAACGTCAGCAAGTGAATCCATCTGCGCTCCAAAAGATGAAGTACCATCCATCAAACGAGCAACACGACCATCAGCTCCATCTAAAATTGCTGCCAAAAGTACTACCAAAATAGCTGATTCATAGCGATTCTCAAAAGCCAAACGAATACCATTCATTCCTGCACAAATTGCTAAAATAGTAATAATATTAGGAATAATATACCGCATCGGTATAGGTGAACGCCGCCGATGAGCAATATCACCACTTTGTCTTTCAGGTTCAAATGAAGAAAACGGTGAAGAATTTTTCATGTCTCATCCTAATCAAGTCTAAAGTCACTTACAGCAACGTCATCACCAAAGGAACCTAAAACTGTTTCCCCCGCAATTGCTATCTGACCAACTGCAACACGCAATTTTACATTAGCTGGCATATAAACATCAAGACGAGAACCAAAACGAATTAATCCAAAACGTTGTCCAGCAATAATTGAATCATCTGTTTTTTGCCAACAAACAATCCGACGAGCAATCAATCCTGCTATCTGAACGACACCAATTTTTCCATGTTCACTATCAATCACCATTCCATTACATTCATTAAATTGACTAGCTTTATCAAATTCAGCATTAGAAAATTTACCAGGACGATAAACGATAGACTCTATTGTCCCACTCATAGGAACACGATTGATATGACATGCAAAAATATTCATAAACACAGAAACACGTACCATTTCTTGATCGCCTAATCCCAGCTCTGCAGGCGGAACACATGGCTCAACAAAAGAAATGCGACCATCAGCAGGAGAAAGAACCCAATCTGAATTCACAGGTATCACTCGCTCTGGATCACGGAAAAAATATATACACCACATTGTTAGAACAAGACCACACCAAAACAATGGACTCCAGATTAAACCTAAAATGAGTGAAACGACAAAAAATGCTACAATAAATGGATAACCTTCTTTGTGAATTGGGACAAATCCATTTTGGATAGATTTTACAATAGTCATATAACTTCCTATTCATAGATAATTTAATAATTAATAAATATTTTTCTTCCCCCTATTTGTATATTTAATCAATCATTATACATACAATCAGCTACCATTTTATGTAATTTATTTATCACGATTAACAACACCTAGTTCATCCTCTTCACGCATTTTTCGTAATTTCTCTTCAGCTTGTGAAGCCTCAAGCTGCTTATCCCACATTGATGCATATAAACCTTTTTTGCATAAAAGATCAGCATGTGTCCCTTTTTCAATAATACGACCATTTTTAAGCACCAATATCTCATCTGCACCAACCACAGTTGAAAGACGATGAGCAATAATCAATGTTGTACGCCCGCTGCTTACAATATTCAATGCTTGCTGAATTTCCTGCTCTGTCGTTGTATCAAGAGCTGAAGTTGCTTCATCTAAAATCAGAAGTGGTGGTGCTTTTAAAAGTGTTCGTGCAATAGCTAAGCGTTGTTTTTCACCACCAGATAATTTAAGACCACGTTCACCAACTAAAGATTGGAATCCCTCTGGAAGCATTTCGATAAATTTCGATATCTGTGCCATTTCAGCAGCTTTGCGCATCTCTGCATCTGTAGCATTTGGGCGTCCATAATAAATATTATATGCAATTGTATCATTAAATAAAACTGTATCTTGTGGCACCATGCCAATCACTTCACGCAAACTTTTTTGAGTGACATCACGGATATCCTGTCCATCTATGGTTATTGCTCCCTCACTAACATCGTAAAATCGAAAAAGTAATCGAGAAATAGTTGATTTACCAGCGCCTGAAGGGCCTACGATTGCAACAGTTTTACCTCCAGATACTTCAAAATCAATATCTTTGAGAATTGGACGAGTTGAATCATAGGAAAATTTCACTCGATTAAACCGAATAGTACCGTGAGTCACCACAAGCGACTTAGCATTTGGTTTATCAATAATTTCTTGCGGAACATCCAAAAGATCAAACATTGCTTCAATATCCGTTAAACCCTGCCGAACTTCACGATAAATTGAGCCAATAAAATTCAATGGAATAGATAGCTGCATTAGCAGCGCATTAATAAAGACGAAATCTCCCAAAGTTTGCGTCGCATAAGCTACTTCGTAAGCTGACATTAACATAAGAATTGTCATCCCAATACCAAAAATAAGGGCTTGACCAAAATTAAGCCAGCTTAAAGAAGTCCAAATCTTCACTGCAGTTTTTTCATAACCAGCCATAGAATCATCAAATCGACGCGCTTCTAGAGTTTCATTGCAAAAATATTTAACTGTTTCAAAATTCAACAAAGAATCAACTGCACGTGTATTTGCTTGTGTATCCGCCGTATTCATCTCTTTCCGAATACTAATGCGCCAATCACTTGCCTTAATTGTAAACCAGGTATACAAACCAACTGTTATCGTAACGACAAGAAAATAATACCACCCATAACTTATATAAAAAATAAATGCTGCTAGAATAAATTCTAAAATAGTTGGTATTGTATTAAGAATTGAAAATCGAACAACGGCCTCAATTCCCTTTGTGCCGCGTTCAATAATGCGAGAAAGGCCACCAGTTTTCCGTTCCAAATGGAAACGTAAAGATAATTCATGTAGATGAACAAAAGTCTTATATGCTAATTGGCGAATAGCATGCTGACCAACGGTCGCAAAGAGAGAATCGCGCAATTGATTAAATCCAGCCTGAGCAATACGCGCAACGTTATAAGCCAAAACTAATATGATAGGCACTACCCAAATCGATGAAGAAGACCACACAGGTATCTTAAACGCTATATCAAGTGCATTCGTAGCATACTTAAAGAAATATGGAACAAATACAAGAATCAGCTTTGCTAAAATAAGGTAAAATACCGCCCATACAACGCGCATTTTTAGATCAGATCGATCTGATGGCCACATATAAGGCCATAAGTTATAAAGTGTGCGTAGGGTCTGACCTGAAGCCGCTGACACTGTTTTTATGATTCTATTCTGTTTCATAAAATCTTGACTTCTTTATTACCCATTTAATGCGCACAAAAACAAGCTCCTATATTGCTCTTTCATAAAATTATATCATACCTTTTATCTACCTCTAGTAAACTGTACAATACAAATACATTTAAATTAAACCGTTCTTGGAAAAGGAACAAGAAATAATCCGCTGGAACGCTTATTATTCTTATCTATATTTTCATACCACTCTGCAACAAATAAATCTTCAATTTTTACACGCTTCTCTTTCAACTGTGTCTTAAGCCATTTCTTTGTTTTATTAATCTCTTTAAGATTTTCTTCAAGTATTTCACCATTTGTTACTAAAATAACAGACCTCTTACCTTCTTCTTTTTTAACAACAGAAAAATCACCATTCGTCTCTAATCGAACAAAATCTGCTTCATGTAAGCGACACCCTTTAATACTTAACATTGTCGCTAAATCATTTACACTGATCCCTAAACGCTTAATCTCATCAAGCTGAAAAACACCATCTACTATAAGTTTAGCATTTCCTCCTGCAATAAGCCGATGAAAAAATACTGAATATCGTGCAAAAAAATTAAAAGATGTAATTAAGATTTGCCAAATAAATAAAACAAGCAATAATTGGATACCACTAATATTTGGATTATAAATAACGCCTCCAATAATACCTCCCATAACAAAATTACTTACCAAATCAATTGGTGTAATTTGACTGAGACTACCACGACCTGTTGTCCTTAAAATAAACAAAAAAGCGATAAGACCCACAACTAGCTTAAGTGTGACATATCCATAACCGTATAATTCCATAAAATTCTCTCCTCATATTTATGAGAGCTACTCGAATATGGAAATGGAAATTAGAATTGTTTCATCTCCCACGTGGTTATACGCTCACCAGTCTGCGGATCCTTGCTATCTTTTAAAAAGATCCCCTCCACTGCAAGCTCATCACGAATTTTATCCGCAGCTGCCCACTCCTTATTATGGATAAGAGCAAGCCTTTCAGCAATACGCTGATCAATAAATTGTAAATTAAGATGTGTCTTGCCAATGAAGAGTGGACATTCTTTTTCCTTAACCAACTCCTGTCTCAATAACCCTAGAAAATCCATACCATGTGCAAGAGCTATAACATTGTGCTCTTTATAAAATTTCCGTAAAATAGTAATTGTATTTGAAGTATTAAGATCATTACTTAATGTTTTAATTAAAGAAGAATCAACAGTTTGATTATCTTCCAAACAGTATTTTTCACTACGAAGCAATTCATACCAGCGATACAACTCACTACTGGACTGTATTAAACGCTGCATTGTCCAATTTAAAGGCTCTCGATAATGCGTTTGTAACATCGAAAAACGTATAGATAAACCAGCCCAGATCTGTTTTACTTCAGCTGACAAAATATCTGCAAACTCAAAAAAATCATCCTCTAAGAGTGAACGAATAGTAATGAAATTCCCAAGACTTTTAGACATTTTTTTACCTTCAACTTGCAAAAAACCATTATGCATCCAAAAATTAGCCATCCGTTCTGTCCCAAAAACTGAACAACTTTGCGCAATTTCATTTTCATGATGAGGAAAAATCAAATCAATACCACCGCCGTGAATATCAAAAATATTTGCCGTCGGATCTTCACAAACAAAACCACCACCATAAGGAGATAACAACTTCGCCATCGACATTGCTGAACATTCAATATGCCAACCAGGACGACCTAAAACGGAAATTCCTGCTGGTGATGTCCAACCTGGTTCTCCTTGAGCAGAAGGTTTCCACAAAACAAAATCCATTTCCCCCCTTTTATAAGAAGCTACATCTATGCGTGCCCCTGCTCTCATTTCATCAAGTGATCGTCTTGCAAACATACCATAACGAGGGTTATCTCCCATACTACTGACAGAAAATAATATATGATTATCCGCTATATAAGCGTGGCCCTTTTCAAGAAGCCTTTCAATCAAAAACCGTATTTCCTCCAAATGATCCGTTGCGCGCGGTTGACTGGTCGGCGGCAAGCAACCAAGCGCCAATGTATCTTGCTGAAATTGATAAGATGTATGTTCTGTTAATTGATGAATAGCATCATTAAGTTCTAGATCGGGATACTGAAGAGCTGCTTTTACATTAATTTTATCATCCACATCGGTAATATTACGAACATATATAACATGGTTTTCACCGTAAACATGACGTAACAAACGAAATAAAACGTCAAAAACAATAACAGGACGAGCATTACCGATATGAGCGTAATCGTAAACTGTTGGACCGCAAACATAAAGGCGTACTTTAGTAGCATCGATTGGTATAAAATCTTCTTTTCTCCGTGTCAGCGTATTATAAAACCGCAACTCTCCCATCATCACACTCCATTAGTGATACTTCTTAGCCATTCCCTTAAAATTGTTTACATCAATGCATTAATAGCACTGTAATAGCACTGTTTGAAAAGAAATCTCGCCCTGTTGCATCTACTACTAACATCAATTTTTATATATAATAAAAAAATAGCAATAAATGCTCATTAACAAACATACTAACTATGCATACTCAAATAATTAAAATAAATCAAACTGTTGATTGTTTTGAATATCGGATAATTTAACTGTTTAATTTGGTAAAGATATAACCTAAAAAAATATTTGATAACATATAGGTTGTCTTGTTAACTTGATTTGAAATGAGATAAAATTCGAAACCGTCATACTAAGCTTATCATAAGGTCTATAACCTCATTTTTCTTGTAACGAGAACAATCAAGCCAGCACACAATACTAGCACGATTTACCATAACAGGAATACGATGATGAATGGCATATAAATATTGAAGCAAATGACCACGTAATAATTGCACCCGTATCAATCAGTAATACATCTGCACCATTCTAGATTTCCATAAACTCTGCAGAACCAATAAACCGATATCCTTAGGATGAATGAAATTGTGTCTTTTTCATACCATATTTTTTGCATTCAAAAAATCTAACTGATAATTAAAAGTCACTTTATTCGTTATGAGCAAATGTTAACTGCCATTATCTATTAGATAATAATTTTCATCAAAATAGAATTATGGACAAGAAATACTCTGTAATCTGGTGGAGAAAGAAAATTGATTGTATGAAAAAAAATAAATACCCTAAAATATTCAATTTTAACATTTTCATGATTATTTTCTTACGTCTATCATGCCCTAAATACTTACTGCACACCTATAGCGAATAAGAATGAGTGAACTATTTTGACTCTATTTATCAATATACAGTCCATAATAAAACTCCTCTATCCACTATTGAAATTCATAGAGATAATGTTAAAAGCGAGTAATAAAAATAATGAATAAGATATTGATAAATATATTTTTTTTAATTTTCTTCTTAATTCCAACACAAACTTTTGCACAACAATACCCATCTTATCATATCAAACTTTTACGATTAGTAGAAATTTTAGGATCTCTGCATTATCTACGTAATCTTTGTAGCCTTCCAACAAATCAATGGTATGATCACATGGTTGCATTAATTGAAGCAGAAAAACCAACTCCACAAATACGTGCTCACCTATATGAAACGTTTAATGCAGCTTACAGCGCTTTTTCAGAAAATTATCATCGTTGTACAGATTCAGCAATCGAAGCAGATCAAAGATATGTAAAAGAAGGTAATGCCTTATCCACAAGTTTACTTAAGCATTTCAATAATGAAAACTAGAAAAAAAGAGTAGTACTACGATAACGCTTCTATAAATTTAACAGGTTCACCTTGCGAAGGCGTAACAATTTCACCTTCCCACATAACCCGCCTACCACGAATAATCGTCCCCACAGGCCATCCTTTTACCTTTTTACCATCATAGGGTGTCCAACCAGCACGCGAACCAACTAATGCATTCGTAATAATTTCCTCACGTTTAAGGTCAACAATAGTCAAGTCAGCATCATATCCAACAGCAATACGTCCTTTACAACTTATACCAAAAACGCGATTAGGACCATGCGAAGTAAGATCAACAAAACGTTCAAGAGACATTTGCCCTGCATTAACATGAGTAAGCATGATTGCTGCTGTTGTCTGTACACCTGTTATCCCTGAAGGCGATGAGGGATAAGGCTCATGCTTCTCTTCAAGTGTATGTGGAGCATGATCAGAACCTAAAATATCGATAATACCTTGCTGAACTCCATACCAAAGACCTTCACGATGACGTTTTTCGCGAATAGGTGGATTCATCTGAATTAATGTACCAAACCGTTGATAATCATCAGCGCTCAAAGTAAGATGATGCTGAGTAACTTCAACTGTTGCTATGTCTTTATGCTCTTTCAAAAAATCAACTTCTTCCGCTGTAGAAAGATGTAATATATGAATACGTGCCCCTGTTTCACGTGCGATTTTAACTAAACGCTGTGTACATTGTAAAGCTGTAACCTCATCGCGCCAAACTGGATGTGATGACACATCCTCTGTAACACAAAAAGCTTTACGTTCTTTAAGCCGTGCTTCATCTTCAGAATGAAAAGCTGTGCGACGGCGTGTATTTTGCAAAATAAGACGTACACTTTTATCATCGTCCACGAGAAGATTACCTGTCGATGATCCCATAAACACTTTAATTCCAACAACACCAGGAAGTCTTTCCAACTCTGCTAACTCATAAATATTATCACGCGTTGCTCCGACCCAAAATGCATAATCACAGTGCATCCGATGATATCCACGTTTAACCTTATCATTCAAAGCCTCTTCCGATATCGTTAATGGATTGGTATTTGGCATTTCAAAGACTGCTGTAACTCCCCCTAAAACAGCAGAACGAGAACCGCTTTCCAGATCCTCCTTATATTCCTTACCCGGTTCACGAAAATGTACTTGGCTATCAATGATACCAGGCAAAATATGAAGTCCGGTACAGTCAATTAGCTCTCCACTAGATGCACGTGTGAGATCACCAATTTCAACAATACGACCATTCACAACACCAATATCGCGCTTGCTGATACCATCATGATTAACAAGCGTTGCGCCTTTAAAAATTGTATCAAATGTTTTAAACATAGCCATGCTCCTTGTATATAACCTCTCTATCGTTATGTAACTCGAAGCAGAAAGGCAAGAACCATGATTGAAAAACAGAATGCCATAAATTTAAAAAACCGTAAAATTATTAAAGTCATAGGTGAAGAAGCAACAAATTTTCTGCAAGCTCTTATTACTACAGATGTAACAAAAATAAACTCACGAGAGCTCTTTCCTGGTGCCCTATTATCCCCACAGGGGAAGGTTATCGCTGATTTTCTGATTGGTAAAATAGACCAAAACTACATGATTGATATTGTGGCTTCCCTAGCTGACGTTTTTCATAAGCGCCTCACCCTCTACAAACTCCATAAAAAAATAGAAATTACAGAACCATTACAAGAGGTTATAAATGTTTTTTGGAATAATGATTTAGATAATTTAAATTTTAATTTAAGTTTTGTAGATAAGCGCTTCCCAAAAAAGGAAAAAGTTATACGAACTTATGGAAAAATTCCTTTTCTTATTCCAGAATATAATACTTGTTGGGATCAAATGCGTATCCATTACGGGATAGCAGAAAGTGGTCAAGATTATGAAATAGGTAAAGTTTTACCCTATGATATTAATTATGATCAAATTCATGGACTTTTCTTCAACAAGGGATGCTATATTGGACAAGAGGTTATTTCACGAATGTATCATCGCAAAACAGCTCGCCGCCGTTTTTTAGTGGTTAAAAGCCAGGCTCCCTTAACCTCAGGCTCTACCATTAAAGCAGGTACAAAAATATTTAGTCAATTAGGAACATGCGTCAAAAATGAAGCTTTAGCCTTAATGCGTATTGACCATGTCAAAGAAGCTATTGATAAAAATCTTCAATTTACAGTAGATGATATTCCTGTAACTATTAATATTCCTGAAAATATGAATTTTACCTTCCCTGAAAACTCCGTAGAGGCTAACTAATGGCTAAAGCTGAATTATCACAAGATGGAACAACACGTGCGTGGCAAAGAATGCTTTCTGGTCGACGGCTCGATTTACTTAATCCTTCTCCTTTTGATATTGAAATTGAGGATATTGCCCACGGCCTAGCTCGCGTTGCACGTTGGAACGGACAAACAAAAGGAGAATATGCTTATTCTGTTGCACAACATTCACTTCTGGTTGAACAAATATTTCAGCAACTTTTCCCACAGTCCTCTAATGAAGAATGCCTCTTTGCTCTTCTTCACGATGCACCAGAATATGTTATTGGAGATATAATTTCACCTTTTAAAGCTGTGATAGGAAAATATTATGAGCGCGTAGAAAAACATATACAAGATATTATCCACATACGCTTTTCCTTACCTGTCAATCCGCCTCAACAGATCCTAAAAAAAATCAAACAAGCTGATCGCATCGCTGCTTTTTATGAAGCCACCACTCTTGCTGGTTTTAGTAGAGCAGAAGCTCTTCGTTATTTTGGTCATCCAGGTAATATTGGATCTGATGAACTCAATTTACAACCATGTTCCACACAACAAATTGAAAATGCCTTTTTAACTCGTTTTAACGACCTTGATGTTCAAAAGCCATATTCTGGTTGTTGATTTTTTTATCATAACTGAAAGAATATAAAATTTCTATCATACGGTCATTACCTTAGTGAAGCATTAAGATTCTATTGTATCTCTTCCTATGAATCCCTTCAAAAATTTCTTCATCCCTTTTGTAGAACTGCCGTTTTAAACTCAATTTATTTGAGCTTGTAAACCTCTGAATCAGCTGGAAAAACGCGTGATTTGACATCATTCGCATAATTCCTAATTGCTGTATCCATCGCCTGCTCGAAAATACCATAACGACGTACAAATTTAGGTATATAAGCACCATAACCTAACATATCTTCCATCACCAAAATCTGCCCATCACACTGATTGGAAGCACCAATACCAATAGTAGGAATAGAAAGTTTCTCTGTAAGTTTTATCGCTAATGGCTCTACCACCCCTTCCACAACAACAGAAAAAGCACCTGCCGCTTCAATTGCTGTAGCATCCGCTTCAATTTGTAACCAATCACTTTCATTACGTCCTTGCGTCTTAAAACCACCAAAACGATTCACCGCTTGCGGTGTGAGACCAATATGCGCCATAACTGGAATACCACGATTGCATAAAAAACTAATTGTTTCTGCCATATAAGTACCACCTTCAAGCTTCACCGCACCACATCCTGTTTCTGCAAGAATACGGGATGCATTAGCAAAAGCTTGCTCTGGACTTTGCTCATAAGAACCAAAAGGCATATCGACAACAACAAGAGCACGTTTAGAACTACGCACAACAGCTTGTCCATGTAAAATCATCATATCCATACTAACAGGAAGTGTTGTATCAAACCCATATATAACCATACCAACGCTGTCACCAACCAAAAGCACATCACAATGTGAATCAGCAATCCGAGCGCTATAAGCCTGATAAGCTGTTAAAGCAACAATCGGTTCTTGTTTTTTTCTCGAACGTATTTCAGAAGCAGTAATGCGCTTTATATCTTTATGAAGCCTCATTTTTTCAGCCTTTTTATTGTAATATATTGATCAATAAGTCTGACTTTACCAAAGCAAACGGTAAGCAATAAAACCGCAGGTTTGTTTAGTTCCTTTTTAATCGCACACAAAGTTTCCAGATCGCATAAATCTATTGCTTCAATCACAGCACGTGGTTCTTTTTGTAAAACAGAGCGAACAACTTCACACAATTTATCAACGGATCGTTCACCTTGCTCATAAAGCCTCTTAACAGCTTTAAGACTTTCAGGAATAATCCTTGCAGCTTTGCGATCTTCTAGTGTCAAAAGTTTGTTACGTGAAGAACTAACAACTCCATCTGCATCGCGTAAAATAGGTACACCGACAATTTCAACAGGAAAAGCCAAATCTTTAACCATACGACGGATAATCAAAAGCTGTTGAAAATCTTTTTCCCCAAAAAAAGCTTTATCTGGTTGAACAATATTAAAAAGCTTAGCAACAACACTGGTCACACCACAAAAATGTCCTGGACGTAATTTCCCCATCAAAATACGTGATAAGTTTTCTACTTCTACAATTGTTTCATTGCCTAACGGCCACATTTCTTCTATAGAAGGCGCAAAAACATACTCAACATTCTCCCTTTTCAATAAAGAGCAATCCCCTTCTAGATCTCTTGGATATACATTAAAATCCTCATGACGACCAAATTGTTTGGGATTAACAAATATAGAAACCACTACACGATCACACATTGACCGTGCCTGTTGTACCAATGCAAGATGGCCATTATGTAATGCCCCCATAGTCGGTACAAAACCAATTGATAGCCCTAAGCGCCTCTCCTCTCTGAGGTGTTGACGCAACCCAGCAATTGTTTTTAAAATTTGCATTTTATTTACTTTCACAAAATCAAAATGTTGATGCTTTCATACAAAATCGCCGTTCAAACAATTGTATCAAACTAACACGCAAAGACAACTGTTTTATACCTCTCGCTTCCCAAACATAGCGTGTTAAAAAAAAATTTGTCAGAATTAATCCTTTGCTTATATCATTAAAATCAACAGGATAAACACTTTTTTGTACAAGGAATTGTGGTAAAAGTAAAAGCTTATCTTTCCAAGGACGTCCTATTTCTTCACATACAGCACGTCCCGATTTTGGAGAAACATAATAAAGTTTTTCTTGACGGCCTGTTACAGCACAACAAGATAAATCAAGCCCAAAACCAAGTTCTTCAAGCAGTAGAAGCTCAAAACGTACAAGCAGTTCAGCATTTATAAATGGATCCTCAAAATTTTGCATAAAAAAATATAACATATCATACAAAACAGGATGAGAATCACGCTCAGGAAGAAGACGTAAATAAAAAGCCATCAATTGTAGAGAATAAAGCGCCTCTGGTAAAACGATCAATCTTGAAGCATGTAAATTAAGCGCTTCAAGCCTAAATAATCCTAAATGTTCATCTAAACGTGCCCACCATTCAGCTTCAACAAAATTTCCAGGCTGAAGAAGAGGAGCCATACGACGAGAACGTCCACCTTTTACAATTCCCATATAGCGACCATGCTGACGTGTCATAATTTCAAGAATAACACTTGTTTCACCATGTTGGCGTGTACCGAGAATAATAGCCTGTTCTTTCCACTTCATTGCATCAAAAAAAACCTAATCCCATTTCGCGATAACGCTCTGGGTTCGCATCCCAATTATCACGCACTTTTACAAATATAAAAAGATGAACTTTCTGTCCCAATATATCCATTAATTCCTTACGTGCTGCCTGACCGATAGCTTTAATGGTGCTACCTTTCGCTCCTAAAACAATTTTTTTCTGATTATCACGTTCTACATAAATGACTTGATTAATTTTAACTGAACCATTTGCACACTCTTCCCAATTTTCTGTTTCAACCGTTGATGAATAAGGAAGTTCTTGATGGAGACGAAGAAAAAGTTTTTCACGCGTAATTTCAGCAGCAAGCTGACGCATAGGCATGTCAGAAATTTGATCTTCTGGATAATACCATGGCCCTTCCTGCATAATTGTACTAAGATAATGCAGTAAATCCTTACACCCAGAACCATTTAAAGCTGAAATCATAAATGTCTGTAAAAAATTCACTCGTTCATTCACTTTAGCCGTTAATGCCAAGAGAGATGATTTAACAACCGTATCAATTTTATTCAAAACAAGAATTTTATCCTGCTCAATACTTTTTAAAATATCTAACATTGCATCAACTTCATCTGAAAAACCACTCTGAGCATCAATAAGAACGAGAAGAATATCAGCATTTTTCGCGCCACCCCAAGCAGCAGAAACCATAGCTCGCTCCAATCGCTTATGAGGACGAAAAACACCTGGTGTATCAATCAGAATAATTTGAGTCTTATCATAAATTACAATACCACGAACTAAAGTTCGCGTTGTTTGTACTTTATGCGTTACAATTGATACTTTTGTTCCAACTAACTGATTAACTAACGTTGACTTTCCAGCATTAGGCACACCAATGAGAGCAACAAAGCCTGAACGCGTTTTAATAAGATCATTCACGATTATGTTTCCCCTCTATTTCCATATACCTTCACGTCGCAAAATTCTTTCAGCAGCATCTCTCTCGGCTTGACGTTTAGAACTACCTCGCCCTATCTCAGGTGCATAACCACAAATACTTACCTCCACCATAAAAACCGGATCATGATCTGGACCATAACGCTGTACGACCTGGTAATGAGGTTGTGCACTATCTTGTGTATGAGCCCATTCCTGTAATTCTGTTTTAGCATCACGTCGACCAGCATTCATCTTCTTGGCTCGATCATGCCAATATCTTTGAATGACAGGACGAACGCTCTCTAAACCTCCGTCAAGATATATTACAGCAATTAAGGCTTCAATAACATCAGCATAAATATTAACTAACCGACGACCTTCTAAGTTTTTCATTTCACAACCAACATGAACCATATCGGGTAAACCCATTTCCAATGCAATATCGGCACATGTTTGTGCATTGACCAAGCCATTCAAACGTACGGATAATTCACCTTCACTTGCTTGTGGAAAAATTTGATAAAGCATTTCAGCAATCAAAAGCCCAAGAACTCGATCACCTAAAAACTCTAATCTTTCATAATTACCCTGCTCTGAACTTTGCACACTAGAATGTGTCAATGCTCTTTTTAATCTGTCTGCATCTTTAAAACTATGCCCTGTCAGCTTCTCTAGCTGATCAATAATTTGATGCTCCATCACAGAATTCCTACTTATTTATCAAGCGGAAAGTCACGAATAGTATGAATGAAAGAAAATAAACGATTCCAACGCACGTCAAATGGCCAACGCCAAATCTGCCACGCACTCGAACCATTACTAATAGAGAAAAAAATCAAATTAGCTCGACCAATAAGATTTTCATCTGGAACATATCCTACATTCAAACGGCTATCATCTGAATTATCACGATTATCACCCATCACAAAATAATGTCCTGGTGGAACCTCAAAAACCTTTGTATCATCAACCTGAGGGATAAAACCTAAATTAAGTGTATTGTAACTTACACCGTTAGACATTGTTTCGCGATAAACATCAACAGGATGATTAACCTCTGTCACATCAGGATCATCAATCTTTCCTATAAACTGACGTGAAACAGCTTCATCATTAATATAGAGAACACTTTGACGAACTTGAACACGATCACCGGGTAATCCAACAACACGTTTAATATAATCAATATCCGGATTGCTAGGTAAACGAAAAACCAAAACATCCCCACGCTTAGGCTGAGATGCCCAAATCCGTCCCGAAAAAATAGGAGGAGAAAAAGGTATAGAAAAACGAGAATACCCATATGCATATTTGGAAACGAAAAGATAATCTCCCACTAGCAAAGTAGGACGCATCGAACCAGAAGGAATAGTAAAAGGCTGAAAAAAAAGTGTACGAATAATTCCAGCCAAAAATAAAGCCTGAATTAAAACAGAAAAAAATTCAATAATTTCATTTTTTTTATCTTTTTTTTGCATTTTCTCTTCTTGTTTCATCCTGTACTACCTTTTTATAGATAAAACTTATTTTGCAATCATAATGTCCAAATAATAAAAGCACAATCTCTCATGGAATCTATCCACGTGGAAGTGCTTCTATAATAACAAATGCCTGCGCCCAAGGAAAATCATCTGTTATACTGAGATGAACCATCACCTTATGATGAGGAGGTAATAATTTTTTTAACTGTGCGTGTGCGCAATTCGTTAGCCTCATAGTCGGTTTGCCAGATGGTAAATTAACTACCCCCATATCTTTCCAATTAACACCACAAGCAATTCCTGTTCCTAAAGCTTTAGCGCACGCTTCTTTAGCAGCAAATCTTTTAGCATAGGAACTAGATCGCTGACAAAGACTTTCAGATTTTTCCTGTTCAACATCTGTAAAAATACGCTGAATAAAACGGTCACCATAGCGAACCAACATCCTCTCAATTCGCCTTATATCAACCATATCACTGCCAAGACCAATAATCATAAATATTACCTAAGCTTTTTTGCTTTGAATATCTTTCTCTTACCATCTTTTGATAGAGATTTTTTTTGAAAATGAATTATTATTCTGTAAATACCTATATAAGATAAACTACCAAAAATAATACCTAAAAATATTCCACCCACAAACATCGGCATCATAATCAAATTCCATGTTTCCCCAAAAAATAACCATGCTTGCGAAAACGTCAAACCATCTAACATATTGCGAATTTGTGAAAAAGAAATTTCACTTTCATGACCAAAGAACAGTAAAAATAGGCGACCGACTTTATAATCAGCCATGATGATAAGAAAAAATGTCAATGGATTAGAGAAAACAGTTCCGATAATTGCCGCAGCAAAATCGCCACGTAAAACCCAAGAAAAAAATATTGCTAAAATGATGTGCAATCCCAAAAGAGGTGAACAGGCTGCAAAAATACCAATAGAAAACCCCAGCGCCACTTTATGGGGCGTTGCTGATATACGTAAAATACGTTCACGCATACGATAAAATAAACCACACAGGCTAAGCTTACGTCGAACACACTTTCCAAAATTCTTCAATGTCTGATAATTAAAAAATATGTGGTTACTCATATATACCTTGTACACACTAAATAATGCTTATATTTTATGCTATTCAGATTTATTTCATCAAGTATTTTCGTAGAAAAATTAATAAAATTCAAATATTTCGGCTTCCTGGCTTAATCGCCGGAAGCACAGCAAGCTCAGGAGGCAAAGCATTAGCATCATAAGATGCAATTTCATACTCGGCAAGTGAAATGAGTGGGACTCCTACATTAACTTTACCACCAGACCGATCAAGAATACACGCACTCGCTACCACATTGGCTTTTGCTTCAACCAATGCTTCAATGGTCTCACGAATAGAAAGACCTGTTGTCATAATATCTTCAACAATAACAACCCGCGCATCTTTTTCAATTTCAAAGCGGCGTAATTGGAATATACCATTCACACGCTCTACCCAAATAGAGGGAACGCAAAGATGACGTGAAGTCTCGTACGAAGGAATGAGACCACCAATTGCAGGCCCAACTACATAGTCAATTTTTTCTTTCACATATTTCTTAATTTTTTGAGCCAAAGCATAACACAGCTTTTCGGTAAGATCAGCATGCATAAACACTTTTGCCTTTTGTAAATAAGTAGCACTATGACGACCTGATGTTAAAATAAAATGCCCTTCTAAAATAGCATCTGCTTGTTTGAAAATATTAATCACATCTTGTGTATTCATTGCATAATCTCTTTACCCATAAACCCGATGTACCATATTCACTGATCTCGCTCTTTTTAACTGAGAAAAGATACGATTTAAATGTTTTAAATTCCAAATCTCAAGATCAATAATAATTTCTGTAAAATCTGTTCCCTTACGAACAAAAGATAAATTTTCAATATTGGCATCATTTACAAAAATGATCTGAGTAATTTCAGCCAAAGAACCAGGACTATTTACAGCTAAAATATTGATTCGAGTAGGAAAACGTTCACTCATCTCAGAATCAAGATCCCAGCGGACATCAATCCACCGTTCTGGCTGATCATCATAAGCCGTTAAAGCCGAAGATTGTATCGGATAAATAATAACACCCACACCTGGCTCCATAATACCAACAATTTGATCTCCTGGCACAGCTCCTTCAGGAGAAAATTGTATTGGAATGTCGCCTTTTGTGCCTTGAATAGGTAACACTCTATATTGACGCTCTTTCTTTGAAGCTTTTCCTTTTTTATTTTCAAGAATCTTTAAAATCATACCTTGAGCATTTTCAATATTAAACCAGCTTCTCTCCTTAAACTTAAACGATGGCTTTTTCACCACAGAATCGTCTTGATGATTTGGATAAACCGCTTTAACTACATCTATAGCAGCCAACTCACCACGTCCAACAGCTGCTAAAACATCTTTTACGTCCTTACGTGCCAAACGCGGTAAAATTTGCTTAAGCATATCTTGTGAAAATTGTTTTCCCGCACACTCAAATGAACGTTCAAGAATACGACACCCCAAACCTGAATATTGCTTATGTATTGCTGAACGTGTTGCTCGACGAATTGCAGAACGTGCCTTACCTGTTACAACAAGGGATTCCCACGCCGCTGGTGGAGATTGAATCTGCGAACATATAATATTAACTTCATCACCATTTTTTAATTTGGTCATTATGGGCATAATACGACCATTGATTTTTACTCCCACGCAAGAATTACCAATATCGGTATGTACTGCATAAGCAAAGTCAATGGGTGTAGCGCCTTTTGGAAATGCAATTAACTGCCCTTTCGGCGTAAAACAGAAAACCTGATCATGAAAAAGCTCAAGCTTTGTATATTCTAGAAACTCTTCTGGATTATGGCCATCTGCCAAAGATTGAATTGTTTGACGCAACCATGCATAAGCATTAGTCTCACTTGATAAGCGTGATGATGAATAATCAGAACCGTGATCTTTATAAATGGCATGTGCCGCAACGCCATATTCAGCAATCCTATCCATTGCACTAGTTCTAATTTGTAATTCAATGCGTTGCCCTGAAGGCCCAACAATTGTTGTATGAATTGAACGATAATCATTTTGTTTAGGGATAGAAATATAGTCCTTAAAACGCCCAGGAACCATCGGCCATGTAGTGTGTATAATACCAAGAGCGCGATAACAATCATCTACGCTCTCAACAATTACACGAAACCCAAAGATATCAGATAATTGTTCAAAAGATAAGGTTTTGCTTTCCATTTTACGAAAAACTGAATAAGATTTTTTCTGACGACTTTTAACATTGGCTTTAATACCGTTTTTCAAAAAAAGTTTTGTCAATTCTTTTTCAATTGTGGAAAGCAAATCGCGATTGCGCACTAATAATTCAGAAAGCCTATCATTAATAGTACGATAACCCTCTGGATTTAAATAAAAAAAAGAAAGATCCTCTAGCTCTTCACGCATATCTTGCATCCCCATACGACCAGCAAGCGGCGCATAAATATCCATTGTCTCTTCAGCAATCCACCGACGCTTATCATCACGCATGACATCAAGGGTACGCATATTATGAAGACGATCTGCTAATTTAACCAAAAGAACACGAATATCATCAGAAATAGCAATAAGAAGCTTACGAAGATTTTCCGCTTGCACAGCTTTCTTCGATACGAGATCAAGCTTATTAAGCTTTGTAAGCCCTTCAACTAATTTACCAATTTCAGGTCCAAACAGTTGATCAATTTCTTCTCTTGTAGCATTTGTATCTTCAATTGTATCATGCAAAAGAGCAACAGCAATTGTTGCTTCATCTAAGTGCATATCCGTTAAGATAGAAGCAACTTCTAAAGGATGAGAAAAATAAAGATCACCTGAAGCACGCCTTTGATGACCGTGCTTCTGCATTGCATAAACATAGGCCTTATTTAATAAATCCGCATTTACGTCAGGCTTGTAACGCCGTACACGCTCAACCAGCTCACACTGACGCATCATATAGATATCCTCAGAAATTTTGTAATTAAATTATTATTAAATACCCTACGAATAAAGAAAAAACAAATCTACCAAATGATAATCTATGCATTACTTTTTCAATAAAATATGATGATTAATAATCATCACTTTTCTCTGGCACAACTAAGCTCTCAATACCTGCCAAAAGCTCTTCTTCTGACATATAATCAAATGAACCAGTGTTTTCTTCTGATGAAGAGCCCAAAATATCTCTGGATTCGCCCGAGTGAGAAATAAACTCCATTGTTCCTTCTGGCTCATCAACTTCTACATGCTTTTGTAAAGAGTGAATAAGATCTTCTTTCAAATCAGCAGGAGACAAAGTTTCATCTGCTATTTCACGTAAAGCAACAACTGGATTTTTATCATTATCACGATCAATTGTAATCTGTGCACCTTCTGAAATCTGGCGAGCCCGATGCCCAGCTAAAAGCACCAACTCAAAGCGATTATCAACCTTATCAATACAATCTTCTACTGTTACACGGGCCATTTATGTCCCTTTCTTCAAGGTTCAAAAATTAACAATTACGTTAGAATATATACAATAATCAAAACAAAAAACAAGAAAAACAATACACACCTTATTATTTTTTCCAACTATAGCACTATAGCAAAACTCTTGAAAAAAATTTAGGTTTATAAAAACACTAAGATCTATAAGCGTTTGGAAATAAAACAATCTTAAACTATTGCATTCTAATAACACAGTAATTATTCATAGTTAAAGAAAATGGATCACACAAAAAAGTAAGCGCATTCATCAAAAAAATTACAATATAAACGGCATTGTGCTGTATTTTTTCTTTCTACAACCATAAAGATTTATTCAGATATAAATGAAAACTGGTAGTATATTACAGCTGAAAAACCAACTGCAGAGAACAAAGCCTTAATCAACTTATTAATTATAAAGCACTATATTATAAGGCTATTTGGCATAAATATCCGAACCTTCCTCCACCGACAAACTAAATATACCTAATCCACAAGCATCTTTAAAACAAGCATCTTTAAAAAATATAGTTTTTTAATCCATCACTATGCAAAAAATTAAGTTTCTGTAATTAAGAAAATAACATATCCCCCTTAAAAAAAGAAAAAACTTTAAATTCTTTTGGTAATGTATAGTCAATACATTACAACTAATCATAGCAATACATATTCTCTCTATAACACAATCAGCAACAAATTCATCTAATCATATTGTGAAAAAATCTCTGTATGCATATTATAAAGCTGTTTACAAAAATATACTCGACTGAATATCAAATAAAATAGCTTAAAAGACTTTTGATAAAATATAATTGGTACCTGCAATCCATGAACAGTAAATTAACATCATTGTGCCCAGAACCACCTCCAAATTGTAATTTGTGTCCTCGCCTAAATAACTTTATCGCTGACTGGCGTATTAAAGAACCTCACTGGCATAATGCACCTGTTAGTCCATTTTTCCCTCATAAAGGGGCTGCAACAACACGCCTTCTAATTGTTGGACTTGCTCCTGGATTACGCGGAGCAAACCGAACTGGACGTCCTTTCACAGGCGATTATGCTGGATACCTTCTTTATTCAACATTAAAAAAGTTTGGTTTTGCTCAAGGTACTTTTGCAGAAAGATCAGATGATTCCCTAGAGCTCATCGATACTGCAATTGTTAATTCAGTACGTTGTGTTCCACCAGAGAATAAACCCACTGGCACTGAAATCAACACTTGTCGACATTTTTTTTCACCTCTTTTAACAAATCTTCCTCAGCTAAAAGCCATCATTACTCTTGGCAGCATTGCGCATAACTCCACTCTACGAGCTTTAAACGCAAAAACCTCAGCACACCCTTTTGGTCATGGAAAAATTAGTGATATTGGTAGATTACGTATTTTTTCAAGCTATCACTGTTCACGCTATAATACTAATACCGGCCGTTTAACAGATACTATGTTTTATCAAATCTTCGAAGCTGCAAAAACCTATTTAAATCAATGTTGAAATCTTTCTAACGAAGATATGGAAATTTCTTTTCCATTATCCATACTTTCTAAAAAGTCGTGCCTTTTCACGCTCCCAATCTCGTTTTTTTTCTGTTTCACGTTTATCGTGAAGTTTTTTACCACGTGCTAAAGCAATTTCCAATTTAACACGCCCCCGTTCATTAAAATAAAGTTTAAGTGGAGTAATTGTCATACCCTCACGAGAAATTGCATTAAAGAAACGCGCCATTTCACGCTTTGAAAGTAATAATTTACGCAAACGACGTGCATCATGATTAAAACGATTCGCTTGCGTATATTCAGGAATATGAGAATTAATCAACCATAACTCTCCCTTCTCAAAGCTAGCATAACTTTCAGAAATATTGGCATGATTGGAACGTAAAGACTTAACCTCTGTTCCTTGAAGAACAATACCGACCTCAAGAGTATCAAGAATTTCAAAATTGAAACGTGCTTTACGATTATCGGCAATAACTTTTCGTATTGATGCTGTCTTTTTTTTGTTGTTCATAGCTATTTCAACATAATTTTATTCTTTAAGAAGACCTGCATATTGCAAAGCAGCATCAATAATCCTCTTTGTAGTATTGTCTAATGGAACAATCGGTAAACGAACAGTATCCCTACAAATTCCCAATTTTGCAGCAGCATATTTAATACCCGCTGGATTTGGTTCAATAAATATTGCACAATTAAGGGGCATTAAACGATCATTTAATTCTAATGCTGTATTATAATCACCACGATGGCAAGCAGTATAAAGCTCTGAACAAAGCTTTGGAGCAACATTAGATACAACTGAAATACACCCTACACCTCCATGTGCATTAAAGCCTAATGCTGTTTTATCATCACCGGAAAGCTGTATAAAATTCTTACCACATTTTTCTCGTTGTTCACTTACCCGCTCAATTTTACCTGTTGCATCCTTAATACCAACGATATTTTTAAAATCCTGACAAAGATTTTTCATAGTTTCTATAGTGAGATCAATAACAGATCGCCCAGGAATATTATAAATCACAATAGGAATAGAAATAGCTTTCGCAATAGCAGAAAAGTGAGCATATAATCCCTTTTGATTAGGCTTATTATAATAAGGAGTTACTACTAAAACTGCATCTGCACCTACTTTCTCTGCATGCTGTGCAAGCTCGACAGCCTCATCCGTGCTATTTGACCCCGCCCCTGCAACAACAGGAACACGCTTAGAAACTTGTTTAACGCATAATTCTACAACTCGCTTATGTTCTTCATGACTTAAAGTTGCTGACTCGCCTGTTGTCCCAACGGGACTCACACCATGAATACCTTGCCCGATTTGCCATTCAATAAAATTGCAAAATGACTTTTCATCAATAACACCATCTTCATTAAATGGTGTAATCAATGCAGTTAGTGCTCCCTTGAGCATAATAAACTCCTGATAATATTAAATTTTATTTTTAATAACCACCTTATTATAATAACATAGTCTTGCTCTATAGCTGAAGCAAGTTGAATTTCATAAAGATCTTACAATATTAATTTATAATTTCTGTATGCTGAACATTTCCTAAAAACACAACTAAGTTGTTAACATGTCGTTCATGCTTCTCTTTTAAAATTTATAAAGTATTACCTAAAAAGCAAGATCTAAAGGTCTTTCATCAATGTATATAGTCTCTGTTCACTATTTTGTATCAATCTTTATTATACTCAAATTGGCAACTATCATTTTACTCTCAAATGCCTCAGCACAAACAGTTTTTCTACCACAAAACGGACCAATTCCCTTGGTTCATCCTCACTCTTCTATCACCATAGAAAAACTTAAAAAATCTTTTGAGGCTAATCATCCTATAAAGAATAATATCCCAACAAAAATTAAGATTACTAAAAATAACCAGCTTAAATTCGGCTTAGATACTCTTTCAAACAAAGATATTATGAAAACAATAGCGCTTCGCAATACAATGCCTCAAAACAGTCTTGATCGCCATATTTTAACATGGGCAATCAACACATCATATCAAACGAATATACCAAGCTCTGAAATATTAAGGGCCATCAATGAATTAAAAGGTTGGCCAGGTATGAATATAATGAAACGCAATGCTGAACGTGCTTTCATTAATGAAAACAATTCTACACAAGCGATTATTCAAAAATTTACTCACCATTCTCCCCTCACTGTACAAGGAATGGCTGCACTTGCCAAAGTCCTTATCATAACTGGACAAACCACCCGTGCACGACAAATTATTGCACCGTGGTGGCATACAGTACAGCTCAACGCTCAAGAAGAAGATCTTATTCTTAAAAATGCAAGCACTGCATTAAAACCCTCTGATCATCTGAAACGTATGAAGATTATGCTTTATGCAAATCGTATTGATTCAGCTCAGCGAATTGCAAAATTAGCCCATGCCCAATCTCTCTTTAATGCTTTTGCTGCTGTTGAAAAAAATGAACCTCAAGCCGCACAAAAACTAAAAGCTGTTGATCAATCATGGAAGAAAGATCCTCTTTTACAATTTGCTAAAATTCGTTATTTTCGACGAACTGGACAATATGAAACTGCTGCACAACTCATGATGCAAGCACCACGAGATCCGATAAATCTTATTAACCCTGATGCATGGTGGATAGAACGACGTGTTCTTTCTCGTGAAATGCTTGATTTAAACAAGCCTAAAATCGCTTATCAACTTGTTTCAGCTCATATTGGAGGAACACCCTCATTTAAAATTGATGCTGCGTTTCACGCGGGATGGTATGCACTTCGATTTCTTCATAGCCCCAAGACAGCAATGCATCACTTTATGCATATCCTTCAACTCTCCTCTTCTCCTCTCTCAACATCCCGTGGCTATTATTGGATGGGGCGAACAGCAGAAGCCTTAGGTGAATATAAAAATGCTCAACATTATTTTCAGCGCGCTGCTCATTTTGGTACAACTTATTATGGTCAATTAGCAGCCTCTCGACTTAACGAAAAAAAACTTGAAATTCATTTTCCTAAGCCAACAATGAATGAGCGGCAAAGTTTTAGTGCACGAAAAGGTGTTCAAGTTATCCAAAGGCTTGAAGCTGCTGGCTATGCTAATCTCGCTAAAATTTTTTATAAAGAGCTCAGCACAACAATAGACAATCCTGGTGAATTAGCTCTTTTAGCTGTTATGTCAGAAAAAAGTGGCGACTATTATACCAGCCTCAAAATCGGTAAAACTGCTGTTGTTCAAGGTAAGACCGTCAGCGCTCTTTCCCATCCTATCGGGGCTATTCCAACATCCATCAACTTTTCTGCAACAAAAAAGGCACTCATCTATGCCATTGCACGCCAAGAAAGCGAATTTAATCCTGTCGCTATATCAAAAGCTGGAGCCCAAGGTATGTTACAATTGTTACCTACCACAGCAAAAGCATTAGCTAACAAACATTCAATTGCGTGGTCTCACAAAAAATTTAGTAGTGATGTCAATTATAATACTATATTAGGTGCTCATTTTTTAAGTGAACAATTAGAGCGTTTTAACGGATCTTATATATTGGCTTTTATCAGCTATAATGCAGGCTTCCGTCGCGCAAATGAATGGATAGAACGTTACGGTGATCCTAGAGGACAATCTCTTGATAACGTTGTCGACTGGATCGAACGTATCCCCTATACAGAAACGCGTAACTATGTGATGCGTGTTATAGAAAATTATGAAGTTTACAAAGCGCGTCTCATTGGAACCACAGATATCAAATCTGATCTCATTGCTGGCTACAGGAAGTCATAGACTCTCGTCTATTTCAAAATAGATCCTCTTCTTATCTTTTATTGTAGGATACGGTATAACGAAGTTATGTAAATGCCTTTTAAATAAGCATCTGTAAAACCATATATGTTATTGCTTTTGAAGCATTTAATAAAAATCAGAATATCACTTTAGTTTATAATGGTGATATCTTTTATTACATTATTAGCCTAATTTGAAAAGCATACTTTAGCTCTTACCTGTAAATTAAGTATCTACCTCTCATGCAATGACACATTGAGATAGTTTCAAATTTTCACTGCTATCCCAGTTTTATATAGAATAGACTGAAATGAAAACGTTAAATACACTAATTAGCTTATCTCTACAATAAAGAGATAACAATTTGAAAAGAGCATAATTAAAGTAACACCAATGTCCAGCTTTATTACTTGTTTAAATCAACTTTCCGTCTTTCAAAATTGTCTAAAGCAATACATTTAAAATAATGAAGATTAACAATAACTTCATACTTTTTTCATCCTTTAATAGGATCATATTCCTTACGAAAAAATAGTCTACAATTAATTTACGAATCCGTTTTAAAAGATATTTATACTTTCTCCCCAACTCATTTCTTATCATCGTCCACTGAAAATATAATACAAGCTCAACCGAATTGCCACCATCTTTACCTTTATATTTATAAAGCAAAAAACCAATACCATCATTACTTCTATATTTTTATTCACTCACTAACATTACAACTTCTTTCTTATGTAGATGTCTCCTAAAAGGTATCGTAAAATTCCTTCTCAAATAATTTATCATCTATTCTTTTTTCTTATGACGTTTAGATAAATGGTTTTGTTTGCTTCAAAAAGAAAAATTAAAATGAAAAAACATTATTCCAGTAGGAGCTATCATTCAAAGAAAATAACACTCCATTCATTGTATCAAAATTGCATCTCTCACTTCACTAATTGCTTTCAGCACTTATATATTTTAAAGTAAAAATAATATTCGCGTTTTTGTGTATCATAGGCACAGTTATAAGAATAATAACTAAAAGGGAATTTGTATCTTATTATATAGAGATAGGATTACAAAATGGACAAGTTTGTTGGTTATGAAGAAAATGCAATACTACCCTATACTGCCATAGCAACTATTGATATTGGTGCAATTATTGCTAATTATAAAACCTTAGTCCAACGTGTTGCTCCTGTAGAATGTTCAGCTGTTGTAAAAGCTGATGCCTATGGGCTAGGAGCTGAAAAAATTGCCCCTGCACTTTATCAAGCTGGTTGCCGCACTTTTTTTATTGCCCATCTTAAAGAAGCACTCCAATTAAAAGCTATTTTACCAAATAATGTTACCCTTATCCTTCTGAATGGTATTCCCCCTACTGCAGAAGAATTCGTGACTCAAACTGGTATTGTCCCTGTTCTTAATTCTCGGAATGAAATTGAAAACTGGCAAATGCATTGTCAAAAAAATGGTAAAAAATTTCCAGCAATCATTCAAATTGATACTAATATGAATCGACTAGGGCTCGATCAAGGAGAGCTACAATGGTTGATCCAAAATCCTACTCTCTTCGAAATAGCAGACATAAAATACATTATCAGCCATCTTGCTAATGGAGACAATGCAACACACACATCCAATTGCGAACAAAAAAACGCTATGAAAAAAGCACTTGCACAACTTCCTGCCTGTAAAGCTTCACTTGCTAATTCTGGAGGAATCTTTCTTGACCCAGACTTTTATTTTGATCTTGTTCGCCCAGGTATTGGACTTTATGGAATTGATCCCCATCAAAAACATCCCACATCTCTTAAATCTGTTTTAAAACTTAAGGCTCAAGTTATTCAAAGCCGCTGCACTGAAGCGGGAACTCCTGTAGGTTATGGGGGAAGTTTCATCACTCAAAAGCCCAGCATTCTTACCACCATTTCTATTGGTTATGCCGATGGCTGGCTACGAAACCTTTCTAACAAAGGTTCCGTTTATTTCAACCAACACAAACTACCCATCATTGGACAAATCTCTATGGATTCTATTATTGTTGATGCAACCAATCTTAAGCATGAAAAACCAAAACGTGGTGATTGGGTAGAACTTATTGGAAAACATCAAACTGTCGAAAATGTTGCTGCAGATGCAGGGACTATTCCTTACGAAATTCTTACTTCTCTTGGTTCTCGTTATAAACGTATTTACATTTAAATCTTCGAATTCTCATAAAATGAATCTAAGATAGCCATGATCAGCCTTAAACAAAAATCGAAACAAATTATATCCAACTCCACAGGCTTGATATAGACTTGCTTAATTGAAACATAAGAAAATAAATTTAAACCGTGTTCACCAATGGTGGACAAGAACAAATCAAAGTTCTATCACCAGAAACATTGTCAATACGTGAAACAGGCGGCCAATATTTATTTGCTGGATCAAAGCGAGGATCAGGAAAAGCAGCTTCTTTTCTCGAATAAGCCCGTTTCCAATTATCGTCTAAAGTGTCTGCTAATGTATGCGGTGCATTCACCAATGGATTATCATCTTTCGGCCAAATGCCTTCACCAATTTTCTTAGATTCTTCAGCAATAGATAACAAAGCATCACAAAGACGATCAATTTCTGCCTTCGGTTCTGATTCAGTTGGCTCAATCATCAAAGTTCCAGGAACTGGAAATGACATTGTTGGAGCATGAAATCCATAATCAATAAGACGTTTTGCAATATCATCCACACTGATTCCATATTGCTCTTTCAGAGACCGTGTATCCACAATACATTCATGTGCAACACGCCCATGTTTACCCCGATAAAGAATAGAATAAGCCTTTGAGAGACGCTCAGCAACATAATTAGCATTTAATATTGCTATCTGTGTTGCACATTTTAATCCATCAGCTCCCATCATCCGAATATACATCCATGTAATCACTAAAATAGAAGCACTGCCATAGGGAGCTGCTGAAACGGCATGAGTCGTCTTATCTTGTTCGTGGCCAGGTAAAAACGGTTTTAAATGCATTCCAACGCCAATCGGGCCAACACCAGGACCTCCACCACCATGAGGAATCGCAAATGTTTTATGAAGGTTCATGTGACAAACATCCGCTCCCATATCCGCAGGACGTGCAAGACCTACAAGTGCATTTAAATTAGCTCCATCGAAATAGACTTGCCCACCATTTTCATGAATAATGGCACAAATGTCCTTAATGTTTTCCTCATAAACACCATGTGTTGAAGGATAAGTAATCATTAAAGCTGCTAAATGAGCTTTATGCAATTGTGCTTTCGCTTTAAGATCATCAATATCAACATCACCATCACTTAAGCATTTCACTACTACAACTTCCATCCCTGCCATATGTGCTGAAGCTGGATTAGTTCCATGTGCTGATGCAGGAATAAGACAAATATTACGCTGATGATCACCACGAGATTGATGATATCGCCAAATAGCCAAAAGTCCAGCATATTCACCTTGAGCACCAGAATTAGGCTGAAAAGAAACTTGAGCAAACCCTGTAATTTCACATAACCATGCATTTAACTGGTTCATCATTTCCCGATATCCCAACGCATCCTCTTTAGGTGCAAAAGGATGTATATTAGCCACTGTAGGCCAACTCACAGGTATTAACTCAGCCGCAGCATTCAGTTTCATTGTACAAGAACCAAGTGGAATCATTGCCCGATCCAGTGCTAAATCCTTATCTGATAAGCGACGTAAAAAGCGCATCATGTCAGTTTCTGAATGCACTGCGTGAAAAAATGACTGCGAAAGAAAAGCAGAATCACGCTCTTTGCCAAAAAGCCTTGTAGCAGTTTCATCAGCTAATTGTGCGTTAAAAAGCTGTGCTAAAGCAATAGCATCTTCTTCTGTTGATAATTCATCAAAATTAATTGCAACCCAATCATCATTAAGAACACGCACAAGCCGCCCACCCATTTTTGCTTGATTTGCAATATCTTGAGCTCTCTTCTCGACAAAAACACTAATACAATCAAAAAAATATTTACCCTCACAATGGATACCCACCGCTTCTAAACCAGCAACAAAACGACATGTTAAACCGTGAACACGTTTGGCAATTTCCTGTAGACCTTTTGGACCATGCCAAATAGCATAAGCCACTGCCATGTTAGCCAACAAAGCCTGCGCAGTACATATATTCGATGTTGCTTTATCACGTCGAATATGTTGTTCACGCGTTTGCAATGCTAATCGAAAACCAGTACGCCCTTTTGTATCTGTCGATTGCCCAACAATACGCCCTGGAATTAAACGCATTAAAGCATCACTCACGGCAAGATAACCTGCATGAGGACCACCAAAACCCATTGGAACTCCATAACGCTGCATAGAACCAACAACAATATCAGCTCCCCATTTGGCTGGTGCTTCCATAAGGGTAAGAGCTAAAGGATCTGCGACGACAATAACTAGAGCCCCCTTCTCCTTTGCCTCTTTAATAACTTCATTATAATCATTAAAGCATCCTCTTGTATCTGGCCATGGTAAAACAACAGCGGCCGTATCAGAACAAATTTCACCTTTTTCGCTCATGTGAATGCCCTGTGTTTCAGCACGTGTCTGCGCAACACTCAATGTTTGAGGATGTAAAAGGCCTTGAATCAAAATTTTTGTTTTTTTCTCACGTGCAAAACGGACAGCCACCGCATTAGCTTCAGCTAAAGCTGTTGCCTCATCAAGAAGTGAAGCAGCCGCAACAGGTAATCCAGTCAATTCACTTATTAATGTTTGAAAATAAAACAAAAGCTCTAAACGGCCCTGGCTAATCTCTGCCTGATAGGGTGTATAAGCGGTATACCAAGCCGGATTTTCAAAAAAATTACGCAAAATAACAGGTGGTACAAATGTTCCATAATAGCCTTGTCCAATAAAACTCTTCCGGACATTATTGCGTTCCATAATCTTCGATAATTCTTCCAAAGCTTTTTCTTCATTTGCTGCTTCTGGTAAATTAAGCAATCGTTTCAAATGAACAGACTCAGGAACAGCTTGAGAAACTAAAGCTTCTATTGAATCAAGCGCTAACACCCTAAGCATTTTTTGTATTTCATCAGATCGAAGCCCTATGTGCCGCGAAACAAAACGATGTTCTTGCATAATTTTACCCAATCAATGCACGATAAGAAGATTCATCTAATAACTCATCAAGCTGTGTCTTATCCTGTATCCTCATTTTCCATAACCAACCTTCCTTTTCGGCTTGCTGATTTACCAACGCAGGATCACCTGCTAAAGCTTCATTAGCTTCAATCACTTCTCCATCAATAGGTGCATAAACATCCGATGCCGCTTTAACAGACTCAACAACAGCAGCTGCATCTCCCTTAGAAATATGTGTTCCGCTCTGTGGCAAATCAACAAATACCAAATCACCTAACTGCTCTTGAGCATGATTGGTAATTCCAACCGTAGCGATCTGTCCCTCAACACTTATCCATTCGTGATCTTGCGTAAAATAAATTTCAGACATAAACAATTATCCCTTAAAATAACGTTGTTCAACAAAAGGAAGCGAATGAACAGACAACATGATTTTTTTGCCACGCACTTCAGTAAAAACTTCTGTTCCTTCGATTTTCCAATCAATAGGAACATAGCCCATTGCTACAGGACCATTAAAAGAAGGACCAAAACCACCCGATGTCACTATTCCAATCTGTTTCCCCTTATCATCTAGAAGGACTGCACCTGCACGTACAGGCTGACGTCCCTGTGGTTTTAAACCAACACGACAACGAGAAGGCCCTTTCTGATATGCTCTAAGAAAAGCTTCTGCCCCATAAAACTTAGCTTTTTCCCGAACACTCTTGGACACAGCCCATGTCAGTGCAGCCTCAATAGGAGTGGTATCAGGTGTAATATCATTACCATGTAAACACAATCCCGCCTCCAGTCGAAGACTATCACGCGCAGCAAGACCGATCCATTCAACACGATAATCATCGAGTAATTTTTCAACTAATGAACGTGCCTGACTTTCTGAAAGTGCAATTTCAAAACCGTCCTCTCCTGTATAACCAGAACGTGTTACAAACCAATCTTGGTATGGCTCAAACCCTTGCATAAACAAAAGCTCATTACCAAGCAAACCTGCGTCAGCCAAAACAGAGGCAGCCTGCGGACCTTGAAGAGCAAGCAAAACTCTCTCAAGCGCAACTATTTTACAGTCAAAACCAACTGCACGTTTTTGAAGTTCGGCAAAATCAGCCTGTGCATTCCCTGCATTAACAACCAGCATAAAACGATATTCATCTAAACGCGTAAGAACAAGATCATCAAGAATACCAGCTTGCTCATTCAGCAAATAATTATAGCGTGATTGGCCTTTTTTTAAAAGGAATGCATCAATAGGAAGTGCATAAGATAAAAATTCAGCTGCTTCTTGCCCTTCAATAGCTATTAACTTCATATGAGAGATATCAAAAAGACCAGCCTGAGCACGTGTATGCAAATGCTCTTTCAAAACACCTAGAGGATAGACTAAAGGCATCATCCAACCAGCAAAAGCGCCAAATTTCGCTTGTGCTTTTTCATGTAAATTATGTAAAGGAAGTTTTTTTAAAGGCAATGTCTCAAATGTCTGCAAATCGGTGTCCATAATTTCTCCAAAGCCACGTTTACCACTCTATATTGTGGTTGTCTTTCTTACCCTTTGTCTCAAACCTGCAAGATTGCGGATTATTTTTCTCTTTGGCGGCAGATGCGAAAGTTCACATTTTGCACTCTCCCGCAAAGAATGAAAGAAGCAATGACATTCTTTCCAACATATTTTTGCTATAACTTATCTTCTCTACACTGTCATTAAAAAACTGATTATAGCACTCTAAATTTCAAAGTTTTTTATAATAACCTTGTTTTTTCAAACTACCCTTATAAATCTTTACTTGAGAGGAACTCATATTCTTTAAAATCTTACTGAAAACAACCCAAGATATTGTTGTTTCTCTTACTTTTCTCTATAAGGAGAGATTATAGTTTTTTTCATTATAATAACTTATATTATGTTATTATGTGGTATAGTCTCGCTCATAATATTATAATTTTCTTATAATAAAAAATTATAATAATTCTAGGTACGAAACTGTATTGGATAAAGGTTATAGAACACTCATGAAAGCTGGTAATATCCACTATAATTGTGAACATGACTTACCAAAACAAATTGCCATTTTTCCTTTAGAAGGCGCATTATTGCTTCCTGGAGGTTTTTTATCGCTTAACATTTTTGAACCAAGTGCTCTTGAAATGATTGAAGACGCTATGACATCTAATCGTCTATTAGGAATCATTCAGCCGTTATCATCGAGTACAGATGATTTATCCTCAGAACTCTATGAAATGGGCTGTGTTGGTCGTATTACAAATTATAATGAAACAGGAAATGGACGACTTCTTATCGTATTACAAGGTATTTGTCGTTTTACCTTAAAAAAAGAATTAGCGAGCAAAAAGCCTTATCGGATTGCCATCATCGAATTTAATATAAAAGATTTACAAGAATATGAAAACTCAGAGAATATTAATCGAGAAAATTTACTCAATACGATCGAAAATTATCTTATACTTCATGAAATTGAACATAATTGGAATAATATTTTACAAACGCCTACACCTGTACTCGTTAATGCTCTTTCAACTCTTATTCCCTTTACTCCAGAAGAAAAGCAAGCTTTACTGGAAGCACCAGATATTGCAAGTCGCGCCCAAACTCTCCTTGCTTTAACTGAACGTTCACTTATGAAACAAACAGGGGCATATCATCTCTTACATTAACGGATTTTCAAACATGAAAAAAATGACAACTGATCCTAAGATGCTTGAATTACTGGTCTGCCCACTCACAAAAGAGCCGCTCTCTTTAAATAAAAAAACACAAGAATTAATTTCATTAAAAGCAAAACTCGCCTATCCTATTCGTAGTGGTGTTCCCATTATGCTTACTTCAGAAGCGCGTCCTTTAAAACATAATGAAAAAAAATAGTTTTTATTTTCCTTTTCATAAAACCAAATTTTATATCAAAACATATTTTCTCTCGATCAGTTTTTTAAAATACATACCCAAAGAAAATCTTAAGAAAACTATTCTACTGACTAATAACGTTAAAGCTTTAATTTTTTTCAACAAAGAAACTCATTCTCTGCTTCCATAAAACTCATATTATTTCTTTGAATATCAATTGATAAATGCATAAAATAATTTTACTCATCACCTGCTAACAAAAATAGACCTGTTGCCTTAAACTCTGTTCCTTATGCAACAAAAAGGCCTGAAAAAACGATAATCAATAACAGATTAGCAGTCTGCTCAATCAAAACCTCATGAAAAATAATATTTATTAATTTGACAGAAAAAATTGAAACTCTCTCCAGTTCTAAAAAAACCAAGGAAGCAGTATATTGTCAAGTAAAGTGATCTATAGTACCCTCATCATGATAATTGTATGTATACAATTGGTCCTAAGAAAGTAATAATTAAAATATGCAAATTTCTTGGCTAATTTACCCTCTTTGTTAGATTTAACCTAAGAAAAATTAGCGTCATATCTGTTTTATAAAATAGAGAAAGAAGTGAAAATATGAATTTTAAAGTTGCAGTTGTTGGTGCTACGGGAAATGTTGGGCGTGAAATATTAACAATTCTAGAAGAGCGTTGCTTTCCAGCTAGCGAAATAGTTCCTTTGGCTTCACGACGCTCAATAGGACAGAGTGTTTCTTATGGCAACAAAACTTTAAAAGTCAAAGCGCTTGATACATATAACTTTTCTGACACTGATTTGTGTCTCATGTCTGCTGGAGGAACTATTTCCAAAGAATACGCTCCTAAGATTAGCGCTGCTGGTTGTGTAGTCATCGATAACTCCTCCACATGGCGTTATGATATCAATGTTCCCTTGATTGTGCCAGAAGTAAATGCAGAAAGCATTAAAGCATTTTCTAAACGTAACATTATTGCCAATCCTAATTGTTCAACCATTCAACTTGTTGTTGCTTTAAAACCTCTCCATGATGCAGCAATCATCAAACGCGTTGTTGTATCCACTTATCAATCAGTCTCTGGAGC
Organism: Bartonella sp. Raccoon60; assembly: GCF_002022585.1. Classification (NCBI taxonomy): domain Bacteria; kingdom Pseudomonadati; phylum Pseudomonadota; class Alphaproteobacteria; order Hyphomicrobiales; family Bartonellaceae; genus Bartonella; species Bartonella sp. Raccoon60. The sequence goes on from NZ_CP019786.1 coordinate 931,021, forward strand.
TGGTAAAGAAGAAATGGATGAACTATTTGAACAATCACGAGCTGTTTTCGTTGCTGATCCAATCTTATTAAAAAAGTTTACTAAACGCATCGCTTTTAATATCATTCCTCATATCGATGTTTTTATGGAAGACGGCTATACTAAAGAAGAATGGAAAATAATGGCCGAAACAAAAAAAATTCTTGACCCCAAGATCAAATTAACGGCTACTGCTGTTCGAGTCCCTGTCTTTATTGGTCATGCTGAATCTGTTAATGTTGAATTTGCAAAACCATTAAGTGCCCATGAAGCGCGCGCGCTCCTACGCAATACACCTGGTTGCCAAATCATAGATAAACAAGAAGATGGTGGTTACATCTCTCCCTATGAATGCGCAGGAGAGGATGATATTTTTATTAGCCGTATTCGCGAAGATGCTACCGTCGAAAATGGCTTAGCTTTTTGGGTTGTTGCTGATAATTTAAGGAAAGGAGCAGCATTGAATGCAGTTCAGATTGCTGAACTTCTCATCTCTCGTAATTTGATCACACCTAAATCAGCTATCTAAACGGAAATAGCAGCATAAAAATTCTCTTTATGCTGCTATTTTTGTTTATTTTTTCTTCAGAAAAATACAAGAAAGTTTTCTTTATTTTTTATAAAGTAGGATATGTTATAACACGATAGCGTGTTTCACTGCGTTCAGCATTTTCAAAATTGACATTATCTGGAAATAAAGGATTATAAGCTGTTACTCGTTTTATAGATATTTCACGTGTATTTTCAGAAGGTTTTAAAATTATTCGATCATCAGTTTTTTTCATACCCGTGGGTACAATATCCTTAATATCTACAGGCTTCTTATTAATCGTCGCACTTGTTTCATCTTTTTTTTGCACCTTTTTCTCTGCTACTGTAGCAGTAGGCGTATTGTTTGGATGAGAGATAACCTGTTTTTCTTGTACTATTTGCTTTTGAATAACAGGTTGTGGCTTTCTTTTAATCTGCATAAAAGAAATTACGGGAATATTGTCAACATTAAAATAATTTGCAGATGCCCAACCAACCGTTTCATTATGTTGAAGTAAACACCATACTTTATCAGCGAGACAGCCATTAATTTGTACCTTCGCTCCAGTAGGAACTACCGCCGTAACTTTATAAGTTGTAGCTGGTCCTGCGCGTAAAATTGCTTTACCTTTTTCTATTTTAGCAACTGTTCCAGCAGCTACATCAGAAGTAGCCAACATAAACCCCGCTCCCATCAAAGATGTCAACATCATTGTTGCTGATAAAAAACTCTTTTTAAACATTCTCTCTTTCCTATTCCATAGCATTTAGAAACTCAAATTTGCCTGTGCAAAAATTTGTTTCGTTTCAATAAAATGGTGGTAAATTTTTTGATTTCTCAAAAGACTGCTACATCTTAAGAAAATTGAAAAAGCTCTCTTACGTGACTCCCACCACCCTATAGACACGAGCTCTTCTCTTGCAAACAATGCTGATCTTATCGATCATTGCATGCAAAAATATCATTTGATCACCTGATCATCAGTTCTTAAAGAAGTTTTGAAAATACTATTGGTTCCACAAAAAAGATCACAATTTAAAATATATTGACCTAAGTCAGAGTAAACCTCTTCCATTAATAGGATATGTTTGTTCAAAGATAAACACTTCGTAACAGAGGATAAAAAGATAATATCATTTTTAAAATAAAAATGATTGAGTACTCTCTAAAGCTTTTATACTTTTTAATTTTTTTCAAGATAATTCGAATACACAAAATTGTCCTGTAAAACCTTTATACAAAAACAAAAGAAAGATAAACACGTATGAAGTTGAATAACTGCTCCAATGCACAATCATTGGATTATTTCTTTTTCTCTCTTCCTTTATCTTTCACACTTCCTATACTGTTGTTCTTAACCAAGGATAAATTGCAGAAGAAAAATGTATCAAAAAATTTCACCTCACTTCAAAGAGATGCAACTATTGCTATGCCAAAACTGTAACGCCACAGCTTCCTATGTAATTTGCAAAAAATTAAATCAACAGGTCAAGAAGCCGTTACCTAAACAACATTGCCAGTGACATTGTTCAAAGAACTTTTCTTAATCTCCTTGAAAATGAAACAAGCTTAAGAGCGCGTATTTTTCATAGGTAACCTTGATACAGTCCAAAGAAAAACTATCGTACGTCTTTTTAGGTCTTCCTGAATACAATAAAGTAGCTCTAAAAAGCCATTTAATAGTTGACCGAAAAGAGTCAATATTGTGAGGTTTTTGGCTACATTTAACATTCTTTATGTTGAGCTTCCCACTGCTATTTTTACATTATTCATGACAATCAGTGCTTATTTATGGCCATTATTTTAGGACCGCAGCTTGGTTTGTTGCTTCATACAACTGCACAGAAAGACTTTTTCCATCATCCCTTATTTATTGCCTTTTGATTATCTATTATCGATAGTATTCGTGCTATTCCCTTTATTATAGCTGCCTTTTATCTTTTACCTATTCCCCGTGTTGTAAGAGGAAGCGACATAGGAATTTCTTCAGTGATTTTTGTTCTCCTCTTACAGCTATTCCTTTTTATGCATGCACAGCAGAATTATCTTTTAAAACAATCGAGCATAATTTAGTTGAAGCCATCCATTCTATGGAAACCAACCACTTTCAGATCATCAGACAATATCCTTATCCCCCTGTACCACTCACTAGTATCATTACTGGTTTTACAATCATAGTCATTTCTTTAATCAGTGCTACTTTGCTCGCTGGATATCTTGATGGTGGCAATCTAGGTGTTCTAGCAATTAGCTATGGCTACCAACGCTATACAATACCGCACTAATGATGATAGTGATTATTTTTTAATTATTCTCAATATAATTGTCGAATAGATTGATGATCAAATTGCATAGAAATTGGACAAAACAAAATTAAACAGTTTCAGATGCGGACTTATTTTCCCCAATCATAGCAATAATAAGCCAGTCGGCAATAAGAGCTGGATTTTTTAACTGTTCAATCTCCATCGTTACTTCATAATGAAAAACAACACGACCAGAAGGACGAACTTTAGCATTATTTAAAATAAAACGAGCACGGACTCGTGCTCCTGTTTTTACAGGATTCATAAAACGAACTTTATCAAAACCATAATTAATCCCCATTGTTGCACCTTCCAACTCTGGCAATGCCTCATAAGCTAACACAGACAAAAGTGACAATGTTAAAAAACCATGAGCAATAGTGCCTCCAAAAGGCGTTTTTTTCGCTTTTTCTTCATCTACATGAATCCATTGATGGTCATCGGTTGCATATGCAAATTGATTAATCATATCTTGAGTAACAAGACGCCACTGCGATAAGCCAATTTCTTTTCCAATGAAATTGGCTATATCTTGCACTGCTATTTTTCGTTGCATAACACTATCCTTATTTTGCTGGATGAAAAACTAAATGCCTTCCCTCTTGCTTTTATAAAAGCTATTGTTTAGAGCATCAACAATATAAATCCTAAATATCTCATCGATAAGCGCATTTATTAATAATAAAATGTTTTCTTAAAGAAAAATTCAAATAGGAAACAACAATGACCAGCAACATAAACCTAACAGGTTTAGCGCGTGATTTAAAACAGCATGCAGAGACCCATAACCCCATTCGTATTGGATTAATTGGTTGTGGTGAAATGGGAACAGATTTATTATCAAGTATTACACAGATAGATGGCATAACAATCGCAGCTGTTGCAACCCGCACACCATCGCGTATTTTTGATGCTGCTGCATTAGCCTATGGAGAAGAAGGGCATGTACGTGAAGTTGAAAACACTACTGCTTTAACCAAAACTATTGAAAAAGGCCTGATTGCTGCTACAAATGATTTAGACCTTGTTTTACGCCATGAACAAATTGACATTATTGTCGATGCGACAGGACATCCTGAAGCAGGAGCAGAAATTGGTTACAAAGCACTTAGTAACAATAAACATCTTGTCATGATGAATGTGGAAGCGGATGTTACGATTGGTGCTTACCTCAAATATGAAGCAGATAAACGAGGTCTTATTTATACACTTGGTGCCGGTGATGAACCGACATCTTGTATGGAACTCATTGAATTTGTTTCAGCACTCGGTCATAAAATTGTTGCAGTAGGTAAAGGAAAAAATAATCCACTCATTTTAGATGCTACCCCTGATGCTTACGAAGAAGAAGCCAAACGGCGCAACATGAATGTTCGAATGTTGGTTGAATTTATCGATGGGTCCAAAACAATGGTTGAAATGGCAGCAATTGCTAATGCAACAGGACTCCTTCCTGATTGCCCAGGAATGCACGGTCCTAAAGCTGCACTCAAAGATTTAAATAAAGTACTTATTCCAAAACAAGATGGTGGTATTTTAAACAGATGCGGTGTTGTAGATTATTCAATAGGTGAAGGAGTTGCCCCTGGTGTTTTCGTCATTGCAGAAATAACGCATCCACGTTTGCGTGAACGTATGGAAGATTTAAAAATCGGTCAAGGACCTTATTTTACCTTTCACCGTCCCTATCACTTAACTGCAATGGAAATTCCGCTTACCTGCGCGCGCATTATGTTATATGGAAAAACAGATATGGCACCACTTCACTACCCAGTAGCAGAGGTTTGTGCCATTGCTAAAAAAGATTTACACCCTGGTGAACAATTAGATTTTATAGGTCTTTACAGCTACCGTGCTTGGATCATGAGCGTTGAAGAAGCACGTGCTCATCAAGCTATTCCTTGCGGACTGTTAGAAAAAGCAACTGTTACAGCCACAATTAAAAAGAATGAACTCATTACAATATACAATACAACTATTCGCGAAAATCAATGGATTGCACGTCTACGCAATAAACAAGACCTCTTACTGCGTTGAATATCCTCCTCGCATAAACCATACTTTGCACTAAACTGCATAAAACACTCTAGATAAATAGAAAAAGAAACGAAATCACCTCTTAGGTTAAAAAAGAAAAACAGCGCTCATCTTTTTAAGTCAAAGCATTTAATAATCGCAAACTCTTTTAATCGCTCATTTTTTTAAAAGAACGAAAATATTAATAAGCTTTAATCAACAAAAGAAATAAAATTATAAATATGCTTTATCAGCTCACTTAATAATTTTTTGCAAACTACCCCAAAAAGTGTGTATAATACGAAAAACACAAAATAAATTTAATTCTTGATTGGCACTGCATTATACACTAAACAGTACGTATCTTAAATCATTTTGATAACATAGTGTGTTCTTACTGTATATTTATTATGTAGAAAAATTCAATATAAGGATCTTGATCTTAAAAGTGTTTTTAAAAGAAAAGGACAAAATAATGATTGTTAAACGTCTAATACGGGCAGTTTCTATTTTAACTGTAATAATGAGCTTTATAACTACCGCGTGCGCAAATCTAACGGTTGAGCACGCTTCAGGCACAACTTCTGTTCCTAACAATCCCAAAAAGGTTGTATTTTTTGATCTTGCATCACTCGATAATGTAAATCGTTTAGGCATTAATGCTGTTGTTGGTGTTCCTGAAGGAAAAAAACCCATATATTTGCAACATTTCGATGATGCAAAATATGAGAAAATAGGTACTTTCTTTGAACCTAATTATGAGAAAATCGCTGCTTTCCAGCCTGACCTTATTATTATTTCTTCAAGAACGAAATCTAAATATCAAGACTTATCCAAAATCGCTCCAACAATTGATCTGACAGTAGGGTATGAAAATGCTCTCCAAAATATTGAACGGAATGTTACCATTCTTGGAAAAATTTTTGGTAAAGAGAAAGAAGCAGAACAAGAAATTGCAACGTTCAAAGAAAATTTAGCAATGGTTCGTAAAAATACGCAGGGAAAAGGAACGGGACTCGTTCTAATGACTTCAGGTGGAAAAATAAATGCTTTGGGTCCAAAGTCACGTATAGATATTATTCATACTGACTTTGGAATTGCTGCTGCAACTGATAAGATAGTTGTGCACAAACATGGTCAACCTATTTCTCCTGAGTTCATTCTTGAAACCAATCCTGATTGGTTACTAGTTATTGATCGCGATGCAGCAATTGGACGGGAAGGAAAATCTGCAGCAGAGTTGTTAAACAATGAACTTGTTCACCGCACAACTGCTGGGAAAAAAAATCAGATTATTTACCTAGATTCTTGGAGCTGGTATCGTGCAAGTGGCGGCTTAACTGGACTTAACGAAGCAACAAAGCAAATCAGCAAAGCTTTCGCAGAAAATAAATAAAAACAGTTAAAATAGCTTGCTCGTTATAAAAATAAGATTTAATAACAGAAGCTGTTATACAAAGAGTTTCTGTTATTTTTTTAAAAGAATTTGATGTGACAAATTATTGGATAGCCATAGCGATCATTGCAGTACTTTCTGCTTGTAGTATTTTTGTTGGCTATTCTGATATGACACTCGCTGATTTATTATCAGGCAACTTAAAAGCGTGGCTTCTTTTTTGGCAAACGCGTCTTCCCCGAACAATTGCAGTACTCTTGACGGGTATGTCACTTGCTCTCTCAGGAATGATTATGCAATTGTTAACACGTAACCGTTTTGTTGAACCTTCAACAGCTGGAACAGTTGAATCCGCGTCACTTGGCATTCTTTTCGTCATGATTTTTATTCCTGACATATCTGTACTTGGAAAAATGGCCGTTTCCACAGCTTTTGCAATGATTGGTACGTTGATTTTTATGTTTTTATTATACAAGATTCCTTTAAAATCTGTTCTCATTGTACCACTCATAGGAATTATGCTGGGATATGTTATTAATTCCCTAACAAATGCTATTGCTGACCATGAAATGCTTCTTCCATCCCTTCAAGCTCATTTATTTGGTAGTTTTTCAATGATTATTGATGGGAAATATGAACTTTTATGGCTGTCTTTTCCCTTATGCGTTCTTGCTTATTTTGCTGCTCATTGCTTCACCGTAGCTGGCCTTGGAGAAGATTTAACCAATAATCTTGGCCTTAATTACCGTACTGTTATGTTTTTTGGGCTCTTTATCGTTGCATCAATTACCGCTTTGACCACTTGTACAGTTGGCCGTATTCCTTTTATCGGATTGATTATTCCAAATCTCATCTCAAATTTCATGGGGGACAATATGCGTCATAGTGCTCCTTGGGTGATGATTAGTGGAGCTGGATTAGTATTAATCTGTGATCTTTTAGGACGGGTCCTTCATCACGATTTTGAAATTCCTATCAGTACTGTAATGGGTGTTATTGGTAGCTTTATTTTTATCATACTGCTTTTACACTGGAGACAGCGTCTTGGATAGAAAAAAAGCGACTATAATGATATTGACAACGCTGACCATAATAGCGTGTATCATGATTAGCCTTTATATGCTATGGAATATAACTACTTTTACTTGGAAATTTCGTTTCGCAAAACTTGTTTCTCTTCTTCTCATTGCTTATACAATTGCTGTTTCTACTGTTTTATTTCAAACAGTCGTTAATAATCGTCTTTTGACACCTTCAATCATGGGATTTGATCAGCTTTATATTTTAATCAAAACCGTTATTCTTTATTTTCTCGACTCTCTTTCTTTACCATTCCTCAGTGAGGAAGGGCAATTAATTCTTGAAGCTATTATTCTTATTATTTTTTCAACAAGCCTCTTTCGCTGGTTATTTTCAGGAAACATTCAAGGTCTTCATCTTACTTTATTGATCGGTGTTGTTTTTGGTGGATTTTTTTTCAGCTTACGCATGTTTATGCAATTACAACTGAATCCAGATCAAATGATGAATTTAACAGATATTATGTTTGCAAATTTTAATAAATTCAATACATCATTAATTGGCTTTGCTACAATCATTGTTTTTATCGTAAGCTTGCTCGGTTGGCGTTTACACCACTTACTTGATGTTCTTTCTCTTGGACGCGAAACTGCTGTTAATCTTGGTGTTGATTATCACAAAAGTGCTACAACTATCCTTATTTTCATCTCTATTCTTGTATCGATTTCTACAGCACTTGTTGGGCCAGTCACTTTTTTGGGACTATTAGTCGCTAATCTTTCTTATGAACTCTCACCTCAAAAAAAACACCATGTTGTTGTCCCCATTGCAATATTACTAGCTATAATTTCTTTAGTAAGCGGACAATTTATTTTAGAACAAATCTTGAATATGGGAGGACGACTAAGTTTTATTATTGAATTTTTTGGTGGTATCGTCTTCTTAACTCTATTGATGAAGGGACAATTAAAATGATTGAAATCAATCATCTTTCCAAAACCTATGGAGCTAGGAAGGTTATTGATAATTTATGCCTTCATTTACCAGAGGGAGGAATTATTTCTCTTATTGGCCCTAATGGTTCAGGAAAATCAACTCTTTTGATGATGATTAGACGCCTTCTGCCAATTACTAAAGGTACAATTAATGTCGATGGCTTTGATATTCAAACGACACCACACGATATTTTAGCTAAAAAACTTTCACTTTTACGTCAAGATAATCCTTTACCTGTCCGTCTAACAGTTCGTGATTTAGTAAGCTTTGGGCGCTATCCTTATTCTAAAGGTCGGTATAACAATGAAGATAAACAATTTATTGACAGTGCTATTAAATATCTTGGTTTAGAAAACTTAGAAATGCGCTTTTTAGATGAACTTTCTGGAGGACAACGTCAACGTGCTTTTATTGCAATGGTCATTTGTCAAAATACTGACTATTTTTTATTAGATGAACCATTGAACAACCTCGACATGAAACATTCCGTTTCAATGATGAAGCAACTGCGCCGCACAGCCAATGAATTAAAAAAAACCATTCTTCTTGTTATGCATGATATTAATTTTGCCTCATATTATTCAGATTTGATTGTAGCAATCAAAAATGGTAAAGCTATTTATTGTGGGAGTCCAAAAGAAATTATCCAGCCTAAAATTCTTAAAGACATTTATGATATGGATATTCAAGTAACAACCATCAATGATGTACCTATTGCTCTTTATTACCAATAAAAACTCGTCTTTAGCACTTGCATACTCTTCAAAATTTTCTACAAAAAGTAAAATTTGAATATTGAATAATAGTAGACTCTGATACCATCAATCTTGGTATAATCTAAGTTCTGAAAAAATTAATAAAATTTAGTGATTTATACTCTACATTCAAAACTTGATCCTTTTTTCTTTATCTAACTAATTTTGCTTCGATCCTGATTGCTAATCATTAAAATATCAACTCTAATGACAAGAAAGTAGCAACACAATTTCAAAGAGTCTGCTAATTATTATTTCAAAAACAGAAGATAGTGTTACAAAAAACAAAACAAGTGTACGTAAGACAATTCTAATTCAGTCATTTTTTTATAAAAAGAAACTAATGCTACATAACCTTAAATATTTATAAAATGAAAAAAGGAGCTCTTAATATACTGGATTTTAACAAAGAAAATTTTATTTATTTTAGTGTCTTACAAAGAATAGCTTTCAAAAAAACATTTCAAAATAATTTTGATAAGTCTATAAAACAGATTTGAATAATCCTATTCTATAAATGAGAAATATTCAGAAAAAAATTATATAAAATGAAAATTCAGTTTTTCTTTATCTAAGCATCTTATTTATATATATTTTTCCTATATATAAGTACGATCAATTATTAACACTCGCTTTTCTAAAAAGCTGTCTACAAATTAAGCTCTTGAATTAAATATAAGGAATACCTATTAGCAGCTTGATTTTATAAAAAAAGTCGATTATTCTCGCGAGTCATTGAGTAGTTAATGTAACGAGGGGTAGTGATTATGAAACCGAGGGGAGTTGTTTCAACAATGTGCTTTGCAGCATTAATGCCACAAATAGCCTTTTCTAAAAATGAAGTGCAACAAACTCAAAAACTTACAAAAATGGCTCCTATTGTTGAACCCATGCCTCATTATCCTCTTTCAGCAAATATTTCTGATATGCTTGCACATATTAATGAGCTTATCCGTCAGGAAATGATGAAACCAGTCACAGACAATGATAACTTTTTCTTTTTAAATGCTGAAGAAGAATATAAGTATCAACCGATGCAACAACGTGAAATGGTAAAGAAAGAAGAGCTGCCTACAGCACAAAAAGCAGATGGGAAATTAATTGCGATAGAGAAAGAAAGTGCTGCATAAAATAGATATGAAATTTGCAGAATAATAATTGAACTAAAACAATTAGTGTGAAGTAAGTGATTATTATTTATAAAAGCAAAAAGGGCTTTTCTTAAAATTTAATGTGCATTTTACAGGGAATTTTCCCAAAAATTTCAATGATATTACATTTATTTATGCATTAAATATAGTAATTTAGCTTATATAAGAAAGCTTATCAGTTAATAGTTTTACGTATGCAAATATAAAAATATTCTAGTATCTTGTGATATACCGTTAACAAAAACTTCTAAAATCCCGTTTCTATTCGATTATAAACTAATTGTGTGAAAGCATAAATCTGCCCTCCAACAAACGGAGCTGTAAATGCTAACACTAAAAAAATAATAATAATTTTTGGAATAAATGTCAGCGTCATTTCCTGAATTTGTGTTAAAGCTTGAAATAAAGCAATAATAATACCTGCAGACATTGCAGCAAAAACTGCTGGACCACTAGCAGTTAAAATAGTCCATATAGCTGCTGTTACCATATCAATAGCATCAGCTTCATTCATACTCTAGAACCTACCAACATAAGATTTATGACCATCAGCTTCAGGTTTCTCACCATTTTCGCCAGGTTTCTCACCCTCTACATCAGGTTTTTCAGTCATAACCTTAACACCTGGGCCAATAACAACTTTTTCACCATTGTCCAATGTCGCAACTATCCCATCACTATAAATATCAATAGAAACCACATATCCTTCAATAACTTTATCTTTTTCATCTGTAAATTGTATATATTTACCGACATACCCCTCTGCTCCGTTGATTAATCCATTAGAAAGCATCTGGGAAAGTGTTTCATTCATTTTTATAGCTTGTTCAACAGATGAAAAACTTGCTAATTGCGATACAAATTCTGTTGAATCCATAGGTTTTGTTGGATCTTGATTTTTCATCTGTGCTACCAACAACTTTATAAACATATCATAATCTGCATTCTTCTTTGCTCCAGCCATCTCCGGCTGTCCACCATCATCTTGAGAATAACTTCTAGGAGCACTAACCGCGTCCAATGCCATATCACACCTCGTTAACGTTACATTCCAACTTGTCTTACACTTATACTTGTCGTATTTGGTGAGGATATTTTACCCATAATCTGTGCTTCTTTCTGAAACAAACTACGAAGAACTTTTAATACCTCAAAAATTTTATTTTGCTCAGTTAAATAAATACACTCCTTTAAGCCTTTCAAAAGGTCACAATCAGTAAAGGTTTGAAGTAACTTTTTTAACAGATTAACAAACACAGTTAATGCTTTCTCCGCTTCGCTTGGATTAATCAACACAAGCTGAGCAGAAAAATAAAGCTGTTTAAGAGGAGTATCAGTATCTTCAACTTGTAAAACATGCCCTTCTAAAAGAAAAGTTGCATCATTTAATAATTCAAAAGTTACTTTACGATCCACCCGTAATACAGCACCATTAAGAAAGATTCTTTCATTTGGTTTGAGTGTCAAACGGATTGTTTTTTTGCTCATTCATATATCTCCGCATTTTCTGCCAAACCATCACGAATAGATTCAGAGATCTCAACAAGAACATCAAAATCAGTAATCTCTCCTTCATCTAATTTCTGAATTTCTTTTAAAATAAAAAAACCAATAGAAATAAGAGAAGCTTTCAATGCCTGTGGTAAAGCATTCGCTGCTTGCCCAAGATCTTCAATAAGAATAACCCAAAGCTTTCGGGCAAACTGAACTGCATCCTTAGCTTCACAAGAACCAGGACCTTTGGCTTTTGCAGCTAAAAGGAGCTTGATACAACGATCAAATAAAAATCGTTCGCGCTCACGTGCGCTCATTGCATCATCTTCCATGACATCTTCATATCGCATTTGATACATTAAACAGCTAAACCTCTTTATTTTAAATAATTAATAAGACTTAATCGCCTTATCATATCTGTCAAAGTATAAGAAGCCTCTAACATAGCCTCCAAAGCTTTGACTTTTTGAGCGACCTCTGCCGCATCGACACCAATCATATCAATTTGTGCTCCTTTAAGAAGGCCTACTTGAGTTTCAATTTGGTGCGTAGCCGCTTTAACCCTTGTTTCTGTACTTCCTACTCTAGAAGCTGTTGCAATAATTTCATCCACAACACTACTTGTAGATGTATTGTCAGCAGACACTCGCGCTCTTGAAAAAAGACTTTCTTGTGCTTCTTTTGATAAACCGATATCACCAAATTCTGCGACTAAAATCAGATTTTTCATAGCATCACGAAAACCTTTATCATTAGCACTTACTACAACATCTACCTTATCACCATTGGGTGCAATATGCTTCTCAGTAGAACCATCCTTAGCATTTGAAAAAAATTCCTTAAAATTCTCTTCATTAAATAAATCACTAAAAGGCCCATCAATAAATTCTTCCATCTCTTCACTGGTGAGATCTTCTGGTTTTCTGCCATTTAGAAAATTCTCAAACGCTTCGTGCACAATTTTACTGGGACCCGTTTCACCACCTACTTTATAAAACTTTAACGGTGGTTCACTCGTATTTGTCCCACCAAATATATATTCACCATTAAAATTAGTATTTAAAGCTGAAATAAATGCACTCAAAGCATTTTGGGCAACAGCTTGCGCTGCAGATGGTGTCGCATTTCCTGCATCACCGACAAGCATATTATTAAAAACAACCAATGACCCTGGCGTTGATTCTTTATCACCTGACGCAATTAAACTTTGAATCGCAGCCTGCACAGAAGATAATCTCAATGAAAGAAGTTTATTGCTTGTACTATAACCTTCGAGATAACTCATCTGATTCTCAATATCCATTAAGCGTCCTGTTTTACGCCCCAATGTAAGACCTGGATCATACACCTGTCCAGTAGCCATTTCATAGCCAGCCTTCATCAAATCAGACTTCCCCTCAGAAATTAGATTACGCCTTGCATTGTTTAAAACATATGTCGAAATTGAAGGAACTCTCACTTTACACCTACCTAACTGCTGCTAGAAGATCATCTAGCATTTTACCAACCGTACTAATAATACGAGAGGTTGCTCCATATGTCTGCTCTAATTGCAACATCAAGGCTAATTCATCATCTGTATTGACACCCGTTGCATTGGATAATGCCTCAGCAGCATGCAAAAACATTGTGCCTTTATATCTAGCTTCTTTATCTGCGTTTGACCGCAAACCTTGAAACCAGCCTATTGAGTTTTTACCAAAATCCATAATTGACTGCTCTGGATCCAAACCTGTACCCGTTCCAAATTTTTGTTTCTCATTAAAAGAATCTACTAATTCTTGAAGTTTATCACCAAAATGTTCTGGACCACCACCTTCTGTTTTGCTGTCAAATATAGGATTAAGTTGTATCCTTCCTGCTAAACCCTCAAGAGCACCGATCTGACCACTAGGCTGCTCTCCATCTAAAAATAAAGAAGGAGGACCAGGAAACATCTGCATCAAAGCATTTGCTATTTCGTCTAACTGCTTTTGATATTGTGGTATAATATCATCACGTAGCTTCAATAAACCACCGAGATTACCACCTCCATTAGGATCAATAAAGGATGAATGACCTAAAGGGACACCATCAATGAAAATCTGTTTTCCAGAAATACCAGATGGCAAAGAAGTGCTGAATTGAAATGATACTGTCCGTGGCATTTTATCGTATAAAGTACTGCCATCCATACCATAAATGGACATTGTTCCATCAGAATGATTAACTGTATTGATACCGATTTCTTGAGACAACTCTTTTAAAATGGCATCTCTTTGATCCATATAAACACTATCATCCCGATTTGCATTTCTCTCCCGCGCTACCAACTGATCAAGCTCATGAAATTTTTGCAATAAATCATTAATGTAATCAACAGAATCTTGAATATCACTATTCACATCATTATATAACTTTTCAATTTCACGACTTCCTGCATTCAACCCTTTGGCTAAATCACGAGCACGATCGACTGCTGCATCTCCATTAGAACGCTGTTGTGGATCATTCGCATACAATTGAAGTGCTTTTTGAAATTCACCAAGCAATTTAGAAGGTGAATTTGAAAATCGATCCGATCCATAAATATCAGATAAACGATTCAGCCCATTAGAAAGACTGCCAGCAGCAGCAGCCTCGCTTGCTTTAACCAAATAATTATTCAATAAATGGATATCACCATCACGACGTACAACAACATGAACCGCTCCCCCCGGCCCCGATTCTAAATATGAAGTGCGACGCGTATAATTCGGATCTCCTGCTTTTACAACATTACGCGAAACAGTATCAAGTCGACCTGTAGTCGCTTTTAACGAGTTTCGGGCTGAATTAAGTGCTAAGTTAAGCGACATAATCTTATCCCCTTTTTGATTGTGTTTACATTATCGTTTCAAATTAACAATAACATCCATCAACTCCGAACCCGTCTGAAATACTTTGGAATTCGCTGTATAATTCCGTTGCGCCTCAATCATATCTGTCAGTTCATCGCCCATATCAACGTTTGAATCCTCCAAATAACCAGAAGATAGAGTACCAAAGACACCATCACCAGGACGCCCCATCATTTGAGGCCCCGTCTGACTATTAGTTTCAAAAACAGTCCCACCTAAAAAAGTCAAACTGTCTGGTGAAGCCACAGTCGTAACACCTATATACCCAATTGTCCGCGTTTTTTGATTGGAATACATAACCTCAATTTCACCATTTTTACCAAAGGTGAAACCATCAAAGGCACCCGACTCCATACCATCTGCTTCCCCTTCAAAAGCAAATAAATTGCCCTTTTGGGTCACCAGGGAATCTGCCCCCACCCCGCCAAAATTAACATTGACCTCAAAAGTATTCCCCTCACTATCTGGCAATGTTAACTTAAATTCTTTTGTAGGCGCTATAAGATTTCCTTCTTTATCAAAGTTAAACTCTGTAGAACCAACTTTTTTCCCGTCAGAATAAGCATCAACAACCCACTTATTTTCAGCAGTTTTTCTCATATAGAAATCAACCTGAACCTTTTTACCTTGACTGTCATAAGTCGTCATTGATTTCTTCTGACTATAAGTTTCAGGTTTCTCAGGATCAATTTTACCATCCTTCGGCTCAACAACCTTTGCACTCGGATTAAAGTTTACTTTAAAATCAATTTTCGTCGTCGCTTCAGGGCCGAACAAATCGGTTGGACCGCCTTTAATTTGGATCTTTTCTCCATCTTCATTTAAAAGATAATATCCTGCAGTATTGCGAAGATACCCATCCTTATCGCGTACAAAAGACCCTGCACGCGTTAAAAATTCTTTTCCATTTTCATCTGCTACACGAAAAAAGCCATTTCCGTGAATCATTGTATCACCAGAACGACCTGTTGCACGCGCTGGACCACCAATCGAAATATCATGACCAATATGACTCTTCACTCCGCCAGGAACGTAAGCATATTGTCCTGAAGGCGTTACATAATTAGAAAACTGGACATTCGTACGTTTATATCCAATTGTACCAGCATTAGCGACATTGTCAGCTACACCAGAAAGCCGCGTTCCTTGAGCGTTCATACCAGAAACACCAGTACGCATCATTCCGTAAATACCCATATCATCTCCTATGATCTTTAGCTTATAACACTACTATAAATAAACTTCCTTGTGTGAAGCTTTTGCTTAAATGTTTTTACAAAAATAAATTGTATGATCATAAAAAAAACATAATTTGTTTTTAGTGGGTTTGTATTGGTTTTGAATTAGAGTGTTAATATTAGGTGTTTTATTTTAAAAGTGGAGGAATTATATATAAATTTAATCTAATTGATTTTTAATTTGTAAGCTGTAACCAAGGAATCTTTTCGAATCTATAACGTCGTAGTTGAGTTTTGCTTTTAGTTTCTTGCGAAGTTTACTAATGTGGCTTTCTACAACGTTCTCTTCTATTGTTTCATCAAAGATTCCGTATACCGCATTGAATATTTGTGTTTTATTAACACGTTTTCCTGCGTTTGCTATTAAGTATTCGAGAATACGGCGTTCCCTGCGTGGAAGGGGTAGATTTACTCCATTGATTTGTGGGTCACGTCCATCATTGAAGACGCTAATAGGGCCAATTTCGACTGCGGTATTTGCTCCTCGTATATTATTTCCAATTCGTCTGCGGATAGCAGCGATTCGCGCTAGGATTTCGCGGACGTGGATTGGTTTGCGGATTACATCATCGATACCTGATTGAAAAAGTTCTATTGTATGATCCAAAATGTTTGTCTCTGTTAGAGCTAAAATTGGAGTCGAGCTGTAATTTCGAATTTTTTTTGGTAATTCGATTTGGTTTTCACATTTTCCTAAAAGAACTGCTTCAAGTGAAGATATCTCGTTATGTGAAGCTGTTGAAATCCACTGACTAAAATCTGAAGGGGCTAAGCCTGTTGCAGCAACTCCTTCGCGAGAAAATAAGGTAGCATAGCCATCTGTTACCAATTTACGGTCATCTACTACAACAATCATAAGCACTC
This sequence comes from Bartonella sp. Raccoon60, assembly GCF_002022585.1. Lineage (NCBI taxonomy): Bacteria > Pseudomonadati > Pseudomonadota > Alphaproteobacteria > Hyphomicrobiales > Bartonellaceae > Bartonella > Bartonella sp. Raccoon60. Next base: position 947,686 of record NZ_CP019786.1, read on the forward strand.
ACTCAGCAATTTAGAACTAAAATTTAAAATGTATACGCAGGAAATCTACATATTGCTAAATTTATACAACTTTAATTTTTAAAAACACAAGTTATTTTTACGATTTATTATCTATAAAGACGCGATTACTATTTTTGGTTGTGTTTTTTGACACAAAAAACAATTATAGGTTGTTACAAAAATTAATATCATCTCAAAATGAAACAAATTTTCATTTTTTTATCAAAATAATTTACTATTTTTGTCATAATGATTCATAAGGCTCCTTTACAAAAAGCTTGAGAATTAGGAGTCCATCGACCAAAACCGCTAGCAATCATGTTACGCATAACACGACACACATAGCCCTTTTGAGCTGGATCATTATTAGGTCCTGCATGGTAGCGTGCAACTGCCATAGTCCAGCTGCCTTCTTTTTCGTATAATTTTTTTAAAAAACGCGCAGCATAATCAACATTAAGACGAGGTTTTAACATTTCTACAACAGAAAAAAAATTCTTACCGTGGTAATAATGATTAATTTGCATACAACCTACATCAATGAATTTAGCTCCAGAGCGTTTAGCATTTTTAAAGATATGTAAAGCTTCTGCTTGGTTTTTTGCAAAAACAGCCTTGCCATCAATATTTAATGCATAAGGTTGGAGCGATTCTTTATGGCCTGTTTCTGTTAGCCCAACTGCATATAAGATACCTAATGGTACATTATAGCGCTTAGAAGCCGTAATCATTTCTGCTTCACAAATATTCTCAGCTACCGCGTAATTCAATACTATAATGCTAGACGACCAACCGATAAGAAATGCGCGAAGAAATATCTTCAAAAGGAATATCCAAAAATGTTGCATCTGATAACGGAAATTGCTTGAAAAATTGCTTTGATTCATTTTTTCCATTCTGTTCATTATCACCAAACGCTTGACGTTGACCATTAAAATGCTGTCCACTATTATCTTGCTCTAATCTTTGCTCCATTTGCAAAGATTGATTTTGTTGAATAACTTGAGAACTTTTATCCACAATACTAATTAATAAATGACCACTATCATGAACATGTGCCTTTTCTAAAACATATGATAACATCTGCTGATTGCTGATTAAAAGGCGCGCTGTTTCGCGATGTTGAGTACATAATTCAATATGAAGCCCTTGCGCAGTCATTCTCACTTTAGCATCAACTGTCCCAAGCTCCACAGGTGTAAGTTTTAAATGCAAAATCCTTACATCCCCAACTTTTTTATTACACGTAATATCAACACCACTTAACTGCATCATAAAATCAGGTTTTTCTTCTTGAAGAATAAGCCTATTGCCTATTTCTAAATTCTTGAGAGATTGAGTTCTTTCTATCTCCATCCCCACACGTAGTGTCAAGGATTCACTTTCATGTGCAAAATTTTGTGTACTATACTGTGGCATTTTTGGGTGTGTGAGAAAATGTTTGTCAACTGCTTTAATTTGAACCTTGTCTTCAATAGCACATTCTTTTTGAATATCTGCAACCCACTGATTTTGTACATCACCATTTATAGAAGCTGTAATGCTCCCATGTTTTACATGTTCACTAATTTTTTCTCCAATTTTTTCTTGCTTTACAAACCTCTGTGCCAAATAAAGTGGATTCAAAAAATTTTGAAAAGACATATTTTCTTTATTACCAAGATAACCATGCTTGGCTTTTTGCAATTTTTTCTCAAAAGCTTTAATTACATTTTGCTCCACAATTTCTTCTGATATTTCCGACTCTATAACTTTAGCTAAAGGATCCTGTCCTTTATTTAAATACTCTGCACCCTCATCTAGAATTGTCTGTTTTACGGATTCCTCTAAAGCTTCTTTCACCCTATGTATAAGCGAAGAATCTTCATGAAAATTTTTATCTTGCTCAAATTTACTTTGTTTAAGTAACGTATCAAATGTTTTAGGTAATTGATTATCCGCACAATCTTCTGATTGAACTGCAACTTTATCTGCTGTAGTTTTATTTATTGTAGCCATTTGTACAGAAAGAAAACCGCACAATCCATCAGCGCTTATCATCATTTTTGTATCCTAATAATTGGTCGATTTCATTTATCTTTTCTTGTGTATGTTGAATAAATTGCTTCATTTCTGCTTCTATAAGAGATGCTGTATTTTTTTGTTTATCATCTTTTTCTAAGGTTAACTTCAATTCTTCATGACTTTGCGGTTGTGATGCAATTTGTGTGTTTTTCTCTTTCAGAACATCCAATGGAAAAGAAACGACTCTTTGCGCAACAGCTTGTGCAGCAATAAATAAAAAACGATCTTTCTCTGATAAATCTTTGTAGATGATATTTTGTATCATCTGTAGAGCTTCTTGTGCAGCGATTGAACCAGAAAGACTCATAGCGTAATACAAACGCACAGATGTATCATCTACACCGATTTCATGTGCTAATGTCAAAGCTTTCTGAGCACTGAGTTTTGCTTTTTCCATACGTGCATCAATTAACGCAGCACGGCTCACTGCCATATATGCCATAAACTGCACCTTTGTCGGTGCATAAGCAAGCAATGCTTCCAATTGATCAACACTTAATTTTTCATCAAGCCGCAATACAGCAGGAATAAACTCATGCCAAAAGTCATAAGCATAAGGTGATTTCCAAAAACGATGCACATAATGACGAATTAATAAAGCCAAAAGATCTATCTCACCAAGCATTGATGCAACTTTTAATTCTCGACGAATAGCACCCTCTTCAAATAAAGTTCCCGGAGCAAAAAGCCTTACTTGATCTAATTGTTTCAAAGCTAAAGCAGGATCCTTTTCTATGATATTAACAACCGTAGAAAGTACAACAGACGCAAATAAAGCAGGAGGAATAGATCGAATATCTTCTTCAGTTAATTGTGTATATGTCTTTAAAAAAGTAGTTTTTTTATGAGATGCATAAGCCAAAGCACCATCCATTACATTCTCTGAAATCACTCCCTTTCCATATTTCTCTAAAATGCTTTGCACTACTCGAGGATTTCCACCATTAAAAAGATAAATCAATAAAGCATAAAGATTGTTCTTATCTTTCCAAACACTAGCATCAAAAGTTAAAAATTTATCGCCAATTTCTCCCAAAAGTTGCAGTTGTTTTTGCAGTTCTTCCTCTTGTCCTGATATAATTTTATCTTGTAAATTTTGTAAAGAACGCACAAGATGTACTGGCTCAGAGACAATAGTTTTTGATAACATGGAGGGCTCTTTAATTTCACGCTCTACCTGTGCGACAAAAATGTCCTGAGAATCTCTTTCTATCTTTTGTAAAAAAGCTCTACCCTCTTGTATAAAAATTCCTTGAATAAAGACCACAAAAGATAAAAAATAGACAGAGTATGCCTTTTTCATAATCATGGTGTTTTTTCCTTTTCAAGAACTGACTTGTCTTGTATAATCTTTTGCGAAGAAGACTTCTCTACTGTCGATTTTTCCTGTACTTCTTCAGTCTTTGGATCTCGTATAAAAATAGATATACGCCGGTTTTCAGCAGCATATGGATCCTTTTTATTTTTCAAATCCCGATCTGCATAACCTTCAACACGCAAAATTCGTTTCTCATCAAAGCCACCACGCACCAACATATAATAAGCCATCTGTGCACGTGCTGTTGAAAGTTGCCAATTATCATAAACAGCACTACGATAAGGACGTGCATCAGTATGCCCACTAATCACGACATCTCCTTGATATTTCGCAATAATTCCTGCCATACTACTAATTAAATCAATAGTCCGCGCTGTTGGAACAGATAAGCCAACTTTAAACATTTCATATTTTGGCTGATCCATTAATTCAATCATAACCCCTTCTTTAATCGGCTTCACATGAGCCAATATATTGCTGTTTTTCCCCTCTATCAAATCCGTTAATTCTTGTGCAAGAGCACGAGAATTCTCAGAAGAATTATTTTCTTGTATAGATTCTTTTACCAACGTTTTTTGCTTTTGGTCTTTTCTTCTTTGAGAAAAATCAATATTTTCTCTCCAATAATGCGGAGAAAAAGGATCATGATGCTCTGTTCCTAGTTGTAAATTTTCTTGAGAATCACCAACTCCCTGCCCTACAAGATCCCCTTTTTCAAACTGCTGCTCGGAAGGATTTTTTGCGTGGTGTTCTGATTGAACAATTTTTTCCAATCCAGGATAAGGATTATGCATTAACTCTGCTTCCTCCATAGCATTTGAGTTTTCTGACTGATCATCATCTCTACGCTCTTGATCAAGAGAACTTTTTTTATCTTGTTCAATATCTTTGTGTTGAATACCCCGATTACTTGTTTGGGGATCTACAAGTTTGATTGGATTAAAATAGTTTGCGATGGCTTCCTTTGTCTCATCATCCTGGACGTTAACAAGCCACAAGACGAGAAAAAGCGCCATCATTGCTGTCATAAAATCAGCATAAGCAATTTTCCAAACACCACCATGGTGATCATCATGATCTCCATGTTGCCCACGACGAACAATAATAATTTCAGAAGAAGATTGTTGGTCTTCAGATTTCATTGTATCAACTCCTTCAACGTCGTCAGCAATGGAGTAAGCTGTGTAGCAATAACCATTTCACCACGATGTAAACGTAACTCTGTACTTTTGGTCGGTTGAAATTCAAATTGAGATGAATCAAAATCACGCTGTTTTTTGAGCTGTTCAAATAATTTTTCATTCCCCTCAAGAACTAAAGGTTTCCCTGCAGAAAGAGCCTGATCTAATATTTTTGTAGCAAATTCCTGAAGTGCTTCTTCTGTAATTTTTTCACCAATAAATACGGAAAGAACCTGTGCAATCTCTCGAGAAATTTCTTGACGCAAATCAGAAAATTCTTTTGTTAATTGACGCTGTACATTGGCTCCTAGCGATTCAACCATACTTTGTTTAGCCGCTTCAATAGCTTTTGCATGCTCTTCTTCCAAACATTTCTTTTCTTCTTCAAACTGTTTTTGCAATTTTTCTGTTACCTCTTGCACAGCTTGATCAAAAGCTTCTTTTCGAGCTACTTCAACATCAACAACCCCTTCAGAAGGGAAAGATAATATTTCTTCCATATATTCTTCTGAAGGTTTAGTATCAGATAATGAACAGTCTTTCTGCTTCTCATTATTATACATGAGTTCGCTTTCATCATCAGAAGGTAAAACCTCTATATCTCCAGCAGAAATGTAGCGGGATGAAAAATCACTCAGAAAAGAAGATAAGGGAAGACTTACCTGTTTTTCAAATTTTCCACCTGTTTGTTCCATTCTATTTATCACTTCCATTTAACGTTTCACTTTACAAATCTATACAGCCACAGTTGTGTCAGTATCATGGACCCATTCACGCAAAACTCCAGCAAAACGTTCTTCATCCATTGCAATCATTTGCTCAAGACGATTCTGTGGTGGAACACGCATACGATTGCGTAAATTGTGAAGTGTATCATTATTTGTGCCTATAACGCCACCAAATTCTGCATTATCTTGATATTGGTGTTCTAAAGCAGGTATATTTCCAAGACCAGCTACAGCATTTTCACTGTTTTCAAGTGCCTTTTTTCCTTCCCGCATTTCCCGCATCAAAGGACGTACCCCTAAGAATAAAATCAAGAAAACAGCAATTACTAAAGCAACTCCATTGATCAAACCAGATGTATAACGTGACAATGATTTCCAAAGAGGCTCTTGAACAGGTGCCATATCAGCCTCAGAATTACCAACGAAATCGACGGCTGTAACATTAATGATATCTCCGCGTTTTGGATCAAGTCCTGCTGCCGTTGCCACCATCTGCTGGATACGATTTACTTCATCATTAAGAGCATTTTCAGAGGTTGGTTTTGTACCATCTGGAAGAACCAAACGCGCACGATCTACCACGATAGCAACAGCTAATTTCTTCACACTATAACCATCACTAACTGTAGAAATAGTCTTAGAGTTAATTTCATAATTAGTAATCTCTTCACGGCGATCTTTTTTATCGGTTGATCTTTCTCCACCACCATTAGCAATTTCTTCTTGCGGAATATTTTGTTCTACGCCGACAGCATCACTATTACGGTTATTTTGGCTATCAGCTTGATCACGCACGGAACGCACGGAACGCACAACCTGTGATTCTGGATCAAAAACGGTCTCATTTGTCTGACGACGATCTGTATCTAAAACAACTTGTACACTAGTTTGAAAATGATCAAGACCAAGATAAGGAACCAATTGTTTACGAATATTCGCATCAATTTGCGAAGCAACCTGTTGCTCAAGAGATGCCATCATCATCGAAGCTCCATTCATTGCATCCACTCCAGATGCAAGCAACTGTCCACGTGTGTCCATTACTGTCACTGAGCTTGCTTCAAGTGAAGGAACAGCTGCCGCTACTAATTGACGAATAGACTGAGCAAATTCAACTGCAAAACCACTATTAGTGCGAATTACAACAGAAGCAGTAGGCTTCTGGTTAGCCTTACGAAATGATCCTTTATCTGGTAAAACAATATGGACACGTGCTGCCTTTACACCTTGTACAGCTTGAATCGTCCGTGCGATTTCACCTTCTAAAGCACGTTGGCGTGTAATTTCTTGCATAAAAGACGTAAGCCCTAAAGATCCCATATTATCGAACAATTCATATCCAGCATTATTTGATGTTGGTAGTCCTTTTTCGGCAAGGAACATTCGTGCTTGCTCTGCTTGCCCCACAGGAACCTGAACAGTACTACCATCAGAAGAAACATCAAAAGCAATCCCTGCTTCACCCAACGCCATTCCCATTCGATTCACATCATCACGTGAAAGACCAACATAAAGTATTTCATAAATAGGACGCGTTAAATAAAAGCTAGAAAACAAAATTGTTCCAAACAAAGTTAATCCAACCATACCAAGCGCAATAAGGCGCTTTACTCCTAGTTTATGAAGCGCATTTCCAGAAGAAGAAAGAAAAGCCAAAAATTTATCAAGCATAGATTTGCACCATTATTATTGAAAAGACAATCTCGCGTAAAACAAAGAAAACAGCTGTTAAACAACTGTTTTCCTACTCCTACTGCTTAAATCATAAAAAACAAAACTTGCGTGAAAATGATGCCTGTTTTTGATAGAAAACCCATGATATGCTTATATCATAGATTTATTTAAAGGTAATATTTCGCTATCATGCCATCTTTATCTATTCTAAATAACACATAATAATACTGTGCATAATACATTGCGCCATCATGTAGACATATTCTTGCCATATAATCGCCGGTAATCGCCGGTAATTTTATTGAAAATCGTAAACTTTTTCAAAGGTCCTTCAGAATGTACAAAAATTACCTATTGCGGTATACGCTCATAAGTACTGTATTCTTTCATTTTTTAAGTGGTAATTCTCTATATGCTGCTCCACAGAGTGATTCCATACCTACAGGAAATGAGAACACAGCCCTTAATCTGAATAATGGTACAGTATGGACACTCAGAATTAATAAAAGGGAAACAGAGGGAGAAGAACAAAATGCAAGTCAGGATTTACCTGTTACCGATCAACTACGCTCCACTTTTTCTACCATTAATCTCAATGACAGTACCATTATTTTTGACAAACCAACAGATGATCAATATCAGATATTATATGTAGGCCCCTTACCAGCTACAGAGCGAAATGAAGAGAGAAGTGTATCTCAACAAAGTACGCCTTCCTTATCAAAAGTCTATAATGCAACAGGCAATGCAAAAATTCACTTCAATACAAAATATAGTAGCGCGCTTGCAATAAGAGATCAAGAAACAGACCAACTTGTAATTAATGGTAGTGTTTCAGGAACAACGACAATTTATGTCAACAGTATCAAGGGAAAGAAGAAACCAAAAAGTGCTCCTATTCCTGACAGAAGTGGTACCCCACTTGTCTATAATAAAAGTGGTATCTCACTCATCCAAGTTTCTGGAATAGCAAATAAAGACTCCTTTAAATTGGCAAATGGCTATACCACAATAAATAATTCTCCTTATAAATATATTCTTGTTGTCTATGCTCCTGAGCATTCTCGTCGTAACCATAATCAAAGTATGTTTGCTCTATATCAGCCATATTGGGATTTCCGTTTGCGAAATGCCTATCTCGACCCTAAATCAAAAGTGAAAGCTCTGGTCCCACAAATGGCCAGTTATTTGGTGATGCCAAATGTTTTATTCTCTGCTGGTTTCTCTGATATCAATCAGCAAAATGCATCCTTATCCAATCTCCGGGCTATGTCATTGGAAAATGATAACAATAAGAAAAATGCTTTCTTCTTATCTTCTTATGGCAATACAGCAACTTTATCATCCAAACATACTGCTATGGAATATGGTTATGGAGCTGATCTTCGCTACAGTGCTCTACAATTAGGGGTCGCGTTAGGTGTTCTGGAAAATCAAAGTACCACAACAAATTTCGGCTTGTTAGGCTCTTATGGACAAGTATCTTTCACTCCAAAAGACATGGAAGGTGCTGCCAAGAGCACACTTGATAAGTGGTCAATTTCAGCCTTTAGTAGTATACATCATCAGAACAACTTGTACCTTGATACACTCTTTTCCTATGGCCGTGTGAAAGGAAATATTAAAGTTGCTGATATTGGTGACATTGCAAAATTGGATGACGTCAACACATTGAGCGCCTCTGCAACTATTGGTCAACAATTTGCAACTGGTGTTGAAGGGTTGGTCTTTGAATCACAAACACAACTTGTTTATCAGCGCTTGATATTTGATAATATTTCAGATGGTAATAATCTTGAAATCGATATGAATGATCCTAACCGATGGTTGGTTCGTATTGGTGGACGTTTAAACAAAACTGTCACCGCAGCAGAAAACGCTCATATTATTTCTTTTTATGGAAAACTAAATGTGATCAAAACTTTTGCTGATAGAAATACAATACAAGTTATCGATAATTTCAATCTTGATTCTATGGGAGCTTCTGTTGAAGGTGGGGTAGGAATTAATGCGCAATTGAGTAAAAAGATTGGACTGTATGGCGATGTCAGCCACCAACACAAACTTCAAAAAGCAGGTATATCAGCAACCTCTCTCTCAGGTGGAATACGTTACCGTTTCTAAAACAATACTGATATTAGTTTCAATAAAAAGGGCAGTATAAAATACTGCCCTTTTTATTTTATTTCACTTCCCTCTTTTTAAAAAAGGCCCAAATATTAAGTCTCCATTATATTTTATTTCTTTGATTAGTTATTCTTAACTATATCCATCATTTTTATAAAAATAGAAAACTTATCAGTATTTTAAATTGAGCTTATAATAATCCTCTATACTAGAAAGATTAAAGATAATATTATGTTATTGTTTTAGCATTCATTTTAAATATAAATATGAAAAATGAGCTCTTTATTAAAAGAATAATTTAATACATTATGTATTGTTAATAATAATATATAATACATTATGTATATAAATAATAAATATTATTTATCTTTATATAAAATAATTTTTATCTTTACATATAAGGAAAAATAATTTACTTCATCTAATAGGAATTATCGATTCAATATCCTTCTTATAAGCGGGGGGATATTTTGGGTTTTATAAGTTAGGACAATCTTTATGTGTAAAAATTATCTTCTATCGTGTACAGCTGCGGCTGCTATAATTTTGTTTGGTGCTCATTTTAATGTTGCTGCTGCAGCTGATGATGAGAAAAGCATCTCTATAATTAATGGCGCCTTTAGGGATGCCGGTAAAGGCAAAACTTATGAAGCTCCGGAATTAGAAAAAAGTGCTCTTTACGTAGGTGATAAAAAAGAAGAAATTGACGGAGCTGAAGATACTGGCGATAAAGCTAGAAATGATGGAAAAACAGGTGGTACAATCACAGGTGAAGATTTAACACTAATTGGCAATGCTAGGAAACAAGGAATCGGCGCAACAGCTAGAGGGTCGAACAGTAAAATTATTCTAAAAGGCACAACAACTATTAAAGATCTTGATTTTGGTCTTTCTGCGGATGATGGTGGTACAATCACAATGGAAAGTGGTACCATTGATGTCAGTGACACTGCCGTAAGAGTTAAAGGTAAAGATACAACCATTACACTAGGCGATGTAAAGATTACTTCAAAAACGACAGGTATTGATTTAACAGATGGAGCTAAATTCACGATGAAAGGTGGCTCTATTGAGGCCGATGAAACTGCTGTACAAGCTAAGGATGAAGGTACAACCGTTACATTAAGCGATGTGGACATTACTTCAAAAAAAGAAGGCCTTAGAATAGAAGAAGGTGCCGCAATTGTAGCAAATGGTGGTTCTATTACAATAAAAAAGGATGGCGTTTATGAGAATGCTCCTGGGAAAGCAGTTGTTGCTTCTGGAGAAGGGACTAGCGTTACATTAAATGATGTAGAAATCTCTTCAGATAACATTGGTATTGAAATAGAGGATAAAGCAATATTAAATATGACCGGCGGTTCTATTAAAGCAGAAAAAGACGGTGTTACTTTTGTAGACAGTAAAAATAATAAAAACAAACTAAAAGATACAAAAATTAGCGTTGTCAAAGGGTCTGGATTTAAAGCCGAAGGAAGCACAGTTTCTTTAGAAAATGTTTCCATTCAATCTAAAGAAGGCACTGGTCTTTCTGTATCTGGGAAAGAAGCAGTTGTTAAAATGACAGGTGGTACAATTGATGCGCACGAGGCTGCATTCGTTGTAGAAAACGGTGCAAAAATTGATATTTCCAATGTTTCTGCAACAGCTGCTAAGAATGGCCTAGAACTTAAAGATGAGAATGGTGATCAACAAAATAATGTTAATTTCACGAATACAAAACTTACCGTTGAAAAAGGTGTAGGTATTCTTGGAGACAAATCTGGAAAAGATGCTATCAAACTCAAAAATTCAGAAATACGTGCTGATCTTTTATTAAGATACACTTCTAAAGATGACAAGGAAGCATCTCTTACACTCGATGCAGATCATTCAATCTTAGAAGGTGGTGTTAGAACTGAAGACAAGGCTAAAACAGTCTTTAATCTGACCAATGGTACAGTATGGACGCTTAAAATCAGTAAAGAAGAAAAAGAAGAAGGTGCAGATGAAGATGGAGCATTGCTTGATATTTCTCAAAGATCACACTCTACTGTTTCTACGCTTAATCTCGATAACAGTACCATTGTTTTTGACAAACCGACAGATGGTCAATATCAGATATTACATGTAGGACCAGCAATACCAGAAGTTGATCCAGCACAACCTGCTCTTCCAAACGATGCGAAAAAAGTCTATAATGCGAAAGGCGATGCAAAAATTTACTTCAACACTGAATGGAGTAGCGGACTTAAAACAAAAGATCAAAAAACAGATCGACTTGTAATTAATGGTGATGCTTCAGGAACAACGACAATCTATGTCAACAGTATCAAGGGAAAGAAGAAACCAGAAGAAAATGCTTCTGTTCCTGCAAATGAAAATGGTCTCTCACTCGTCCAAGTTTCTGGAGAAGCAAATAAAGACTCCTTTAAATTGGCAAATGGCTATACCACAATAAATAATTCTCCTTATAAATACACTCTTAATGCCTACGGTCCTGAGGATTCTAGTAAAAGTGAAAATCAAAGTCTGTTTGGTGATGGCCAATCATATTGGGATTTCCGTTTGCAAAATGCCTATCTCGACCCTAAATCAAAGGTGAAAGCTCTGGTCCCACAAATGGCCAGTTATTTGGTGATGCCAAATGCTTTATTTTCTGCTGGTTTCTCTGATATCAATCAGCAAAATGCATCCTTATCCAATCTCCGGGCTATGTCATTAGAAAATGATAACAATAAGAAAAATGCTTTCTTCTTATCTTCTTATGGCAATACAGCAACTTTATCATCCAAACATACTGCTATGGAATATGGTTATGGAGCTGATCTTCGCTACAGTGCTCTACAATTAGGGGTCGCGTTAGGTGTTCTGGAAAATCAAAATACCACAACAAATTTCGGCTTGTTAGGCTCTTATGGACAAGTATCTTTCACTCCAAAAGACATGGAAGGCTCTGCCAAGAGTACACTTGATAAGTGGTCAATTTCAGCTTTCGGTAGTATACATCATCGGAATGGCTTGTACCTTGATACACTCTTTTCCTATGGCGTTGTGAAAGGAAACATTAAAGTTGCTGATATTGGTAACATTGCAAAATTAGATAACGTCAACACATTGAGTGCTTCTGCAACCATTGGTCAACAATTTGCAACTGGTGTTGAAGGGTTAGTCTTTGAACCACAAGCACAACTTGCTTATCAGCGCTTGATGTTTGATAATATTTCAGATGGTAATGATCTTGAAATCGATATGAATAATCCTAACCAATGGTTGGTTCGTATTGGTGGACGTTTAACCAAAACTGTCACTGCAGCAGAAAACGGTCATATCATTTCCCTTTATGGAAAACTGAACATGATCAACGCTTTTGGTGATGGTGATACAATACAGGTTGCGGATAATTTCCATCTTGACCCTATGGGAACTTCTGTTGAAGGTGGTGTAGGAATTAATGCACAATTAAATAAAAAATTGGGATTGCATGGTGACGTCAGTCACCAACACAAACTTCAAAAAGCAGGTATATCAGCAACCTCTTTCTCAGGTGGAATACGTTACCGTTTCTAAAACAATACTGATATTAACTTCAACAAAAAGGGCAGTATAAATACTGCCCTTTTTTATAATAATTCTATTCACGAAACCTATATTCCCTTCATCCCCGAAAGCTCTCTTTCTATCCGCTTTTTCATCAAGAGATAAAAGCACTATTAAATGAATGCGGAAAGAAAGAGTATGAAATCATAAATGATCCTTATTATCAAAGTCTACCTTTTGGGACGCTTCTGAAGACCACAAAGCTCTAAGAAGAATAAAGATTTATACATAAAGAAGAAAATAAAGTACATTACCTCTTTACTAAAGTCGCATTAACCTATCAAAAACGATACTGCAGCTTTCCAGAAAAAGATGCCCCAGACATACCAGTTTTTGATAACCTTTGCTGATAACTAGCATCACCATGTACAAAAATATTGTTAGTTAACTGCACATTAACACCTAAACCACCCTCAATAGCAGAGCCCATAGAATCAAGATAAAAAGTATCACCAACTTCTATGGTATCGCTAAAACTAAGAGTCTTTATAACATTCATTTTTCCATAGAAAGCAATGAAACTATTCTTTTCAACAACAGGAAGCGTTTTGGTTAAACGACCACCTACACGCATTAACCATTGATGAGGATCCTTCATATTAACTTCAAGATTATCGCTATCTAAAATAGTATCAAACATCAAACGTTGATAAACAATTTGCGCCTGCGGTTCAAAAGATACACTTTTATTACCAGTTGCTAATTTGTGACCGACAGTTGCAGATACACTTAATATCTTTTTATCATCAAGTTTTGCTACATTATCGACAATAGCAGTCTTAACATGCCCTTTCAAGATACCATAAGAAAAGAGCGCATTCATATACGAATTGTTATCATGCTGCATATTACCGAAAACTGAAATGGACCACTTATCAAGAGTACTTTTAGCAGAATCTTCCATATCTTTTGGCGTAAAAGATAATTGACCATAAGTTCCTAACATACCGACACGGGTAACCGTATTTGCATTTTCAAAAGAACCTAACACAGCACCAGTTTGTAGAGCAGCATAACGTATATCCGCACCATAACCATATTGCAACGGATTACGAATAGATGAAAAAGTTTTTGCATTACCATAAGAAGATAAAAAGACAGAACTCGTCTTTTACCTGCAACATTTAACGTTTCCTGCACATCAGCTAATATACCATTCTGATTACTGATATCAGAGAAACCAGCAGAAAATAAAGCATTCGGCATAACCACATAACTAGCCATTTGTGGTACAAGGGCTTTCACTTGTGATTGGGCATCAACATATCCATTTGACAAATTGAATTTCCAAATACCAGAAGTTTCTCTTTTACTATTAAGAACATACCTATAAGGCAAGCTATTAAATACAGTATAACCATGAACTAATTGGAAGGACTTTTTATTTGCAGATCCACCACGAACCTCAATAATCGTAACTCCTTCCTTTGGCAAAATAACTGCATTTTTAGTAACACGTGTTGCACTACGGTTTTCCTCTACATTCTGATCTTCAACGTAATTAATATGAACTTTAGTAGTACCGAATACATCAGCTCCGGTGATTATAAGTTTATCAGAACCGTATTTATTAGAACCGTTTTTATCAGAACTGCTCACCCCCATATTAAAATGAATATTAACATTACCAACTGCTATATAATGTCCCATCTCACTTTGTTTGAGATCTTCTATGCGTAAAGTTTGGTAAATACCACTACCTTTTTGATCAAATATAACAGCACTATTATTAAGTGTAAGCATATGCAGAACAGATTCTTGTTGCTCCTTTGCACTCAGTTTTTCTTCACTAATATTAAAATTAACTGGTATGATCCATTTTGAATCGTCTTTAAGAGTTAAAAATGAATATTGCACTCCTTCAGCTTGTGCTGAACCTTCTAGAATAGAATGACTTGCAGAAACTCTCAACATGTTAACGGAAGGTAAAACCTCTTTATCACTAGCATAACTTCCTAATAAAATATTAGAACGAATTTCTGAATTTTTAAGTGACACAATACCTGATTGAAATGCTATAATACCTACTTCGCTAAATAAAATTTTTGTATTGGTAAGATCTACAAGACTTGGAGCAACGAAACTTATACCACCGCTTCCGCTCCTGTCACTACCGCTCACGGTATTAGAGGGCTTCTTAAAGAGATCGTATCCAAAAAAAATACCATACCCCTTACTTATTTGTCCATCAGGATTCTTAATATTTATAACTGAATCTTTTAAATGCACTTCAGTTGCACCTCCAGGTATTATACCTGCAATACCTGCCTGTATATCAATTCCTGTAGCACTAAATGCTCCAATACCATTAGCCAAAATCCCTACAGAAACTGCCTTACCTGCAATACCTGCCTGTATATCAATTCCTGTAGCACTAAATGCTCCAATACCATTAGCCAAAATCCCTACAGAAACTGCCTTAAATGTTCCTCCATTAATAACAAGAGGTGCACCCTTTGGTTCGATTGCAATAATAGGTACCCCTGAAAATCTATCATTTACTACACTGGGATTGCTATTAACTTCAGCCCAAACGTAAAACACATTCAATAAGAAAAAACTCAAAAACGTAAAGACTATATGTAGCATTTTGTGCATAATTTACCCTACCATTAAACTATAAAATTTAAAACGGATTTTATATGCAACAAAAAATATTATATGTAAAGTTATTAATCTTGGTTATCATTTTCACTGAAGCATGAGAGACATTGATAATGTTCTTAATAAATCAAAAATAAATTCAAGTATTTAAATCATTATTGACTATTGATTTATTTTGATTTTAGCATCATAATGAATTTTTATTAACGGAGACTGTTGTTTATGTACATCAGATTTTTCTGGACCTGAATTCACAGAGAACAATGCTGGTAATCTTCTACTGAAAATTTAGGTGCGATTGTTTCTATCCCAACTATTTTATTTGAATATAATATTTACAAGCAAACTTATTATAAGATGAATATAGTCTATGTTTATACTTAGTTATAATAAATGGAAAACTTAAACAAAGTTTATACTGTTAGCGATATAGTATAAAGTTAACTAATAATGAGTACGGCCTATTTAGTAGCTTACAATGTGTTCTTAATTGGTCTTATAATTTCAAACGCTAAATGTTCAATAAGAATTTATAAATTATAATATTTTTTTCAAATATATCCTATTAAAATATATATAGTATCTTATAAAAGAAACTAATATCATATCTAGTAGGAATAAATTATAATTCTATTAATTTTATTAAAAATAATTAATACAATAAAACTAATTTACAAGCTTAAATATAACTTTAAAAAGATCTTATTAAGCTTCCAACTAATAAATTCCATCCATCAACTAATACAAAAAATAGAATTTTAAATGGTAGAGAAATAACCGTTGGTGGCAACATCATCATTCCCATTGACATTGTCAACGTAGCCACGACAAGATCTATCACTAAAAAAGGAAGAACAATAAGGAAGCCTACTTCAAACCCACGACGTAATTCAGAAATCATAAAAGCAGGAACTAAAACTCGAAAATCAATATCAGAACCTGTTTTAACTTGAAGAGAAGAATCAGAGAGATTAACAAACAAGTCAAGATCTTTCTCACGGACCTGCGATATCATAAATTCTCGAAAGGGCTGACTAATTTTTTCTATCGCTTGTTGTTCACTGATTTTATTATTTACTAAAGGCTGGACCCCCTCCTCCCATGCCGTATTAAATGTCGGAGCCATTACATAAAAGGACATAAACAAAGCTAATGAGATCATCACAAGATTGGAAGGCGTTGTTTGTAATCCTAAACCTGTTCGCAACAGTGAAAAAGCAATAGCAAAACGAGTAAAACTGGTAACCATGATCAATAAACCAGGAGCTACTGATAAAATAGTCAATAGGCCGAAAAGTTGGACTATCCGTCCACTAATTGAACCTTCAGGATAAGAAAATAATCCAGCAATACCACTAGCATTCTCAGCACCTGTTTTTTGCGCAAAAGCAACTGTTGTTGCTAACAAAAATATCATCAATACAAAACCGCCAAGCCGCTTCATGATTCTACTACCAAACTTGAAATCAAAATATTACTTACTTTATTACCGGAACGAACTCTGGCACGATCTAAAAGATCAGCGCGCAAATTCATTAACCCTGACGGCCCTTTAACCTGATCGATTGTAACTTGTCGCAAAAATGCTAAAAAATCATTTGATATATCAGCTGTCAGTGTAGCTTCAATATTCTCATCAGGCTTAATAACTAAAGAGGCTTCCATTCGAATCCAAGCATTTTCTGGTACTGCAATATTAGTTAAAATAGGGGGCAAAGTAACAATATGGGAATCAGCAGCAATAAGATTCTCTGGAGTTTTAGTCATTGGTAACTCTTTTAAATTACTAGAAGTTGGCGCTATCCCCCGACTCACCCATGCTCCTAAAAACCACCCAGAAATAGCAGCAACCAATGTCAAAACAAATCCAACAATCAGAAAAACTTTTATGCTACTTTCCCGTTGCACAATGTTTTCTTCTTTTTTCGACTCTTCTGCCATAAAAATTCCCTGTCACATAAATCTTGTCACATAAACAATGTAATTAAAAGTTACTTTTGATAAGTTTCTATTTTTTGATAATGAACAATAAAATTAATTATATATTCATTCTCTAAAAAGGCGCAATCTGATTGAGTAATTGCTGACCATAAGGAGGTTGTTGTATTTCACTCATACGTCCACGGCCTCCATATGAAATGCGCGCTTCAGCAATTTTATCATAATCAATCATATTATTGCCTGAAATATCACGTGGACGAACTAATCCTACAATATTGAGAATACGCAATTCATTATTAACCCGAACTTCCTGTGAACCATTAATGACCAAATTACCATTTGGCAAAACATCTGTTACAATAGCTGCAATAGACAAACGAATATTTTCTTGTCGTTCTACCTTAGTATCCCCTTTAGACTGACTCGATGAGCCACCTTCAATACTACCAGCTAACTTGTCCATAAATGAATATCCGGCTCCAATTGTATATTTGGAATTAGAATCACGCTTTAAATCACTTTTATTGTTTAAACTAGCACGATCATTAATGAAAATTTGCACGGTCAATACATCACCTGGCTTCATTGCACGCGGATCCCGATAAAAGCTACTAGCGCTTGAACGATAAAGCGAATATCGACTTTCACTCGGTGCTGGTGGATAAATACTTGCTGCATGCGAAGAAGCATATCCTAAATCAGCACGAACCGGTGAAAAATTTGGTGCTGAATTAAAATCTTTTACATTATAAGAACAACTGGCTAATATTATAGACATGGTAGTCAAACCAATTGTTAAATATAAGAAAGAAGAGTATTTATTTGTACTTTTTATCTGTTTTACTTGCATAATTATATTATCTTTACTTCTATCGCATATTGCATTTATTTCTTTTTTGTTGATGCTTGTTGTGCACTCACTAATATTTGAGTTAATTCCGCTGATTTTTCAGGCGGTAATTCATTCATAATAGCACTCGACACTTTAGGACTCAGCTTAAGTACAAGCGAAGCTGCAACAAGATCATTCATCAAAGCCAATTGAGCAGCTGCAGCGTCAGGACGCATTTTCGTAATAATTTCAACTAAAGAACTCTCTGCCATTGATAAAAACTCATTGCGTTTATTAAGCCAAATTTGATATTCGTTCTGCTTTTCTTCTAAAATTTTCACACGTTCACTAATTTGATCACGTAATTCTTGTAATTGTTTGCGTTGTAACTGAAAACGCGCATCTGCAGCCTGACTCCCAATATTGCTACAAAAACGCTCTATTTCTTCTGTACTTACTCCAGATATCCCCTCAGATCTTCCTCCAGACTTCTCTTGTATCAATGAAACAATAGGAGCTTTCGTATCTACCTCAGTCTCTATTACCTCCTTCGGCTGAACTGACTGATGGGATACAGTTTCAATTTTTTGTTTAGGCACTTCAGTAGAAACTGGTGACTGTTCTACATTTTCTATAGATGAAGCAATCTTATTTGGTGCAGGAATTGGCACAGGTGCATTTTTCACATATCCCCTCCCAACCGGAAAAGCCATAAATATTACTATAAATAAAGAAAAAACATAAAAACGTAATTCTATCATTGGACAACAAGCTCCGCATGAAGAGCGCCTGAGGTTTTAATTGCCTGCAGAACTGCTATAATTGCTGTTGGTTTGACACCAATTTGATTTAACCCTTTAACAAGACTATCTAAATCGACGCCATTCAAAATACCAATATTAGAGAGTGGCTGATCAACATCAATTGATGTTCTCGGAACCACAATTGTATCACCTGTTTCACTAAAAGGATTAGGCTGTGAAACACTCGGTTCCTCCGTCACACGTACTGTTAAGCTACCATGTGAAATAGCAACACGTGAAACACGTACTTTTTCACCAATAACAACAGTTCCTGTACGTTCATCAACAACTACACGCGCCACCTCATCAGTAGGAATAGGTAATCCTTCAATGTCAGCAATAAAGCGTGCGATTGAAATATTACGCGGTTTGTTTAAAACAATAGTTTTCGCATCACGCTCTCTAGCAACACTTTGTTTATAACGCTTATTAGCAAAAATATTAATGAGATCAGACATACGGACTGCTGTCGAAAAATCCGAATTCCGTAACTCTATAATAATCTCGTTACTATGGTTGAAATTTCCATCAATCTTGCGTTCTACAAGTGCACCATTTGGAATACGACCCGATGTAGGCATACCTTGAGTTACACTTTCTGCAGCTCCCTTAGCCCCAAAACCGGAAATAACCATATTGCCTTGTGCCACCGCATAAGTTTTACCATCTGCTCCAAGGAGCGGTGTCATCACTAATGTGCCCCCTTGTAAAGATGTTGCATCCCCCAAAGAAGAAACCGTTACATCAATCCGTGATCCTGGAGTTGCAAAAGGCATCATTTCAGCAGTTACAATAACAGCAGCTATATTATTAACACGCGATGCACCCGCAGGAGGGCTAATTCCTAAATTATCCAGCATAGCTCGCATAGATTGTTCTGTAAAAGGTGCGTTTCGTAAAGAGTCACCAGTACCATTTAAACCAATCACCAAACCATAACCCACTAATTGATTAGAACGAACACCTTGGATAATCGCAATATCTTTTAAACGAGCTACTGCACTCGAACGCGCTAAATCTGAATAATGCATTTGTGCAGGATGACCGCCCGACCCCAACCAGGCAGCATCAGCTTCCACTGTAGAGTTATATTGTTCAACATTTTTCCCACCTTCATCTGCAAATGCTGGAATAAAGAGAATCCAAAAAGACAAGAAACAAGCAAAAAAACGCATAATCATTAAAAACCTACTCTTACATCACCATTTTGCAAAACGGTTCCCGTAACCACACGCCCTGAATCGGAATTGCGAACACGAATGACATCACCAGAAGATCCCGACTGTAAAACAACTCCTAGAGCTGTAATTTGCAAATTATGTGTTTGGAAAATCAACTTTGTTGCCTGACCACGCTCGACCAAAACTGGATCTCCTAAAGAAGAAAGAGGAATAGGCCGACCTGCTGTTAAGGTACGTTTTGCTACTTTGTGAAGAATTTGTTTCATATCCGTCACATACAAGGAGGCTGCATCAGATTTAATAAAAAAATGCTTTTCGCTTAAACCCATATCACTTACACGTTGACCAGCATAAATAGACTTATCAGGAACCAGAAAACCAATCCGATCAGCATAAGCTGCTGTTAATAAAAAAAACGAGAGAAAAAAACTTATGAGAAAAAGCGAAAAATTTTTCATACCATTTACCTCAGATTTTTAGAAACAACTGCTGCCATTTCATCTGATGCTTGAATTACTTTAGAATTCATTTCATAAGAACGCTGTGCTGCAATAAGCTCTGTCATTTCTTTGACTGGATCAACATTAGAAGCTTCAAGCATTGCTTGCATAATGCTGCCATATCCATCCTCCTTTGGATCTCCTGGAACCGGTGCACCAGAAGCTTGCGTCTCACGGAAAAGATTATCCCCTATTGGCTCTAGACCAACCTCATTGACAAAATTAACTAAACGAAACCGTCCCGCTTCCACAGCATTAGGATCTGTATCCGTTTGATAATAAACTGTCCCATCAGGGCTGACTGTGACATTTTTGCTCCCTATAGGAATAGTAATAACAGGCTGCACTAAATTGCCCTCCAATGTTACTATCTGCCCTGTTTCACTTAAATTAAAAGCACCTGAACGAGTATAAAAAACATTGCCATTGGGATCTTGTATTTCAAACCAACCATTTCCATTAATAGCGAGATCTAAGGCATTACCAGTTTGCACAAAAGCCCCCTGGGTATTAATCGTACGAACAGCAGCAGTACGCACACCCATCCCAATCATTGCTCCTTCAGGTATAACAGCTTGATTAAGCATATTAGGAACACCAACTGCACGATCTGCAACATACATCAAATCTGCAAATTCTGCACGCCCACGCTTGAAACCCGTCGTATTAATATTCGCCATATTATTAGCAATAACATCAAGATTAGTTTGCTGGGCAGCCATACCTGTTGCCGCAATTGACAGTGATTTCATGACCATAATTTTTTCCTATACTTTTCTAAACACTATCGTGCTCATGCTAAATTTGCATCCGACTTACTTCAAGATATGCTTGTACAAGCTTGTCACGGAGAGCAATAGCTGTACTTAAAGACCGTTCAGCTTCCATTACCGAATTTACAACTTCGCGCACACCAACATCACTTCCAGAGATTCTATCTATGGAAAGACTTTCTGCTGTTTGTAATTTTGTACCAACAACTTCTACAACCTCAGATAAAACCTGATCAAAACTGACATTGTTTCCTACTACACCAGGCAAGATTTGCTGCCCATTAAGACTACTCATTTGTTTGCTGGCTTGCCCCAAAGAATCAAGGGTATTGTGTGATACAACAGAAGTAAATGCTTCAATCATTTTATATGCTCCTACAAAATTCAAAATAAAACCTATTAATTAAAGTGATAAAACAGCTTATCCTTTTAATAAATCAATCGTTTGTGAGATTAAATCGCGCGCTTGGCGAATTACTTGTAAATTTGCTTCATATGAGCGATTTGCTTCACGCATATCTGCCATTTCTATAATCGAATTCACATTAGGATATTTCACATAACCATTACTATCAGCAGCCAAATGACCTGGTTCATAACGCATAATAAAAGGCGCTTTATCAGTGCTAATCCGTGTTACATGTACACCTTGTGCATCAATGTAAGGATTAAGCGTCGCTTCAAAGCTCACTGTTTTGCGCTGATAAGGTCGAGCACCTGGAGATTTTCCCGTTGAATTCGCATTGGCTAAATTTTCAGCAATAACACGCAAACGTGTTGACTGAGCACTCAAACCGGTTGTAGCAATTTGTTCTGCTGCAATAAGACGATCAGACATCTTTAAGCTCCTCCTCTAACTGTTGCCATTGTCATTCGATGAAAAGCTTTTACAATAGCAGTATTAAGAGATATTTCGCGACTAACATCCCCTCCTTTACGCATTTCTTCTTCTAAATTGACATCATTACCTGAATGCGTAACTTCCATAACATTTTCAGGGCGGATAATATGCGTTTCCATACCATTTTCGGTTATATCCATATGATGAACATTCGTCACAGCCATAGAAATCGTTTTATTTTGTAAAACGGCTGTAAAGTCCTCTACATCACGGGCTTTATACCCCGGTGTATTTGCATTCGCGACATTACTCGCAATTGCCTTTTGGCGAACAGATAACCAATTTGCTTGTTTATTTGCCATCTCAAAAAAATTAACCGAATCCATAATTCTTACCCTTTTTACTTCAAACCATCATAATAAAGAAAACTTGTGCGAGACTTGCTTTCGCATTTTAAATCTACAAGAAAATGAAATCATACCCAACCCCGCACTATAGATGTCTTTACAACACCTTACTTTTATCAATCATAATAACAAAATATTAACTGCCATGAATGAATTAACTTCCTGACTTGATAAACGATATACGCATCACACTTAATCATCGCGATGCTACCCTTCATTTCTTTGATAAGAAGAAATTTTCACAACTCAACCAAGAAAAAACTTATCTTGTTTATGAAGGCTTAACTCAAAATTAATCTATACGGTTTATCAGCAATGGGAGAGAAATCTTTTCAAACAGTATTCCTTTTTCTATCAACAGATTCACGTAGAACTTTGCAAACATACTCTTAATTTATTAGATTTATAGAAAACCGATCAAGCTTTCTAAACACCCTATGTTGCCTCTTTCAAACTTCTCTAAATACATCATAAACCATGAAAAGAAAAAATACTAACCAAACACAAGCCTGTACACAACAAAATGTAATCTCTTGAAAAATAATTCTCCCTTTTACCGCTAGAAACTATTACTGACTTTTCAATAACTTAGCTAATTCTTCATAGGGATCACTGATAAGTGCCATATCGGGACTTTGCTTCATTGCAGCATAAATAGATGGGACTAAAAAAACTGCTTGATCAAGAACATGGTCTGTCCCTGGACGATAAGCACCCATAGCGCGTAAATCACGTGTTTCTTCGTAGCGAAAAATCATCTCTTTCAAATTTTTAACCAATGCACATTGTTCAGGGGTCCAGTTATGAGATGCCAAACGTGAAATAGAAGAAAGGATATCAACGGCAGGAAATCTTCCCTGTGCAGCAATGGCACGATCAAGAACAATATGACCATCCAAAATCCCACGAATAGTATCAGCAATGGGATCATTATGGTCATCACCATCAACCAATACTGCATAAACACCCGTAATAGATCCTTTTCCTTCCCTGCCGGGACCTGCACGTTCCAATAAACGGGGCAATTCACTAAAAACGCGTGGAGGAAATCCACGTGAAACAGGTGGCTCATGAGCAGTAATAGCAATTTCTCGAGTTGCTAACGCATAGCGCGTAACAGAATCGACAACAAGCAAAACATTATCTCCTAAAGAAGAAAAATATTCAGCAATTGTTGTCGCCATAATTGGGGCTAAACGGCGCATCATCGGACTTTCATCACCCGTTGCGATCACTCCAATCAATTTGTGTAATTTATCGTGTAATACATCATCAAGCATATCACGCACTTCACGGCCACGCTCTCCTGTAAGCGCTAAAACAACCGTATCAAAATGATCAGCTTGCATCATCATAGACAAAAGAGTCGATTTCCCTACCCCAGAACCAGAAAAAACCCCAATGCGCTGCCCAAAGCAAAGGGGCGTGAAAATATCAATAACCTTAATGCCCGTGCGTAATCCTGCACCCACACGCGCACGTTTCAGTGCTGGAGGTGCATAGGTCTCAATTGCCATATTTCGTGGCCCAGAAGATAATCCTCCCTTGCCATCAATAGCCTCTCCAAAAGCATTAACAATCCGTCCACACCAAGAACGATCTGGAGCAACAAAAAGAGGACCTTTTGGAAAAACAGAAGCAGAAAGCATAGGAACGACAGTTTCATCATAAGGTTTAATTAAAACGCTTTCTTCATTAACACGAATAATTTCACCTCGTAGAAACTGTGACTCACACTCAACGGATACTGTATCACCTAATAAGACAGACTGTGATAAACCACGTGCAACTAATGTCCCTCGTGCTACATCGCTAATAACACCACCTTGACTCACAAGGTGAGAATAATGATCGTTTTTGTGTTTTGCAAAATCAAGCAATCGATTTAAAGCAGTAGGAGAAGGAGGTGTCTCAATTATGTCAGTATTTGAATCAGCATTTGTTACATCTTTGAGAAGATTTACCGTATCATCTGATTCCTCAGCATGAATATCAGTATCTTTTGCATCAGCAAGAGAAGAATTTATAACTGAATCAGTTGTTGGCGTAGCATTAACTAAAACAACTTCTGGCATAAAATTATTTTCACTCTCTAGCATCATACATACTCTTCAATACAAAGCCTCTATGATCAAATATTTATACTTTTCCACTCAAAATTTGAATAGATTTAGAACGCATTTCTTCTTGCTGACGAAGCATTGATTCAACACGTTCAAAAGCACGGCTTACTTCAATAAGGCGAGTCATCTCTATCACACCATTCACATTCGAACTTTCAATATACCCTTGCACAACAGTATCACCGCTTCCCCCTTCTGATTGAAAAGCTGCTTTATCAGGTATCACAGAAGAATTCGGTCCATAACGCAACTGGGTACCTGGCTGAAATTGAAATAAACCAATTTTCCCAACGAATGCATTATCTTGATAGATACTTCCATCAGCTACAATACGTGGTGTCCCCCCTGCTGGATTAAGCTGAATTGGTGCCCCTCCCTCATCTAAAAAAGGTAACCCTGTTACAGAAACCAATCCCCCTTCCGGAGTCATAATCATTCGTCCATCACGAGTATACACTTGTCCGAAAGATGCTTGCATAGAAAAATAGGAATCGCCTACTACAGCAATATCAAGCGCATTACCCGTCTCTACCAAAGAACCACGATCAGTGGAAATGTATCCCTTGCCAGCACTTGTGAAAAACACACGATCACCCTGTTCATGTGCAACGGAAGACAATAATGTATCAAACTTCATACCACCCGCTTGAAAACCTGGTGTATTCACATTTGCCATATTTTGCGCAATAGTCTCCATCCGCCGTTCCAAGCCAATTTGGCCTGAAACACCCACATAAATCGGATTTTGCATATACCTAGTCCCTTCTGAATCTTATCAATACTTACTTACAGACCACCTTGTTTGAAGGATTGTAAAGCCATTATTGTTTCATTTGAAAAAGCTAAACCTCTACCTACATTTGATCCTTGCAAAATCATTAAAGCAGGATTAACAACTGTTTGATTTTGTACATCATACATAGCAGAAAATTTTGCAATGAGGTGTTCTAACTTCTTTGGATCTTGTAAATCCTTAAGTGACATACGCGACTCTAACAAAGATTTTTGCACTTCAATTGGCGACGTAAGCACATTCTCAGAAATATTGAAGGCCTTAAAAATAACAGCCGATAAAGCCTTATCGCTCAAAATCTGATAAGCCCAATTTTTTTCTGTCAGAACATTATTCTGCACCATTCCTCCGATAGTCCGAGTGAAATACAAAGCAAGACGTGTCCCCTCATTAACTTCGCCTACTTCAACTTCTAATGTTTGTTGCATATATTTATTCACGGTGACCGTTTTTGCACTCTCTCTTTGTGTAGCTTTCTCACCATATTTGCTAAAATTAAATGCCTCTGCAAATTGCTGATAACGCTTATCTACTAATTGAGATGCATACTCAGGATCTGAAAGAACCTTACGAATCATGCCTTTAGCAAAAATCATATCTTCCAATCCATAAGCTTTCATAGCATAATTATAGATTTTATCATTTGCCAAAAAATCATCAACCGACTTCACACCAATAATATGCTTAACATAATAGTCTGTCTCACATTTGACTTGTGGCTTTTGAAAAAGCCTATCAAACGTTTGCTTCATATTATCAATTGTACTTCTATAACTCGTATATGTGCTAATCACAGGAAACCCCTCTCTACACAAGCCCCAATTTAAAGCATAAAACTTGCCTAAAGCTTATGATAAAACCACTTTATTATTAACGTAAGAAATATTTCATCAAGTCCTTATTAATAGATAAAATGCTTTTTATTTTTAAATTATTATATCTCTTAACACTTTTATACAATATTGTAATACTTTTATACAATATTAAGAAAATAAATGGTAAGTTTTACACAAGCATAGACATTTATTTCTCCACAAAAATTAAAAATAAGGAGCTCACAGCCTTGGGTGTTATTATAGGATTAATAATTATTTTTGGATGCATACTTGGCGGTTATGTCGCTATGGGAGGTCATCTTGATGTTTTAGTACAACCATGGGAATTTGTTATCATTTTAGGCTCAGCTATTGGAACATTTATTGTTTCCAACCCTATTCCCGCTATTAAAGACACATTGCAAGCAACGATAGAAGCAATGAAAGATGCTGTTCCAAAACAAAAAGATTTTTTATCACTATTGGGTTTACTCTATGTTCTTATGCGGGAAATGCGTTCAAAATCAAAATCTGAAATGGAAGCTCATGTTGACAATCCAAAAGAATCTGCGCTTTTCCAGCAATATCCTCTGATCTTAAAAGATGAATCTTTAACCAATTTTATTTGTGACTATTGCCGTCTTATTGTCATGGGAAATACACGCCCTTTTGAAATTGAAGCTTTAATGGATGAAGAAATTCATACAATTTCATACGATTCTCAAAAACCCTATCAAGCAATGCAAAATATGGCTGATGCTCTTCCAGCTCTTGGAATTGTTGCGGCTGTTTTAGGTGTAGTTAAAGCTATGGGAGCCATAAGTGAACCGCCAGAAGTATTAGGACACTTAATTGGAGCTGCTCTTGTAGGGACCTTTGCTGGTATTTTTTTCGCTTATGGTATCTTTGGCCCTCTTGCCTCAAAAATAAAAACGGTACGCAATAAAAAAGTGCGTATTTACATTGTTGTTAAACAAACACTGTTGGCTTACATGAACGGCGCAATGCCACAAATAGCACTCGAGTACGGTCGTAAAACCATCTCAGCAAAAGACCGTCCAACAATTGATATTATGGAACAACACGCAATCGCTAGTCAAGGTAGTGAAAAAGAGGCCGCCTAAATATGACTGAACCGATCGAAAAACAAGAAAACGAAGAAAAAGCGCAAGAAGATAAAAAACAAGATGCGCTGACCCAACATATTTTACGTGCAGCTGGCCTATCAAGTGATGACCTCATGTCATTTCAATATGTCTTCCGTGATGCAGCAAGTAATCTGTGTATGCGCTTAAGCAATTATACCTCTTTAAAATTTACGACAGATGTACAATCACTTGACACACTGAAAGCGGATCAGATTACTCAAGCAATTGGAACAGAAGCACTTCTGGTTTATTTCAACTCCGATCGTTGGGGAAATGACGTTATTTTTGTTCTTGATGCAACACTCGTAGAACTAGCAACAGAAGTATTTTTTGGGGCTTCAGAACCCATGGTAACAAATCGCAATGGACGCCCTTTTAGTCCGATAGAAAGCAAAGTCGGTGCAACTTTTGGAAAATTGTTAGCCTATGCGTTAGATGGTGTTTTTGGTATCGGTGATGGATCACTTTTAATCTTCAAACAAACATGTAAAGCACAAGAATTTAATGCGGAAACATTTAACCAATCACAAATGTTTTCCTGCACTCTCGGAGTGAAATGCGGTGAAGTGGAAACCTACGTGAATATTTTAATGCCACGCACTTGCCATCGCCCTATCCAAGAAGCCGTTACACGTGCACTCCGCGCTCCTGCAAAACGAACGGATCCCCTTTGGGCCAAACGTTTAAAACAAGAAGTCAGTCGTTCACGTGTACGCATTGAAGCTTTTATTCAACAGGGATCAATGACTTTAAATGAATTATCTACCCTCAAAGTAGGGCAGATTTTACCCCTTCCTGCCAATGCTGCGAAACAAATCAGGTTACGCAGTGGCAATAAATCACTTTATAAATGCTCCCTTGGTAAAATTGGGACAAGTTTTTCTATCCGAGTTACAAATCCTATTGATGAAGAAGAGGAAATGATTGATGAGTTGGTTCATGTTTAATTTTATAAGTGCATTTTTGGCTCTCGTCTCATTGAGTGTTTTGATTATTACAATACGCAAACTAGCTGCCACTATCCAAATGGGACGTGAGCTTGCAAAACAAGTTCAAATGGGGACAGCCTGTCTTGATCAAGCCCTTTCAACTCTGCGTGAAGAACATCAAGAATTCCGAGATGAAAATAGAAAAATGGATGCACGGATGATTGAATCCACACGTATTCGGCGTGATATTGATCGTTCAATCTCCCATATGGAAAATGTCCGTGATCAATTGAAAAGTGATTTCAATCAGTTCCGCAGTATTTTAGCTACACAAGCTCATGGTCCATCTGCAGCATCTGGTGCAATACATACTCTTCGCCGGCAACCTATCGTTCCTAAAAGCCTTCCTGTCTTTGTGCAACGCAAAGCGCATAAAACACCTCTTAATGACAAAATACAACTTTTAAAAACAAAATTTTAAAACCTTTAAAGGTAGAAAAAATAGTACGGTGACAGAATGACTAATGACATAAAAAAACCCGGAATTCCTAAAGGAATCAATCCTGCAACAGCACCCAACCCCACAACACCAAAAGTTGGAGAAGGTATAGCGCCAAAACCCGGAATGCCAGGAGGTTTTGGTGCTGGAGCACCACGACCAGGAACAGCAACACCTAACCTTAGAACAAATCCAGGCACTCCTTCTTTTGGAGGTGAAGCAGCAGGAAAAACAACTATTGGAGGTACAGGTGCTTCAAATGCGCCCAAAAGCCCAGGTGATACATCCAGTAATACAGAACTCATTATGAGTATTCCTGTTGAAGTTCAAGTTGTACTTGGTTCAACAACTATGCCAGTCGCAACCTTAATGGATTTAGGAAGAGGTGCAGTTATTACACTTGACAAACAAATTGGAGATCCTATTGATATCGTGGTCAATGGCCGTATTATCGCCCGCGGCGAAGTCATTGTTCTAGAGGATGATCCTTCTCGTTTTGGGGTTAGTCTTACCGAAATTATTGATAAATAACTGATTTCAAATCTTATGAAAGATAAATATGACGCAGGCAAAGGAAACAAAAACTACGGAAGAACTTCATACTATATCAGAGAATATACCCTCTGATAAAGAGAGCTCTTCTACAATTATTGATACGCTTTCTGGACAACAAAAGGTTGCAGCTCTGCTTGTTGCTTTAGGGAAACCTGCTGCTGCACGTCTTTTAAAACACTTTACACCAGATGATTTACGCCATCTTAGTGGGCATGCACATACTTTACCCAATATTTCTCTTGCTGATTTTGAAATTTTGGTTCGTCAATTCGAAGATGCTTTTGCAGAAGGCGTTTCATTTTCAGAAGCCGGTGCAAAATTCGATAATTTAATACAAGAAACATTGCCAGAAGACGAAGCTGCGTTAATTTTTGATCCTTCAAAAGCACCAACACTACCTCAAGAAAGTATTTGGGATATCATTAAAAAATTAAACGTTGATACTTTACAAAAACATCTTGCACAAGAACATCCGCAAGTGGTCAGTTATATCATTTCTCGTCTTCCTTCTGAAATAGCAGCAAAAATCTTTATGGCGCAAACAATGTCTACACGAAGTGATCTTACACGCAGAAGATTACACCTACGAACAGTTTCGCCAGAAATGGAAACGCTTCTCGATCAAGCCCTACGACCTGCGCTTCTAAAGAACAATGATGAAGGAGACAAAGCACATCACAGTCAAGTAGCTGTAATTTTAAATGAGCTTGATAAAACAGACATTGATGAAATGTTGGCAAATCTCGACAATCTAAATCCAGAAGATGTAGAAAAAATCAAAGCAAAACTTTTTGTTTTTGAAGATATTCCACGTTTGACAGAAAGAGCACGATTGCTTCTTTTTGATGGAATTGCAGCTGATACTATAATTACAGCTTTGCGTAATGCGGAAGATCTTATGAAAGAACTTATTCTTAATTCTCTTTCACAACGGACACGCCGCATGGTAGAAACAGAGCTTGCTACAGAGAATGACACTATTCAACAAGAAGCGATTATCAATGCACGCCGTAGCATTGCTCAAACAGCTATTAAACTATCAGAACAAGGAACAATCAATCTTTTAGGAGAAGAAGGAACGTCCTAAAGGGCGCACTGAACCAATATGTCAGATGAAAAACCAGATAAAGAAAGTCAAACAGAAGAACCAACCGAATATAAAATTCGTAAAGAAGAGGAAAAAGGAAATCTTCCTTTTTCTCGTGAATTGCCTGTCTTTGCTTCACTTGTAAGCTTTAGTCTTATTTGCGTTTTTATCTCCTTTCCAGCTATTTCAAAACTTACCTATTTTTTGATCCAATGGCTTGAACGTCCAGAATCCTGGCGTATTAATACTGCAGAAGATGTCAAACACTTGATTTATTTAGTAGGTGGAAGTGTAGGCTTAGCCTTAGCTCCTATCTTAATTCTTATCCCTTTGCTTAGCATTACCGCATCAGCAGTACAGAATGTACCAAGATTTGTCATAGAGCGTATTCGTCCACAATGGTCGCGTATCTCTCCTGCCAATGGATTTAAGCGAATCTATAGTAAAGCAGGATTAGTTGAATTTTTAAAATCACTCACCAAGCTTATCGCTGTTAGTTTAATTATTTATATAATATTTTTCAAAAGCAACACAATTTTCATTAATGCGCTTTTAACAAACGCATCAGCTTTACCAAAATATATTCATAAAGAA
The DNA here is from genome assembly GCF_002022585.1 of Bartonella sp. Raccoon60. Classification (NCBI taxonomy): domain Bacteria; kingdom Pseudomonadati; phylum Pseudomonadota; class Alphaproteobacteria; order Hyphomicrobiales; family Bartonellaceae; genus Bartonella; species Bartonella sp. Raccoon60. The sequence goes on from NZ_CP019786.1 coordinate 978,782, forward strand.
TTGATTAACCTGTCCCTCTCTTTTATTACAGCAGTTATTGCTCTTGTAGGTTTAGACATCGCATGGTCCCGTTTTCACTGGCGTCAACAATTACGCATGACGAAACAAGAAATTAAAGAAGAACATAAAAACCTTGAAGGAAACCCTATGGTTAAAGCACGAATGCGTTCTTTATCACGAGACCGTATCCGCCGCCGAATGATCGCAAATGTCCCTACAGCAACTCTTATTGTAACAAACCCTACTCACTTCTCTGTTGCTTTACGCTATAAACCACCGCTTGATTATGCACCAGTTGTAATTGCAAAAGGACTAGATATCCTAGCACTACATATTCGTGAAATTGCCATCGAACATGAGATCCCCATTTTTGAAAATGTCACTTTAGCACGAACGTTGTACAAACAGGTTGAAATCGACCAAACAATTCCAACAGAATTATATGAAAGTGTTGCTGCCTTAATTCGTTTTATCAACAATCAAAAAAATCACTAAAACAATAATGTTTAAATAATGATATAAAGTCATAAGATGAAAAAAGATTATATAACTGAAATTCGTGAAATGGTCCTGGCGAAACAGGTTGCGCAATTTATTCCAGAACTACGATTAATTGACGTAGGTGATTTTATTGCATACATCCATACTGAACGCTTTAATTATCTTTCTGATCTCATTGAGAGTGCAACAGAATTGCGTTTTTATCCTCATACAATGCGCTTTGCCGGAAATGCCAGTTATGAACTGGATTGGAATACCACACCCAATATATCACTTCACATGGAGTTTTCTAATGAAGGGGTCAATGCTTTTTTCCGTATCTTTATGTCTGCTAAAGAATTTGGAGTTGAGCTGGATAATTGTATTTTTGATAATCCTTCTGATGAAGAAACCAATACCAGCACTTTCATGAATGCGCTTAATAATGCACGAATACAAAAACCACTTACGCATTAAGATAAAGCTATATTGATCTAAAAATATTGACTCATAAAGTGAAAAAATTATGCATAAAAAATGTTCTTTTCTTCGCAAATAAGTAGAAGCTTAAAATACTCAGCATTTTAGAAATAAACCTGTATGTAAACTAATAAGGTAAGTTGAAGCGCTTTTGATTCTCTCTGCTTTATGATCTAATCTCATATGTCTTTAGAAAAGAAATCTTCACATAACACTTTTATCAATTGTTATTTTTCTTTCAAATCAAATTAATGCAAAAGAATGCAATAAGAACAAAAAATCGAAGAATTCTTAAATTCCTTCGACAATAGGTATGTGGTCAATCTTTTATAGATATAAATTTTATTTACAATGTATTATATCACTACATTAGATAGTAACGGCTAATTTTTATGGTATTTATTATAAGATTTAGAAATAAATATTCATAAACATAATGGAAACAAGAATGCCAAATATACTTGTTATAAGTGCTGGTTTTATTATAAGCTCTCCAATGAGAGTAAACCTTTTTTATGAATCTTATCAATTTTTAGTTTAGAGATATCAAATTTTAAGCTTAGGTGAAGCATTAAGAATGATACACAAACTAATAAAACTAATTAACAAATTTAGAATTTGTTTTTATACTTTATTGCCTTTTAAAAGCTGATAAACACCCTTATCGTTTATTTTTCATTCCACGTATTTGATCAACTGAAAGATAGTTAAACTGTTTGACAAGCAAATCTTTCAGGACAGCTTTTGAAAAGCGTTTATTGACATCATCAATAATCCGTTCTTTGATCATCTCAAATTTTACTTTTTCAATTGCACGCACATCAGAATAACTCCCCCAAAAATATTGAAAAATAGTATCATTAATCAAAACCCCTACAGGAATAGATATCTCTTTTTCAGCTGTTTTATCTACTACATAAGCAAACTGCGCAATGATATACCCCTGTACATCACCATCAACCAAAATCGGAACACTCATGACTTCCGTATTATTAGAACCAATCTCTACAGCAACAGGAGCAGACTTTTCTGACGTGTTAGGATCAACCGCATTGACCCTAAGGCTAAGGACTAAAGCGCCCAAAGCCACCAAACAAACCCACAAACCCATTGCAATCATTCTAATCATCTAGAACGCCCAGCATTAACCAAAACTGGATCATAAGTTCCATCTGTTTCTTCAGCACGAACAGCAACCTGCATAATTTGAGATAAATCTCTCACTGCTTCCAAATGAATACGAAGAAGTTCACTATTACGGTTTAATTTTTCTTGTAAATCCGTTAACAAACTCTGTATCTCAATTTCAATATCCTGATCCATATAACGTTTTACATCATTCATTGATTTATTAAGATCACGCAAACCACGCGTTTTACGCAAATTAATTTCTTCATAATCTGGAGCACCGTGATTTTCCAGCATATTGCTTTCATAATCAACAACTTCTGCTAACCCTTTAATGGCAGCATTAAATTTAGTCATCGCCCAATCACGGCCAATGAGATTATTATTAAGAATTTTTGTTTTTAACGCAACATTTTCATCATCATATTGTACTACAGACATTTCCATTCCCCTCTAAAATATTTATTAATTCTCATCTTAACAAGATGTTCATTTCGTTTTTATTTGATCCTCACTCACCAAATCTAGTTCATTTTTGTAAGTAACTTCATCTGCTAATATACGATGATCTTTAGCACCTAATTCTTGATCTGTTTCTAACGTAGATAATGATGTGCCCGTTTCTTTTCTCATGTGATCAGAAACTAACATCTGTGCAATGCCAATTCCACCAGATACTGCAAATTCTTTAGCCAATTGTTCAGCCATCATTGATTTCCAAATTTGTCCTGCTTGTCCTTTTCCAAAAATCGATTGTATATCGGTTGCAAACATACTCTCAACAAAAGTTTGCAACACAAAAGCTTCAAAATTTCTAAAAACTGCAGCTTCTTTACTTTGTACAGATTGCGGCCTGATATGAACCTGTTGAATAAGCCCATCAGAAACTAAATTATCTCGTACTTCTGAAGCCGAAGTAGTCTGTGCCAAATCTGCAAAACTACTCTCCTCTCGTTCAGTCGTCTGTACGCGAGCAAATTTTTGTAAAGAATACAATCTTTCGACAGAAGCACGATATTCAAGCGGATCTGCCGCACGGGCAACATCAAGCACAATATCAGAAGGAGGCTGAATAGCCATAGATTTCCCCTTTTTACCTAACTCTCGCTTTTCTTTGCAATTAAATTTCTATCTTATAAAACTTTTTCTTCCTTTTAATAGCTCTTTATAAAAAGAAAAATCTTCATAATTTATAACTATAGTAATAGATATAAACATCCAAACTTATGTCAAGCTGATGTCTTACCGATTTTATTTATAATATACTCCTCTAGCATATTACTAAATTGTTTCTGTTTTTCTATTGATTGAATTTCTTTACACTTGTCTTCTAATCTTTTCGAACGACTAGAAGCTTCACACACAACTTGCTTTTGTTGTGCAATTTTTCCTTGAAGGTTCTTTTCAAACTTAGCATTATGATGCAAACGTTTTGCTAAAAAAGAAGCATTCCAAAAATTGAAAGCCGAATCTTTTTCCATCAATGAGAAGAGTTCACGCGTCTCTTCCTGACAAGAAAAAAGTTGACCCTTCATATATTCCAATTCAGCTTTATGATGTGCTTCAACAAGACTTTGCACTTTTAAAAGTCTTCCATAACGTTTACTTTTCTGCGCCATTAAGATCCTTTCTTAAGCCAATCACGCAATTCAGAATTAAACAAGTGTAAAAGTTCTGGCATTAAAATATAAAGTAAAAATAAGCCTCCACACATAACAAAAGGTAATGAAATAAAATAAACCGGAATGGTAGGCGTTAATTTATTGAGCAATCCTATCGTAATATTAATCAAAATTGCATAAATAATAAAAGGCGCTGCTATCGACAATGTAGTTAAAAACGCACGCGATAAAGCTTCATGATAGTCTGTCAAAGCAGCTTCTGGATTTGGAATAAAAGCTAGAGGCACAATATCATAAGATGTTAGAAGGCCCTGAATAGTGATAATATGCAAATCGCTTGCAAAAAAGAGTATGACAGCTGCAAAAACTAAGATATTCGCAACATGTGATTCTGGCGTTGACTCAATGATACTATGACCAGGTTGGCCAGAAAATCCTATCGACATCCCAATAATTGAAGCCATAAATTGCAAAGCCCATAAATAAGCGTGAGCAATTACCCCAAAAGTACTCCCAATTAACATCTCAGCAAACAAAGCACGAACAAGCAGTGCAAGATTGGGTTTATCACCGAGAACCTTAAAGGATTCTGTAACCAAAGGAAGGATAGCAAGTGAAAAAGAAATGCCAATAAATAAACGCAAACTCATAGGAATGCGTACACTAGACATTCCTGGCATTAACATTAAACAAGCCCCAACCCGTGCAAAAATTAACAAAGCAATGGTTACCAATTGCTCAATTGAAAAAGATGTTAGGGGAAGAACAGATGTTAATGACATAAACCCCTTACCTTTTAAGAGATGGTTCCCAATGTTTTAACTTCAATTCCACGAGCAATTTCTGCATGGGAAAGTACAGGCAAAGTTGGAAAAAGACGTTCGATAATCATGCGGACATAAGGCCGCGCTTCAGGAGATGTAATAAGTGCAAAACGCGTTGCTTTTTCCATATGTTGTCGAATAAGTGCCGTCGCATCTGTCCCAAACTTTTCAAGTTCAACTGGATTAATATCAAATTCAATAATATCACCCTTTGCATCACGCTTTAACGCCTTATGAAAAACGAGATCCCAATGGCTTCCCATCCGCAAAACATTCAAAATGCCATTTTCAGATAAATCACCACAAATTTGTTGTGACATACGCAACCGTACATGCTCAGCAATCAGTTCACAACGCCGCACATGAGGTGCTATTTCAGCCACTGCTTCGAGAATAAGATTAAGATTACGGATAGAAACACGTTCTGATAATAAAAGTTTTAAAATCGATTGTAAGCCCGAATAGGAAAGATGTGTAGGACAAATCTCTTCCAATAATTTACGATATTCGCTACCCAAACGCTCAAGAAGAATGCGCATATCTTTATAAGAAAATAATTGTGCTAAGTTATTGCGCAAAACCTCACTCAAGTGCGTTAATAATACGGAAAGATTATCAACTGCCATATAGCCTTCACGAATTAATTCAGAACGAAATGTCTCTGAAGTCGAAAAAGCACGCATCCCAAAAGCTGGCTCAGATACATATTCACCTGGAATATTGGGAATAGGCTTATTGCCTGGCATAATAAGAACATCACCAATACGCATTTCATAAGAAGCAATAACCGTACCGTATAATTTGATCCAATAGCTTTTTCCGGGAACTGTATAATCATCGGATATTTGAATTTCAGGAATAACAAAACCATACTCCTGTGCAAACTTACGGCGCATTTTTGCGACACGATTAGCTAATTCAACTTTTTGCGGCAATAAACGTTGAGATAATTGCTTACCCATAGCAATTTCAATTTGTACTATTTCAAGAGATGCTTTTACTGATTGGCTCTCTTCCTGGTGAGCTATCTGATTTTCTTGTTTACGCAAAGCTTCTTGTGCAAGCGCTTCTCTTTTTAAACGACGTGGAATAGAATAACCAATCGAAGCCATCAGAACAGACAAAAGGAAAAAAGGAAAAAAGGGTAAACCCGGCATCAATCCCAACATTAATAACAGTAGTGAGGATACAAAAAGAGCTTTAGGATATCCTCCAAGCTGCCCCAAAACAGCTTTTTCAGCAGAACCGCGTGTTCCCCCTTTTGAAACCAAAAGACCGGCTGCCAAAGAAACAATCAATGCAGGTATCTGCGTAACAAGACCATCTCCTACAGAAAGCTTAGTAAAAACATCCGCTGCACCAGACAATGACATTCCATGCCGCGTTACGCCAATAACAATACCACCAAAAATATTAACAGCCGTAATAATAAGACCAGCAATAGCATCACCACGCACAAACTTTGACGCACCATCCATTGCCCCGAAAAATGAACTTTCTTCCTCAAGCTCTTGACGACGATGCTGAGCCTCTTTTTCATCAATAAGACCCGATGAAAGATCAGCATCAATAGCCATTTGCTTTCCTGGAATAGCATCCAGTGTAAAACGTGCTCCCACTTCAGCAATACGCGTCGCACCTTTAGTTATCACCAAAAAATTGACGATAATTAAAATAGCAAAAACAACAAGACCAATAACAAAATCCCCACCCATAACAAATTGTGAAAAACCTTGAATCACATACCCTGCAGCTTTATAGCCTTCATCACCATGGGTTAAAATTACACGGGTGGTTGCAATATTAAGCGATAAACGCAATAAAGTTGCAATCAACAAAACTGTTGGAAAGGCTGAAAAATCAAGGGGCCTTTGGATCCATAATGAAACCATCAAAATCAAAACAGAAAATGCAATAGAAAAAGAAAGCCCTAAATCCAAAACAAAAGCAGGAACTGGTAAAAAGAGAACCATAAGAATAATAATAATTCCTGCCGCAAACGCAATATCTCGACCAGAAAACTTATCCTGGGGAATGATATTGACCGTTGAACTATGCTGCTGCACGCTTTTCTCCTTATATAATCACAACTGAGTACCTTTTATAAAAAGCTTTCTTTAGCTTATTTTCAAAGCATATCCAGTTCATTTTCCTTTGAGTTACCTTTGCTCTCTAATCCATTATCTCATTGTATAAAATAAATAATAAAGCTTGCGTGAAAATTGTGCTGTACCATGCAATCTCTCTGTATCAAAACAAATGCATAAATATAAAATATATCAAACCATAATAAATAAAGGATTATTTTAAGCTTGCTGAGCAGGTCATATCAACATATATTACATCACGTAACATTATGTGAATCATGAATAATACAAGTTGAAAAGGAGAATTTAGTGATTGATATTATTAAGACTACTATGCTCTATTCAACGCTAATTGTTGGTATTAACATTGCTATTGTAATTGCCTTAATTATGGGAGCATAATAAATAGCTATAGACTCTTTTGATATTTTCCTTGTTTTTATACTCCATTTTTAAAGAGCTTTAATAACAAGATAAGCATCTAGTGTACTGAAAAAGCTGATAGCAAATTGGAAATTATTTTGTATCAATGTATAGATTGGAGTTGAAAATATTCAGGCATAAATGAAAGTAATTTCTTAAAGCATAGTTTGCAATTAAGTCTATATAAAAAGTTTTTTACTTCATTCTGTTTTTTAATCAGCAACTCATAACCCCAAAGTAAAGATCATTATACCCCTATCACTCTATAACACAGAACAAAGAAACATTAAGGCAAGCAGTTATTTTGAAAATTATGTTTTTTCTTTCTTAAACAAATTACCACAAGAATAAGAATGCATATGATGTATTGTGATTATTAAACATATTTTAACTTTTTTATTAACTAAAAAGAAAGAAGCTCTAAACATTGTACAATATATCTTATACAAATAGGGAAGAAACACACAATGATTAACTCAGATCTTAAAATATTTGTTTCACCCACCTATAAACGGAAACTCCATATTGTCCATGATATTTTGGAATATAGCCTTGTACTCATAGTGAGTTTAAGCGCTGTTTTTTCTGCTTTCTTTTCCTTTTTAAATCATTTTTAAGGTATATTTTTGAAAGTTAATGCTTCATCTAACAATGAAAGTGGTTGTTTTGTCCTCAAAACTGCTTGTGCTTCTTTTTCATCGTGTTGCATTTGTGCCACCAAAGCTTCCAACCCATAAAATTTTTCTTGTCTTCGTAAAAACTGCAAAAAAGAAACCGTACAATTTTCACCATAAAGATCACCATCAAAATCAAATAAATAAGTTTCTAGTACTGGTACTCCATTACTAACAACAGTTGGCCGACATCCAAAACTTGCAATACCATCATATAAAGTACCATTAGCACGACGGAATCTGACCGCATAAACACCGTGTGCTAAACCCGTCTGAGGAAGCAAAAGCTGATTGGCTGTAGGAAACCCTAATCGCCGCCCAAGTTTTTCACCTTGTATAACATTTGAGCGCACCCGATAGTGATAACCTAGCAAATGAGCTGCTTGTGATACTTGTCCTTTTAATAAGAGCTTCCTAATAAAACTTGAAGAAACCGTTTGTTGTTCTGCAGTACATAAACAAGGAATTTGCACCACTTCAAAACCATATTCTTCACCTCTTTGACAAAGAAAACGAATATTTCCACTCTTTTGACAACCAAAACGAAAATTTTCTCCTGTTACCACAGCAGAAACATCAAAAGTTTTTTTTAAAATTACAGTGATGAATTCATCGGATGAAAGAGCAGAAAATTGTGCATCAAAAGGTTGCTCTATTACTCCATGAAAACCAAGAATTTTAAAAATTTCAGCTTTTTCAGCAGCTTGCGTTAAACGATCAACAGAAGTTGAACCTTGAAAAAAACTTTTTGGATGCGGTTCAAATGTTAAAACAAGGGCCGGTCTCTTTTTTTCACGTGATAAATCAAGAGCTTTTTGTAAAACTACTTGATGACCAAGATGAACACCATCAAAATTACCAATCGCGAGCACCGCACCACGCCATGCTAAAGGAAGAAGATTACATTCCTGTAGACGCAAAAAATCAAACATTACTGAAGCATCCACATCATTGCGTGTGGCTGGTAACCATAACGATCGAAAAAGGCATGCAAAGCTTCTTTATTCACAATACCATTGCGACTATAACCATGATGATGAATGCCCCCCATAATATAAAGGGAATCAAGACCAAAACGAATCGCTCCTTTAACATCGGTTAAAAGCCCATCACCAATAGCCAAAACTCGGTTTTTATCCACTATTCCACAAATTTTCTGTAATTTTTTAAAAGCACACTCATAAATTGGAGCATGAGGCTTTCCAGCAATACGCACTTCACCTCCTAATTGTTGGTACAAACGCGCTAAAGCACCAGCGCACCAAATTTCTTGATCTCCACAATGAACAATAATATCAGGATTCGCACAAATAAAAGGTAAATTCCTTTCTCGCAAACGACGAAACATCTCTTCATAAGCTTCTGGTATCGCCTCTAAATCTTCAAGAAAACCACTACAAATAATTGCAGAAGCTTCTCCTTCTTCAACCAATTCGCAAGATAATCCTTCTAATAAAACCAAATCACGTTGTGGACCAATGAAAAAAACTTTACGTGGCACAGAGCAAATAAGATCACGTGTTACATCACCTGAAGTGACGATTTCATCATAACACTCTGTATCCACTTGCATCATTTGTAATTGGACCACCACATCTTCTTTTGGTCGAGGAGAATTTGTCAATAAAACAACACTTTTCCCCATTTGTCGAATTTTTTGCAATGCTTGCACTGCCGATTCAAAAACCTGCACACCATTGTGTACAACACCCCAAATGTCACAAAAAACAGCATCATATTGCCCTATGAGAGGATCGATATGTGTGAGTTCTTTCATAAATACACCTGTTGATGTGTTCGATTTTTTTAGGCTATCTCTTATGTTTGTATATCAATATGCCAATTCTTTTATTTTAAATATATTGATCTCTCTATATTTTAAAAATTACAAACAGTATCATAAGCCTAAAGAAGAGGATTTTCAAACTCTCTCTTATAAAACTCTATACAATGTTCCTTTTTCTTGAAAAGATTTCTATTCATTTTTGGGATTCTTCTATGTCCTTTGTGCAAGACGACCAGAAATTGTTTTGAATATTAAAAAAATCAAAGAACAAGTTAACTCCCTAATATAGTAAAATAAGTCATTTATATAAGATAAATTTATCTTATAATAAGAAATATTTTTATTTAAAATATTATAAAAATTTTTATAATATGTTTTATAGAATAAAATGTAAAATGGTATGATTTTATATAGAATTTTACTTCCTCTATTCTTTCATCTCTTTTAAACGAAGAGCTTATAAGAGGTAATTTCTTCATAAAAAAGTACTAAATTAACAAATAAATAAAATTCCTTTTATAAAATTATACAATTCTCTCTATAAAAAATAGTTAGTTGCTTTCTATCCATGAGAAAAAAGCCATAGAAATGTCATCAATGATGCAGATATGCTCTTATTGACAGAAAAACAAATATCATCATAAAATACTCTATAATATATTTACCATATTTTATTATTGAGAATAACTATTATATTCTCCCTTATTACAAACCCGATATATCCTCATGAACCTGATTAAAAAATTTATAACAGTAGCTTCTGGAACTCTCACAAGCCGTTGTTTTGGCTTTGTCCGTGAAATGCTCATGGCAGCAGCTCTTGGAACAGGTCCTGTATCTGATGCGTTTAACGCTGCCTTTCGCTTTCCTAATACCTTCCGTCGTTTTTTTGCTGAAGGAGCCTTTCAAACAGCGTTTGTTCCTCTTTTTTCTAAAAAAATCACAGAAAATGGATCAGAAAACGCATGCAAATTCGCAGAAGAAGTGTTTGGTGTTTTATTTTCATTACTCTTACTTCTCACTATTGTTATGGAATTGAGTATGCCTTTTTTGGTTCGCACACTGATTGCACCAGGCTTTGCAGAAGATGCTACAAAATTTAACGCTACAATCCGTTTTACTGCTATCATGTTCCCCTATTTAGCATGTATGTCTTTAGCAGCAATGATGGGAGGAATGTTGAATGCACTCCAACATTATTTTGTTGCAGCTATTGCCCCTGTTTTTCTAAATATTATCTTGATATGCGTACTCACCTATGCTTGGATCTATCAACTTGATACTTGGCATATTGGATTAAATCTGTCCTGGGGGGTAACAGTATCAGGTCTCGTCCAATTAGCTCTTATAACAATAGCCTTACGGAAAAGCGGAATGAAGCTTTCCTTCCGCCTACCTCATTTTAGCCCCAATGTCCGTCAACTGTTAATTTTAGCCTTCCCTGCTGCTATCACAGGAGGAATTACACAAATTAATCTATTGATCAATACTAATATCGCTTCTAGCCAATCAGGTGCGGTTTCTTCTCTTGTTTATGCTGATCGTCTCTATCAATTGCCCCTTGGAGTAGTCGGTATCGCTATTGCTACGGTTCTTCTCCCCGAATTAACAAAAGCACTACGCAACAAAAAACACACAGATTCTGATGAATTACAAAATCGCGCAATTGAGTTCTCTTTATTTTTAACTTTCCCTGCATCGGTTGCTTTTCTGCTTATCTCTAATCCCATTATCAGCCTTCTCTTTGAACGAGGTCAATTTACCAGTGCCTCAACAAACAATGTTGCTCAATTGGTTCAGCTTTATGGAATTGGTCTTCCAGCTTTTGTACTCATAAAAGTTTTTATTCCTAATTTTTTTGCTCGCGAAGATACAAAAACACCCATGATTTTTGCAGGCATTTGTGTTTTTATCAATATCAGCCTAGCCTTAACATTATTCTCATGTTTGTCAGCACGAGGTATTGTCATTGCTGAAATTACTGCCGGCTGGGTTAACATCTTATTGCTGTGTGGCACTCTCCTTAAACGAGGCTATTGGAAATACGATGCACAACTAATAAAGCGAATAGCATCTCTCATAATCGCCTCTTTCTTCATGGCTCTCACTTTGTATTACTCCATCAGCTTCTTTTCCGCGCCTTTATCACCACAGGCATCATTTTTCTTGCGTGCAAGCTCCTTAGCAGGATTACTTATTATCGCAACATCAGTTTATTTTATTATTTGTCTTTTATTTGGAACAAATTATTTGTCATTCTTACGTAAAAATGTGAAACAGCACCTCTAATATTTCTATTATTTTCAGAAATATATTTTATCACAATATATTTAGCATATAATATAATATCATAAGAAAGAGAAAGGCCTTTTCTATGGATACCTTTACACCTCTTGTTTTTTCTGGTGTACAACCGAGTGGTCATCTGCATCTTGGCAATTATCTTGGAGCCATCAAACAGTGGGTAGATCTGCAAACATCCTATAAGTGTCTCTATTGTATTGTCGATATGCATGCCCTGACCATTAATCCAGATCCACTTAGTTTGGCAGAGTCTACTTATATGATGACAGCGGCCTTTTTAGCTGCCGGCATAGATCCTCAAAAACAAATTATTTTCAACCAATCACGTGTTTTTCAACATGCGGAATTGGCGTGGATCTTTAATTGTATTGCACGTATCGGCTGGCTCCAACGCATGACACAGTTCAAAGATAAAGCAGGAAAAAACCGTGAACAAACATCCCTTGGACTTTTTGCCTATCCAAGTTTAATGGCTGCTGATATTTTAATCTACCACGCAACACATGTGCCAGTGGGAGAGGATCAAACACAACATATTGAATTAACACGCGATATTGCACAAAAATTCAACAGTATTTATGCTGATCGTATTGCAAATTTAAATTTTGGTATTTCTATGCCAAATGGTGAAAAAAATGAACAAAATTTTTTTCCAATGCCAGAGGCTATTATTAACAAAACAGCCATGCGTATTATGTCTTTACGTGACGGCACAAAAAAAATGTCAAAATCAGATCCTTCTGACTTTTCACGAATTAATTTGATCGATGATGCTGATCTTATCGTACAAAAAATACGCAAAGCAAAAACCGACTCCACTCCTCTTCCTGATACGCTAAATGATTTACAAGAACGTCCAGAAGTTAATAATTTATTGGGCATCTATGCTTCTTTTGCTGAAATCAGCAAAGAAAAAGCACTATTAGAGTTTTCAGGAAAACAATTTTCACTTTTTAAATCAGCTTTAGCTGACCTCATCGTCCATAAGCTAGCACCAATAACACAAGAATTGCACCGTCTATATCAAGAAAAAACCTATATTAATTCTGTCCTGTTTGATGGTGCACAACGTGCAAGTCTTTTAGCAGAAAAAAATATGAAAAAAGTTCGTGAAATTGTCGGTTTTGTGCACAATATATAGAAGAAAATAGCTAAACTTTAACCTTTGAAATTAGAAATAAAATGACATGCTCTCTAAGCGAAAAAGTCAAGAAATAAATCATAAACGAAAAATTTTGGTGATCATTGATGAAACACCTGAATGTCGGCGTGCTGTGATTTTTGCTGCACAACATGCTAAAAACACGAACGGTACCTTAATTTTGCTCTCTATTATTGACAACTCAAGATTTCAGCCTTTCCTGGGTGTCGACAAAGTTATGCGGATGGAATCAGCAGCACACGTCTGTGTAATCCTAGAAAAAATAGCTGATGATGTGCGCACTACTCAAGCTCTTGAAGCAGAAACAATTATGCGTGAAGGAGAAAAAATTAATGAAATTTTTAAACTAATTAATGAAGATCAGGATATCGCCCTCATTGTTTTAGCTGCAAGTTGTCATACAGAACGACCAGGACCGCTTATCCAATCCATTGCTTATCGGGGAAGTACTTTTCCTGTCCCCGTTACTATTATTCCAAGTGATCTCCCTGAGGAAGAAATTAAAGTTGTTGCCTAGAAACAATACTTCTATATGAATTCTCTTCTGCAACTGTAAGTAATGAAAGAGTAATATATGTTTATTCAAACTGAAAGCACACCGAACCCTACGACACTTAAATTTTTACCAGGTCGTATTGTCCTTCCTCAAGGAACCCTGGAGTTTCACAATCGCGAAGAAGCTGCTAAAAATTCTCCTCTTGCGGCAAAATTATTCAATATTCCAAATATAAAAAGCGTTTTTCTGGGATATGATTTTATTACTATAACTAAAAATGATGGAGAGTGGCAACATCTTAAACCAGCGATTTTAGGTACAATTATGGAACATTTTCTCTCCAATGATCCTGTTATCACTACAGAAGCCAATCTGCCTAATAAAGAATTTTTTGATGAAAAAGATACTGATATTGTTGTTGTCATCAAAGAATTGCTTGAAACGCGTGTACGTCCAGCTGTAGCCAATGATGGGGGTGATATCACCTTCTGCGGCTTTGAAAACGGGATTGTTTACCTCAACATGAGAGGTGCTTGTGCTGGATGCCCTTCTTCAACAGCAACCCTTAAACATGGTATTGAAAATCTTTTACGGCATTTTATTCCAGAGGTATTAGGTGTTGAAGCTATGCCGCAAAATACTGTACTGTAAAAGAATATTCACTAAAAAATTTGGAACTAAATAGCAAATTTATAATATGATTTAATGTATCCTAAATCACAAACATTGCACTTTATAAAAAAGATTGTAAAAAATATTTCATAAATGCAAACAATGAAAATCGCTGATATTTTTTAAAAAAATTGGAAATTAAAAAAGATGAACGGCTCATAAGATACATCTATTTTTAAAGTATAATATTGCTTTGCTCATTTAACTGTCTATAATTTTTAAGCTTTATATACAAAGAACGAGTTATCATGTGATCTTACAACTTTGATTTTGGTATTTTGGGCCTTTTCAACAGTAGGAAAACATTGTTCATAGCTAAACAGATAACAATCTAAAAGTATTATCTGAGTTCCATTAATACTGATTTTAAAACGCACTTTTTCTGCAGATCATCAAGGATAAGAGTTATTAATATTTCTGAACTTTTCAGAGGATGTAAACTAAATATCTACCTATTAATAAGATCTCTTATCTTCAGATAACTTTAGATCTCTCAAAAGAAGTGCTGCACCTACGATATATAATTATTATATTAATGTATAACTTTTTGATAAATTAAAAAACACTAAAAAATGATAAATCGCTTAAGAAAGGATTCAACTAAAAGGGTCCCAAATATAGCAGATAAATAAAATAGCGAAAAGAAAAATACTTTTTTTGCCATAACAACTGTTTCATCATATCCTTTAGCTTTCCATAAACGATAAGAAAGATAGATAAAAATAGTGCTTAAAATTGTTGAAAAAATACCATAGATAATACCTGAGAAACCTATAATATAAGGTCCAATAGCGCATATTGCCATAATAATCGTATAAATCAAAATCTGGTTTTTCGTCGATTGCTCTCCTCGCATATTAGGCATCATAGGAATACCCGCTACATCATAATCAAAAGATGAGAAGAGAGAAAGAGACCAAAAATGTGGCGGAGTCCACATAAAAATGATTAAAAATAAGAGGAAACTCTCAAAACTTACTGTACCTGTTGCAGCTGCCCACCCAATCATTGGCGGAAAAGCTCCAGCTGCACCACCAATCACAATATTTTGAGATGTTATAGGCTTTAACCAAATTGTATAAATAACAACATAGAAGAAAATTGTAAAAGTAAGAAAAAACGCCGTAAACCAATTAATGAAAATTCCCATAATCAAAACTGAGAATATAGAAAGAGCTAAACCAAAAATAAATGCTTGCCTACGGCTGATTTTACCAGTCGGAATAGGACGCTTTTGGGTACGTTTCATCATCGCATCAATATCAGATTCATACCACATATTAAGCGTTCCCGCACCACCACCACCTAAAGCTATACACAAAATAGCTAAAAAAGCATGCAGCGGACTCATAGCACCAGGTGATAATATTAACCCAACCAGAGCTGTAAATATAACAAGCGACATAACTCGCGGCTTCATCAATGTAATATAATTACAAATCTTAGCTACTATCGAGCTTAATTTACCATTTTTAACCAGTAATTCTCTTGAAACAGACATTCCGTCAAAGAACCTTTTTCATCTATATTACCCACAAACAAACATTGTCTAAAATATAGGAAGAACCAATTAGTGTTACAGTTTTTTAAAGAATGTACAATACTCTTAATTTGACACATACCTAATGTAGATTAGAAATAACTGTAATAAGAGCATACTTTTTAATTGTATTCAAGAAATGTACCACAAAACACTCTACCAAATATCATATATCAAACACTAAAAGACTATGTTTTCATCAAATACTAACCATTTTAAATTTCCATTTTTGTTGCATATCTTACGAA
Organism: Bartonella sp. Raccoon60; assembly: GCF_002022585.1. Lineage (NCBI taxonomy): Bacteria > Pseudomonadati > Pseudomonadota > Alphaproteobacteria > Hyphomicrobiales > Bartonellaceae > Bartonella > Bartonella sp. Raccoon60. The sequence continues at coordinate 994,708 of NZ_CP019786.1, forward strand.
CTCATATCTTCGAAAAAACCTGACTTTATAATTATTTTATCAAAAAAATCAAAATTTTACTTTTCATGAAAAGCTATACACAATAATATGATAGCGATTCGGGTAGGGCTTTTTATGACACTTTATCAATTTCTCAAAAAAAACTTTTTTAGCATTCTTATTTACGCATTTTGCAATGTCTTCGCCAATCACGTTATTGCACAAACACCCAATACGCAAAGTGTTCCTGCTCCACAAACCTATGGTGCATGGACAAAAATTTGTTCTTTGCCACCAGGCACGCCCAACGTACAATGTGAAATTGTCCAAGAGGTTCGTACACAAGAGCGTCGCGATATTACCTTTCGTGTAGCATTTCAAAAATTGCCTCAAAACCAAGGGGTTTTGATGCGTGTTTTTGTTCCAATCCGAGTTGAATTGCAGTCTGGAGTTAGAATTAAAATTGATAATGAAAATATAAGAAGAATGGAATATCGTCGTTGTTTAGGTAATAATTGTGTTGCTGAAGCGCTTCTTAAAGAAAATGCAATACAACACTTTTTAGAAGGTAAAGTAGCAACCTATATTATCTTTACAACTCCTGAACAAGGAATCGGAGCTCTAATTGATCTTAATGGTCTTAAAGAAGCCTATGTGACTTTGTCATCATAAATACTCCCCCTATAAATAAAATAGTTTTTGCTTTTAGCTCCACAAATAAAACAAAATGGACAAATTTTGAGTACCAACAAAATAGGATAATCACTATGAAATCGCTGATTGACCATTTTGATATTTCTTCACAAAAAGTACAATCACTTGTACAAGAAGCGCTTCATAAGGCTGATGATGGTGAACTTTATCTTGAATATACAGAAAGTGAAGTTCTTCTATTTGATAATGGACAACTTAAAAATGGTTCATTTCACCAAGATATAGGATTTGGTTTACGCGTGGTTGCCGGAGAAACCACTGGATATGCTTACTCTGATGAACTATCAGCCGCCGCACTTAAACGTGCGAGTGAAACAGCTAAAACTGCAACCTATAATAATCATGCGGGACCTTATAGTGCAGCTCCTGAGCCGACAAGCAAAAGTCTTTATCAATCCCAAAGTCCTCTTGTTTCTCCATCATTTGAAGAAAAAAGTGCACTTTTGCAAAAAATTGATGCATATTTACGTGAAAAAAATGACAAATTGCATCAAGTAACTGTTGCTCTTTCTGGTTCATTACAGCATATTGAAATTTTACGAGCTGATGGACATCTTGTTCGTGACATTCGTCCTCTCGTACGGCTCTCTATATCCGTAGTTGCTGCCGATGGTAATCGACGCGAAAATGGTTCCTATGGCTGTGGTGGACGACAAATGTTTGACCAATTCATTTGTGAAGAGAACTGGAAAAAAGCTGCTGATGAAGCTTTACGAATAGCCTTAATCAACCTAGAAGCAGAAGAAGCACCAGCTGGAACATTTGATGTTGTATTAGCCAATGGATGGCCTGGTGTTATGCTTCATGAAGCTGTTGGACATGGTCTGGAAGGAGACTTCAATCGTAAAAAAACATCTGCTTTTTCTGGACTTTTAGGCCAACAGGTTGCTGCGCAAGGTGTTACCATTGTTGATGATGGTACAATCCCTGGATGCCGTGGTTCACTCACAGTTGATGATGAAGGAACGCCATCAAATCATAATGTTTTGATTGAAGATGGAAAACTCGTTAATTATATGCAAGATAGACTAAATGCTCGACTGATGGGAATGAAACCAACTGGAAATGGACGCCGTGCATCCTATGCACATGCACCAATACCGCGAATGACCAATACAATAATGTTGAGTGGAGATAAGACACCTGAAGAGATTTTATCCTCATTAAAAAACGGTATCTATGCTGTTTCTTTTGGTGGCGGACAAGTCGATATTACATCTGGAAAATTTGTATTTGAATGTACCGAAGCTTATCGAGTAGAAAATGGGAAAATCATGGCTCCAATCAGAGGTGCAACCCTTATTGGTAATGGACCAGATGCTATGAAACGCATTACAATGATTGGTAATGATAGCAAACTTGATAATGGCGTAGGAATGTGCGGCAAAGCAGGACAGAGCGTTCCTGTTGGTGTGGGACAACCTCATTTGCGAATTAATAATATGACAATTGGTGGAACAGCAGTTTCATAGAATGAATTGAATATACTTAATCTGGAAATTTCCCAATTTTATTTAAAAAAGCCTTTTTATTGTTCAGCTAAAGCTTCCAACTTTTCTTCGTTTTTTGTTTTCTTAAAGTTGCAACAATTTCAATATGAGGTGACCATAAAAATTGATCAATTGGTACAACTTTTTCAATTATATAACCACCAGCAACAAGAAGTGATAAATCACGAGCCAATGTAATAGGATTGCACGAAACAGCTACCACACGTGCTACCGTTGTCTTGGCCAACTCATTTACCTGCTCCTCTGCTCCAGACCGTGGTGGATCAAAAACAACACTATCAAAGCATTCAAGCTCCTTTGCAGAAAATGGACGACGAAATAAGTCACGTTTTTCACAAACCACTGTCTTTAAACCAGTAGCAATACGTGCTGCCTGATCAAGGTTAGCTAGAGCTTCTCCATTGTTTTCTATTGCATGAACATTCATCTTTTTCGCCATGCGTAAAGTAAAAGTCCCTACTCCTGCAAATAAATCAGCAGCATTTTTTGCTTTTTTTAAATGAGCTAAAATAATCTCACCCATAACAGTTTCCGCTTCAAAAGTTGCTTGAAGAAAACCACCAATAGGAAACTCAACACAAACATCTCCAAAGTGGATCACCGGTTTTTCTTGTTCAACTAAGACCTCACCTTCAATGGATAAACGTGTAATTCCACATGAAAGAGCTACACGTATCATTTTTTGACGAGTAAACTCATTTTGGACAACACAATTACTTAAAGCAACATCAAAACCGTTTTCGACAGCTGTTACTGTTACATGAAACCGTTTGGCGTTATTTCTTAAAAGAGCACATATAGCCCTAATATCATCCAATTTAGACAAAATCTCTGAACGAGTAACTGGACATTCTTTAATAGCTATAATGTCATGAGATCGATAACGATTAAAACCAACAATATGGTTTTTTTGAATCACAGATGCTGTTAAAGTAACTTGTCGACGAGTATAATTTCCACATTCAATTAATGAAGAAATAACAGCATCAAGACCATATCTTTTAAATGCATCAACAACCAATTGCCGCTTCCAAGAGCGATAAGCATCAAAATGCCAATGCTGAAGCATACATCCTCCACATATCTCAAAATGTTGACAAACAGCATCAACACGCTCTAGCGATTTCTCTTTTAGAGTAATAGGTGTACCGTATTTTCCATGAAGGGCAACATTAACAACCTCTCCAGGCAGAGTAAAAGGTACAGAAATTGAACCCTATGCTGTTTTGGCAATACCATGACCATTCACGCCAACATGATCAATTACAACATCACTGCTCACTTTTTTCTCCGAATAACAAATATTCTAAATTACCATCACCACCTGTAATAGGTGAAGGAAGTAAACCTTTTGCTGTCCATCCTATTTGAGTATTCAGCCAATCAAAAAGTTCTTCAGCAACTCTTTTAGCTACTAACGGATCTTTTAATATTCCTCCTTTACCAATACCCGCTCGACCAACTTCAAATTGAGGTTTTACCAATAAAACTGCTTGAGCACTCTTTTTTGTTAAAGATAAAACCGATGGTAATGCAAGTTTAAGAGAAATAAAACTGACATCTGATACAATAAGATCAATCTCATGACCATTTAAATGTTCCTGTTTCAAATCTCTAACATTCAGACCCTCTAGTAAAGTTACCGCATCGTTACCAGATAAACGAACATCAAATTGATTGTGACCAACATCAAGAGCAATGATATGAGAAGCGCCTCGTTCTAAAAGAACTTGTGTAAAACCACCCGTCGATGCACCAACATCAATTGCAGTAATTTTATTTGTCATCACAGGAAACACATCAAGTGCATAAAGAAGTTTCAATGCTGCACGAGATACATAACTTTGCGCAGAATCAGAAACCGTAATCGTCGCGTCATCAGGAATCATTTTTCCAGCTTTAAAAACAATTTCTCCATTCACTTTAACTGTTTTTCGTGCCACTGCATCACGTGCCCGTGAACGCGTTACAAAAAAAAATTTCAACTAAGAGAACATCCAGTCTTTTTGTGACTGCCATATTTACACTCGAGTTCGCGATATAGGCCGAGGTTTACGCCCTAAAGCACTAAAAACGGCATTAATAATACCTGTCGCATCAAGCCCAATCTGTGAGAGAACTTTATCTGGCAAACCATGATTTAAATATTCATCAGGAAACTTTAAGGTACGGACTTTTAAGCCATGCTCTAAGAGTCCTTCTTGTGCCAAAAACTGTAGTAAATGCGCTCCAAAGCCACCTATTGCTCCTTCTTCAATTGTTATTAAGACTTCGTGCTCCCGCGCTAACCGACGCATCAAATCCTTATCCAAAGGCTTTGCAAATCTAGCATCTGCAACAGTCGTAGACAATCCTTCTGCCACTAATTCATCAGCTGCAACCAATACTTCAGACAACCGTGTCCCAAAACAAACCAGAGCGATTTTACTTCCTTCACACAAAAGACGCCCTTTTCCAATTTCAAGCAATTCACCCCTCTGCGGCAAATCCATACCAACACCCTGACCACGGGGATAACGAAAAGAAATAGGTCCTTGATCATAAGCTGCCGCTGTACGCACCATATGCATAAGTTCAACTTCATCAGAAGGTGCCATAACCACAAAATCAGGAAGAGTTGCCAAAAAAACAATATCAAAACTCCCCGCATGCGTCGCACCATCTGCTCCAACAAATCCTGCTCTATCAATAGCAAAACGCACCGGTAATTTTTGGAGTGATACATCATGAACAATTTGATCATAAGCACGCTGTAAAAAAGTAGAATAAATCGCAACAAAGGGTTTATATCCCTCACATGCAATCCCTGCAGCAAAAGTTACAGCGTGCTGCTCAGCAATGCCGACATCAAACATCCTTTTTGGAAATTTTTTAGAAAAAGAGTCAAGCCCTGTTCCATTTGGCATTGCTGCCGTAATACCAACAATTTTATTATCATGTGTAGCCTCCTCTATTAAAGCTTGAGAAAACACTTTAGTATAAGAAAGAGAGCTACTTTGTGCTTTAACTTGTTTACCTGTAATGACATCAAAACGATTAACACCGTGATATTTATCAGATGATGCCTCTGCGGGTGGATACCCTTTCCCTTTATGCGTTACCACATGCACTAAAACAGGACCATCAGGGCATTCACGAACATTTTTCAAAACAGGTAACAAATGTCCAAAATTATGACCATCTATAGGCCCAACATAGTAAAAACCAAGCTCATCAAACAAGGTTCCCCCAGCAAAAAAACTACGTGCAAATTCTTCTGAATAACGTGCTTTCTCCGAAAAGAATTTTGGTAACTTTTTGCTTAAAATCTTTACCCGTTCACGCAAACTGCGGTAAGATGGACGTGAAACTAACCGTGCAAGATGAGCGCTCATAGCGCCTGTAGGAGATGCAATAGACATATCATTATCATTAAGGATAACAATCAAACGTGCATCCAAAGCACCAGCATTATTCATCGCTTCATAAGCCATACCTGCAGATATAGCGCCATCACCAATCACAGAAATAATGTTGCGTTTTTCTTCAGCTTCCAATGCACTAACCATTGCCATACCAAGACCTGCCGAAATAGAAGTGGAAGAATGGCCAGCACCAAATGGATCATACACACTTTCCGAACGCTTTGTAAAACCTGATAGACCACCCTCTTGACGTAATGTGCGAATTCTATCTCTGCGACCCGTTAAAATTTTATGAGGATAGGTTTGATGCCCAACATCCCAAATAATCCTATCATCAGGGGTATTAAAAACATAATGCAGTGCAATAGTGAGTTCAACAACACCAAGCCCTGCCCCAAGATGACCGCCTGTTACAGAAACTGCGTCAATTGTCTCGGTGCGCAATTCATGAGCCAACTGTAGCAAATCAGACTCCGGCAATGCTCGCAAATCTTGCGGTAAATGAATCAGATCAAGCAGTGGCGTTAATGGGCGAGACAAAAAGAACTCCTTATATTATCAGTATAGAGCAATCAATTATGCTATCTTGTTCCTTCGATATCTTTTTAGAATTCATACCTTAACAGATGTTTCAATTGCTGGTTCTTTATAAAAAATGGTCCTGTAGAACAGAATATAAAACATAAATAATGACGTAGATATCATGATGTATACGAATATTCAATGAAGTGTAGATAGCTCTCATCATAAGAGTCTTATACACTGCATAAATAATATTTTTAACAATCACTTATGATCAAGAATAAAAGACAATATGGATATACACAATGCATGATAATTATGTAGATATAATTACAATTATACCCATATGTTTTGATGTTTCATATACGCCCTTTTGACTCGCTTATGTCAAGAAATGAGATTAACAAGTTTATTGCATATAAGCCTTTTGTACTTCTTGTACTCAAAAAATAAAAAATGACTTACATCATTCAGGGTCTAGTGGTTCTACCCCTTCGGGTTTTCCCTCATCTGAAAGTTGAATTTTTTCAACTTTAGCTTCAGCTACTTTTAATAACTTATCACAATGATTTTTAAGAGCTTCACCACGTTCATAAATATCAATCGATTGTTCCAAAGGAACATCTCCACGTTCTAAATTTTCGACAATCGCTTCAAGCTGTTTTAGCGCTTCCTCAAAACTCAACGTAGCAATATCCTCTTTTTTCGTGCCTTGCTTCATATAATCCTCACAAGATGTCTGTTCTAGATATGCGAATTCCAAAACCTTCTAAACCAACATAATGACGTTCCTTAGAAGCATAAACAATAACAGAACTAATCCCTAAATGTCTCAAAATTTGTGCTCCTAAACCAATTTGGCGCCACTCTTTTTCACGTTCAATCGCCTGCATATGATTTTCTAAATCTCTTTTTGTTATTTCCTGATTATCAATAGCTGATTGACAATCAACACCAACAAATCCTCCTCGCAGATAAACAAATACACCCCGTTTTTCTTTTTCTACCATACGACGCATAATAACTTCAATATTTGAAGCTTGACCAAAAACATCATTCAAAATGTTCTCACGATGCAAACGTACTGGAATATCCTCACCATCACGGATATCACCAAAAACAATCGCAACATGTTGAACTCTCTCCCAAGGCAGTTGATAACTTTGAACCACAGCTGGCCCTACGAATGTTTCAATTTGCATTTCTCCGACATGTTTTATTAGCGTCTCTTTACACTGGCGATAAGCAATAAGATCAGCAACTGTTATTGTATGCAACTGATGATCTTGCGCAAATTTTATAACCTCATCTCCATGTTTAACACTGCCATCATCATTGACTAGTTCACCAATCACACCAACTGGTGACAAACCAGCTAATTTACATAAATCAACCGCAGCCTCAGTATGTCCTGATCGCATCAAAACACCACCCTCATGTGCAATTAAAGGAAAAATATGTCCCGGACGCACAAAATCATTAGCACTAGCATTTGGATTAGCAAGATTACGCACTGCTAATGTACGATCGTGTGCTGAAATCCCTGTTGTTATTCCATATTTAAAATCAACAGTAACAGTAAACTTGGTACAATGCATTGAATCATTATCTGATACCATAGGAGTTAAATTCAATCGTTGCGCTTTCTCCTTCGGCAAAGGAGCACAAATAATACCGGATGTATAACGCATAATAAATGCCATTTTTTTTTCTGTACAATGGACAGCAGCAACGATTAAATCACCTTCATTTTCGCGATCATTATCATCCATAACCACAACAATTTCGCCGCGTTCAAAAGCCTGAATAGCAGAAACAACCTTTTTCTGATTATACATTATTGCTTTTCCTTCCTATACAACCAATTTGATCGCAATTCCTCAACTAATGATCAGCAATAGCACAAGAAACTATTGATTCACTAAAAATAATAATCCGAATCGCAACACTCGTTCGTGATAACATCTACGTTTTTACCATCAACATCAATTGAACAATAAAAAGCTAAAATCAATAATATGGGCTTAACTATAAAATACACAAAAATCGGCTATTTCCTTGATATTCTTTTTATAATATCGGTTAAAAATGTAATTTTTATCACTTATCATTCGCATTTCAGCTATATTTCCTTCACTGATCCAACAGGTAACAGCATAGCCTTCACAAATTTTATATCCTAAACTGTATTCATTAACATTTAAAATGATACAATATGCTGATCAAGTCTTGCATAAATTAAGTTTTCCTAACCATAATGAAACATTTTCTGCAATAATATCAATGGAAGTAGTTTATTTATATAATCAGTGAAAACATTTCATAAGCAGAAAATGTAAAAAAGGATTATTATCGACCTCTGACCACTTCCATCGACCACAATTATTGATTAGGGATAATCACTATCACCGCCCCCCAAACAATCAAATCAAGAATAATTTTGCGTGCAAATATACCTAGCGCAACATGCTCTATTATTTCAGCTGTTGCAGTACGCTCACCATTATAACAATAAAGAATTTCATATTTAACATCATATATAAAACCTGCATAACTTAGATAATAATAATTAACTATTATATTATAATCTTCTAATCACTGATCTGTACCCTAAATAAATATTGAAACTAGCATTCCTATTGTTACTCATGTTATAGCATCAACCTGAGTAATAACTCCTGAAAGAACTTCTACCTGACTTAATTCTTGACGTTATGCTTTAATTTTGATTGTTCTGCTCACCATTATCAAGATATGACTGAATTTCTGTAAAAGTGAAAATAATCCCTAGAGAACAATCCTAAATAATGTACTCAACGCACAACTTAACTCCATATTCTCATACCATATTGTCACACGAAATAAATGATCAATGTATAGGCGATATGGAAACAGTCTCATTTTTTAAATATACAAAACCACAGCACACAAAATACAGATAATCAAGTACATTAATCTGCAAGCAAGATCATCTCACTTAAGACTATTATTAACCATTTCAACTGTAGTCAAATTGTTACTGATAAAGTAAGCTCACCCCTTACTCTTTAATAACAGAAATATCTGGTGCATCAACGGCTTTCATACCTATAATATGATACCCTGAATCTACATGATGTACTTCTCCCGTAACAGAACGAGATAAATCTGAAAGAAAGTATAGCGCAGAATCACCAACCTCTTCTATTGTCACTGTACGACGTAAAGGAGCATTATACTCATTCCATTTAAGAATATAACGAAAGTCACCAATACCGGAAGCAGCCAACGTTTTTATAGGCCCTGCTGACAAAGCATTAACACGAATATTCTTCGGTCCTAAATCTACAGCTAAATATTTTACGCTAGCCTCAAGAGCAGCCTTAGCAACCCCCATCACATTATAGTTAGGAACAACTTTCTCAGCACCATAATAAGTCAATGTTAAAATCGAACCACCACCTGACATCAACTTTTCTGCACGCTGTGTAAGAGCTGTCAAAGAATAAACAGAAATATTCATTGTCATCATAAAATTTGATTCGCTGACATCAATGTAACGACCGCTTAATTCATCTTTGTCAGAAAAACCAATAGCATGAACTAAAAAATCAAGCTTACCCCATTTTCTTTCTATTTCATTAAAAACTGCATCAATAGATTTACTATCAGATACATCACAATGACCACAAACAATTCCTCTTACTTCTTCGGCCAAAGGTTCAACACGCTTCTTCAATGCTTCACCTTGATAAGTAAAAGCAAGCTCTGCTCCTGCAGCACTTGCTGCCTTAGCTATTCCCCATGCAATAGATCGATTATTGGCCAACCCCAAAATTAGACCACGCTTACCGCATAATAAATTATTACTATCAGCCATTAACATTGCCTCATCGCAACAAAAAATTAATATTACCCACTTGCCTATGGCACAGGTAAACTTTTTCTTCAAGCAGTTGGTTTAAAATCAAATCAAAACTATAATTTCGTCTCATAAGCAATCTTAACTCTTCTCCATTTGCAAGAACTGTTCTAATGCAGGATCCTTTTTGGGTAACATGATACGAACATGCACATAAAGGTCATCTCTTTCTCCATTTTTTAAATGAAGTCCTTTCCCTTTTAGCCGTAAAACACGATCAGAACTTGACCATGCAGGAATTGTTACAACGACGCGTCCTTCTAATGTCTGAATTTCCTCTTTTGTTCCCAACACAGCGTCTTTAAGAGGAATTGGCAAATCAAGATGAAGTGCCCTTCCTTCAACTCGTAAACGAGGATGTTTTTGGATGTGAATCGTTACCAACGCATCCCCTGATTGTCCATACGGAACTTTCTCTCCCTGACCTTTTAAACGGATAGTTTGCCCATCTTCAACATAAACCGGAAGCTTAATTTTTAGTTTTTTGCCATTAGGAAAAATTGTTTCCACCTTTTCTGCACCAACCATCTGTTCCAAGGTTACAGAAAGACTAGCCCGAATATGAGCTCCTTGTTGAGACTGATTATGTTGTGTAGAATGCGAAAAACCTCTTCCTTTTCCAAATAAATCACGAAAAATATCGCTTGCGTCAAAACCTACACCACTTGAAGAACCAAAGTCAAACCCTCCTGTACTTCCTGAAAAAGGATTATGTCCTTCTCTAAAATGTCCTCCAGCGCTATAAGCTTGATGGAGTGGTTTTCCTTCTGCATCAATTTCACCCCGGTCAAATTGTATTTTTTTATCTTTATCTCCTATAATTTCATAGGCTTGATTCACTTCAGCAAACTTTTCTTTAGCCTTCACATCACCCATATTATGATCTGGATGATATTTTTTCGCTAGTTTTCTGAATGCAGATTTAATCTCTTGCGGTCTTGCGGTGCGCGCCACACCTAGAACTGTATAGGGATCACGCATATTGTCTTCTTTCCAGTTTTGTCATTTTTAATATCAACCGGTATATTTTTAGTAATTTTATTCTTGAATCAATTTAACTAAAGTAATTTCTACTTTATCTATATGTTTATAAATAAATGGAAATACCATATGGAATAAATATTTTTATACCTAACATAATGTATTGCAACTCATACTAAAAACCAACATCATTAAAAAACTATGATAAAAATATGTAATATTATTAATTTTTCAAAATAAAAAGAGCAATCTTTTGTTAGCTGATATAAAAAACGACTCTGATAATCCTTCATTCATGCTAATTGATAAAAGTCTATTATGAACAATACAACACAAAAAAATGATAACTTTGTACAAATACAAGATCCCTTTGTACTCTTTACACAGTGGCTTGAAGAAGCAACAACAAGCGAAATCAATGATCCAAATGCTATGGCTTTAGCAACAGTAGATACAACAGGCTTACCTAACGTTCGCATGGTTCTTCTCAAAGATTTCAGTTCTAGAGGATTTATCTTCTACACAAACTACGAAAGTTGCAAAGGACAAGAAATTTTAGCATCAATGAAAGCATCCTTAGGCTTTCATTGGAAATCACTCCGTCGTCAAGTTCGAATCAGGGGAAACGTTGAAAAAGTCAGCACTGAGGAAGCAGATGCATATTTTCAATCACGTCCACGTGGAAGCCAAATTGGCGCATGGGCATCTAAACAATCTCAAATATTAGAGAACTGCTTTGCTCTTGAAAAAGCAATCACCGAATATACCGCACAATATGCTGCAAAAAAAATCCCACGCCCACCTCACTGGTCTGGATTTTGTGTAAACCCTCTTTCTATTGAATTCTGGCGTGATCGCCCATTCCGTTTACATGATCGCTTACTCTTTACACGAGACTCTATTAAACAAAACAGCTGGAAGAAGCAAAAACTCTATCCTTAATTCTTAAACTCTCAAAACAATACGTTTCCTGTTTATATGATAACAAATTTCTACTTCATAGATTATTTTATATTGTCATAAATATCACAAAATCACAGAATATAATATCGCGGAGATTTCTCCGCATACCAAACCAACAAAGATCAAAAAACCAACAAACGAATTGGACTTGAAAAGTCGTAAACATTGTAAATTATTGTCAATATCAATAACTTTAATTTGTATAAACATATGGATCGCTGCGATAAAAATCCCTAAAAAACTCAGAATAGGAACTTGAGCCAAATAAAATGCCAAGCTGGTTAAAATCACAAAACCACCATATAAAAATATCAATGCATATTTCGTTTTTTTACCAAAGAGAAGTGCCGTAGAACGAACACCAACAATCACATCATCATCTTTATCTTGATGAGCATAAATTGTATCATATCCTATCGTCCATAGAATTGAGCCTCCATAAAGTGCTATTGGAGCCCAACTTAAACTCCCATGTACCGCAGCCCATCCCATTAATGCTCCCCAATTAAATGCAATACCTAAAAAAAATTGCGGCCAATTTGTTATACGTTTCATAAAAGGATAAAGTATAACTGCTACCAGTGATGAAAGACCTAAAAAAAAAGTAAATTTATTAAATTGCAATAAAACACCTAGGCCTATAATACATTGTATCAATATAAAAATTTTTGCCTGAAACCGACTCACTTGACCAGTGGGCAATGGGCGAGAACGTGTTCGTTCTATTTTAGAATCAATTTCTTGATCAACAAGGTCATTCCACGTACAACCTGCACCCCGCATAGCTATAGAACCTACGAAGAATAAAAAAAGATACCAAATCCAATTAATAACACTCGACAAAATAGATAATTGTGATATCTCACAAGAAATAGCCATAGTTGTTGACCAAAAACAAGGCCACATCAATAGTTTCCATCCAATAGGCCTGTCCCATCGAGCTAATTGAGCATATAGCCATAAAGAACAAGGAAGAAAATTATAAACCCACTGTTTTGGCACTGCATCCATAACTCGTCCCTGCTTATCACAGGACTGAATATGCAAAATATCTTTACTTTTTTTCATTAAATGATTTCACCTTTTAGACTTGCAATAGAAATATTTCATTCTTATGACAAATAATCAGTTTAACCATCTTCTATGATAGGAGCAAGCAATGAACGTTCTTCTTATAGGTTCAGGCGGACGAGAACATGCTTTAGCATGGAAAATAGCAGCATCTCCACTGCTAACGAAATTATATTGTACTCCTGGAAATCCTGCAACAATGGAATTTGGTACAAATATTAACTTAGACATTAATGATCATTGTAGTATCATTAATTTTTGTAAAAAAAATACTATTGGTCTCGTAGTTGTCGGTCCAGAAGCCCCATTAGTAGGGGGTATAACAGATGCCCTTAATGCAGCTCATATCTGTGTATTCGGACCGAATCAAAAAGCTGCTCAGCTAGAAGGCTCAAAAGGTTTTACAAAAGACCTGTGTTACAAAAATAATATTCCTACAGCTCCTTATCAACGCTTTGATAATGCTTTGAAAGCTAAATCTTATATTCATCAACAAGGTATTCCTATCGTTATTAAAGCTGATGGTTTAGCTGCCGGTAAAGGCGTTGTAGTTGCTATGACAATGGAAGAAGCATTTGATGCAATTGATTCTTGTTTTGAAGGGACATTCGGCGATGCAGGAAAAGAAGTAGTTGTTGAAGCTTTCCTCGAAGGAGAAGAAACAAGTTTTTTCTGCCTTTGTGATGGCAAAATAGCTATCCCCTTTGGATCTGCACAAGATCATAAACGTATTGGTGATGGTGATACAGGTGTCAATACAGGTGGCATGGGAGCCTATTCACCAGCTCCTATCATGACGGAAGAAATGGTTAACCGTACTCTTCAAGAAATTGTTACACCAGCTCTACGCGGTCTAGCTGAAATGGATATATCTTTTAAGGGAATTCTCTTCGTTGGGTTGATGATAACACAAAAAGGTCCCCAATTAATTGAGTTTAATGTGCGATTTGGTGATCCTGAGTGCCAAGTTTTAATGATGCGTCTAAAAGATGATATTCTTCCACTTTTTCTTGCAGCGGCCCAAGGAAACCTTGAAAAGAAAAATCTTCAATGGTCTGAAGAAACTGCTTTAACAGTTGTTATGGCCGCTAATGGCTACCCTGTTTCTCCTCAAAAAGGGAGTGTAATTCGCAATATTGATAAAGTAAATTCTCTCCCTAATGTAAAAGTTTTTCAAGCTGGTACAGCCTTATGCAATGGAGAATTAATTGCGAATAGCGGACGTGTTTTAAATATAACAGCAACAGGAAAAACCATAAAAATCGCTCAAAAGCGCGCTTACGAAGCGGTAGATTGTATTGATTGGCCAGAAGGTTTTGTACGCCGTGATATTGGATGGCAAGCTATCATGCGAGAAGATTAGATTTTTAAAGTCTTTTTTTAGGACTCGTAATTTCACGTGATAGAATAGTGTGTAAATCAGCTAACTGCTCTTTAGTCATGATAGCTTTTTAGTCATGATAGCTTTAGGAAGAATGTTGAATTTTTCCTCTGAAATATAGAGTGCTAAAAAATTTGGATACTCATGCCAATCATAAAACAGACGAAAAGGATAAGTGCCCTGTATATAAGAGTTTCGAATCGCAAGCGCATGATCATCCCATTGCCATACTTGTTTAAGACCTATTTGCTGATTATTTTTTACTAAACGATACGCTTTATGCGTTACTAAAACATAATAATTCAGTGCCCAAATAACACAAATAATTGCAGCATAAATGCAAGCCGTTTTGATAAGAGACTTTCCCCAATAATGCGTCCAATTTTGTCCCTCAATCATGATGAGAAAACCACAATAAACAGAAACATAAATCAGCTACAATATTAATAAATGTAAAAATGTCTTCAATCTTCTGGTATAACGACGACAATGCGCCTTTTGCGCTTCTATTGCCTTCTTTTGATCAAGTTCGAAGACAAGCATACGCCTTTTAATTTTTTCTGAATGTTTCAAATACTTACAATTCTTTTCTATTTTTATTAGATAGGAATTCAATTATCATGAATAAAAGGTCAAAACGCAAATGAAATAAATATACATGACTGCACAACATATAAAAATGAGCGTATATTTTCTACAATGCAGTCTGATTGTTAATCATCAAACGTAAACCTAATGAATTATGCCCACGAAGTAAAAAACGTTTCTGTGCAGAATTAGGTGATACCATATGAAAAAATTGATGCATAATAGAACGACCTTGAACCTTGACAATATTGCTATACTCATCAATCATAAGCATAGGAAGATTGTAAATCTGCGTCCACAATCGCCAATCCAAAAAAACATTATTTAATTTTCTAGAAACTAACAGTGGAATACAAATCTCCTCGTCTACATGAAATAGCTCTAATGTTATGGCTTTCTCACCTGAGAGAGTATCAACTATACGGGCTACAACCCCTCTAAAATCGTGAGCTGGGATCAAACGTGACAGTCTTGAAGAAGCCCCCAATTTAAAAAAAACACCACATTTATTTAACGAACAAACTATTTGATTACCCGTTTTTGATACAAAATATGTCGTTATTTGTGGCAAATGACACGGATCTAGTCGAAACTCAAGCACCGCCTTTGCCTGATTAAAGCATTGATTAGCCATACATAATATTCCCAATTTTTTCAATAAGCCACACAATCTAGCAGATTTTCTTCATTAGATTATTAACAAAGTTATATAAAAACACTTAGTTTCTTTTTGGTTATTAAATTCTAAATAAAAATACAAAAAAATATTTATTCTTCTGAAATTATAATATTTTTCCAGGATTCATAATTCCTAAAGGATCAAATATCTTCTTAATCTCTTGCATAATTTCTAATGAAACAGATGACTTAAAAGTACGTAGTTCTTCTCGTTTAAGCTGACCAATTCCATGTTCAGCAGAAAATGTGCCATGATATTGTATTGCTAAACAATGAATACGATGGTTTATTTTCGGCCATAATTTTAAAAATGCTGCAATATCCGCTCCAACTGGTTGTGTAATATTATAATGAAGATTCCCATCACCCACATGTCCGAAACAAACTACTTGTGCACCTGGAATTATTTCTTCAACAATAAGAGCAGCCTCAGTAATAAAATCAGGAATGGAAGCAATAGGTACAGCAATATCATGTTTTATAGATCCTCCTGCTAATTTCTGTGCAGGTGATATACTTTCACGCAATTGCCAAAAAAAATCTTGCTGTTTTAATGATTGAGCAACAACTGCATCGTCAATAATAGAATTCTTTAAAGCCATTTCTAAAACAATATGCAATGCTGATAATGCATCGTTGTCACTTCGTGATGATGACATATTAATCAAAACATACCATTCATGCTCACGATCAAAAGGAGATCGGGAACACATCTTATAATTTAAAGCCATTTGAAAACTAAGTTTTCCCATGAGCTCAAAACCAGTCAATAATGTCCCCCCGTGGCATTGAGCAAGAGATAAAAGCTCTACAACTTTCGCTGGACTATCTAAACCTACAAGAGCAACTTCTTTCCCCTTTGGTTTTGGAAAAAGCTTTAAAACTGCTGCGGTAATAACTCCTAAGGTCCCTTCCGCACCAATAAAAAGATCTTTCAAATTGTAGCCGCTATTATCTTTCTTCACAAATCGCAAATCATCCAAAATACGTCCATCAGGTAAAACGACTTCTAAACCAAGACACAAATCACGCATATTACCATAAGCTAATCCCCCCGTTCCTCCAGCATTAGAAGATAGGTTACCTCCTATCTGACACGATTCTTCAGAAGCCAAAGAAAGAGGAAAAAAACGATTCATTTTATCAGCTTTTTTTTGTAACGTTTTTAGAATAACTCCAGCCTCCACTATAGCGAAATTATCCTTAAGATCCAATGATCGAATCTTATTCAAACGTTCCATAGATAAAATAACACTGTGCCCACTATCATCTGGCAACTGAGCACCTACAAGACCAGTATTTCCTCCTTGAGGAACAATCGGCGTACACGTTTGACTAGCCAAATGCATAATCAATGATACTTCTTTTGTAGAAGATGGCCGTAAAAGTAATGGCGATTTACCATGAAAAAGTCGACGATTTTCAAATAAATAAGGTGCAATCAGTGCCTGATCTGTTATAGCATATTCAGAACCGACAATGCTTTTAAAAGACTCAATTAAACCTTGCTCCATTTTTATTTCCCTTTTGGAGCCGCAGCGCGTATTAAACGATCATTAATAGCTTCCCCTAATCCGTAGAATGGAATAGGCTCCACTGCAATGCACTTCACTTTAAGTGAATCCAATTGCTGCATATATTGAAATAAATGGAATGCAGCTTCTTCTAATCGACCACTTGTACTCAGGTTCAGAACAGCAACGGCATTTTCAACACCTTCAATACGTTTAGGTCCAAATGCTAAAAGTGCTTCACCGCTTTTCACCCTTTTTACATTTAAACGCATAGAAGTATTAGGTGCATAATGTGATTTTAACATCCCTGGAGCTTCAATTGCAGTTTGCTGCTCCAAACGTTTTACAGACTTCTTTGCCACTTTTTCAATTTCTTCAATAGCTAATCCTCCTGGACGCAATAAATAAATATTTTCATCACAAATTTTAATAATCGTTGATTCAATCCCTATTTTTGAAGCTCCACCATCAATAATTAAAGGCACTGATGTTCCTAAAGATGTAAACACAGATAAAGCTGAAGTAGGACTCAATTTTCCTGATTGATTAGCACTAGGCGCTGCTAAAGGACGTCCAAAATGACGAATAACTTCTGCAAAGCCTCCCTTTGGAGAGCGAATAGCCAATGTATTAAGGCCAGCAGTTGTTAAAGGGTGAATATTATGATGAGCCTTTAATGGCAAAACTACAGTTAAAGGACCTGGCCAAAATGCTTCCATTAATCGACGTGAAAGCAAATCAATTTTCACATAACATTCTGCCATAACTATGTCACTTACATGAACGATAAGAGGGTTAAAGAGTGGTCGTGCCTTTGTAGAAAAAATAGACGCCACAGCCTTTCCATTTGTCGCGTCTCCAGCTAATCCATAAACAGTTTCTGTCGGCAAAGCCACTAATTGTCCTTGTTGAAAAATCGCAACTGCTTGGTTTATTGCAGCATTATTAAATGGTAAGATCGTCATTAAATACTATCCTTATAGCGTTCTTTAAGAGGAGAAAAACTATAACGATGTAATCTTACAATAGGCCCATACTTATCGATAGCTGCTCGATGTGCTACTGTTCCATAACCTACGTGCTTCTCTAAACCATAATTTTGATAAATCCGCCCAGCATATTGCATCATCCTATCACGAATTACTTTAGCAATAATAGACGCTGCCGCAATTGAAACTGAAGACTGATCACCTTTAATCAAAGCAACTGCAGGACAGGGCAGATCAGAAGGAATATCACGCCCATCAATCAACGCATAATGCGCTGAAATAGCAAGCCCTGTAATACAATGCCGCATTGCCTCTAAAGTCGCTTTTCTAATATTAAACTTATCAATTGTCCGAGCACAAAGACTAGCAACCGAAATCGCTAATGCATTTCGCAAAATTTCATAATAAAGTCTATTACGCTGTTGGCTAGAGAGTTTTTTTGAGTCATTCAAGCCTTCAGGAATACGGTCTTTATCTAAAATAACTGCTGCCGTCACTACAGGCCCAGCTAAAGGTCCACGACCAACTTCATCAACGCCTGCTATATAAAAGAAACCTTTTTTTTGCAAATCAAGTTCATATGAAAAATTTGGCTGAAATGGTACATCAAACATATCTAACAATCGCGAATATAAAAAAACATGCACCCATTTTTACATCACTACCTATTTTCTGCAAGTGCTATAGTAAGTAGTGTAAACTATTACCACATAGCGTAACAGTTAAATAATTTACCTTAGTTATATAAATGCATTGCTCATTTTCTATGTACAATAAAATAGTTTTACTTTTAAAAGGAATGATTTTCTTCTTTGCTCACCTTTTCTATTTCTTTCAATTGAGTATCTAAAAGGAATATCCACATAAATTTCAGTTTCTCCTTTTAGGGTTTACTGAATAACATACATTCTTTTCAAAGACATAATTCAAAGTAATCTCAATTTCGTAAATCTCGCAAAGTTCGTTTTGTCATAAGGTTAAGCGTTTTTAATAATCCTCTCTTCCCTACCCCCTACATAATTACAACTGTATCTTTGTCATAAGCGTAAACATTTTTAGTCCCGTAGCCCATAGATAGGTAGTTAGACATACTAATAATGCTATAAACTTTTCTATCTCTATAAATCTAACAGAAACCATCTCAGTTATTCCCTCCCGATAACCAAGAATATCATAAGTTTCAATATATTACCCTTCTGAAAAATCTAAATACGATATATGATTTTATATAGTCATTTTACTTTCTTTACTCGAACACCAAAGATACTCTAATGGTTTTATTCACCATTTCACGTGGTGGTGGAGGAAACATGTCAATACGTTTAAGTGCTGTCATAGCCAACCAATCAAGTTCCCGATTACCAGAAGAAAGCATAATACGGCTGGCAAAAATACCTCCTTGTTCATGCACTTTAAATTCTAACTGCACGACTCCTTGTGCACTACTAATACGCTGTCCTATAATGTAACTTTTTTGTTTTTCTAACTGTATTTGTACCTTTGCTAACCAACGTTCTGATAATGCACTGTCAAATGCCATTATATGATTATCCCTACTTTCAGAAAATGAATGTGCTTTTTTTTCATTACTTTTCTTCGCTGTAACATTCAGTGTTGATGATCGCTTTTTTATAAAAACTTTACGATTTATTTCTGATGGAGAAGATTTTTCCAAAGGTTTCAATACTTTCAAATCATTTTTTTCTGCGATAGACTGCAATTCTTCCGTAATCTGCCCCTCTTTTGATAGAGAATTTTCTGATTGAACTTTACTGAATTCTGATTTTGATATTTCTTCTTGTTTTAAAATATCAAACTCTACTATTTCTGTATCTAAATTAACATCGGAGTGCATAATCTCTGGTACAACAATTAACATAGCCATCGGTGTGAACATAAAACCATTCATATAAATACTTTTAAAATAAAATCGTGCTCCTATTCCAATATGTAAAGCAAAAGAACACAAAAAAGCACCTATCCAAAGAGCTAATACTCTCCCAATACTTACACTCTTCATCATCTCATCTACCACCATTCTAAGCTAAATAATCGAAGCTCAGTTCTATTAAAACATGTCATCTTTAAAGCACAACTTTTTTCTTGACGATTTTTATCATGTTTAATATGATTGTACTAGTGATTAAGTGTTTAGCTTACCAATTATGTGATTACAGTGTGTAATTAGTAAGATGAGTATTTTTTGTGTGTGTTTTATATACGAAAGCTTAGGTAGGGGGTGTTTTTAAGAAAAATGATGGTGAACTATGCGAATAAAGCGAAATATCTATAAAAAGTATATGATTTCAGGTATGCTCTCAGCTTGTATACCTTCATTTGTTTTTGCACAAAATGGCAATAATAAGGATTCTGTAACTAAACTTAAACCAATCGTAATTGAAAAAAAAATAGAAAATTTTTTGAATAAAGCGACGGTTTTGACTGATCGTGAAACTACCCAAAATATTGATAAAAAACAAATAAATGATATTCACGATATTAGCCATCTTAATCCCTCTATAAACTATAATACAGATAATAACAGTTTCGTAATTCGTGGTTTAAATGCCAACCGTATTTTAACAACAATAGATGGTGTTCCTCTCCCATGGCTGAATGATGGAGTACGTGGTATTAAAGGTGGAAGTTCTGCATTTGCTTTTAATGCGCTTTCTACAATTGATATTATTCGTGGTTCAGATTCTAGTTTTTATGGTTCTGGTGCATTAGGTGGAATTATTGCCTTGCGTACTCTTAATCCTGAAGACCTCCTTACAAAAGAAAAGAATTGGGGAGCCCTTACAAAAGGCAGCTACAATTCTGCTGATAAAAGTTGGCATGTAAATCAAGCTTTTGCAGTGCGTGCTAACCAAACCTTGCTTCTTTTTCAGGGCTCTCGTGCAGAAGGTCATCAACGTAAGAATATGGGTACTGTAGAGGTTGATGGAGATAAACGCACACGCGAAAATCCTGCTGATTTTGACAAAAATAATCTGCTCTTTAAAGTCCATCAATATCTTAATGATAATCATCGATTTGGCTTTACAGCAGAACGTTTTTCTTACAACAAAGACACTCATTCATTGAATGCTTCAACTGAAATATTTTCTCCAAAATCTGTTTATAATGAGAGGAATACACGTCGTGAACGTTTTTCTGTTTCTTATGATTATAACGGCAATGGAGATGCTGTTTTTGATGCATTTCATGGGCAACTTTATTGGCAAAAGCAATCAAATAATCATATCTTAAATGGATATCGCATACAAATCCCCAAAGGAGATTATTTAAGAGATAACTTTATGCGCAATACGGATTATGGCTTTAACACTTATAGCTTTAAAAAAGTGGATATTGGTTCTATGAGTCATAAGTTAAAGTTTGCTGCAAATGTTTTTGCATCTAAATTTCATCAATATGCATCAGGTAAAGATAATTGTCATTTAAGAGGCAATGAGCGTGGGTGTATATTCCTAGGTACAAATAAATCAGATGCACCT
This sequence comes from Bartonella sp. Raccoon60, assembly GCF_002022585.1. Taxonomy (NCBI): domain Bacteria; kingdom Pseudomonadati; phylum Pseudomonadota; class Alphaproteobacteria; order Hyphomicrobiales; family Bartonellaceae; genus Bartonella; species Bartonella sp. Raccoon60. The sequence goes on from NZ_CP019786.1 coordinate 1,016,404, forward strand.
GACACAAATAGCCAAGGTTTTGGTCTGACTCTCGAAAACGAAATAGGTTTTTCTAATAATAACCTTCGTTTTATCCCCGGAATACGTTATGATTGGTATAAACATACCCCTCAAAGAACACCTGCTTTTGAAAAAGCATTAGGTCCCGGGATAATGCCTGAAGAAAGTAGCGGCTCACATTTTTCCCCTAAAATGCGGATAGAATGGAATGCTAATAATCAAGTATTATTTTATACTCAGTGGGCGCAAGCTTTTCGCGCGCCGAGCGTTTCAGAGCTTTACTTAACCTTTGTCAAATCTCCTTTTTACTATATGATTGGAAATCCTGATCTTAAACCAGAAACCAGTAATGGATATGATATTGGTGTACAATACAATAATATGCATTTAAATGGTTCTTTCAGTGTTTTCACCAATGAATATAAAAACTTTATTGATGTTATAGATAAAGGACCTTCAAAAGAATTTATGTATGCGCGCAAACATTATGTAAACCGTGCGCATGTGCGTATTTCTGGTGTCGAAACGAAAGCACATTTCACCTTGATGAATGGCCTTTATAGTAATTTTGCCCTTGCTTATACACAAGGAAAAGATCTCGATAAAGATGAATATCTCAATTCAATTCCAGCTTTTAAAACAGTCTTTGGATTGGGATATGAAAAAGAACTTTGGGGAACAGATATTATACTGACTTTGGCTGCTAAGCGTGATAAAGTAGAAGGAAATTCTGATTACAACAAAGTTCCAGGCTATGGTGTCGTTGATATATTGGGTTGGTGGAAACCTTTCGGTGAGAAAGGCCCAATTATAAGAGCTGGTGTTTATAATCTTTTTGACCAAAAATACTGGAATGCAGCTGATCTACCTTCCCCTTCTCCTATTCCTAGACGCCAATCGTTACCACCAAAAGATTATTTTAGTCAGCCTGGTCGTAACTTTAAGATATCTTACGTACAAGAATTTTAATTATTGTTGTCAGTCTTTAAACTATTGAGGAAATTATAATTGATAAAAAGGTATGTTATTGCATTTTAATCCTTACTTTATTCTAACCCAAAATTTGGGAAAAGGATTGTAAATATTTTTAATTTATCAGATTCAATTTTTATTATTGATAGGGGCAATTGATTGACAAGCTGAGCCATTGTTTACAATGGCTCAGCATAATTTTTTAAAATGAAGTAAAATTGACTCTAAATAAAGTAAGGAAAGCCTATGTCTTATACAGCTGAAATGATTATAAAAATGCGTGAAGAAAAAAAAGATATGCGTAATCGTGATTTTGCTAATTCGATTGGTATATCTGAAGCGGAATTCATAGCAGCATATCGTACAATTGGAAAAGCAAAAAGATTAAAAGTTGATATTCCTACTCTCCTTGAAAATGCTCCTAAAATTGAAACCGTTATGGCATTAACACGCAATGAATATGCTGTTCATGAAAAAACAGGATGTTTTGAAAAAATTGTTCTGAATGAACATATCCCTATGACATTTGGAGAAATTGATTTGCGGATTTTTCCCCAAAAATGGGAATTTGGTTTTGAATATGAAATGATGGTTTTTGGAAAGCCGACAAAAAGTTTACAATTTTTTGATCAATATGGTACCGCTATTTTTAAAGTCTATTCTAAAGACATGACAAATATGGAACAATGGAATATACTTGTTGAAAAATTACTTCATGAAGATCAATCATCTGCTCTTCATATTCCTCCAACTCCTGCACCTATACAACACAATACAGAAAATTTAGACATTGAGAAATTTCGTGATCGTTGGAGAAACATGACTGATGTGCATCAGCTCCATGAAATTACTTCCGAATTTAAAATTGGTTGGCATGATGCTGTAAAACATGCTAGCAACGAGTTTACTAATGAATTAAGTGCAGAATCCATTGAAATGATGCTGAATAAAGCCGTTGAACAAGAAATACCAATTATGTGTTTTGTTGGTAATAAAGGCTGCATTCAAATTTTCAGCGGTCCAATTAAAAATATTAAACAAATGGGACCTTGGCTCAATATTCTTGATGACAACTTTCATTTACATATGCTTATTTCTGGTGTTAACAAAGTATGGCATGTTCGCAAACCTATAAGTGAGGGTTATGTTAGTTCTCTTGAAGTTTTTGATCAAAATGGTGAAATGATTGTCCAATTCTTTGGTCTAAGAAAAGAGGGTCAAAAAGAATGCGAAAAATGGCGCTCTTTACTAAATGATTTGCCTTTGTACCAAGAGACAAATATTACTTAAAGGATAAGACCTAGATATGTTGAGACCTTTTTTGCATAAACTATCAGGCCTTTCTCTTTTATATTTGTTGTTGTTCTTTACTTGTTTCTCTAAACAAGTAATGGCTGAACTGACAACAAGTTTTCCTGAAAATGCCCGAATTATTTCCATTGGTGGTGCTCTTACAGAAACTGTTTATGCATTAGGGGCTCAAGATCAACTTGTTGCTCGTGACAGCACAAGCATCTATCCACAAGCTGCACTCAAACTTCCTGAACTTGGGTACATGCGCCATCTTTCTCCTGAAGGTATTTTATCTCTTTCTCCAGAAGGTATATTACTTATTGAAGGAAGCGGTCCTCCTTCAACAATTGAGATTCTCAAAAAAACATCAATACCTCTCGTAATCATACCAGAAAACTTTTCACGTGAAAGTGTTATAGAAAAAATTCGCCTTGTTGGTAAAGCTCTACATCGAGAAGTTCAAGCAGCTGAACTGATTAAAAAATTGAACAATAACTTTATAAACAATGATATGCTTTTAACAAAAATAACTAAACCAAAACGCGTTCTTTTTATTTTTTCATTACAAAACGGAGGTGTTATGGTATCTGGAACAGATACTGCAGCTGATGGTATAATCAAACTTTCAGGAGGTATAAATGCCATTTCTGATTATAAAGGATATAAGCTTTTAAATAATGAAGCTTTATTAAATTCAAATCCTGATTTCATATTGTTTGTCAATCACAATGGAAATTCAACTAAAATTGATACAATTTTAGCTATACCAGCAATTCAAGCAACACCTGCAGCTAAAAATCATGCTATTAAACAAATAGATGCCATGTATTTTTTAGGTTTTGGTCCACGCACTGCAGAAGCATCAAAAGAGCTAATTAATATGCTTTATGGCACAGAACAAAATGGCAAGAGTTGATAGAAATGGTTAAGCATATTTCTACAACGCACATCTCTGAAATAATAGACAATACAAAAGTACCCCCCACAAATCGAGGAAAAATTGCGCTATTAATTTTAATAGTAATTCTTATCTTCAGTATTTTTAGTGGACTATTCAGTGGTGCATCAAATGCTTCTCTCATTAATCTCATTCATGTAATTCTTACGCAAAATTTTTCAGCAGCTAGCAAGACGTATGACTACCTTATCCTCATTGAGATCAGATTACCTCGTATTATCTTAAGCTCATTGGTCGGAGCCGCTCTCGCTGTTTCTGGTGTTCTTATGCAGGGACTCTTTCGTAATCCTCTCGCAGATCCTGGAATCGTAGGTGTATCAGCAGGTGCAAGTCTCGGCGCTGTATTAACCATTGTTATTGGTATTTCCTTCCCACCTTTCTTTATTCCTTTTCTAGAATCTTACAAAATTGTCATAGGTGCATTTCTTGGTGGGTTTTTATCAACAATGATTCTCTATGTAATAGCAACACGACACAGTTTTACCTCTATTGCAACGATGCTTCTTGCAGGCATTGCTCTTAGTGCTTTCAGCAGCGCTATTGTTGGAAGTTTAATTTTTACTGCTAATGATCAACAATTGCGTGACATTACTTTTTGGAATCTTGGTTCCCTTTCGGGTGCTACGTGGTTAAAAGTTTGTCTCATTTTACCTATTGTTTGGATTGGCTTGCTTTTTTCTCCCTTTTTATCACGTGCACTTAATGCACTCGCACTCGGAGAGGCTGTCGCTCAACATATTGGTTTTCATATTCAGCGGATTAAAAACATTGCTGTTTTACTTGTTGCTCTAATGTGCGGAGGAGCAGTTGCTGTCAGTGGTGGAATTGGTTTTATTGGTATTGTTGTTCCACATATTCTACGTCTGCTTATTGGTCCTGATCACCGCTATCTCATCCCTTGTTCAGCTCTCTTAGGAGCAGTATTACTGACTTTTTCTGATACCTTTGCACGTTGTATTATTGCTCCAGCAGAATTACCCATTGGAATTGTCACAGCACTTTTTGGTGCACCTTTTTTTCTTTGGATCCTTATATACCAACGAGGAATAAATTTTTCATGATTGAAGCGATCAATGTCTGTATTCAACGCAGAAAAACAAATATTCTGAAGCATATTCACTTTCAAGCTAAAAGTGGCACCCTCACCATCATTATTGGTCCAAATGGCTCTGGAAAAAGTACCTTTATACAAGCGCTTAGTGGAGAAATTCCTTATAATGGTAAAATGACCCTGAATGGCCATGATATTAAACAAACAAAAGCAAATAAAATGGCAATGATGCGTGCAGTTTTGCCTCAATCAACAACACTAGCATTTCCATTTTTCGTTCATGAAGTAGTAAGACTTGGTCTTTCTATCAACCAGATTAGCATCACAAAAGCTCAATTTAAAAACCTCCCTCAAAAAGCTTTAAAACGTGTTGGTCTGGCAGACTATGAAAACCGATATTATCACCAATTATCTGGTGGTGAACAAGCTAGAGTCCAGCTTGCCCGTGTTCTTTGCCAAGTATGGGAGCCTATTTATAATGGAGTTGCTCGTTGGCTGATATTAGATGAACCCATTGCCAACCTTGATATACAACATCAGCTTATTGTCATGAATATTATAAAAAATTTTGTTCGTTGTGGTGGTGGCGTTCTTGCTGTTCTACATGATCTCAATCTTGCCGCTCACTATGCCGATAAAATCATACTATTAAAACAAGGAGAAATTTGTTGTGAAGGAAATGCCTCCACTGTTTTAACAACAGAAAATCTGCGTAAAGCTTATAATTGCTCGCTCACAGTTTCCGAAATACCTAAAAAAAACATCCCTTTTATACTACCACAAACAGCATCTCATTTATAACATATATAATACAACGGCTTTTCCTGATGACTTTATTGTCTGAAAAGCGAAACTGCCTTTCAACAGGGGCATTGAACATGAAGAGGATGCCCTCAAAGAATATAGCTTTATCTATGATAGAGAAGTTACATGTGGTTTCATCCCATATCCTACAATCGAAATGGCCAGTGCAAGCCCTGATGGTCTCATAGGTGAGAATGGGCTCATAGAGATTAAATGTCCCCAATCTGTAAACCACCTTCGTTTCTGGATGACAGAAAAAATCAAACCAGAATATTTAGCATAAATGCAATTTCAAATGGCTTGTACAGGACGTCAGTGGTGTGATTTTGTGAGCTATGATCCCGGGTTTTCAGGACAATCTGCTCACTTACGTCTCAAGGTTCAGCGGATCCATCGCAATGATGAACAGATAGAATCCATCAATCAAGCAGTGGAAGCATTTTTAAAAGAAATCGAACAAGATATCAAAAAGATTACAGCTCAAGCGGCTTAAAGTTACGGGGACGCTCCAGCCATCCCCCTCCAGCGTCCCTGCCCTTTCCTAACAACTTTAAAAACATGCGTGCTTCACGCCACAGGCGAATTGCATCTCAATTGAAGGAGAAAAACATGGCACACCGCCTTCCCACCATAACTCAACCCACTATTGCTCGCGCCTTGCAAGAAGCAAAAAAACAAGGATGTGAACTCATAGAAATTAAACCATCTGGAGAGTTATTAATTCATATCAATAAAACTGTAGTATCACCAACAACAAATGATGTGTATAGCATCAATAATTTTCCTTCACTTGAAAACGAGCAAGAAGAATTTCGTACTAACCCATCTTGCCTTTCTGTTGATGGCATAAAATTCTAACCGTGCCAAAGCGTCGTCCACCACATCTTGTGCGTGAACGTACACGCCATGGTAAAATCATATGGTATGTCCGTATTGATCATGGACAACGTCGCAGAGTGCACGGAACCTGTGGAACATAAGAATTTGTTGACAATTATACGCTTGCTCTGAAAGACGCGCAAAATGGCTCCTTAAAAACAATAAGACGCACAAGACTTACGGAAGGGTCTTTTGATTGGTTGTTGCATCAATATTTACAAAGCATATATGGCACAACCAATCAGAATCCACTAAAAAAGTTAAGCACAGGATTCTGAACAATGTGTATAAACATATTGGTGATCGCACGTATACGCATATAAAAGTATAGAAAAACATCATATTCTTGATGCTGTAGAAAGAAGATGTGCAACACCTGCAGCAACAAAACATTTCTTAACGGCTTTGAATGGTCTTTTTAATTGGGCGGTTGAGAATGCTCTGTTAAACAGAAATCCTGCTCTGAATATTAAAGCACCAAAATCCTTGAACGCAGAAGGTTTCGCTCCACGGCTAGAAGAAGACATTGAAAAATACTACTATTGCTAGACAAGAGGAACACATGAAGGCGTCTGGATTGATGTTCTTTTATATACAGGCTTACGCCGTGGTGATGCCGTTCGGATTAGGTGGAAAGATGTAACAGATAATATTATTCATCTCAAAATAGAAAAGAGCCAATTTAAAACAGATGTTTTTCTTCTGATTTTACTAGAACTTGCAGAAACTCTTAAAATTGGTCCCGTAGGTGATGAAACATTCATTTGCGAAAAGGGTGGAAATAAACTTGTAAAAGAAAACTTTGGCAACTTATTTCATGAAGCGTGTAATCAAGCGGGAATCAAAAATCATCCTATGGATTAAGAAAACTAACAGCAACACGTGCTGCCAATGCTGGTGCTACAGCTTCACAACTCAAGGCAATTTTTGGCTAGACAGAAAATAGCATGGCATCCCTCTATACTAAAACAGCGGATAGGAAGCACCTCGCAATAGAAGCAATAAAAAAGCTTCAAAAAGGTTCAGGATAAAACAGAAAAAACATAATAAAATCAATGGAGTCAAAAACCCTTAGCTTTTAGATAACCCATTGATTTTATTGATACTTGGCGGAGAGGAAGAGATTCGAACTCTCGAGAGCCTTTTGAGCCCTACTCCCTTAGCAGGGGAGCGCCTTCGACCACTCGGCCACCTCTCCAACTAAGGTGCATAAACAGTATCAATAAAAAATTCAAGATATTTTCGATTTTTTTCAAAATATCTGAAATTTTAGTTCTAATTGATTGGATTAAATTAAAAAATAATGAATGTTTGTGTCTTTTTTATCACAAAAGAATAAATAGTACATAAATTACTTTTGACAAGGTTAATTTATATTTGTATCTCAAAATAAAGGTTCGTATAGTTAACATTATGTAATGTTTGGCTTAGTTCTCGCGTATTTTTTTAGCAAGCGGACATAATATATAACCTTTATACACTCTATAAATAAACCCAATACACACTCTTATAATTAAGACCGACTGGAGATCATTTATGAATATTAAAACCTTCCTTCTAAGTTCTACATTAGCTCTTTCTGCAGTTTCTGGATCTCAAGCGGCTTCAACTGTCCCAGCAAAACCTGAACCTATAGAATATGTACGTGCTTGTGATGCGTACGGTCCGGGATATTTCTATATTCCTGGAACAGAAACATGTATTCGCGTATCTGGTAATGTCCGCGCAGATTTTACAGGTGGTGACAATGTTAATGCAATAACCGATGCGGATTTAGCAAATGGTAAAAAAACTTATCGCACAAATTCACGTTTAACCCTTATTTTCCAAGCTGCTTCTGAAACAGAATTAGGAACGCTTCGTTCATATGCGGAAATTCGCTCACAATGGAGCAAAGGAAAAGATAGTTCTGGTGGTCAACTTCGTGCTGCTTATATAGAAATTGGTGGCTTTCGTGTAGGTCTTGATAGCACAATTTTCGACAGTTGGACCGGTGGTTATGGTAAAGTTATCAATAGCGATAGCATAGCACCAGCAGGTGATATACGCACGAATACTATTTCTTACACTTTTAATGCTGATTCTGGTTTTTCCGCTATTGTTGGAGTTGAATTGGGTAATGCGTCAGGTCCTGCTCTTAAAACAAACGCTGGTAACAGTATCGAATACTATTACATCGATAAAGATAGCAAAATTGTTCGTGTTGATGAAACAGATCTCCCAAGTAAACAAACAAAAGACTATAACCCTAATATCTTATTTGGTATGAAATTTATGCAAAAATGGGGTGGAGCCTCAACTGTTGTCGCTTATGATGCTTATTACAAAAAATGGGCTGCTAAAGCACGTGTAGATTTGAATATCAATGATAATTTAAATCTTTGGGCAATGGGAGGCTATAAAAATAACCTAGATTACTATAGAGTAGATACTGTAGAGGATTCTAATAATGTATTGTCTCGTCAGAATACCACCATTTATGCAAACTGGGGTGGTAAATGGGCAGCGTGGGCTGGTGCAACTTACAAAATCAATCCAAAAGCAAATTTGAATGCTCAAGTGTCTTATAGTGCTATAAAAACTTTCGCAACATCCGTTAATGTTGCATATAAACTGATTCCAGGATTTGTTATTACACCTGAACTAACCTACATTTCTTGGAACGATGACCGTACTTTCAAAGGTAAAGCGAATAATGATACAAACTATAGTAATGCTTTGAATGGAAAAAGTGCTTTGCAAAGTATGATTCGTTTCCAGCGTTCATTCTAATTTCTTAAAAAGAAAGCTTATAGACACTGGTAACCTAGGTTACCGGTGTCTTTTTTACTAATAATATTTGTAATAATCATAAATCTCTTGCGATCTTGCATTCATTGATAGTCCTCAACAAAAGAACAATTTTATTATATATATTAAAGGCGCTCTACTAATAATAGAGCTATACTTTTTGCATCAATAAATTATTTATGAAGTAAATCATAAGAATATACTTTCTACCTATACTATTTTGCTAATATTGTAGGTTAATGATTTATAATTTTTCTTGATTCTATTCAAAAAACATTTCAAAATTATTCAAAATACATCTTTGCAATTGACAATATAGGTATTTCAGCTGATCATAATTGCACAAATAAATGCTCTGACTAGGAGTGGAGTACATATATAGACACTACAAAAAATATTGTTCTTGATTTCCTCAAAATAAAATTTTATGAGCTTTGTCGGATGTGTATTGATACAAAAAATGATATTGTGCGTAATCTTATTAAAGAGATCTGATTTATTGAGCTGAACGCATCCCTAATAACCTTGCAAGGCATTTTTTCACTACGAATCTATAAGGAAAAAGTTTGTGCAAAAAAACACTCCATCAATTAGTTTTTCTCCTTTCCCTGCGTCACGCAAAATTTATCAACAGAGCCTTCTCTTTCCTAATGTACACGTACCATTCCGTGAAATTTCTCTGACAGATAATAGTCATGAAGAAACTTTGACGATTTATGATACTTCAGGTCCTTATACCGATGAAAATGCGACTATTGATATTACAAAAGGATTACCTGCCATTAGCACACCCTGGCTATCTGAGCGTTCTGACATTGAATCCTATCCGGCACGATTAATTCAACCTGCAGATAATGGTTTTACTCATGATAAAAATCTTGCACCAACTTTTGAACAAACTCGTCCCGTTTTTCGCGCAAAAAATAATAAAGCAGTCACACAAATGGCTTATGCACGTGCAGGTATTATTACTGCAGAAATGGAATATGTTGCTATACGTGAAAATGAAGGTTTGGTAGCAAAAGATCAAAAAAAAATATCGGGAGAAACATTCGGCGCATCAATACCAGAAACCTATACTGCAGAATTTGTTCGCAATGAAATTGCCTGCGGACGAGCTATTATTCCTCAAAATATCAATCATCCAGAATGCGAACCAATGATTATTGGTCGTAATTTTCGTGTTAAAATTAATGCTAATATTGGTAATTCAGCAGTTACTTCATCCATGGCAGAAGAAGTTGAAAAGATGGTTTGGGCCATTCGTTGGGGCGCAGATACAGTTATGGATCTTTCAACAGGTCGTAATATTCATAATATTCGTGAATGGATTATTCGCAATTCTCCTGTTCCTATTGGGACTGTCCCAATTTATCAAGCGCTTGAAAAAGTACATGGTATTGCTGAAAATTTAACATGGGATGTTTTTCGCGATACCTTAATTGAACAAGCAGAACAGGGTGTTGATTATTTTACTATTCACGCAGGATTAAGATTGCCCTTCATCCCCTTAACGATTAATCGCGTAACAGGTATTGTTTCACGAGGTGGTTCTATTATGGCTAAGTGGTGTCTGCATCACCATAAAGAAAATTTTTTATATGAACATTTCGATGAAATTTGTGACATTGCACGCATGTATGATGTCTCTCTTTCATTAGGAGATGGATTGCGTCCAGGCTCTCTTGCGGATGCAAACGATGAAGCCCAATTTGCTGAACTTGAAACTTTGGGAGAACTAACAAAAGTTGCATGGGAAAAAGATGTACAGGTTATGATTGAAGGACCTGGTCATATACCAATGCATAAAATTAAAGAAAATATGGAAAAACAACTAACCCTCTGCCACGAAGCACCCTTTTATACTTTAGGCCCTCTTACAACTGACATTGCTCCTGGATATGATCATATCACATCGGCTATTGGTGCCGCTATGATTGGTTGGTTTGGTACTGCCATGCTTTGCTATGTAACACCTAAAGAACATCTAGGACTACCAGATAAAAATGATGTAAAAACCGGGGTGATCACTTATAAAATCGCAGCTCATGCTGCTGATCTTGCTAAAGGCTTACCTGGAGTGCAATTACGCGATAATGCCCTCTCACGTGCACGATTTGATTTTCGGTGGCGTGATCAATTTAATCTTTCCCTTGACCCAGATACCGCATGCTCCTTTCACGATGAAACAATGCCTAAAGAGGCCCATAAATTAGTGCATTTTTGCTCTATGTGTGGACCTAAATTCTGTTCAATTCGTATTTCCCATGATATCCGTGATGCAGCAACAAAAAGAAAAGAAGAAGGTATGATTGCTATGGCTGAAAAATATAAAAAAAGCGGTGATCTCTACATAGAAAATGCTCACTCTAGAAAAGAGAAAGCAAACAATTGAAAAATATTCTTATCAAAGGCGCAGGTGTAGGGGGCTTAACAGTTGCTTTTATGCTACAACAAAAAGGTATCCCTATCACTGTATCTGCGCCTCCCCATTCTCCTATAGGAACTGCAAGCTGGTATGCAGGAGGTATGTTAGCACCTCACTGTGAAAAAGAAAGTTCTGAACAAATTATCGAAGATCTTGGTATACAAGCTATGCAATGGTGGAAAGAAATACTTCCTAATATTGTAGAACAAAAAGGTACTTTGGTCGTTGCTCCTACGCGAGATATAGCAGAGCTCGAACGATTTTCAATGCGTACAAATAATCATAAAATCATAGATAATACAGAAATAACACATATTGAACCCGATCTTGCTGGACGTTTTAACCGTGCACTTTTTTATGAAACTGAAGCACACATTGATCCACGCAAAGCACTGATCACTTTAAAAGAAATTCTTATAAAAAATGGAGCCTGTTTTGTTGATATAGGAATATCCGAAGAGAATTTTAATACTATCATTGATGCAACAGGAATAGCACGTTTAGGAAAAGATAAAAATATACGAGGAGTTCGCGGTGAGATGCTTCTAGTGCGCAGCACAGATATTAAAATTTCTCGTCCAATTCGTCTTCTCCACCCACGTATTCCACTCTATGTAGTCCCTAGACCAAATAATATCTTTATGATTGGAGCAACAATGATTGAAAGTGACTTTAGTGGTGCTATCTCGGCAAGATCAATGATGGAATTTCTTAACGCAGCTTATACTCTCCATCCTGCCTTTGCTGAAGCAGAAATTATTGAATCCGGCGTTGGCGTTCGTCCCTGCTATCCTAATAATTTACCTTATGTTCATAAACATGATAATCATATCTTTATTAATGGATTTTATAGACATGGTTTTCTTTTATCTCCAGAAATGGCAAAACAAGCGGTAAAATTAGCGTTGGAATAAAGCATGAAAATATCTGTTAACGGTGAAATAATTGAAACAAAAGCAACCTATCTTAATTTACTTCTTGATGAATTAGGTTATGAAGGTAATTGGCTAGCAACGGCTGTTAATTCTGAAGTTGTTTCTCTTGATGAACGAAGCCAATTTGTTTTGCATGAAGGAGATAGAATTGAAATTCTAAGCCCAATGCAAGGAGGCTAAAACGATGTTGAATTTTTATAGACGTGAATTTTCTTCCCGCCTTTTGTTAGGTACAGCTCAATATCCCTCACTAGAAGTTCTCCGTAAAGCTATTCATAAATCTGGTACAGAAATTGTAACAATTTCATTACGCCGAGAAACTGCAGGGGGAAAACAGAGTGGACAATTTTGGCAATTTCTTAAAGAACTTGACATAACTGTACTTCCCAATACTGCCGGCTGTTATACTGTTAAGGAAGCTGTCACAACAGCTCAATTAGCACGAGATCTCTTTAAAACACCTTGGATTAAACTGGAAGTTATTGGTAATTCAGATACATTACAGCCAAATGTTTTTTCTTTAGTTGAAGCAGCACAAATTTTAAATAATGAAGGCTTTCAAATTTTTGCCTATACAACAGATGATCTTATTGTTGCTGAAAAACTCTTTGAAGTTGGCTGCCGTGTCATTATGCCTTGGTGTGCGCCTATTGGATCTGCTAAAGGTCCTCGTGATACTGATGGATTACGTTCTATCCGTGCGTATCTTCCTGATCTTACTCTTGTTATCGATGCTGGTATTGGACGTCCATCGCATGCTGCCATTGCTATGGAACTTGGCTATGATGCAGTACTCCTCAATACAGCTGTTGCTAAAGCGGGTGATCCTGTATTAATGGCTGAAGCATTTTCTAAAGCTATTATAGCAGGACATATCGGTTACAAAGCAGGACTCCTTGAAGCACGCAATGTAGCAGTGCCTTCAACACCAGTTATCGGCAAAGCAATATTCTCATGAAACTTGACCCATTTTATCCCATTGTTGATAGTGCAGATTGGGTTGAACGTTTAGTTCCCTTTGGAATTAAGCTGATACAACTACGCATAAAAGATAAAGATACAGAAACAATCATTCAACATATAAAACGAGCAAAGAATATATGTGATAAATTTAAAGTCCAATTAGTCATTAACGATTATTGGAAAATAGCCATTGACGAAAAATGTGATTTTATTCACCTTGGACAAGAAGATTTAAAAAGTGCTGACATTTTAGCAATCCGTAAAAGTGGTATAAAATTTGGTCTTAGCACTCATGATGAACACGAACTAGATATCAGTTTATCTATCTCTCCCGAATATATTGCACTTGGTCCCATTTATCCAACAATTTTAAAAAAAATGAAATGGGCTCCACAAGGACTAGAAAAAATCAAGCAATGGAGAAAGAAAATTGGTTCTTTGCCTTTAATAGGTATTGGTGGTTTAACACCAGAACGCGCAATAAGTATTTTAAAAATTGGAGCAAATAGCGCTGCTGTTGTCACTGATATTATTTTAAATAAAAAGCCTGAAGAACGTGTCCAACAGTGGATAAAGGTGACTCAAGCATGGCGCTAATGCCTTCTATACTTATTGTTGCAGGTACCGATCCAACAGGAGGAGCCGGTATTGCTCGTGATATAGAAACAGCAACACATTTTCAAACAAAAGCAAGTTTAGCAATCACAGCTGTCAACGTACAAGATAACAACCATGTTGCTGAAATTGTACCCATGAGTAAAGAAACTATTTCTGCACAAATGCGTATTGCCCTTAAAAATAACTCAATACATGCAATCAAAATCGGTATGACAGGAACCCAAGCAATTATAGAAGGAATCTGTGATATCTTAAAAGATTATCATCATATTCCAACCATTCTTGATCCTGTACTCATCGCCTCATCAGGGGGGCAGCTTACCACAGAAACAATCACAGATATTATGCTCAATAAACTGCTTCCTCATATTGATCTTTTAACACCCAATATGGCAGAGCTTTCTCTTCTCAGTAAAAGCCCTTTGGCTTCTAATCATGAAGAAGCAATCCACCAAGCACAAAGACTTCTTTCATTTGGTCCACGCCATATATTAATAAAAGGCGGACATACCGAAGGTAATTTTGCAACAGACAGCTTAATTAATAAAACTGAAATTATAAATATTTCCTCTCCGCGTTTAAAAGGAACGATGCGTGGAACAGGTTGCATCCTTTCAAGTGCTATTGCTGCAAATCTGGCATTAAAACAATCGATGATTGAAGCCATAAAAAATGCTAAAGCGTACACTTACACATTGCTTCTAAAGCATTGCAAAAAGGATCATTAAAAATCTAATACCATTCCATTTTCTGAGAGTATACTGAACTTCTATTTATAATAAACACATTATAAATCTTGAAGAATAATTCTTCTTAGTTTATTGATTGATAGATCAGTATAAAGCAAAAAGCAAAATGTCAGAAAAAAATAAAGATGTAATCTCCAATGAAGATCTACTCAGCTTCTACAAAGAGAGTGGTGTTGATGCTGCGCTTACTGACGTTCCTATTGATCACTTTAATCAAGCTGCCTCTTTAGAACCGCAATTAAACCAAGCACACGATATCCCCTATTATAAACAAATATCTCCAACCATAAAATCGCACACTCTTGCACCTGATAATCCAGACAAAACACAACCTGTACTCTCAGCTGTAGAGATAGCAAAAAGTGCTCAAACTCTTGATGAGTTGAAATCCGCCCTTCTTTCTTTTAATGGTTGCTCATTAAAACTAACAGCCAAAAATACCTGTTTTTCTGATGGAACAGCAGGAAGCCCTCTTATGCTCATAGGTGAAGCTCCAGGACGAGAAGAAGATATACAAGGAATTCCATTTGTAGGAAAAGCAGGCATACTACTCAACAAAATACTCGCATCAATTGGTCTCTCAAGACAAAATGTTTACATAGCAAACACTATTCCCTGGCGTCCACCAGGAAACCGCACACCAACACCACGCGAAGTTGCATTATGTCGCCCTTTTATTGAACGTCAAATTTTATTAGCCAAGCCTCGTATTCTTATAGCACTAGGAAGCACTGCCGCACAATTCTTTACGGGAATTCAGAGTGGCATTATTCGAATAAGAGGAAAATGGCTTACTTATGAAAATGAAGATCTTCAAATCCCTGTTATGCCAACTTTTCATCCTGCTTATCTTTTAAGGACGCCTAGTCAAAAAAAGCTTACATGGATGGACTTTTTAGAAGTAAAAAACCATTTAAATAATCTTTAGTCATTTTTAAATTCTGCCTTTTCTTAAGCAATAAGCAGCCTTTCAACAAATTATACTCTCCAAATATAGCAAGGGAAACAATTATGCAGCAAGAAACAATTCCTGTTTATCATTTAGAAGATTACCAACCAACACCCTATGCTATACCTAAAACACAACTTAATTTTTGTCTGAATCCAACAAAAACTGTCGTTAAAGCGACATTGTCTATTGAACCGCGTCAACATACAAAAGAATTAACACCTCTCGTACTTTCTGGTGACGAACTGACATTAATTTCTGTTGCTATCAATGGCGAAAAATTAGCTAAAAATGCTTATAAAAGCACTCCTTCGAACTTAGAAATTATTGCTCCTCCTGCAACTTCTTTCACATTACAAATAGTGACAGAATTAAACCCCGAAAGTAATCGTCAACTTATGGGACTTTATCTTTCAAACGGTGTTTATTGCACACAATGCGAAGCAGAAGGTTTTCGTCGCATAACTTATTTTTATGACCGTCCTGATATTCTTTCTACCTATTCAGTAAAAATTACAGCAGATTCTCAGACGATTCCAATCTTGCTTTCTAATGGTAATCTCATTGAAACAGGCATCCTTGAAAATAATCGGCATTTTGCTGTTTGGGAGGATCCTTATCCAAAACCATCTTATCTTTTTGCTTTAGTTGGTGGAAATCTTGACCAACTTGAAGATCATTTTATCACAGCATCTGGACGGCGTGTTAAACTTGGTATCTATGTAGAAAAAGGTAAAGCTAAACAAGCAACCTATGCCATGGATGCCCTCAAACGTTCCATGCGTTGGGATGAACAATGTTTTGGCCGTGAATATGATCTAGATGTTTTTAATATTGTTGCTGTCTCTGATTTCAATATGGGCGCAATGGAAAACAAAGGTCTTAACATCTTTAATGATAAATATATCCTTGCAGATCCTGAAACAGCAACAGACAAAGACTATAAAAATATTGAACGTATCATTGCACATGAATATTTTCACAATTGGACTGGTAATCGTATTACCTGTCGTGACTGGTTTCAACTTTGTTTAAAAGAGGGATTAACTGTCTACCGTGATCAGGAATTTTCTGCAGATCAAAATATACGCAGTCTGCAAAGGATTGAGAACATAAAAATGTTGAAAGCTACACAATTTCCTGAAGACGCTGGTCCTCTTTCTCATCCTGTACGTCCTCGTCAATATAGTCAAATCAATAATTTTTATACTACAACTATCTATGAAAAAGGTGCAGAAGTAGTGCGTATGATACGGACTATCTTAGGTCCTGTGCTCTTTCGTAAAGGTATGGATCTCTATTTTCAACGCCATGATGGACAAGCGTGTACTATTGAAGATTTTATCGCTTGTTTTGCTGAAGTATCGGATCAAGATTTCTCACAATTTATGCTATGGTACGAACAGGCAGGTACTCCTCATGTGAAAATTGATAGCCATTATAATGAAGGTACTTTAACAATTCATGCACAGCAACATATTCCACCAACGCCACAACAAAATAATAAAAAACCCATGCTCATCCCTATTGCCTTTGGTCTATTAGGAAGTGAGGGACAATCACTCATCTACGAAAGTGATACAACTATTCAATCAGATATTATGTTGCTTTCTAAGGAATCTCAAACCTTTCAATTAAAAGGACTACCTAATAAACCTATTTTATCACTCCTACGAGATTTTTCTGCTCCCATTATTTTACAAACTCCATTTGACGAAAACGAACTGATTTTTCTTGCTCAAAATGATAGCAATCAAGTCAATCGTTGGCAGTCACTGAATACTCTCATAACCCAAGCTCTTATTCAAGTCATTCAAGATAAAACAGCTGAAAAAGCAACCATGCCCTCTAATTTACTAGAGTTGATTAAAACCATCATCAAAGATGAAAACCTAGAACCGGAATTTCGAGCATTTTGTTTAAATTTACCAAGCGAAAGTGAACTTGCACATACAATCGGTCAAAATGTTGATCCAGATCGAATACACTATGTACGTAATCAATTTTTAGCTTCTATTGCACACACCCATCAAGAACTTTTCACAGAATTCTACGTACAAATGCAGGTACAAGAATCTTATTCACCAAATGCTGAGCAAACTGGAAAAAGAGCATTACGCAATATCATCTTAGACTATCTCTCTATTGCTGAAGCTAATCCAGAGCGCGCTGCCACACAATATGCCACATCTGATAATATGACAGATCGCATTGCCAGCATAACGATTTTAGTACAACGCTTTAACACAAGCAAACAAGCACAAAATGCTTTAAATGATTTTGAAAATCGATATTATCATAATCCTTTAGTCATGGATAAATGGTTTGCAATTCAAGCAATGGTTGCAGGAGCATCAACACTTGACTGCGTTCAAAAACTCACAAAACATCCGCTTTTTTCACAAGATAATCCTAATAGAGTACGTGCTTTGATTGGCACTTTTGCTTCTGGGAACCAAACAGGTTTTAACAGGATTGATGGAGCATCTTATCATTTTCTATGCCAAACTATTTTAGAAATTGACCCTAAAAATTCACAACTTGCTTCACGGTTATTAACAATTATGCGCTCTTGGAGACAATTGGAACCTATTCGACAGAAAAAACTCGAATCTGCATTAAAAACAATTGCAGCAGCAGAAAAATTATCAAGCGATGTAACAGATATCATCAATCGTACACTTGCTTAAAATAAAAATATTTATAATTAAATTATTGTAATATTGCTCTATTAATTAATCCAAATTTAGTTCTTCTGCAGCTCTCGTAACAATAAGCCTATAAATAGCTATTTTAGCCTATTTATAGGTAATATTAAAGTTCTTTTAATTTTCATAATTTATACTCATCAGAGTAAAATTATTCTTTTTTTAAAAAAAGACTAGACAGAAGACTCTTGTTTTGATTCATTAGGCTTACTGAATTGTTATGAGTACCAAAACAGTTTTCTAGTTACATTATTCATGATTAGAGGATCCCAGAAATGGCTAAATTGGACGTGTATAACGCGGCCACAAGAATGCATTCTGATTCAAAACCAAGCGCTTCAAATCGCGGGGTAGGAGTAACACGTATTTCTAATTCAATTTACCAAAAACTCCTCTTTATCGAACCTTGGTTGCGACGTTCTATTCCATTCGCCATTATTATATCTTTGATTGTGTTAGCAACAATACGCTTTGCGTCACTTTATGACTGGCGCCATACAATTGATAAGAATGCGCGTTCCACACTTTCTCTTTTATCTTCCTCTATAGTAAATAAAATCGATCATGATTTACTGGCTTTTACTCAGCAAAAAAAAGTAGCCTCTCTTTCTCCTAATCATTTACAAAATATTCTAATAACCTTTCATCATCACAGCTCTACTCATATCAATCCTATGATAGCTATCCTTGATCGCAATGGAAATATACTAGCTTCGTCTAATTCAGAAATAATTTCAGGGGAGTCTTTACAGGATTTTATTTCTGGGAATATCATTTCATGGCCTCTCAAAAAAAACACTGGCATCATACCAATTACAATAGAACAAGAACCTGCTCTCGCTTCATTCAGCCAAACAGACAGTGGCCAATATGGAGTATTCACTAGTGCAACAAAAAAACATATCTATACGGAATGGGAAAAAAAGTTCTCATTAAATATAACTTTACTGATAGGAACAGTGAGTATTATTTTAGTTCTTCTCTATGCCTATTATAATCAAATCACACGAGCACGTAATACAGATTTGATTTCAGAAAAAATTCAAAATCGCATTGATATGGCTATGATGCGGGGACGTTGTGGATTATGGGATTGGAATATGGCGAGTGGACGGGTTTATTGGTCACGAGCAATGTATGAAATGCTTGGCTATGAACCTCAAAATGCACTCCTATCAATTTCTCAAATTACTGCTATCATTGATCCAAAAGATGCAAATTTTTTTGAACTCGCTCAAGAATTAATGGAGAGTAAAAAAAAACATATCGATATTAATGTACCTATGCGTCACGCTGAAGGTCATTATGTATGGATGCGCATTCGCGCCGAAGTAACCGATGAAGAAGAACCTCACTTGGTTGGTATTTCCTTTGATATTAGTGAACAACATCAATTTGCTGAACAAACTGCACAAGCTGACCTTCGTATCCGTGATGCGATTGAAAATATTTCTGAATCTTTTGTCTTATGGGATTCAGAAGGACGTCTAGTTATGTCTAACAGCAAATTTTGTGAATATGCTGCTATCCCTAAACAAATGCTACAATCAGGAATTGAACGTGCAACTGTTGAAGCCATGTCACGTCCTGCTATCAGTGAATATCCTCTTAAGATAGATGAATCTGGTAACTTAACGAGTATTCGTCAAACTGCAAATGGCTACTGGCTTAAAATTAATGAAAGACGCACACAAGATGGAGGGCTTGTTTGTGTTGGCACTGATATCTCTGAACTTAAACAACAACAAGAAAAATTTGAAGATAGTGAAAGACGACTTTTTTCATTCATTCAAGAGCTGAAACGTGCTCGAGGCAATGCTCAACAACGTGCTACAGAAGTTGAAAAGCTTAATAAAAGCCTGCAAGAAGAAAAAGAGCGAGCCGAAAGTGCTAACAAAGCTAAATCAGAATTTTTAGCCAATATATCCCATGAATTGCGTACTCCTCTTAATGCTATTCTTGGTTTTTCAGAAATCATGTTACAATCTACCTTTGGTCCTCTCGGTTCACAACGCTATAAAGAGTATATGCACGATATTCATAATTCAGGAACCCATCTTCTTACTCTTATCAATGATATTCTTGATATGTCAAAAATCGAGGCTGGAAGACTTACCCTTGACCGTAAAAATATCAACCTTGAGCCAATCATCAGTGAAACAATTCGTACACTAACGCCACAAGCACAAGCGAAAAAGATTTCTCTTACAACAAATATTGAACAAAAACTTCATGCTGATGTTGATTGTCGCGCTATGAAACAAATTTTTCTTAATCTTATCTCAAATGCTGTTAAATTCACACCTTCTGGTGGCAGCATTGATATCCGTGCTTTCCAGAAAAATAACAACCTTATCTTTAGTATTAAAGATACAGGTGTTGGTATTCCCCAAGAAGCAATCAAAAAACTTGGACAACCTTTTGAACAAGTTGAAAATCAATTTACCAAAACCCACCCTGGTTCAGGTCTTGGACTAGCTATATCTCGTTCTTTATTAGAACTACATAAAGGAAAACTAGAAATCACTTCTAAAGAAGGAAAAGGCACAATTGTAACGATTATAATGCCAATTCAACAAAATTAAATCTTTAATATCGTTCACGTTGTAGCAAAATTTGTTTGCGCTGAATACCCCAACGATAACCAGAAAGAGCACCATTCTTTCGGATTACACGATGGCAGGGGATCACTAATGCCAATTCATTACATGCACATGCATTAGCAACAGCACGGTACGCTTTTGGCATACCAATACTTTGCGCTAACTCTTTATAAGAAATTGTTTCTCCACATCGTATTTCACATAATGCAGTCCAAATTTTTTTTTGAAAAACTGTGCCATTGATATCGAATAGTAAATTGTGATGTTTTACCAACTTAGGAGTTTCAACCATCGCTACAATATATGCTATTTCTTGATTCAACACATTATCATTAATATTGTATTTTATATTGGTAAAACGCGTTCCTAATTCCTGTAATAATTGTTCAATTGAATCGCCTAAAGCAATATAACAAATACCCTTATGAGATTTAGCTACCAAAAGACTCCCTATAGATGTCTTTCTTGCCGTCGCAATAATCGTATCTTGCCTACTCTTGTTTTTACGCTTTTCCATTATACTTTGTGACATCTTTAAATTCATAGGAATCTCCTACAAATTAAATCTTCACCCATAAAAAATGACCTTATTCCAATGAACTCTAAACTTCTCGTATGAAAATCTAATGTAAACCCAAATATTTAATCCTAGGAATAAAGTTTGTCATTAACTTATAATGAAAGATAAACTTCTCTACTTTAGTAAGGGCACTAAACCTCATCTCAATCTTATTGCAGATAAATACGGATGCAATAAGTAAAAAGAAAATCATAATCTTACTTATTATACTTAAAAGTATTGTACGTTAAAATGATAAACATATTTAATATATTGAGCATACTTCTCAGAAAAATAAATACTATAAACAGCATATAATTTGATAAAATTTACTTTTTCTCCCTTTTCTCCTTATTACAGATCTATTTTCTTCTGAAGCAATTTAAACACGCATAACACGTCTACATCTATAGTCTTATTTTAACTTTTTCTTGCATCACAATAGGATATAGAAGAGATCCCTGAAAATTTGCCTCTTTCAACATTTGCATGAATCTCTATAATGTGTAAGGTACATAGTCATCATAAAATATACAACGATCATATATCTTCAGCATAGCTTACTTATTTCTTGTATTGTATCAATTCTCACCATACGTGTAATACTATAACTCTTTGAGCTAAAATTTTACATATAAAATGATGCATATATTAAATTGAACAGAGAAATAAATTATAAAAATATTATTAGTGATCGCTTTCTGTGAGTAGAAAATAATTGCTTAAAAGGAAGCTTATCCGTGTAATAAACTCACCTGCTTTATTGATTGACAATCAAAAAAGCTTTTCTGAGTTTATTAATCAAAAAAAAATAAAGCATAGTATAATATTCATAGTTTATTTTAACATACATTCATTTGTATACTAAAAAATCGACGTATGATTTTACTTAAGAAACATTCTATCTAGCGTCCCATAACTTGTGTAAAAATTGTACGCACTGATTGTCCTATTTCTTCAATTAATTTTTCAACACGTGGCAAATCAGGCTCGCCAATACTACGTAGCAAAAGATCGCTCAACCCAGGTGGCATATCATCAGGATTAAGAGCCTCATTTAAGCAAAGACGTATAATCTGACTTAAATTGTTATAAAGACAATAAGCGTAATGTAAATCAGCAATCAATGATTGACTTAGAAAATCGAGTGGTAAACGAGAAAGAATATCAGCTGTAGTCGCTCCAATTTGAAAATCAATGACATGAGTTATAAGAGCAAATTGAGCAATAAATTCAAGATCCATAATACCACCAGGTAGAGTTTTTAAATCCCATCGATTTGCTGGTGGTTTTTCTTTTTCAATTAAAGCACGCATTTCAAGCACTTCTTTTGCAACCTTCTTTTTATCACAAGGAAGTGCAATAATTTCCCTTACTTCATTTTCCAATTTTTGCAAAAAATCAGCATCTCCAGCTATACCCCTTGCACGGGTTAAGGCAAGATGTTCCCATATCCAAGCTTCCTGGCGTTGATATTTTCTAAAAACCTGAAAGGGAACAGCTATAGGCCCTTTATTGCCCAATGGCCGTAGTCTTAAATCAACAGTATAAAGAACTCCTTGATTTGTAGAAGTAGATAAAGCAGAAACAAAACGTTGTATTAAACGGGTATAATATTGAGAAACATAGAGTGGCTTTTCTCCATCAGACATTTCTACATTTTCGTCATGCTCATACAGTAAAATAAGATCGACATCTGATCCTGCTGTTAATTCACAGCTTCCCAGCTTACCCATACCCAATATGCCAATACGTCCCCCTTTGATATGGCCATGATGACGAAAAAATTCTTCTTGAACAGCAGTAAGCGTTTTTGCAATCATGAGATCAGCGAGCGCAGTAAAAGCAAAACCTGCTCTATCTCCATTAATTGTACCATTCAAAAGCCGAATACCAATCAAAAAACGCTGTTCACCAGCAAAAATCCTTAGATGATCAAGAATTTCTTCATAAGAAGTGACACCTTCAAGAAAATATTGCAAACGATTTTCTAAATAATCTTTTGTTGGCAATTCTGAAAAAATTTTAGGATCCAGCATCCCATCAAAAACGTGTGGTGTACGTGTAATAATCTCGGCAAGCCGTGGTGCAGCACCCATAATACAAACCAACATATCTAAAAGGGGCGGATTTGACTGCAATAAGCTAAAAAGCTGTATCCCTGAAGGCAAGCCTTGCAAAAAACTATCAAAACGCAACATTGCCTCATCTGCTCTTTTGGTCGCACCAAAAGCCTTTAAAAGTGCTGGTGTAAGCTCTGTTAATCTTTCACGCGCTTCAGCAGATTGAGTGGCCCTATAACGCCCACAATGCAACGTACGCATAATACGACAAATATCGCTTGCCCTTTTAAAACCTAAACGACTTAATGTAATAAGTGTTTCAGGGTCATCCTCCTCACCTGTGAAAACCAAGTTGCCCATTTCCAAGCCAAGTTCTTGCTCGTGCTCAAACAACGCAGCATAATGTTCTTCCACTATCAGAAGTGTTTCTAACAAATCACGAATAAAACAGTGACTCTCTTGATATCCCATCAAATATGCAACGCTCGTAAATTGCGTAACTTCTTCTGGCAAAACATGCGTTTGTTCATCTGCAATCATTTGAATACAGTGTTCAACATTACGTAAAAAAGCATAGCTTTTTATAAGGCTATCTTTAATTTCCTCTCCGATCCAACCAAGATTGCAAAGCTCTGCTAACATTTCAACTGTTTTACGTCCACGTAATTGAGGTAAGCGTCCTCCAGCAATTAACTGTTGTGTTTGCACGAAAAATTCAATTTCACGAATACCCCCTCGTCCCAATTTGATATTATGACCATAAGCAGCAATTTGCCCATAATTTTTATAAGCATGGATTTGGCGTTTAATAGAATGAATATCAGCAATAGCTGCATAATCTAAATATTTGCGCCATACATAAGGAGAAAGTTCTTTAAGAAAATTAAAACCTACATCAATGTCGCCCGCTACTGGACGTGCTTTAATCATAGCTGCACGTTCCCAATTTTGACCACGCCCTTCATAATAACGCAGAGCAGCTCTAATAGGTAACGCCAAAGGTGTTGAACCTGGATCTGGTCGGAGTCGCAAATCGAGCCGAAAAACATATCCTTCAGCAGTACGCTCTTGAATGATACGGATTAATCGGCGCACCATTTTTGAAAATATATCAACACTTTCATAGGAATCTCCCACATGAGATGACATTTCATCAATTAAAATAATCAGATCAATGTCAGAGGAATAATTAAGTTCTTCAGCGCCAAATTTCCCCATCCCTAAAACAATTAAACCACAATCTTTCTCTGGTATATCACGATTAGCTAAACGTATTTTTCCACAATCATGAGCTTCTCTCAAAAGAAAACGTAAAGCTGCACCTAATGCTGCTTCACCAAGACGTGTCAGCCATGCGC
Organism: Bartonella sp. Raccoon60; assembly: GCF_002022585.1. Taxonomy (NCBI): domain Bacteria; kingdom Pseudomonadati; phylum Pseudomonadota; class Alphaproteobacteria; order Hyphomicrobiales; family Bartonellaceae; genus Bartonella; species Bartonella sp. Raccoon60. The sequence goes on from NZ_CP019786.1 coordinate 1,041,084, forward strand.
AAGAAACCTCATAAGTAAAAACACGACTTAAATCAGCTAAAGCAATTAGAGTGTGCGCTTCTCTTTTCTTGCACCTTAAAGCCGCCATTAATGAAGTTTCATGAATCATTTCAGCTCTATCAACGGCAGCAATATCTTCTATAATTTCACTGAGCCTTGTTTCTATATCTGTAGTCAATAAAGGACTAAGATAAGAGGGATTTGCAATCAAAACTCCACGTAAAAAAGGAGATAAAGTCATGACTGCGTGGATAAAATCAACTTGCTCTCCTCCACCTACAATATAGGAAACCAATGGTTCTAAATTTTCTTTTCTTGCTTGTTCTTCAATATCTTTCAACCATTGTGAACCACTCTCATCAAGAGGACGTAAAGGAAAAAGCCGTGTTTTTAAAAAAGCTGTCTTCATCTGCATTCCATCAAGAAAGCATTTTAGTTTTCATTCTATTTTATTGCATAACAAAATTAGAAAAAGGCAATATCTATAAAATAAACAAGCAATAACAATATTAAGGAAATAATAAAACAGCTTTCAATCCTGGATTTGCGTTTTCAAGTAACAATTCGCCCCCATGAAGTTTCATAACAGCTTTTGTTATACTTAAACCAATACCAAAACCAGGTTGTGTGCGGCTTTCTTCAAGACGAACAAACCGTTCTATCACTTTTTCACGTTTATCTTCTGCTATTCCTGGACCATTATCACTAACTACAACGCGCAAACGTCCTCCATCACCCTCCATTGACAAAGAAACCTCCGTCTTTTTTTCACCTATAGATGATGCATATTTGATTGCGTTATCAATAAGATTTAAAATTGATTGTGTAATAAGTTCACGATTCAGCTTGAGCTCTTTATCAAAAGTATGTCCCAATCGAAGCGAAACACCAGCTTCTTCAGCAAAAGGTTCATAAAATTCAACCGCATTTTCAAGAATCAATTTTATATTCGTTATTTCAAGATTCTCAATTGAGCTACCTGCTTCAATACGTGAAATCATTAAAATAGCACTAAAAGTACGAATAAGATAATCTGATTCAGCAATAACATCATCCAGAGCCTGCCGATATTCAAACTCTGTTTTCTTTCCTACAAGTGCTTCTTCGGCACGATTTCTGAGACGAGTTAGTGGTGTCTTAAGATCATGAGCAATATTATCTGACACCTGACGCAAACCAGTATTTAATTCTTCAATACGATCTAACATAACGTTAAGATTAACTGACAATCGATCAAACTCATCACCGGCTCCAGAAACGGGTAAGCGCCCACTAAAATCACCATTCATCAAACGCTGTGATGCAGCTGTTACACGATCAATCCTTTGTAATGCGCGCCGACCAATAAAAAACCATATTAACAAAGCACCTCCAACCATTGCTGCAAGAGCAATCATAACGGCTTTACGAATAACTGTTACAAAACGTTCCGGTTCATCTAAATCTCGCCCAACAAGAAGTTTCATAGCATTGGGTAAATCAATAATAGCCGCTAAAGCACGATGTTTATTTTGTTCATTTATCTGGCCATTTTCTCCAAAGCGTGAATACAAAAAAGAATGAGAAAGAAAGCCATTAGATTGAAGAATCCCAGGTTCTATGTGCGCAACATTCCCTGCCAAAATACGACCCGTTGGATCAGTGACAAGATAAAGAAAAGCCCCTGGTTGACGTGAACGATAATCAATAGTACGCATTAATATAGGCAACCCACCATAATTATAAGCACTCTCGATATACCTTAATTCTTCACGTAAAGCTTGTTCCGTTTGGTCTGTCAGTAATGAAATAGCGAATGCTGTCATATAAAGAGAAAGTCCCGCCGCAACTAATCCAAAAAGCAAAATATAAAGCGCAGAAAGCCTCACTGCAGTCGTACGCATCATGTTGATTAAACGGTTCATATTTTCTTTTCTGGTGCCTTTAGCATATATCCTGCTCCACGAACTGTATGCAAAAGGGGAACATCAAAATCTTTTTCAATCTTTGCTCTTAAACGAGATATATGAACATCAATAACATTTGTTTGCGGATCAAAATGGTAATCCCAAACATTTTCTAAAAGCATCGTACGAGTAACGACCTGTCCAGAGTATCGCATTAAATACTCCAGTAAACGAAATTCACGCGGTTGCAATATAATGTTCTTGTCACCACGCTTCACTATATGTGCTAATCGATCAAGTTCGAGATCGCCAACACAATAAACAGTTTCTGCTTCCTTCGGATTTTTTCGCCTTCGTAAAACTTCAACACGCGCAAGCAGTTCAGAAAAAGCAAAGGGTTTTGTCAGATAATCATCTCCACCCGCACGCAAACCAGTTACACGATCATCAACCTGACCTAAAGCAGAAAGAATAAGAACTGGTGTTTCGATGCCTTTTGCACGCAACTCAGTAACAATAGAAAGACCGTCACGATATGGAAGCATGCGATCAACAACCATCACATCATAATTTACCGTCTCAGCAAAAGTATACCCCGTATCTCCATCATAAGCAATGTCAGCTGTATGTCCTGCCTCCAAAAAGGCTTTCTCGAGATAACGCCCTGTCTCACGATCATCTTCGATAATGAGTATCTTCATAAACGCATCTCCATTATTTTATTCAATGATTGATGAAACAGAAACCTTAGTCAGTTTCTGTTTCACTTCTTATAAATGTTATTTTTTTAGAATTGGAAGGGCAATAAAACGATTCTGATCATTTGTTCGCACTTGTAACAATATCGCATTTCTCCCTAGTTTTTTTGCATCTTTGATTGCATCAGTAATATCAGATGCTTTTTTGACAGGCCTATTATTAACCGTTACGATGACATCACCAGGACGTACTCCCCTATCAGCTGCATCTGCATCTGAGTCCACATCCGTTACAACCAATCCTACACCATCATCAGAAGGAGCTACAATCAAACCATAATCTTCTAACGTTTCATCCGAATTACCATGTTCACTTGAATATTTTCCTTTTTCTCGCTGTCCCTCATCTGCTGGCATGGAATCAAGCTTAACCTTAATACTTTCCTCTTTACCCGATCTCCAAATTCCTAAAGTAACAGTTTCTCCAGGCTTAGTATTTGCAATACGCTTTGCTAGATCACGTGCATCATTAATTTTTTCGCCATTAACTGCAATAATTACATCCCCTGCTTTAACGCCAGCCTTTGCTGCTGGCCCTTTGAGCGGATCAGTAATTAAAGCACCTTTAGATTCTTTGAGACCAATTGAATCAGAAATTTCTTTTGTAACAGCCTGAATTTGAACACCGATCCAACCTCGCTGAACAGAACCTTTTTCCATAAGTTGTTTCACAACCTGTTTTGCTGTTGCTGAAGGAATAGCAAAAGCAATCCCAACATTCCCACCAGAGGGAGAATAAATTGCTGTATTAATTCCAACAACTTGTCCATTAAGATTAAACGTCGGCCCCCCAGAATTACCACGATTAACAGCAGCATCAATCTGAATAAAATCGTCATAAACGCCAGCACCAATATCACGTCCACGCGCAGAAACTATACCCGCTGTTACAGTTCCACCAAGGCCAAATGGATTCCCGACAGCCACTACCCAATCTCCCACATGGATTGTCGAATCATCTGCAAAATCAACGTATGGAAACTTCCGTTTATCATTTACTTTTAATACCGCAAGATCAGTTCGGGGATCTGCTCCAATAAGTTTTGCCTCAAGTTCTGTACCGTCATCGAGAATGACAGCATAGCTCGTTCCCTCCGCAATGACGTGATGATTGGTAACAATATAACCATCAGAAGAGGTAAAAAAGCCAGATCCAAAGGCAATAGGACGAAATTTACGCGAACGATTCAAAGGCTTATTATTAGGAAGAGCATGATTATAAAAATCTTTAAAAAATCTTTTCAAAGGATGTTGATCTGGCAACTGATCAATCCCTGGACTGCTAAAAAAATTACTAAAGAAACGCTCTTCTTTCTTAGCATTACCCTTCACTTGCACAGAAACAACAGCTGCTTTTACTTTAGATACAACATCTGCAAATCCTTGTTGTTGTACTGAAGGAACAAATACAGGATTCGCATAGGTATTTGTCACCCAAAAGCTTGATCCGGTAAAAAACATCGTACTTGCTAAAAATACAGAACAACTTACTGCTGTTAACATCATACGAAAATTTGATTTGATCATTTTTTATGCTCCTACTCAGTAATATTTTAACCATACTATAATTAACAATAAAACAGTAAATATTACTGTTTTCTGTCTAAATTATTAAAGTTTTGTAAAGTTGATGATAAATAACATTCAGATGAAACAAATCTAAACTATCCGTTTAAATCCCTCACTTTTCTTTATTCATATAATATCCATTTTAATTTCAACAATATTATGAATCGCTTCTATTAATGAGCATCAAAAGAAATGGGTGTTTTTCCGCTTGCCCACCTTATTCGAAATAAAATGAAACTTACACCAATAATAATGATGATCAGAGGTGATAACCATAAAAACCATGTTGTTTTATTAAATGGGGGTGTTAGTAAAATAAATTCACCATATTGTTCAACAAGAAAATCAATAACCTGCTGATTATTATCACCTGCTTTCAAGCGCTCACGAACTAAAAGACGTAAATCACGTGCTAAGGAGGAATTTGAATCATCAATTGTTTGATTTTGACAAACTGGACAACGCAAATAGGATGAAATATCACGCGCGCGCCCTTCGAGTATTGGATCCATTAAAATCTCATCTGGCTCTACCGCTCCCACTAATTGCATAGAAAAAATGAGAATAAAGAATGTAAAAATCCAAAAGAAAAGCTTCCTCATCTTGATCCCTTTATAATCGATTGCACCCAACCTACGCGCATCCAATGATTTAAAAGAGAAAAGCCTCCTCCTATCGCCATCATGAACGCACCAAACCAAATACATATCACATACGGTTTCCACCATATATGCACGACAAGCCCTTGATCATTTATACGACCAGGAGCAATATAAAACTGAGAAAAGCCATGATTTTGAATACCAACTTCCGTCGTCGATCTATTTTGGCTTGAATAAAAACGTTTCGATGCTGTCACATTACTTATCACATTTTTATTCTCGTATATTTTAAAATCGAATTGTATCGCTGAATAATTCGAACCTGCAATATTATGAACTTTATCAAAACGAATAGTCTTATCAGCTATCGTAACTGTCTCTCCTACTTGCATAATTAAAATACGTTCTTGCCCAAAAGTTGCAACCCAAATAATGCCGAATAATGTAACTCCTAATCCCATATGGGCCAACGCTGCACCAAAAACAGATAATGGTAATCCTAAAAATCTCTTAACCCGAACCCTAAAAGACACCTTATGATAACCACTTTTGTTCCAAAGATCAGCCAAACCACCCAAAAAAACAAAAACTGCTAATCCAATCCCTAAAGCAGCAAAAATATCACGTAAAGAATCTACATAAAATGTTATAAAACACGCTACACAAGCCAGTGCAAAAACACACCACAATCGCTCAAAAACTGCAAAAAAATCGCTACGTTTCCAAGCCATCATCGTGCCAAATGGAACAAATAACAAAAGTACTATCATTAAAGATCCAAATGTAAGATTAAAAAAAAGAGCACCCACAGAGATTTTTTGCCCTGTTAATGCCTCGAAAAAATAAGGGTAGAGTGTACCAATTAAAACTGTGGCTGTTGCTGTTGTAAGAAGTAAATTATTTAAAATAATAAAACCTTCACGCGAAATTGGATGAAAAAGTCCCCCTGTTTTCAAAATAGGCATCCGTATAACAAAAAGAAGAAAAGCTCCTCCCGTGAAAAAAAACAAAATAGCAAGAATTGCCTTCCCACGTGCTGGATCAACAGCAAAACTATGCACAGACATCAAAAGACCTGAACGAACAAGAAAAGTTCCCATAAGAGAAAGAGAAAACGTAAGAATAGCTAAAAATAAGGTCCAGCTTCTCAATAAGTTTCGTTTTTCAAAAACAATCACCGAATGTAAAAGAGCAGTTCCCGAAAGCCAAGGCATTAATGAAACATTTTCAACTGAATCCCAAAACCAGTAACCACCCCAACCTAATTCATAGTAAGCCCAGTAAGACCCAACGGTAATGCCAATTGTCAAAAAAATCCATGCAAGCAAAACCCATGGTCGTATCCAACAAGCCCAAATCTTATTAATATATCCTATAATCAATGCAGCTATTGCAAAAGAAAAACAAACCGAAAAACCAACATAGCCCAAATAAAGAAGTGGGGGATGAATTGCTAAAGAAATATCCTGTAACACAGGATTAAGATCATTTCCCTGCAATACCGGTGAATGAACACGCACAAATGGATTAGACATAAAGAGAATAAACAAAAGAAAAGCACTTATGATCCAACTTTGGCAACTTAAAACTAATGCTTTAAACTGTTCTTGTAATTGTGGAGAAAATAATGCAATCAATGTACTAAAAAAGGCTAAAAGCAAAACCCATAATAACATTGATCCTTCATGGTTACCCCACACACCAACGATTTTATAAAGCATTGGCTTTTCTGAATGAGAATTCTCAACAACATTAAGAACAGAAAAATCAGATACAATATAAGCGTAAACAATAATCAAAAAAGATAAGAGCAATAATATAAAAATGATATATGTTAGCGGTACTGCTAATTGCATCAATAAACGCTTTTTTTGTAAAACCCCAAAAGTTGGTAAAAATGCCTGCAACAAACTAACTGCCAATGCTGCCGCTAAAAAAAGATGACCCAATTCAATGAGCACAATCGAATTGTCCCTTCATATTCTGACATTTATTTACGCGATCAGCCATTTCTTTAGACATATAAGTCTCATCATGTTTTGCCAAAATACGCGTACCTATAAAAATTCTTTGTTTATTGAAATATCCTTCCACAATAACGCCTTGTCCTTCGCGAAAAAGATCCGGTAATATACCAGTAAAAATAACCTTTTCATGTTTTAGATTATCAGTTACAAAAAAGGTAACTTGCATATTTCCACTGTATTCAACAGTTCCTTTTTCAACAAAACCACCTAAACGTAAGGAACGACCCGTTAAAATATCTTCTCTTGTAATTTCAGATGGCATTCGAAAAAAATTGACTGTATTACGGATCATATACAACATGAAACCGGTAACAATTGCTATAATAAAAAGACATGATAAAACCATAAGTAGTCTATTTTTTTTTTGCGTCTTCAAAACAAGTTCAAGTGAAAAAGAATCCTTTAAAGGTGCACTGTTCATGGCCTACTCATGAAAAATATTTTCATTAATGTGTATTGTATACATGCCCTATTGTGTACTGAAAGAGTTTTGCACATTCTTTTATATAAGTAAAACTGATTATAAGTATTTTGTCTATTTCTGAACAAATTCACCCAATTATGCAATTATAAATTAATCTAAATCTTGCTCATCAGAAACACTACGCAACTGAATAATCATTTCTTCAATACGTGATCTTCCTTTAATATTCTTAGGTGTCTGATTAAGGAAGTTTTGTAAAAGCTGAACCGCTTGGGAAGATTGACCTGATTGATGAAAAGCACTTGCTAAAAGTAAATGAGGATAAAAATCTTTTGGTGCTAAATTAACAGCCTTCTGAAAAATATCCTGTGCTTCTTGCGTAATTATTCCTCCTTCATAATTAACTAACGCTAAACCATATCCTAACAGCCTTGGAGCTGTTTCTCCATTTAAATGAAGTGCATATAAGTAGGTATTCACAGCATCTTGAAAACGACCAGCCTCAAGATACGCTACTGCCAATGCATCTGCTACCTTTCCATCATGAGGCATACGAAAAAAAAGCACTTCTAAACGAATAAGTTTTTCATGCTCATTTAACGTATTGGGATCTTTCTCCATCAATTCACTAAAAAAATAACTTTTGACTCCTGGATTACCCGTCAGACTATAAACACCCCATGTTACAAAAAAAATAAATAGAACACTTAGCACCATAAGTGCGCAAAAACTTTTTGAATATTTATAAAGTCTTCGCACACCTCCTGCATCAAAAGTACAACGTTGAAAATTAGTTTCACTCTCACAGTTTTGAGTTTGATCAAGGTTGAAAGAAGACATTTTCTTTTGTTTTGTTCCACAATAAAAAAACAAAAAAAGAATAATTGTTAAAAAAATTAAAAAAAATGCATCCAAGACTGATAATAGCATATCACTTTAACACCTATGTGGAAATCAAAAAACTACAACCAATTTCCTTCATGCTTTTATTGTGGCACTTATATAAGAGGCGCCCAACTTCCATCAGCATTGCGGCATGCACTACCATAAACTATTTCAGATACACTATTAAGAGTAAAAGAGTGACTATACTGACGACAATTTTGTGAACCAACCTGATAAAATTGCCCTGCGCTTACTTCACCAAAAATACCTCTTTTTTTAGATACCCAGCTTACTTTTTTTCCAGCACCAGCATATTCTAGCGCATTATATTCTGCTTGCAAAACTTTATAACGGTCATCCATAGATAATAGAGTAAAAGAAGATCCGAGGAGACCAGTCCCCATGCTATTAATCTTATCAAAATGAATTTCTTCTACATTGAGATCCTTTGTATCTAATTTCAACGTATGACTACACCCCGATAAACTGACAATCAACATACCAATTAATGATAAAAAGACTTTCCGCATCATGACACCATAAAACTCATCATCAATTTTTCTGACATCTATAAAACCATAAAAACAAAATTTTCATTTATATCCTCCATGACATATAAATATAACAATTAAGGTACGAAAATATTTTTACTTACTACCTTAAGCTGTATACAAAATATCGCTTTTTATTACAGATATTATCTTTGGTATAGACACCAAGAAAAAGAAAACATATTTATCACCTTGGTAATACAATTTTTGTATATAATCCACCCAGTTTAGAACGCGACAAAGAAAAGCTTCCACCATATTCACTAACCATATCTGAGACAATTGCTAATCCCAATCCTGTTCCTGGCTTACTTTCATCAAAACGTTGACCTCTTTTTAAAGCTTTATCAATTTGCTCTTCTGTCAAACCAGGACCATCATCTTCAATAACAATACTAAAGAATGCTATTTCTTCAAAACTTTCTTCTAAAGAACAACAGATTAAGATTTTAGTGCGAGACCACTGAGCAGCGTTCTCAAGCAAATTACCCACAATTTCCTCTAGATCTTCTTTTTCACCAGAAAAAATAATATCATCAACATCCATAGTAAATTGAATATGTTTATCAGGATTGAGTTTTTTTATGACCCTAATCAAACGATTAAGTGTTTCCCGAACAGACGTATGAGAAATAATACTATCGCGCTGTGCTGCAATCCGCGCACGTCGTAAATAATGATTAATTTGTGCATGCATTATTTTAGCTTGCTCTCGCAATAAAAGGGCTGCTTCCCCTGTCATGCCATCAACTTCATTAATGATAACTGATAAAGGTGTCTTTAATGAATGAGCAAGATTACCAACCTGAGTTCGAAATCTTTCAATAATACGTTGATTATTATCAATAAGAGCATTCATTTCTTGTGCCAATGGCATAACTTCACTTAATAAATCCATACTTATATAATCAGTCTTTCCCGCACGAATATCATTCAATGTTTGTTGAATTCGTCTTAATGGCTGCAAACTAAAAAAAATAAGAGTCAAATTGATAAGAACACTCCCTATACCAAAACTCCACAGAAAAATTTGTAAAGTCTGTTCAAATTCTTTTACCTGTCCATGCACTTCATCAATATTTCCAATAAGGCGAAAACGAGCAACACGATTCTGATTATCAAGAATAACATCACTTTCAATAACTTTTAGATTTTCCCCATCTATACCCTTTATTTGATAAGAACGAAAAAATTCACTATTAAAAGGAATATCAACAATGCTCGGTGAAAAAATTTCTTTAGTTCCTAATGATTGTGATACCAATCTTCCATATAGATTAGATGATACAGGCAATACCTCCCAATACCATCCAGACGTTGGATCTGAATAACGAATATCACCAAATCTAGGATTCCCTCTCAAATATCCTTCAGGTGTGACAGTTACAGCTGTAATCAGACTATAAAGCTGAGAAGAAAGAATACGATCCAAACTTTGTTCACTTGAACGCTGATAGAATAAAATGCTGACTGCTGAAATAAATGAAAGTGAAATAATAGCCCATAATGTTGATAAAATCATAACACGCAGACTGAGAGATTTTCCAACAAAAAAAATAACCGTTTCAACCGATTATTATTCTTCAAAGCCCTCATTTATCACCTAACATTTTTATTCTATAGCCTAGTCCACGAACAGTCTCAATCGAATCTACCCCAAGTTTTTTACGCAACCGCCTTACAAACACTTCAATTGTATTCGAATCTTTATCAAAATCCTGATCATAAAGATGCTCAATAAGCTCTGTCTTTGAAACTACTTTATCACTATGATGCATAAGATAAGAAAGAAGCCGAAATTCATATGATGTTAATTTAATTAACTGTCCATCAATAAAAACACGAGAAGTTTTAGTATCTAATAACACCTCCCCACAAGATAACGTATTTGTTGCATGTCCCGTCGAGCGGCGAATTAAAGCACGCAACCGTGCCATTACTTCCTCTAAATGGAATGGCTTAACAACATAATCATCGGCACCGGCATCAATACCACGTACCTTATCAGACCAACGATCACGTACTGTTAACATTAAAACAGGCATAGAATATCCCTCTTTACGCCATTTTTTAACGACTTGAATTCCATCCATATCTGGCAAACCGATATCAAGAATCACAGCATCATAAGACTCTGTGCTTCCTAAAAAATAAGCATATTCACCATTAAAAGCGCTATCAAAAACATATCCAGCATCTTTTATTGCTTTTGCTAATTGATGACTAAGATCGCGATCATCTTCAACAATCAAAATACGCATCACTACACCTGAAAAAAGTTAATCGGCAGCAATAACAACCTCAACACGTCGTGATTTATCCCCATTATGCGCAGGAACAACAATCACAACCACACACATATTTTTGCCACCTTGAATACTCGGTGTTGAACGAGTTAGTGTCCCTTTTTGTTGCATAGCAACTTTTTTTCCTACTTCAATACAATCAGCTGCTAAAACAAAATCTAAACCGATAAGGCCTATGAATATCGCAAAAAAGAAAATTTTTCCTATCATAGATTTTTTATAAGTTATTTTATGTGAATAAAAAATGAATAAAGAAATTAATTCATTTCCCCAATTTAAATGACATAAAGAAAAATATAACTTTATATATATATCGTCATATTAAAATTTTAGTAATTATAAGTTCATTTTTTTTAATGGCATGCGAAATTTAAATAACAAAAATTTTTAAAATATAAAACTAAATATATATTTCAGATAAATTAAGTATCATAATCTCAAATACATTCTTTTTTTGCCATGCCTATAGCAAAAAAGTTCTTATACTCCATATAATTATTATCAGATTATTTAATTGTATTACTTTAGCATAGGCTTTTTATGTTTGATTTTTTGAAAAAAAAGAAAATCCAACAAAATAAACCATTCCATAGCCCTAAACTTATTGAATTAGATGCATGGCTAGACACAACACTTTACAATATCCGTATTTATCACAATTTCTTCTGGAATAGAACAGCCCTTATTTCGCAACGTTTTCGTGTACGAGGATGGAAACGATGTATCGTTGAAATTCTCGATGAAACATTAACATTAGGGGTGATTGCTTTTACTTTATTCACCATCATCGGTATTTCTGTTTTTGAATTAACAAAAAAAGATTGGTATTCATCGAAGAATTTTTCCATTCTTTTTCTGGACCGCTATGGAAATTCTATTGGACACCGTGGAGCTTTACCAGCTCTATCCGTCCCTGTAGAGGAAATGCCTGATTATCTTATCAAAGCAGTTCTTGCAACAGAAGATCGACGTTTTTTTCATCATTGGGGAATTGATTTTTACGGTCTTATACGAGCAATTACACAAAATATACAAGCTAAAATTATCGTTCAAGGTGGTTCAACCCTTACACAACAACTCGCTAAAAATTTATTTTTAACACATGAAAGAACCATAACACGTAAAATTAAAGAAGCTTATCTTGCTCTATGGCTAGAAGCAAATCTTAGCAAAAAACAAATTTTGCAACTCTATCTCGATCGCGTATACATGGGAGGAAACAATTTCGGTATTGCAGCGGCATCAAAATTTTATTTCGATAAAAATATACGCGACATATCCTTAGCAGAATCCGCTATATTAGCTGGTCTTTTCAAAGCACCAACCAAATATGCTCCTCATAGCAATTTACCTGCTGCACAAGCACGTGCAAATATAGTTCTATCTAATCTTGTTGACAGTAATTTTATGATGGATAGCCAAATTATCAAAGCATACCGCCAACCTGCCAAAATTATTACAAAAGCCCAAAACAGTCAGCCTAATTATTTTCTTGATTGGGCATTTGATGAAATACGTCAAATCAGCAGTCAATTACCAAACCGCACCTTAATTGTTCAAACAACCCTTGATCCAAATATTCAACGAGCAGCAGAAGAAGCAATCGAATATTATCTATACCAATATGGCCAACAATATCACGCAACACAAGCAGCCACCGTTATTCTTGACAATAACGGAGCTGTACGTGCAATTGTTGGGGGACTTGATTATGAAAAAAGCCAATTTAATAGAGCAACACAAGGTGGTCGACAACCTGGTTCTTCGTTCAAACCATATGTTTATGCAACTGCCATGGAGGAACATGGATTATCCCCCGATACTATAGTATCTGATAAACCTATCCATTGGGATGGTTGGTCGCCAAGAAATAACTCTGGCCGTTATATCGGCAATGTCGATTTAGCAACTGCTTTAGCCTTTTCTATTAATACAATACCCGTCTATATTACTTACAAATATCTTAATCGTAATACTGAACCAATCAGAAATTTGATTAAAAATATGGGTATTAATTCTCATATTTTATCACACAAAACCATGGTATTAGGAACATCCAATATGACACCAATGGATCAAGCAATTGGTTTTAATGTCTTCGCTAATAGAGGCATAGCTGGAAATCGCCACGGCTTTACACGAATTAGCACAATAGATGGTCATGTCATATGGGATTGGACACGGAACGGTAACAAACCATATCAAGTTATCAGTGAACAATCCGCTGCTTATATGAATCAAATGCTTGTTGGTGTTACCACACGAGGATCTGGTAAACGCGCAGCGCTGCCCATGTCACTTGTTGCCGGAAAAACTGGAACATCACAAGCCTACCGTGATGCTTGGTTTGTTGGCTTTACTGGTAATTATACTGGTGCTGTATGGATGGGAAATGATAATTTTTCACCCATGAATCGCGCTTTTGGTGGTGTTATTCCCGCCATGATATGGCATCGCATTATGCTCTGTGCACACCAAAATACAGTTCTTCAACCACTCTATGGTGTAAAAAATTCTATTTTACCTTATCAATCACCAATGAATCCTTCCCATGATAATTCTTATATAATTTCTAAATTGCCTAAAATACTCTCACCAGAAACATTAAACGCTATACGTTCTATCAACAAAGACTTACAAAAATTACCAAATATGACCTTATCAAATACGAAAACTATTTTTTCTTCAACGAATGCAATTTGAGTATCCTACAGTGTTTTTTAATATCATTTTTACTTTTTTAATCTTCGTTTTTTCCATTATATCTGGAATATTCAGCGTTAATTATATGCTTAATACTGCCATAGATTTTGATAGTTTAAAGATTAGAGAATGGAAGAGCTATTTACACATAGGAACACCTAAAGCTGATCCTTACACCCGCGCACGCACTGCAAAGCGTGGTGATATTTCTCTTGGATATCCAGAAAATCTTATTTTCCAACTTTGGACAGACAACCAGGGACATCCGCTACGTCGCAACTGCCATTATTTACTTACAGGACACATTCCTGAAACGCGTCTCTTTACTCTGTATCTAGCTGACAAATTCCTTAAACCTTACACTTCAACAAATAATATTCCTTCTGCACTCCACACTTACAACGTAATTTATGAAAATGATGGTTCATTACGGATACATATCTCACCAACACCGCAAACAGGAAATTGGCTTGCATCAACGAGTAAAAAAGAATTTGGAATTATTCTGAACTTATATGACACTTCAATTATTTCTACAACAGAACTACGAAAACCTATGATGCCCTCCGTAGAACGAATTCCAGCAGGAGAAAAATGTGTTTAAATTCATCCATACAATTCTTCTTATAGGCACCAGTACGATCATTGTTCATATTTGTATTTTACTGTTCATTCCTCATTACACACGAAATAATATATGGACACGACTTGAAAAAATAGGACCTCCTTATCAATTTGCCGACCTGAATTCGGATAATCCTATTCGCCAATCAATGGATCCTTTATTTCTTCTTAAAGTCTGCAAATTTAATCTAGACAATGGTCCTGTTCACTTAACCACTCCACAAACAACACAATTTTGGTCATTATCAGCTTATACAAACGACGGAATTATTTTCTACAATCTCAATGATAAAACAGCCCCAAATGCTAAGCTCAATCTCATTATCGGAAGCCCTCTACAAATAACAAAACTCAAACAATCAAAAATTGAACATACCCTTCATTCAGTTTTAGTCTCTCAAAAATTAAATGAGGGTTTTGCTATTTTACGTGTATTCACTCCATCGCTACTTGAAAAAAAAGAAAGTGAATCTTTTCTTGCAAAAGCAACTTGTCGTATATTCAATGAATGATAAGTGTCCTAATCTTTAACTGAACAAATCAACTTCAGTATCTTAATCAAAATCTTATGATCAATTTTTCTATTCTGAACAAATGTAAATATTTTTGACTATTTAAAATCATTTTCAGCCTTTTAATCTTCTACACAAATAATGATTTCTCTAAAAGCTGAAAGAATATAAAGTTTCTTTTCTCTAAATAATATCAAAATAGAACATTTAAAATAGTTTCTTTAGTAAAGTATTCAATATCGTTATTGAAGCACTTGCTATCTTTAATACACTATACCTAATAAATAAAAACTATAACTCTCTAATTCTTTATAACAAAATATTTCTTGATAAATGACCATGGATCATTTTAATTTTGCTAATTTCTGTTGTGTATCCAATAGGCTTCCTAATATAATTCTTTACAGTCAGCGCAAAGATAAATCTTAAGTAAACTACTTGCAATAGAAACAGGAATGAGCATCGACTTAAATTTTTGTTGGTTATTTAGATAAAATAGTATCTTCTGATACAACTGAAACCAATGCTAAATTAATATCAGTCAATACATCCTGGTGTGTTTTTATTTGTGAAAACAATGCATTAATTAAAAAAAAACCAAAACTTATAATAAAAATAAACAAGCCTATAACTAAACAAGCATTTGCACATACACGGCGATAAAATTGTTTTATTAACCATAGAATAAAGCGGAACATTACTGCCAAAAATGCTATGGTAATACTCCATTGTTTTATAGATTTCTTTTTTCGTTTCTTTCGTTTATTTACCATAATAGAACTTAACATATATTATTTCGATTTTCAGTTAGTGAAAAACATGTTTATATTATAATTCTATATCCGTTGATCTTACATTCAACAGAACTTCATACGAATAAAAATCCCTACTCTACAGAATTTTATTCCATACTAAGCTATTACCTCATACAATTATTTCTCTATCGCTATCTCATTAGCATTGTAGAATTAATTTAATTATATTCATTTTGTACATATATTTGATGACATTTAAAATCAAATTAAGCTGTATCATAAAACACAGAATACGCTTTATAACAGACATTTTTAAAAGATAGTATGATAATAAATTTACATCTTTGTATAATACTAAATGAATACAATTTATTTCAGATATAATATAGTACGCAAATGCCAACCCATACCGTTAATATTTAATAACTCCCTAAACTTCATCTATAGCTGTATTTGAAATTTACAAGATAATAAAAAAAACACTCAACCTTTTTAACGCAAATTGCATTATTTTTTTGCCATAAAAATAAAATTTCACTCGAAAAAATATGAAAATCTCATGGATCATTTGAGCAGTGAGAAAAATAACCCAAAAAGACCACGGCCAAGTCAGCCTCTTATCTGGTTTTAAGCTATCATTTAATACTAGCTTACGCTATAATATTAAAAAATGTACTGTATTTACTAAAAATTTCTATATCTCTTCCGATTAATTTCAAAAGCCTAAAATTTCACCTAATCATTTTAGAAGAGAGTGATTATAAAGTACTTTTCTGTTTAAAACCATCTATAAAAAACAGCACAATGCAAAAAATTACACAGCATTCTACACATTAATCTAAAAATCATTAGAGCTCACTATTCATATCTCTTATATCGTATTTATATTCTAATTTAAATACATATGATATATATTCTCAATGCTTCCTATCTAAAGACAAATTTAATGTTAAATTTTTAATAAAACAATGATAGGATACCACTTATATACAATACAAAAATATATATTTTATAATATCATTCACGATGTAAATCATTCAAAATGAGTGCCCAATTTCATAAAATGTTAAGCATTATGAATATTGCATCAAAAATATTATAAGTTACCCTCATATTCATTTATAATAGCAGCATATTGGTCTAATATGATACGTTTTTTAATAAAATCAGCATTTTTTTTATTTTTTATTTTTATAATCATCTCATTTTTTACAACAAAGCAAAACAATAATAATCCCTCCTCCTCTCAAGAAACTGATGCAACAACACGAGATATGATTGTCGCTCTTAAGGAAACTATAAATGATTTAGGAATGTTTTGTGAACGAAACATAGAGGCTTGTAAAATCGGAAAATCCTTTTTAGAATCAATGGGTGAACGTGCATGTAATGGTTCAAAAATTATCTATGAATATCTTGAGCATACATTGAGCAATAAAAACATGAAATCTTCCCAAGAAGATCACTCCAGCACAGGTATGAAAAACCCGAAAGAAAATAAATAAAATAAAATGACCTTGTAAAAAATACTCTTATTTCTTTCAGTACTTTTCATTAACTTTATTAAAAATAAGGTCATTATCTATCAACAAGAAGCATCATAAAAATATTCCAGAAAACAAGAAAGCAGTTTATTATGACAAAAACGATCGATGATATTATAGAGAACTTTTCTCAACTTGATGACTGGGAAGATCGTTATCGCTATGTCATTGAGCTTGGCTATGAATTGCCCCCTTTTCCAGAAAGCGAACGAAACGACACTAACAAAGTGCACGGTTGTGTTAGTCAAGTATGGCTTTTCTCCTCACGAGATAACTCAGAAAATCCAGTATTAACATTCCAAGGAGATTCCGATGCCCATATTGTACGTGGTCTAATCTATATCCTTCTTGCTTTCTATTCAGGCAAGAAAGCTTCTGAAATCCGTGTAGCTAATGCTGAGGAACTGCTTGTAAAGCTGGGCTTAAATGAAAATTTAACACCACAAAGATCTAATGGCCTTAAAGCAATGATTAAACGAATTCGTGCCGAAAGCTTTCTATAACAACAAGACTCTTTTCCCAAAAGTACGTTAATTCCTTATCACTAAAACGTTTTCTAAAAAACACTTCTAGATTTCAAATTAGATAATACCCTTGAAATAACGTAACTACTTGATTTTCTTTTTTTCGCTTTTACGTCCAAGTCCCATTTCTTTAGCCAAAGCTGAACGTGCTTTTGCATAATTAGGCGCAACCATGGGATAAGAGCTATCTAATTGCCATTTTTCACGATATTCCTCGGGCAACATCCCGTAATGCGTCATAAGATGACGCTTTAAAGATTTAAATTTCTTTCCATCTTCAAGGCAGATAAGATAATCAGGAAAGATTGAACGTTTTGGATTGACAGCTGGCCTTTGTTTTTCGACTTCAACTTCCGCTAATGTCATACTCCCCGCTTTTAGAAAAGCAGCATGAACATCAGCAATCAAACTTGGCACTTCCACCGGCCGTATTGAATTATTACTCACATAAGCAGCAACAATATCGGCAACCAACGTAATAACTAAGTTGCTTTCAGTCCCCAGGACTGGACGATGTTCCATTCTTATTTCCTTTAATTTTAACCGAGACATCATTGTATTTTCACTCGTAATAACGAGATTATACACATATAAGTTTCATATTGTACAAAAATCTTTTTTGTCAATTCAATTATTTTATAAAATTGCATTAACACAAAAAAATCAAATAAACTTCTCTTTGTTGTCATATTATATAATAAAGAAGTATAAACTTAGAACTAGAAATATCGAACGCAAATTTATAATATAAAAATAGCTTTTTATTTTAAACAATAACATTATACCTTATATTTAGTTCTATCAATTTTAATTTTGGTATCAAAAATTAGTTTTTCTTAATAAAAAAATAATTTAAGAAATTATTTTTAATTTCAATAATAAAAAACAAATGTCATGAATAAAAATATAGTACATAAATTGTAAACTCTATCTAAGTTATATTTTTACAAATAAATAATGGCCTATTAGGCATGGAATTTAATTACTTCAATAACTTTGATTTAACACATAGAAAATCTTCACTCCTTTTATAGGATTATGCATGACTCGTTCGTCTATACTCCCTCCAAAAGCACCCCAAATTATTCATAAAGAAATTCATCACGGTATTTACCGCGAAGATCCTTATCATTGGCTGCGTGCCTCAAACTGGCAAGATGTTTTAAAAAAAACCAGCTGTCTTGACAAAAATATCCGACACCATCTTGAAACAGAAAACGCCTATCAGGCAGATCAAATGGCTGATACAAAATCATTACAAGATTTACTTTTTTCAGAAATGAAAAGCCGTATTCAAGAAAATGACAGTTCTGTTCCTATAAAACATGGTCCTTTTTCCTATGGTTTTTCTTATGTGATCGGAGGCCAACAACCACATTATTTTCGTACACCAAGAAATGGTGGAGAAAAAGATGTTTACCTTAATGGTGATGTTTTGGCCAACGGTAAAGATTATTTTAAACTTGGTTCAGTCCAAATATCTCCTAATCATGCATATGCTGCATGGACTTACGATGATAAAGGTTCTGAATATTACACAGCTAAAATTCATAATTTTAAAGTACTACCTCACTATACTGACACAATCACTGACATATCTGAACAAATCGTGTGGGATGCAAATTCTGAAGGCTTTTTTTATACTAAAATGGATAAGAATCATCGCCCATCAGAGCTTTACTATCACCAATTAAATACCGATCAAGCTCAAGATAAGCTCATTTTTTGTGAAAATGATCCTGGCTTTTTTTTACATGTAAGCGGTTCTAAGCTGAATGACTTTATTTATATCAATATTCATGATCATGAAACATCAGAAATCTGGCTTATTCCTGCCAATGCTCCCTTCACATCTCCCCAATGTGTGCGAAAAAGAGAAAAAGGCATTGAATACTCACTCACAGAAGGAGATGATGTCTTTTACATTCTCACCAATCGAGATAATGCAAAAGACTTTAAAATTATGGTAGCACCATGTATATCACCGCAATCAGAACACTGGTCTGAGATTGTGCCACATCAACTTGGGCGTCTCATCCTATTCCATGACGCCTATCAAGAATTTCTCATTTGGCTTGAACAATTTGAAGGACTTCCTCGTATACAAATCATGGATCGTGCCACTAAACAAACGCACTCTATTGCCTTTACAGAGGAAGCTTATTCCTTAGATTTGCAAGGTGCAGCAGAATACAACAGCCAAACTATTCGATTTTCTTATTCATCTATGACAACTCCTAATCAGATTTTTGATTATGAAATAACAAGTCGCAAGAAAATCCTTTTAAAAACGCAAAAAATTCCTTCTGGGCATAATCAAGATAATTATATAATACAACGTATTATGGCAACTGCACATGATGGAGAAAAAATCCCTATCTCCCTTTTTTATCATAAAACCACCGATCTTAATGGTAAAGCGCCTTGCCTCCTTTACGGCTATGGTGCATATGGGATCTCTATTCCTGCAAATTTCAATAGCAATATACTTTCGCTAGTCAATAGAGGCTTTATTTATGCTATCGCCCATATTCGCGGAGGAAAAGAAAAAGGAACGGAATGGTACGAAAAAGGAAAACATTTCTTTAAAAAAAATACATTTAACGACTTTATTGCTTGTGGACGTCATCTCGTCAATCATAAATTCACTTCTCATGATCGGCTAATTGCCTATGGCGGCTCAGCAGGAGGAATGTTAATGGGTGCTATAGCCAATATAGCCCCACAAGATTTTGCTGGTATTATTGCAAACGTTCCTTTTGTTGATGTCCTCACAACAATGCTTGATGCTTCGTTGCCCCTAACCCCCCCAGAATGGCCAGAATGGGGTAATCCTCTTGAATCTGAAGAAGATTATAATCTTATTGCCTCCTATTCGCCCTATGATAATATCAAGGCTCAACAATATCCTCCTATTCTTGCTATTGCAGGATTAACAGACCCTCGTGTAACGTACTGGGAACCAGCAAAATGGGTAGCGAAATTACGTGATTTAAAAACAGATGATAATGCAGTTTTATTGCGTATCAATATGGATACAGGTCATGCCGGCGCAGCTGGGCGTTTTGCAAAATTAGAAGAAATTGCATATATATATGCATACATTCTAAAAATAGTAGGAAAAAACAACTGCTAACTTCAATATCTTACCCTGTAAAAGGCTTCAGAAATTATAAATTTGAAGCCTTTATTAATAATAATGGATTATACACTCCTCCTATAACCTATAGCTTTCATAAAGTTCTAAAACATAATCCCAATTAATTAAATGATCCACAAATGCCTCTAAATATTTTGGACGAGCGTTACGGTAATCAATATAATAGGAGTGCTCCCACACATCAACGCCTAAAATAGGTTGCGCATTATGAATTAAAGGATTCTCACCATTGGATGTTTTCATAATTTCTAATTTACCATCTTTAAGAGCAACCCACGCCCAACCAGACCCAAATTGAGCAACGCCAGCTGCCATAAAATCTGCACGGAATTTATCATAACCACCTAGATCAGACTCGATAGCTTTGGCTAATTTTGCAGGAAGCTTTTGTCCCCCTCCACCTTTTTTCATCCAATGCCAAAAATGGTTGTGATTATAATACTGAGCTGCGTTATTAAATAAACCAGGATTTTTTCCAAAGCTTTCTTTAATAAGATCTGTAAGATTCTTATTCCCTAAGCCTAAATCTTTTACAAAATTATTAGTGTTTGTCAGATAAGCAAGGTGGTGTTTATCATGATGATACTCAAGTGTCTCGCGTGACATATAAGGCGAAAGGTCATCATAATCATAAGGTAACTCAACTAATTCAAAAGTCATTTAAAAATCTCCTCGATTCTAATTATTAATCTCACTCCCAAATCTAATTTGATACTTATAATATTTTTTAAGAGCAAATATCGAATAATGTTTGATATCAATTGAATAATATACATTATAATAATTTTTTAAAGATATCTGATCACTCGTCAAAATACTACCTTGAATACAATCATATTCTGACAAATATTCCTAATTCACTCAGCGCCCAAAATATTAAATTACTTTTAAATGATAAAAAGAAGAATAGTTAACAGCTCTCAATCTTACGTTTTCGACCGTAAAATATTGTCTAACATCCCATGCAAATATTCTGTACCCGCCTTTACCAAAACTCTTCCTAGTGTGTTTTTATCATTGAACTCGGAATTACTTTATTACAGCATCCAAAATAGATTGCTAATGACTACTTTTAGGAATTAAAGTTTTCTTCTCTCTAAATCTTAATCATATCTCATAAGCTGAATCATAATGGATACCCTATTCATACTGATTCCAAATAGAACTAGAAGCAATAAATGTCTCACTTTTTTCTGTATTACTAGCCCACTTTATGAATATGAAAAATGAATTAATATACGTTGCACAACCGATGGAACTGCTCCTTTTTCTAAATTAAATAAGCGCTTCTCCTATAAAACTATCCTATTACCTTCATTATATCGAACTACAGATTAGCACAAAAAGATGAGGAAGCATTCTTAACTGGCTTAACTTCACATGAAATATAAGTACATACTGAAGACAATTCCCAAGCTAAGTTAAAATAATTTCTAGAATATCAGTGAATTCTATAAAATAAATTAAATCACAACGCCTTTTGAAAAAATTAAACAAAAAACCTATTCAATTTTCTTCACTATTAATAACTTAAATGTCTTCACTCAAAGAAAAATTAAATACAATTTTTCTAGATCACCAATTTCTGCAAATTATTCAAAAAGTTTTGACAATAACCATAAAGAAATATTGAATAAAATTTGGAATAAGACATTATTTATCTTCTGCTGCAATATTAAGACTTCCTGTTCACGAATTGGCATACGCATAATATTAGAAAATTCTAGAATAGATTCACCCAAAAAGTAATTTCTACCCTGCATTTCTAAAATAAAACGCTGTCATTTATGGCTCCAACGAATAATGTAGATAATTTCCATAACGAGCTAACAACTGAAAAAAAACAATCTGCGCTATAAACAAGCATAGATTGCAGATCTTTCAAGCCAATAAGACAAAAACTTCATCAGCAGAAATACACAAGACAATACTTAGTACACCTTCCTGTATGTACTAGGATTCATTAAATCAACGCAATAAAAACAGCAGTCTCATATCTGCCATTGTTGTACAAATCGGGTGCTCTTGTTCTCACTATAAATCCAAGAAAATAAAGAGATTATTGCTCATTTCTATCGTTTTTAAACCAATTTAAACAGATTTATCTTTTTATTTTGTCATTCATTACCACAGCTTTTGCTATCCTAGGTAAACCACCTTTAATATCGGTATAAAATGGGGTACCTTCCACTAAAAACTCTGCTACAACCCTCTCCTACCTGCTATTACCATAACTAAACCATAACAGTTTGCATCCTGAAACCAAATTGCATAAACTAAAATCTATTATTCTCTTTTGATAGTAAGCACAAAAAAATAACCCGATTTCCGCATCAATATATTCTTATCCCCCTATCACTTGAGAATATTTCAGATAATTACTGCAAGAATAGATCAAATCAAGAACAAAAATATAAGAAATAAAAAATCAAAGCTTCCAAACTCTTTATCTTTTTTTCTTATTCAAAGAGCTCATATCTCCACATCTAAAAATATAGATACACTTCTCATAAATCAGCTGAAATTTAATAAAAACTTACATTTTTAAAATCATTCTTGTATTTTTTTTATCTATAATAACAGTAAAAATACAAAAATTTCATTTTTTAAATTTATTTAAATTATGAAACACTCATTGTTAATATTTACAGATCCAGTTTTAAATTGAATATGTTAATCTACAAATAATATAAACAAATAGGATACAATAAGCTTTATTTATAAGCTTATTGTATCCTAAAAATTAACCATCCTACACTAGACAGACCTCTAAAACTGTCTATATCAGAATAGCAAATCTGTACATTATAACACTTTATTGCATTATATTTTTTATTATTAGAAACCTGATAAAGAGAGTTTCCATATCGCAAAAATATAACTTCTAAGTAGTTTTATGCTTCAACAAATTAAAATTTATAAGCTAAACCAATACGAAAATCATTAACCTTATTGCATTTTAGGTCTACTTTTTTGAATTTCTTTGCACCAAAATCTGAGTAACGATACTCTGCGCGTAGCAAAATACGATCAGTCATCGCAAAATCAAAACCACCACCAAGAGTATAACCAACCATTACTTCGGCACCATCGAGCGAACTCATAGGAACAGTGTTTTTACTTGCACCTATATTAACTGTTTTTGAAGAAATAAACTGAACCTTCGCATAAGCAATACCACCAGCAATATAAGGCATAACACGACCAGCCGACAAACCTAAACGCATCCGCGTAGCACCAAGCCATTTCCGTTTTAAAGTATGAGTATACACTTCAAAAGGCAATGGCAATATACCTGCAGAAGAAGCACTAGAGGAATCATCCCCTGTTTGTCCTCCATCATACACCACTGTTTTTCCCAAACTTGGATAAGTTACCGATGATGTTACTAATGGTTGCTCACCACCACTTCCGGGGACTCTGACTCGCAGTGCAGCAGCTCCATCATACACTACTGTTCTTCCCTCATTTGGATAAGTTAGCACCGTTCTTATAAGTGGACCTGCTCCTGTAGAGCTCACCACATGAGGGAGTGAGGGTATAGTAGTAGCCATGCGATGACCCCCACCGCTACTACTTACTATCTGCGAACCATCGCTGTTACGAATTACCATCATCCGATGTTCACTTGATCCTCGCCGTGTGGATTGCTGTATCGCTTGCCGTATTGAATCTTGTGACCGAACAAGATTTTCAAATTTTTCGTCAATAAAAACTTTTTCAGCCTTTTTATTAGAGAAAACAATGTCTGTATCAACGCCTAAAACAAAGCGATCACTATACTCAAAGTTCACACCTGCATAAAAACCACCCGTAATCCCAGAAACCTCAGATGAAAATACATCTTTAAAATTCCGCTCGTCAGTTTTATCAGTATTATTATGCAACAAAGACATAGAACTAGAAAAGCTGCCCACCTGTCCTCCAAGATAAAAACCACCCCAAGAATAAAAAGGAGAAGCAATTGATTTCAAACCTGAAGGAACTGCAGTATCGCTAGCCTGCGCTCCAAAAGGCAAATTCAAACTTAAAACAGAGACTGTTATTAAATATCTTATGTTCATATACACAAAACCTCAAATTTTATAAAACACGCTATGACATACTACTATTAGCTTTAAAAGTCCATAATGAAAATAACATGATTGCAAATATACTTCTTTTGTCTATAAAATATTTTGATCAAACATAAATTCCCTATTAAAATCAAAGTACTTTCATTGATTTTTTTACGAAGCCTAAGTACTCATTTATCTGGCAATTCATAAATAAGAGATGACTCTATTTAAAAACAAATCGATCATTATTCAGAAAAATAAATTAGCTTTAACTACTGAAAATGTATATCGCTTAAAGTGCTCTTGATTTCAAAAGTGAGTGCTTTATTTACCTATATCATTAAACATAAAATCTGAAGAAGATTTTGTTTAGAGTACTTTTTGGGGAAAAATGTTTCATGAAAAAGGAATATGTTTCGCTCACCTCAAGGGCAGCGGTCTGGTCTCCTCGTTTCAGTGGATTGGCATTTCTTATTTTATTATTCTCAACACTTTTACAACGCTATTCTATGCTTCGTATAAGTGATTTTATCGTTTTGATAATCCTTTCTGCTTGTTGTATTTTCCTCTCTCTTTTTCTTGCTATCAAAGCGCTCTATAGTTTATGGACATATGGTACCCAAGGTGGAATGAAAGCGCTGAAAGGTATCATTTTTTCGTTAATCACTGCCACACCGCTGATACTATCTACTGGATGGTGGTTTGCCTTGCCAGCTATTTATGACGTTTCTACTGATACACAGAAACCACCAGTTTTTTTCCGTACTCTACGTCCCAGTAATTCTTTTCCTTTCAAAAATGATTTGAGTAAACAAGCTAAAGTACAAATGTCACAATGGCCAGAAATGTCAGGACGTCGTTATGACGGCTCACCTGATCATATTCGTAAATCAGTTTTTAATGTCCTAGCAGCTCGTGGCTGGCCGGTACTGGCGCAACAAAATATCAAGAACGAAGATAACGAATTTTATATTGCAACAATAGCAAAAACTATTTGCCTAAATTTCGTTTCCGATATTGTAATTCGCTTAACAGATGAAGGGAATACAACTTTTGTTGATATGCGTGCCACTTCGCGTCATCTGCCAAGAGATTTTGGTACAAATGCTGCTTTCATCATCGCTTTTATGGACGCACTTGATACAGAAATAGCTTCTATTCCTTTTTCTTCAAACGATGAATTAAAATTATAAGATATGGCTAAATTTTCAAAGCAAATAATTATTTTTTATTATTTTGATATAAGAATAAGGAAAGATAGATAATTGGGATATTTTCTACAATTTTAAATTCATGTCGTGATAAATTATTTTATAAGCTTTACAATTGAATAATTTCTATAATTATAATTACCGCAATGGTGTTTTTATCGATTTTTACGATGTTTTAATTCTTGAAAAATACGATATTTTTTTGATTTGTATATGCTCGCAAACATAGATATCTATGAATTTTATACTATTAATAGATACTGGGTATTAAAATCATGACTGTAAGGAGAATGTGATATTTATAAATATACATCAAATTAGTTTTTTAGTGTCATTTTCTTAAAAGCTAGTAATATATTTTATGATATAATGACAGAATTAAGCTTTTATAAGCAGAAAAAGTGAGTACTTCTGCTTTCGCATATTGCGTACAGTTGTAAAAATCGTTATAAGGCGCGAACGCTAGCGTAATTATTTTATCTTTTGGGGTATAGCCAAGCGGTAAGGCACCGGTTTTTGGTACCGGCATTCCCTGGTTCGAATCCAGGTACCCCAGCCAATTTTTCCTAAAAATTTATATTTGAAAATTCAGATTTTGATTCTTTACAATTCGATTGCTGATTTCCGTTGCATTTTTTTACAACTTCTAGCTGATTGCATAATCATATACGATACAAATATAAATATAAAAACTAATCAATAAGATTATTGAAGACACCTAGTGCACTTTATTTAAATCATATGAACTTGCTGATAGCAAAGCTAATACCTTATAGTTTTATATGAAAAAAAGTTTATGATATTCAATCAAGAATTTAGAGTAAAGTTCGCCCCAGCAAATTTATAAAAGCTTATATCTATTCCAGACAAAATTATTGAAGGAAATAACACTATCACTCGAATACAAGGTCAAAAAGGGTGAAACTTATTTTTATAATAATTAGTTTGAGTAAATTTTAAATGGTATAAATTTATAGTCCTTCATGAGTTGTTTATAAAAAATCTGCTCGTTTTTAGAATGAAACCACTGCTTTAAATCGATCAAGTTACTATCAACAATATCGATAAAACATGGAAAATCAAAAGTGAATATAAACAATCGTAGTAAAAGAAACTTTATACAATAGAGACATGAGCTTTACTCAATAATCGATTGTATCACCTCAACTCAAAGTTTTTTTGACAATTGCTGACTGTGCTGCTGCTAAACGTGCAGCCGGTACCCGAAAAGGGGAGCATGAAATATAATCTAGATCATTTTCTTCACACAAGGCGATAGAATGAGGATCACCTCCATGTTCACCACAAATACCCAGTTTAATTTTCCCGCGCTGAGAACGCCCACGTTGTGAAGCAATAGCGATCAGCTCTCCTACCCCATCGTTATCAATCGATACAAAAGGATCTTTTTCCAAAAGTCCTTTTTGCAAATAAGTAGACAAAAACGGTGCGGCATCATCACGTGAAATACCAAAAGTAGTTTGCGTCAAATCATTTGTTCCAAATGAAAAAAATTCTGCAGTTTCTGCAATTTCACCCGCTCGAAGAGCAGCTCTTGGCAATTCAATCATTGTCCCAACTATGTATTGAATATTAACATTCTTTTCCTTCATCACTTCACCAGCGACATAATCAATACGCGCTTTAACAAAATCCAATTCAGACTTAAGAGCTACAAGTGGTACCATAATCTCAGGAATGACAGGAGATCCTGTCTTCTTAGCTGATTCTACTACTGCTTCAAAAACTGCTCGCGCTTGCATTTCAGCAATTTCAGGATAAGTAATGATTAAGCGACATCCTCGTAATCCAAGCATGGGATTAAATTCATGCAATTGGTGCACACGTTCTATAAGTAGTTCAGAAGAAACGCCCATTGCCGTTGCAACACTAAGAATTTCTGCATCTGTTTTTGGCAAAAACTCATGTAAAGGAGGATCTAAAAAACGGATAGTTACAGGTAAACCAGACATAATTTCAAACAATTCAGTAAAATCCGATCGTTGCATTGGCAAAAGCTTATCCAACGCTTTGCGACGTCCATCTTCATCATTACTTAAAATCATTTCACGCATAGCAACAATACGATCACCAGTAAAGAACATGTGCTCAGTACGACAAAGACCAATACCTTCAGCTCCAAAAGAACGCCCCATATTTGCATCAGTCACTGTTTCAGCGTTAGCGCGAACCTTCATTCGCCGCATTCCATCAGCCCATTCCATTAATTTAGCAAAATCTCCACAAAGTTCGGGCTGCAACATTGCAACCTTTCCTTTTAAAACTTCCCCTACGCCACCATCTATCGTAATAATATCGCCTTTTTGAAAGCTCTGACCTGAAGCAACCATTGTATTCGTTTTATAATCAATCCGCACACTGCTTGCACCAGAAACACAAGGTTTTCCCATACCACGAGCGACAACAGCAGCATGACTTGTCATTCCACCTCGTGCCGTTAAAATTCCTTCTGCAGCATGCATACCATGAAGATCTTCTGGACTTGTCTCTACACGAACTAAAATAACTTTTCGTCCTTCTATTGAGGCTCTTTCTGCTTCTTCAGAAGTAAAAACAATTTCACCAGTAGCCGCTCCCGGGGAAGCAGGTAAACCACGGGCTATAACACATCGCTTTGCTTTGGGATCAAGCATAGGATGTAAAAGCTGATCAAGTGATTTTGGTTCAATCCGCATTACCGCTTCTTCGCAACTTATCAATCCTTCCTCAACCATCTCAACGGCTATCTTTAAAGCTGCACGTGCCGTTCGTTTTCCTGAACGAGTCTGCAACATCCACAATTTACCCTTTTCAATTGTAAACTCTAGATCTTGCATATCTCGATAATGCTGTTCAAGCTTATACGCCATCTGACACAATTTTGAAAAAGCCTCTGGCATAATTTTTTCTAATGATGGCTTATTTGAACCAGCTGCAATACGAGCAACTTCGGTAATATTCTGAGGTGTACGAATACCTGCTACAACATCTTCCCCTTGTGCATTGACTAAAAACTCACCATAGAGTTCTTTTTTCCCTGTCGATGGATTACGTGTAAAAGCAACACCTGTTGCTGAATCTTCACCCATATTGCCAAACACCATAGCCTGCACATTAACTGCTGTTCCCCAACTTTCAGGAATATTATGTAAACGACGATAAGTAACTGCACGCGCTGTCATCCAACTTGAAAAAACCGCTCCAATTGCACCCCATAATTGTTTCTCAGGATCTTGTGGAAAGGGTTCTCCTAACTTTTCTTCAACACATGCTTTATAAAGAACAATAATATTTTTCCAATCAGCTGCTGTCATTTCTGTATCAACGCTATAACCATTACGTGCTTTTACGTCATCAAGAATCTCCTCAAAATGGGAATGATCTACCCCCAAAACAACATTAGAATACATTTGGATAAAACGACGATAACTATCATAAGCAAAGCACTCATTATCAGCTTGTACAGCAATTGCTTTTACAGTATCGTCATTCATACCAAGATTAAGCACTGTATCCATCATCCCTGGCATAGAAGCCCGAGCTCCTGAACGAACAGACAGCAAAAGCGGCATTTGTTTATGAGCAAATTCGCGTCCTGTCTGTTCTCCAACACGTCGGAGTGCTTGTCTAACATCCTCCTGCAACTCTTTTGGATATGTTCGATCATGAGTATAATAAAAGCTGCAAACTTCTGTTGTAAGAGTAAATCCAGGAGGGACAGGTAAACCAAGATTACTCATTTCTGCTAAGCTAGCCCCCTTACCACCAAGCAGATTACATTCGCTCGCACTTCCTTCTGCTTTACCATTACCAAAACTATAAACCCATTTTGCCATCGTACAAATCCGCTCAATTATCAGTATTACAATATTACTTGACCGAAGCTAATCATTAAAAATAGCCTTTCGATTTTAAAATTAACGAAGCCAAATAAAATACTGCCTTATAGTAAGGTATGAAAGCATTCTCCTCCAACAAGAAGACCAACAATCATAATTACCAATCTTCATCTTCGAAAACAATGTATGTTGTTAAAGAAAACTATCAATTACTGAAAAGAAATCCTCCGTTGACATAGCACCTTCATACTTTTTACCGTTAATAAAGAAGGTTGGCGTTGCTGTAACACCAAGCTCTTTTCCACGTTCAAAAGATGCATTCACTTCATTTAAAATAGATTGATTTTTTAAACATGCATTAAAGCTTTCATCGTTAAAACCGGCCATAAAGGCAATTTTTTTCAATGGCTCTAAAGCATCTGGTGCAACAGCCCACTCGGATTGTTTTTGAAACAAAACTTCTATCAAAGGAAAATAACGATCTTCTGGAGCACACCTAGCCAACATAAAACCCGCTGTCGCCCGAGGATCATAAGCAAAATCGCGAAAAATAAGTTTTACTTTACCTGTTTTGATGTATTTTTTACGAAGTTCAGGAAGTATAACATTGTAAAAATCAGCACAAAAAGCGCATGTAAGTGAAGCATATTCAATAATAGTCACAGGAGCATTATCTTCACCCTCAACTTTATCTTTAACTTTACCTGATTTAAGGAGCTCAACCATATCAACAGTTGCTACTGGCTTAGCTTTACTCACTAAAGTTGTTGTTGCACAGACCTGTGCAGTTATACCCCAAATAAAAATGACTACGAAAGATATGATGAAACGATAATTAATCATAGATAACACTTTTCTGTTTGACTTCAACAAATAAAAATTTAATACCTCTTCATTAAGGGAAAGAAATATAACACGCTTTTCCTTCTTTATTATTTTTTTTCCATAAAAATGCAACATCCAAGTTTATAAAGTGATTGATGTAAGCTTTTATCTTCAATCTCTTCAAGCATTTTTTTTAAGCGTCTTTGATTTTTTTCATCTGGAAATAATTCTACTTCCGCACAATCAGTGAAAACTGATATTTGCTTTTGTTCAACTTTAATTCGGTCAATAGCAATATATCCAAAGAAACTATTAATTCTTTGAATCAATTCATCTGTTTCATGCATTAACTTTAGCGTAGTAAATCCTTCACAGGCAACCACAAGTGTCCCCGGATGAAATGTATCATTTTGATCTGCACGATATTTCCAAATAATTTTTATTGGCATTGTATGTTCGCCAACATCCTGGCCTACAATCTGTGACCAATGTTCTATGAGCGCTATATTAAGTCCTGTCTTTTTGCGTAAAATCGGATCAAGCATTTCAGATACCATTTCAGAAAGAGAATAAAAATGGTATTTTTGTGTTTTTTTGCGCATTCCATCCTAGACTATTATTAAATCACAATCATTTTCTTTTCGACATTTAAAACCACTACTTTAAAAATTAATCACAAACACACCTTAAGAAACTCCATGTAATGAACTAGAATTTTTATCATTAATCATTAAAAACAAACTATAAATTGCAAAATATACGCTTTTTTTGTATTTTAGACTTGTTTATGATTAAAAACAACGATGTATGAAATTTCTTCACTTCTCCTTTCTTGGTATGATCAAAATTATCGCCATTTACCATGGCGTACGCCCCCTACAAAACAAATAAAAGGCATTTACCCTGATCCTTATCAAATTTGGTTATCTGAAATCATGCTCCAACAAACAACAGTTGAAGCTGTTAAACCTTACTTTAAAAAATTTCTAAAACTTTGGCCTGATCTCTTCTCTTTATCACAAGCATCACAAGATGATATCATGAAAGCATGGGCGGGTCTTGGTTATTATTCACGTGCACGCAATCTTAAAAATTGTGCTACTCAACTTGTTAAAAATCATAGAGGTAAATTTCCACAGTCAGTAGAAATATTACGCACTTTACCGGGTATTGGAGACTATACTGCAGCAGCTATTGCTGCAATTGCCTTTGGTCATCCTGTAGCTGTCGTTGATAGTAATGTCGAACGTGTTATAACACGCTTATTTGCCATTACTTCAATATTGCCTAAAGCAAAATCTGAAATTAAAGAAAAAACACTAGAAATTACAGATGTAAAACGTCCTGGTGATTTTGCTCAAGCTATGATGGATTTAGGTTCAACAATTTGCACGCCCCGTAAGCCGTCTTGCTTACTCTGCCCTCTTCAAAATTTGTGCACAGCAATGAAAATGCGGGCAGCAGAAGCTTTTCCAGTAAAAGCACCTAAAAAAGAACGCCCTTTAAAAACTGGTGCTGCTTTTGTAATACTCAATGAAAATAAACAAATTTACTTAGAAAAACGACAGCATACAAAATTACTCAACGGCATGACCCAAATTCCTAATAACATTGGAATAAATGAAGAAAATGGACTGCAAAATGCCCCTTGTTCGGCTAATTGGAAACTTAAGGGAGAAATTACGCATATTTTTACTCATTTTTCTTTAAAACTTAGCGTCTACTGTGCAGATAATATTCGCGGAATAAAACTTAAAAATGGTTGGTGGTGCGATATCCATCATCTTACCGAAGAAGCACTTCCTACCGTTATAAAAAAAGCCATTGCTATAGCTATTTCTTCTCCTTTTAAATTCAAATAACTTCTCCCTCTGCCAAATAAGAATTGACTACACTAATACTTTATCCACGATTAACATCAATGCAACTTATATAGTATTAGCTTTCAACATCTGTGAGCGTATCATCATTCTTAAACTATCTATCGATTTCAAGAGACCATTTTCTTCATAATACCAAAATGTCCAACCATTACAACTTTGCGAAGCCTGAGCCTTTCTTCCTATCATATGAATAGATCCTGCTTCACCATCATACATAATAGTTCCATCAGCTCTGACAAGAGCAGATACTTCTTTCTTCTTATCATAAAGGATACTTCCAGGATAAAGCAATCCTGCATCCAGCAAGCTAGAAAATGCTATGCGTGGTTCTGCCTTTTTTGTTTTTAAAATTTCTAATTCTGATTTAGCTAAAGGTTTAACTGCAGCAATTCTCTCGGAAGCTGCATCAATATAATGTTGCTCGCGTTCAATTCCTACAAAATCACGACCTAAAAGTTTGGCAACAGCACCTGTTGTTCCCGAACCAAAAAATGGATCAAGAATAACATCACCAGGTTTGCTAGAAGCCATAATGATACGGGCCAGTAAAGATTGAGGCTTTTGTGTTGGATGTAATTTACGTCCTATTTTATCTTTTAAGCGCTCAGCACCTGTACAGAGAGGAAACAACCAATCTGAACGCATTTGTCTATCTTCATTGGCAGCTTTTAAAGCATCATAATTAAATGTATATTTTTTATCTTTTTGATCTCGAACAGCCCAAATAAGCGTTTCGTGAGCATTTTGAAAGCGACGCCCTCGAAAATTCGGCATAGGATTATTTTTTCGCCAAATAATATCATTAAGCATCCAAAAACCCAAATCCTGTAATGCTGTACCAACTCGAAAAATATTATGGTAAGATCCAATAACCCAAATTGTCCCATTAGGTTTTAATACACGACGACATGCAAGCAACCATGCACGTGTAAAAGCATCATAAGCAGCAAAACTTTCAAACTGGTCCCATGCGTCATCAACTGCATCAACGCGTGAGTAATCTGGACGATACAAGACACTCTCTAATTGCAAATTATAAGGAGGATCTGCAAAAATTACATCAACAGAATGTTTAGGAAGTTTTTCTAGTACTGCAACACAATCTCCTTTAAAGATTTTATTACGCCACTGCGTCTGTGAAGAAGTACAAGCCTGATTTTGTAGCTGAACAATTGTCATAAAAAACTCAACAATACGAACGGAAATGATCTATAATTAAAATGATTAATTAATCTAATCGTCGTCTATCTTCACAAAATAGAGTAAACGTATCGTTAAGCTAATTTAAATTTATTTTATTCAATGCAAGAAAAATAATTTAATATTGATAAATCTTTATTTTACTCCTTTGTATTATATTGTTCATATTATCAAACTAATGAAAACAATCTTTCAAAATATATCTTTATAAAACGAAAGCCTTTCAATATCATTTTATGAAAATTCTTAAGCCCATTATAATAAGGAATATCTTATGCTACAAATTGATCTTATTATTTTTGATTGTGATGGAGTTTTAGTAGATTCCGAATATCTTGTAGCAAAAATTGGATCACAATTGCTTAAAGAAATCGGATATAAAATATCACCTGAAGAACTAAGCGAACGCTATTCAGGACTTATTTTTCAAGACATTCTAAAAAAAGTTGAACAAGAAATTAAAAAACCAATTTCTGCTAATTTCATAGATAGAATGGCACATCTGTTTCGCATACAAATGAAAACTGAATTACGTATTATTAATGGTGTCAAAGAGGTAATAGAAATTATTAAACCTCATTATCCGTATTGTATTTGCTCAAATGCAAGGAGTGCAGATATAAAAGATATGCTTAACACTGTTAAACTCTATCACTTTTTTGATAACAAAATATTTTCTGCACCCGAAGTTGGAACAAAAAAACCAAAACCTGCACCTGATGTCTTTCTCTTTGCAGCACAAGAATTACGTGTACAACCAGAAAATACTATTGTTGTAGAAGATTCTATTCATGGTGTACACGCTGCTACTTCTGCAGGAATGCGTGTTATCGGCTTTACTGGAGGCTCCCACAGTTATCTCGGCCACTCTAATGCTCTTATAGAAGCTGGCGCTGAAACGGTTATTACAAAACATGCGCATTTACCGGAAACCTTAGAAGCAATGAAAATATGGAAAGATTCACAATAATAAAAAGATATCTCCAACATATATTAGCTCATATACTCTCTCAGTAATTTTTGACTAAAAAATTTAAGAATTACTATTAAAAACTAGGATCTAGTCGCAAAATTTAAGAGCATCCTATCATCATAAAAGGGTAAAGTCATACAAACTAAAAAATGAAAACTATCAAAATAAAAGATAAATTGATACGAATAATTCATAGAGGAATTAATCATTGCAATCTTGAATTAAGCCGTTTCCCAAATAATAAAAAATGACTCAAAAATATTTTTCTCTATCCTTTAACAAAACAAATCATATTCACAAAACTACCTGATAATTGATAGCGTGTCTCAAGACAGCGGTTATCTCACTAATCTACATACAGAAATTGCACTCAAAATCGCTCATCACAATAAATAATCACATATCTTTCATGATGATTACTCTTACTACCGCTCACATTCCTCAATCATCTAATATTACGTTAGTCTTATTCATCTACCATGACTAATTTTTCTAGAAAATCTCATAAATTATGGAAGGCACTTTACAAATCATTGCTAATAATGGAAAAAATAGTAAGAGACTATTTTCTTTAAAATCGCGTGCATCTTATTATAGCTAGCTGCATTTATTTAAGGCAAAAACATTCCAATGCCGTTATATTGTGTATTTGGTTGATTAAATGGAGTAATAATACATGGGTGTAGATATCAGCCGCCTCAGTAATGGTTTGACTATCGCCACACGTAAAATGCCACAAATTGAAAGTGTAGCGCTTGGAATATGGGTTAAAGTTGGTTCACGTAACGAAACCTTTACACAACATGGCATTGCGCATCTACTTGAACATATGGCTTTCAAAGGAACAGAAAACCGTACAGCTTTTCAAATCGCAACTGATATTGAAGATGTTGGTGGAGAGATCAATGCTACCACAAGTATTGAAACAACTGCCTATTTTGCACGTGTTCTTAAAAAAGATATTTCCCTTGCTATTGATATTCTAGCCGATATTATGACATGTTCAAAATTTGACGAAGATGAATTAGAACATGAAAAACAAGTCGTTTTCCAAGAAATTGGCGCTACTTGTGATGTTCCTGATGATATCGTTTTTGACTATTTTACTGAAACCGCCTTTCGTCATCAATCTCTTGGTCGTTCTATTTTAGGAACACAGAAAACGGTTCAATCATTTACATCAGCTGATCTTCACAATTTTATGAAACAACAATATAGTGCAGACCGCATGATCGTAGTTGCTGCAGGATCTGTAGAACATGAAAGTTTTTTGCGCCAAGTGGAAAGTTGTCTTGGCACTTTCCAACCCCATTCAACAGCTCCTTTAGTTAATCTTGCTAATTATACCGGTGGTGACTTTCGCGAATATCGTGATCTAATGGATACGCAAGTTGTACTTGGTTTTGAAGGACGCCCATATCATGCGCATGATTTTTATGCGGCTCAGATTCTTTCAATCATTCTTGGAGGTGGTATGTCATCACGCTTATTCCAAGAAATAAGAGAAAAACGCGGATTATGCTATTCTATTTATGCTTTCCATTGGGGATTTTCAGATACTGGGCTCTTCGGTCTTCATGCTGCTACCGGACAAGAAGGATTAGAAACACTTCTACCCGTTACTCTTGATGAGCTCTGTAAAATAAGCAAAAATATTCATATAAATGAACTTCAACGAGCGCAGGCACAATATCGCGCTAATCTTACAATGTCACAAGAAAATCCATCTAGTCAAGCACATCTTATCGCTCGCCAAATGCTCCTTTATGGTAGACCAATTCCAATCCCTGAAATGACTGAATGTGTAGAACTTATTACCTTAGAACAACTCACTGATCTAGCTAAACATCTTTTTATCAATTCTAAGCCAACTTTAGCAGCTGTTGGACCTATTGAACCGCTCATGAATTTTGGCGATTTAGTATCAACTCTTTCACCTAATATGAACTCTCTTCTCTAAAAGAAATAAAGAATACACCTTCATAAATTAGATAAAATGATAATTTGATATGCACAAATTACTTTAAAACCCTATCCCCACATATCTTTAATGAAAATTATCACAAAAATTTTTCTTATTAGATTAAATAAGTTTTATCAAAAAAGCGAGCAAAACTGGCTAATGAATACTCCACATAGATAACTTAACCAACAAGAGTATATTGCGTAAAATCTAATAATAAATGGTTAAATAGCTGAATTTTTCCTTTTAAAAAGGACAAAATTCCGTTAATTTTGAGACTCATTAGTACGAGCAGATATCTGATCTATTTTTTGTATAAAATCTGTGTGATTTTTTCAAAAGAATAATGACAACCGCTCTTTATAAAAATAATAACTAATCAAGTGGAAGAATTTTCTCGAAAGTCTCGTTTGAAATTCAAGAGCTTCAAATACTGAGAGTGAGGCAGCGTGAAGAGTTTTGGTAAAATAATCAATACCGTTCTTGTCATAATCATTAGTCTTTTTGTATGCCTTTCATCAGTACAAGCAATCGAACCAATCAAAATTTCTCCTCAGGATATAGCTCTTGATTTATCCAAAGCTATTGAAATTCATCACACCAATAACCCTATCTTCCAAACCAGTACAGCACCAGGGCCAGATGGTATTATATGGCGTATTGAAGTACAAGCAAAAAGTGAAAATTTTTCTGGAAACTGGGCAGTATTTTCCCTTGCAAATCCAACAGATGAACAAATTGACCGTCTAATTGTTGTTCCCCATTATCGTATGGCTCATTCAGGTTTTCTTTGGCCGGATCTTGGATCAGTACGGATCCAATCTATAACTCCAAGTGCAGGTTTTTCTCTTGATCGTCAAACGAATGCAAATGCAGATATTTTTCGTATCACTCTTAATCCTAACACTGTAATTACATTTGTTGCAGAATTAAGCTCTAAAAATCTACCACAGATCTACTTATGGCAACCTGAAGCTTACAAAGATACCATTAATTCTTATACACTTTATCATGGCATTCTTCTTGGTATATCAGGACTTTTAGCGCTCCTATTAACTATTTTATTTGTCGTTCGTGGAACAAGTCTTTTCCCTGCAACAGCTGCTGTTGCTTGGGCTGTTCTTTTTTACATTGGTATTGATTTCAATTTTTGGAATAAACTCTTTGCAATTACACCAATAACAGAACCAATTTGGCGTGCTGGTACAGAAGTTGCACTTGCTGCAACACTCTTTACTTTTCTGTTTACTTATCTTTGCCTTAATCGTTGGCATTATCACTTTAGCTATGGTGCAATTATATGGATTATATCTTTCTGCGGACTAGGAGCATTTGCTATTTATGATCCTACTAGAGCAGCTGGAATTGCTCGCTTATCATTTGGACTTACAACCATACTTGGTATTATATTGATCAGCTATTTTTCAATCCGTAAATATGACCGTGCAATCATGCTTATTCCAACATGGTTGTTAATTAGCTTTTGGTCTCTTGAAGCTTATGCATGCATAATAGGATATTTAGATAATGATATTGTTCCACAAGCTCTAGCAGGAGGACTGGTGCTGATTGTTCTTCTTATCAGCTTTCTTGTCATGCAACAAACGTTTTCTAATGATGCTTTCCATGAGGGCATTTTTTCCGATCTCGAACGACAAGTTCTGGCAGCTAGAGGAGCTGGAAGTATTATTTGGGACTGGAATGTCGAGCGTGACCGGATTGTTGTTCACCCAGATATGACAAGCCTTTTTGGTAAGCACGCCCGCAAACTCAACGGTACTATGAACGACTGGATTTTAGCCTTGCATTATGATGATCGCGAACGCTTTCAGGCTGTTTTAAATATCATTCTTGAAAATAAAACAGGACGGATTGATCAGATTTTTCGGATCTCCTCCGGTGGTGGTCATTATCATTGGTTTTCTCTCCGTGCACGCCCAGCTATCCAAAAAGATGGAAAAATTACCCGTGTTATCGGAAGCATTCTCAATATTACCAATCACAAAAAAGCCGAAGAACGTTTACTACACGATGCAATTCATGACAGCTTAACCGGTCTTCCTAACCAACAAATTTTCCTCGATAGATTACAAAATTATAGCTCTTTAGCTAAAGCAAATATAAAAATTAAACCAACAATTTTTATGATTGATTTTGATAATTTTCGTCAAATTAATCATAAACTAGGTATAGCGGTTGGGGACACAGTCCTCTTGATAATTGCACGTCGTTTAAGCCGCCTTATTAACCTGCAAGACACCTTATCACGCCTTTCCGCAGATCGTTTTGCAATTATTTTACTCAGCGAAACAGAACCCCAAAAAATTGCAGTGTTCGCAAATCATCTGCTCAAAACAATTTCAGCACCCATTACTCTTGAAGAAAAAACTATAACGCTTTCCACATCCATTGGCCTGGCTACATGGAGTGATAACAAATCAACTGCTCAAAATATTTTCAATGACAGTGAACTAGCAATGATCCATGCAAAACAAATGGGTGGTAATCACATTGAACCTTTCCGCCCGAGTTTTCGTACTTTAGATCTCGAACATAACAATATCAACAAAGACATTCATCATGCTATCAAACGTAATGAAATAAAAATCCTCTATCACCCTATTCTTAATTTATCAGATGGAAACATTATTGGTTTTGAAACAATCGTAGAATGGCAACACCCCAATCATGGAAATTTAAATATCCACGATTTTATTAAAATCGTAGAAAGTGAACAACTCATTATGGATTTAGTACAATTCATCGTTGATCGCGCTCTCGTAGATCTTATAAATATACAAGAAAAATGTGCTAAACATCCTTTCTTTATCTCTATCAATTTGCCAAGTGCAGAAATGATTCATCCTGATTGTATACGTCAAATACGCTCTGCTCTTCTTCGCAATCCGGTTAGTAAAGGACGATTGATGATAGAAATATCTGAGCTTGTTTTAAGAAAAAATCCTGAACAATCAGCTCATTTTTTTGAAGAGATTAAAGCACTAGGAATGAATCTAGCATTAGATAATTTTGGAACAGGTTATTCATCACTTACATATCTTGTCCGTTATCCATTCGACATGGTTAAATTAGATCGTTCACTTATCTCTATCGATTCACATAAGAAAAAACTTGTACTTAAATCAATTATCAGAATGGCTACTGATCTTAATTTACAAATCATAGCAGAAGGCGTAGAAAATGAAAAAGAAGCTATTTTCTTACGACAAGAAGGTTGTAAGTATGTTCAAAGTACGACCGTCACTAAACCAATTGCTGTTGAAGAATTGATTGCTCTTGTTCAAAACCACTTCTCTCATACCTATAATTAAGAAATGTTACAAAATGAATGACTATGCATGACCTGGTTTAGAAATAAGAGAAGTTGGACTAATTCCCATGCGAATAAGGCTTTCATCATACTTACTACTGATATCACTTTCAAAAAGAAAGCTAGGAGATGTAGGACTAATCAACCAACCATTTGCATAAATCTCTGTTTCAAGCTGTCCTGCTTTCCACCCGGCATACCCCAAAGCTATAAGAGCATGTTCAGGCCCCCTCTCACAACTCATGGCTTTTAATACATCAAGGGTTGTAGTAAGACAAATTTTGTCTGTAACAGAGATAGTTGCTTCACAAGCATAATCATCTGAATGCAGTACAAAACCACGAGACGTATCAATAGGTCCACCACAGCGTATTGGAAATTTTTTTATTGGCTCGGAAAGATAATTTTTTTGATTTTGGTTAATTACACCCAGTTGAAGCAAAAGTTCAGGAAAATTAATATCATGTAACTGATTAAGAATAATTCCCATAGCACCAGCATTAGAATGGGCACAAATGTAGATAACAGAACGAACAAAGCGCTTGTCATTCATTCCAGGCATTGCTATGAGCAACTGTCCATTTAGAAACCCTTCATGCTGTTTCATAATTTGATAGTCTCCATAATTCAATTTTTTGACTTCAATTAAGTCAGTATCAGTAGAGAATAAAGATCAAATGAAAAAATTGCAAATATTTCAAAATTTACAAAAAATTCCAAATCGTTTTCAGAAAAATCTCTTATTAATTTTGAAAATAATATTTGTATTTTTAGGATTTTTCTACTTTCTTGTTAATTCTCAAGCAGAACAAAAACCACATCTTATTGCAACACCTTGGCATGAATCAGAGGGTGGCTATGCTAGATTAGCTATAACTTCATCTTCTCTTTCTGAGACAAAAAGCGGTATTATTGAAATTACGTTAAAACCAAAATGGAAAACCTATTGGCGAAATCCTGGAAATTCGGGGATGGCACCCTTTTTTAATTTCAACCAACAAGTCTCTTATGAAATTTTTTATCCTACACCACAACTCTATACAACAGAAAATGATTGGTCATTAGGTTATAAAAATAAAGTCGTACTACCCTTTAATATCTCTGGTTCAGATGAAAATCTAAGTGGTTCTTTAACCCTTGGAATGTGTAATGAAATTTGTATCCCCTTTACTATCGATTTTAATTTTTCCTCATCGACTCAAAATAATACATCTCTTTCTCTATCCTTATTAAAAAAAGCCCAAGATGCTTTACCCCGTACAGCCGATAATGCATTTAAAATACATGCTGAAAAAAATGGAAATACCCTCTTAATAAAAATAAAAAATAATAAAATAATTACACCTTCTGCTCTCTTTTTAGATGGAAAAACAATGCAGATTGGACCAGCAAAAAAAATAAGCGATCACCAGGGATATACAGTCTTCAGTGCTCCAATATATTTTGATTCAGATGAATTAAATGAAACTGTTTTTTATACTATTTCTTACCAAGATCATGCCTTCAGTGGAACATTTGCAATAAACACATAATCAAACCGTACTGTCATTCCATGAGATAAAAAATTATATCGAAAAACAGCCATTTTCACGATATTCAGTAATTGCTTTACGTGCGAGTGCGTCTGCACGCTCATTATCTGGATGACCTGCGTGTCCTTTTATCCAGTGCCATCTGATATCATGTTGAGAACAAGCATAGTCAAGGGCTTGCCATAACTCCATATTTTTAACAGAATTTTTCGATGCAGTACGCCAATTATTTTTTTTCCATCTCTCAACCCAGGTAGAAATCCCGTTACGCACATAAGCTGAATCCGTATAAAGATCAACCAAACATGATTCCTTCAGAGCATTTAACGCGCGAATCGCCGCCATAAGTTCCATCTGATTATTGGTCGTATATACTTCTCCACCATAAAGCTCACGTTCATGACCATTCCAGCGTAAAATTGCTCCCCATCCTCCCAAACCAGGATTTCCTGAACAAGCACCATCTGTATAAATTTCAACAACTTTTTTTCGATTTAACATAACAAAAACAAAACTCTATCTCAGCCAACAAGTTCACATTACTGCAAAAATAAAGTTTAAACCAATATTTTAATGATTTTTTTGAAGAACAAAACTATCAAGAAATTCATCTCGTTAATTTTAGAAAGGTATAAGTAAAAAGCATAAAGCCACATTACGTCATAACCTATCAAGCAGCAATAACATACATTAAAATTGCAAAACTATATCTCCTTTCCAATACAACAAATTATAATATTATTACCTTTTAAAACAATTCTTATAACAAGAAAGGCTATATCGGATATAAATGCTGTACAGAGATATATAAAAGATAAATTATTTTCTAAAAAATGCTTGTCATAAACATTAAAGTGAATAGTCACTCTATTTTATAAAACTCTAGACTTCCAACATCCTCTCTTTTCCTTGTTTTTAAAAGCAAACCTATTGAGTAACGTGGTTTAAATGCCTTAGATTATATCCCCTATAATTGCGCCTATTTTTCTTTTATTTGATGAACACTGTTATCGT
The DNA here is from genome assembly GCF_002022585.1 of Bartonella sp. Raccoon60. Taxonomy (NCBI): domain Bacteria; kingdom Pseudomonadati; phylum Pseudomonadota; class Alphaproteobacteria; order Hyphomicrobiales; family Bartonellaceae; genus Bartonella; species Bartonella sp. Raccoon60. The sequence continues at coordinate 1,083,743 of NZ_CP019786.1, forward strand.
TATTTTCATCTTTCAGTACTTCTGCTCGTCCTTTAATAAAAGCTATATCTTCAGAAGATAGGCTGATATCACGTAATTCACGATTCACTAAAAATGTTTCCGTTTCAACTAAAGTTTCAGCCAATTCTATTGTAACATCATAACGTGCACGAAACGCTGTGATGATTTCATCAACAATAATTTCAGGAGCTGACGCTCCTGCTGAAAGACTAATGGCTGAAAGAATACCTAGATTATCAAAATCAATTTCATTAGCACGCTGAATTAAAATAGATTGACGCGCACCAAATTTCTCAGCAACTTCCACCAAACGTCTAGAATTAGATGAATTCGGTGAACCAACAATTAAAAATAAATCACTTCCTAACGCTGCTGCCTTAACAGCATCTTGCCGATTAGTGGTAGCGTAACAAATTGATTCAGCCGCTGGAGCTGCTAACGCAGGAAAACGCTGTTTTAATATATTAAGAATCTCTGCTGTATCTTCAACAGAGAGTGTTGTTTGTGTTACAAATCCTAATTTATTTGGATTATTTGGTTGATAATATAAAGCATCTTCTACCGTTTCAATCAATGTAACATTCTCTTCTTCAAGCTGCCCCATAGTTCCAATTACTTCAGGATGACCAGCATGACCAATCAATATAACATGACGGCCATGACGTTGATGACGAATTGCTTGCTTATGGACTTTAGAAACTAATGGACATGTCGCATCAAGATAAAATAGATTGTAACGAACAGCCTCTTCTAGTACAGACTTTGGTATACCATGAGCAGAAAACACAACAGGCCGACTACGATGCCCTTCAGGTATCTCACAAAGTTCTTCAACAAAAATGGCTCCTCGTTGCTGCAATCCCTCAACAACATAGCGGTTGTGTACAATTTCATGACGGACATATACTGGAGAACCATATTTTTTCAATGCAAGAATAACAATCTGGATAGCACGATCAACACCAGCACAAAACCCGCGTGGCCCACAAAGGCGAATTGTTAAAGGGGGCAGTACAGACACAATTGATCCTTAATATCCATAAAGTTTCACCCCAACTACCACATATCACTGCAATATATCATTGTTACTTTATAAACAAAGAGTATAAAGAGAAAAACTAGACGATTCCTATTTCCTATTAAGACTGCTAATCATCATTTATCTAAAAAATGGTGCAATAAACACTAGCCACAACTTCTTTTTTCACGAAATAAAGCATTAATAAATCACCATTCTTGCTAAGATCAGAAAAACAACTGTACATACCACATAAATCCTTGATCAGTAAAACCTAATTAAGGACCTTTATATCATGACCTTCTCATACCAGAGATAGACTAATGGAATGAATACCCACAAGGTCCCTCATCTTGAAATAAATATATTGATTTTATTAGGAAAACGTGGGCCCGGAGGGACTCGAACCCCCAACCAAGCGGTTATGAGCCGCTGGCTCTAACCAATTGAGCTACAGGCCCCACAGAGATTTTCTCTAAACTAAAATATCCTATTATACAAGAGCTTGCTTTAATTATACTTCGCCTTTTTTTCTTTCTTCTCGTTTTTTTTTCTTTCAGCGCCCTAATTCCTTTACAATAAATACAAAAAATGGGAAAGTAATAGAATATATATATTATAAGGATTGAACATGACTAAAATGATTTTCCAACTGTTGAAGGTCTACCGAATTAAGTTGTCGATATTGACTGTATTATCTCTACTCACTACTTCATGCTTCGTACATGCGGAAGAAACAATAAAAAATGCACCAACAATTACAGTTACAGCAACCGGTGAAAACCAAGCAACACCAGACATGGCGATTATCAATCTAGCCGTTGTGACTCATGATACGACTGCTCAAAAAGCATTAGCAGCGAATAATAAATTTATGAATGATATTTTAGATACTTTTAAAAATAATGGCATTCAAGCAAATGACTTGCAAACATCAGGCTTATCTATTTACCAAACGAACTCAGATAAAAAACAAGAAAAAAAGAACAATGAAATAACTTATCGTGTTTCAAATTCTTTAACAGTAAATATCCGTGATCTGGCCAACGCTGGTAAAATATTTGATCAAGCAATGGCACTTGGTGTGAATTCTGTTAATGGAATTACCTTTACCAATGCCGATACAAAGCCATTGTATAAAGAAGCACGTAAAAAAGCTGTTATTGAAGCTATTGCAAAAGCAGAAACCTTAGCTCAAGCAGCCAACGTGAAATTAGGAAAGATTATTACAATTAATGAAAGTAATAACGAATATTATCCAACACCACGCCTTATGAGTAGAGCACAATCTGCAAGCTATGCAGATACAAACTTTTCAGGAGGTGAATTGAATTATCATGTTAGTGTCACTATAACATTTGCTATAGACGACTAATCATCAATCATTGAGTAAAATAATTATATCATCGGTTTTTATAAAGAATTCCGGTGATATATTGATAATAAGATTCCGTAGATGATAATTCATCGTCATGAATCTTAATCTGCTCACGTGCAGAAAATTGAGTTTGATGTACCGTTTGAAAATCTTTTGAGATTAATGGATGCCACCACGGAAGATCTTTACCCTCACTCACCAACCTGTAAGCACAACTTTCTGGCAACCAACGAGCTGTTTTAATCGTAGCAATATCTAATAATACACAATCTGAAATAATTGATTTACGGTGAATATAATTTTTACATTGACAAGTATCTTTATCTAAAAGACGACAAGCAATACTCGTTGCATAAATGTCACCAGTATCGTCATCTTCTAATTTATGCAAGCAACAACACCCACAACCATCACAAAGACTTTCCCACTCAGTAACAGACATTTCCTCTAATTTTTTCCTTTTCCAAAAAGGAAGTTCTTTACTCATAAACAGGATCTACTTTTTTCATAAGACAATTCTTTTAAAGGATAAAATCAATAAAATTTGATCTAGTACGCACAACATATTTTTATTTATCTTTTAAAAACGCTGTTCTTTTTAATTAAGAATCAAGAAAGCTCCGTAATTTGCGTGAACGGCTAGGATGTTTCAACTTACGAAGTGCCTTTGCTTCAATCTGACGAATACGCTCGCGGGTCACTGAAAATTGTTGGCCAACTTCCTCTAATGTATGATCAGTATTCATTCCAATACCAAAACGCATTCTTAAAACACGCTCCTCACGTGGTGTTAATGAAGCAAGAACGCGCGTTGTTGTATCTCGTAAATTAGCCTGAATAGCCGCATCAATTGGTAACAATGCATTTCTATCTTCAATAAAATCACCTAAATGAGAAGCATCTTCATCACCAACAGGTGTTTCAAGTGAGATAGGTTCCTTCGCAATTTTAAGTACTTTTCGTACTTTTTCTAACGGCATAGAAAGCTTGCTAGAAAGTTCTTCTGGTGTTGGTTCACGTCCAATTTCATGTAAAATTTGGCGTGATGTACGAACAATTTTATTAATTGTCTCAATCATATGAACAGGAATACGGATAGTCCGTGCCTGATCAGCGATAGACCGTGTAATTGCTTGACGTATCCACCACGTCGCATAAGTTGAAAACTTATATCCACGCCGATATTCGAATTTATCAACGGCCTTCATCAAACCGATATTGCCTTCCTGAATAAGATCAAGAAATTGTAAACCACGATTAGTGTATTTTTTAGCAATGGAAATAACAAGACGCAAATTAGCTTCCACCATTTCCTTTTTAGCGATATTCGCTTCACGCTCCCCTTTCTGTACTTGCGTAACAATTCGACGAAATTCACTAATTGAAATAGCAGTTTCTTGCGCGAGATTTTGTATTTCATTACGCAAACTCTGAATGACTTTAGCTTCACAAGTTGAAAATTCTTTCCAACCACGTCCTGATAAAGTTGCAATATAATTAACCCAATCAGCGTCCAATTCACGACCTTGATATTCTCTTAAGAAATCTTCATGCCCAATCCCATAGTTACTAGCAAGCCTCTTCAACTTACCTTCGCTCTGTATCAACCGCTTATTGATATCATATAATTGCTCAACTAATGCCTCAATACGGTTTTGATTTAAAGAAAGAGATTTTACTGCTTGGATTAAAGCATCTTTCAATTCAGTATATTGTTTTCTTTGTTCCGATGAAAGAGGTTCTGCCTTACGATGTGATAAACTGCTTTCAACTTGTTGATCTTGTAGCTCACGTAATTTTACATAAGTTTCAGCGATAAAATCTAAAGTCTCCACAACCTGAGGACACAACTCATGCTCCATTGCTGCAAGCGATAAATTAACTTCGTCATCTTCTTCGTCATCATCTTCGCCCCCTATCTCTTCTCCAAGATCATTCATATCACGCATGCTAGAAGATGATGTTTCTTCTTTTATTTTTTTGACTTCACTTTCATCAATAATAGGAGCCTGCTTCGCTTCTGGACCAGAATAAGTCATCTCAAGATCAATAATTTCACGCAGAAGAATACGCTGCTCTTGCAACTCTTCACGCCAAATAATTAAAGCTTGAAATGTTAAAGGGCTCTCACAAAGACCGGAAATCATCGTTTCACGTCCAGCCTCAATACGTTTAGCGATAGCAACCTCACCCTCACGCGAGAGTAATTCAACGGCTCCCATTTCACGCAAATACATACGAACTGGATCATCAGTTCGGTCGGCTACTTCACGTTTAGATGTTGTTGCAACCGCATAATTTGTGGCTTCTACTAAATCGCCACCTTCTACTGTAATTTCTTCCTCATATTGTCCAGATTCAATTTCATCTTCATCATCTATAACGCTAATACCCATCTCAGAGAACATTGCCAATATATCTTCAATTTGCTCAGACGTGAATTCTTCAGAAGAAAGAGCTGCATTCAACTCATCCATCAACACGTAGCCATTTTTTTTGGCAAGTTTCATCATTTTTTTGATAGCATCATCGGAAAAATCAAGAAGAGAACCATCCGAGCTTACTTTGCCCATTTCTTCCACATTATCTTTTTGTTTAACCTTTGTTGCCATACTGTTAACTCCACTTGATCACTAGGTAGGTTCGTGTGATCAGCTTATTATTCTTACTTAGCGCATTAAAATTTTTATATGCACTGTTTACAGGATTAATCTTTTATTCAAAAAGACACACTTTTATACACACCTTTTCACGCAAAATCACGGGAATACTATAGAGATCAACCCAATATATCTCAGTCTTTCTGAGATAATATCTGCACCACATAGTAAGAACCAATTTCCCGCTTTTCCTAAAATTTAGTCATTATTCTTCACAAAAACGTCATTTCAATAATTAAGGCTTTTATATCAGACTTCGTGACTGATTCGCTTTTAAAAAGCGAATCATTTTATTCTATTTTGGTTTGCCCTCATCTATTTTTTCGCAAAACCAAGATCCGAATCCCTCAATTAAAGCCTCTGTTGCCTGTGTTCGTTCCAATTCAGCTTTCACCTCACGAAGTAGATCAAAAACTTCATCTCTAGGATTTTTTATGAGTTCCTCTTCGATATCTTGTAGTCTTTTATGTAGGTGGTGTTCTTGAAGATGCAAGTAGATAGCTTGTTTTAATACAGCACGAGCATCTTCTACAGGAGCACCTCCAAAAGTAATCCGCATACCAACTCTTTGCACAAGGTTATCTATATGCTCTAAAATACTTTTTTTCCCTTTTTCTTCTAAAAGTACAGTCATTGTTCCTTTATTACATAACTGTTGATTTCCAAGAATTTCCAACATGGACTGATGCAAACTCATTAATTGATCATTTTTTAATTCTAATTCTGCAAAAACGTCAAAATTCTCGTACCACAGTTCAGGATAATAAGCTAAAATCAGCAAAATAACTGCTTCACGCAAAGGAATGAAATGTTTTGAACTACGAACTATATTAGAATTTTCTAATGCAGAAAAAGATTGGTCTTTAAACACTCCATCTTTTTGATTTTGAATATATTCTCCTTGCTTCTTTTGCTTTAATAAAGATGAACGAAAAAACGCAAAGAGCCGTCTTTTGATATCTTGAAAATAATAACGATGTATATCTTTATCCTTAATTGTTGCTATCTGTTGTTTTAGTTCTCGCTCCAATGCAGCGCGTGCTTCTGGAGTTGTAAAATGTTTTCCGGAAGTAGCACGCCACCATAAAAGCTCAATCAATGGAATTGCTTTTTGAACAAAAGAAGAAAAAAGATGAGCATCTCCTGTACGAATAATTTCATCTGGATCTTTACCATTTGGCAATAAAACAAAACGCACAGACTTTCCTGCTTTTAAAAGAGGAAGTACACGATCAGCAACACGGAAAGCAGCTTTTAAACCGGCATTATCTCCATCAAAACACAAAATCGGATCAGACTCCATTTGCCATAAAAGTTCAATTTGCGTTTCTGTTAATGCTGTTCCTAAAGGGGCAACTACTTTTTCAAAACCAACCTTAGTTAAAGCAATGACATCCATATAGCCTTCAACAACCAGAACAGAACATGCTTCTTTTTTTTCTGAGGCACGGCTATTTTTACGGACAGATGCCGCATTATAAAGCATATTACCCTTATGAAAAAGAACCGTTTCAGGACTGTTTAAGTATTTTGCTCGTGCATTTTTATCTAACGAACGCCCCCCAAAAGCAACCACACGGCCACGTAAATCTTCAATAGGGAATATAATGCGATTTCTAAATCGATCATAGGGAGTAGAAATATCTTCACCGGATATAAGGAGGCCACAATCCTCCATTTGCTTTAGTGAAATACCACGCGCACTCAACGCATCTTTCAAAGTTGTACGTCCTATCGGAGCAAAACCAATCTGAAAACGCTTTGCAAGTTCTAATGTAACACCACGTTCATCAAGATAATGGCGTGCTTGGGCACCAATTTGATGATGTAAGTTATTTTGAAAAAAATCCGTCGCTATTTTCATAACATCATAAAGATCATTTTTTTTCATTTCATCTTTATGATTTTGTAAATCAAAGGCAGGTAATTTCATACCTGCAAAATTAGCCAAACGCTCTACAGATTCCGAAAAGCGCAATCCATCAAGTTCGCAAAGAAAGGTAAAAATATCACCGCTTGTATTACAACCGAAACAATAATAACGACCCCGACGATCATCACAATGGAAACTTGGAGTCTTTTCACCATGAAATGGACAACAGCACCAAAAATCACCACGTGAAGGTTTACTTTTTTTTTGATCAAATATCACCCTTTGACCAATAACCACTGAAATTGGCAACCTAGCGCGAATCTCATCAAGAAAATCAGGCGGAATACGCATTATCTCTCACAGAGTTTAAAAATTCTTTATTTGCATTTTAGTTACTTTGAAGCATAATTCCAATACTTCATCTTAAATAAGAAATGAATAACCAAAATGGAGATAAAGTACAGTGCCTAAATTTCTTGTTCAATATCCATCACTAGAAATGGTTTCTTGGTTAGTCGTTCTGATTCTTATTGCACTTTTAGTTAATTTTTTAACACGTATCTTACTTATTCGCGGAAAAAAACACCTCGCTGCGTTCCTCCATCACAATACAATTACTGATATTGAAAATATTACTAAGTACATAGCTCATATTGCGTCGGCTTTTATTCTTTCAACTGGCATCAATTTTATATCTACATTGCCCAATATTCTCAGTACAATTATCCGAAATGTCTTCAATGCCTTTATCATTTTTATCGTTGCTTTAACAATTTCTGCTCTTTTTAATATCATTAATACCTTTTATGAACAAAGACCTGCAGCAAGGTTAAAGCCAATAAAAGGGTACATTCAAATAGCTAAAATTGCACTTTTTACGCTTACTGCTATTTTTATATTGGCCACATTAATAGACCGATCGCCTCTTATTCTTTTTTCTGGTCTTGGTGCAATGGCAGCTGTTTTGATTTTGATCTTTCAAGACACATTACTTTCTCTTGTTGCAGGAATTCAAATCTCATCTACCGATATGGTACGTGTTGGAGATTGGATTGAAATTCCTAATCTTGGTGCAGATGGTGATGTCATTGAAATTGCCCTTCATACTGTAAAAGTTCAAAACTTTGATAAAACAATTACTACAGTTCCTATCCGTAAACTGGTAACTGATCCTTTCAAAAATTGGCGTGGTATGCAAGAATCAGGTGGTCGACGTATCAAACGATCTTTATTTATTGATCAAGCAAGTATCCGCTTTCATACAAAAAAAGAAGAGGAATATTTAGCACGATTTAATCTCCTAGAAAACTACTTTGCACAAAAAATACCTGAAATTAATGAATGGAATACTCGCTTAGAAAAAAATCATGATATACCAGCAAATACTCGCCGTTTAACTAATATCGGTACTTTTCGGGCTTACGTATTATCTTATTTAAGAGAGCATCTAAATGTCAAAAAAAACGCAACTGTAATGACACGGCAATTACCTCCTACGCCGAATGGTTTACCTTTAGAAATTTATTGCTTTACGAATACCACCATTTGGGAAGAATACGAACAAATTCAAGCTGACATCTTTGATCACCTTTATTCTGTTCTTCCTGACTTTGGCCTTAAAATTTTCCAAAATCCATGTGGTTATGATTTAACATGCGCAAGCTATAATGTTAAAAATACATTAAAAACAAAATAATGAACTTTAATCACGTTTATTCTTTTAAAAAACTTGTCGCTATAAAATAACAATCTATTCAATTAAAAAGAACGAAGAATACTCCAAAATTCTTATCTAAGGATCCTTTTGTATAAATAAATAGCTAATCCTTCATTTTTTTGAAAGAATAATTATCTTTTCTGTATAGATTGAATTCAATCATTGCTTAAGAAAATCAACACAAAAAACCATCATAAAGCTTTAAACAACAGGCTCTCTTTAAATAACACAATGCATAATTCTTGACCTTGAAACAACCTACTCTAATTTCTACTGCAGTTAAACATAACAGTTTAAGTTTAGACATAGGAGAGTGGAATGGAAAATACATATATCAATTGGATCTTGGCTATTATTATTGGTGGACTTTCAGGTTGGATTGCACAATATTTTATGAACAGCCGAACAGGGATGTTTTTAAATATTATCTTAGGTGTTGTTGGTTCTGCATTAGCCAGTTTCCTTCTAAGCTTTTTAGAAATCAATTTTGCTGGTTGGCTGGGTTATCTCATTTCAGGTTTTATTGGAGCCTGCATCCTTATATGGATTGGCAGAAAAGTTCGATCATAAAATAGTGTTCTCTATTGCCTTTTAAAGCAAATAAAACTCTATTTTTGTTGGAAACTGTAACAATAACAACTCGGGGCATAATAGTCCCGTTTACAGCTTTTTACAGCATTACCGATTATAAACAATGACGCCTTGCAGAGCGTTTCTTTACCATATCTCTATTTTTCCAACTTGTATATTGAATTTTCTTTCAAATCTAACAAAACCCTATGTAATGGTTTTCTCATTATTCCAATAAGACAAAGCCCATAACTCCTCACTGTTTTATTTGCTTCATTCTAAGGAATTAATGTCTCTAAATAGTTTTAGAAAACTCAAATCTGGATCTTTACCTCTTTATAAAATATCCTTATACTTTAACTCTAAGTAAAAATTACAATGTATAGCATTAATTATAGTTGCGTGGTTTTTGCGTGAGTTTGAGTATTATGCCTTCAAATAGCAAATTGTGAGCCCAAACAATGACACAAACCATCTCGCTTCCCAGTCCTTGGAGCACAAATAAGCCTACAGCTCTTTTAGTATTAGCCGATGGTACAGTAATCGAAGGTAAAGGTGCGGGTGCTACGGGAATTGTTGAAGCTGAAGTATGTTTTAATACCGCCATAACAGGCTATGAAGAAATCCTCACAGATCCATCATATACAGGACAAATCGTTAATTTCACTTTTCCTCATATTGGTAATGTAGGCACTAATCGAGAAGATATTGAAGATCTTACACCTCTCAATTACCATGGTGCAGTTGGTGCTATTTTCAAAGCAGATATTACTGGTCCTTCTAACTACCGTGCACATGAAAATCTAAATCAGTGGCTTAAAGAACGAAAAATTATTGCACTTTACGATATTGATACACGAGCATTAACCACTCTTATCCGTGAAAAAGGTGTACCCAATGCGGTCATTGCCCACGATCCAAATGGAAATTTTGATATTAATGCTTTAAAAAAGCGTGCCCAAAAATGGTCTGGTCTTATCAATCTTGATCTTGCAAAAGAAGTAACGTCAAAACAATTAATAGAATGGAATGAAAACCCGTGGATATGGAATAAAGGATATAGTGTAAATAGCAAACGTAATTTTCACATTGTTGCAATTGATTATGGCATTAAACGCAATATTCTTCGCCTTATATCAGCCTTGGGTGCACACATAACTATTGTGCCAGCATCTACAAATGCAAATGAAATTTTATCTATGAATCCCGACGGTATTTTCCTTTCTAATGGTCCAGGAGACCCAATTGCTACAGCCAAATATGCTGTTCCAACCATCAAAACATTCATTGATTGCAACATACCACTTTTTGGCATATGCCTTGGTCATCAGCTGCTGTCTCTTGCCGTGGGAGCGAAAACTATAAAAATGCGTCAAGGGCATCATGGCGCCAATCACCCTGTTAAAGACTTTACTACTGGCAAAGTCGAAATTGTATCAATGAATCATGGTTTCACCGTAGATAAAACATCGCTACCACAACATGTTGAAGAGACACATATTTCTCTCTTTGATGGTTCAAACTGCGGCATTCGAATTATCGAAAAACCGATTTTTTCTGTTCAATATCATCCTGAAGCTTCGCCTGGACCTCAAGATAGTCATTATCTTTTTCACCATTTTCGCAACTTGATTATGGATTATAAGAAATAACCTAATCATATAGTTTTAGTATTTAGACTTTCTTTATCATTCGTATAAAGGCTTGTATTTTCTGCAAACTGGTATGAATAAGTCCCGACCATTTATCAAAGATACTTTATTAGACATGTAATTATAAAAAGATAATTTACCATAAACTCCTATAACTCTAAATACAGTGCTATCGTTATTCTTGAACCTATCTAGTACAAAATCCACCTAAACAGTATTACAGCCAAAGCTAGCTTTATAGTTATATTTTAAAAAACGTTATATTTGAAATATCATAATACTAATCACCAAGGCATACACAAAAAAACGTATTTACTAATGTATAATATAATAATGCTTCAAAACATATTTTTATAATACATGTTAGATTAACAAAAATAACGCTTTATATATCTTCTATTTCAGCTAACATTGCTGAAATCAACTCATGCTTTCATCTTTTGCGTTTGAAAATTATTTAACCATTATTTATAAGAGCACACTGTTTTCAAGCATTATCCCCAAAGAAAAAATATAAAAAAGTATTTTATGGATTACTTTCTTTATCTATTAACCTATAAAACGAGTTTAGCCAACATTCTAATTTCTGCCTACCGCAACTACGCATAGGTGCTTGCTATAGGAAAAAGTCATGCCAAAACGCACAGATATAAAATCTATTCTTATCATTGGAGCAGGACCTATTATTATTGGTCAAGCATGTGAATTTGACTATTCAGGAACACAAGCCTGTAAAGCTTTAAAAGAAGAAGGCTACCGAATTATTCTGGTGAACTCTAATCCTGCCACCATTATGACTGATCCGGATTTGGCAGATGCGACCTACATCGAACCAATCACTCCAGAAATAGTTGCTAAAATTATTGCTCATGAACGTCCAGACGCACTTTTACCAACCATGGGAGGACAAACAGCACTTAATACTGCTTTATCCTTAAAGCGCATGGGAATTTTAAATCGCTACAATGTTGAAATGATCGGTGCCAATGCTGACGCTATTGATAAGGCAGAAGATCGTGCTCTATTTCGCAAAGCAATGGCAAAAATTGGTTTAGAAACACCGCGTTCTATGTTAGCGAATGCAACTGAACTCAAAGAAGAAGATCGTCGATTATATGAAAAAGCATATAATAAACTTAAAAATGAACTTTCTGGCGATGCACTTGATCAAGCATTAGAAAAGCTTGAGCAAGATTGGAATAATGCAGAAGCCAATCGCAAGCAACATTATATAGCTCATGCCACCGCAAAAGCGGTTCAAGCTCTTGATATTATTGGACTTCCAGCCATTATCCGTCCCTCATTTACACTTGGTGGTACAGGGGGCGGTATTGCGTACAACCGCTCTGAATTTTACGAAATTATCGAACGTGGACTTGAAGCTTCACCAACAACAGAAGTGTTGATTGAAGAAAGTATTCTGGGATGGAAAGAATACGAAATGGAAGTTGTTCGTGATCACAAGGATAACTGTATCATTATCTGTTCCATTGAAAACATTGATCCTATGGGTGTTCATACCGGTGACTCTATCACTGTTGCTCCTGCTCTCACTTTAACCGATAAAGAATACCAAATTATGCGGAATGCCTCAATTGCTGTGCTCCGTGAAATTGGGGTTGAAACCGGTGGATCTAACGTACAATTTGCCGTCAATCCTGAAAATGGCCGCTTAATTGTTATTGAAATGAATCCACGCGTTTCTCGTTCTTCAGCGCTTGCTTCAAAAGCCACCGGTTTTTCAATTGCAAAGGTAGCAGCTAAATTAGCAGTTGGTTATACACTTGACGAATTAAAAAATGATATTACGGGCGGTGCAACACCAGCATCATTTGAACCTTCTATTGACTATATCGTCACCAAAATCCCTCGTTTTGCCTTTGAAAAATTTCCTGGTTCATCGCCTGTCTTAACTACCGCAATGAAATCTGTTGGAGAAGTTATGGCAATCGGTCGTACTTTCCAAGAATCTTTACAAAAAGCACTCCGTGGACTTGAAACAGGTCTTACGGGTCTTGATGAAATCATAATCCCTGAACACGCTGAAGGTGATGAAAAAAATTCTATTCGCTCGGCTATTGCTATCCCAAGTCCTGATCGTTTACGTTATGTAGCACAAGCGATGCGTATGGGTTTATCCCTGAATGAAATCCATCAAATAAGCAAAATTGACCTATGGTTTTTGGAACAAATAGCGTCCATCATCGAAACAGAACAACGTATTCGTGTCCATGGACTTCCCCATGATGCAGATAATTTACGCATGTTAAAAGCCATGGGTTTTTCAGATGCGCGCTTAGCAAATCTTTCTGGAAAAACACCAGATGATATTTTTACCTTACGCCAATCCCTAAATATTAGACATGTTTTCAAACGCATTGATACCTGTGCAGCCGAGTTTTCTTCACCTACAGCTTATATGTACTCAACATATGAAAGACCTTTTGCAGGTACGGAGTGCTCAGAAGCAAATATTTCTGAACGCAAAAAAGTTGCTATTTTAGGTGGCGGTCCAAACCGAATTGGCCAAGGTATTGAATTTGACTATTGTTGTTGCCATGCAGCCTTTGCTTTGCGTGATGCAGGCTTTGAGGCTATCATGATTAACTGTAATCCTGAAACTGTTTCAACAGATTATGATACCTCTGATCGTCTTTATTTTGAACCTTTAACAACTGAAGATGTTTTAGCAATTTTAAAAACAGAGCAAGAAAAAGGTGAATTAGTCGGAGTTATCGTTCAATTTGGTGGACAAACACCGTTGAAACTGGCAAGCGCACTTGAAAAAAATAATATTCCTATTTTAGGCACCTCACCTGATGCTATTGATCTTGCAGAGGATAGAGATCGTTTTCAAAAATTGTTGTGCAAACTTAATTTAACACAACCCAAAAATGATATTGCTTATTCAATTGAACAAGCACAACGCATAGCTCATGAGCTAGATTTTCCATTGGTCGTACGCCCCTCTTATGTTTTGGGTGGACGTGCTATGCAAATTATTCGAGACAAGCGTGACTTGCAGCATTATTTGTTAGAAATAGTCCCTGAATTAGTGCCAGAAGATATAAAAGCTCGTTATCCCCACAACAAGACAGATCAGGTCAATACATTACTTTCTAAAAATCCGCTTCTATTTGATACCTATCTAACAGAAGCTATAGAAGTTGATGTTGATTGTTTGTGCGATGGAGAAGAAACGCTTGTTGTCGGTATTATGGAGCATATTGAAGAAGCAGGTATCCATTCTGGTGATTCAGCGTGCTCTCTACCAGTTCGCACACTTTCATATAAATTAGTTAATGAATTAGAAAAACAAACAAAAGCTTTAGCAAAAGCACTACATGTTTGTGGCTTGATGAATGTACAATATGCTATCAAAAATGAAACAATTTATGTCCTAGAAGTGAATCCTCGTGCTTCACGTACTGTTCCATTTGTTGCAAAAACTATTGGTCGACCAATTGCTAAAATCGCGACACGTATCATGATCGGAGAAAATCTCCAAAGTGCACTCAACGCTTATGGTGGAATACCGTCTACACAGAAAAGACCACATATTGCGGTTAAGGAAGCAGTCTTTCCTTTTTCCCGTTTTTCAGGTGTAGATACACTGCTTGGCCCTGAAATGCGTTCAACAGGTGAAGTAATGGGACTTGATTATGATTTTGCACTTGCCTTTGCTAAAGCGCAGCTTGGAGCTGGTGTTGATCTTCCTAAAGAAGGCACCTTATTTGTTTCTGTGAGAGATGAAGATAAAGAACGTATCTTAAAGTCTGTCAAGTGTTTAAGCGAGCTTGGTTTTTCTATTTTAGCAACAATTGGAACACAAAAATTTCTTGTCGAAAATGGCATTAAAGCAGAAAAAATTAATAAAGTTCTAGAAGGCCACCCTCATATTGAAGACGCTATTCGTAATCTAAAAGTTCAATTAATTTTCAATACAACTAATACTGCGAGTGCCATTTCAGATTCCAAATCATTGCGCCACGCAGCACTTATGCAAAGAGTTCCTTACTACACAACAGTAGCTGGCGCTGAATCCGCAGCACAGGCTATTCGAGCACTCAAAACTAGCAATCTTGAAGTGTGTTCTTTGCAAAATTATTTTACTTAAAAATTTCCCTGCGTACCCAAAAATGTAATATCTTTACTCCCTTTATCAATCTTTGATGAATATAACAAAAAATCAATAGGGCTTGCTTTATATCGAAAAATCTTTTATAGTTTTTCACATCGTATTTTCGGTTACGCGATCTTTCTTTTCTGTGCAATCGCACTTCTGATGAAATCTCTCCTGCCTAATTTCGATTTAAACTCGTATTGAGAAATTTAAATCTCAATACATAATATTATATATACTAAGGAGTTTCCTATGTCTAAAGGAACAGTTAAATGGTTCAATACAAATAAAGGTTTTGGTTTCATTCAACCCAATGATGGAAGTGCAGATGTGTTTGTACATATTTCTGCTGTTGAGCGTTCTGGTTTACACAACTTAAATGAAGGACAAAAAATCTCTTATGATGTTCTTCAAGACCGCCGTTCAGGAAAATTTGCTGCTGGAAATCTTTCTGCTCTTTAAAATTTGAGCATTCTATAAACTATCTCGCCTTCATAGGCGAGTTTTCCATTCTTTGATTTTTATAATGATTAAGTTGTTTCTCTATTTTATTTAAATTAATCACAACTCATTATAATAAACTTACAGAAAAATGTGACACATAAACCAGTAATTATGAAAAATTTTATTATTGGATAATAACAAAAAACCACACAAATAAGAAATTTAATAAAGTCACAATGCTCTACAAGACAAAAAATTTTAATCTATTTTTTTCAATAAACGAGTCATCTTTACAATTAATTTCATCTGCTTAATCTCATCTACAAACTATAAACTTTCAGCCAAGTTGGCTGTATAATTTGATATGCCTTGTAGAAATAAAATCGGATAAATGCTTCACTATCAACATCAAAGAAAATTTATTCTTGAATTGATTTTTCAAAATTTCCTCAGTATAAAAAATTAAATTCACTAAATCTAAGTTTACAATAAAATTTTCTGACAGTTTTCTTGCAGTTTTGTGTTTTTTACGACATAATCTTTATGTATTTTGTAATTTTTATAATCAAGAATTTCCTGCCTATATTATAAGGAATTGAAACGATGGTTTTCATTGCTGATAAGCTTTCTTCCATCAAGCCCTCCGCAACAATTGCCGTAGCTCAAAAAGCGCGTGCTCTAAAAGCTTTAGGTCGTAATATCATCTCCTTAAGCGCTGGAGAACCAGATTTTGATACACCAGATAATATCAAAAATGCTGCTATTGAAGCCATTCGACGTGGAGAAACAAAATATACGCCCATATCTGGTATTCCAGAATTGCGTCAAGCTATTTCTGCAAAATTTAAAAGAGAAAATAATCTTACTTATACACCAGAACAAATCATTGTTGGCACAGGTGGCAAACAAATTCTCTTTAATGCATTAATGGCAACTTTAAATAAAAATGATGAAGTTATCATTCCCTCTCCTTATTGGGTCAGTTATCCTGAAATGGTTGCTCTTAACAGTGGTAAATCTGTTTTCGTAGCAACGAAAGCTGAATTTTTTTATAAGCTTCAACCACAAGATCTAGAAGCTGCCATCACTCCAAAAACTAAATGGTTTATTTTTAATTCTCCCTCGAATCCATCAGGTGCTGCGTACACACACGATGAATTAAAAAAATTAACTGATATTTTAATGAAATACCCTCATATTTATATTCTCACTGATGATATCTATGAGCATTTAACATATGGAGATTTTACTTTTGTCACTCCAGCTCAAGTAGAGCCACAACTCTACGACCGTACGCTGACAATGAATGGTCTTTCAAAAGCCTATTCCATGACGGGGTGGAGAATTGGCTATGCAGGTGGTCCACATGAATTAATTAAAGCTATGGACATCATTCAAGGTCAACAAACATCTGGTACAAGTTCCATTTCACAATGGGCAGGTGTAGAAGCACTGAATGGTCCACAAGACTTTATAACTAAAAATAAAACTATTTTTCAAACACGTCGAGATCTTGCTGTTTCTATGCTCAATCAAACCTATGGTATTGATTGCCCAACACCTGAAGGTGCATTTTATGTTTATCCATCCTGTGCAAAGCTTATTGGTAAAAAAACACCTCAAGGTCAAATTATTACAAGTGATGAAGAGTTTGTAACGGCTCTTTTGGAAACAGAGTCCGTTGCTGTTGTTCATGGATCTGCTTTTGGACTTGGACCGGCATTTCGTATCTCCTACGCAACATCAGATGAAATACTTGAAGAAGCTTGTTTTCGTATCCAGCGCTTTTGTAACAGCTTGTCCTGAAATTCTGAATCATCATCTGCCCAGGTGGTATTAATGAATTAAAAATAAATGATAGCGTGAATTATTAAATATATTTTATAAAGAATATTTATTCTTCAAGATAAACCATAACTTATCTCAATATAGACATTAAATGACATAAGTTCATAATGGAAATAGTACTTTTTAATATTCTCAAAACTTCTCAAACCGATGCTTAAAAAAGATAGCAGCTCACTTTCATACATCTATATTAGATATGATTGCATATAAAAAAGAGATAACAGCAATTCCTAAAAGGATAAGATCACTTACGCACCTTTTGATTGTTCTCTAATAAAAAAATAAAAAAGCTGGACTAAAACCAGGCAAACTCAGAAGATCTTGAAAGATAAAATCAACCCGATGATCCTTAAAGGAAGCACTCAAGAAAACGTAATCAAGAGATAATATTTTTTCCCATTTTATAAAATAAATACTTCAATAAATCTGCCGTGCAATAAATACATAACTTACTAGATTATAAGCCTTTGCTTCTTCAATAGATCTATAAACATATTATTTAAAATGACCATTTGCGTGCTTTTAAAAAGATATAATCTCTAAAAACATTCAATTTTGCTGAATTCTTCAAAGCAGCAGAATAACAAAAAAAAGTATCAAAAGAAGGAATATCAATCATATCAGGAAAAAGACGTATAAGTTTCTCATCATTATTCACAATATAATCAGGAAGTACAGCAATACCAAGATCACGCATAAGTGCATTTTTGATTGAAACAATGTTATTAATTTGCAAAATCGAAACGCGCACTGAATCATCACTTTTTCCAGCTCTCTGTAACCAATTCAAACCGACCAAATAAGGTGGCACAGGTTCACCGAATGAAATAATGCGATGTTCATCCAGTTCAGATAATTTTTCTGGCTTACCATAATTTGCAATATAATTTTCTGAAGCATAAACATGCATATGAACTGTAAATAATTTTCTTTGTATAAGATCAGGCTGTTGAGGCTGACGTAAACGAATAGCGCAGTCTGCATAACGCATTGTCAAATCAAGCTCTTCATCGTCAAGCAAAAACTGAATTTGCATATCAGGATACAAATTCAAAAACTCAGGTATATGCTCTGCAAGCCACCCTGTCCCCATTCCAAAAGTCGAAGTTACGCGTAAATGTCCTGTTGGTTTTTCACGACTTTCACTTAATTGCAAACGCGTATTTTCAAGCTTCATCAAAATATCATGGGCTGTACGATAAAGTATTTCGCCCTGCTCTGTCAAAATTAAACCGCGCGCATGACGCTGAAATAAAGGCACTCGAACATCTTGCTCTAAAGCCGAAACTTGTCTCGAAATTGCTGATTGAGATAAATGAAGCCTTTGAGCTGCGTGCGTAAAAGAGCCTGCTTCTGCCGCAGCATGAAAAACTCTTAATTTATTCCAATCTAATGGCAATGACACAATTTTCCTCCCACTTTTTTGATTTTATTTATAAAAATTACCTTTTTGAGATGTATATCTATGAATCCAAAAACCGTTCTGCCTCTAACGCTGCCATACATCCTCTTCCTGCTGCAGTTACAGCTTGACGAAATAAATTATCAGCAACATCCCCTGCGGCAAAAACACCAGCAATACTTGTTTCTGTTGAATCAGGTGCCGTCCATAAATATCCCCCTGGTTTTTGTTTCAATTGCCCTTCAAACAAAGAAACAGCAGGATCATGACCAATAGCAATAAATATTCCATCTGCATCTATTTGCATCTTTTGACCTGTTTTTGTATTTTTTAGACGCGCACCTGTCACAACAGCCCCTGTTGGAGACTGAGCAGATGAACCAATAATTTCTTCCACTATATGATCCCAAATAACCTGGATATTATCACGAGAAAACAACCTATCTTGCAAGATTTTTTCTGCCCGAAAATGATCCCGCCTATGAACCACACTTACACTTTTAGCCAAATGAGATAAATAAAGAGCTTCTTCAACAGCTGTGTTACCACCACCTACCACGATTACATCCTTACCACGATAAAAAAAACCATCACAAGTAGCACAAGCAGAAACGCCACTCCCCATAAAGGTTTGTTCACTTTCCAAACCAAGCCAACGCGCTTGTGCTCCGGTCGCAATAATGAGTGCATCACAGCAATATTGGGTTCCTGAATCTCCAAATAAGGTAAAAGGACGCTTAGATAAATCAGCCTTTACAATACTATCATAAACAATTTTTGTACCCATATTTTCTGCTTGCTTTGCCATTTGCTCCATCAACCATTGCCCCTGAATTGGATCAGAAAAACCTGGATAATTTTCAACATCAGTTGTAATTGTCAACTGCCCTCCTTGCTGCACTCCAGTAATCAATACTGGTTTAAGCATTGCTCTAGCAGCATAGATAGCTGCTGTATAACCAGCAGGTCCGGAGCCAATAATAAGAACACGAATATGCAATTGCACTATAAAACTCCTTTTTTCAGCCTTTATTACACTCTATAAGTTTATGATAAATACCGTCTTTAAAAACACATTTCTTAAGAACTTGAATTATAGTAAAATCCTATTTTTCAAGCTTCATTAGAAGGTACATTGCCAATTTATCATAATTTGCTTAGTATAAGCATTAAATTTATATTACGTAAGCGTATAAATTCTCATTAGGTAAACATTACAATCAATAAATAAAGACAAGGAGCGACTATTTTTCAGTTTATTATTAATATTTGCGCACGGTTTGCATTAATCATGGGAGGGACTATGCTTTTGCCAGCTCTTGCGGATTTGCGCGATAACAATCATAATTGGACGATTTTTCTTTATCCTTTTGCTATTACAACTGTATTAGCAACACTTATTCTTTTAGCAACGAGAGGAGCTACTTGTCGTTTTTCAACGCGGCTTAGCTTTACACTAACCCTTTGTCTATGGCTAACAGGAAGTGTAGTGGGAGCTCTCCCTTTTTATCTTTCTTCACTCCCAATTTCCCTAGCAGGAGCAATTTTTGAATCCATCTCTGGAATTACAACGACAGGCTCTACAGTTATTACTGGTCTTGATCATCTATCGCGAAGCATTTTATTATGGCGCTCCATCATATGCTGGATTGGAGGTATTGGTTTTATCGGCTTAGCTTTATTGCTTTTGCCCTCATTACGGGTTGGCGGTATACAACTTTTCCATATGGAATCGTCTGATAAATCAGAAAAAATATTACCCCGTATCCACCAGATTGCCAACGGCATTATTATTGCCTATATTGGACTAACATTAGCTTGCATGCTCTCCTACTTTGCTGCTGGCATGACATTATTTGATGCTATCAACCACGCAATGACAACGATAGCAACAGCTGGGTTCTCAACCCATGACACCTCCTTTGGTTATTTTTCTGATAAACCAGCTATTTTAATAATTGCTACAATCTTCATGTTGCTTTCTGCATTACCTTTTGTCCTTTATATTAAACTATTACTTCCTGGATACTCTAAACGTTCCATAGACCCACAAGTAATCGTTTTTCTTAGTATTGTTTTTCTCTTTAGCTTTGCGCTAGCAACATGGTTGCGATTTCATAATCATCTTCCCTTCCACAAAATTTTCCTTGATGTCATTTTTCACCTTACATCTGTTATTAGTACCACCGGTTATAGTGCTGAAGACTATCAACTTTGGGGACCTTTTGCACTTGGCATTTTCTTTATTGCTTCTTTCACGGGTGGTTGTGCTGGCTCTACTTCCGGCGGCATAAAGGTTAACCGTTTAATTATCTTATGGCGTATTGCACAAGCAAACATGACACAACTTCTTTCTCCCAATGCAATTGTAAAAGTACGCTATGATCATTCAAATGTCTCTAATGATATTACTAAAGCAGTTTTACTTTTTTTGTGCCTTTATATGTTTTGTCTTTTTATTGGTACTGCACTTTTACTCACTACTGGACTTGATTTTACTTCTGCTTGTACGGGCGCTTTAACAGCGCTTTCAAATATTGGTCCAGGCCTTGGAAGTATTATTGGCCCTGTGGGAAATTTCTCAACCATTAATGATCATGCCTTATGGATTTTGAGTGCTCTAATGCTTGCTGGCCGTCTTGAAATTATAACGATCTTTGTCCTTTTTACCCGTTCTTTTTGGAGCGAACAATTCTAATATTTAACATCTGAAAATTCATAGAATAAGCATTATGATGATACAAATTTAAACGAATATAAAATGCCAAAAGGGCTTTTAATAAATCAGCACATCAAAAATATCGAACGAATATCAGAAGCTTAGCATTATGTTTATGAACGGCATGTATCTTGCTTTTAAATATTATTCATCTCCATCTAAAAATAGAGTCTGGTATATTTAAAATATTTCCTCTGCAAACATTTCCTTATAAACATGCCCAATTGCTCTTGCTTCCTTTTCCAAAGGGAAATGTGTCTGAACATGAGTTAACGCTTTTTTCCCTGTCATTATTGTTTTTTCTAAATCAGAAAAATACAATTCAATCGCTTCTGTTAAAGCTGCTTGATCTCCTGCAGGAACAACTGTTCCTGTTTCTTCTGTTATTAATTCTTCATACATCCCTGCATTACTAGCAACGACAGCAGTCTGAGATGCCATTGCTTCTAATGGTGTTAAACCAAAGCCTTCTCTACGAGAGGGAGCAACATAAAGTGAAAGACGACGATACCACAAAGATATATCCTGGATCTCACCAAGAAAAATAATACGATCGCTTAAACCAGCAGTAGCAATTTTCTGACGTAATTGTTTTTCAAAGTTATAATGTTTTGCTGTAGTCCGACCAGCAATAATCGCTGTCCAATCTGGATAACGTGGCAATAATTCTAACATTGCATCCACAAATAAATCAGTGCCCTTTAAATAGCGTACACGTCCAAAGCACCCTATCGCATATTTCCCAGATAACCCAGAAGCTGAAAAACAATCATCAATGGTTTTTGGTGGTGAAAAACGCTCAAGATCAACACCATGCAGAATAACTTGATGAGGCACCTCAAGATACCTTCCAGTGCGTTCACTTGTAGCAATCACTTTATCCATGCGGCGAATTAACCATTTTGTAAAAGGTTTATGATGACGTTGAGATGCCGATGTAAAAATGAGTTTAAGTTTCATTTTTAAAACATCGCGCAAGAAAACCCCACAAAGCATCTCAATATTGCGTCGTGCATGCCAAATTCGAAATGATTTTCCTACTGGACTTTTCCATAAACCAACAAGATCTTTAAAAGAAAGAGCAGGCAAATTTTTTGGCAACCCTACCCCTAAAGTGGATATATAAAAACCCTGTTTTCGCTGCAATGGAACAAGATGAATAATCGTCGTTGTGACCCCTGATAAACGCTTCTTAAAATGTGGAACAATAATATCAGTTTCTTTCAAAGACACACGCATAATGATTTAGATATATTGGACCTTAATAATTTCATAATTATGCGTACCACCTGGTGCGTTTACTTCAATTACGTCACCTTCTTGCTTACCAATAAGTGCGCGTGCAATAGGAGAAGAAATAGAAATCTTACCAGTTTTTACGTCAGCTTCTTGATCACCAACGATTTGATAAACTTTTCTCTCTTCAGTGTCTTCATCTAAAAGATTAATAGTAGCTCCAAATTTAATTTTATCGCCTGAAAGACGTGAAACATTAATAACTTCTGCTCGCGCAATACAATCTTCAAGCTCGTTTATACGCCCTTCATTATGACTTTGTGCTTCTTTAGCAGCATGATACTCTGCATTTTCTGACAGATCACCATGCGCACGCGCTTCAGAAATTGCTTCAATAATCCGTCGACGCTCTTGTTGTTGACGCCACCGTAACTCTTCTTTGAGACTTTCAAAACCAGCTGTAGTCATCGGAACTTTTTCCATAATCCGTCCCTTTCTTGTACACGAAAGACCTTATAAAGATATAAAAATCGGCCTCCAAGATAACTCTTGGAACCCGAAAATTACAGTTGCTTTTATTATATAGTACAGAAATTCTGTTTTCCATATAAAAATACTAAAGAGCATAGAGTATTCTTTAGCCACTTTGAAAGTGAATTTATATCTTAAATTTTATATGTTTAGCGATATCTCTGTTATTATCAATGTATTAAAGGATGTAAATGTCTTTTTTGCTGCTTATTATATTTTAAAAAGGACATTATATAAAAGTGGAAATAATCTTTACCAAACGTATATAAAACTACTGATTACAGCACACACTCCTAATATCAAAAAACATTACAAAAATTGCTCTAGAACCTATTAACACTACTCAATCTACGCGTACCAAAAGCGTGGTCTCAGCCTTAGCCTTCCATTCACTCTACTTATAAAGAATATAACTGTCCAGGATCAGTATCACAAAACAGCTATAGTAGCCTCTACCGTATCACAAAAAATATTTTAACCCATTATCAAATGATAAAAAGAAAATTCATACTTTCAAAAACAAATGCAATCAAAAGCTTTTATTTTTTTCTTAATTATATCGGAATAACTGTATAAAATATTTTCATCATGTCACACAAAAAATCAAAAACAACTCAAAAACAAATCAATCAAAGAGCAACAGACCCATCTGCAGTTATGAAGCAGCGCTCTAAGGCCAAACTTCATACAGTGAAAAGTCATAATGCTTCATTTGAAACCATAAATACTAAACCATCTAAAAACATAACAAAAACAAATAGTGTTACAGCAACAGTTGAAGCTCTTTCTGCACTCATTGCTTCAGGTAATCCTCTTTTTAAAAATGGTGCATTATGGACACCTCATCGTCCTATTCGTCCTGAAAAATCGGAAGGTGGAATTCCATTTCAAATTAAAACATCCTTTCAGCCTGCCGGTGATCAACCCATTGCAATCAAATCTTTGGTTGAAGGAATTAAGAGAAATGAACGCACTCAAGTGCTTTTGGGCGTTACCGGTTCAGGGAAAACATATACAATGGCCAAAATCATTGAAAAGACACAACGCCCTGCTCTCATTTTAGCGCCAAACAAAACTTTAGCTGCACAGCTTTATGGGGAATTCAAAAACTTTTTTCCCAACAATGCTGTTGAATATTTTGTTTCTTATTATGACTATTATCAACCAGAAGCTTATGTTGCACGCTCAGATACTTATATTGAAAAAGAATCCTCTATTAATGAACAAATTGACCGCATGCGCCACGCAGCAACACGCGCTGTACTAGAGCGCGATGATGTCATTATCATCGCATCTGTATCCTGTATCTATGGAATTGGTTCAGTAGAAACTTATACAGCAATGACTTTCCAAATGCAAAAAGGTGATAAACTCGATCAGCAGAAATTACTAACTGATTTAGTTTCTCAACAATATCAGCGACAAGATATAAACTTTGTTCGTGGCTCTTTTCGTGTTCGAGGCGATACAATTGAGATTTTTCCCGCTCATCTTGAAGACCGTGCTTGGCGTATTTCGTTGTTTGGAGATGAAATTGAAACAATTACCGAATTTGACCCTTTAACAGGACAAAAAACAGCAGATCTTCAATCCATTAAAATTTATGCTAATTCACATTATGTAACACCACGACCCACATTAAATCAGGCGATAAAATCGATCAAAATGGAATTAGTAAAACGCCTCGATGAATTAAATGCAGCTGGTCGCCTTTTGGAAGCGCAACGTTTAGAACAACGTACAATATTTGATTTGGAAATGCTAGAAACTACTGGATCTTGCTCAGGAATTGAAAACTACTCGCGCTACCTGACAGGTAGAAAGCCAGGTGAACCACCTCCAACTCTGTTTGAGTATATTCCTAGCCATGCTCTTGTTTTTATTGATGAGAGTCATGTCACAATTCCTCAAATCGGTGGTATGTATCGAGGTGATTTCCGACGAAAGGCTACCTTAGCAGAATATGGCTTCCGCTTACCATCTTGTATGGACAATCGTCCTTTACGTTTTGAAGAATGGGATGCAATGCGCCCACAAACTATCGCTGTTTCAGCTACACCCGGACGCTGGGAAATAGAACAATCGCAGGGCATCTTTGTAGAGCAAGTCATTCGTCCCACAGGGCTGATTGATCCACCAACAGAAATACGCCCAGTGAAAACACAGGTCGATGACGCCGTCAACGAAATTCACCAAACAATCAAAAAAGGTTATCGTACATTAATAACAGTTCTCACCAAACGCATGGCAGAAGATCTGACCGAATATCTCCATGAACAAAATATACGTGTGCGTTATATGCACTCTGATATTAATACACTAGAACGTATTAAAATCCTGCGAGACCTACGCCTTGGTACTTTTGATGTTTTAATTGGTATTAACTTACTTCGAGAAGGTTTAGATATTCCAGAATGTGGTTTTGTTGCTATCTTTGACGCTGATAAAGAGGGTTTTTTACGTTCAGAAACCTCACTTATTCAAATGATTGGACGAGCTGCACGTAATGTAGAGAGTCGGGTTATTCTTTACGCTGATACAATTACTGGTTCTATCGAGCGTGCTTTGCAAGAAACGAAACGACGTCGACAAAAACAAATAGCTTATAATAAAGAGCATCAAATTACACCGACTAGTATTAAAAAGAATATTGATGATATTCTTAGTTCGGTTTGCGAAAATAACCATAATGTCAAGATTTCTCATTTTATCACGCAAAATAATAAAGTTGGCAACAATCTAACCAACCATATTCAGCATCTCGAAAAACTCATGCGTAAAGCAGCTAATGATCTGAACTTTGAAGAAGCTGCTCAATTTCGTGATGAAATCAAACGACTACAAGAAATAGAATTAGCCATTGCAGATGATTCTTCAGTGTACAACAATAAATATTCCCTTGATGAATCGATAAAATCAAGTCTTTTCACGAAACCAAATCTTGATCAAATGGGCTCTAATACCATGGATGTTGGTTTATTGACAAAACACAAAAAAGAAAAAAGATAATCAAAAAATACTTTAAATGAGATGTCGAAAAGAGTTTTTTGCAATAAACAATCTAAAATCTATAAATTGCGACAAAATAATTAGCTCTTATCACAATCACGCTAATAGAACCCCAAAATAGTGATATATTATAAAAAATTGTTGCTCAAAATATCAATATAATATTTCTCTGTTCTATCCATTATCCAAGACAATTTAATGAGCCACTATACTTACTATGAATTAAAAACAACATAATAAAATAAATTCTCTAAAGAAAACTCTTGTTAAATATTCTATTTTCAAGCAATCTTTCTTTTTTAGATAAATTGCGAACATCGGAAGGTGCTATGATAAGTTTTCTAGAAATTGATTCTAATTTCTAAGTTGACAAAAAACAATAAAAAACGTTTTCCAGATATCGTAAATTGCCTAAATATACCGTTTACGTAAGGTGCGTAATACGGTTTTTGACTATCTGCCTTACAAAGGCAATCAAATAAGGAAATATTCTATGGCTCAGACGGGCGAAGTAAAATTTTTTAACAATAACAAGGGCTTTGGTTTCATTAAACCTGATAATGGGAGTACTGATATCTTTGTTCATATTTCTGATGTTCAGGCTTCAGGCCTCAGTGGATTAAATGATGCGCAAAAAGTATCATTCGATATAGAGCCTGACCGTCGTGGTAAAGGACCAAAAGCTATAAACATTAATGTTATGAGTTAATTTAAGCAAAGTCTGTTTTGTGAAATCGGGTTTAAAACCCGATTTCATTTTACTATATTAATGTTTATATTCAACAAACCTTTTCTTTATTCACTCTATCAGAATAAAATTGAACGCTGTTCAGATTACATTCAGGTTAGAACATTTAAAGTGCAAACACATTTAAAGTGCAAACTAAGATAAATTTGTATTAAGGAGTATTGCTATGACTAAATTGGCTAAATTGTTAATGTTATCAGCAATATCAACGGTAGCCATTTCAGCACCGTTAGAGACAGTGCTTGCTGCCAAAACAATACGCAAAGAAACAATTAGTACACAAAAAGTAAGTACCAGTGGTCCCTTCCAGTATTACGATCGAATTACTACATCAACAGAGCGTGTCGAACATACGCAACATCATCATAACTTCTATGAACATCATGTAAGCCGTGGTAGTAGTAGCAGTAGTAATAATGTAGGTGGTGTTATTGCTGCAGGCCTTCTAGCTTTGACAACAGGTATAATTATCAAAAATGCTTTAAAAGAGCCCGAACAACCACAAGTTGTTTATCAAACCCCACCACAAAATCAAGCAAGCTATCAAGTGATATCAACAGTAACACACCAGCCTTCACAGCAGTTAAATACAACAAGTTGGTATCAATATTGTAAAAAGACATACCGTTCCTTTAATCCGAGGACAGGAACTTTTCGAGGATATGATGGCTTAGATCATGTTTGTTATGCTCCAGTACAGTAATTTTCAATAACACTAAAAAAACCGCTTTAAAGCGGTTTTTTTTGAGTATGATAAACTATTAAATTCCCTGAAGAAAAGGGTTGTGTTGGCGTTCATAACCTATTTGACTTCCTGGTCCATGTCCACAAATAAAGCTGACATTATCGCCTAATGGCAAAACTTTTTCTTTAATTGATCTCATTAATTCTTCATAAGAACATAATGGGAAATCAGTGCGTCCAATAGAACCACGAAAAAGCACATCACCTAATAAAGCAAAACGCTTTTTTTCATTAAAATAGATAACATGACCAGGAGAATGGCCAGGTGTATGAAAAACCTGGAAGACATGTCCTGCACAATCAACACTATCTCCATCTTCTAACCATTGATCAGGAATACAAACACGCGCATCGGGCATGTGATAGATTTTTGCTTTTTCTCTTACATCGTCCATTACTGGTTTGTCATTACGGTGTGAACCAATAATTTGAATATCCAATGCCTCCTTAGCCTGCATGGCTGCTCCCACATGATCAATATGACCATGTGTTATCCAAATAGCTTCAACAATAACCCCTTTTTTTTGAATTGCTTGTTGTATCTTAGGCCAATCACCCCCCGGATCAACTAAAACACCTCTTTTACTTTCATTATCAAAAAGTAAAGTGCAATTTTGTTGAAAAGGCGTAACTGGAATAATATACACACTGAAATCGCTCATTAGAATCCTTTTCAAAATTCAATATTTTAAAATCTTTTAGTTTATAGATAACATTTCTCCTGTCTTTATAAAGCAAAAAATTGTCTGCTCGACAGCTTTATATAACTTATGTAAAGTACAATTTATGTAAACTGAATTTTGTTAAAGGTTTGAAATATGGCTGATCACATTCAGACTTTATGTGATAATGCACCCCACCTTCTCGTGATTGATGATGATACCCGCATTCGCAGCCTTTTATCTCAATTTCTTATTAAAAATGGATTTCGTGTTTCAGTCTCTGCCAACTCTGATGAAGCTAAACGTCAACTTAAAAGCTTAGATTTCGATCTTCTTATTGTTGATATCATGATGCCTGGTGAAAATGGCATTAATCTAACCTATTCACTCCGTCAAACAAAAAATGTTCCTATTTTAATGTTAACAGCTTTATCAGAAACAGATCATCGTATTCAAGGATTAGAAGCGGGAGCAGACGATTATCTTGCCAAACCCTTTGATCCTCGTGAGCTTTTACTCCGCATTAATGCTATTTTGAGACGTGGCTCATTTTCTACCCAACCCAAAATTGAACAAATTGTTTTTGGCCCTTATATCTTTTCAATTTCACGACGTGAACTCAAAAAAGAAGGAAAGATTATTAAACTGACAGATAAAGAACAAGAAATGATGGTTATTTTTTCTGAACACGCAGGAGAAACTATTCCACGCCATAAATTTGCAATGGATGATAACAATAGCGCACGTTCTATTGATGTACAAATTAACCGTCTTCGTCGGAAAATCGAAAGCAACCCAACAACTCCTATATGGATCCAAACCGTGAGAGGGATTGGTTATAAGCTTTCAATTGAATAGGCCTGAGATGATCGAACCTGCAAAAAAAATTGCGCGATGGTTATCTAAGAAAATGCCTAAACGGCTTTATGCACGTTCTTTGATCATTATTATCGCTCCTATGGTACTCTTACAAACAGTCATTGGCTACGTTTTCATGGAACGCCATTGGCAAATGGTAACAGAACGTCTTTCAACCACCGTTGTCCACGACATTGCAGCTATTATCGATATAATTGAAACATATCCACAACAGCAGAATTATGAAGAGATTAAGCGTATTGCACAACAACGTATGGGATTAAACATCTCTCTCCTCCCACCTGATCCTCTTCCTCCTCCAGGACCTAAACCATTTTTTGCTATACTTGATTACTTTTTAAGTGAAGAAATTACGCGCCAAATTAACCGTCCCTTCTGGATTGATACAGTTGGTGATTCTAATCTTGTCGAAATTCGTATCCACCTTGATCATAATATCTTGCGGGTTCTTGCCATGCGCAGCCAAGCCTATGCCTCTAATACCAGTATTTTTTTAAGCTGGATGGTAGGAACAGCTCTTGTTTTACTGTTAATAGCTATTTACTTCTTACGTAATCAAATCAAACCAATTCAACAATTAGCAAAAGCCGCAGAAAGTTTTGGACGTGGACATCCTTTACCAGAAGGATTTCAACCACAAGGAGCCGATGAAATACGCCGTGCTGGTATTGCATTTTTACGTATGCGTGAACGGATTGAACGCCAAATTGAACAACGTACTATGATGCTCTCAGGTGTAAGCCATGATCTCAGAACCATTCTTACACGTTTCAAACTCCAGCTTGCATTAGTAAGTAATGACTTTGATATTAAATCACTTGAGCAAGATGTCAGCGATATGCAAAATATGTTAGAAGGTTATCTTGCTTTTGCACGAGGTGAAGGAAGTGAAAATATTGGCATCCTTGACTTAAGTATCTTGATGCAAAAATTCTCTACGAATGCTGATCTTCATCGATGTAACTTCTCGTATACTATTGAAGGCTCCTCACAAATACAAGTACGCCCACATGCTTTTACCCGTTTGATCAGTAATCTTCTATCAAATGCATTTTATTATGCAAATACCATCCAACTCACGGCGAAATCCGGACAAGAATCTTTTATTATTACTATTGATGATGATGGACCAGGTATTCAAAAAGACATGCGTACAGAAGTTTTTAAGCCATTTTTTCGACTTGATCAATCACGAAATCAAGATGCAAGTGGAACAGGCCTTGGTCTTTCTATTGCCCAAGACATCGCACGTAGCCACGGAGGTAATATTCAATTAGATGATAGTCCATTAGGAGGCTTGCGCGCTACTATAGATATTCCTCTATAAGATATATTGAAAAACTTCTTTAAAGAATAACGAGCGGATACATCGAAGACTTTAGGCATTCCCTACGGTCTCAAATAAAGCATACTGTAGTGCCTTATGAGCGCTTTCACCAGCCCAAGCAACCATTTGAAAAGCAGCATAATGACTTTCACAAATTTTAAGTGCATAAATCAATAATGTCTCTACTTGTATACGGGATGGGTGTACGCCACCTGCTAAAAGCAGACCTTGCCGATAAATAACCGAATTGTTTCCTTGCCAATAATCAAAATGTCCTAATAACAATTTCTCATTAATTGCCAACAACAAACGCTGTACCTCTGCTGTACGAGTATTCTCAATAAAAAGATCAAATGCACAAGCTAAATGAAGAGCCTCTTGCTCTTCTATCCATGAAAAAGAAAGGTTATAACAAGCTCGTTTTCCTTCTACACAAACGCTAATTTCATCTTGTACATTTCGCTCAAAAGACCAATCATACTTATAAGCAATTTGTTCAATAAAATCAACAGGATGCTCTTCTCTTTCTGTGGCTTTAATGGCCAGCCTCATCATCAACCCTCAATAATTAAGAATGTTACCAATATAATGCAAAAAACCCTCATCGTAACAATACACGTCACAGTTAAAGCTTTCACAGCAAATAAATACACATTAAAACGCAGCAAATAGATGACATCAGAAAATAAATGATACTATTTTCTAAGGTACTATAGCTTGGTACAGAAAAAACGAATCATCAAACAACCTCAGTGTATTGATACAATTTCGTAGCGCTAGACCCTTAATTAAAAAAAAATAATTTTTTGTAAAAAATAAATTAAAAATAAATTGCTCATCTGCCCTAACAGACTCATGACTAAGCATTTTTTATGCTTCATACACAGGATAGAAAAATTGGGGATTATTTTTTAAAGACTATTAGTTGCTTAAACTGAATCCGTTTTAACTTTTTTTCTGTTTTGTTTTTCTAAACTATCAAGACGTTTTTTCAAATCAGCATTTTCGGCGTAGAGTTTAAGAACCATTTCCTTAACAACATAAAATTCTTCACGTGAAACAAGATCAAGTTTACTGATCATCCTTTCAGCCTGTGAAAGAACAGCAGTTTCAGCTTCACGCCTTACACCTTGTGCAATACCTGCTGCATCTGTTGCTAATTTTGCTATCTCATCAAGAATACGGTTTGATCCATTATACATAGGCTTTCCTTTAATTTTCTTTATTTATAGACATACTATAATACATTTTATAATATCGAGAGATCGTATTTGTTTTTCTAATAGATATTACCTTAATTGATCAGTATTCTTTTACTCCCGCCAATAACAACCACAAACCTCTGACCTAACTTGACCATTTTGCATTCATCTGTCATGGTTTGATAATCATATAACTTCATAAATGTAAAGCTCTTGCTCATGAATGATTTTCCTCTTTGCCAAGCTATTGCTTTTCCTCTCTTTCTTGATCCAGTGATCATTCGTTTAGGGCCAATAGCATTTCATTGGTACGGACTTGGTTATGTTATAGGCATTTTGTTTGCCTGGTGGTACGCACAAAAATTACTTAAAAAAAAGTCCCTGTGGCCTAAAAATAAAGCGCCTATGTCTCCCCAACAAATAAGTGATTTTGTTACGTTAGGAACTATTGGAATTGTGGTTGGTGGCCGCTTAGGACAGGTGCTTGTGTGGGATCCTATTTATTACCTCAATCATCCAATCGATATCCTTGCCATATGGAATGGCGGTATGTCATTTCATGGAGGATTTATAGGTATAATCATTGCTATGATTTGGTTTTCTTATAAAAACAATATCAATGTATGGGGAATGTTTGATACAATCGCCGCAGGTGTCCCCATTGGCATTGGTATTGTACGGATATGCAATTTCATCAATCAAGAATTATGGGGGAATGTGACTACTGTTCCTTGGGCAGTTTGTTTTTATAACGATCCTCAATATCTCCCACGTCATCCTAGCCAACTGTATGAATCATTTATGGAAGGATTTCTTCTCTTTATCATTTTAGCCATTGCCATTTTTTCTTTTAAGGCATTAAAACATCCTGGAATAATCACTGGAATATTTAATATAAGCTATGGAATAGCACGCAGTATTTCAGAAATTTTCCGTGCTCCTCAAGAGGATCCAGAATGGTTTTCATCTCTCTTCCACTCTACTGGATTGACCTATGGTATAGCTTTATCTTTGCCGATGATTCTTTTCGGTTTTTATGCACTTCTTCAAGCTTTTAAATATAAGTTTACAAAATAATGTCTAATCTAAAAGAGAGAATTAAAGAAATTATTATTCTCGATGGACCAATCTCTGTTAGCCAATATATGACATTAGCTCTTACTGATCCTCAATTTGGCTATTATCAAAAACAAAAACCCTTTGGACGCGCTGGTGACTTCATCACAGCACCTGAAATAAGTCAATTATTTGGAGAAATGATTGGCATTTGGGCCATTATGAGCTGGCAAGCTCAAGGTTGTCCTAATCCGTTTATCCTGGCTGAAATAGGCCCAGGACGTGGAACTCTTATGGATGATATTTTACGCACTATTCGCAAAATTTGTATAACAGCATTCAACGCTGCTGATATCTTTCTTATTGAAATAAGCCAACGCCTTGCAACAGAACAAAAAAAACGTCTTTTCGCTCACCAAAAAAAAATTTATAGTGTTGAAAATTTTGAACAAATTCCTTTAAAACCTCTTATTGTCATTGCAAATGAGCTTTTCGACGCACTTCCAATTAATCAATATGTAAAAGTCAATGGAGAATGGAAAGAGCGTCGTATTACACTTAACAAAGAGGGTGGTTTTACATTTACCACTGATATACATAAGTTTCCTTCTACTTTCTTACCACCCCAATGTGCTCAAATGCCTAATGGCACAATTTTAGAATACGGACCCTCACGAAACCAATTGGCACAAAAGATTAGTAGCCGTTTAATGCAAACACAAGGCTCTGCTTTACTTATCGATTATGGTGCATCTGATTTTGCATTTGGAGATACACTTCAAGCCATCTCAAGACATAAATTCTGCGATATTTTTTCTGCTCCTGGTGAACATGATTTAACATCACACGTTGATTTTTTTTCTTTGAAAACAATCGCCGCTCAACAAGGCTGTTTTGTTGAAATTCTAGAACAAGGAAATTTTCTTATCAAAATGGGAGTGCTTGAACGTGCAGAAAAGCTTAGTATCAACAAAAGCACAATAATTAAGAAAAAAATTTACGAAGACATCAAACGATTAACTGATCCAAGACAAATGGGTAAGCTTTTTAAAGTGCTTCACATCAATGATAAAAACATACAAATACCTTATTTTTAATCACAAATAATAACAAATTAGCTCGCAAACCATTTCCGTTTCAAATAATCATATAGGAGCTTTTATGGAGCCTATTCTTGCACAAGATCTTTGCAATTTACACCCACATAATATCAAACATGGCTTTTTTACACGCCAAGAAGGTGTATCAAAAAACTTTTATCAAAACCTCAATGTTAAACAAAACCCCAACGATTATCCTGAACATATTATGCAAAATCGTATCTTAATCGCCCATTATTTTGATATTGAAGTGCAAAATTTAATTACTGTTCACCAAATACATTCTTGTGAAGTTATCGTTGTTGATCAAGCTTTTATCGGAGAACCTCCAAAAGCTGATGCTCTGGTTACAACCAAAAAAGGATTAGCAATTGGTGTTCTTACAGCAGACTGTGGACCAATTCTTTTTTCTGATCCACAAGCCGGTGTTATTGGTGCTGCACACGCTGGTTGGAGGGGAGCCTTGAATGGAATTTTAGAAAAAACAATCTCAGTAATGGAAGAACAAGGAGCCAAACGGCAATCAATAATAGCAGTACTGGGACCATGCATTGGTCCATGTCATTATGAAGTAACAAGTGAATTTTATAACCAATTTATTGAGCACAATAACGAGTTCGAAAAATATTTTTCAAAAACAGATAAAGTACACCACTTTAAGTTTAACTTATGGACATTCATTACAAACAAACTCGAGCACACCGGAATCCGTACTTCCTGTATAAAACTTTGTACTTATCAAGATGAAAAGCGTTTTTTCTCCTATCGACGTGCAACACATCGTAACGAGCCTGATGATGGGCGACAAATTTCTGCCATTATGCTCACAAAATAAGGAGAAAAATTGTATTTTACTGTAAAGAAACACTAAAAAATATAAGAAAAAAGCTCCTATTCCATAAAATGTATAAGCTTTTATTATTTTTACTTTTTCTTTTTATATATTACATACAAACTCTAAAAGCTTCGCAAATAACCCTATATTTTTCCAAAAAACCCTTCGGTGTTAAGAGTTATCAATTGCTATTAAATCAAATTTCTTACTGCAGTTATACCTTCTCATTTCAACTGCTCTTAGTAGACAATTTTAACCTCAAAACTGCTGTATAATATTAGTTTCATAATACCTTAATTCATTATAAACACATCTTTTGAACTCGACCATTATTAGAAACCCTAGGACTGATCTTGGTTCTGCTACAAACATTAGCATTACCCCAAATTACGGTATTACCAGCAACAATGTTTTCACCACAAACTCTAACATCGCCAAAAACTCTGGCTTCATCATAAATTAGAGCATTCTCAATAACTTTGGTATTATCATAAACCATAGCATTACCAAAAACCTTAGCATTATCATAAACCATAGCATTACCAAAAACCTTAGCATTATCATAAACCACAGCGTTACCAAAAACTTTAGCATTATCACAAACCCAACAATCGTTCTCATGTGATAAATTCTGTTCATCTTCAATAAAACCACCAAGCTCATTTACCTTTACATTTCCAAAATCTTTAAGAGCTCTAATGCGATAAAGTTTATGAAAACCAATCACTATTTCTTCATCTGTTAATTCATATTTTTTACACATAAATAATTGACCCATTTGATATCTAGAAATTCTTTAACAATATATCTAGAAAAGGTATTTTCGCAATTTGCCATTTATATTATTTAAAATGTTCTTATTGTAATTACAACATAGCTAATATGAAAATTCACATCGCAAGTGTAAGCTGGTAGCCTCTCATAAATTTTTATTGCCTCATCAAGTAATATCTTTCACAAAAAATTAAGATTTATGCAAAATTTTACGAAGAAGCATAAATATATACTTAGAAAATTAGAAAAACCGGATATCGAAATTGCTTTTGAGCTTTATCCTGATTTCAGAAATAAATGAACAAAAACGAAAATATATTTCATATTAAACAATTGTATTTTTGAGATTTATACTGCTCTATTGAAAAAACAGATATTTTACAAATAACTATATTTCTACAATCTTCTCAAGAAAGAACGACATAAAAACAATCTGTGATATAAGTTTTATTCATTCAGCAAGATGCTTATCGATTGTTTAAAAAATGAATAATCAAAATTCTTCAAAAGAGTATTTTTTCTCATAACATTGATTACTTTACAAATAATTTTTTTCTTGTTAGCTATTTTTATCATTTTTAACAAACACTCTACAAACAGTAAGTCTTTCAGATAAATTAATGAACTACATTCATTGTAAAATAATGATAGCTAATTTAGCATTCTTTTATAATTGTTCACTTGCAATCTGATAGTAAAAAGTTAAAACTTATTTCACATTCAATCATAATTATTCAGAGGTTCTATTATGAAACTTTTTTGCGGCAATTCTAATCCATGTCTTGCTGAAGATGTTGCAAACTATTTAAGTATTCCTCTAGGCAAAGCAACTGTAAAACGCTTTGCTGATCAAGAGATTTTCGTAGAATTGCATGAAAACGTACGTGGAAAAGATGTCTTTGTTTTGCAATCTTCATCCTATCCAGCGAATGACCATTTAATGGAATTGCTTATTATGATTGATGCACTTCGTCGTTCTTCAGCACGTCGTATTACAGCTGTTCTACCTTATTTTGGTTATGCTCGCCAAGATCGTAAACCTGGGCCACGTACTCCTATTTCGGCAAAACTTGTTGCTAATCTTATTACTCAAGCAGGTGCTCATCGTGTTTTAACATTAGATCTTCATGCAGGACAAATCCAAGGTTTCTTTGATATTCCAACAGATAATCTTTATGCTGTTCCTGTTATTGCTCGTGATATTAAAATGCATTACTCTCTTGAAAATGTTATTGTTGTTTCACCTGATGTTGGTGGCGTGGTGCGTGCACGCTCCTTAGCTAAGCATTTAAACAGTCTACTTGCTATTGTTGATAAACGCCGGGAACGTCCAGGTGAATCAGAAGTAATGAACATCATTGGTGATGTAACTGGAAAAGATTGTCTCTTACTAGATGATATTGTTGATTCAGGTGGGACCCTGTGTAACGCAGCGAGTACCCTTTTACAACATGGTGCAAAAAGCGTCACTGCTTATATTACACATGGTGTACTTTCTGGCAACGCTGTAGAACGCATCGCCAATTCAGAAATGAAAGAATTAGTGATCACTGATTCAATTATGCCAACCAAAGCAATTAAACAAGCCCATAATATGCGTATCTTGCCAATTGCTGATTTAATAGGAGAAGCTATTGCAAGAACAGCAGCAGAGCAATCCGTTTCAAGTCTATTTGGCTAAATGAGTGCCTTTGGATCCCCTGATGCTATTTCTATATTGAAACCAGAAAAAGCTCTACCACAGGCTTACCACTAAAAGCGGTATGAATAACAATAAGCCCACGCTCTTTAAATAAATTAAAAGACGATGTACACAACTTCAAGAATGGATTCCAGAATGGATTCCAGAAAGATGTGCAAAAACTACATCTGATGAGCAGAGTTTTAGCGTTACTGCTGCCGCGCAACACGCAAAAATACACCTTAACATTATCTTCGAAACTTTTTGATAGATGTAAAATATGCTTCCACTCTTTCTCTTACAGCTTCTTCTTCATTAATAGAAGCCTGAATGAAAGCCAATTTACAACGAAATTGTAAAATATTAGGAAGAAGCTCTAATACATTACAAATACGATAACATATCAAAAAATCTTGATAAAGGATTGCTGTTGAACGTTAAACCAGCTTCAGGATCATCCATCATTTCACAAATGATATGTTCTCTCTGCATTTCGTAATTAGTTACCGAAATCTTTGGAGAAGAACTTTTATCTTCCTTTATTAATTTTTGTTTTTTGTGCACAACCGCTTCTAATATTTCACGAATTTTTTGTTCTTTTACAGGCCCTAGTGAACGATGATATGACATCGTTTTTTCAGATGAGGCAGTAAAAACAAGCTTTTTGCATTAGTTCTTTCCGTTGGAAACGTCATTATTCGGGCCAGAAGAACATACTGATGTTTGAACAGAACCAACAATAACCGGTAAAGAACACCGTGATAAAGCGAATCCTAAAGTAATAAAGTGGCTCAAGAGCTCACAATATTTTTGCCTAACAGCACTCCATTCCTAGGGATCAGTGGCACATATCATATCAATATCTAAAAAATGCGTCTTAATTTAAAAATTTGATGCTTCAGCAGCCACGTTTTTTGCAAACTTAGCTAAACGTCGTGTAGCAAATAACATCAGCAAGACCACGTTTACGTCCTTGGCACATTAACTTGATCACAGCAGCACTAAGCGAAATCTTACGCAAGACATCAGAAACCTCTCCTGCTGAAGGGTGAGTAAATAACCGTGCCTCATCAATTACAACTAACATAAAAACCAATAATCACATCCAATATAAAAAAACCTTCAAGAAAAAAACCAACAGCATGCATCCGTTGTGCAATATCTAAGCCTTTAAGATTAAACACAACCGAAACTCAATATTGGCGAATACGATGAGCAATTTGTATCAATTTTTTTTCTTTCCGCTGAGATTCAATAATAATACGGCTCAATTCACTTGCCAAAGTCACAAAATCGCCTTCTGGATTAATAACACGTTGTTGTGCTGATGAAGAACTCTGTTCAAGAAGACATCGAGGAAGATGTAATTGTTCTGAATCAGAACTATCTTGTACAAAAACATGCTGTCAATAATTCCTCGAAATCAAGGAGTACTGAAACTGATTTATGCAACATGCTACATTTTGGCACTTCACCTAAGATGATCTTAACCTTCATAAAGCTATTATTCAATCTTTGAAAATTGATATTGATTCTGCATCTGTCGTGCATACTTTAATATTTCCTCTTCTGTAAAAGTAGAAACCAAGGATTTTTCCTTCAACTCTTGCATCTCTAAATAGTTTGAATTATAGAACAAACTTCTGTGTAGACACCCTTGGAGGCAACACAGAATGGGGTAATCGCCGTTTTACAGCGTATATCTTCGCATTCATGCAAAAACCACTACTGGTTTTCATGATTCTCCAGTTATATAAAAAGGACTTTAGTTATGAGCAAAAGCTATACTTTTAGAGCCGAAATACGCGAGCGGGTTGGTAAGGGGTCCTCCCGCGAACTTCGTCGTAATGGTCTTATTCCAGCTGTTATTTATGGTGATAAACAGCCTCCTTTAGCAATTTCAGTTCCCTATAAAGATATTTTCCATAAAATTCATGCTGGGGGATTTCGTACTACTGTTGCAACGATTGAAATTGATCAACAAAAAATTCAAGTTTTACCAAAAGATTATCAACTTGATCCTGTCCGTGACTTTCCTATACACGTAGATTTCTTACGCATTTCAGCAAAATCTATCGTTCATGTGCACATTCCTGTACACTTCCTTAATGAAGACATAGCTCCAGGAATTAAACGAGGTGGTGTCTTAAACATTGTGCGCCATGAAATTGAATGTACAGCATTAGTACATGCTATCCCTGAAGCAATTGAGATTGATCTTTCCAGTTATTCCATTGGTGATTCTATTCATATTTCTGCAGTACAATTACCAAAAGGTGTCGTACCAGTTATTCAGGAAAGAGACTTTACAATCGCTACCATCGCTGCTCCTGCTAACGTAAGTGCGAGCGATAAT
This sequence comes from Bartonella sp. Raccoon60, assembly GCF_002022585.1. NCBI lineage: Bacteria > Pseudomonadati > Pseudomonadota > Alphaproteobacteria > Hyphomicrobiales > Bartonellaceae > Bartonella > Bartonella sp. Raccoon60. The sequence continues at coordinate 1,123,287 of NZ_CP019786.1, forward strand.
TCTTCAGAACAAGAGAACAATGAAAACAACGCAAAAACCTAATAACTTTAGTAGATGTGATCTTATCTTTTTAGTAGTTTTTGCTTTCTTATACTTTACCGGAGGTGCACATGTTGCTCATTGCTGGTCTTGGCAACCCCGGTTCTCACTATAACAATAATCGCCATAATATTGGTTTTATGGCTATTAATGTTATTCACCAAATCTTTTCATTTTCTCCATGGTCAAAAAAATTTCAGGCTGAAATCTCAAACGGCCTTATAAATGATGAAAAAATTATTCTTATAAAACCGCAAACTTTTATGAATTTGTCTGGTCAATCAATTGGCGAAGCCTTGCGGTTTTATAAATTAGACTTGAATAATCTTATTGTCATTTACGATGAACTAGATTTACCACCTGGTAAAATAAGAATAAAAATCGGAGGAGGAGGTAATGGACATAACGGTATAAAGTCTATTGATAGTCATTGCGGCACCAACTACTGCCGTCTACGCTTAGGGATTGGACATCCTGGTCCCAAAGAGCTGGTTAACCAGTATGTTTTGGGAAATTTTACAAAATCCGATCAAGAATGGCTAACCCCTTTACTAGATGCAATCGCAAATAACATGGAACTCTTAATAAAAAGAAACAATAATTGTTTTATAAATAAAATTACATTGGCAATGGAAAAATTTACAACCAAGCATCATCTTTCTTGAATACAAAAGACATACTCACACCCTTTGATATTTTTCTCTGAAGGAAAGGATCAAAGTTGAATGAAATATGAAACTCAGCGAATAAATCTTATAACTTATTATGATTAAATAAGCCCGCTTGATGTATTTTCGCTATTCTGCAATACCACTACACGTGAACCATCAGGAACACGATTATAAAGATCAATAATATCTTGATTGAGTAGACGAATACATCCACTAGAAATAGCACGACCAATTGACCAAGCTTCATGTGAACCATGAATACGGAAAAGGGTATCTTTCCCATTTTTGAAAAGATAAAAAGCTCGTGCACCTAACGGATTCTCAGGACCAGGAGGCATACCCTGCCCTAAATGTCCATAACGTTCTGGTTCACGCTCCATCATTGCCTTAGTAGGAGCCCAACGCGGCCACCGGCGCTTATATTGTACAATTCCAACACCTGTAAATGCCAACCCTTCTTTGCCAACACCAATACCATAACGTAAAGCTGTGCCATTTTCACCAATCAGATAAAGAAAACATGCTTGAGTATCTACAACTAATGTACCAGAAGAATAATCTGTATGATAATTAACTTGTTGACGCCAAAATTTTGGATCAATTATTGAAAGATTAACTGCAGGTAAAAAATAAGGTTCATTTGTTACAGGCCCATATAAATCAAGTATTTCCAGTGGAATATACTGGTCCTGTTGAGAAAAAATAGGCACATTTGATTGACGTGTAAGACATCCAGCCAAAGCCAAAGGCGTTGCTATTAAAAAAGTCCGACGAGATAACAATCTCATATTTTCTCCGATTACTTATTTTCGAAAATTTTGCATACTATGAAAAACTTAATGCACTGTTAATATTTATGAGTACAACCATTATTCAATAATGTAATATAAAAAAAAATTATGCAATTATTCAGTCTATTTTTTCATACTATCACAACAACTGTAGACTAGATCTCTTTTCAAAACGTGCTATAGAAACACTAACAAAGCTTTATCTTGACCACAAAAATAAATTACGATCAACAAAGAAAGAGAATCTATGGGCTTTAAATGCGGTATTGTTGGATTACCTAATGTTGGGAAATCAACTCTCTTTAATGCATTAACAAAAACAGCTGCGGCACAAGCTGCCAATTATCCTTTTTGCACGATTGAACCTAATACCGGTGAAGTTGCTGTCCCGGATCTACGGATGAAAAAAGTCGCCTCTATCGCTGGATCAAAAGAAATAATTCCTACACGTATTAGTTTTGTTGATATTGCGGGACTTGTACGTGGAGCTTCAAAAGGTGAAGGTTTAGGAAATAAATTTTTAGCGAATATTCGCGAAGTTGATGCCATTATCCATGTCTTACGATGTTTTCAAGATGAAAATATTACACATGTAGAAGGACGCATTGATCCTATTTCTGATGCTACAACCGTTGAAACAGAACTTATGCTTTCAGATCTTGAAAGTCTTGAACGGCGAATCATACAAATTCGCAAACGTGCAACCGGAAAAGATAAAGAAGCGCTCGCTATTCTCCCTATCATGGAAGCTGCATTAAAATTGCTGCAAACAGGACACCCTGTACGGTTAATGCTTAAAGATATTTCTGCCGATGAACGGTGCATTCTTAATGGTTTGAATCTTTTAACATCAAAACCCGTTCTCTATGTTTGCAATGTCAGTGAAAGTGAGGCCGCTCATGGTAACGACTTTACCCAAGCAGTTGAGAAAATGGCAACAGCACAGAATGCACAAGCTATTGTCATTGCCGCTTCCATTGAAGCTGAAATTGCCCAACTTACTGATGAAGAAGCGTTAGAATATCTTAAGGCTTTAGGGCTTTCTGAACCCGGGCTTAATAGACTCATTCGCACTGGCTATGATTTACTTAACCTCGTTACTTACTTTACTTGTGGCCCTAAAGAAACACGAGCATGGACAATTGTGCGCGGAGTAAAAGCACCGCAAGCGGCTGGTGTTATTCATTCAGATTTTGAACGTGGCTTCATTCGTGCACAAACTATTAGCTACGAAGATTATATTGCTTTTGGTGGAGAAAACGGAGCAAAAGAAGCAGGAAAAGCGCGCGATGAAGGTAAAGAATATATTGTGCAAGATGGTGATATCATATTGTTTAAGCACAATACTTAATACACTCCTTTAAAGTCTTAAATCTTAATCCTCCATAAAATTCGTCTTTGTATCAACTCTTTCTATGTTTTTAAGAAAACTTTCAAATAAAATAGCCGCGTTATAAACGGCTATTTTATTTCTGATAAGACAAAATTAACGATTCCAATAACCTTCATATTTAAATTCTGGAGCGCCTTTTAAGGAATCTTTTGTTGCATTGATAATAAATTTCCATTTACCATAATCGTTTGTTTTCTGAATTGTATCAGGAGAAACAACTATATAACGTTCTCCTATACCAAGAAAACCACCAATACCAATGACAATTCCTTCGACATTATTTTCACGCAAAATAATATCTTTCACTTCACCAATATTTTCATCTTCCATATTGTATACATTAGCACCAATAAGGCTTGAAGCAACAAAATCAGTTGCTGAAGGCGTAATATAACGCGCAGCCATATCTGAACCAATCTGTACAATACCTGTTGATGAAATCACTTCATTTTCACAAGGTGTTGTCATTGTAAAAGACTGAGCATACGCACCAGAAACCATAAAAATTGACACGAAAGCAGTGCAAACAATTTTCTTCATTTTATAATTCTCCGTTTTTACTTTATAAATCCTCAATGCATCATTATAAAATTTGTTCCCTCTGCGTTTCTGAAACAGCTTATTCTGTGTGTTCATTTTTCTTTAAATCCTTACTAGATCAGATCAAATTCTTCTTTTCATATTATAAACAAGCACTCCCAAATAATGAAAAATAATACGAAAACCAGCTTTCTTACGAATTTCCATATGGGAAGCAGCAGCCCATATTAAAAATTAAACACCTCACCATAATGCACTTCTGTTATTTCATTCTCATAAGAAACAAGAATATTCTTTAAAGGAGACACCATAAGCCAAAATATCCCTACAATAAAATAAGGATTATACCAATAACCTTTAGCAATTTTTTATCCTTTAAAGTCTCATGATATCCCTGTTTAAAGAGCTGTAATATAATCAAAATTATAATTGATCAAACATCAATAATTAAAGCAAAGAATGATAAAGAAAAAAGCGCGTCCGTGTCATCAATAATAAACCAGGAGGTTTAGCAACCATTATAAATAAATTTGGCTTCTTCAGGATTAGCAAAAGGAAAAGGAAAATAATCTGATACAATACCAGATTTCTTTAAAAACTTTTCTTCTCGATGAGAACCATTACCTCTTTCATATTACATACAAAACTTTAATCTATTCCTGATCATAACCCAGTACCTTTAAATCGTGAAAAGATATATATTTGAGCCCATCGTAACAAACACATATTGCTTCCAGCCCGGGCCACAATGACCCTTTAGCATAAATACCAAAGGGCCCCAAAAATTCTAATCTTATTTTTGAGGCACATACAAAGGAAAAACATATTCTCTTTATATTCATGATATTTTTGGCAAAGCTTTGAAAAAAATATGAATTATCTACTTTCGTATCATATAAATTTTACTGATTTCAATTTTTTATCTCCTCCTCTTTTGCGCCATAAACATAAAAATAACCTTCAAAAAAATCTTTTCATATATGCTGATTGTATTCTATTGAATCAATAAATTAAAACTATCTCTTTAAAATCACTATCGCTATAAATGACTTCTTTATAAATCAGTTTACAAATATTCAATATGACACTTCACATCGCTCTTTTTCAACCTGATATTGCCGGTAACACAGGAACAATCTTACGCCTTAGCGCTTGTTTTGGTCTGCATGTACACATTATTGAACCTGCAGGCTTTAATCTATCCGATCGCAATCTTAAACGTGCAGGTATGGATTACCTTGAACGCGCTTCCTTAGAACGTCACCTTGATTGGCAGAGTTTTATTGATACCATGCAGCGCTTTAATCGTCGTCTTTTGCTCTTAAGTACAAAAGCACAAACCTATTACACAGAAATATATTATCAGAAAAACGATGTTTTACTTTTTGGCCGTGAATCAGCAGGTGTCCCCGATTATGTTTATAAAGCAGCAGATTATGCATTAACCATTCCCATGCTACCACACGCACGCTCTTTGAATCTTGCAATAAGCGTCGCTATGGTAACAGGAGAGGCACTTCGTCAAATTGGTTATAATGAAATAGGACAAGCCTTATAATAAAACTAAATCTTACAGCCTGGCCAATCTTCATGACAGAAGTTATCTTACCAAATGATACAATTTTTAACAGATGATAGAAATTACATTGAAAAAATGAAAATTGTTAAGTTCAATTATCCTATTGTTAAAACAACTTTACGAAATGATATTAACAAAAACATATTTTTCACGCTGCAAATAATTACATTACGATAAAATTGCATAATCACACACCAAATAACAAAAAAATCTATAAAAAGAAAATTTCAAAAAACTCCTAACAAAACACAGAATATTACTGCTCAATTTTTTCTAATAATTTATTACGATCAATCAAAAAGCCGCTTTCGACCCATAATGATTCCAATTCTTTGAGTTTTTTTCCTAAAAACTTCCCTTTTACCAGCCCTCTTTCCAATAAATCCTTGCCACTAATAGGAAAAGTTGGAATTTGCCATTTTCGAGCAAGTTGATAAAGCCTGATATAACATTCTTCTTTTTGAACCGCTTTGCTGTCCTTTAAGGTGTGATCCCGTGCAGCTGCTAAAGACAAAGCTAATTGATCTAAAACTGGTTGCCGACCATAAAAATAAATAAGTCTTTGCATAAGAATATCTGGACAGTCATAGTTAATCAGTTCTAGTTCCGCCCATTCCTTTAACCGTATTTTTTCTTTATTCGATAAATGTAAACGACGTGCCATATCATGAAGACGCATAACATCAGGAGGAATAAGGCTTTCTAGCCGCAAAAACGGATCAACCTCCCAATCAAAAGCTTGCTCTGTTTTAATAAGTGAGTGGATTGCATCGATCCCCCACCTTTCTGTCTCAGGTAAAATGAACGTCAAAATTCCACTTTGACGCATCCATAAAAGAGCACGTGTTGGATCCAAAGCAGTCAGAAGTTTTTTCATTTCTCCCCAAATACGCTCTGGTGAAAGTTTGTGTAAACCATGTTTTAAACGCGTACACGCTTTCAACCCTTCTGCATCAGGACGCCCTATTCCATACCAAGCAAAAAAGCGAAAAAAACGCAAAATACGTAAATAATCTTCACAAATACGCTGCTCTGCAACACCAATAAAACGAACAGTCCGAGTTGCAATATCGTTTAAACCTCCTACTTCATCATAGATCTCACCGGCCGCATTACAATAAAGTGCATTGATAGTAAAATCTCGACGTTCAGCATCTTTTTTCCAATCGCGGCTGAAGACAACTTCCGCATGACGACCATCCGTCTGAATATCAGAGCGAAGTGTTGTCACCTCATAAGAGCACGATTTACCAACTACTGTTACTGTACCAAAATTAATTCCTGTAGGAATAGCTTTAAATCCTACTTCTTCTACACGCTTTATAATCTGCTGCGGCAAACAGGTTGTTGCAATATCAATATCACTAATAGGCTGTTGCAAAAGCTGATTCCGTACAGCACCACCAACAACACGGGCTTCCTCACCATCCATTGATAAAACACGAAGAAGTGCTTGAATATTGCTAGACTGCAACCATGCAACCTGTTTGAAATTGTGTGTCACATTCACCCTTTAACCTTTCAACAAATTTTCATTATTCCCTTTCAAACTTTTATATTTCAATAAATACAATGCATAATATATTTTTTATAAACCACACTCTTTCTCCATAAAAATATTCTTAATTTGTGCGAAGAGATAAAAAAACAGCTTATCACGCTTCTTTTCTTTTCATTTTCTGTTACAAATCATGAAAAGATTTATAATCATATAAAAGAAATTCTCATTTTACGACACATGGCTTTAAGGAAAAAATATGAGTCAATATGATACATTATCCCATTCTACTGAAAAGGCGAGTATCAATGATGATGCCTCATTAATTATTAAAGATATTGATGAAGCACACAAAGAGCTCGATATTCTACAAAAAGCAATTGACAAAGTTATTTTTGGACAAAGTCACGTAATTGAATACACCTTAACAGCTATTTTAGCAGGTGGACACGCTCTTCTTGTTGGTGTTCCGGGACTTGCTAAGACGCGTCTTGTTGAAACACTTGGAATCGTCTTGGGACTTGATGCAAAACGCATCCAATTTACACCAGATTTAATGCCATCAGATATTATTGGTTCTGAGATCATGGATTCAGATAAGAATGGTCAACGTTCTTTCCGTTATATTCAAGGTCCTATCTTTACTCAGCTTCTCATGGCCGATGAAATCAACCGCGCTTCGCCTCGCACCCAATCAGCCCTTTTACAAGCCATGCAAGAATACCATGTCACTATTGCTGGAACACGTTATGACCTACCAAAACCCTTTCATGTGCTTGCAACTCAAAATCCTATTGAACAAGAAGGAACTTATCCTCTTCCTGAAGCGCAACTCGATCGCTTTTTAATGCAAATTGACATTGACTATCCTGATTTAGCGACAGAACGGCGTATTATCTTAGAAACGACAGGTAAAAAAAACCAAATTGCAAAACCCGTTTTATCTATTAAAAAATTACAAAAAATCCAAAAAATTGTCCGCCAAATGCCAATTTCTGAAAGCGTTGTCGAAGCTATTTTGAAGTTAGTGCGTTCAGCTCGTCCTCATAAAGATAATTCCCTTGCAAACGCTTATATTTCTTGGGGCCCTGGTCCTCGGGCATCACAAGCACTTTCACTATGCGTTCGTGCCCGTGCCCTTTACTACGGACGTCTAGCTCCTTCACTTGATGATGTTCAAGCACTCGCCCAACCTGTTTTACAACATCGTATGGCACTTAATTTTTCTGCACATGCTGAAAATATAACTATAAAAGAAATTATTGCTAATCTCATGAAAGATTCCCTCTGATGACTATTGGCAAACAAACTTTTAGAGAAAGCCCACAATCACTTGCTGCAACATTACAGAAAGATGCAGCTAATATGCCCTATTTCCTTTTACAAGCAAATCGTCTTGCCAATACATTAATAACCGGAAGACATGGTCAACGCAAACACGGCAATGGAGAAAATTTCTGGCAATTTCGTCCTTATGTGCAAGGTGAATCCATCGCACATATTGACTGGCGTCGTTCAGCGCGTGATGAACATATCTACCTACGTGAACGTGAATTGGAAAGGATGCAAACCGTTTGGATTTGGCCCGATCAAAGTGCTTCTATGCAATATTGTTCATGCTTTTCAAAAATCTCTAAAGGCAATCATGCCATCATTCTTTCCCTTGCATTAGCAAAAATTCTTGCAAAAAGTGGCGAATATATTGCTATTCCTGAATTAATGGCTCCAACTATATCCTCTAATGTCATGGAGCGTATAGCTTTAGCTTTAACGAATCATCAAATTGAAAATTCATTTCCAAATTTCTCAACTGTAACGCGTTTTTCACAAGCCATCATAATGAGTGACTTTCTTGATCATCCTGAAAAAATTATCGATCATCTGACAGTTTTAAAGACAAAACAAGTCAATGCACATCTCATTGAAGTCACCGACCCAGCAGAAGAACATTTCCCTTATACAGGCCATACAGAATTTTTTGATCCTGAAACAAAAGAAAAACTCCTCGTGAGAAAAGCAGAAAACTTGCGTAAAAATTATCACAAGCTCTATCAAGAAAGACGACAAAAATTAATAGATTTTTGCTTACATCAAGGATGGACTTACCAGGTTAGCTTAACAGATCGTCCCCTAACAGAAGTGATTGTGAACTTCACAAAGAAAATGAAATCTTCTAAATCTTACCTAAGGAGATCACTTTGAGTTTTGACGCTCCTTTCCTTTTGTTTGGACTTTTGGCCTTACCAGTTATTTGGTGGTTGTTAAGAACGACACCTTCAAAACCTCATAAAGAACTTTTTCCGCCTTTGCGCCTTCTGCTTAAACAAACTAATCAACAGGAAACTACCAATCATACACCCTGGTGGTTATTATTATTACGACTAACCATAACCGCACTGATCATAATAGCGTTAGCGCGTCCTACTTGGATTCAAAAACCGATTGTATTTTCTGGTTCTCATCCTCTTGCACTCATCATTGACAATGGATGGGCGTCCGCTGAAGAATGGAAAAAACGCATTGCAGTTGCAAAATCTTTAATTACACAAGCAGAAAAACAACAAAAAAACATCTATTTACTTGCAACAGCTGAAAACAATGCTCACGATATCGGTCCTTTTTCTGCAGAAGTCATCAAACAACATTTATTGCATTTACATACTCGTCCTTGGCCTGTTAACCGCGTCCAATCCCTTCAAAAGCTCGTAGAACAGATTGGTGAACAACCTATTGATATTGTGTACTTAAGTGATGGTTTGCAAACAAACGAAGATAGTCAGGCTTTTACCCTTATAAAACAATTAAAGCCAAAAACATTCTTATGGTATGCGAATGATGTTTCCAACATAACTGGTATAACAAACATAGAAAATAACAATGGAAATATGGCAGCACGTGTCATTCGTACAACTCCTTATGGTGAGACTCCAATAACACTCAGCCTTTATGATTTAAAAAGTCAACTCCTTGCTCGTTTTACAACAAACTTTCATGAAGGAGAAACAACAGCTCTTGTTCCTTTTGATTTACCACTTGAATTACGTAATCACATTGCCTGGATTAAAATTGATGACCAAGCTCAAGCTGCTGCGACCTTTTTAATCGACAACCGTAGCCGAATAAACCGCGTTGCCCTTTTATCACCCAACATCAATGAAATGGTACAGCCCTTACTTTCTCCAATGTACTACGTTATCAAAGCATTACAAGGTCATGCACAACTTATAACAACTGGAGGAGGAGAGCTTTCAAGTGATATTGATCGTTTACTGAACCAAAATCCATCTGTTTTCATTATGGGTGACATAGTTAATATATCAAAAGAAGCAGAAAAAAAGCTATCTCATTTTGTAAATAAAGGAGGGATACTTATCCGTTTTGCTGGAGAGAATCTGAGTTCTGCAAAACATTATGACAGCCTATTACCTGTATCATTACGTTCTGGTGAACGCTTACTTGGCAGTATTATGTCGTGGACGAAACCACAAAAATTAGCACCTTTTGCAAAAAACAGCTTCTTTTTTGACCTTCCTTTTCCAGAAAATGTCACTGTTTTACGCCAAATTCTTGCAGAACCAAATTCAGATCTTTTTGAAAAAACATGGCTTAGTCTCGAAGATGGAACTCCACTCATTACTGCTGCCAACCATGGTAAGGGTATACTCATTCTTATTCATATCGCACCTGATCCTACATGGTCAAATCTTCCTCTTTCCGGTTTTTTTACACAAATGTTACAAAAACTTATTACGCTTAGTACACATGCAAAAGAACCTCAAACGCAAATAAAAACAGCGACAGTATACAATCCTTGGCAGATACTCAATGCCAACGGTCAATTACAAACAGCTCCTTCTCATGTTATTCCACTCATTACTGATGAACAAAAAGCGCCCCTTCCATCCTACCATACTCCACCTGGACTCTATGGTGTTCAAAACAATCTCTATGCTCTCAATCTACTCAATCATGCATCACACTTAACGACACAATCATCATCACCTTATTTTTTAAGTGATAAAACTCTACCCTATGATACACAAGAAAAACATTTCACTGGATTTCTATTAGGACTAACCAGTTTATTATTAGCCCTCGATAGTTTTTTAGTTTTATGGACAGGCGGAGCTCTCTTTTTTAAGAGGAAAAGCAATATGCTATTTCTTTTCCCTCTCATAGCAGTCTTTATTGCTTTTTTTCTATATCCATCAATTATGCAAGCAGAAATTGTAGAAAACTATGATGATACTATCATAAAAGCAGCAGGGACTACTCATCTCGCTTATGTCGTAACCAATAATCATGAAATCGATACAACAAGTAAAAGCGGACTAGAAGCACTCAGCCAATTTATAGCAGAACGTACAATGCTTTCACCTGGTTCTGTTGTAGCGCTTGACCTTGATAAGGATGAGCTCAGTTTTTATCCTCTTATTTACTGGCCAATTGATACGAATAGCCCTATGCCAACACAAAAAAGTCTTGAAAAAATCAATGCCTACATGAAAAATGGTGGCGCAGTTTTATTTGACACTCGTGATCAAATAAATACCAATCTTACCCTTGAAGAAACAGCTACCGCAGCCACACAAAGATTGCGTACGATATTAAGCGGATTAAATATTCCAACGATGGAACCAGTATCAACTGAACATGTTATTGCCCGTTCTTTTTATATTATGCCTGATTTTCCAGGACTTTATCGTGGTTCCCCTTTATGGGTTGAATCATCTTCAATAAACAAAAAAAACACAAATTCTATCACTGCAGGAGATAATGTTAGCTCTTTTTTCATCACTGCAAATAACTTTGCTGCTGCTTGGGCGCTAAACGAACAAGGCAGGTGGAAATATCCACTTATTCCTAATGATCCTATGCAACGTTTATGGGCATTTCGTGCGGGATTGAATATTGTTATTTATGTACTTACGGGAAACTATAAAGCCGATCAAATTCATGTTCCTGCATTATTAGAGCGTTTTAACCGAGAAAGAAGGCAATGATACAATCTCTTACCTTTCAGCCTTTTTTGCCTAGCGTTTGGCTTCTTTTTTTAGGAGGAATCCCCGCTTTTTTTATAGTCATTGGGCTTATTACAAAACGCCGCGGAGCTTTTTTACGCCTTCTAGCGTTAGCGTCTCTTATTCTTGCACTCCTTAATCCAATGATCACAAAAGAACAACGTGAACCTGTTAAAAGTGTTGTAGGTATTGTTCTTGATCATAGCGAAAGCCAAACATTTGGAACACGTGAGGAAGATAGAAATAAAGCCCATACACAATTAATAAATGCGCTAGCACATTACCCACAATTCGAACCACGCTTTATTGAAGCTGGAAAACTTTCTGATAATCATTATGCACCATCAACAAATTTGTTTCACGCTTTAACACAAAGTATATCCAGTATACCACCCTCTCGCTATGCAGGAACGATTTTAATCACGGATGGACAAGTGCATGACATCCCACAGCTATCAAAACTTAACCATGATGCCCCAATTAATGCTTTGATCACAGGGAAAGCTGATGAATTTGACCGCCAAATTAAATTTATTGCTCCTCCCCGCTTTGCTCTTATCAATAAACCATTTATGCTCTCTATTTTAGTAGAAGATAAAGGACACCCTAAAAAGCCCATACCAGCACAAGCAAATATTACCGTAAGCATTAACGGTCAAGAAGTTGATCATCATTCTGTAACACCTGGTGTTATCTTTCAAACTGAAATCACCCTATCTCATGCAGAAAAAAACATTATTCAAGTTACAACTGGCACACATGAAGGAGAATTAAGTCTTAATAACAATCGTGCCATAACTGTTATTGAAGGCATTAGAGAAAATCTGCGTGTTCTTCTGATTTCAGGTGCACCCTATAATGGTGAACGTGCATGGCGTGACCTTTTAAAAAGTGATTCTAATATCGATCTCATTCATTTCACTATTTTGCGTCCTCCTGAAAAAGCTGACAATACACCTATCAATCAGTTATCACTTGTAGTCTTCCCTACCACCAAATTATTTGTTGAAGAAATCAATAATTTTGATCTTGTTATTCTCGACGGCTACCAATATTCTAACGTTCTTCCATTGATTTACTATGATTATATTGCCCAATATGTCCAACAAGGTGGAGCATTGCTGATAGTAACAGGACCTGAGTTTACTACAGAATTCTCATTAGCTAAAACGCCTCTAATAAGTGTTCTACCAGCGCTACCAAATGGCACCATAATTCAAAAACCTTTTCGCCCTACCCTCACGAAAGAAGGTGAGCGCCATCCTGTTACACGGGGTCTTACAACCCCTGCTCATCCTGCTCATCAATGGGGACGATGGTTACGACAAATTGTAGTCCAAAATACAGGAAAAGCGACTGCTATCATGAAAGGAGCTGATGAACAACCACTTTTGCTTCTTTCCCATATTGGTAAAGGTCGTGTAGGAATGTTACTTTCCGATGAAAGTTGGCTTTGGGCGCGAGGTTTTGAAGGTGGAGGTCCTTATGCAGCTCTTTACCGTAGAATTGCCCACTGGCTTATGAAAGAACCAGAACTTGAAGAAGAAAAATTAAGTGCTTTGAGTCATCATCATCATTTAACAGTTCGTCGACAAACACTCCAAGATCACCCAGAAGCAGTCGAAGTAGTTTTTCCCTCTGGTAAAAAAAAGAACATCACTCTCACGAAAGAACAAGAAGGTGTCTTTACAGGGAATATTCAGACTGATGAAACAGGGATCTTTACTATTCGTAATGGAGATCAAACAGTGCTTTCTACTGTAGGAGCAGTCAATAATCCTGAATTGTCTGATTTAATTTCAACAGAAGAAAAACTGATCCCTATCAGTAAACAAACGGGTGGTCATGTTACGCGTTTATGGAATAAAGAAAAAAATGATATTCATCTTCCTCCCATTAAATTGATTCAATCCCAAACAGGAAAAGTATCATCTTCTCCTCATTCAATTGTTCTGAAAGAAGCAACAAAAACTCGTTTGGTTAACATTTCTCACTTTCCTATTTTTTCTGGATTTTTAGCATTACTGACCTGTCTTTTATTGTTGACCAGTATATGGTATCGTGAAAATCATTAAAAGTTCTGAGCAACTTTATAATTACTTGAATGTAGTTTATACTTATTTAAGCACACATAATAATATACTTTACCCTGTGCCATTTTTCATACATCTTCTTGTAATTCTAAAGCGAACAATCGCTCTGGTTTTATGGATGCAAACATTTGTATTTGCCTATTTTTTATTGCCTAAATTTTTTTCAACGCTATGCTAGCATCTATGTTTTATCTTGCTCATATATCAGATGTACATCTTTCACCCTTACCACAGCCTTCCTTATTGGAGCTTTGCGGAAAGCGTCTCACTGGATATCTTAATTGGAAAAAAAAACGTAACAATCAAATGAAATCAGATGCTTTAGAAACATTAATGCATGCACTGAAACAAAAAAAACCTGACCATATTGTTATTTCTGGTGATCTCGTTAATCTTTCTTTGGATAAAGAATTTACGCAAGCTCGCAACTGGTTACTTGCTCAAAATAATCCTGAAAATATTTCCCTAACATTTGGAAATCACGATGCTTATGTTCGCGGAGCATTCCAAAAAGCCTGTACTTACTTCCAACCTTGGATTAAAAGTGACTCCTCACAAAAAATCCTTTCCCCTATATGCGTATTCGCAATAATATAGCAATTATAGGCGCCTCTTCAGCTATTGCGACACCACCGTTTCAAGCTTCAGGTTACTTTGGTAAACAACAAGCAAAAACTTTATCCCAATTCTTAAATGAAGCAGAAAAACAGAGTCTCTTCCGTGTTGTGATGATTCATCATCCTCCTTTTCACCATGCTACTTCTTGGCATAAAAAATTATGGGGTATAGAGCGTTTTCTAAAAGTAGTTAAACACCATGGTTGTGAACTTATTCTCCATGGTCATACTCATTTACCTACGTTGAATATCATTGAAGGAAAAGTGCGCAAGATTCCTATTGTTGGTGTTTCTTCAGCATCACAATCTTTCGGAAGTAAAAAGCCCCCTGCAAGTTTTAACTTATTTGCTATTGAATATTTGCATAATCAATGGCACTGCCAATTGCAGCGCTATTGTATTATTAATCATAATAATACAATAGCGTGTATTGAAAAAATTGATCTTTAATATTTCGAAAAATAGAAAGTTTTTTACTAAGATATGCTATTTTATAATAATTAGCTCTTCTATCAAATTCCTCTTGAGTAAATTATGGATAAAGAGAACAATCAAAAATATGCAACATTAAGTAACAGGACCACATAAACGTACCTAGCTTAATTCAATAATTTATAGAGAGTTATGGTCAGTGATACTGTTCATAAGGGTGAAGAAATTCAAAGTACAAACAAAAAAGATAATTTAAATCGGCATCTTTTTGCCTAAATAATTTCAAGTCTTTCCCTTCGAAAAGAAACAATTCATAATCGCTTTAGTGAAAACCGTTATTGATCCCGAATACAATAATAAATCTAGAGTTCAATATCATTGTAGAAGCATTCGTAACAATTTTCTTGTTATACTTTAAAAAAAATTCTGTGTTCCTGCAACGTACTCTTAAATCATAAAAAAACAATATCAATAAACATAGCATATATTCACTCTCTCTTTGAGAGTAGCTCTCTTTATAAATTATAAAACAATAAAATTCTTACACAAAAGGAACAAATGCTGTACCAAGACGCAATTTAGCTTCATTTTCAGGTTCTATATGAATAGTAACACGGACATTTTTAAATTCCGCTTCAAGTGCATTCTCAATATTATTACAAATCTGGTGTGCCTCTCCTACTTGCATATCAGTTGGTACAACTAAATGAAACTCTATAAAAGTAATCCTACCAGCAACACGCGTTCTTAAATCATGGACTTCAATTGCACCGGATGCACTCATTGAAATAAGATTACGAATCCGCATCGTTTCATTTAATTCAACCCCAACATCCATGAGACCCTGAATAGCATTATAAATTACCTTACCTCCCTGCAAAAGAATATTAATAGCGACAATTACTGCCAAAATTGGATCTAAAACAGCCCATTCAGTTATAAATGCAGAAACCAACCCTATTAAAATGCCAACTGAAGTTAAAACATCCGTCATTAAATGGACTCCATCAGCTTTAAGAGCAGGAGAACGGTGAATTTTTCCTTGTCGAATAAGAAGCCATCCCCAAAAAAAATTGATAATACATGCTGCCAAATAAGGACAAAGCCATATTCCAGGTTTTTTTGGTGCTTCAACTGTTATAAATGCTAGCCATGCTTCTCTTAAAATAAAAATTGCCGCAATAATGATGAATACGCCTTCAAGAAAAGCAGAAAAATACTCTGCCTTATGATGTCCAAAAGGGTGGCCGTGATCAGCAGGCTTCATACTTATTTTAACTGCCCACCACGCTGCTAAAGCGGCAAGAATATTTACAATAGATTCTAGTACATCAGAATAAAGAGCAACTGAATTTGTGATATAATAGGCCCAATATTTTAAAGAAAATACAATACAAGCCGCTCCAATAGATAATATAGTCAATCTTTGTATCTGTATTTTTGGATCCATAACTCAATAATCTTTTTTATTATAACGAGCGATAATATTTTTAATATATCTTCCAACACTCTCTTAAAATAAAAAGAAATATTAAGAGAAAATAAAACTAATTTTTATAATTTATCATCACTTTTCCACAGTTCTGATACAAATTGCTTTACAAAAAGGCAGCTTAGATACTATTTATCAAAAGTTGATTTTCTCCAGATATCAAATACAATTAATCTGGCTATCAACAGCTTCTTAAACAGCTTTCTCTTTATTACCTTTAACTGAAACGGATGACTTTTATATTTAAATGCGGCAATCCTAATACATTGCCTATATTACTTACCCTTATGACATGAATAGACATCAAAGAATACAAAAAACTAAGAGTTTCACTCCAGCTTTTCTCTTATACTTTTAAATGCAACAACCACTATAAATAATTTCACAGAAAAATAATTCTCAAAATCACCCCTAAAATAGAAGAAAATAAGTTTTAATAAACATCTCCTAATATAAAAATAAAGAATCTGGGCATTGGGAACCCAGATTCTTTTTCCTTTTAATAAGGATTTACAGGCTTAGGAAATAGCGGGGACCTAAGATCCTGTACCCGATATGAAAACAATATATTTGCCGCACTCGGTACATGTTATATATACTTATGATTGTATATTGTCAATAATATTCTACTTTAAAGTTAAAAATAATATTTTTTATCTTTCTATTCAACACCTAGTGATTTAAAAAAAATAATGTTAAGGATTTCATATGATTCTAAACATCACCACAATTCACGAAGCCGATGATCCATGTTTGGAAGCTTACCGTAATATTCGTGAAAAAGATCTCGTTGGACGACAGCATCAATTTATTGCTGAAGGAAAAACGATATTATCATCGTTGCTGCATTCAAAAGAATTTTCTACCTTATCATTGCTTGTTGTTGCAGCACGCCTTTTAAGTATTATGCCCATTTTAAAAGAAACAAAACCAACATGCCCTATTTATTGTGTTCCGCAAAAAATCATGGATGATATTGCTGGTTTTCATGTTCATCGTGGTATGCTTGGCATTGGGGAACGTAAAAAACTACCATCATTAAAAAAGTTTTTACAAAATCTTCCAGAAAAAGCTTTGATTTCAGTTTTATGTGGCATCTCTAATTATGAGAGTATGGGAGCTATTTTTCGTAATGCAGCTGCTTTTGCTAGCACTGGTATTATCCTTGATAAAACGTCTTGTGATCCTCTTTATAGAAAATCAATCAGAGCTTCTTCTGGAGCAGCGTTAAGTGTACCCTACACACGAGGAGATGATATTGAGAGCATTATAACCGCTTTAAGTAATGCGAATTTTAAACTTTACACGCTTTCCCCTTCTGCTACCTGCTATCTTAAAGATGCAAAAGCAACAAAACACACAGCACTTATTTTTGGAATAGAAGGGAATGATTTGCCAACACATATTCTCCAAAAATCAGAGACTTTGCGAATTCCTATGGCTTATGGCTTTGATAGCATCAACCTTGCTACAGTGTCAGGTCTTACCCTCGCACATTTTGCTGATTTTGATCAATTGAATTAAAACATTCATATTTAAAATAAATTATCAAATGATATCCTGTTTATCTTATATATTTATTTACATACAAAGGATGTTTCATCTTTGAAAAAGGATGAAGTTTTCGTTTTCAAATTACATAAAACTTTCTTCAACATTTTTTCAGTGTCAGCGGCACGTTCTGCACACGTAATAAATCCACCTCCGAGAATACGTGCTTCATGACTATTATCATTATAAAGAACGCAAGCTTGACCTGGGGCTACACCACTCTCACTTTCTAACAAATCAACAAAAAATGATCCTTGCTTATAATGTAAACGCGCTGAACGTGGAGGACGCGTCGAACGAACCTTTACTGCAACCTCAATACCGTCAAGAGGAAAATTATCTAATTGTTCATCACCAAGCCAATTCACATCACGTAAAAAAAGTTTACGTGTTTCCAACATCTCACGCGGACCAACAATAACACAGGCATTTTCTACATCAAGATAAATAACATAAAGCGCTTCACCAGTTGAGACACCAATTCCACGACGCTGACCAATAGTATAATTAACAATTCCTGAATGTTCTCCCAAAATCTGCCCATCAATATGAACAATAACTCCAGGATTTGCAGCCTCTGGTCGTAACTTTGTAATAATATCAGAATATTTTCCTTGTGGAACGAAGCAGATATCCTGGCTATCGTGTTTATTGGCAACAACTAAGCCCATTTCGGTCGCTATTTCACGCACACGCTCTTTTGAAAGATCACCCAATGGAAAGCGTAAATAATCAATTTGCTCTTGTGTTGTAGCAAATAAAAAATAACTCTGATCACGATCAGCATCAAGAGAACGAAATAATGCTCGATGTGCACCATGGACACGACTGCGAATGTAATGACCTGTCGCTAGAGCATCTGCACCTAACTCATATGCAGTTGTTAACAAATCCGAAAATTTAACAGTTTGATTGCAAGAGACACATGGAATGGGTGTTTCTCCATGCGCATAGCTTTCTGCAAAAGGATTAATAACAGCCTCGCGAAACCGTTCTTCATAATCCAGAATATAATGAGGCACACCTAAAGTTTCCGCTACACGACGTGCGTCTTCAATATCTTGCCCTGCACAGCAAGCCCCTACACGATGTGTTGCAGCACCATGATCATACAATTGTAAGGTAATCCCCACTACATCATAACCTTCTTTTTTTAAGAGGCCTGCAACAACTGACGAATCAACTCCTCCAGACATCGCAACAACAATACGAGAATTTTTAGGGTGCCCTGGCAAATCAAGACTATTTAAAAACATACATTCACTCTCTATTTTTTAAAATGCCTGCTAAATATATGCACTATGCTCCGTTTATATTATTTTTTTGTCTTCCCTACAACTAACGAGTGATATCAGACTGTCAAAGAAGGAGCTTAAAGTAAAAAACAATCAATTAAAATAGAGGTTTTTTCATAAAAAATTACTATAAATACTATAACATATTGTTTTATTTATAATATCTGCAAATGATTTTATTAATTTTTTCTTTTAACAAGTTTAGTTCTTTTTTAAAACTCATATATTATATTAAGGTCTCTAGCTCTTAAATATTACAGTAGAAAATACAATGACTGATTTAATAAAAACACAAATAAAATATGTTATTGGTCCGGATGGAAGTCCACTCACCATCACCGACTTACCGCCTACAACAACAAAGCGTTGGGTTATCCGTCGCAAAGCTGAAGTTGTTGCAGCTGTTAGAGGTGGATTATTAAGTTTGGATGAGGCGTGTCAACGTTACACTTTAACTATAGAAGAATTTCTTTCATGGCAAAGTTCGATTGATGAACACGGTTTAGCTGGATTACGGACAACTAAAACCCAACAATATAGGCATTAAATAATGATGTCGGTTCAAAATTTTATTTCAAAATAAGCCAAGCTTTTTTAAGCTTGGCTTATATTTTTCTTTCAGCATACAAAATTTAAAAATCTATATAGAATCTGGAGTTTCAACTACCCAACCATTGAATGGAGTTGAGTAAAAGTATGATGATTATCTGTTGCTGTCTTATCCTCATTCTTTTCAAGAATTTGCGCACGTTGAAGCTCTGTATCAATTTCTTTCAAGGCAATTTTAGCATTTGTTTCCTGCAACTTTAAACCACGAATTGAATCTGTGAGATTATCACGCCTCTGTCGTGCTGCACGAGCAAAAGCTGAATAAGCGAAATGATGAATATCATTATTTCCCGATCTACGCTCTTCATTAACAATTTGTTCTTCGAGTTCTAATACCATTCGTTCAAATTCTGTAATCATCATCTCAAGCTGTGCAATTTCACGACGCTTCTCTCGCACTTGAAACATCTTTAATTGCACCATATTCTGCTGTGACTTCATACCTCATACTCCTTAAACTACACCAAAACTCAAATTAGCGCTCATATATACCCTCTATACCTTTATTTTCACTCTTTTCATTGAAAATAAAAAGCAATTTTTAATTTAAATTTCTTTAGCATTTTAAACTACTACAAACGAAGCCTCATTTTAAAAGCGCTAACTCTTTCTTCACATGATGCTCTTATTAGATCGAAGAGACTTAAATCTCGGTAAATAAATATAAAAATTTTAAAACAGTAAATTATAAAACTTTTTTGCGTCACAAATTAATAAAATATAGCACCGATTATCCTATCAAATTTTTAAAATATGAAATTTTTCTAAAATAATTTTATTCACCTCTTTCAAAAATAAAAATATTTTGTTAACCACTATCTAAGATAGTAGGGGAAACAGCGGCAATTGTTACGCGTACTGCTGAGCTATTCATAAGCACTTAAATATTAAGTGTTTGATTTTGTGAATTATTTTTTATGAACAGTCATTTTACTAACTGTTATGAAATAAAAATGCTCCACTTGATTCGGGAGGAGCAAGATGAGGGAATGAAATGCGCGTATTATTAATTGAAGATGATAAAACAACCACTAAAAGCATCGAATTGATGCTAAAATCAGAAAATTTTAATGTTTACATTACTGATCTGGGTGAAGAAGGTATCGATCTAGGTAAACTCTATGATTATGATATCATTTTGCTTGATCTGAATCTTCCTGATATGTCAGGCTATGAAGTCTTACGGACTCTAAGGCTAGAAAAAATAAAGACTCCCGTGCTTATCCTTTCTGGTATGGGAGGGATTGAAGATAAAGTTCGTGGTTTTGGCTTTGGTGCTGATGATTACATGACTAAACCTTTCCATAAAGATGAATTAATTGCACGTATTCACGCTGTTGTTCGTCGTTCTAAAGGTCATGCACAATCAGTTATCATTACTGGCGATCTTACTGTTAATCTCGATGCTAAAACAGTCGAAATTGCAGGTCGTCCTGTTCATCTAACAGGAAAAGAATACCAAATGCTAGAACTTCTATCTCTACGCAAGGGTACTACACTTACTAAAGAAATGTTCCTCAATCATCTCTACGGTGGTATGGATGAACCTGAACTCAAAATTATTGATGTCTTTATCTGCAAGCTGCGGAAAAAACTGGATGCAGTATCTTCTGGCGTCAATTATATTGATACAGTTTGGGGACGCGGTTACGTATTACGTGATCCAGTTGAAGAAAACATACGAAAAACTGCTTAAATAACAAAAATCATAACTCTTAAAATCTCAGATATTATATGCTGAGATTTTTTTTGTTATCGATCAATAAAAATCCTATAATCATCATTCATTAAATAGCATCTCAGCTATTTTTTCTAATATAGTGAAAAATTTTATCTTGTTCAGAACTTCTTTATACATTCGAAAGTAATGCAGTCACTGGTTTCGTGTATGCTTATTTTCATAGCTGTTATCTCAGCAAGTAATATCGTATAATAGAACTGAGCAATACGTGCATCAATTAGCTCTTCCGGCATTTTTCCGTTATATAATTCAATAAAATGAGAAGGGATACGTAATATTTTACCACGAATTTCGAATCGAAATAAACGTTGATCTGTATTTTGTAAAATTACAACACCTATTTCACCACCTTGAGAAACCGTCGCATTTGCAATCAATAATAAATTAAGCAAAAGTTTAATTTCATCTTTCGGTAGAAGAAAAGAAGCAGCCTGCCATTTCAAAATTGCTTTTTCCTCTTTCATATACTGTTGAGACACTTGTTCAGCAAAAATCGTATCTACTTTGTCCTCTACTCCTCCTACAGCCCCAAAAGCTAATCTCGCAAATTGTAAACGTGCAGAAGCATTTGCAACAGATAAACGCACTAATTGTAAAACATCTTCATCAGCATTACCTTCATCATAAAGCTCCATAGCATTTTGAATAGCACCAATAGGAGAAATTAAATCGTGGCAAATACGACTACAAAGCAAAGCAGCCAAATCAGTAGACTTCAAAGAAATAGCTAATGTCATATTTATATAGCTCCTCAATTCTGAATGTTTTTCAACTGCAACTCTTAGCACCTAATGTATGTACAGAAATTGAACAATCACATTAAAATCTTCTTTTTAAGAATAAATTTAAGAATTTAAATAACTTTATGCCTTATTTTCTATCTATTGGATAAACATTATAATTCTATTTGTGTATAAATTAACTTAAAATTAAAAGGGAAAAATCCCATGACACACTCTCTTTTATCACGTTGGTATATGAATATTGTACTTTTTGCATCGCTTTTATTCATAATAACAAATATTGCAAATGCCCAACTCTCACCAATAGAAGAAAATGATCAAAATTTCTCGTTGCAAGAAGTTATTTCTTCTGGTCATAATTTTTTTGGGAAAACAGCAGGAAGCATAGCCACTGCAATTGAAAAAATTTTTTCACGACACGGACATCCAAGTGCTTATATTTTAGGAGAAGAAGCATCTGGAGCTTTTTTTGCCGGATTAACTTATGGTGAAGGAAAAATCTTCACAAAAAATTATGGGCAGCATAAAGTTTTTTGGCAAGGACCTTCTATAGGATGGGATTTTGGCGGTCAAGGATCCCGTTTAATGATCTTAGTTTATGATCTTAATAAGATAAATAATTTATGGGGACGCTATGGAGGTATTTCAGGTTCGGCCTATTTAATTGCAGGAGTTGGCTTTCATATTCTTAAACGGGATAATACTCTGCTCATTCCGATACGCACAGGCATTGGCGCGCGCCTTAGCATCAATATGGGATATTTAAAATTAACACCCACACCAACATGGAACCCATTTTAACACTCTGACTGAAAAGAGGCATTATGTTTATTCAATCAATTCTTTTTTTTATTCTCGGAATTGCGACCATTTCTTGGTTATTAGTACTGATTTCTCCTCTCATTTGGCGTAAAGTTCTTCATTTTGCATACAAATCTGTTTCTGCAAAAATTCCGTTATCGCTTATTGAAATACAAGCAAACCAAAACTTTCTTTGTGCCCAGCATGCCGTAGAATTGGCGCGCCATGCACAAAAATATGATTCTTTACAAAAAAAATATGCTCAACTAAAAATACAACTTAGCCTCCAAAAAGAACAGCTCTGCTCTTCATATTTTCCACCGCAGTGCACACCCCCTCTCTCTCCTAAAACAGAATCGGTAGAGAAAAAAAATAATGTTCTTGCAACAAATACTTTCATAAAGGAAATTAAAGCTATGCATGAGAAAATAGCGCATTATAAAAAACGCTTAAAAAATATTCAAATAGATGAGCTTGATACTGCTGCTAAAGATCAACTACTGCATGAATTATGTGAAGAAACAAAAGAATTAGCAGCCACGCTAGCTGCTCACATCGCTATAAAAGAGGGTAAAGACTCATCTATTAATAAATTAATTAAAGGCTCTAAAAACAAAAACGACCTTGCATCTTATATTCGCAAAAAAATTGTTAATACTAAAAAAACTCCCCTCCCTGAAAATTAATTACAGCTAAACAATAAAAGACGTTTTTGATAAGCTGATAACTGAAAGATCAACAACGAACATCATTGATTAATATCAATGCCATGAAAACTTTGTTATTATGAATTCACACTGTCAACAATAGCTAATTTGCAAATGATAAACTTTTACTATTCAAGTTTCATCTGTAAAATAGCGTATTTCTTTTATAATTTTTCTTATTTTAAAGTTTTTTGCAGTCTTTTAGGATATACAATCTGACCAAAATATTAGTATAATGGGAGGATATTTATGTTTTCCTTCATACTGGCATGAATATTTGCAATTTCTTTTTCTATAAATAGGACTATATTCTCAACTTTCATGATCCACTTGATATCAGCGTTATAAGTGAAAGAACGCATGAAATCATTAATAGATATGAAAAGTGATATAGACTGAATTAATCAGGACCTTACAGTATACAATGTTCCATAAATAGTGCGATTCTTTTACAAATTTTACGCACTATAAAAATCTCTTATACATTGAATAATTTTATCTTGATCGCTTTGAGATAAATAAGGATACATAGGTAAGCTTAAGACACAACTTCCTAAATACTCAGAAACAGAAAGAGAATCCTCTACATAGGGAAAATTTTTATAAGCTGGTTGTAAATGTAATGGAGTATTATAATAAACCATTGTAGGAACGCCATTTTTTTGTAAATAGGCTTTTAACTGATCACGATTTTTCACCTTAATAGTGTATTGTGCATAAGCACAACGAACATTTTCTTCCACTTCTGGAACTGCCACAATATCCTTTAAATTCTCAGAATAACGTTGAGCAATTGCTGCACGTTTTTCTATCTCATCTTCAAAAATAACAAGCTTTTCTAACAAAATCGCAGCTTGAATTGTATCTAATCGTGAATTCATACCAATACGCACATTGTCATATTGCGTTTTACCTTTACCATGAAACAATATTGAACGTAAAAGGGCTGCCATATCATTATCATTAGTCATCATAGCGCCCCCGTCACCATAACACCCTAAAGGTTTTGCTGGATAAAAACTCGTTGCGGCAACGTCACCAAAAGCGCCACACATAATATGACCACTTTTACCACCTATCGATTGAGCAGTATCTTCAATAACAAAAAGATTTTCTTTTTCAGCCACTAGAGAAATTTGACTATAGTCAGCAGGAAGTCCAAATAAATCAACAGTAATAATAGCCTTTGGTTTAAGACGTCCCTCTTTTTTAATCATTGCGATTGCTTCACAAAGTTTATCAACATCAATATTGAATGTATCGGACCTTACATCAACAAATACAGGCTCTGCTCCTACCAAAGCCGCAACCTCTGCCGTTGCAGAAAAAGTAAAGCTAGGACAAAAGACAGCATCCCCTGGACCAATATTTTTAGCCATAAGAGGCATCATCAATGCATCTGTTCCATTAGCACAAGCAATAACATGTTTAACGCCAAGATAGTCTGCTAACTTTTCTTCAAATTCTGTTACTTTCGGTCCTAAAATATACTGACCACTGGCTATAACATGCGCAATTGCAGCATTAATTTTATCTTCGATGCGCGCACGCTGCGCTCCAAGGTCAATGAATTGCATATTAACTCCATTGATAATTACAATTAGGAAAGCATACTTTATCTTTTACTCATAATGGTCGACACTAGCTGCAGTTAAAACTCTTAAAATAGCGACAGCATCTTTTCCATTTGTACGAGGCAATTGACGTGTCTCAACACAATTTAGAAAATGCTGTAATTCGTAAGTAAGCGGTAAACCTTCACAAATATCAATATAATTTATCTTATCAACCTTAGAAACCCATTTTTTATTCTCCTGCCAAACAGAAAAATTGTGGAATGCTAATTTACGATTCCACGGTTCCATATCATCGAATACAAGCATAGCCTTTGTACCAACAACTGTTAAGCGCCTTTCGCAATAAGGGCTAAGACGTGAAGTAAAGAGGTGACTGCGTATACCATTGGGAAATGTCATATGAACATGCGCAAAATCAGAAAGCTGGTTAATCACTGCAGATCCTTCTCCATGCACCTGAAAAGGCTCACATTTTGTCAAAGCTAAAATCATTGAAAGATCATGAGGAGCAAGATCCCATAAAGCGCTGCTTTGTGTATGAAATTTACCGAACCCTAACCGATGAGAATAAATATAACGGATATCTCCTAATGCTTCTTGCTCTATTAATTCACATAATTTTTCAAAGGCAGGATGAAAACGCAAAATATGGCCTACCATAAAAATCCGCCCATATTCATGAGCAATCTTAACTTGAAGTTCAGCATCAGCTACATTCAAAGCAATTGGTTTTTCAACCAAAACATCCTTACCACTTTTAAGAGCCCGTAGCGCATTTTCCGTATGAAATTGTGGGGGTAAAGCTAGAACAAGTGCATCAATATCTTTATGAGTAAAAAGCTCATCGGGTGTAATAGCTATAACACCATACGTATTTGCAAAATGTGCAGCGCGATCAGCATCAGTATCAGAAACTGCTGCTAAAACTCCAAGAGTTTGAAGGGTCTGTATATGATTTTTACCCCAATAACCGCACCCTAAAACCGCTACACGTGGCGCCATTTTTTATGCCTTATTCTGTCAATTATATAAAATTTATACTTTCAATTCATTCCATATCCGGGATGAAACAGAATAACAAGAGAAAAGCTTAAAAACGATGCTTGACATCTTACTATTCTACCTCTTAGTATCCACAAAAGATAAAATGACTTAATCAGATTTATCTGTTTTGGCGGAGTAGCTCAGTAGGTTAGAGCAGAGGAATCATAATCCTTGTGTCGGGGGTTCGAATCCCTCCTCCGCTACCAATATTTATTTTATGACATTTTTTAGAAAAATTTTCATCATATAACTCCAATTAATTTTGCTGAATTATTATAAATAACTTTTTATAATCAATGAATAGAAAGCAATAAAAAATACATAAATTTTTCTTAAAAGAATTTTATAGTAATACTATTCTTTCATCACTCAAGGGCTTAATGTAATTATATGGAAAAATGAAACAATTATTTTTCTGTGTTTTTTATTTTCAATTTTTATAATAAAATGATTAAAAGCAGTATGAGCACAAAGAATAATACGAGTTGTTCAGAATTAATTGCTCGGATTTATAATGAAGTCATGTATAATCATATACACAGAACATAACCTGATCATTCAAATTAACTTTTCACCCTATACTTTTAAAATTCCTAGTTTTGAAAAAAGCTATCTAAAAAAGAAAGTTGATCTCCTCATAAGACTTATAATGCTCTCTCTTCTCTATGAACAATAGCCTCAATACTGGATTTAAAAAACATCTTTGTATAGTCATCTTTTGCGTGTAAATGACGCAAATCGCTATTGCTTAACTCTTCAATAATTACACCTTTGTGCATAATCCCAGAACGATCGCATATATGTGCAATAACAGCAAGATCATGAGAAACCATTAAATAAGTCAAATGTTTTTCTTGTCGTAATGATTTTAATAAATTTAAAATTTCAGCCTGCACAGATACATCCAATGCAGATGTTGGTTCATCAAGTAACAAAACTGCTGGTTCAATAATCAAAGCACGCGCAAGAGCAACACGTTGACGTTGACCTCCAGATAATTCATGTGGATAACGATAAAAAAATGAAGAACCTAAACCAACAGAATCCAAAACATTCTGTATCCGTTCTTCTTTATTATCCATGTTATGGATGGAGAGAGCTTCAGAAAGAGCAGTATAAATCATTTTTCGTGGATGAAGCGATGCATAAGGATCTTGAAAAACCATTTGAATACGACGTAGAAAAGCCTTATCTTTTTTCTGCGGTACTTCTTTTCCATCAAAAATGACCTGTCCACTCGAACAGGGAACTAACCCAACTAATGCATTTAAAATAGTTGATTTACCGCACCCTGATTCACCAATCAAACCATAAGCTTCACCACGCTTAATATGAAAATTAACATTTTTCACAACTGGCGTTGCTCGATAACCACGTCCGAAGGTTACAGATAAATCAGAAACATCAACAATATTTTCATAATTGGTCATACTAACCTCTTTCAACACCATGAACAATTGCAGGCCCATCTAACCAACTAGGATCTCGCTCAGGAACAGCTAAAACATCAACTGGATTATCAAGCCGTGGCAAGCTTGCCAACAAAGCTTTTGTGTAGGGATGACGTGCACGAGATAAATCAGATGCTGACAATTCTTCTAAGATACGACCAGCATACATAACCAAAACACGATCACAAAAATTAGCAATCATATTCAAATCATGACTAATGAAAATAAGTCCCATTCCAGATTTTGTTACAAGCTCATCCAGCACCGTTAAAACCTGAGATCTAACTGTGATATCAAGTGCGGATGTTGGTTCATCAGCAATGACTAAATCAGGTTTTGAAATAAGCATCATAGCAATCATAACCCGCTGCCCCATTCCACCTGATATTTCATGAGGAAATAACCGCATAACATGTTCAGGATTACGAATATGAACAGATTCGAGCATAGAAATTGTCTGTTTCCACGCATCCATTTTTGAAACACGATAATGAACACAGTAAGCTTCTATGATCTGATCCCCAATTCGCATTAACGGATTAAGCGAATATTTTGGATCTTGTAAAATCATTGCAATACGTTTTCCCCGAATAGTACGCATCTGAGACTCATTCGCAGATAACAAATCTATATCATCAAAACGCATTTTTTTAGCTTTAACGATTGCTGACTTCGGATTTAGTTTTAAAATCGCACGTCCAGTTATTGATTTTCCGGATCCAGATTCTCCAACAATTCCAATTTTTTCTCTCCCAGCAGAAAAGCTAACACCACGCACAACATCTGAAATACCACCTGTTATAGGAAATGAAATGTGTAAATCTTCTATCTCTAATAATTTTTTACTCATTGCGCGGGTCCAATATATCACGAAGTCCATCACCTAAAAGATTAAAACCCAGACTCGTAAGCAATATTGCACAACCGGGAACTGCCGCC
The DNA here is from genome assembly GCF_002022585.1 of Bartonella sp. Raccoon60. Classification (NCBI taxonomy): domain Bacteria; kingdom Pseudomonadati; phylum Pseudomonadota; class Alphaproteobacteria; order Hyphomicrobiales; family Bartonellaceae; genus Bartonella; species Bartonella sp. Raccoon60. The sequence continues at coordinate 1,151,911 of NZ_CP019786.1, forward strand.
AACCACCAACTTGTCATCATAAATTCACGACCAGTTGAAAGCATAGCTCCCCATTCAGGACTGGGTGGCTGAGCGCCTAATCCTAAAAAACCAAGACCGGCAGCCGTTAAAATAATCGCAGACATATTCAACGTTAACCGTACAATTACCGAGGGAATACACATCGGTGCAATATGGAATAGAATAATTCGAAAAGAAGATGCTCCCTGTAGACGAACGGCAGAAACATAATCAGATAAGCGTATTGTCAAAGTTTCAGCACGCGCTAAACGTGCAATTGGTGGCCATGCTGCAATTGAAATCGCAATTGCAGCATTTTCAATACCTGGTCCTAAAACAGCCGAAAAAGCAAGTGCTAAAATCAAACTTGGAAAAGCAAGAAAAATATCAACAATACGCATCAAAATAGTATCAACCCATCCTCCTATATAACCGGCTGTTGTCCCTACAATGAGTCCTATAGGTGCCACAATAATGGTAGTTAGAAAAACAATATAAAGGGTAATACGCATACCAAAAATTAAGCGACTAAAAATATCACGTCCTAATTCATCTGTTCCTAAATAATGCGATGAAGATGGTGGAAGAAGTCGATGAGCAAGATCATTGCTTACAACATCATGGGTAGCAATCCAAGGTGCAAAAATCGCACATACAATAATAGAAAAAATAATAATAAAACCCAATAAAGCAGAAATATTACGAAAAAATCGGATTAACGAATGATAAAATTTTTGTATATTTGCCTGAATAACTGACTGTGGAACAGGCTTATTTGACCAATGTTTTAATTGGGGTTCGTTTTTGTACAATATTGCCATAATTTAACGTGTCCTTGGATCGAAAATATTATAAAATAAATCAGAAAGTAAATTAATAACAATAAAAAAGCACCCTATAAGTAGTGTACAAGCTACAACCGTATTCATATCACCTGCCAAAAGTGCACTCGTTAAATAACGTCCAAATCCAGGCCAAGCAAAAACAGTTTCTGTTAACACAGCACCTTCTAATAAAAAAGCATAAGAAAGTCCAACAACAGTAATAATCTGAACAGCAGCATTGCGAAAAGCATGCTTCCAAACTGTTTGTCGCCATGATAATCCTTTAACACGTGCAGTAATAATATATTCTTGATTGAGTTGTTCAATCATAAATCCACGTGTCATACGGCTAATATAAGCCATAGCACCAAAAGCTAGAATTAAAGCAGGCATAATAATATGACTGAAAACATTGCCAAAAGCTTCCCATTGCCCCTGCATTGCAGTATCCAAAAGAAAAAACCCCGTCTTAGCTTCAAAAGAATATTCATAAATAAAATCAATACGTCCTGGACCACCAATCCAATCAAGCTTATTGTAAAATACCAATAACGCCATCAATCCAAGCCAAAAAGTTGGCGTTGAATAAACACACAGTGTAAAAAGACGTACAAAATAATCAATGGGTGAATTACGGTACATTGCTGCAATGATACCAAATGGAATACCAAAGCTTGTACCAATAATAATAGCAACTGTTGCTAATTCCAGCGTTGGAGGAAATACATGCATGATATCTTCTAAAATAGGACGCCCTGAAATCAAAGAATCTCCAAAATCAAACAAAAAAATATTTTGAAGATAGGTCCAATATTGAATGATCAATGGCTTATCAAGGCCCAAACGATAGAACATTTTATCGTAAGCTTCTTGACTAATATTATCTCCAAGAATAGCAATAACAGGATCTAAAGGAAGAAGGCGACCAATAAAAAAAGTAATGGTTATTAAGCCAATTAACGTAACAAATACCGAAATAAAAAGTTTAAAAATTTTGAAAAAAAAGGCCAACATATAGAAATTTTTCTGATTCGGCGATGCTGCTATATCCGTTTTTGACAATGATGAAGTTATCATAATATCCCCCTACCGACTTATGAAACATAAGTTTAGCGATATTTCTCGCCCTACAGTCAAACAAATTTTAACCATACATTACATATGACTTCGTTCATCATTTGATTACATATATTTTTCAGCTTTATTATAATAAAGCCTGAAACTATTCCAGACCCATTTTTTCACTGCAGGTCCTACTCCAATAGTATAATATGTCTGGAATAAATAAGCCATAGGACCGTGATTTAAAATATAATTTTGCAGTTCTCGATATTGCTCGAAGCGTTTACTTTTATCCTCTTCAAATAAAGCATCCATCACCATTTTATTTGCCTTTGCATCATAATATCCAGCCCGCCAAGCCAAATGCATATTATACGGTTTAGTAAATGTCGGATCAGGATTAAAAACATGATGCCATGAAGATGCATGCCCATCAGGGTCAGCTGTATTCCAACTCATAATAGCAATATCATAATTTCCACCACGAACACGATTTAATAATTGAGCTTGTGACATTTTTTCAATGGAAAGTTCAATCCCAATTTTACGAGCATTTTCTTGAATGATTTGTGCAACAGATGACATATAGGACAAACTGCCAACTAAAAGATTGGCCTTAAAGCCATTTACATAGCCCACCTCTTTAATTAACTGTTTTGCTTTTTTCAAATCCAACTTAAATGGCATACCCTCTTTTTCATCTAAAGCGCCTGGTATCCCCAACGGCATATAACTTGCACGAGGAATAGCAATCCCTTTTAAAACAGTTTTACCAAGCGTATCATAATCGACTAGATAACGAAATGCCAAACGCACTTTTTCATTGGCAAAAATTACATTCTTATTATTCAACGAAAGATAAACAGACTGTGGACGTAAAACACGATGAACTGCAAGAGGCCCCTCTTGTTTCTCAATATCCAATATATCTTCCGAAGAGAGATCACGAGATATATCTACAACACCCTTTTCCAAAAGGAACCTCTGACTTGCTGATTCAGCCACATGAAGTATTAAAATCCGCTCAATTTTCGGTGCGTCTCCCCAATAATGTTGTGTTGCTTCTAAAACAACGCGCTCTCCGGGAGCCCAACGTACTAATTTATAAGGCCCAACACACGCTGAATGAGTCGCTAAATATTTATTTCCCATATCATTATTAACAGCATGCATTTCGAGTTTCTGCCGATTCAGCAAAGCAGAAGCATAAGATTGTCCAATTACAGTCAATATAAGACGCAGAGGATAAAGTTTATCAAATTGCATTTGTAAAGTTTTATCATCAAGAGCTTGGATCTTTGTTTCAACATTATCTTCAGTAAATCCGTAATCTTTTAAAGATTGAGCATAACTCAATCCTAATTTAACAACCCGTTGCATTGACCAAGCAAGATCTTGTGCAGTCGCTAATGTTCCATCATCAAATTTTAAATCATCACGAAGATGAAAAATGATTTTTTTCCCATCATCCAAAACATCCCAAGATTTGGCCATAGCAGGCTGAATTTCTGTAGAGTTATGTGGATCATACTGTACCAATGCACTGCAAATATTCGTCAATAACTCACTCGTTACAACTTCTACAGATTGTGCTGGATCAAAACTGGTAATCGAATCAATACTCCATGCCATCACTAATGTATTTTTAGGGGATGCATGCAACATTATTGGCATTAATCCACTAAAAAAAACAATTGATCCTAATAAAGCATAAATTCTCTTAAACATTTTCTTATACAGCCATTCAGTTTGCATTTTTTATCGTACCAACCCTTTCAAACAAAAATTGATGATAACTGTTCAATTACAAGACAGCACCTTATTTTTCAGGTTCTATGTACAGAGAAATATACTTTTACTCGATTGCGCGAATTACTTACCCTTTACACATCGCATAATCCAATATGTATTTATTTTTCAATTGTATGATAGAAAATGCGCGGTGCACTATTCCAACTCCATTTTTTAATAACAGGGGAGATGGCTACAACATTATATTTCTGATACAGAAAAGCATAAGGTCCCTTTTGCATAAATTCGTTTTGTAAATCGACATATCTTTGTGCCCGTTTTGTTTGATCTTTTTCAAACAAAGCGTCTTGAACTTTTTGATTCATCTCTTCATCAAAATACCCATGTTGCCAACTAGGATAAGCTGTATTTTTAGACTCAAACTGATTATCAGGGTTGAAAACAATCCGTGAAGCTGTCGTATGAGGATCTACAGACTCACTATTCCATCCCAAAATAATTGTTTCAAAAGCACGTGCATAAGCTTTTGAAAAAAGCTGTGTTCCTGCAAGATGCTTAATGTTCAGACGAATACCAACCTTTGCTGCATTATCTTGAATGGATTGAACAATCTGCAAAGAATTAGAAGCTCCTATAAGAACACTTATTTCAAATCCGTTTGGATACCCTGCCTCAGTTAGAAGCTGCTTAGCTTTTTCAAGATCAAGCTTAAAAGGCAATCCTTCTTTTTCATTTAAAGCACCTAAACTTCCGATAGGCATAAAACTAGCACGAGGAATACCAGTACCTTTCAACACTGTTTTACCAAGCCCTTCATAATCAATAAGATAACGCAGAGCCAAACGCACTTTTTCATTGGATAAAATAGGATGTGTCATATTAAATCCCCAATAAAACATGGCTGACTGCAATACTTTTTCAACCTTAACATCTGTTTTTTCTTGAAGATCTTCTAAAATATCCACCGTCAAATCACGAGCGACATCAACATCTCTTTTTTCTAGCAATAAACGTTGTGTACTTGGCTCAGCAACATGGCGGATCAGAATTTTTTTGAGTTTCGGTTTTTCCCCCCAATAATGAGGATTAGCACCTAACAATACTGCTTCTCCTGCACGCCAATCGATTAACTGATAGGGTCCAACACAAGCTGAATGAGTCGCTAGATATTGGCTTCCCATATCACCATTCTTTTCGTGTTTCAGAATTGTTTCACGATCAAGCAAAAGAGCAACACGATTAGCAGCAATACTATTAAGAATGAGCTCTGCTGGATATGGCTTATCAAATTTCATCACGACAGTTTTTTCGTCTAATGCTTGAATAGCATCATCAACTGTTTGTTTGGTAATACCATACTCTTTAAATGCCGTCGCACCTGCCATATCCAATTCAACAATCCGTTTCATACTCCAAACAAAATCATGAGCACTAGCAGATCGACCATCAGAAAACTTCAAATCATCACGCAAATGAAAGGTAATTACTGTATTATTTTCACCTGAAACATCCCAACTCTTTGCTAAACTAGGAATAATCTTAGTTGCATCATTGGGAGAAGAATCAGCCAAACTAGAGCAAATATTGAGAATAATTTCATGACTATAAACATCATTGATTTGTGCTGGATCAAACGTTTTAATTGCATCAAGATTCCAAGCCATTACAAACGTATCAACAGGTGTTTTTGCTAGTGTTTTTTGCTCAAAAACGCTTATAGATACGAGAACAGAAACAAAAAAACAGCTCGCTTTCAATATATTCTTTTTCATATTCATGGACTTTCCTTCCAGAATTTTATTATATAGATCAGCCGCTTACATATAAATCAATGAATTTACATCAGAAAACACTAGGTAAACATAACATAAGTATCTCTGTATACATAGTTATTACTTTCTTAATCAATAAAACTTATTTCTTCATTGCATTATAAAAAACACTTTACTCACCATATCCAAATCTCTTTTTGATAATTAGGCACGACCGTAGCATGATATTTTGGTATTGTAAATATATCAAATCTTTTTGAATAACTGCTTCGACTAAAAGCGACCTAACTTTTAAAGACCAAACTAAAAAACAAGCCATTTTTGCATTTTAAGTCTTCAAAACGCTATAAAATACAGAACACCAATCTCTCTGATCACTCCCCCAAATTACCGTAATCAAAAAACAACATACAATTCAATGTATTTTATTCATTGAAAAATAAATTTATCATAGAGTTTCACAAAAACATACTCTTTTTAATTTTAATATTTATTCTCTTTCAGAAATATCATAAAATTCTAAATGTTAAATTATGCACTACATCAATATCCCTCCCCTAATTAAGCACCCTAGTGAAGAGAGATTTTTTTAAGCTTAGATGCAAAATTTCTTCTTAAAATATTAATTTATCAACTGAAAAGATCTCATACACCCTACATAAACATTTAAATATTATTTTGTATGATAAAAATTTTACAACCGTGCTTAAATTTAAATATTGTGCAAATTTATCGACAAAAACATCCTTCAAGATGATCATTAACAATCCCTACTGCCTGCATAAAAGCGTAACAAGTAATAGGGCCAACAAATGTCCAACCACGCTTTTTTAAATCTTTAGAAAGACGGATAGACGCAGGCGTTACAGAATTAGTTTTCCATGTCTGACAATCTGTCTTCTCATATTGTTCAGACTGTAGTGTCTGAAAAGACCAAAAATAATGAGATAAACTGTTCCATTCTGCTATAATTTCCTGAGCTTTGAGAGCATTATTAACAACTGATCTAATTTTACCTCGATGGCGAATAATGCCTTTATCTTGCATCAATATTTCTATTTTTTTTTCATCATACTGTGCAATCTTTTCAAAATCAAAACCATCAAAAGCATCATAAAAATTGGATATTTTTCTTAAAATTGTTAACCAAGCAAGTCCTGCTTGAAAGCCTTCAAGACAAATTTGTGCAAACAAAAGACGATCATCAAAAACAGGCTTTCCCCATATATCATCATGATAAGCACAATAAAGTGGATCAGTCCCTGCCCACGAACAACGAATTTTTCCATCTTTACCCATAAGAAGACCTTTATCAAGCATGAATATTCACCCTATCAAAAAAGCGTTCCTTGATCATCATCCTGCCACTGTTTTAATCGCTTCTTGGGTTTTGGAACGCTCTTAGACACAGAATTACAAGTTGAAACATTAATTTCACCATCAAAAAATCGTAAGCTTATCTGTCCTGTTTTAGGAAACTGTGCTAATCGTTTAATTGGTTTATTCTCTTGCCCTAAGGCTAAAACAAAACCACGCTCTAAAATACTTTGATAAGATGTACTTTTTAAAAGTCTAAATGCCATTTTTATTTGGACACGTCTTTTTTCAACATTACGTAAAAAAGCATGATGAAGGCGTACTGTATACTCTTTTGTATTTTGTTGTGCTTTTTTAGTATTCAATAAACGTGGGGAAAGTCGGATAACAAGTGTATAAAAATAAAAACGTTTTTTATCATAATTAACACAAAGAGCACGTTGTAACCGACTTGAAATTTCATCAAAACTACGCCGCGGCAAAGCAAATAACTGATCAGCAGTAGGAAGACCTCGTACAACAGCAGATAATTTTTGTTTATAAAAACTAAAATAACGCGCCGCTCCTACGCGAAAGCGTAAGCTAAGTGAAGCTAAGTGTGTTTCAAGATCGAATTTAACTGGTACAGCTTTTTCCGCTGCTCCTGTAGGAGTTGGTGCTCGCCAATCTGCAACATAATCAATGAGTGTCCAATCTGTTTCGTGCCCAACTGCAGAAATAATTGGAATAGCAGATACGCTAACAGCACGGACAACTGCTTCGTCATTAAATCCCCATAGGTCTTCTAAACTGCCCCCACCACGCGCCACAATAATAAGATCAGGCTTAGAGATAGCACTTTCTAAAGGTAGAGCGTTAAACCCAGCAATAGCAGCAGCTACTTCTTGACCGCTAGTCTCTCCCTGGACCCGTACAGGCCAAACAAAAATATGTAAAGGAAAACGGTCTGATATACGATGAATAATATCACGGATAACAGCTCCTGTTGGTGACGTCACGACTCCTATAACACGAGGCATATAAGGCAATTTTTTTTTCTTCGCCTCATCAAACAAGCCTTCGTCTGCAAATTTTTTCTTACGATTTTCTAAAAGAGTCATCAAAGCGCCAACCCCTGTTGGCTCAAGAGAGTCAATAATAATTTGATATTTTGATGATCCCTGATAAGTTGTTAACTTACCTACAGCAACCACTTCCATTCCCTCCTCAGGAGGAAATTGGAGTTTTTCTATCACACCTCGCCAAATAACAGCTTCTAATCGAGCTTTATCGTCTTTTAAAGCAAAATAGGCATGCCCTGAAGCGTGTACACCACGATAACCTGATATTTCGCCACGCACACGTACATAACCAAACTTTTCTTCAACAATACGTTTTAAAGCTCCTGCTATTTCAGAGACACTAAACTCTGCTGCATTTGTTGCTACTGATTTTTCAAGAAACAAATCCATCGTATTCTTCAATTCGCTTATATTGATGATAGACTAAACTATACTGATAAGATGACATATGTTTTCATTCTTTTTGTCCATAACACATCTTCTTGGATGAAACCCTTTTCATCTTTTTTAGGAAAGATAGACTTTTAAATCTTTACCGACAACAGGAATTATAATTTTTTAAATTTCTTCCATGTTATTTTAATATCAACACCACATTCACTCTTATCGCATACAAATATTGATTGATGGAAGCATTGTTCAGAAAAAGAAGTTTATATTTAAGCAATAAAATATTATTATCTTTTTTCTTATATCATCATTCAACAGAAAAATTAAACGCCTTACAGTTTTTCTTTATTCTACTCTTTCCGAAAAGCAAAACGGCACAAAAATCCTGTAATGACAGCAACAAGAACAGCAACTATTCCATACCAAAAGCTGTGTTTGCGTGCTTCATGAAAAATGGTATAGACAACATGTGCTTTAACAATTTCAAGAGTAGTTGTCGCACTACTTACATACTGCCCATCACGGAAAAGGTAAGCATTCACATGATAACGTCCAACAGGAACATTTGCAGGCAATTGAAAATGTGCTGTAAATAAGGAACCAGAACCAAAATAAACACCACCCACTTCTTCATGATAGAGATCTTTAGCTTTCTGCAAATTTATCAACTCACTACGAAAACTTTGTATTTTTTCTTGATCTTTTTCATTGGTTGAAAGAAAAAAATAAGGTAATCCTAGACCTAAACGTTTATAACTCTCAGCATCAGTGATATTCTCTATTTCACGCGTTGTTGCCATTGAATAAAATAGAGGAGCATTTTTAAAAGTTACGGAATCTGCATTAACCCATATTCCCAACTTACGTTTCTTTTCTCTTACAATGATCGATCGAGTTTGCCCTTCTAAACTAACTATAACATCATAACGATTTTGTTGGCGGAATAACGGATTCATATTTTCCAAAACACCAGCAATATAAAGATCATGACCAGAAAAATTTGCCCCAACTGTAATCGTATTTGTTGTAACAATAATCTGCATAACCTCCTTCTCTTCTGATCCAACTTCCTCACTGCCCTGTGCCTCTATAGAGAAAGAAACAACACAAAACCAGCTTGACATGATAAATAAGAGGAAAAATTTATCCATTATCATCCCATAAGAATAACAAGAGAAAAAAGATTATCAGGGCGTATAAATAACTGGAAAGCTAAGCGCATACACACAATTATAACAAGAAACGCAAGTGCCAGACGTAATTGTTCTGCTTTTAACTTTTGTCCAGTCCTTACTCCGTATTGGGCTCCGATTCCCCCTCCAATCGTAAGTAAAAAAGCTAAAACAATATCAACCGACTGGTTACTTACACTTTGCAGAACGGTGGTAAAAGCTGATACAAATGTCATCTGAAAAAGTGAAGTTCCAACCACCACACTGGTCGGAACGTGTAAAAGATAAATCAGTGCCGGCACTGTAATGAATCCCCCACCAACGCCCAGAATGGAAGACAATAACCCTACAACAAAACCAATTCCTAAAACTGGAATAATACTTACATAAATCATCGACGCTTGAAAATAAACTTTAAATGGCAATCGATCGATCCAATTATAATAACGAGGAGAATGAGAAGTGACCTTTTCTTTTTTGCATCGTCGCATCATAGCACATAAACTTTCAACCATCATCAAACTTCCAATACTTCCAAGAAGGAAGACATAAAGAAGTGAAATCATAAAGTCTAACTGCCCTAATTTTCTGAGAAGAGAAAAAACTTGAATACCGACCAAAGATCCAATTCCTCCTCCAATCACCAAAAGAATACCAAGTTTAATGTCAAGAGTACGTTTTTTGAAATGCGTAATTGCTCCCGTCACAGATGACGCAATTACCTGATTAGCTCCTGTTCCAACAGCAATGGTAGGAGGAATATTATAGAAAATCAATAAAGGCGTAATTAAAAAACCACCACCAATTCCAAAAAGACCTGAAAAAAAACCAACGACCGCCCCCATGCTAATTAAAATCAGCATACTCAATGACAATTCAGCAATTGGTAAATAAATACTCACTAATTCAAAATATTCAAAAATTTAAGATTTGTTTTTAATTTTTTCTTTCAATATTTTTTATCTTTATCTTTATAAGACAACTTTGACATCATACATATTGCCGCAAAGATGTACATGAGCGTTCATAACACATCTCTTATATTCTTCATGTAACTGAAGAGCAACACACTAAAACTAATAATAGACAAGATTACATAATAACGTAAAGGTATATTCTAAAAACTATTCTTTGAAAGAAAATGCACGCCGAACCCCTGTAAAGAAACCACTTAAGAAGTGAACATCGGATGAATTTTTATCTGTTAGAGAATTTTTCAATGATTCTGTAGAATTCGTTGATAAGGAACTTATATCCTCTTGTTCTGATACATCATCGGTATTTTTTTGTCCTGGCTGCATTTTATCTTTTTTCAAAATATTGGACGTTTCATAAGATTGAGAATTCTTATTTTTTTCACGCACTATATGTGCAAGATAGTACACAACTGCATTAATTGATTGTGAAGAGGATTTACATTGTTTTATCATTGTTTTTTGTAAATTTTCTTTTTCACAAAGAAGAGTTTGAACCAGTATTTTAATTTGCTCTAAATCTTCAAAAAGTTTTTCTTCTTTCTGATTTCGAGCGTAATGCTCAGCCAAAATAGCCCGACTAATTTCATTTAAATAAGACTCTATACTATCATCTACAGGGCCCTGCTTAGCCAACCGATTATGCGCTTTTTTTATCTGCATTTTTTCATAAACATACCGTAACTTAGCAGAAATATCTGACATTCTTATTCCATAAGGTGCTTGTATTTCCTGAATTTTATTAACAGTAGAAGGAGAACAATGTTTATGCTTAACTGGCTTCAGAACATCGTGTTTAATACTCACAGATCCCACCCCTTACCTACATTCAATATGAATCATATTAATTAATGAAAAATGTGACCCATTTTAGTAAATAGAGTTTTAAGAATAGTAAAAAAATTGAAAATAATTGTATAAAATTAAGGAGGCTAAACCTATTTTTATAACCAAATAGAATAAATATTGAGACGAAACAAAAACTATGCGTTAAAAATAGAGAGAAAAATACAAATAAATACAGAGAAGCTTATATAAATAAAAAGAGCTATGATAAAATTCAATTTTAAATGATTTGGTTTCCCATAATTATTACTATAAACTCATAGGCATATAAACAAAGAGGATCATCATGAAAATAATTGTCGCTGTCAAACGTGTTATTGATCACAATATCAAAATACGTGTTAAATCTGATAGCACAGGTGTTGATTTATCCCATGTTAAAATGTCTATGAACCCTTTTGATGAAATCGCTGTAGAAGAAGCAATTCGACAAAAAGAAGCTGGAAAAATTTCAGAAATTATTCTTGTTTCAATTGGGCCAGAGGCAGCGCAAGAAACCTTACGAACAGGACTTGCAATGGGAGCAGATCGCGCTATTCTCGTAAAAACTGATGAAATACTCGAACCCTTAGCAATTGCTAAAACTTTAAAAGTTATTATTCTTGAAGAAAAACCAGATATGGTCTTTTTAGGGAAACAAGCCATTGATGATGAATGCAATCAAACTGGCCAAATGCTCGCAGGCCTTCTTGGTTGGGGACAAGCAACTTTCGCTTCATATTTAAATATAGAAAATGGACAAGCTCAAATCACCCGAGAAGTAGATAACGGCACACAAACTATTTGCCTTCCTCTTCCCATGGTTATGACTGTTGATTTACGGCTTAATGAGCCACGCTATACCTCCCTGCCTAATATTATAAAAGCTAAAAAGAAACCCATTGAACAAAAGGATATTGCTCATCTTTGTGTCGATACGCAAAAGCGTCTCACAACGCTCAGCGTTGAAGAACCCAAACCCCGTCAAGCTGGTATAAAAGTAGCAAATGTCACTGAACTTATTAGTGCACTCAAAAAAACAAATTGCATTTAAAATGCGCTAACAAATGATCAAAAGTAATAACGCATAAAAGGGCAACAACTTATGGCAATTCTTTTATTAGCTGAACACAATAATCATTCCTTAGCAGAAGAAACAGCGAAAGCTCTCACTGCTGCTCAATCCATTGGGAATGATATCGACATTCTTGTTTGTGGTATGAAAGTTCATGCTGTTGCAGAACAATGTGCTCAATTGGTTGGCGTTCGACAGGTACTTGTCGCCGAAGCTGACTATTTAGCATATCAATTAGCTGAACCCATGGCAGCGACAATTGTTGAACAAGCACCTGCTTATGACGTGATCATGGCAGCTTCAACAACCACTGGAAAAAATGTCATGCCGCGCGTCGCTGCTCTTCTTGATCTCATGCAAATTTCAGACATTATCGCTGTTGTCTCACCTGATACCTTCAAGCGACCAATATATGCTGGTAATGCTATTGAAACTGTACGTACAAATGATCGTCAAAAAATTATAACAGTGCGTACAGCTTCTTTCCCGCCAACACCTAAAGGAAATGTTGCCCCTATTAAAACAATAATACCAGCTCCTCATCCAAATCTTTCTTTCTTTGTCAAAGAAGAAATAAACAAAAGTGATCGTCCAGATCTTACGTCAGCACGTATTATTGTATCAGGTGGACGAGGTCTCGGTTCGGAAGAACAGTTTAAAGCACTCCTTTTACCGCTTGCAACCAAGCTCGGTGCTGCCTTAGGAGCAAGCCGAGCAGCCGTCGATGCAGGCTATGCCCCTAATGATTGGCAAATCGGACAAACAGGAAAAGTCGTTGCTCCTAAGCTCTATATTGCTATTGGTATCTCTGGTGCTATCCAACATCTAGCGGGAATAATGGATGCGCAAACCATTGTTGCTATTAATAATGATGAGGAAGCACCCATTATGCATATTGCTGATTACGTTCTTGTAGGTGATCTTCATCATATTATTCCTGAACTGGAAAAAGCTTTGTAAATCATGAGTGCAGAGAGACATACCCAGCGTGAAACAATAGAATGCGATATTGTTATCGTAGGTGGAGGGCCAGCAGGACTTTCTGCTGCTATCCGTCTAAAACAGATCAATCCTGAACTTTCTATTATAATACTTGAAAAAAGCACAGAAATCGGAGCACATATTTTGTCAGGAGCAGTGATTGATCCCATTGGAATCGATACACTTTTGCCAGAATGGAGAAACGAACAAAATCACCCTTTCACAACACCGATCAGTAGAGATCAATTTTTTCTACTTACATCAAAAAATGCCCAAATATTTCCCAATATTCTCCGCCCTCCAATTTTATCAAATAATGGATGCTATATTGTTTCGCTCGGAACTGTCTGTCGTTGGCTAAGCAAAAAAGCTGAAGAATTGGGCGTTGAAATTTATCCTGGCTTTCCAGCATCCGATATTCTCTGCAATGATCATGGAGCTGTTATTGGTGTCCTTACATCAGATATGGGTGTTGAAAAAGATGGAACTCCTGGAACAAATTATATACCAGGTACAGCTCTATTGGCAAAATATATCCTCATTGCAGAAGGAGCACGTGGCTCCCTTGCTAAGAAACTTATACAAAAATTTAATCTCAGCAAAGGGAGGGAACCACAAAAATTTGGTCTCGGACTTAAAGAATTATGGGAAATTGATCCTCAAAAGCACAAACTTGGCTTAATTCAACATTTTGCCGGTTGGCCATTGGATAATTATACTGGTGGTGGAAGCTTCCTCTACCACCAGGCAGAAAATTTGGTTTCTGTTGGTCTTGTTGTGCATTTGGATTATAAAAATCCTTATCTCTCTCCTTTTGAAGAGTTTCAACGTTTTAAAACGCATCCTAAACTCTATGAGCTTTTTAAAGGTGCAAAACGTCTTGCTTATGGTGCTCGCACCATCAGTGAAGGAGGATGGCAATCTGTTCCAAAACTCACCTTTCCTGGTGGAGCGCTGATTGGCTGTTCTGCCGGTTTCGTCAATGTACCCCGTATCAAAGGTTCACATAATGCTATATTATCTGGGATATTAGCAGCTGAAAAAATCGCCACAGCTCTTACCCAAGGTCGGGCCCATGATGAAGTTACAGAAATTGAAGACCACTGGCGCAAAGGTCCTATTGGCAAAGATCTTTATACAGTCCGGAATGTTAAACCACTCTGGACAAAATACGGGACAAAATATGGTATCATGCTAGCGGGTCTTGATTTATGGTGGCAACAATTTTTCGGTTTTTCTTTATTTAAAACACTTCCTCATGGAAAAGAAGACTATGCATGTCTCGAACCCGAAGAAAAATTTTATCCTATTGCTTATCCTAAACCAGATGGTATTGTAACCTTTGATCGTCTTTCTAGTGTCGCTCTTTCAAATACACACCACGAAAAGAACCAACCTTGCCATCTCAAAATAATTTCCATAGAAAAACAAAAAAACTCTGAATATGCAATCTATGGAGGTCCTTCAACACGCTACTGTCCTGCCGCCGTCTATGAATGGATCAAACAGGATGATCATGAAACTTATATGATCAATGCTTCAAACTGCATACATTGCAAAACTTGCGATATAAAAGATCCTAATCAAAATATCCATTGGACCTGTCCACAGGGAAATGAAGGACCTATTTATAAAAATATGTAATGAAAGATCTCTGCCAGAAAAATTGGATATTCTAAATTCAATTAAGAATGCATTTTATTCAAAAAAATTCTTAATATTTTTAATAGTGCAAGATTGGTAAACTCAATTCCTAAAACAAAGCGAATAACATTGTACATCATATCTTCAAATATAAGCTTTAGATAAGTGCTCGTAATCAACCCAACTTCATTATTGTCTCTATTGTCTCTCTTTAAAAGACATAAAAAAGGCCATGCAGTGCATGGCCTTTCTACTCTACATTTACTAAACTCTACTCAATGAATTACTAATTACGAAACAAAGCTAAAATATTCTGACTTCCTTGATTAGCTATGGAAAGAGCCTGAATACCAAGCTGTTGCTGAACTTGCAAAGCAGCCAATTTAGCAGATTCTGCATTCATATCAGCATCAACAAGTGCACCAATACCTACTTCAATATTATCAAGCAACTTTTTAACAAAGTTTAACTGAATATTCACCAAATTAACAGCAGCTCCAATTTTAGAACCTGCAGTCAAAGTTACATTAACTGCATCACGCACTGTATTCTGAACGCTCGTCAAAATCATACGTTGTATATCTGAGTGCAACTCACCCAGACCTTTCAATTCAGTAAAATCAGCTAAAGTCATACCACGAAGCACACTTTGGAATACGCCTTTTGCTTTATCGTATTCTTTTTTGCCCTCATCCACCTTCTTATCAGCATCTTCTACAGCCTTTTTAGCGTCTTCTACAGCCTTTTTAGCAGCCTCATCCTCAGGATTGGCAGCAAGCACAGCTTCTGCCTTAGCAAGAGCAGTCTTTGCCTTCACTGCAACATCTTCTAATTCCTTAAACTTAGTATGCGCAGTACCGAAGGTTTCAACTCCCTTCTCAATGGCATCTCCTTCACTGGTTCCAAAGATACCTGACAAGACACCTTGAGTCATATCAATCGCACCATCAGGACCAATAACACCAAAATTCAATTCTGGACCACCAACATCAATCATATCAACATAAACAGCGGTACCTTCACGACGATACCCTCCTGCCATACCAACAGTCTGACCTCCATTGGAGAGAATATTCTTTCCACCAAAAGAAGCTGATTGAACTGCATTAGAAATATTTTTCATATTTCCTATAACAGAGTCTTGAATCTTAGAAATGTCATCGCTACCCTTTTCACGAGCAGAAACCATTGATTTTTGAATATCATCAAGAGCTTCTTTGGTAAGACCAATTGCTGTATCAGCAATACCAACTTGTTCTTTACCCAGATTAATTGCATCTACAATAGCACTCATCGTGTTACTGTCATGTCTCATCATTGATGAAATCGACCAATATGCAGTGTTTTCAGAAGCATTGTTGATACGCAATCCTGTCGAAACGCGATCTTTCGAGCGATCTAAGTTAGCATCAATGCTACGTAAAGTTTGCAATGCAGTCATTGCAGATTTATTTGTAAGTAAACTTGTACCCATAATATCGTCCCCATAACGAAAAAATAAAAAAGGGACATGCTGTTCTACGCAGCGAGTGACAGAGCGACATCATGCCTATTGAATAAATAAAATAGAATTCAACCTATCACTGCGGCTATTGGTATCAAATAAAAAATGATTAATCAAGTTTTTATTGAGTTTATCAACAAGCTTTTATTTTTTGCAAAGTTTTCTCAAGAGCCATTGTTAAAGCATGCTGCCCACCATGATGAGAAAAGCAATTTGATAAAAATTCATTGGTTCCTCCTTTCGTTGAAAACTCTCTTTCAAAGGAAGAAAAATTAACAGCTGTTGAATGATTGTCTTCTATTTGCTTGCGCATTTCATCGGAAAGATTACCAAACATCATGGCAAGAAAATTTGCTGAATAAAGCGGATCTAATCCCTTGTTTACCAACCACTGATGCGCTGTTTCTATAAAATTAAAATAAACCCCCATCAATGAGCCTGCCGTCATGAAAAGATTAAACTGATCTTCTTCATGAAGGACGAGCGCGCGCCCTAACGCATTAAACATCGTGCGTAAAAACGGATGGTCCGGATAGAATGGCGTTACATTTTTGCATTCTGCAATAAAAGGCAAAGGAACAGCACGATAAACTTTATGATTGATCCATTCCTCAACTTCTGCCATTGGCGCCATCGCAAGAACAGACACAACAAGCTGATTCGAACGAAAAGAAAGACCACGTAAGACCTCTTCTGCAACTTGATTGGGCAAACACAGAAAAACACAATCACTCACGTCCAATAATTTTTGGTTATTTTCTGCAATTGTCACCTTCTCATACATACGCGCAAGATGCTTTGCCCTCTGTGCATTACGCGGAGAAACGATAATTGACTGTACATCAAAAGTGCTTGCCATTAAACCATCCACCATTGCAGCACTAATTGTACCTGTCCCAAGAAAACCAATTCTCATTTCTATTTCTCATCCTCGTCATCATAAATGAAGCTTATTATTACCCAAGATTCACGCAAAGTTCTTTCCAATAAAAATAGATCATTTCTTCGAAAACAAACTTTGTTCTATAAAAACCTCTATAGCTTAATCTAAACATTATAGCGTGATGAAAAAATGAACATACTCTTTTTCTGTTCCAATCTTTAAAAATCTCTTATCTGTGTATACAATGCATCCTAACAGATAGGCGAGCATACACATAAAGATCACTTTAGCGTGATCTGTTTCATTGAATATAATAGCCAATAGAAGCAGCAACAGATAAAATAGCAAGAATAATCATTCCTAAATAAATTTTAGGTTTATCTAATAAAATTGAAAAAGCAGAAAACCAACCAATAATAGCCGCCAATAATGCAAACAAAAAGCCCGGTTTATTCATAGCCACAATATGCGCTGCCATTAAACCACTAATAATCAGCATTCCAAAAACAACGAGTAATCCCGTTGCAAACTTTTCATAATCATCCATGCTTGTCCTCATCTTGAGAAATATCTCTTCTTCTTTCTCAGTCTATAGGCATATAAGACAGAATAGCTTTGGCAACTATAGTGAAATATATTTATTGAGAAGGCTCAAAAAATGCCGGCACATGATGAGGCCAACACCATGGCAAAATTGCAATCAAATCAAAACGCACACATAAAAGGGAACGATCCTTTTGTTGAGCAAGCCAAATATCAGCTGTCGCCTCAATACGCTTTTCACTTGTTCGACAAATAGCAGTCATTGCTTCAGCCAATGTTGAACGTGCTTTAACTTCAACAATTAAAACAAGATTTCCACGTCTTGCTATTAAATCAATTTCACCACATTTTGTTTTAAAACGCCTTTGAACAATACGAAATCCTTTCAAACGCAACCACCAAGCTGCCAATTTTTCTGCACGAATACCCCAATAAAAAGAGATTCGTCTATGTTTTTGTTGATTCATCTCTTTTTCCCTTTAAAAGAGTTAAACGCTGAAAAAGTTCCTGTTTTTTATACCCTGTTTTTTTTGCAGCTAAAGCAGCCGCTTTGGCTGCAGGATGAACACTTGCTAAGTCTAGCAATATCTTATCAATTTCATGAGGGCTTATTGCTTCGAAAGAATTGGTTTCTTCTCCAACCAGTACAACAATTTCCCCACGAATACGATCTTTCTTTTGATAGTTTTCAACTAAATTTCCTAAAGTAGAAACATCCACTGTTTCAAATTTTTTGGTTAATTCACGACATATGGCCGCTGGACGATCAGCTGTAAAAATAAGAACCATATCTTGTAACGCTTCTAAAAGGCGGTGAGGCGATTCATAAAAAACTAAAGTTGCAGGCACAGCCTTTAATTGTTCTAACTGCTTCTGACGTTGCGTTTTTTTTGTACTCAAAAAGCCTGCAAAGAAAAAACTATCCGTAGGAAGACCTGTCGTTATAAGCGCTGCTAAAAGAGCTGATGCACCAGGAATCGGAATAATTTTATGACCTGTTTTCCGTGCTTCTTCTACCAATCTAAATCCAGGATCAGAAATAAGAGGAGTTCCAGCATCTGATACAAGTGCCACCGTTTTATTTTCTGCCAACGCTGCTAACAACTTCAATCGTGCTTTTTGTGCATTATGCTCATGATAAAGAAAGAGTTTTCTCTGAATACCATAATGATCCAATAAAATACGCGTTACTCGTGTATCTTCACAAGCTAAAAGATCAACTCCTGCAAGAACTTGTAAAGCACGAATGGTTATATCTGCAAGATTGCCAATAGGGGTTGCTACCAAATAAAGCCCTTGTTCCATAACAGGTGCAGAATAAGCGTGAGAACCTATAAAATACGCCTTTTCACTCATGCTCTTCCTTTATCCTAACCTAGGTCTTCTCTTATTCTACAAGATTACACCGATAGCTTTCACTGATGATGACCAGCCATTTCTGCTAAAATTGCTTTAGCGGCAGCTAAAGGATTAATCACCTGAACAATCGGCCGTGCTACCACAAGATGGCTTGCACCAGCATCTAATGCTTCCCTCGGAGTCATCACACGTTTTTGATCACCTTTATCACTTCCTGCAGGACGAATCCCTGGCGTTACTAAGGCCATATCAGTTCCAATAATCTTCCGCAAATTGGCTGCTTCACGGGCTGATGCAACAATTCCACCCATCCCTGCTTCTCGAGCTTGTTCAGCTCTTTTAACTGTCAAATCTGCTATATTCTCTTTATAACCGGCATTTTTCAGATCAACTTCATCCATTGATGTCAATACCGTCACCCCCAACAAACATAAGTCACTTCCTTGAGCAGCTGAAACAGCTGCTTGCATAGCTGTTGGATAAGCATGAATCGTTAGCATTGAAACGCCCAATTTTGCAATATTTTCTACAGCTTTCGCAATCGTATAATCAATATCTAGGAGTTTCATATCAAAAAAGACTTTTTTTCGCGCTTGAATAAGATCTCTAACGAATTCCATCCCTCCAGAAAAAACAAATTGATAACCAATTTTATAAAAACTGATATAATCACCTAATTGTGTAACTACTTTTTCTGCTTGCTTCATATCTGGAACATCTAACCCTACAACAAGACGTCCATCCACTGTCGCTTTCATAAAAATACTCCCTTAGGTTTCATCATTATTCGGTCTCAATGAACCATACGAAAAAACAAAAATTCAAGAAAGTTTATCTTTCACCTGGTGAATTATTGTACGATAAAGTTGGGCATGCTCTCCTCCAGGATCAGCAACAAAAATGGGCACCCCATCATCTGAAGAAGATCGTAAAACTGGATCAAGTGGTACTTCTGCCAAAAAAGGAATTCCCTGACTTTCTGCTTCTGATCGTGCTCCACCATAACCGAAAATATCATAGCGTCTTCCAGTATCAGGAGCAATAAAATAACTCATATTCTCAATAACCCCTAAAATAGGAACTTCAACTTTCATAAACATTTCTATAGCCTTACGCGCATCAATCAAAGCCAAATCTTGTGGAGTCGAAACAATCAATGCCCCTGTTAACTGAACCTGTTGAACAAGCGTTAATTGCGTATCTCCTGTCCCTGGAGGCATATCAACTACCAAAACATCAAGAGGCCCCCATAAAACATCTCTCAGTAATTGAGTTACCGCAGCCATTACCATAGGCCCACGCCATACTATCGGTTTTTCTTCTTCAATCAAAAAACCCATCGACATTAATTTGAGACCAAATTTTTCAAGAGGTTGTAGCTTTTTACCATGAATCATTTCTGGTTGTTGATTAACAAGTCCTGTCAAACGTGGCAGAGAGGGACCATAAATATCTGCATCCATTAACCCCGTTTTAAAACCAGCATCTTGTAAAGCTAATGCAATATTCATCGCCATTATAGATTTACCAACGCCTCCTTTTCCAGAAGCAACTGCAAGGACATGTCGCACACCTTCTATCGGTGTTTTCCTGAGTAAAGCACCACCTACTTTACGTTTTGGCCCATGAACAGTTGTATTTTTATTGACCTGAGAAGAAAATGTCTTCGATTTTTTTTCTGCTGTAAGCGTAACTATAACGCTTTTAACGCCTTCCATAGCAGACACAACTTCTTCAGCAGTACAACGCAATGATTCAAATTCCTGCAGACATCCATCAGGAACAGTAATCGAAAAGAAGACCTTTCCATCAACAATAAATATTTCTGAAAGAAGTCCTAATGATACAATATCACTCTCAAAATTAGGGCCTTTAACTTTATGTAATTCTTTGCGGATTGCCTCGCGTGTAATAGAAACCACGCTCTTTCCTCTCTATACAAATGCTAGATAATACGGCAATAAGGATGAAAAATTTTCAAATTAACCGCCTACCTAATTTCTCTCTTATTAAAAACAATGATACTGTATTCAAAAGCACAATGCATCCGATAATTTGAAAACAAACAATTTTAAAATATAAAACTATGAAAAATAAAATCCTTCTTTCTTAATACAAAAACAATACAGAATTTATCTTACATTTCAATTATTTCAATTTTTCATTATCATATAAAAACGAAGATAAATTAACGATAGGATAATTGATCATTTTCTTTGATCGTATTCTAATGTGTTACATTTTAATTATATTGTCCTACAGAACGTAGGAGTGAAATCACTGAAACAACAGTAAACTTTCCCATTGATGATGGACTAAAAAATAAATTTTCCAAAGCAGCAAAAGCATATGATAGATCTGATGTACAACTGTTGCGAGATTACATGCGTGATATTGTAAAAGAACAAAAAGAAAAAAGTGCACATAATTTATGGTTTAGAAAACAGGTGCAACTTAGAATAAATTCTGCTAATGTAGGCCCTATAATATCTTCTGAAGGAATCAAAGCAGAAGCAGAAAAATGGTGCTTAGCAACCAAAGTAAACTAAATAGAAATAAATAATCTATGAAGCTTATTTGGACACAAAGAGCGCATGCTGATCGCAAAAAGACACGTCAATAAGAGCACAAGATAATCTTTCTGCTGCTTAAAATTTGATAAACTTTTATCTGAAAAAGTAGAAAAACTTGTTAAACTCTCGACTCTTGGTCGTTTAGGACGCATTATAAATGCACGTGAATTTATTGCATATCCAAATTATATCATCATTTTCTCGATAAAACGACGAACTCAATGCACATTCAATAACAGTTTGTTTTCACATTTCTAACAAAGACTCTACAATTGACTTTTTTCATGTTTTCTTTTATTGAAAACGGTGTTCACTTTAGAAATTTTTGATAAATGAATTTATTTATCAAGTATATAATAGAACCAAGAAGGGCCGTACACCACGGTATTTAAATAAATGAAACGTACTTACCAACCCTCTAAGCTTATTCGTAAACGTCGTCATGGTTTCCGTGCTCGTATGGCAACCGCTAGTGGACGTAAAATTATTGCAGCTCGGCGTGCTCGTGGTCGCAAGCGGCTATCTGCTTAATTATCAATTTCACCAATGAACCAGAATATTTGCTTTTGTATATAAAGATCAAATATACAGATTTATAGAATAAGCATTTAGCAAAACTGCAAAGAATCTTTTATATGAAACAAAGGCACCCTTGTCGCATTCGCAAGAGAGTAGATTTTTTGGCTGCACGCACAGGAGAAAAGCGGCGTGGTCCTTTGTTTTTACTTGAAATAAAGCCCCGTGAACAAACAGCAAAAACCAAAGATCCTCTTACCGCACGTGTAGGCTTTACTGTCACACGAAAAAATGGCAACGCTGTCCAACGTAATCGTATTAAAAGACGTCTGCGCGAAGCTGTTCGAGTTGGACTAGTAAATGAGATGGAAGCAGGAACTGATTATGTTATTATTGGCCATCGTGATGTTCTCCATGCACCTTTCACATCTCTCATTAATGAATTAAGCCGACGAATAAAACGAAAAACACAACGGCAGTAGGATAATATAGATGGAATATAATCGTAATTTTTTTATCGCCATTGGGCTATCTTTTGTGGTTTTCGTTGCATGGCATTTTTTGTACATTGTTCCTCAACAAGCAAAATTACAAGAATCAAAAATAACTACACAAAAATTATCAAACCATAATGCAGCACTTCCCACAAATGATCCATATTTTTCTCATAATGCATCGACAAATGACACAGTACCTGTAGCCAATCGTCCTATAACACCTGAAGTCCGTAAAGCAGAATTAGCCAAAACAAACCGTGTTTTGATCAAAACCAATGAACTTGAAGGCTCTATTAATCTTGTTGGTGGGAAATTTGACGATCTTCTGCTCAAAAAATATCGCCTCAAAGTAGATAAAAAATCACCTGAAATTATTCTGTTGAATCCTAACGGGCTTCCAACAACTTATTTTGCTGAATTCGGTTTTACGAGTTCATCCTTACCAGCACAGGCCTTGCCACAATCCAATACAAAATGGCAACTTGAAGGTGATAATACAACATTAACACCCTCAACACCCATCACCTTAGTCTATAATAATGGACAGGGACAAATTTTTCACCGCACTTTTTCAGTCGATGAACATTACATGTTTACCATTAAAGATTCTATTAGCAATGAAAGTAGTAGCCCTGTATATCTTTCGTCTTATGCTCGAATTGCACGCGCTGCTCCACCAGAAGATACAAATGCAACCTATTTACTTCATGAAGGTATGATTGGTATTGCCGGTGACTCGCTTAAAACTGAAAAATATACAGCTTTAGCAGAACTTAGCCCTAATCCTCAAAATGGTCAGAAAAGTGTGATTTTCCCTAACATTACAAGAGGGTGGATTGGTATAACCGATAAATACTGGGCTGTAGCAGTTATTCCTCCACAAGACACAGAATATACAAGCCGTTTTGTTTATTTTGATCGATTAAATACCCATTATCAATCTGATCTGCAAAGTGCGCTCTTAACAGTTCCACCCCATGAAATAAAAACCATTACCAACCGTCTTTTTGCTGGTGCAAAGCGAGTTGAAATCATTAATCACTATCAAAATCAATTAAAAATTAATAAATTTAGTCTTCTCATTGACTGGGGTTGGTTCGATTTCATTACCAAACCGATGTTTGCTCTTATTGACATACTTTATAAATATACAGAAAATTTTGGGGTTGCTATCCTTCTTATCACAGTACTTTTAAAGATACTTTTATTCCCACTCGCTCATAAATCTTATAAGTCTATAGCACGTCTAAAACTTATACAGCCAATGATGCTAGAAATTAAAGAAAAGTACGCAGATGATCGGAATAAACAACAACAAGCAATCATAGAATTGTATAAAACTAAAAAAATTAATCCTTTTGCAGGTTGCTGGCCCATACTGATTCAATTCCCTATATTTTTTGCTCTCTATAAAGTTCTTTATATTACCATTGAAATGCGACATGCACCTTTCTTTGGGTGGATTCAAGACTTAGCAGCACCTGATCCAACTTCTATTTTTAATTTATTTGGCTTATTGCCTTATGCTGTACCAACATTTCTTATTCTAGGAGCATGGCCTTTAATTATGGGGATAACAATGTTCCTACAAATGCAGATGAATCCGCTTCCTCAAGATCCAACACAAGTTATCGTTTTTAGATGGATGCCGATTATCTTCACCATTATGCTTGCTTCTTTCCCAGCTGGCCTTGTTATCTATTGGGCATGGAACAATATATTATCAATTATTCAGCAAAGTATCATCATGAAATGTCAAGGCGTCAAAATTGAATTTTTTGATAATCTAAAAGCTATTGTGCAAAAAGATTCTAAAAAAGAAATAAACAAATGACGCAATATCCTGACCTTTCTGGACTTTTTGTTCGCAATTGGATTTTCATTCGTGGTGTACCTACAATGAAATTTCTACCACCCGAAGGACCACCAGAAATTGCATTTGCAGGACGCTCCAATGTTGGAAAATCTTCTCTTATCAATGCATTAGTTCAACAAAAAAATTTAGCGCGTACGTCTAATACACCAGGACGTACCCAAGAATTAAATTACTTCATACCCGATGGTTTTAATGAACAAACACACAATCTTCCTCCTGTAGCATTTGTAGATATGCCAGGTTATGGTTTTGCTGAAGCTCCAAAAAATCTCATTAATGCATGGACACATTTAATTTTTGACTATTTACGCGGTCGTACAACACTCAAACGTGTTTATGTTTTGATTGATTCACGTCATGGAATAAAAAAAAACGATACTGACACCCTTAATCTCCTTGACAAAGCAGCGGTCTCTTATCAAATTGTTTTAACAAAAAGTGATAAAATAAAATTCAATACGCTTGAAGCTTTAATAACAATGACAAAAACCAAACTTCTTAAACATCCAGCAGCTTATCCTGAAATTCTAGTAACTTCAGCGGAAAAAGCTTCTGGTTTAGAAGAATTACGCGCAGCTATTATACAAGCCATTACATAACAATATATCTTTAATCAATGTATTATAAATATAGCTAGTAATGGTTAATAGTCTTGTGCTTATAGCCGAACGTTTTTATAAAAATATTTTATTATTTGAAAGAATCCATCGACTTTATCTGATCGTATAAATTATGCTAACACTTTTCCATTATCCTCTCTCTTCTGCTTCCCGTTTTATACGCATTGTTCTTGAAGAATATGTTGTGGCTACTCAACTCATTGAAGAACATGAATGGGCAAGGAGGAGTGAGTTTCTTGCACTTAATCCAGCAGGACATTTACCAGTCCTTCTTGCTGAACGTGAAGTTCCATTATCAGGTGCCATTGTAATCTACGAGTATTTAGACGAAACACGTGGTAGTTTACGGCAAGAAAAGAGATTTTTCCCCGAAACTTCTTTAGAGCGAGCCGAAGTACGCCGCCTTGTTGAGTGGTTTTTAAACAAATTTGAAAATGAAGCGACCCGCCATATTGTACGAGAACGAATCTATAAACGTGAAATGCCATTAACTCTTGGTGGTGGAGCACCTAACTCGCAAATTTTACGTAATGCTCGCGCTAATATTCCGCCACATATGAATTACCTAGAGTGGCTTTGTGCATCCCGTGATTGGCTCGCTGGATCTGAACTATCTTATGCCGATTTAGCAGCTGCAGCTTCTATTTCAGTACTTGACTTTTTAGCAGAAATTGACTGGAAACTTTTTCCTGCAGCTCGTGAATGGTATACGCGAATTAAATCTCGTCCTTCTTTTCGACCTCTTTTAATGGATCGCATTCGGGGAATTGCGCCTAGTTCTCATTATACTGATCTCGACTTTTAACTAGAAGCATATAGTCTAATCTTTTATTAAAAGTGATATCTATTGAACCATTGCATACCATTCTTAAAAACTGCCTTCATATAAAGAAAGTTTTTCTTCAATTTTCCAACAAAAGCGCTTATGAAAACAACAGTATAAATCAAATCAATCATTGAAAAACATATATTCATTATTAACGAGAGATTACTTTCTCGCTTAGATCCGTTGTAATACATAAATATTCTATCCGCTTTAAACAATCCTATACCTTTTATGCAAAGCTTATCTCTGAAACTCTCATCATTGTTTCACTACCATTCTTTCTAAAAAGATTGGAAACTTCTATCTCTTTAATATCAAATGAAGATTCCCTTTTTTAAAAGGAAATAATAATCTTTCAAAAGCAAATTTAGGGTATCATTATAACAACTAAAATAACAAAATAAGAGAAAAAATAACTCAGCAATCTGTAATAAAACACTATATAAAGATGTTTCCTTATCCTTATATAAATAAAAAAACAGTTGGAAAAAAAAAGAAACTTTGCCTATAATTTAAAAGTAGAACATTATAAGGAGAAAAATATGCGCCTTGCAGTCGTTGGTGCTAATGGAAAAATGGGAAGAGAACTGATTACAGTGCTCCAAGGTAGGCAAGATGTAAAACTGAGTGCTGCAATTGTACGCAAAGGATCACCTTTTGTAGGAAAAGATGCGAGCATATTGATTGGTTCAAACTCACTGAACATTCGCATCACTGATGATTTTGAAGAGGCCTTTTCTAAGGCAGAGTGTATTTTAGATTTTTCTCAACCAGCAGCTACTATCATTTATGCAGATTATGCAGCCCAAAAAGGTCTTATCCACATTATTGGAACGACTGGATTTAATAAAAAAGAGGAAGAACAAATTGCTGCCTTTGCAGAACACACAACCATTGTCAAATCTGGAAATATGAGTCTTGGCATTAATCTTTTAGCCAATCTTGTAAAGAAAGCAGCTAAAGCGTTAGAGGCTGACGATTTTGATATTGAAATTTATGAAATGCATCATGCTGAAAAAGTTGATGCTCCCTCTGGGACTGCCATTCTTCTTGGCGATGCAGCAGCTAAAGGACGCAATGTTACACTTAAAGATGTCAGTATTAGCGAACGCAATGGCTATACAGGTAAACGTAAAAAAGGCACTATTGGCTTTATCTGCTCACGAGGAGGAACAGTTATTGGCGATCACAGTGTTACTTTTGCAGGTTTAAATGAACGCATTGTTCTTTCACACTTTGTGCAAAAACGTTCTATTTTTGCTCATGGTGCATTAAAAGCAGCACTATGGGCAAAAGAACGTAAAAATGGCCTTTATTCAATGCTTGATGTTCTAGGATTAAAAGATTAATTTTCATAATCAACAATCATTATAGGAATTTCAACGTGGGACGCACACTTGTATTAATTCGTCACGGACAAAGCGAATGGAACCTAGAAAATCGCTTCACTGGCTGGAAAAATCCAGCGTTGACAGAAAAAGGCAATAAAGAAGCAATAACAGCAGGGAAAAATTTAAAAGCAGCCGGATTTAAATTTGATACTGCTTATACATCTGTCTTACAGCGTGCTCAGAAAACTGCAGAGCATATTTTAGAACAATTAGGGCAATCAAATCTTCACTTAGTGAAAAATACAGCATTGAATGAACGAGATTACGGTGATTTATCCGGCTTGAATAAAGATGAAGCACGTCAAAAATGGGGAGACGAACAAGTGCACATCTGGCGTCGTTCTTACACGATTGCTCCCCCTAATGGAGAAAGTTTGCGCGATACTGGTGCACGTGTTTGGCCCTATTATCTTCATCATATTCAACCTCATATTTTACGTTCTCAAACTGTTCTTATCGTAGCACACGGTAATTCTCTTCGTGCTCTTATTATGGCACTTGAAGGTCTCAATAATGAAGAAATCATGTTGCAGGAATTAGAAACCGGAATTCCTATTATTTATGAATTCAATAGTGATTCAACAATTAAATCAAAAGAAATCATTATGCCTTAAACTCCTAAAATGCATATAGAGAAAATTCTTTCAAATGAATATGTCCAATAACAGCTCTCTCCATGACTATAAAAAATATAAACCTTACTTTTAAAAACCGTAGCCATCGTTTTTAAATAATGAACTTGGAGTATTTTCGTTTCTGACACACTTCTTTGGTTTTCTTAATAATTTTTGTAATTTGTCTCGCTTTATTGAATGATATGCTAATATTTTGAGCAAATCCCTATAATTATTATCAATTACTTTAGACTTGCTTAGTGAAAGAGAGGTTTGATTTGACCTATAAAATCCTAAAAGGGTTTGTAAAATAAAGAATCGAAACTTAAAATTTCTAGATCAATATCTCCTAATATATTAAGAATACCTTGTACCGATTTCCAAAGCATTTCTAGTACTTTTCTGCACAGCTTCATTCTTCTTGATACCCTTGAAGAATTTGATTTCTGAAGTAGAAGCAGGTCTCTATTTTAGAATTCATGAAATACATATCTTTCAATTCATTTTTACAAGAACACATAAAATATAAGAGATCTAAAAAAGTATATAAAGTTACCCCAAGAGACTGCAAATGAAACTATTTTTGAAAGATTTGACAAAATTTAAGTGCAATGACATTGACAGAAGAATTTCATAACCTTAGATGAATTTTATAGCCCAAATGGCGGAATTGGTAGACGCACAGGTTTCAGGTACCTGTGCCGCAAGGCGTGGAGGTTCGAATCCTCTTTTGGGCACCATGTGCTTTTTAGCAACATATAACTTATTGTTTTTACTAATTTTAAGGGATGCAAATAAGATTTCGCAATACCTTTTGATAAAGCATATTATAAATCAATTTTTATTTAAAAAATTATTACGCTTTAGATTATTAAAATCGAAATGAATAAAAGTATTTGCCTCCCCCCATGAATACAAAAAATGTAGGATTTTACATTTTTACCTGAAAAAAGAAGGCATTTTTACTTTGAAATTACTAACTCTGCGTTCTCTATTTGCCGATACGTTGGCATTTCTCTCAGCTTGACTAGAAATTTTTACTCCGTTTTCACTATATTCTTGTCTCAGAAAACTAACATAATTATCAATTTCTTTAAAAAGACTGGAATCCTCTTTAACTTGATACGTTGCCTTCAATTGATTCTTTAAAGACTTTATGATATGCTCCATATAAGTTTTATTTCGTTCATCACGTTCATCGAGAGCTAAACTTCTCTGTATCATATCCAGATCTGAAGCTAATATTTTCGAAGCTTTCGAATCTCCGGAAAGACGTTTTGATAACTTCTCAATTTCCTTGCGACTTTCAATAGAGTTCCTTGTTATACTTTTTGCTGTAAATACCTTTTCACTATGTTCTTGTCTCAGAAAACTGACATAATTATCAATTTCTTTAAAAAGACTGGAATCCTCTTTAACGTAATATCTTTCCTTTAATCGATTCTTTAAAGACTTTATGACATGCTCCATATAAATTTTATCTCGTCCATCATGTTCACCAAGAGCTAAACCTCTCCGTATCATATCCAAATCTGAAGCTAATATTTTCGAAGCTTTCGACTCTCCGGAAAGACGTTTTGATAACCTCTCAATTTCTTTGCGACTTTCAATAGAGTTCCTTGTTATACTTTTTGCTGCAACTGCCTTTTCACTATGCTCTTGTCTCAGAAAACTGACATAATTATCAATTTCTTTTAAAAGACTGGAATCGTCTTCAACTTGATACTCTTCCCTTAATCGAGCTTTTAAAGACTTAACAATATACTCCATATAACGTTTATCTTGTTCATCACATTCACCAAGAGTTAAACTTCTCTGTATCATATCTAAATCTGAAGCTAATACCTCCGAATCTCCAGAAATACGTTTTGATAACCTCTCAATTTCTTTGCGACTTTCAATAGAGTTCCTCGTTATACTTTTTGCTGCAACTACTTTTTCATTCTGTTCTTGTCTAACCAAACTAACATAATTATCAATTTCTTTTAAAAGACTGGAATCGTCTTCAACTTGGTACTTTTCCTTTAATCGAGCTTTTAAAGACTTAACAACATGCTCCATATAACGTTTATCTCGTTCATCACGTTCACCAAGAGCTAAACTTCTCTGTATCATATCTAGATCTGAAGCTAATATTTTCTGATCTCCAAGAACACGTTCTGCTAACCTCTCAATTTCTTTTCGGCTTTCGACAGAATTCGTTATTTTACTTGTTACAACATTTTCTTCTTCAAATGTAGGATTAAAAGCTGAATTTCCTGTCATGTCTTTCCTCAATAAATTGTATAAGGCGACTTATTAATAATCAAAAATCGAATTTGAGCTTAAAAACTGCCTTTATTATAATCAATCTGTTTTTTACTAATCTTGATTACTTTATTTGTAAACTATCTTTTTGCAGAAATAAGTATTCACTTTGTTTTTTATGCTTTAAAATTCGTCTTTCCAAATTTGGACTGATAACAATAAAGTTTTTTCTCTCCAGATATATTAAAGAAGAGCCAGTATAGAACGCATATTTAATTGTACATCCACTGAGGCAAGATGCAGCATGCACATCAGCCTCACGTTCGAAAAAGCGCAACTGTCTCTCAACAGAAGCATATTCCCATAAAGGATCCATGTGCTCCATAACTCTGCACGTTATCCTTCTCCTTCTTCATGCAAAGTTGCTATCAGCATTTACCAAGCTGTATCCTTAACAGACTCGATCTCATCAACCCAACTCCGCAAAAATCAACCTATCAATTTGATAGCCGCGACATTACAATCAAACCCACAAAACTGAAAATCTATACGATCATCTTTCGACTGAATCGATGACTCACCTCGCTTATAATAAGCCCCTTAAAAATCATAGGATTCTACCGCAGATTTAATTTCTTCCAAAAACTCTCATCAAGAGAATTCTAAAACTAACGAGCGTACAGAATAGTGCCAGAAATCCACCCATCATAAACTGACAGTTCTTTAAACAGCTATCAAACAAAGAAGCTGATCTTACCCAATTCTCTACCTCCCCAAGCTACACAAACCAATATCTTACCTGTAAAATAGGAATAAGCTTAAGAACAATCTTAATTCGCCATGTCATCATTAAACAAAGAAGCTATTGCTACACACCCTATCATTTTATAGCATAACTATTTTTATCCATAACCTGTAACGATAAAACCTTGCCAAGAAGAGATAAATAAACGACTCTGCAACTGACAGCTTGTTTTTCTAAATGAAGAAATACCATCATTCTTTATTTTCTGCATTCTCAGCGGCTTTAATCACGGCCTCTTTCAAAATATGCGTAATATTATTCGGAATGCTTTTGACACAGCCACGTCCCGCTTTTGGCAGATTGCGCTTAAGGAGTATTTTGGAGTCTAAGGTGTATTTCTGATATCAGAAATACACCCTATAGATAATAAAAAAGCTGTATTTGCAAGAAATACAGAATCAATACACTCAGTTTTAGAGACAACACGACTAAATGGAATAAAGTCATTCAATACTAAATAAAGCATACTCTCAACATCAACACAAAACACTAAACATTGTGTTTATATCTCAATTTACCCCTCTAAACGCTAACTACGCATAATTGTATCAGCTAAACGAATCGATTATGTAATAGAAAAAAGGGGGAGTATCATGACACACATCGTCAGATTTATAATTTTATTATCTACTTTCATATTATTTGGATGTACGAATGTAGATAATTTAGATCAATATGATGCACTCTACGAAAAGTATGTGAGCACAAAATACGAAAATTCCGAACATGCTGACAAGATGCAAAAAGCATCAGAATATATATACTCTCGTGGTTACGATGATTTCTTTTCAAGATTTCATCCCGTGCGCCACCGTCACATACTTATGACTTTGTGTGGGCGTTATGCAAACTTATTACAAGGTGATTATAATAAAGAGATGGCATGGGCAAATTTACCAACACACATACACACGCTACGCTATAATTATAACTGGAAAGAAAATATTTTCGTTTTGGCGCAAAAAACGTCCAATGAACTTACAAACCCAATGTTTCAGTATGCAAAAAAGTTCCTTACTTCTCCTAATGGCATGACTCCAAAAACACAAATAGCAGATCTAATATCGACAATAGATGCAGCAATTACTATGCCTTCTTATGGTGAACTGATTAAAAAGGTACCGCAATTTTGTACTGACATTCAAAGAGTATATAATATAATGGAGTCTTTTTAGCATCATTTATATAGATGCATAAAGAAATGAAGGAATATCGATAGCTTGATGAAGACTTCATTGATAATCACAGAGGAGCCTGTTTCTACTCTTTTCACGATGGACTTCCTATATCGAAAGCACGTGATTGATCACAATGAACCACCTATATTGTCTATAATCTTGTTCCTACAAATGAAACAATAAATCTGATATTCATCAAAACTTCCTCCCTTACAATAGAAAAAATAACTGGTATTTTCGTAATATATGTAAAATGCCTCTGGTGATAAAGTCAGCACGAGGAACATTCCTTTTTGATCATAAACCGGAGCTGCATCAAGCTATATAGATCAGATTTTGCTCCGCTTTATTAACAAAAGTTCTCGATTAATAGACTCAACATCAAACCACTCTATATTCTCGTCGGCAAAATCTGCTGAAACATCATATTGGCCAACAATTCACCAAGAAGTTTAGCTAAGAAACACCTATGATTTCATAACCAAATGCCTCTTATCAAGCGCTAAACCACCTTTAATATCTTCAGCAAGATGAAAATATCAAGGAATGCAAGCAATATAGAAAGCATAACTGCCCCTCAGACTTTCCATAATTTTATTATAGACGTAAAATATGCTCTCTCAATTTTATAGACCAAAGACTACTATTTTTAGCTTCTTACCTTTTACAAAAAATATTTCTGTAGAGCATTCAGAGTACTGCACACTGAATTGACAAAATGGTTCTATTAGAAAATAAAATATTTATGCGTGAGAAAAATGGAAATAAGCTCGTTAAAGAAAGTTTTGGCAATTTATTGCGTAAAACAGGCAATGCAGTGGATATTTAAAATCAATTCAGGAATGAGAAATCAGCAGCAATACGTCCTGCTAACGTTGGTGTTACAGTTTCCGAAATGGAAGCAATCTTTATTAAACAAAAGAGAGCATAGCATTGCCCTACATGCAAATGTCTAAGAAAACAAAGAGAAGCCATTTAAAATGAAGGATAGGACAGAAAAAACAGAGTAAGATCAAAAGTCCCTAGCCTTTAGATAACACATGATTTTATTGATATT
Organism: Bartonella sp. Raccoon60; assembly: GCF_002022585.1. Lineage (NCBI taxonomy): Bacteria > Pseudomonadati > Pseudomonadota > Alphaproteobacteria > Hyphomicrobiales > Bartonellaceae > Bartonella > Bartonella sp. Raccoon60. Next base: position 1,185,249 of record NZ_CP019786.1, read on the forward strand.
TGGCGGAGAGAGAGGGATTCGAACCCTCGATATGGTTTCCCATATACACGCGTTCCAGGCGTGCGCCTTCAACCACTCGGCCACCTCTCCAAAGGCTTACACTCTACCTGTAGAGAAATAATGTGCAAGCTTAAATCCTATATATGTTTATATCTTGCTTATTTTGCAGTTTCTGCCATAGGAATAACTGAAACATAAGAACGGTTACTTGCTTTTTTGCGAAAAGAAACTATTCCATTTGAAAGAGCAAAAAGAGTGTGATCTTTTCCAATACCAACATTATCACCAGGATGCCAACGTGTACCACGCTGACGAACAATAATGTTTCCAGCAATAACGGCTTCCCCACCAAATTTTTTAACGCCAAGACGTTTTGATTCCGAATCGCGGCCATTGCGCGAAGAACCTCCTGCTTTTTTATGTGCCATAACTGTCTTCCTTTAATTCTTTTCACCTTTTGATGCCTTGGAAGCTACCTTTTTTGTCGTAGCCTTTTTTTCAGTCGTTTTTTTAGCAGTTTTGCTAAGAGAAGCAGAAGCTTTCGTTTCTTTTGATTCTTTTACTTTCTTGTTAACGGGCTTTTCAGCTATTTTTTGCACTTTGGAAGCATCACTTAAAACTTCTAAAATACGCAACGTTGTCAATTCCTGGCGATGACCACGAATACGCTTTGAATTTTGACGACGACGTTTTTTGAATGCAATAACTTTACGCGCACGGCCCTGCTCTACAATTTCAGCCGTCACCAAAGCGCCCGCAACAATAGGCGTACCAACAGTCATGTTATCGCCTTCATGGAGCATCAATATATTGTTTAATTCAATAACACTCCCCACATCACCAATAACTTTCTCAACTTTTATGACCTGGTTTTCAGCAACACGATATTGCTTACCACCAGTTTTAATGACTGCGAACATTTTTTATCCTTTCGTTCGATCCAGCTCTTATTTTACTTTATCAACAGAGAAAATAGGCTGCTTTTTATCAGTCTTAATGGTTTCAAAAGGTATAGAAAACACCTACAAAACACAAATATGCGCAAATTACTTCACGCTCAAGCGTAAATATATATGATAGAATTTCTATTCTATGTCAAGAAAAGCCCATTAAAAAGCAAAAAAAGAACTTGTATTCGAAGAAATTGGAGATTATCACACCGTCATTAAATTAAACAAGATAGATAGAATTTATTGTATCCTAAGATATGGAGAGATGGCTGAGTGGTTGAAAGCACCGCACTCGAAATGCGGCATAGGGGTAACTCTATCGGGGGTTCAAATCCCTCTCTCTCCGCCAAACATCAATAAATTAACCCCCCTCAACTCACTGTTATCGTAATCGCAAATATTTGAATGAAAATGAACTAAACTATTTTAAGAAAAATATTTGTCTACCAATGCATAAAGAACCGCTGCTGTTTCGGCATCCAAAATCCCATCATAATTGCTTTGCCGGAAATGAAGCTGAAATGCTCGGATTAATGCCTTATATCCATCTTCTGTTTTTGCAATTGAAGTATCATACCCATATTGCTTAAATTTAGCAATAATATCCGCTTTAGCAGGAAGACTCTTACAGAATTGCGCTTGATAACAATTCTTCAATTCATCATCATACCACGCTCCTACACCTACTGTATAAAGCTCTTTCCATGGAAAAGCTGCACCTGGATCGCTTTTTCTAACAGGAGCAATATCACTATGACCAACAACATTGATTGGCGTAATATCGGGATAACGTTGTAGAATATTTAATGCAAGTTCTTTAACCGCATCAATTTGCATAGGATTATAGGGAGGAAATATAGGCATTCCATTCATATCATCAGTCACCACACTGACTATTTCAATTCCAATAGATGTATCATTCAGATTGCTTCTCCCAGCCCATGAGCTAACACCAGCATGCCACGCACATTCATTTTCATCAACCAAATTAAAAATACGCATATCTTTAAATCCCGCTTCAATATACGTTTTCTCCAAAGGATCAGGAACAAGATAATGTGCGCTAACCTTAGTACCTGTAAGAATTGCAACCGACTGTTTAAAATCAATTGCAGTGTAATGCATAACGAGAAAACGAACACGACGATTAAAGCTTTTTACAGAACGATAACTATTGTAATCAATCTGATACATAATAAAACTCCTCCTTTTTGTTTAATCGACTCATACATTGCGCAATCACAATAGACTGAGTACAATGCTAGGATTTGTGCTACTCTTGAAAATTGATTACAGCTTCACACTTAATATGCTTAGTTTTGAAAGCAATTAAATAACCTAAATTACACCCACTACTAAAAGTAGATTTCTCTATACAATCACGGAAAAGCTCTCAAAACTCCCCCCTACATTCCCGCTTGGCACAAAACTGCACCATCTATTTTTCTATTATTTATCTAAATAACACAGCTTACAGCTAAATCTCTACACGGAATCCTCAGCGATCGTTTGAGCATAGCCAAAATAAAATAACATGCATCCATTTGAAATTTCTTTTAAAAAAACTTCATGACTATTTTTTGACTATTTTAGTAAAAAACATTTTTTTGGAACGTTTGGATGAAAGTAGTCATTTTACCAAATGAACGTATATTTCTTATTTGATATTTAATTATTGTATATTTGGATTATTTTTCTGTTATCTGTTGCTTACTTTAAAATGCTCAGCGAGTTGACAGTTTTTGTTTTTTTTCATTTTTATGTTTTTTTGTATGGTTTCTCCTTTTGAAGAAGTCTGAGCAATATTGTTTGTGTGATTTTCTTTTTTCACAGTGCGGAGTGAGATAGGCTATACTTGCTGCGTATTATTTTGTCTCCTTCTTAAGCTTTTTAGCATTTTGATTTCAGTTTGTTTTTTCCTTTTTTCATTTTTTTTGGAACTTGCATTGGTTTTTCTCATTTTAAGTTTAAGAATTATTGAAGGAGAGAGAGATATGGAAACGCGGATCCCAACGAAGCATCCCTTAGAGCGACATTTTACAGGTGAATTTTCTTTAGAGACGGAGAGTTGTCACTATAGACCGTCTGTTTTATCTTGGTCCTCGATTTTTGCTGGATTACTAACGCTTTTAGCAACATCGGTTTGTTTTTCATTTTTGTTAGCAGCCTTAGGCTTAAACCAAATGACCTTTTTTTCTCCCTTTTCACTAGAGAAGAGTTTTCTCTCTGTTGGGGTGAGTTCAATTTTTATTTTTTGTCTAAGCTTTGGTCTTGGAGGTTATGTTGCTGGTCGTTTTTCGGATCACTCAGGAGCGCTTCACGGTTTTTTGACCTGGGCCCTTTTTATGCTTTTGGTGGCGCTCCAAAGTGCAATTTTACTTTCTGGCGCGGCTCATTTAGGCGCTAAGACTGTTTCAGGAGTTGCAACAACAACGAAACAAGCGATCAGTGATTTTAGTTCAGAAGGTGGCAAACTTGTTCCTCTCACAGACCGTAAAAATTTTGAGGATTTTTTCAACGATAAAAGGAATGCTCTGTTTGATTTTAACAAACTCAGCAATGACTTACAGGCACTTTTAAATAAAAGTGATATTCCAGCCCTCAATCCGGACAATCTCTATAACGCTTATAGAGAATCAGTCAAAGACCTTCGTTCTACCATCACATCTTTTAAGAATGATCCTTCTAACTATCGTCTTTTGGTTAAACAACTCAGCGAACGCCTTTCGGATCGTGTTAAAAAGCTGAACACCCAGATTGATCGTCGCGATGTCATCCATCAGCTGACAAACAATGGACTATCACAAGCTGAAGCAGAAAATACTGCAGAACGTGCGATTGATATTTATCAAACAGCGAACAAAAAAACTAAAGAAGCTATTCAATCACTGAACAAACAGGTAGAAGCTCTCTCGCAGAATGCTCCTACTCATAAAGGAGCCCAAAACAGTTTTGCAATTGCGGATAAAGCCATAAGCACAGCTTCTAAGATTGGATTGTGGAGTTTTTTTGCAAGCCTTCTTGGTGCTGTAATTGCCAGCATTTCTGGATATTATGGTCATAAGAGACGGTCTCATTCTTACACATTGTAAAATTTCGATTTTGAGACAAAAGAGGCTGATCAACCTTTAAGAACTCTACAAAGTAAAACCAGCTTTACAAAAGCTGCACCACGTGTGCAGCTTTTTTATTAAAGACCCTTTTTCTTTGAAGCGACCTGGGTATTTTCCCTCATGATGCATCATGCCATCAAAACGGACGTCTCATCTGAGACGGATCCTCTTCCCGCTTCTCTCTTGACGTCTGGCACATTGATTTGAAGTGACCTGGGTATTTTCCCTCATGATGCACCATGCACCATGCCATCAAAACGGACGTCTCATCTAAGACGGATCCTCTTCCCGCTTCTCTCTTGACGTCTGGCACATTGATTTGAAGTGACCTGGATATTTTCCCTCATGATGCATCATGCCTTCAAGACGGATGTCTCACCTGAGAAGGATCTTTTTCCAGTGGTTTTTTATTATTCCCCCAACAACACCGCTCCAAAGAGGAAGGAAGCTTTTTTTGTGTTGGATCGCCTACTGATCTCTTGTCGCGTTTATTTTAAGGATTATTTTATTGATACAAACTTATTGATCCGAGACTGGTTGCGGGGGCAGGATTTGAACCTGCGGCCTTCAGGTTATGAGCCTGACGAGCTACCGGGCTGCTCCACCCCGCGTCACGGAAGAATTGTCGCAGAAAGGATACGACGATTTTTAGATATTTTTTTGAAGAGTGTTGAAGAGTTCTTTCTATGCGCTTAGCAGACCTGGCAGCGACTTACTCTCCCGTGCCTTAAGACAAAGTACCATCAGCGCTGGAACGTTTCACGGCCGAGTTCGGGATGGGATCGGGTGCAGGCGCTCCGCCATAACCACCAAGTCAGCGAAAAGCATAGAAAGGAAAGAGAAGTTGTCTTATTGCTATTTTAATTTGTTTTGTTTTTTTAAATGAATAGAGGGAATGAGAACGATCAAGCCTATCGAACGATTAGTATCAGTAAGCTTCATATGTTACCATACTTCCACACCTGACCTATCAACGTGGTGGTCTACCACGGTTCTCAGGGAATACTCGTTTTCAGGTGGGTTTCCCGCTTAGATGCCTTCAGCGGTTATCCCGTCCGTATATAGCTACCCTGCTATGCGGCTGGCGCCACAACAGGTCCACCAGAGATACGTCCATCCCGGTCCTCTCGTACTAGGGACAGATCCTGTCAATATTCCTACACCCACGGCAGATAGGGACCGAACTGTCTCACGACGTTCTGAACCCAACTCACGTACCGCTTTAAATGGCGAACAGCCATACCCTTGGGACCTGCTCCAGCCCCAGGATGCGATGAGTCGACATCGAGGTGCCAAACAACCCCGTCGATATGGACTCTTGGGGGTCATCAGCCTGTTATCCCCGGCGTACCTTTTATCCGTTGAGCGATGGCCCTTCCACACGGGACCACCGGATCACTATGACCGTCTTTCGACTCTGCTCGACTTGTCAGTCTCACAGTCAGGCAGGCTTATGCCATTGCACTCAACAAACGATTTCCGACCGTTCTGAGCCTACCATCGCGCGCCTCCGTTACTCTTTAGGAGGCGACCGCCCCAGTCAAACTACCCACCATACACTGTCCTGGATCCGGATAACGGACCGCAGTTAGACATCCATGTCGATAAGGGTGGTATTTCAAGGACGACTCCACAAAGGCTTGCGCCCCTGCTTCAAAGTCTACCACCTATCCTACACATATCGCCACAAATGCCAGTGTAAAGCTATAGTAAAGGTGCACGGGGTCTTTCCGTCTAACCGCAGGAACCCCGCATCTTCACGGGGAATTCAATTTCACTGAGTCTACGTTGGAGACAGCGGGGAAGTCGTTACGCCATTCGTGCAGGTCGGAACTTACCCGACAAGGAATTTCGCTACCTTAGGACCGTTATAGTTACGGCCGCCGTTTACTGGGGCTTCAATTCAATGCTTGCACATCTCCTCTTAACCTTCCAGCACCGGGCAGGCGTCAGACCCTATACATCGTCTTGCGACTTCGCAGAGCCCTGTGTTTTTGGTAAACAGTCGCTACCCCCTGGTCTGTGCCACCCTTTAACGGTTGCCCGCTAAAGGGTCACGCTTCTTCCGAAGTTACGCGTGCAATTTGCCGAGTTCCTTCAACGTAGTTCTCTCAAGCGCCTTAGTATTCTCTACCTGTCCACCTGTGTCGGTTTCGGGTACGGTCTATACGTGGGAGCTATTTCCTGGAATTCCTTCACTGCAAGATCAATCCAATAAGACCTTACAATTTACGCAATCCGTCACTTCCCACAGGTCCACGAATATTAACGTGGTTCCCATCGACTACGCCTTTCGGCCTCGCCTTAGGGGCCGACTCACCCTGCTCAGATTAACTTTAAGCAGGAACCCTTGGACTTTCGGCGAGGGAGTCTCTCACTCCCTTTATCGTTACTCATGTCAGCATTCTCACTTCCGATACCTCCAGGAGCTCTCACGAGTCTCCCTTCACAGGCTTACGGAACGCTCCGCTACCACTTACTCATAAGAGTAAATCCACAGCTTCGGTGTATGGCTTGAGCCCCGTTACATTTTCGGCGCAAAGACCCTTATTTAGACCAGTGAGCTGTTACGCTTTCTTTAAATGATGGCTGCTTCTAAGCCAACATCCTGGTTGTTTTGGGATCCTCACATCCTTTCCCACTTAGCCATAACTTGGGGACCTTAGATGGTGGTTAGGGTTGTTGCCCTTTCCACGACGGACGTTAGCACCCGCCGTGTGTCTGCCAGTTATTTCTTCCAGGTATTCGGAGTTTGGTTAGGTTTGGTAATCCGGTGAGGACCCCTAGCCCATCCAGTGCTCTACCCCCTGGAGAATAAAACTAACGCTCTACCTAAATAGATTTCGCGGAGAACCAGCTATTTCCGAGTTTGATTGGCCTTTCACCCCTAGCCACAAGTCATCCCAATCTATTGCAACAGATACGGGTTCGGCCCTTCAGTAAGTGTTACCTTACCTTCAGCCTGCTCATAGCTAGATCACTCGGTTTCGGGTCTAATCCAACGAACTGAACGCCCTGTTCAGACTCGCTTTCGCTACGCCTACACCTATCGGTTTAAGCTTGCTCGTTAGACTAAGTCGCTGACCCATTATACAAAAGGTACGCCGTCACCCAGAACGTATCTTGGGCTCCGACTGTTTGTAGGCATTCGGTTTCAGGTTCTTTTTCACTCCCCTTGTCGGGGTACTT
>NZ_CP019786.1:1197500-1217500 GCF_002022585.1 Bartonella sp. Raccoon60
GCACAACTCACCTTACAACGGATCACAGAACTGAAAACGGATCGTTATGTTTCCCAATCTAATGTTGACAATGCCAAATCAGCTTACGAACAAGCTATTGCTAATGTTACACGGGCTGATGCGCAAATAGCTGCAGCACGTGCTAATATTCAAGTATTAGAAGCACAACGGCATGAAGTAGAAAGTCAAACAAAAAATCTTGAACTCACCCGTGACAAAGCAAAACGTGATCTTGATTCAACTATTCTACGTGCTCCATTTGATGGAATTATTGGAAATTTAACAGCAAAAAAGGGGGATTTTGTCGTTAATGGTCAACGCCTTGCTGCCTTAGTTCCCATCCATGCACTTTATATCGAAGCAAATTATAAAGAGACACAATTGCAAAATATTCAAAGTGGGCAAGCTGCTTATATCTCCATTGATGCCTTCAAAAAAGATGTATTTGAAGGTACAGTGCTTTCTGTTTCGCCTGCAACAGGAGCTGTTTTTTCTCTTTTGCCACCACAAAATGCTACTGGTAATTTTACAAAAATTACGCAACGTATTCCTATTCGGATTTCTATTCCTGAACATGCGTTAAAAAGTGGAAGAATCAAAGCAGGAATGAGCGTTACCGTAACCGTTGACACACGGAATAGGAAACAAAATAAAGATTCTTTATAACAAAGTTAAATGATCCTATCATGAAAAATCCGACACCTCTTGCATCTACAGATTCTCTTGCATCTACTGATGCTAAAGAGAGCATAGACATACGTAAAATCATAGTCTTCATAGCTATGACTTTTGGTATGTTCATGGCTATTTTAGATATTCAAATTGTTTCTTCCTCTTTAGCTGAAATTCAAGCCGGTTTATCAGCAAGTGCTGATGAAATTTCATGGGTTCAAACGTCTTATCTTATTGCTGAAGTTATTATGTTGCCTCTTTCTGGTTTTTTAGGGCGTTTGTTATCAACACGGATTTTCTTCAGCTTCTCAGCAGCTGGCTTTACCATTGCATCTATTCTTTGTGCTACAGCAACATCTATTGAGCAGATGACCTTTTACCGTACACTCCAAGGCTTTATTGGCGGAGGCATTATCCCCAGTGTTTTTGTTGCTTCGTATACACTTTTTCCTCCCTCTAAACAATCAATCGTTTCGCCTATCGTTGGCCTAGTCGCAACATTAGCGCCTACAATTGGTCCAACAGTGGGAGGATATCTCTGTCATGTCTTATCATGGCATTGGCTTTTTCTCATTAATGTACCTTTTGGAATTATTATCTCAATTTTAACTTGGAAATTAATTAATTTTGATAAAGCAGAACCCTCTCTCATAACTAAATTTGACTGGTGGGGTCTTTTCTCTATGGCAATCTTCTTGGGATCATTAGAATATATTTTAGAAGAAGGTGCACGTCATGATTGGTTAAAGGATCAACTGATCTTCAATCTTTTTATTATTATGATCTTAGCGGCTAGTTTATTCTTTTGGCGAGCTTTTACTGCTAAAGAACCAATTGTTGATCTCACAGCTTTTTCGAATCGAAATTTTTCGATTGCAGCAATTTTCTCCTTTATGCTTGGAATAGGACTTTATGGTCTTACCTATCTTTATCCTGTCTATTTAAGTCAAATACGTCATTATGATGCTCTTATGATTGGAGAAACGCTCTTTATTTCAGGTTTAGCTATGTTTTTGACGGCTCCTATAGCTGGATTTCTTTCAACACGTATTGATGCACGTCTTATGATTGCTATAGGACTCACCAGCTTTGCATGGGGAACCTGGCTAGCCACTGCGGTTACCGACGATTGGGGTTTTTGGGAACTCTTTTGGCCTCAAATTTTTCGTGGGTTTTCTATCATGCTCTGTATGGTTCCTATTAATGACATTGCCTTTGGGTCATTATCACCAGAGAAAATGAAAAATGCCTCTGGGCTTTTTAATTTAACACGCAATCTCGGCGGTGCAGTAGGACTTGCTATTATCGGTACTGTTATGATGGAACGCTCTGCTCTCCATTACGGACGAATAGCTGAAACCATCCATGCAGGAAATATCCAAGCAACTGAAATGCTTGCAAAGCTCACCATGTATTTCCATTCTTATACGTTTGATTCACATGCCCTTGCCTTATTACAACTTTTTGGTATCACTTTCATACAAGCGACAGTTATGGCTTTTAGCGATATTTTCTTTATGATGACTATTCTCTTTAGTCTTTTAACCTTCTTAACCGTTTTTCTTAAAAAAATATCACCCTCTGCTGATATTCCTCACGGCCATTAAGTTTCATGTTATAAAGGGCAATAGGCATTTATGGTACTGAATGTATCAACAAAAGAATTTAACCATATTCTTAAATATCAATGATATGACTTCATGAATGAAAAACGAAAAAATAGCCTCAGCGTTATTATGAACAAACAAGTAAAATGAAATACTCTAAAATCTTAAGCTACTTTATAATGCTGATTATGGCTTAAATCCCGTAGGTCTCCACTTGAAACTAAAAGACCATGACATCCAATAAGATATTGAGGGATCAATTCCAAAGCTTGAAAACGATGTTTTTCATAAACTCCAGGCATAGCGAAATTTTTTGTTAAATGACTTGAAAAACCAAAACGCTGATAAAATTCAGAATCTCCCACGAGGAAAATAGCACCATGGCCTAATTGTCTTGCTGTTTCAATTGAATGCTGCATTAAAACTGACCCAATGCCTAGATCAGAACACTCAGTTGCCACAGCTAAAGGCCCTAAAAGCAAAGCACCTTGAATCTCATTTTGCCCTTTGTGAAAAGTAATATTCCAAAGACGCACACTTCCTACGAGCTCATCAAGAAAATTTTTAACAACAAAAGAAAGTCCAAAAGCTGGAAACCGGCCGCAACGTAAAATTTCTGATGATTTATGCTTACGTTCCTCTCCCATGACCAAATCGAGAAGTTTCTCCCGATGAAGAGCATCGACTTCTTGCTCAGACATAAGCGTAAAACGCGCACCATTTTTTGTTTGAAAATGAATCTTTTTCATCTCTGTTACCCATTAAACCGCACCTTAAACACCCCATTAGGCAAAAATAGAGAGGTACCTTATACAAAATCTCAAATTACATACGATCGTAAAGGTTCAAAACCATTAAATGCAACAGATGCATAAGTTGTTGTATAAGCACCGGTCCCATGAATCAAGAGTTCATCACCTATTGTTAAAGAAAGAGGAAGCAAATAAGGCGTTTTTTCATACATAATATCTGCCGAATCGCACGTCGGACCAGCTAAAATACATGGTTCCATTGCTTGATCATCATGAGCCGTTTCAATAGGATAGCGAATGGCTTCATCCATAGTTTCAGTCAGACCATTAAATTTGCCAATATCAAGATAAACCCAACGGACGTTATCATTTTTTCCTTTTTTAGAGATCAAAACAACCTCTGTGCGTATAACACCCGCATTACCTACCATCGCGCGCCCTGGCTCGATAATTGTTTCAGGAATACGATTCCCAAAATATTTTTTCAATGCATCAAAAATGGACATACCATAGGTTTGCACTGTTGGAATATCTTTCAAATAACGTGTCGGAAAACCACCGCCCATATTCACTAATTGCAACTGAATACCTTCTTGTTCCAAAGATTTAAAAACAAAAGCTGTATCCGATAAAGCACGATCCCATGCATTCAAATCTGTCTGCTGAGAACCCACATGAAAGGAAACACCATGGGCCTGCAGACCTAAGTGATGCGCATAACGTAAGACATCAACAGCCATAGAAGGAACACAGCCAAATTTTTGCGATAACGGCCACTCTGCTCCTTCTCCATCAGTAAGAACGCGGCAAAAAACACGAGCTCCCGGTGCAGCACGAGCAACTTTTTCTACTTCCTCAAAACAGTCAATGGCATAAAGTGAAATACCAAGCGCATGCGCACGCGCAATATCGCGCTCTTTCTTAATCGTATTACCAAAAGAAATACGATTAGCTGTAGCACCTGCCGCTAAAGCCATTTCAATTTCTGCTACAGAAGCAGCATCAAAAGACGATCCTAAAGAAACAAGCAAGCGCAAAATCTCAGGTGCTGGATTTGCTTTGATTGCATAGAAAATACGTGACTGTGGAAGAGCCTTTTCAAAATTTAAATAATTTTCATGAACAACATCAAGATCAACAACCAAACAGGGCCCTTCAGAACGATGCGTTGCAAGAAAATCGCGAATACGTTGCGTTGCCATTTGCACTTCTCCCTAGGGACAAGACATCCCTAACTTTACGCCAATGAGCAGCAAACGCTGCCAATAGCAAAAAAACAAAAGACATACATCCACTCTCTCACCCGATTAAAAACAACCGGGAAGAAATAAGCATTGCATGCCACGAAAAAACAGCGCGAAAACCGCATTGTTCTACGTTGTCTGCCTTTTTGATTGGAGTTGAGAAGCCAATTCCGCACTGAAGGCAATGAGGTGTGCCTCTTTAGTTACCCCAGCATTTGAACAGCTGGAAGACACCAGAAAGGCCCGCACCGTCGTTGCTTCAAGATGTCCTCATTCTTTTGATTGGTCATAAGAATGACTGGAGCGGTTAGTTCCAGGTACCGTACCGGTTAATCCCACCATTTGAGAACCAGCGGACACCCACAGGCACGTGCGACTTTGGGCAACATCGCGTATAAAGCCAATTTTTATTCATTTCAATCATTTTTTTTAATTTTAAAACTTTTTTAACTTTTAATCAAAAAATGATGCAAAAAAGAAACAGATCACTCGGAAACAAGAACAAGCTTGTATCCTTATTATCTGTATATCTAACCATAAATTAGAGAATGTTCAGTCTTAAAATATTCTTTTTTAAAAATGATATAAAAGAAGGCTTTTATTGTTCACAATGAGGATACGCTGCACGCAATTTTAATAATTGAAATTGTCTATGACGTTCCCGAAAGCGTTGTCTATCACTTTCATCCCGCGTATTATAACAAGCATCACAAGAGACACCTTCTTCATAATGAGAGGATAGCTTATCTTCAGCACTAAGAGGGGAACGACAGGCGCGACACAATTCGCGTCCACATTCTTCGAGACCATGTCCTACAGAAACACGCTCATCAAAAACGAAACACTCTCCCTGCCACAAACTGTTTTCCTTTGGGATAGTTTCCAAATATTTGAGGATACCACCTTTTAAGTGATAAACTTGATCATAACCAAGGCTACGGACATAAGCGGTTGATTTTTCACACCGAATACCCCCTGTACAAAACATAGCAATTTTCTTTTTCTTTTTCAAATCGCTTTCATGTTTCATAATCCACTCAGGAAATTCACGAAATGTTTTAATACAAGGATCAATGGCTCCTTGAAAACTCCCAAGCGCATATTCATAATCATTCCGTGTATCGATTAAAAGTGTTTCTTCATCTTGGATAAGAGCATTCCAGTCTTCAGGTGCTACATACGTTCCAACAACTTTTAACGGATTAACATCTTCAATCCCCATTGTTACAATTTCTTTTTTTAGCCGCACCTTCAAACGATGAAAAGGCATTTTTGAAGCCCATGAATATTTAATCTCGGGCATTTGAAATGTAGGCTCTGCAGTGATAAAATCTATTAACTTTTCAATTGCACTGCAGGAACCAGCAACAGTGCCGTTGATTCCCTCTTTTGCTAAAAGAAGAGTTCCCTTAATGCCATTTGTCTGACATAAATTCAGCAAAGGCTTTTGCAATTGACTATAATGCTTCAAATCTGCAAAGCAATAAAGAGCAGCAACTTTAAATTTCTTTTCCATAACATCGACATAACGCGGGTTTTATTTAATTTCAAGAACTATTCGTCCTTTTCTTTTATATTATTCTGTCATTTGCTTCTACACGCAGAATATCTTTTTATGAAAAGAGAACACCCTTATCAAAAGAAAATGACACTATCCCAGCATCACAGCTCCTCAGTTATTATGATTATAAAGGTAATTATTTTTCCTACCCATAGGCGCATTTCAAATAAGAAAGACAGGACAAGTTATGCATATCTTCATTTTCAGCCGAAGTTGCTGATGAAATCACTCTTCTTCAAATCCTGAATTATCTCTTGTTCAAATATAATTTTTCTTACAGAAAGCTATAATAATATAAGAATACCTTACCACTTTCTGTGTTCATCTAATAAATAGAGTTCACAAAGAGAATTTATTGAAATGTTTCCTCATATCGATCGGAATGGAAAAATTAAAAAACGAATGAGCACCTTTTATTCTGTAAAACAGGTTGCTCTTTTATCCCACAAAGGCCCGTTCCACAACATAAGTCGCCGGGGCATTATTGGCTCCTTCAACAAGACCAAAGGTTTCACATATCCTAGCACAATCTTTCAGCATTGCCATCGAACCACAAATCATAACACGGTCTTCCGTAGGATTGATTTTCGGCAATCCAGTTCTTTCAAAAAAAGCACCGCTTTCCATAACAGTGGTAATGCGTCCCATATATTCTGAAGGTTCGCGGGTGGTCATAGGATAAAATTTCAACTGTTTTACATATTCACCAACTAACGGATCATGCTCTAAAGAAGCAACAAGATCTTTCGCATATGTCAGTTCATTACACACACGCGTTGTTTGAATAAGCACCACCTGGGAAAATTTTTCATATGTTTCGGGATCACGAATAAGACTTGCAAAAGGAGCAACACCTGTCCCTGTTGAAAGAAGATAAAGACGTTTTCCAGGGATAAGAGCATCAAGAACTAAAGTTCCAGTCGATTTTTTACGCATTAAAACTGTATCACCAATTTTAATTTTTTGAAGATGTTCTGTTAATGGTCCTCCTGGAACCTTGATCGAAAAAAATTCGAGCTGTTCATCCCAATATGGGCTTGCAATTGAATAAGCGCGATAAATTGGCTTTTCTGCATTCGGCAAACCAATCATAACAAATTCGCCCGAACGAAAACGAAAGCTTTCCGGACGATTAAGGCGAAATTTAAATAAATTATCCGTATAATGATGAACCTCTTGGACAGTAAGCGCAAACACATTTTCAGGAATTGGAAAATTTAAAGCAACATTCTCGATATTTGACTGAACATTGGTTGCTGATGCGCTCATAAATTCTTCCTTATATTTTGATACAACATTTAATAACACATTTTATAAATAGTATAATCCCTGCATAATCATCTACTGATATTTTTTTACAATATAAACTATTGATTCAATAGTTTATATACTGAATTAAGAATAGATATGTATTATACCATGAATGCAAAAGGAAAAAAATGGAATAACGAATAGTAAAGTCAAGTGCAACAGTAATAACTGTAATCTTATAGAATTCTGATAAAAGATATTTTGTCTCTCATTCGGCATCCATTGCATTCTTCACCAATGACTTAAATTCTTAACAAACAAGATCCAAAACACAATACTATTTTACTATTATGCTCTCTCTTCTTTTACTGACTCTGCTCATAAACTTTTGATATGAATAACTATTTTTTCAAAAAAACTTATGGAGTGCATAAAAAACAGTACAGGAAGAAAAGAAGAATATTTCTCTCTCTATAATAAAGAGCAAGTAAGAATTGGATACTTTCTTGCAAAATAAAAATGAGTATTTTGACGCTCTTTTCTCTCTCTTCCTTCCTTTTATTATTGAAAAAGAGAGCATCAGTGTAGGATGATCATTTTTTGGTATTAAACTTTTTTACAAATTCTGACTTTAAAGCCATCTGACCAATTCCAGGTATTTTGCAATCAATATTATGATTTCCCTCTACCAAACGAATATTCTTAACCTTTGTACCGCTTTTTAAAACAGATGAAGACCCCTTCACTTTAAGATCTTTAATGACCATCACGCTATCACCATTTGCTAAAAGCTGACCATTAACATCATAAACTTCAAAAGAGATAGGAAGCTTTTCATTCTTGTTTTGAGGCCACTCATGCGCACATTCAGGACAAATAAAACGACTATTGTCTTCATAAATATAAAGACCATCACACTGAGGACACTGAGGCAATTGAGCATACATCCCGCCTTTGTTCAAGAGAAATTATTGATCGTAAATCATGCATCCAATAAAACAAGAAAAAAGATCTATTGAACACAAGATATACTGAAATGAGCAAAGCAAAAATTTGTTAGCTGATTTGGTCATAAAATGAAAGAACAAGCATAAGAAAAACGGGCCAGTAGGCCCGTTTTTCTTTTATCTTTGACGAAGGCGACTTAGAAATCCATTCCGCCCATTCCGCCCATTCCACCACCGCCCATTGGAGGCATTGGTGTCTCTTTCTTTGGAAGTTCAGCAACCATTGCTTCTGTTGTGATAAGAAGGCTTGCAATCGATGCAGCATTCTGTAAAGCAGAACGGACAACTTTTACTGGGTCAACAATTCCTAAAGCAATCAAGTCACCAAATTGCCCTGTCGCGGTATTGTAACCAAACGTATCTGAATTATTTTCCAGCACCTTGCCAACAATAATTGCCGCTTCTTCACCTGCATTCATCGCGATTTGACGTGCTGGCGCTTGTAAAGCACGGCGTACAATGTGGATACCAGCCTCTTGATCAGGATTCTTTCCTTTGACAGTCAATGCATTTGCAGCACGCAAGAGTGCAGTTCCACCACCAGCAACAATACCTTCTTCTACAGCTGCTCGTGTCGCATTCAAGGCATCATCAACACGGTCTTTCTTTTCTTTCACTTCAACTTCTGTTGCACCACCAACACGAATAACGGCAACACCACCAGCAAGTTTTGCGAGTCTTTCTTGCAGTTTTTCACGATCATAGTCAGAAGTTGTTTCTTCAATCTGTGCTTTAATCTGGTTAACACGTGCAGTAATTTCAGCCTTATGCCCAGCACCATCAATAATGGTTGTGTTTTCTTTAGTGATATTAACTTTCTTTGCACGTCCAAGCATATCTAAGGTAACATTTTCAAGCTTAATGCCAACATCCTCAGAAATAACCTGACCCGATGTTAAGATAGCAATATCTTCTAACATCGCTTTACGGCGATCACCAAATCCTGGAGCTTTAACAGCAGCGATTTTCAAACCACCACGCAATTTATTAACCACGAGGGTTGCCAAAGCCTCACCTTCCACATCTTCTGCGATAATAAGGAGAGGTTTACCGGATTGCACAACTGCTTCAAGAACAGGAAGCAAAGATTGCAAATTAGACAGTTTCTTTTCGTGAATCAGGATATAAGGATCATCAAGATCAGCAACCATCTTTTCAGCATTTGTCACAAAGTAAGGAGACAAATAGCCACGGTCAAATTGCATACCTTCAACAACTTCTAATTCAGTTTCAGCTGTTTTCGCTTCTTCCACTGTGATGACGCCTTCATTGCCCACTTTTTCCATAGCATCGGCAATCATTTTCCCAATTTCAACAGCACCATTTGCGGAAATCGTTGCAACTTGCGCAATTTCTGCTGAAGTTTGAATTTTTTTTGCTTTTTTGAAAAGATTTTCAACGACTTCTTCAACAGCTGCATCAATCCCACGCTTGAGACACATTGGGTTCATCCCAGCAGCAACAGCCTTTACACCTTCTTGTACGATTGCTTGTCCTAAAACAGTAGCTGTTGTTGTTCCATCACCTGCAATGTCATTGGTCTTCGAAGCCACTTCACGCAACATTTGCGCGCCCATATTTTCGAACTTATCTTCCAATTCAATTTCTTTTGCAACAGATACACCATCTTTTGTAATACGAGGCGCGCCAAATGATTTATCAATTACCACATTGCGCCCTTTAGGGCCGAGCGTTACCTTAACAGCATTAGCAAGGATATCAACACCGCGCAATAAACGCTCACGCGCTTCACGGCCAAATTTGACTTCTTTAGCAGCCATTTAATTTCTCCTTGGAGTTGTCTTAAATAATCAAATAAAATAATTGAGAAATTGGATTAACCCAAAATTCCCATAATATCAGACTCTTTCATGATTAAGAGGTCTTCACCATTAATCTTAACTTCAGTTCCAGACCATTTGCCAAACAAGACGCGATCTCCTGCTTTCACTTCTAGAGGAACGCGCTTTCCATTATCGTCGAGAGCACCACTCCCAACCGCAATAATCTCACCCTCTTGAGGTTTTTCCTTTGCTGTATCAGGGATGATAATCCCACCAGCTGTTTTATTTTCAGATTCAACCCGACGAACAACGACACGATCGTGAAGTGGGCGGAATTGTATATTAGCCATGTTTTATATCCTTAAAACTTAATATAACTGAATTAATCTTAAGTTCCTATTAGCACTCTCTTGCGACGAGTGCTAACAATAAAACAAATATAAAAATGCCTTGTTACAATGTCAAGGGTTCTCAATAAAAATTAATCTGCACCTTTTTGTCGTCCTCCGTTTTCTCTCGTGGAAAATTTGAGCAATAGTCTTGTTAACTGTTTTCCATTATAAAAAATTTTAGCACTTAATTTTTCTTTGATTAATCTATAGTATAAAAAACTTAAATGAATCATCATAGGGGTCGTCATGCTTACAACTCGTCAAGAAACTGATAGTTTTGGAACAATCGCCGTACGTAATGATCGTTATTGGGGAGCACAAACGGAACGTTCCCTTCATCATTTTAATATAGGGATAGAAAAACAACCCTTGACCGTAATTTATGCCTTAAGTCTTATTAAAAAAGCCGCAGCTCTCGTTAATATGGAAAAAGGCAAACTTCCGCAAAATATCGGGCAAACGATTGTTACCGCAGCTGATGAAGTCCTTGCAGGAAAATTCGATGCTCATTTTCCTCTTTCTGTTTGGCAAACAGGCTCCGGCACACAAAGCAATATGAATGTCAATGAAGTCATTGCCAACCATGCTAATGTCCTTTTGGGAGGAGCTCTTGGAAGCAAAACACCAGTTCACCCGAATGATCATGTGAATATGAGCCAATCCTCTAACGATTCCTTTCCCACAGCCTTACATATTGCCACCACACTGCAAACACGCCAACATCTGTTACCAGCTCTTGATGCCCTTATTGCGAGCCTACAGAAAAAAGAAAAAGAATTTACCGACATCATCAAAATCGGGCGAACCCATACTCAAGATGCAACACCTCTTACATTAGGACAAGAATTTTCAGGCTATCGTACCGCTCTAGAAGCCAATCGCACACGAATTGAAACAGCACTCACCGATGTTCAAATGCTTGCTCAAGGAGGCACAGCCGTCGGAACAGGTCTCAATGCTCCATCGGGCTTTGATAAAGCATTTGCCGAAACAATAAGCACTCTTACAGGGATCCCTTTCAAAACCGCTCATAATAAATTTGAAGCGCTCGCTCATCACGGAGCTCTTACGCATTTTCATGGCAGCCTCAATGCCTTAGCAGCTGACCTGTTCAAAATTGCCAATGACATTCGTTTCTTAGGATCGGGACCTCGTTCAGGATTAGGTGAGTTGAACCTTCCAGAAAATGAGCCAGGTTCTTCTATCATGCCGGGAAAAGTCAATCCAACACAATGTGAGGCTTTGACCATGGTTGCTTGCCAAGTCTTTGGCAACCATAGCTGCATCACATTTGCTGCCAGCCAGGGACATTTTGAACTCAATACCTATAAGCCAGTTATTGGATATAATGTATTGCAATCACTTAATCTTTTAGGAGATTGTATGCGCTCTTTTGAGACATATTGTATCCAAGGATTACAAGCAAATAGAGAGCATATTCACGCTTTGATGGAACGTTCTCTCATGTTGGTTACTGCTCTTGCTCCAGAAATTGGATATGAAAAAGCCGCTGAAATTGCTAAAACAGCCTATAAAAATGGGACAAGTCTCCGTGAAGAAGCTTTAAAAGCAGGTGTTTCTGCTGCTGATTATGATCGACTTGTTGATCCTCAAAAGATGATTCATCCACAATAAGAGAAGAATTATTGCCAAAAAAAACGTTTATGTAATAATATCGGGCTGTTCTCGTCCTAAATGATGTTTGATTTTTAACACCTCAAAAGCAGCTTGCTTTAAAGGATGAAGAGCTTGTTGTGGATCTTGATTATGCTTACGGGGATCTCCCTCATACTGTTCAAGATAAAGCCGAACAAGAGCTCCTGTTGTTCCCGTCCCAGAAAGACGAACCACTAAACGTGCCCCATTGTCAAAAAAAATACGGACCCCTTGCCGTATACTCACACTATGATCAATGGGGTCATGATAAATAAAATCATCGGCTTTTTCGACCGTTAATCCAGCTACTTTTGTTCCTAGCTCTGGTAAGCATGCGGATAATTGTTCTACCATTGCAAAAGCTTTGTGGGACTCCACCTCTTCATAATCATATCGTGAAAAATAAAAACGTCCATAGGTACGCCAATGCTGTTGAGCAATTTGCGCCACTGTTTTTTTTGTAACAGCAAGAAGATTCAACCAGAATAAAACAGCCCATAATCCATCCTTTTCGCGCACATGATCCGACCCTGTGCCAAAGCTTTCTTCCCCACAAAAAGTTATTTTTCCAGCATCAAGGAGTGTTCCGAAAAATTTCCACCCCGTTGGCGTTTCAAACAAATTCAATCCTTTTTTCTCTGCAACACAATCGACAGCACGCCCAGTTGGCATAGAGCGTGCAACGCCCACAAGACCTCGTCGATATCCTTTAATTAAAGAAGCATGATCAGCCATAATCGCAAGAGAATCAGAAGGAGTGATAAATTGTTGGCGACCAATAATAAGATTACGATCTCCATCGCCATCAGAAGCAGCTCCCAAGTCAGGCCCTTTCTCTGACATTAATAAATCATATAAATCCTTAGCATGAACCAAATTCGGATCTGGATGTTTGCCACCAAAATCCGGTAAAGGCGTTCCATGAACAACTGTTCCTTCAGGAAATCCTAAGCATTTTTCAAAAATTTCTTGCGCATAAGGGCCCGTCACAGCATGCATTGCATCAAACCGGAAGTTTAATCCCTCAGAAACCGCTTGAGCAATACACTCAAAATCAAAAATTTCCTGCATCAGCGCACTATAATCTGCAACGGGATCGATCACATCAACCTGCATAGACCCAATAAATACCGTTCCTTGCCTATCTAAATCGATCTCTGAAACGTCAACAATTTTATAAAAAGACAAATGTTGTGATGCAGCAAAAATAGCATTACACAAAGAAGTAGGTGCTGGTCCCCCATGAGAAATATTATATTTTATCCCGCAATCACCCTGTTCTCCTCCAGGATTATGACTTGCCGAGAAAATAATACCACCATGAGCATGATACTTGCGAATAAGATGCGAAACAGCAGGTGTAGATAAAATCCCGCCTTTACCGACTTTAATAAATCCAACACCATTGGCAGCAGCCATTTTTAACACGATCTGAATAAGCGTCCGATTTAAATAGCGTCCATCTCCTCCCAAAATGAGCAATTTTCCCTTAAGAGGTCCCACAGTATTAAAAATAGATTGAATAAAATTTTCAACATAATGAGGCTGTTGAAAAGTCGATACCTTTTTGCGCAAACCAGACGTTCCAAGCTTTTGATCTTTAAAAGCCGTTGTCGAAATAATATTCACCGTCATGAAATAATATTCGCCGTCATACTGACACCTGCAAAGCATAATGACTTAATTGAAACATGAATACTCCCTTAAAATTGATTATTAATTTCTCTTGACGCAAACATAAAATACCTGCAAATTAAAGAAACTATACGACATCCTTAAAGATAAAACAAAACTCAAAATTGTCGGAAATACCCTTCTTATATAAAGCACAGGAGTGCAATCATGTTTAGAAAAAAAGTTCCCAATGTTACCTTCCACACACGTGTTCGTGATGAATCAGTGAGTGGCGATAATCCTTATCGGTGGCAAGATGTCAACAGCGACACTTATTTCAAAGGAAAACGGGTTATTCTTTTCTCCCTGCCCGGAGCCTTTACACCTACTTGCTCAACTTTTCAACTTCCTGATTTTGAAAAACTCTATGATGAATTTAAAAAAGTAGGTATTGATGAAATTTATTGCGTTTCCGTAAATGATGCTTTCGTTATGAATGCATGGGGAAAAGACCAAGGCATTAAAAATGTGAAACTTATTCCCGATGGATCGGGTGAATTTACACGGAAAATGGGAATGTTGGTTGCCAAAGATAATATCGGTTTTGGTATGCGGTCATGGCGCTATGCTGCTGTGATTCAGGATGGCATAATTGAACAATGGTTTGAAGAGCCAGGCATATCAGACAATTGTGCCACAGATCCTTACGAAGTCTCCTCACCACAAAATATTTTAAAGATCCTACAAGGGTAATTGTAGCGGTTATTTTCCCACCCGATTTTTCTCTCCCTTCCCTTATTTTTTATATAAAAAAGGGAAGGGACTTTTAAGTTTTTTCCGTTCCTAAAGATTTTATGATTTTTGAGCCTTAAAGATTCTATGATCTTTGAGAAATGAGAATATTTTGAACTGTTTGAACGAGTTGATCTTCATCGACAGTTATTTGTGCTGGTCGACTCTCACGCCATGTTTGATTATCTTTAATTTCGTGGGATAAACGTGCTCCCTCGACCAAATCTTTGATCTGAATTTTTCCTTCTTGGCGCTCTTGTGCCCCCTGAATAACTACACACGGCGCACGACGCCGATCAGCATATTTCATCTGTGCTTTAATCCCTGATGCACCTAAATAGAGTTCAGATCGAATCCCCGCTTGGCGTAAACGCATGACCATTTTTTGATAGCGTACGAGAGCTTCTGGTTCTTTATCCATCATTAAAACCACAACGGGACCTATCGTTTCCTTCACAGGAAGTTTGCCAAGATTTTGCAAAGCAGATATCAAACGTGAAACACCAACAGAAAAACCTGTTGCTGGAATATTTTCCCCACGAAAGCGAGCAACCAGCCCATCGTAACGTCCCCCTCCACCAACAGATCCAAACACAACTTTTTGCCCATCATCATTAAAAATATCAAAAAGTAGAGCAGCTTCAAAAACAGGTCCTGTATAATATTCTAATCCTCGCACAACTGATGGATCAATTTTGATACGGTTCTGATAGCCATTTTCAGCAAAAATCGCTTGCATTTCTTCAAGCTCACAGAGACCTTCAAGCGCTTGATCACTATGCTCAACCATCTTTTTCAGATTATCAATTGTCTCCTCAGCTGTCTTAGCACTAACAGCCATCAAAGCAAGAACACACTCAATTTCTTTGTCCTTTAGTCCCGCTCCTTTGGTAAAATCACCACTTTCATCCAAACGCCCCTGCCCTAAAAGCAAGCGAACCCCTTCTGAACCAAATTTATCGAGCTTATCAATAGCTCTCAGAACAGTTAAGCGTTTCTCCTCCTGCTCCTTTCCGCCAAGACCAATCAATCCCAAAACGCCGTCCAAGATCTTCCGATTATTCAAACGAATAACATAATCTTCCTGCTGAATCCCTAATCTTTCTAGACTATCTGCTGCCATCATGCAGATTTCTGCATCAGCCAACACCGTTGGTGCCCCAACAATATCGGCATCAAATTGCACAAATTGTCGAAAACGTCCTGGTCCTGGCTTCTCATTCCGAAAAACTGGCCCATAACGATAGCTTCGATAGGGCTTAGGTAAAGTTTCAAAATTCTCGGAAAAATAACGAGCTAACGGAGCAGTCAAATCATAGCGTAAAGACATCCATTGCTCATCATCATCTTGCAAAGAAAAAACACCCGCATTTGGTCGATCTGAATCGGGCAAGAATTTACCAAGAACATCCGTATATTCAAAAATCGGCGTTTCCAATGCCTCAAAACCGTAAAGTTCATAAACCTCACGAATTTGAGCAACCATTGTTTCAATACTATATAATTGCGCGCTTGTGCGGTCAATAAAACCGCGGGGTAAACGGGCTTTTGTTCTTTCTTGTTTCATAGCCATTGTTTTTCTCTAGCAGCAATGTGTCTTGATAGATCACTGTGTCTATCTTATCATAACAAACGCTGCAACGATTTTATATAATTGCGGTTATACACCACCACAATATCACCTCTATCAGCAACTTAATGATATCAATTGTTTCGCTAAACGTGCCATCAAAGAAGCTAAAAAACAACATATAATCAAAAAGCTTTATCTCATAAAATCTTTCCTCACGCTTTTAAAATCATTCTCTTAAGGCCTTTTCCAATTTCTTATTTGATATTTAATTATTGTATATTTGGATTATTTTTCTGTTATCTGTTGCTTACTTTAAAATGCTCAGCGAGTTGACAGTTTTTGTTTTTTTTCATTTTTATGTTTTTTTGTATGGTTTCTCCTTTTGAAGAAGTCTGAGCAATATTGTTTGTGTGATTTTCTTTTTTCACAGTGCGGAGTGAGATAGGCTATACTTGCTGCGTATTATTTTGTCTCCTTCTTAAGCTTTTTAGCATTTTGATTTCAGTTTGTTTTTTCCTTTTTTCATTTTTTTTGGAACTTGCATTGGTTTTTCTCATTTTAAGTTTAAGAATTATTGAAGGAGAGAGAGATATGGAAACGCGGATCCCAACGAAGCATCCCTTAGAGCGACATTTTACAGGTGAATTTTCTTTAGAGACGGAGAGTTGTCACTATAGACCGTCTGTTTTATCTTGGTCCTCGATTTTTGCTGGATTACTAACGCTTTTAGCAACATCGGTTTGTTTTTCATTTTTGTTAGCAGCCTTAGGCTTAAACCAAATGACCTTTTTTTCTCCCTTTTCACTAGAGAAGAGTTTTCTCTCTGTTGGGGTGAGTTCAATTTTATTTTTTGTCTAAGCTTTGGTCTTGGAGGTTATGTTGCTGGTCGTTTTTCGGATCACTCAGGAGCGCTTCACGGTTTTTGACCTGGGCCCTTTTTATGCTTTTGGTGGCGCTCCAAAGTGCAATTTTACTTTCTGGCGCGGCTCATTTAGGCGCTAAGACTGTTTCAGGAGTTGCAACAACAACGAAACAAGCGATCAGTGATTTTAGTTCAGAAGGTGGCAAACTTGTTCCTCTCACAGACCGTAAAAATTTTGAGGATTTTTTCAACGATAAAAGGAATGCTCTGTTTGATTTTAACAAACTCAGCAATGACTTACAGGCACTTTTAAATAAAAGTGATATTCCAGCCCTCAATCCGGACAATCTCTATAACGCTTATAGAGAATCAGTCAAAGACCTTCGTTCTACCATCACATCTTTTAAGAATGATCCTTCTAACTATCGTCTTTTGGTTAAACAACTCAGCGAACGCCTTTCGGATCGTGTTAAAAAGCTGAACACCCAGATTGATCGTCGCGATGTCATCCATCAGCTGACAAACAATGGACTATCACAAGCTGAAGCAGAAAATACTGCAGAACGTGCGATTGATATTTATCAAACAGCGAACAAAAAAACTAAAGAAGCTATTCAATCACTGAACAAACAGGTAGAAGCTCTCTCGCAGAATGCTCCTACTCATAAAGGAGCCCAAAACAGTTTTGCAATTGCGGATAAAGCCATAAGCACAGCTTCTAAGATTGGATTGTGGAGTTTTTTTGCAAGCCTTCTTGGTGCTGTAATTGCCAGCATTTCTGGATATTATGGTCATAAGAGACGGTCTCATTCTTACACATTGTAAAATTTCGATTTTGAGACAAAAGAGGCTGATCAACCTTTAAGAACTCTACAAAGTAAAACCAGCTTTACAAAAGCTGCACCACGTGTGCAGCTTTTTATTAAAGACCCTTTTTCTTTGAAGCGACCTGGGTATTTTCCCTCATGATGCATCATGCCATCAAAACGGACGTCTCATCTGAGACGGATCCTCTTCCCGCTTCTCTCTTGACGTCTGGCACATTGATTTGAAGTGACCTGGGTATTTTCCCTCATGATGCACCATGCACCATGCCATCAAAACGGACGTCTCATCTAAGACGGATCCTCTTCCCGCTTCTCTCTTGACGTCTGGCACATTGATTTGAAGTGACCTGGATATTTTCCCTCATGATGCATCATGCCTTCAAGACGGATGTCTCACCTGAGAAGGATCTTTTTCCAGTGGTTTTTTATTATTCCCCCAACAACACCGCTCCAAAGAGGAAGGAAGCTTTTTTTGTGTTGGATCGCCTACTGATCTCTTGTCGCGTTTATTTTAAGGATTATTTTATTGATACAAACTTATTGATCCGAGACTGGTTGCGGGGGCAGGATTTGAACCTGCGGCCTTCAGGTTATGAGCCTGACGAGCTACCGGGCTGCTCCACCCCGCGTCACGGAAGAATTGTCGCAGAAAGGATACGACGATTTTTAGATATTTTTTTGAAGAGTGTTGAAGAGTTCTTTCTATGCGCTTAGCAGACCTGGCAGCGACTTACTCTCCCGTGCCTTAAGACAAAGTACCATCAGCGCTGGAACGTTTCACGGCCGAGTTCGGGATGGGATCGGGTGCAGGCGCTCCGCCATAACCACCAAGTCAGCGAAAAGCATAGAAAGGAAAGAGAAGTTGTCTTATTGCTATTTTAATTTGTTTTGTTTTTTTAAATGAATAGAGGGAATGAGAACGATCAAGCCTATCGAACGATTAGTATCAGTAAGCTTCATATGTTACCATACTTCCACACCTGACCTATCAACGTGGTGGTCTACCACGGTTCTCAGGGAATACTCGTTTTCAGGTGGGTTTCCCGCTTAGATGCCTTCAGCGGTTATCCCGTCCGTATATAGCTACCCTGCTATGCGGCTGGCGCCACAACAGGTCCACCAGAGATACGTCCATCCCGGTCCTCTCGTACTAGGGACAGATCCTGTCAATATTCCTACACCCACGGCAGATAGGGACCGAACTGTCTCACGACGTTCTGAACCCAACTCACGTACCGCTTTAAATGGCGAACAGCCATACCCTTGGGACCTGCTCCAGCCCCAGGATGCGATGAGTCGACATCGAGGTGCCAAACAACCCCGTCGATATGGACTCTTGGGGGTCATCAGCCTGTTATCCCCGGCGTACCTTTTATCCGTTGAGCGATGGCCCTTCCACACGGGACCACCGGATCACTATGACCGTCTTTCGACTCTGCTCGACTTGTCAGTCTCACAGTCAGGCAGGCTTATGCCATTGCACTCAACAAACGATTTCCGACCGTTCTGAGCCTACCATCGCGCGCCTCCGTTACTCTTTAGGAGGCGACCGCCCCAGTCAAACTACCCACCATACACTGTCCTGGATCCGGATAACGGACCGCAGTTAGACATCCATGTCGATAAGGGTGGTATTTCAAGGACGACTCCACAAAGGCTTGCGCCCCTGCTTCAAAGTCTACCACCTATCCTACACATATCGCCACAAATGCCAGTGTAAAGCTATAGTAAAGGTGCACGGGGTCTTTCCGTCTAACCGCAGGAACCCCGCATCTTCACGGGGAATTCAATTTCACTGAGTCTACGTTGGAGACAGCGGGGAAGTCGTTACGCCATTCGTGCAGGTCGGAACTTACCCGACAAGGAATTTCGCTACCTTAGGACCGTTATAGTTACGGCCGCCGTTTACTGGGGCTTCAATTCAATGCTTGCACATCTCCTCTTAACCTTCCAGCACCGGGCAGGCGTCAGACCCTATACATCGTCTTGCGACTTCGCAGAGCCCTGTGTTTTGGTAAACAGTCGCTACCCCCTGGTCTGTGCCACCCTTTAACGGTTGCCCGCTAAAGGGTCACGCTTCTTCCGAAGTTACGCGTGCAATTTGCCGAGTTCCTTCAACGTAGTTCTCTCAAGCGCCTTAGTATTCTCTACCTGTCCACCTGTGTCGGTTTCGGGTACGGTCTATACGTGGGAGCTATTTCCTGGAATTCCTTCACTGCAAGATCAATCCAATAAGACCTTACAATTTACGCAATCCGTCACTTCCCACAGGTCCACGAATATTAACGTGGTTCCCATCGACTACGCCTTTCGGCCTCGCCTTAGGGCCGACTCACCCTGCTCAGATTAACTTTAAGCAGGAACCCTTGGACTTTCGGCGAGGGAGTCTCTCACTCCCTTTATCGT
>NZ_CP019786.1:1222500-1245000 GCF_002022585.1 Bartonella sp. Raccoon60
AGTGTGAATGCTTTTATGGTTTGCTCACATCCAGAGAATTGTCACCATGAATTAACGATTTTCACTCTTTGTAACAAATGTGGGCAAGTGAACGAGATACAAGAGCAAACCATCGCATATGATATTAAGCAAATGATACAAAAAAGCGGGTTCCAAGCGCATAAAAGCACTATAGAAGTAAAAGGAACCTGTAAAAAATGTACTACAAAATAATATTTTTAGACTGTAAATTTTCATATCAAGTATATATGTGTCGATCTTGTATTATCCGGAAGCTTTTCTCACTACTATGTGCGTAAGATGTGGATGTGCGAGTGTATTTATTATATATTGAATTGAAAGTAATAA
Source organism: Bartonella sp. Raccoon60 (assembly GCF_002022585.1). Classification (NCBI taxonomy): domain Bacteria; kingdom Pseudomonadati; phylum Pseudomonadota; class Alphaproteobacteria; order Hyphomicrobiales; family Bartonellaceae; genus Bartonella; species Bartonella sp. Raccoon60. The sequence continues at coordinate 1,222,849 of NZ_CP019786.1, forward strand.
ATTCATGTCTACGTCAATTTTTCAATAAATGCTTTCAGAAAAATCAAACACAAAAAACCAATTAATTTTTCTTCTTATTTTGGTGCTTTTTATATTTTGGTTGAGCTATAAATGGTTAGCACACTGGCGTTATATGATTACAACTGACGATGCTTATGTACAAGGTGACATCGCTGCTATTTCCCCAAATTAAGCGGATACATTGAAGAACTTTCTGTCAAAGCCAACCAAACTGTAAAAAAGGCGATACCCTCTTTCGTTTAGAAAGTGGTGATTATCAAATCGCCTTAGATCAAACAAAGCGCATCTCGATACACAACAGAAAATTCTTATGCGTATTGATGCGCAAATTGTGGCAGCCCATAGTGCATTAGATGATGCTCAAGCACAAAAAGCAGCTGCCTCAGCTATAGCAACCAATGCACAACTCACCTTACAACGGATCACAGAACTGAAAACGGATCGTTATGTTTCCCAATCTAATGTTGACAATGCCAAATCAGCTTACGAAAAGCTATTGCTAATGTTACACGGCTGATGCGCAAATAGCTGCAGCACGTGCTAATATTCAAGTATTAGAAGCACAACGGCATGAAGTAGAAAGTCAAACAAAAATCTTGAACTCACCGTGACAAAGCAAAACGTGATCTTGATTCAACTATTCTACGTGCTCCATTTGATGGAATTATTGAAATTTAACAGCAAAAAAGGGGGATTTTCGTTAATGGTCAACGCCTTGCTGCTTAGTTCCCATCCATGCACTTTATATCGAAGCAAATTATAAGAGACACAATTGCAAAATATTCAAAGTGGGCAAGCTGCTTATATCTCCATTGATGCCTTCAAAAAAGATGTATTTGAAGGTACAGTGCTTTCTGTTTCGCCTGCAACAGGAGCTGTTTTTTCTCTTTTGCCACACAAAATGCTACTGGTAATTTTACAAAAATTACGCAACGTATTCCTATTCGGATTTCTATTCCTGAACATGCGTTAAAAAGTGGAAGAATCAAAGCAGGAATGAGCGTTACCGTAACCGTTGACACACGGAATAGGAAACAAAATAAAGATTCTTTATAACAAAGTTAAATGATCCTATCATGAAAAATCCGACACCTCTTGCATCTAGATTCTCTTGCATCTACTGATGCTAAAGAGAGCATAGACATACGTAAAATCATAGTCTTCATAGCTATGACTTTTGGTATGTTCATGGCTATTTTAGATATTCAAATTGTTTCTTCCTCTTTAGCTGAAATTCAAGCCGGTTTATCAGCAAGTGCTGATGAAATTTCATGGGTTCAAACGTCTTATCTTATTGCTGAAGTTATTATGTTGCCTCTTTCTGGTTTTTTAGGGCGTTTGTTATCAACACGGATTTTCTTCAGCTTCTCAGCAGCTGGCTTTACCATTGCATCTATTCTTTGTGCTACAGCAACATCTATTGAGCAGATGACCTTTTACCGTACACTCCAAGGCTTTATTGGCGGAGGCATTATCCCCAGTGTTTTTGTTGCTTCGTATACACTTTTTCCTCCCTCTAAACAATCAATCGTTTCGCCTATCGTTGGCCTAGTCGCAACATTAGCGCCTACAATTGGTCCAACAGTGGGAGGATATCTCTGTCATGTCTTATCATGGCATTGGCTTTTTTCATTAATGTACCTTTTGGAATTATTATCTCAATTTTAACTTGGAAATTAATTAATTTTGATAAAGCAGAACCCTCTCTATAACTAAATTTGACTGGTGGGGTCTTTTCTCTATGGCAATCTTCTTGGGATCATTAGAATATATTTTAGAAGAAGGTGCACGTCATGATTGGTTAAAGGATCAACTGATCTTCAATCTTTTTTATTATTATGATCTTAGCGGCTAGTTTATTCTTTTGGCGAGCTTTTACTGCTAAAGAACCAATTGTTGATCTCACAGCTTTTTCGAATCGAAATTTTTCGATTGCAGCAATTTTCTCCTTTATGCTTGGAATAGGACTTTATGGTCTTACCTATCTTTATCCTGTCTATTTAAGTCAAATACGTCATTATGATGCTCTTATGATTGGAGAAACGCTCTTTATTTCAGGTTTAGCTATGTTTTTGACGGCTCCTATAGCTGGATTTCTTTCAACACGTATTGATGCACGTCTTATGATTGCTATAGGACTCACCAGCTTTGCATGGGGAACCTGGCTAGCCACTGCGGTTACCGACGATTGGGGTTTTTGGGAACTCTTTTGGCCTCAAATTTTTCGTGGGTTTTCTATCATGCTCTGTATGGTTCCTATTAATGACATTGCCTTTGGGTCATTATCACCAGAGAAAATGAAAAATGCCTCTGGGCTTTTTAATTTAACACGCAATCTCGGCGGTGCAGTAGGACTTGCTATTATCGGTACTGTTATGATGGAACGCTCTGCTCTCCATTACGGACGAATAGCTGAAACCATCCATGCAGGAAATATCCAAGCAACTGAAATGCTTGCAAAGCTCACCATGTATTTCCATTCTTATACGTTTGATTCACATGCCCTTGCCTTATTACAACTTTTTGGTATCACTTTCATACAAGCGACAGTTATGGCTTTTAGCGATATTTTTTTTTATGATGACTATTCTCTTTAGTCTTTTAACCTTCTTAACCGTTTTTCTTAAAAAAATATCACCCTCTGCTGATATTCCTCACGGCCATTAAGTTTCATGTTATAAAGGGCAATAGGCATTTATGGTACTGAATGTATCAACAAAAGAATTTAACCATATTCTTAAATATCAATGATATGACTTCATGAATGAAAACGAAAAAATAGCCTCAGCGTTATTATGAACAAACAAGTAAAATGAAATACTCTAAAATCTTAAGCTACTTTATAATGCTGATTATGGCTTAAATCCCGTAGGTCTCCACTTGAAACTAAAAGACCATGACATCCAATAAGATATTGAGGGATCAATTCCAAAGCTTGAAAACGATGTTTTTCATAAACTCCAGGCATAGCGAAATTTTTTGTTAAATGACTTGAAAAACCAAAACGCTGATAAAATTCAGAATCTCCCACGAGGAAAATAGCACCATGGCCTAATTGTCTTGCTGTTTCAATTGAATGCTGCATTAAAACTGACCCAATGCCTAGATCAGAACACTCAGTTGCCACAGCTAAAGGCCCTAAAAGCAAAGCACCTTGAATCTCATTTTGCCCTTTGTGAAAAGTAATATTCCAAAGACGCACACTTCCTACGAGCTCATCAAGAAAATTTTTAACAACAAAAGAAAGTCCAAAAGCTGGAAACCGGCCGCAACGTAAAATTTCTGATGATTTATGCTTACGTTCCTCTCCCATGACCAAATCGAGAAGTTTCTCCCGATGAAGAGCATCGACTTCTTGCTCAGACATAAGCGTAAAACGCGCACCATTTTTTGTTTGAAAATGAATCTTTTTCATCTCTGTTACCCATTAAACCGCACCTTAAACACCCCATTAGGCAAAAATAGAGAGGTACCTTATACAAAATCTCAAATTACATACGATCGTAAAGGTTCAAAACCATTAAATGCAACAGATGCATAAGTTGTTGTATAAGCACCGGTCCCATGAATCAAGAGTTCATCACCTATTGTTAAAGAAAGAGGAAGCAAATAAGGCGTTTTTTCATACATAATATCTGCCGAATCGCACGTCGGACAGCTAAAATACATGGTTCCATTGCTTGATCATCATGAGCCGTTTCAATAGGATAGCGAATGGCTTCATCCATAGTTTCAGTCAGACCATTAAATTTGCCAATATCAAGATAAACCCAACGGACGTTATCATTTTTCCTTTTTAGAGATCAAAACAACCTCTGTGCGTATAACACCCGCATTACCTACCATCGCGCGCCCTGGCTCGATAATTGTTTCAGGAATACGATTCCCAAAATATTTTTTTCAATGCATCAAAAATGGACATACCATAGGTTTGCACTGTTGGAAATTCTTTCAAATAACGTGTCGGAAAACCACCGCCCATATTCACTAATTGCAACTGAATACCTTCTTGTTCAAAGATTTAAAAACAAAAGCTGTATCCGATAAAGCACGATCCCATGCATTCAAATCTGTCTGCTGAGAACCCACATGAAAGGAAACACCATGGGCCTGCAGACCTAAGTGATGCGCATAACGTAAGACATCAACAGCCATAGAAGGAACACAGCCAAATTTTTGCGATAACGGCCACTCTGCTCCTTCTCCATCAGTAAGAACGCGCAAAAAACACGAGCTCCCGGTGCAGCACGAGCAACTTTTTCTACTTCCTCAAAACAGTCAATGGCATAAAGTGAAATACCAAGCGCATGCGCACGCGCAATATCGCGCTCTTTCTTATCGTATTACCAAAAGAATACGATTAGCTGTAGACCTGCCGCTAAAGCCATTTCAATTTCTGCTACAGAAGCAGCATCAAAAGACGATCTAAAGAAACAAGCAAGCGCAAAATCTCAGGTGCTGGATTTTGCTTTGATTGCATAGAAAATACGTGACTGTGGAAGAGCCTTTTCAAAATTAAATAATTTTCCATGAACAAATCAAGACAACAACCAAACAGGGCCCTTCAGAACGATGCGTTGCAAGAAAATCGCGAATACGTTGCGTTGCCATTTGCACTTCTCCCTAGGGACAAGACATCCCTAACTTACGCCAATGAGCAGCAAACGCTGCCAATAGCAAAAAAACAAAAAGACATACATCCACTCTCTCACCCGATTAAAAACAACCGGGAAGAATAAGCATTGCATGCCACGAAAAAACAGCGCGAAAACCGCATTGTTCTACGTTGTCTGCCTTTTTGATTGGAGTGAGAAGCCAATTCCGCATGAAGGCAATGAGGTGTGCCTCTTTAGTTACCCAGCATTTGAACAGCTGGAAGACACCAGAAAGGCCCGCACCGTCGTTGCTTCAAGATGTCCTCATTCTTTTGATTGGTCATAAGAATGACTGGAGCGGTTAGTTCCAGGTACCGTACCGGTTAATCCCACCATTTGAGAACCAGCGGACACCCACAGGCACGTGCGACTTTGGGCAACATCGCGTATAAAGCCAATTTTTATTCATTTCAATCATTTTTTTTAATTTTAAAACTTTTTTAACTTTTAATCAAAAATGATGCAAAAAAGAAACAGATCACTCGGAAACAAGAACAAGCTTGTATCCTTATTATCTGTATATCTAACCATAAATTAGAGAATGTTCAGTCTTAAAATATTCTTTTTTAAAATGATATAAAAGAAGGCTTTTATTGTTCACAATGAGGATACGCTGCACGCAATTTTAATAATTGAAATTGTCTATGACGTTCCCGAAAGCGTTGTCTATCACTTTCATCCCGCGTATTATAACAAGCATCACAAGAGACACCTTCTTCATAATGAGAGGATAGCTTATCTTCAGCACTAAGAGGGGAACGACAGGCGCGACACAATTCGCGTCCACATTCTTCGAGACCATGTCCTACAGAAACACGCTCATCAAAAACGAAACACTCTCCTGCCACAAACTGTTTTCCTTTGGGATAGTTTCCAAATATTTGAGGATACCACCTTTTAAGTGATAAACTTGATCATAACCAAGGCTACGGACATAAGCGGTTGATTTTTCACACCGAATACCCCTGTACAAAACATAGCAATTTTCTTTTTCTTTTCAAATCGCTTTCATGTTTCATAATCCACTCAGGAAATTCACGAAATGTTTTAATACAAGGATCAATGGCTCCTTGAAAACTCCCAAGCGCATATTCATAATCATTCCGTGTATCGATTAAAAGTGTTTCTTCATCTTGGATAAGAGCATTCCAGTCTTCAGGTGCTACATACGTTCCAACAACTTTTAACGGATTAACATCTTCAATCCCCATTGTTACAATTTCTTTTTTTAGCCGCACCTTCAAACGATGAAAGGCATTTTTGAAGCCCATGAATATTTAATCTCGGGCATTTGAAATGTAGGCTCTGCAGTGATAAAATCTATTAACTTTTCAATTGCACTGCAGGAACCAGCAACAGTGCCGTTGATTCCCTCTTTTGCTAAAAGAAGAGTTCCCTTAATGCCATTTGTCTGACATAAATTCAGCAAAGGCTTTTGCAATTGACTATAATGCTTCAAATCTGCAAAGCAATAAAGAGCAGCAACTTTAAATTTCTTTTCCATAACATCGACATAACGCGGGTTTTATTTAATTTCAAGAACTATTCGTCCTTTTCTTTTATATTATTCTGTCATTTGCTTCTACACGCAGAATATCTTTTTATGAAAAGAGAACACCCTTATCAAAAGAAAATGACACTATCCAGCATCACAGCTCCTCAGTTATTATGATTATAAAGGTAATTATTTTTCCTACCCATAGGCGCATTTCAAATAAGAAAGACAGGACAAGTTATGCATATCTTCATTTTCAGCCGAAGTTGCTGATGAAATCACTCTTCTTCAAATCCTGAATTATCTCTTGTTCAAATATAATTTTTCTTACAGAAAGCTATAATAATATAAGAATACCTTACCACTTTCTGTGTTCATCTAATAAATAGAGTTCACAAAGAGAATTTATTGAAATGTTTCCTCATATCGATCGGAATGGAAAAATTAAAAAACGAATGAGCACCTTTTATTCTGTAAAACAGGTTGCTCTTTTATCCCACAAAGGCCCGTTCCACAACATAAGTCGCCGGGGCATTATTGGCTCCTTCAACAAGACCAAAGGTTTCACATATCCTAGCACAATCTTTCAGCATTGCCATCGAACCACAAATCATAACACGGTCTTCCGTAGGATTGATTTTCGGCAATCCAGTTCTTTCAAAAAAAGCACCGCTTTCCATAACAGTGGTAATGCGTCCCATATATTCTGAAGGTTCGCGGGTGGTCATAGGATAAAATTTCAACTGTTTTACATATTCACCAACTAACGGATCATGCTCTAAAGAAGCAACAGATCTTTCGCATATGTCAGTTCATTACACACACGCGTTGTTTGAATAAGCACCACCTGGGAAAATTTTTCATATGTTTCGGGATCACGAATAAGACTTGCAAAAGGAGCAACACCTGTCCCTGTTGAAAGAAGATAAAGACGTTTTCCAGGGATAAGAGCATCAAGAACTAAAGTTCCAGTCGATTTTTTACGCATTAAAACTGTATCACCAATTTTAATTTTTTGAAGATGTTCTGTTAATGGTCCTCCTGGAACCTTGATCGAAAAAAATTCGAGCTGTTCATCCCAATATGGGCTTGCAATTGAATAAGCGCGATAAATTGGCTTTTCTGCATTCGGCAAACCAATCATAACAAATTCGCCCGAACGAAAACGAAAGCTTTCCGGACGATTAAGGCGAAATTTAAATAAATTATCCGTATAATGATGAACCTCTTGGACAGTAAGCGCAAACACATTTTCAGGAATTGGAAAATTTAAAGCAACATTCTCGATATTTGACTGAACATTGGTTGCTGATGCGCTCATAAATTCTTCCTTATATTTTGATACAACATTTAATAACACATTTTATAAATAGTATAATCCCTGCATAATCATCTACTGATATTTTTTTACAATATAAACTATTGATTCAATAGTTTATATACTGAATTAAGAATAGATATGTATTATACCATGAATGCAAAAGGAAAAAAATGGAATAACGAATAGTAAAGTCAAGTGCAACAGTAATAACTGTAATCTTATAGAATTCTGATAAAAGATATTTTGTCTCTCATTCGGCATCCATTGCATTCTTCACCAATGACTTAAATTCTTAACAAACAAGATCCAAAACACAATACTATTTTACTATTATGCTCTCTCTTCTTTTACTGACTCTGCTCATAAACTTTTGATATGAATAACTATTTTTTCAAAAAAACTTATGGAGTGCATAAAAAACAGTACAGGAAGAAAAGAAGAATATTTCTCTCTCTATAATAAAGAGCAAGTAAGAATTGGATACTTTCTTGCAAAATAAAAATGAGTATTTTGACGCTCTTTTCTCTCTCTTCCTTCCTTTTATTATTGAAAAAGAGAGCATCAGTGTAGGATGATCATTTTTTGGTATTAAACTTTTTTACAAATTCTGACTTTAAAGCCATCTGACCAATTCCAGGTATTTTGCAATCAATATTATGATTTCCCTCTACCAAACGAATATTCTTAACCTTTGTACCGCTTTTTAAAACAGATGAAGACCCCTTCACTTTAAGATCTTTAATGACCATCACGCTATCACCATTTGCTAAAAGCTGACCATTAACATCATAAACTTCAAAAGAGATAGGAAGCTTTTCATTCTTGTTTTGAGGCCACTCATGCGCACATTCAGGACAAATAAAACGACTATTGTCTTCATAAATATAAAGACCATCACACTGAGGACACTGAGGCAATTGAGCATACATCCCGCCTTTGTTCAAGAGAAATTATTGATCGTAAATCATGCATCCAATAAAACAAGAAAAAAGATCTATTGAACACAAGATATACTGAAATGAGCAAAGCAAAAATTTGTTAGCTGATTTGGTCATAAAATGAAAGAACAAGCATAAGAAAAACGGGCCAGTAGGCCCGTTTTTCTTTTATCTTTGACGAAGGCGACTTAGAAATCCATTCCGCCCATTCCGCCCATTCCACCACCGCCCATTGGAGGCATTGGTGTCTCTTTCTTTGGAAGTTCAGCAACCATTGCTTCTGTTGTGATAAGAAGGCTTGCAATCGATGCAGCATTCTGTAAAGCAGAACGGACAACTTTTACTGGGTCAACAATTCCTAAAGCAATCAAGTCACCAAATTGCCCTGTCGCGGTATTGTAACCAAACGTATCTGAATTATTTTCCAGCACCTTGCCAACAATAATTGCCGCTTCTTCACCTGCATTCATCGCGATTTGACGTGCTGGCGCTTGTAAAGCACGGCGTACAATGTGGATACCAGCCTCTTGATCAGGATTCTTTCCTTTGACAGTCAATGCATTTGCAGCACGCAAGAGTGCAGTTCCACCACCAGCAACAATACCTTCTTCTACAGCTGCTCGTGTCGCATTCAAGGCATCATCAACACGGTCTTTCTTTTCTTTCACTTCAACTTCTGTTGCACCACCAACACGAATAACGGCAACACCACCAGCAAGTTTTGCGAGTCTTTCTTGCAGTTTTTCACGATCATAGTCAGAAGTTGTTTCTTCAATCTGTGCTTTAATCTGGTTAACACGTGCAGTAATTTCAGCCTTATGCCCAGCACCATCAATAATGGTTGTGTTTTCTTTAGTGATATTAACTTTCTTTGCACGTCCAAGCATATCTAAGGTAACATTTTCAAGCTTAATGCCAACATCCTCAGAAATAACCTGACCCGATGTTAAGATAGCAATATCTTCTAACATCGCTTTACGGCGATCACCAAATCCTGGAGCTTTAACAGCAGCGATTTTCAAACCACCACGCAATTTATTAACCACGAGGGTTGCCAAAGCCTCACCTTCCACATCTTCTGCGATAATAAGGAGAGGTTTACCGGATTGCACAACTGCTTCAAGAACAGGAAGCAAAGATTGCAAATTAGACAGTTTCTTTTCGTGAATCAGGATATAAGGATCATCAAGATCAGCAACCATCTTTTCAGCATTTGTCACAAAGTAAGGAGACAAATAGCCACGGTCAAATTGCATACCTTCAACAACTTCTAATTCAGTTTCAGCTGTTTTCGCTTCTTCCACTGTGATGACGCCTTCATTGCCCACTTTTTCCATAGCATCGGCAATCATTTTCCCAATTTCAACAGCACCATTTGCGGAAATCGTTGCAACTTGCGCAATTTCTGCTGAAGTTTGAATTTTTTTTGCTTTTTTGAAAAGATTTTCAACGACTTCTTCAACAGCTGCATCAATCCCACGCTTGAGACACATTGGGTTCATCCCAGCAGCAACAGCCTTTACACCTTCTTGTACGATTGCTTGTCCTAAAACAGTAGCTGTTGTTGTTCCATCACCTGCAATGTCATTGGTCTTCGAAGCCACTTCACGCAACATTTGCGCGCCCATATTTTCGAACTTATCTTCCAATTCAATTTCTTTTGCAACAGATACACCATCTTTTGTAATACGAGGCGCGCCAAATGATTTATCAATTACCACATTGCGCCCTTTAGGGCCGAGCGTTACCTTAACAGCATTAGCAAGGATATCAACACCGCGCAATAAACGCTCACGCGCTTCACGGCCAAATTTGACTTCTTTAGCAGCCATTTAATTTCTCCTTGGAGTTGTCTTAAATAATCAAATAAAATAATTGAGAAATTGGATTAACCCAAAATTCCCATAATATCAGACTCTTTCATGATTAAGAGGTCTTCACCATTAATCTTAACTTCAGTTCCAGACCATTTGCCAAACAAGACGCGATCTCCTGCTTTCACTTCTAGAGGAACGCGCTTTCCATTATCGTCGAGAGCACCACTCCCAACCGCAATAATCTCACCCTCTTGAGGTTTTTCCTTTGCTGTATCAGGGATGATAATCCCACCAGCTGTTTTATTTTCAGATTCAACCCGACGAACAACGACACGATCGTGAAGTGGGCGGAATTGTATATTAGCCATGTTTTATATCCTTAAAACTTAATATAACTGAATTAATCTTAAGTTCCTATTAGCACTCTCTTGCGACGAGTGCTAACAATAAAACAAATATAAAAATGCCTTGTTACAATGTCAAGGGTTCTCAATAAAAATTAATCTGCACCTTTTTGTCGTCCTCCGTTTTCTCTCGTGGAAAATTTGAGCAATAGTCTTGTTAACTGTTTTCCATTATAAAAAATTTTAGCACTTAATTTTTCTTTGATTAATCTATAGTATAAAAAACTTAAATGAATCATCATAGGGGTCGTCATGCTTACAACTCGTCAAGAAACTGATAGTTTTGGAACAATCGCCGTACGTAATGATCGTTATTGGGGAGCACAAACGGAACGTTCCCTTCATCATTTTAATATAGGGATAGAAAAACAACCCTTGACCGTAATTTATGCCTTAAGTCTTATTAAAAAAGCCGCAGCTCTCGTTAATATGGAAAAAGGCAAACTTCCGCAAAATATCGGGCAAACGATTGTTACCGCAGCTGATGAAGTCCTTGCAGGAAAATTCGATGCTCATTTTCCTCTTTCTGTTTGGCAAACAGGCTCCGGCACACAAAGCAATATGAATGTCAATGAAGTCATTGCCAACCATGCTAATGTCCTTTTGGGAGGAGCTCTTGGAAGCAAAACACCAGTTCACCCGAATGATCATGTGAATATGAGCCAATCCTCTAACGATTCCTTTCCCACAGCCTTACATATTGCCACCACACTGCAAACACGCCAACATCTGTTACCAGCTCTTGATGCCCTTATTGCGAGCCTACAGAAAAAAGAAAAAGAATTTACCGACATCATCAAAATCGGGCGAACCCATACTCAAGATGCAACACCTCTTACATTAGGACAAGAATTTTCAGGCTATCGTACCGCTCTAGAAGCCAATCGCACACGAATTGAAACAGCACTCACCGATGTTCAAATGCTTGCTCAAGGAGGCACAGCCGTCGGAACAGGTCTCAATGCTCCATCGGGCTTTGATAAAGCATTTGCCGAAACAATAAGCACTCTTACAGGGATCCCTTTCAAAACCGCTCATAATAAATTTGAAGCGCTCGCTCATCACGGAGCTCTTACGCATTTTCATGGCAGCCTCAATGCCTTAGCAGCTGACCTGTTCAAAATTGCCAATGACATTCGTTTCTTAGGATCGGGACCTCGTTCAGGATTAGGTGAGTTGAACCTTCCAGAAAATGAGCCAGGTTCTTCTATCATGCCGGGAAAAGTCAATCCAACACAATGTGAGGCTTTGACCATGGTTGCTTGCCAAGTCTTTGGCAACCATAGCTGCATCACATTTGCTGCCAGCCAGGGACATTTTGAACTCAATACCTATAAGCCAGTTATTGGATATAATGTATTGCAATCACTTAATCTTTTAGGAGATTGTATGCGCTCTTTTGAGACATATTGTATCCAAGGATTACAAGCAAATAGAGAGCATATTCACGCTTTGATGGAACGTTCTCTCATGTTGGTTACTGCTCTTGCTCCAGAAATTGGATATGAAAAAGCCGCTGAAATTGCTAAAACAGCCTATAAAAATGGGACAAGTCTCCGTGAAGAAGCTTTAAAAGCAGGTGTTTCTGCTGCTGATTATGATCGACTTGTTGATCCTCAAAAGATGATTCATCCACAATAAGAGAAGAATTATTGCCAAAAAAAACGTTTATGTAATAATATCGGGCTGTTCTCGTCCTAAATGATGTTTGATTTTTAACACCTCAAAAGCAGCTTGCTTTAAAGGATGAAGAGCTTGTTGTGGATCTTGATTATGCTTACGGGGATCTCCCTCATACTGTTCAAGATAAAGCCGAACAAGAGCTCCTGTTGTTCCCGTCCCAGAAAGACGAACCACTAAACGTGCCCCATTGTCAAAAAAAATACGGACCCCTTGCCGTATACTCACACTATGATCAATGGGGTCATGATAAATAAAATCATCGGCTTTTTCGACCGTTAATCCAGCTACTTTTGTTCCTAGCTCTGGTAAGCATGCGGATAATTGTTCTACCATTGCAAAAGCTTTGTGGGACTCCACCTCTTCATAATCATATCGTGAAAAATAAAAACGTCCATAGGTACGCCAATGCTGTTGAGCAATTTGCGCCACTGTTTTTTTTGTAACAGCAAGAAGATTCAACCAGAATAAAACAGCCCATAATCCATCCTTTTCGCGCACATGATCCGACCCTGTGCCAAAGCTTTCTTCCCCACAAAAAGTTATTTTTCCAGCATCAAGGAGTGTTCCGAAAAATTTCCACCCCGTTGGCGTTTCAAACAAATTCAATCCTTTTTTCTCTGCAACACAATCGACAGCACGCCCAGTTGGCATAGAGCGTGCAACGCCCACAAGACCTCGTCGATATCCTTTAATTAAAGAAGCATGATCAGCCATAATCGCAAGAGAATCAGAAGGAGTGATAAATTGTTGGCGACCAATAATAAGATTACGATCTCCATCGCCATCAGAAGCAGCTCCCAAGTCAGGCCCTTTCTCTGACATTAATAAATCATATAAATCCTTAGCATGAACCAAATTCGGATCTGGATGTTTGCCACCAAAATCCGGTAAAGGCGTTCCATGAACAACTGTTCCTTCAGGAAATCCTAAGCATTTTTCAAAAATTTCTTGCGCATAAGGGCCCGTCACAGCATGCATTGCATCAAACCGGAAGTTTAATCCCTCAGAAACCGCTTGAGCAATACACTCAAAATCAAAAATTTCCTGCATCAGCGCACTATAATCTGCAACGGGATCGATCACATCAACCTGCATAGACCCAATAAATACCGTTCCTTGCCTATCTAAATCGATCTCTGAAACGTCAACAATTTTATAAAAAGACAAATGTTGTGATGCAGCAAAAATAGCATTACACAAAGAAGTAGGTGCTGGTCCCCCATGAGAAATATTATATTTTATCCCGCAATCACCCTGTTCTCCTCCAGGATTATGACTTGCCGAGAAAATAATACCACCATGAGCATGATACTTGCGAATAAGATGCGAAACAGCAGGTGTAGATAAAATCCCGCCTTTACCGACTTTAATAAATCCAACACCATTGGCAGCAGCCATTTTTAACACGATCTGAATAAGCGTCCGATTTAAATAGCGTCCATCTCCTCCCAAAATGAGCAATTTTCCCTTAAGAGGTCCCACAGTATTAAAAATAGATTGAATAAAATTTTCAACATAATGAGGCTGTTGAAAAGTCGATACCTTTTTGCGCAAACCAGACGTTCCAAGCTTTTGATCTTTAAAAGCCGTTGTCGAAATAATATTCACCGTCATGAAATAATATTCGCCGTCATACTGACACCTGCAAAGCATAATGACTTAATTGAAACATGAATACTCCCTTAAAATTGATTATTAATTTCTCTTGACGCAAACATAAAATACCTGCAAATTAAAGAAACTATACGACATCCTTAAAGATAAAACAAAACTCAAAATTGTCGGAAATACCCTTCTTATATAAAGCACAGGAGTGCAATCATGTTTAGAAAAAAAGTTCCCAATGTTACCTTCCACACACGTGTTCGTGATGAATCAGTGAGTGGCGATAATCCTTATCGGTGGCAAGATGTCAACAGCGACACTTATTTCAAAGGAAAACGGGTTATTCTTTTCTCCCTGCCCGGAGCCTTTACACCTACTTGCTCAACTTTTCAACTTCCTGATTTTGAAAAACTCTATGATGAATTTAAAAAAGTAGGTATTGATGAAATTTATTGCGTTTCCGTAAATGATGCTTTCGTTATGAATGCATGGGGAAAAGACCAAGGCATTAAAAATGTGAAACTTATTCCCGATGGATCGGGTGAATTTACACGGAAAATGGGAATGTTGGTTGCCAAAGATAATATCGGTTTTGGTATGCGGTCATGGCGCTATGCTGCTGTGATTCAGGATGGCATAATTGAACAATGGTTTGAAGAGCCAGGCATATCAGACAATTGTGCCACAGATCCTTACGAAGTCTCCTCACCACAAAATATTTTAAAGATCCTACAAGGGTAATTGTAGCGGTTATTTTCCCACCCGATTTTTCTCTCCCTTCCCTTATTTTTTATATAAAAAAGGGAAGGGACTTTTAAGTTTTTTCCGTTCCTAAAGATTTTATGATTTTTGAGCCTTAAAGATTCTATGATCTTTGAGAAATGAGAATATTTTGAACTGTTTGAACGAGTTGATCTTCATCGACAGTTATTTGTGCTGGTCGACTCTCACGCCATGTTTGATTATCTTTAATTTCGTGGGATAAACGTGCTCCCTCGACCAAATCTTTGATCTGAATTTTTCCTTCTTGGCGCTCTTGTGCCCCCTGAATAACTACACACGGCGCACGACGCCGATCAGCATATTTCATCTGTGCTTTAATCCCTGATGCACCTAAATAGAGTTCAGATCGAATCCCCGCTTGGCGTAAACGCATGACCATTTTTTGATAGCGTACGAGAGCTTCTGGTTCTTTATCCATCATTAAAACCACAACGGGACCTATCGTTTCCTTCACAGGAAGTTTGCCAAGATTTTGCAAAGCAGATATCAAACGTGAAACACCAACAGAAAAACCTGTTGCTGGAATATTTTCCCCACGAAAGCGAGCAACCAGCCCATCGTAACGTCCCCCTCCACCAACAGATCCAAACACAACTTTTTGCCCATCATCATTAAAAATATCAAAAAGTAGAGCAGCTTCAAAAACAGGTCCTGTATAATATTCTAATCCTCGCACAACTGATGGATCAATTTTGATACGGTTCTGATAGCCATTTTCAGCAAAAATCGCTTGCATTTCTTCAAGCTCACAGAGACCTTCAAGCGCTTGATCACTATGCTCAACCATCTTTTTCAGATTATCAATTGTCTCCTCAGCTGTCTTAGCACTAACAGCCATCAAAGCAAGAACACACTCAATTTCTTTGTCCTTTAGTCCCGCTCCTTTGGTAAAATCACCACTTTCATCCAAACGCCCCTGCCCTAAAAGCAAGCGAACCCCTTCTGAACCAAATTTATCGAGCTTATCAATAGCTCTCAGAACAGTTAAGCGTTTCTCCTCCTGCTCCTTTCCGCCAAGACCAATCAATCCCAAAACGCCGTCCAAGATCTTCCGATTATTCAAACGAATAACATAATCTTCCTGCTGAATCCCTAATCTTTCTAGACTATCTGCTGCCATCATGCAGATTTCTGCATCAGCCAACACCGTTGGTGCCCCAACAATATCGGCATCAAATTGCACAAATTGTCGAAAACGTCCTGGTCCTGGCTTCTCATTCCGAAAAACTGGCCCATAACGATAGCTTCGATAGGGCTTAGGTAAAGTTTCAAAATTCTCGGAAAAATAACGAGCTAACGGAGCAGTCAAATCATAGCGTAAAGACATCCATTGCTCATCATCATCTTGCAAAGAAAAAACACCCGCATTTGGTCGATCTGAATCGGGCAAGAATTTACCAAGAACATCCGTATATTCAAAAATCGGCGTTTCCAATGCCTCAAAACCGTAAAGTTCATAAACCTCACGAATTTGAGCAACCATTGTTTCAATACTATATAATTGCGCGCTTGTGCGGTCAATAAAACCGCGGGGTAAACGGGCTTTTGTTCTTTCTTGTTTCATAGCCATTGTTTTTCTCTAGCAGCAATGTGTCTTGATAGATCACTGTGTCTATCTTATCATAACAAACGCTGCAACGATTTTATATAATTGCGGTTATACACCACCACAATATCACCTCTATCAGCAACTTAATGATATCAATTGTTTCGCTAAACGTGCCATCAAAGAAGCTAAAAAACAACATATAATCAAAAAGCTTTATCTCATAAAATCTTTCCTCACGCTTTTAAAATCATTCTCTTAAGGCCTTTTCCAATTTCTTATTTGATATTTAATTATTGTATATTTGGATTATTTTTCTGTTATCTGTTGCTTACTTTAAAATGCTCAGCGAGTTGACAGTTTTTGTTTTTTTTCATTTTTATGTTTTTTTGTATGGTTTCTCCTTTTGAAGAAGTCTGAGCAATATTGTTTGTGTGATTTTCTTTTTTCACAGTGCGGAGTGAGATAGGCTATACTTGCTGCGTATTATTTTGTCTCCTTCTTAAGCTTTTTAGCATTTTGATTTCAGTTTGTTTTTTCCTTTTTTCATTTTTTTTGGAACTTGCATTGGTTTTTCTCATTTTAAGTTTAAGAATTATTGAAGGAGAGAGAGATATGGAAACGCGGATCCCAACGAAGCATCCCTTAGAGCGACATTTTACAGGTGAATTTTCTTTAGAGACGGAGAGTTGTCACTATAGACCGTCTGTTTTATCTTGGTCCTCGATTTTTGCTGGATTACTAACGCTTTTAGCAACATCGGTTTGTTTTTCATTTTTGTTAGCAGCCTTAGGCTTAAACCAAATGACCTTTTTTTCTCCCTTTTCACTAGAGAAGAGTTTTCTCTCTGTTGGGGTGAGTTCAATTTTTATTTTTTGTCTAAGCTTTGGTCTTGGAGGTTATGTTGCTGGTCGTTTTTCGGATCACTCAGGAGCGCTTCACGGTTTTTTGACCTGGGCCCTTTTTATGCTTTTGGTGGCGCTCCAAAGTGCAATTTTACTTTCTGGCGCGGCTCATTTAGGCGCTAAGACTGTTTCAGGAGTTGCAACAACAACGAAACAAGCGATCAGTGATTTTAGTTCAGAAGGTGGCAAACTTGTTCCTCTCACAGACCGTAAAAATTTTGAGGATTTTTTCAACGATAAAAGGAATGCTCTGTTTGATTTTAACAAACTCAGCAATGACTTACAGGCACTTTTAAATAAAAGTGATATTCCAGCCCTCAATCCGGACAATCTCTATAACGCTTATAGAGAATCAGTCAAAGACCTTCGTTCTACCATCACATCTTTTAAGAATGATCCTTCTAACTATCGTCTTTTGGTTAAACAACTCAGCGAACGCCTTTCGGATCGTGTTAAAAAGCTGAACACCCAGATTGATCGTCGCGATGTCATCCATCAGCTGACAAACAATGGACTATCACAAGCTGAAGCAGAAAATACTGCAGAACGTGCGATTGATATTTATCAAACAGCGAACAAAAAAACTAAAGAAGCTATTCAATCACTGAACAAACAGGTAGAAGCTCTCTCGCAGAATGCTCCTACTCATAAAGGAGCCCAAAACAGTTTTGCAATTGCGGATAAAGCCATAAGCACAGCTTCTAAGATTGGATTGTGGAGTTTTTTTGCAAGCCTTCTTGGTGCTGTAATTGCCAGCATTTCTGGATATTATGGTCATAAGAGACGGTCTCATTCTTACACATTGTAAAATTTCGATTTTGAGACAAAAGAGGCTGATCAACCTTTAAGAACTCTACAAAGTAAAACCAGCTTTACAAAAGCTGCACCACGTGTGCAGCTTTTTTATTAAAGACCCTTTTTCTTTGAAGCGACCTGGGTATTTTCCCTCATGATGCATCATGCCATCAAAACGGACGTCTCATCTGAGACGGATCCTCTTCCCGCTTCTCTCTTGACGTCTGGCACATTGATTTGAAGTGACCTGGGTATTTTCCCTCATGATGCACCATGCACCATGCCATCAAAACGGACGTCTCATCTAAGACGGATCCTCTTCCCGCTTCTCTCTTGACGTCTGGCACATTGATTTGAAGTGACCTGGATATTTTCCCTCATGATGCATCATGCCTTCAAGACGGATGTCTCACCTGAGAAGGATCTTTTTCCAGTGGTTTTTTATTATTCCCCCAACAACACCGCTCCAAAGAGGAAGGAAGCTTTTTTTGTGTTGGATCGCCTACTGATCTCTTGTCGCGTTTATTTTAAGGATTATTTTATTGATACAAACTTATTGATCCGAGACTGGTTGCGGGGGCAGGATTTGAACCTGCGGCCTTCAGGTTATGAGCCTGACGAGCTACCGGGCTGCTCCACCCCGCGTCACGGAAGAATTGTCGCAGAAAGGATACGACGATTTTTAGATATTTTTTTGAAGAGTGTTGAAGAGTTCTTTCTATGCGCTTAGCAGACCTGGCAGCGACTTACTCTCCCGTGCCTTAAGACAAAGTACCATCAGCGCTGGAACGTTTCACGGCCGAGTTCGGGATGGGATCGGGTGCAGGCGCTCCGCCATAACCACCAAGTCAGCGAAAAGCATAGAAAGGAAAGAGAAGTTGTCTTATTGCTATTTTAATTTGTTTTGTTTTTTTAAATGAATAGAGGGAATGAGAACGATCAAGCCTATCGAACGATTAGTATCAGTAAGCTTCATATGTTACCATACTTCCACACCTGACCTATCAACGTGGTGGTCTACCACGGTTCTCAGGGAATACTCGTTTTCAGGTGGGTTTCCCGCTTAGATGCCTTCAGCGGTTATCCCGTCCGTATATAGCTACCCTGCTATGCGGCTGGCGCCACAACAGGTCCACCAGAGATACGTCCATCCCGGTCCTCTCGTACTAGGGACAGATCCTGTCAATATTCCTACACCCACGGCAGATAGGGACCGAACTGTCTCACGACGTTCTGAACCCAACTCACGTACCGCTTTAAATGGCGAACAGCCATACCCTTGGGACCTGCTCCAGCCCCAGGATGCGATGAGTCGACATCGAGGTGCCAAACAACCCCGTCGATATGGACTCTTGGGGGTCATCAGCCTGTTATCCCCGGCGTACCTTTTATCCGTTGAGCGATGGCCCTTCCACACGGGACCACCGGATCACTATGACCGTCTTTCGACTCTGCTCGACTTGTCAGTCTCACAGTCAGGCAGGCTTATGCCATTGCACTCAACAAACGATTTCCGACCGTTCTGAGCCTACCATCGCGCGCCTCCGTTACTCTTTAGGAGGCGACCGCCCCAGTCAAACTACCCACCATACACTGTCCTGGATCCGGATAACGGACCGCAGTTAGACATCCATGTCGATAAGGGTGGTATTTCAAGGACGACTCCACAAAGGCTTGCGCCCCTGCTTCAAAGTCTACCACCTATCCTACACATATCGCCACAAATGCCAGTGTAAAGCTATAGTAAAGGTGCACGGGGTCTTTCCGTCTAACCGCAGGAACCCCGCATCTTCACGGGGAATTCAATTTCACTGAGTCTACGTTGGAGACAGCGGGGAAGTCGTTACGCCATTCGTGCAGGTCGGAACTTACCCGACAAGGAATTTCGCTACCTTAGGACCGTTATAGTTACGGCCGCCGTTTACTGGGGCTTCAATTCAATGCTTGCACATCTCCTCTTAACCTTCCAGCACCGGGCAGGCGTCAGACCCTATACATCGTCTTGCGACTTCGCAGAGCCCTGTGTTTTTGGTAAACAGTCGCTACCCCCTGGTCTGTGCCACCCTTTAACGGTTGCCCGCTAAAGGGTCACGCTTCTTCCGAAGTTACGCGTGCAATTTGCCGAGTTCCTTCAACGTAGTTCTCTCAAGCGCCTTAGTATTCTCTACCTGTCCACCTGTGTCGGTTTCGGGTACGGTCTATACGTGGGAGCTATTTCCTGGAATTCCTTCACTGCAAGATCAATCCAATAAGACCTTACAATTTACGCAATCCGTCACTTCCCACAGGTCCACGAATATTAACGTGGTTCCCATCGACTACGCCTTTCGGCCTCGCCTTAGGGGCCGACTCACCCTGCTCAGATTAACTTTAAGCAGGAACCCTTGGACTTTCGGCGAGGGAGTCTCTCACTCCCTTTATCGTTACTCATGTCAGCATTCTCACTTCCGATACCTCCAGGAGCTCTCACGAGTCTCCCTTCACAGGCTTACGGAACGCTCCGCTACCACTTACTCATAAGAGTAAATCCACAGCTTCGGTGTATGGCTTGAGCCCCGTTACATTTTCGGCGCAAAGACCCTTATTTAGACCAGTGAGCTGTTACGCTTTCTTTAAATGATGGCTGCTTCTAAGCCAACATCCTGGTTGTTTTGGGATCCTCACATCCTTTCCCACTTAGCCATAACTTGGGGACCTTAGATGGTGGTTAGGGTTGTTGCCCTTTCCACGACGGACGTTAGCACCCGCCGTGTGTCTGCCAGTTATTTCTTCCAGGTATTCGGAGTTTGGTTAGGTTTGGTAATCCGGTGAGGACCCCTAGCCCATCCAGTGCTCTACCCCCTGGAGAATAAAACTAACGCTCTACCTAAATAGATTTCGCGGAGAACCAGCTATTTCCGAGTTTGATTGGCCTTTCACCCCTAGCCACAAGTCATCCCAATCTATTGCAACAGATACGGGTTCGGCCCTTCAGTAAGTGTTACCTTACCTTCAGCCTGCTCATAGCTAGATCACTCGGTTTCGGGTCTAATCCAACGAACTGAACGCCCTGTTCAGACTCGCTTTCGCTACGCCTACACCTATCGGTTTAAGCTTGCTCGTTAGACTAAGTCGCTGACCCATTATACAAAAGGTACGCCGTCACCCAGAACGTATCTTGGGCTCCGACTGTTTGTAGGCATTCGGTTTCAGGTTCTTTTTCACTCCCCTTGTCGGGGTACTTTTCACCTTTCCCTCACGGTACTGGTTCGCTATCGGTCATGCACGAGTACTTAGGCTTGGATCGTGGTCGACCCATATTCAGACAGGATTTCACGTGTCCCGCCTTACTCAAGGACTTAAATCAGATTTACGTATACGGGACTATCACCCTCTTTGGTTTGATTTTCCAATCAATTCTACTTTTCTTAACTTAAGCCACTGGCCTGGTCCGCGTTCGCTCGCCACTACTAACGGAGTCTCTTTTGATGTCCTTTCCTACAGGTACTTAGATGTTTCAGTTCCCTGCGTTCGCTTCTTACACCCTATTTTATTCAGGTGTAGATACCTTATTTGTGATTACTAGAAAATTAAACCGCTTTTATGAAAGCAGCTTAATTTTTCTAGCAATCTAAGGTGGGTTGCCCCATTCGGAAATCTACGGATCAAAGGGTATTCGCACCTCCCCGTAGCTTATCGCAGCGTATCACGTCCTTCTTCGCCTGTGCATGCCAAGGCATCCACCAAATGCCCTTAAGACACTTGATCATTCTCATTGCCAATATTCATTTATCAATTCGTCTATGCACAATCATCGAGATAAAATTGATTTAAAAATCATGCAATCTCTATAATCAGCACACAAAACAAAAATATCAGCAGAAAAGACCAACTTCTCGAGATATATTCAATGGCACGGTTAAGTTGCCAATCATTAAGCAAGGAATTTGAGCGTTTCCTTGCGACACATTATTCTACTCAAAAGATTTCCTCAATGAAAAGGTCTTGTTCTTTTGTCCTTATAAACTCTCACTTGAGTGTATAAATTAAGCTCTCTTCTACAAGAGAAAAAAGCCTCTATGTTTGAACAAGTCCCAACAGAGCTTTTTAAAGCTATGCTGCATTTTAAAAACCTTCTTTTTAGCCATCCATCCTTTAAAAATTTCTTTTACCAGGACAGAAGGAAGCAAAAAATGTCTGAATAT
>NZ_CP019786.1:1250000-1615700 GCF_002022585.1 Bartonella sp. Raccoon60
TGCCTGATAGTAAATCTTTAAAAGACAAAGATCTACAAGCATTTCTGAAAGAAAAGAAAAATATTGATTCCTTAATATACAGCGTAACACAGCCAGAAAATGCATCTTAATTGATTCATATATCAGGCAAACTACTGTTTTTCTACGAGAGGACATCACTGATATTGTTGTATCGATTAATCGTTTAAGTCAAAGATAAAGTTTTAAAAGATTAAATAAAGAAAATAGTATAGAAATATTCCTTTGAAGAATCTCAGTTCATTTTTTACGATAGAGATCCAACAGTTCATCATACCCCTATAGATCATAGTGAATTCTCCTGTATCATTGCGATTCAGTAGAAACATTTTTCACTTGCTCTCATGAGAAAAAAGAGAAGAAAGTAAAAACTGTATTTTGAAAAACGCTTTTCAAGATTTCTTTTCTCCTTCTCTTTGATCAAAGACAAATTCTGTAAAAGAGAGGACTAAAGAAATTTTTTGGGAGCAATTCAGTAAAACTCTTCTTGTACTCCTAACCTGTATATGAGAGCTTTAACGAATTGTTATGATTGCATACTGTCGATGGTTTGAGAACTTTTTTCGCCAAATTTTATCATGTTTTTTACAGAGAGTTTTATTGAGAAATTTCAATGCTTGTATCAATGAAAATTTTGATCAAAGAATATAATCTCTTTTAAAAGAGAGCATTAAAAACGCTCCGAACAGTTTCCTATGATCTTTGTCAAAGGAATGATCACCTTTGTTCCTCCTAAAGCAGATGTTTCAAACAGTGCTTTCTCACCAAATTGCATACAAAGCTGTTCTATAACCAAACGACCAAGTCCCGTTTTTAGCTCTGCATTTTGACTGCACATCCCCACGCCATCATCTTCAACGATCAGAGCCATTTTTCCATTCTTCTGAGGTCCACAAAAAATATAAATATTCCCATGGCGTTTATCAGGAAAAGCATGTTTTAAAGAATTTGTAAGCAATTCACCCAGAATAATTCCGAGCGTTGTAGCATCTCTTGAAGATAATCGGCAGTCTTTGAAATCCTTATGAAGAGTGATATTTTCACGTAATTCAAATGGTATAGCCAATTCAACATCATGCACAACCAAATTAAGAAAATCTGCCAATAATGTTGTCTCCATATCATCGCTCAAACGCAAACGACGATGCGCTGCTGATATTGTTTGGATGCGATCTCGTGCTGCTCCCAAAACAGAACGAACCTCTTCATTCTTGCTTCGATTTAATTGCAAACCAAGCAAAGAAGAAACCGTACCCAGGGAATTGCCAATGCGGTGGCTCGCGTCCTGTAACAACATTTCAACACGACAACGTTCTTTTTCCGCATAATTACGAGCCTTTTCCAACTCCTGTGTTCGTTCCTTGACACGAGCTTCAAGAGCTGCATTCTCACTATGAAGAAGTAACTGATAGGTTTTTAAAGACTGAATATCGGATCGAAAACGGTTAATCACAAAATAGGCAGAAATAAAAGTGCTCACAACAGACACAATAGCAGCCAGAGTCAAAGCAGCACGCATGAGCGCTATATCTTCACGTTTTTTTTGTCGTTCAATATCATCGCCATCGATAAAATTGGCCATTAATTGAACCAAACTTGTGACTTGAGTTGTCTTAACTTCAGGAAACGCCGAAGAATGAACGGATTGACCAGAAGATGCCTCAAGAGCAATCATATGGTCCTTCATAATTGCTGTACGTGCTTTGATCTCTTTTTTAAAAGCTGTAAACCAAGTATACCATTGTGAATGAGAATGAACAAGAAGGGCAATATAATTGAGAATATCATCAAGATGAAGAACCGCTGTTTCAAAGCGCACTTTATCTTCCACCCGACGATTTTTTTCATAGCTTCGATTTGCTGCAGCCATATCGATTAAACTAATAAGGGCTAAATCTGCTTGTTCACGCAATTCTGAGCTTGTATCCAACTGTGAAATTTCCTGATCAACAGCATTGGATAATAGAATAATAAAGGTCGAAGCCAAAAAAGCCATGAAAAGAGAAACAATAATTGCTCCCCACCGCCAACGTGATGTTGTTGAACCAGAAATGGGTATTTTAGAAGACAAATTCGCCTTTGTTATCATATACTTTCCATCAATGAATCCAAAAATCAGCACTCTTCAGTTTAGAAAAAAATTATTTTATTTCTTTAAGAGTTGAAGAAAGAGAGTTATTTTCCATATCCTCGTTTTTGCTCTTGTTCCTAGAAGGCGAGATAAAAGGCTCTGCGCATTCTCACAATTTTGATTTCTCTGTAGCGATAACAATAATAAACCATGTTCTCACCCATCATTATTTTCCTAATCACTAAAAGAACATAAGATGCTTCCAGCCGAACAAAGATCGGGACCATAATGAGTATCACCATCAACTTCGAGAAGCTTTTGCAAACGATTGCGTGCACGACTTACACGACTTTTAACTGTTCCAATAGCGCAATTGCAAATAGCTGCAGCATCTTCATAAGAAAAACCAGAGGCCCCAATTAAAATGATTGCCTCTCTTTGTTCAGCTGATAATGTGTTTAAGGCTTTTTTAAAGTCATGCAAATCGAGCGTCCCATATTGGGAAGGATGAACAGCTATATTTTGAGTGAAAACACCATCGCTATCTTGCACTTCTCTTCCTCTTTTCCGCATTTGACTATAAAATTCATTGCGCAAAATCGTAAAAAGCCATGCTTTTATATTGGTACCAATTTCAAAACTTTCTTGCTTAGCCCACGCCTTCATAAGGGTATCCTGTACCAAATCTTCAGCTCTATCATGCGTGCCACTTAAAGAAACAGCAAAAGCCCGTAAAGCTGGTAAAACAAAAAGCAATTCTTGTTTAAAATCTTTTGAGCTCTGCGTCATAAGGGATCAAACCTTTTTTCTTCAGAATGAAGACTATCTTGTTCTGCTTGTTCTAATTTGTCCAAAAGCTCCAGCAAACGTAGGGGAAGTGGCTCTTCTTGAATTTGCATATAAAATTGACGCAATTTTAGTGCTATTTCACTGTTTGTGCCGAGAAGATCATCTTCAAATGTAAAATAATCGGTGAGATTTTTTTCACCAAAGTTGTTCATTTTTTAGCCCCTTAACCTATATAGTAGTGAAAGAAGATTTTTCTCTTTAAAGTTGTAAATATAGTCCCTCCTAAAAAGTTCCAGACCGAAAGCAGGAACTTTTTTATCCATAAGGGATTGAAAAAATAAAAGTGCTTTCGCAAGCTGAAGGAGTTTTAAATCATGTCCCTATCACAACGCATCGCCCCTCATCTTCCTTATCTGAGACGATTTGCTCGATCCATCACAGGCAACCAAACTTCTGGTGATGCCTATGTCGCAGCCATGTTAGAAGCGCTCATTGTTGATTTTTCTATTTTCCCCCAAACGTCCAGTGATCGCATTGGAACGTATCAACTCTTTTGTCACCTTTTTGATCAAACGACGCCCAATATTGCTGAGCCATTGCCGCAATTCGGTTTTGAACAAAAAGCCAGCGCTCAATTATCTTATCTCACTCCCCGTGCACGACAAGCTTTCTTGCTCATTGCTGTTGAAGGATTTAATGAAAGTGAAGCAGGAGAAATCATGAAAATTGATAAACAAAAGTTTCATGAGCTCCTCAGCCAAGCCTCTTTTGATATTTCTCAACAAATTGCGACACAAGTTATGATTATTGAGGATGAACCTCTCATTGCCATGGATATTGAACAAATGGTGGAAAGCCTTGGACATCAAGTGATAGGAATCGCAAGAACCCATAATGAAGCTGTTGTCATGTATCATCAGAAAAAACCACGCCTCATTTTAGCTGATATTCAATTAGCCGATAACAGTTCTGGAATTGATGCAGTCAACGATATTTTAAAAAATGATTGTATCCCAGTGATCTTTATTACGGCTTTTCCTGAAAGATTGCTCACTGGAGAACGGCCAGAACCAACCTTTTTGGTCACCAAACCCTTTAATCCTAATATGGTAAAGGCCCTTATCTCACAAGCTTTATTTTTCCAAGAGAATGCGTCTAAAGCAGCCTAACAGAAGGGAATGATTATGTTCGTGCCCCCTGTTTCCACCACATCTATAGATAGATCACACCTCAGCGCTTTACTGCAAGCAATCCGTGGCGCTGATATTTGTGTTTTATATCAAACAACAAATCTGATCTATTTATGGGCAGAAAACCTGCCGCAACCTTTGAAAAAAAAATGGCGAGTTGGATGTCGTGACAGTGATTTTTTCTCAGTCGATCTTGCGGACAATATGGAGACCATCAAACTGCAAGTTTTATCAACAGGGAAAACACAGGCTATTGAAGCACGATTTGAAGATATGTCCAAACAAACCATTTGGTATAAATTTTCTATTGATTGCCACCGGAATGAAAATGGAAAAATCATTGGTATCATCACTACAGGCGTTGATATTTCAGGTCTACGCCGTCGCGAACAAGTGCTTAAAATATTACTACGGGAAGTCAGTCATCGTTCTAAAAATCTTTTAGCAATTATCCAAAGTATTGCAACCCAAACTGCCCGTTATACAGAATCGCTGCAAACCTTCTTACGAAAATTTCAGGGACGTCTTCATTCTCTTTCTCATTCTCAAGATCTGATTACCGACTCTGACTGGCGTGGTGCTCAATTTCATGAATTGGTAAAAACACAAATTTTAAACTATTTAGTAAAAGAAAAGGCGCGTTTTTCCATCAAGGGTATTGATCCTTATCTTTTTCCAAATGCAGTTTTGCATATTGGATTAGCTTTTCATGAATTAATTATTAATTCGCTCTCTTTTGGTGCTTTATCACAAGACGAAGGAACTGTTTCTATTACTTGCACAGTCAGCACAATAGCCCAAGGAAAAACACAACTTTTTATCACATGGAGTGAAGAATTTAAAAAGAAAATCTTTCTTCCTGCACATAAGAAAGCCTGTTTTGGAAATACCGTTTTAGACAAAATCGTTCCCATTGCAGTAGATGGTTCAGCTTTTTTAAAATTAACGGACGAAGGATTGATTTATTGTTTATCTGTTTCTAACAATTATTTTGATATTTTATCTTAGGTAAAGCAATCCGAGCATTGCAACTAAAAAATCAAGCGGTCGCGCATTGCGAATAAGAATAAAGTGATCCAAGTATCACGACTAAGAACAAAGCCATCCGAGCATTGCGACTAAAAAATCAAGCGGCCGAGCGTTACTGATAAGAATAAAGCCATTCAAGCAACAGGGAATTTATACCCCGAATTATCAAAGCTTGGCGCTTTTTAGCTTTTCTTTTCCTCCTACAACAGCAAGATAGAGTATTTCTTTGGAACGAAAATCCTTTGAAATTATTTAGAATCCAGAGGATCTACCTCTCACACAATTTCTCAATACTCTATATTTTATTCGGATAAGTACATTATGAATCCTGTTCTTGCTGTTCTTCTACTGGTTTCATGTACAGATGATTTTAACAGTTGTTATTCCAATAAAACTATGGTTAAAATTTATCCTACAGCACAAGCATGTGAGCAAAAAATTATACCCTCAATTAAAGAATTTACCTCTTATGGAGAACAAATCTTCGCTCAATGCACAAATATCTCTGCCAGCGTACCACAACAAGAAATAACCCTTATCTGGTCTGTAACAAACAAAGGCAATTTTTTCCTAAAAGAACAAAATACTGATGAGACCGTAAGCTCAGCATTGTAACGCAAATGGGCAAAACTATTCTCCTCTACCAGCATCTTCCCATTGAACGAAAACAATTAAAAGTATACATTTGGTTTAACGAGCAAAAATCAATATCAGCACTCAATAACAGTAAGGCATAAACCAATGTATGATTCCAAAGCTCAAAACAGTGAGCCCTGCGTTCTTTCACAAAACACACCATTAGATCCTGCCGTGGAACAGGTGAGAAAGAAATTGATGCGTTTGATGATCATCTCCATCTCTATCACACTTTTGTTAATTCTTGCTGTCTTTGCTGGAGTCGTTTATAAAATTATAAAACCTGAGACAACGCTAAAATCGGCACAGCCTTTATCTTCTTCAGTGCCTTATCATACTTTATCTTTACCTGCAAAAACGCAAATTTTATCGCAAAGTCTTTCCCAACAAAATATGATCTTGAGACTCTTAACACCAGAAGGACAAACGAAACTTATGATTTATAATTACCACACCGGTGAGCTTCTTTCGGTTTTTTCGGTCAACATCACAGAAAAAACAATGGATTCTGACTCTTCTTTATAATGAATCGAAGAAGAATAAATAAAAATATCACCTTCTAAAATGAATAAAACATCTTAAAATGTTTAAGTATTTTCTTCCACTGAAGAAGAAGATGTTGCCCGGCGCCGACGTGGTTTTTTCTGCTCCTTTTCGCTTAATAAAGGAAGAGGAACAATTTTTTCTGCCGATGTGATAACTTTTTCAGCACTGTCTGAAACAATCGTTGATTGTTTAGAGGATAAAGTTTCTGAAACACGAACCCTACGAGAACGTGAAAGACGCCGTGATGATTTGGAAGCTTCAGCTCCTTCTTCAGCAGTTTGTTGCTCTTGCTGCTCAGCTTTATCAGCTCGAAAATTCTCATCTAATGTATCAGATGTATACTTCCCTTTTCTTTGATTTTTTCGCCCATCACCATTCCTTGATGAATGCTCTTGCAAGGACGGTCTTTCGTTATTATTATCCTCTCTTGTACTTTCTTCAACGCTTGTGTCTTCGCATTCCTGCTCGTTATTTTCATCACGCTTATGAGAGTGAGACATTTGGTCATTAGCTGCTAAAATAATACGCAAATAGTGTTCAGCATGCTGCAAATAATTCTCAGACATAACACTATCACCCGCTCCTTGCGCATCACGTGCAAGACTTATGTATTTATCAGCGATCTGCTGAGCATTTCCACGAATTTTAACATCTGGCCCGTTGCTTTCATAATTACGAGATAACGGATTAGGACCGCGACGATTATTATTGCCATTGTTATTGCACCGCGTACGCGTCTATTCTGCTGTGGCCTCATATTTATCCCTTTTGGATTTTATTGCTCTTTAAATTTTCTCTTATTGCATTATTTTTTATAATGCTTATCACTTTCAAAATTTAGTTATTGAACCATCCCCGTTTCACTTAACCTAAACGATATTCCTTGGCTTCTTAATAAAGATATATATTTTGAAATATCACACAAAAACAGTACGGAATACTTAACCCAAAATTCCCTATCTCTCCGCTGACAAGCAGAAACCTAGAGATGTTCACAGAAAATGCCAAGTGTTTTTTTCAAATAAATCACAATTTCATTAAAAAAAATCATTTTATTGTCGAAAAACAACACAAAAACGCAAATATACACACATCTGTTGTGGATTTAAAAGAATATGTCTCCTTTTAAAATCCATTTTTCCGAATATAGACACTCCTTTATTTTTTAACATCATAAAAAGGCTTCCCCTCTCTATGAATTTAATTATAAAGGAAATTCGCAATGCTATTGCCGAGTTCCTGCTCAAGATCTCGTTCGTTTGAATCCTAATGCCGTTTAATAGACGAATGTGAAGCAAAATATCCTTTTCACAAGACACTTCACTCTTCATATTTTCGCACTCATTAATTTTCGTTCAAAAAATTCATACTGACAATCCCTAAAAGCGGAAAAAAGTTCCATACTACGCAGATCCGCACAGCAAAATAAATTAAAGTAATCTTAAAAATGAAAATTGTAAGCTTTTTATAAGAAAAAAAGGTTATAAGCAAAATACAAAAGAGGGATATCACATGCTACACCAAAAAGATTCAGAAGGATTAGACACTCCTTCTACAACACACACCCCATTTATGATAAAATTTCCTGAGAGTGAAGCTTTGTTTGCAAAACGAGCTCAGCGCTTTACATCTTTAGCCACCACTCACTCCGCTAAAGATACCCTTCTCTTTCTAGCTCATTTTTGCACAATCCAACAACAATCAGTCAAACGATTTAAAGATTTTTCTCGTGCACTTGCTCGTTTTAGCACCATGTCTACTCCTTTTATTGATCGATCAAAGATATTAGAATTGGGTTTTTATGAAAGCGTTGTGCATGATTTTTTAAACAATATGTCAACTTATGCACTCCCTATAAAACAAAAAGAAGCTTTAAGCAGAATGCATCTTCGACAAGATCAATGGCGCCTTCGGGGAAGCAATATACTCAATTGTGAAATTCCACTACAACAAGAAGGAGAGCACCTTTTTATTACTGGCGTTTTACAAATTATTTATTCTCTGGCAGCTTCACAGCTTAATACTGAAATCATAAAGATACAACAACAGAATCTTTGCCCTTCCTGTAGGGGAACCCATTCAGCCAGCATTGTTGTTGAGACAGGATTAGAAGAAGGCACACGACTTTGCTCTTGTCTTTATTGCGGCACCTTATGGCATTATCCACTTCTTCAATGCACCTTTTGCGAATCAATCCAAAACGTTTCTTCTTCTAATCTAGACAAGAGTTCAGGTGCTATTGTTGTTGAAACATGCCAGACATGTCAGCGTTCCTGCAACCGACTTGATCAATACAAAGATCCATCTTTGGATGTGTTTGCAGATGATATTGCCTATATACTAGATCACCTCTCACAATCCTCTCTGCCTTTAAAACTAGGAGCTTTTAATCCTTTTCTAGCAGTATATATAAATACGCAGAACAAATAGCACATACTATAGACAAGGCAGAAAGATTATAGAGAAAAAAGAGTCTGAGAGAGAACATGAATATAAATTGAGAAGCAATAAAATTAAGCAATTTGAGTAAGAATCTTATTCTCGACAATTCTTTTTTCTCTGAAAAGAAGAGTCACATCATTGAAAGAAACCTTCTGGTATCGGGCAACACTCGATACTCTTAAGGGCAATTTTTACTTTACATAAATGTCAAGAAATTTAAAAGTGGAGACCTTAAAAGTGATGATGCTCTTGGCTATTTCCTTCACCTTTTTCCTGCTCACCTAGAAGACAGTCACGCAGCAAAAAATAATTTCCATCTCCTGGACGAATAATTTTTATACATTTTTTCTTAGCATCATCGGAAACCTCTTCCCACATTTTGCGAATCGCAAAAAAAGCCTCACTTTCTAGATGAAAACAACGATGATAGACTTGTTGCACCATATCGGGCACAGCTAAAGCTGCAATTTCTTTACAATAAACACGAAAATCAAATGTTGGAATAGTTAATTTAACAGGTTCTTCTTGTACGATCTCTTGTTTGAAAAAAAAGTGACTGATAATTGTTTTCACCACAAAATAAAAAGTCAGTACACAAAAAAGAACGATACAAAAAAAAGTAATTTTTTTATATAATTTTTTGCGATAGGATTTTCGCCTGGCGCGGAGTCTTTTTTCCATGAACAGCGTATCCTTTACTCTACCAAGAACAGATCATACTTGAGAAGAAAGTTAAATAAAACAAAAAACTATTATCAATTGTCTTACATCAAAAAGCAATCTTTCGTTCATTTTAAGAAAAGAATCTTATTGTTTTTCCAAGGCTAAAATCTTTTTTTACAATACACTCATCTTGTTTCTTTTCTTTCTTTTTCTTCATTCAATTTGCACAATTTTTCATGAGTATAATCAATTAAAGAACACACACCATCATCCTTATGGTGTAATAAGATCAATAAAAGGGGCAAATGAGCGTGACTCAATATTTGTATCGTTATATTCTTCCCTCTTTTTCATTCTAGCCATTGGGCTTTTTTGAAAATCAAATTTATTTTATGTTCACCAGCATTTCTGCTTTTTTCCAAAGCGATCTGTTTCCACGATCCAGCGTGATAACAAAGGTTCTTGCTGAACTAAATGCGCTGGTTTATTAATGATTGGAGGCTTTTTCCATCCTATGCAAGAGAACGGCACATTCTTTTGGCATCCCTCCAAGAGCACGACAGAGGCTAAAAGGGGAAAGAGTAAAAGTTTCAGCATTAATTTTCTCACGATTTTGAAGAGCCGATATCGCTTGTATCAAGGACCTTGTCCGTTCAAAAGAACGTCCATAAAAAAAGCTACTCAAAGCAATGACAATAACCAAAAGGATAGCAAAACCCCATCGAAATAAAAAAATCACTTTTGTTCTTTCCTCACTGTATCAATATACAAGATAATGCCCACAATCACAGCCACAATCATAATACTAGCCAAAGCCCACTGTACAGGACCATGTCCCGTAACAAATCCTGTAAGACCTGAAAAAGATGCAATCAATGGTGCAAAAACTTCTGCTTTGAAAAAAGGCATGCTCTTCGTTGTTTCCACCTTTTGATAATTAGAAGAAACATAAGCCCCTTTAGCCCATAAACCAGCCTCTGCTGCACGTCGATGCACCAATCCCTGCACACGTTTTCCTCCTGCTCTTATCCATTTTTGCAATTCGGCTGGTACGGCTTCATAATCTCCTTTGTTCAGCTTTTTTAAGAGCGTGGAATTACAAAATGCCTCTGTTCCTATATTATAACAAAAGGATACAAGAGCTGCGAACTGTTCATCGGTTAAAAACTGAGTGACTTCGCGTTCCACAGTTTGTTCAAATTGTTTCAAATCTTGTCGAAGTATAGTCTCTGCTTCAACCTGTGTGATTTCCATGCCATCTTGTACAACAGGTTTTCCTGCTTGTTCTGTATGTCCATATCCAATTGTCCACACGCCAATAACATCTTGATAAGCCTTTAAGCGTAATCCTTCCCATTGTTTAATGAGTGCAAGCCCCTCTTTTGATATTTTCCGCATTTTCCTGATTCCATAAACCGCCTATAGGATGATTAAAATCAATGGTTTTCTCCTAATCATGCACTTTCCAGCTGACAATTCTCCAGCTGACAATTAAGTGCTCATTTTGGAAATCTTCCCGCTTTTTCTGATGAAAAGCTATGATCTTTTATTCCTGTTGTCAATTGTTCTTCCAAAGCCGTAATACGCTGTAAAAGTTGTATATAGTTTTTTTGGTGTTTTTTATCTTCACGCTTTCCTTCTTGCAGGATTTGCTTCAACAATGCATTTAAAGGGGCATGTCCCATTCTTCCACTCGCATAGAGAACAACACGAATATGACTAGGATCATCAATATCAGCAATTGAAAATGGAAAGAGTGCCATTTTATTTTTTCCTTTATTCTTGGATTTATCAACAGTCCATGAGGAAACTTTTCTATTCTCACCGATCAATTATCCTGTTTTCTTTTCATTATTGAGCAGCTGTCAGAGCCTCTATTTTCAATAATTTGAGATGAAATTCTCGTTATTCTTCCAATAAGTTATTCTTCCAATAATGCGTTGGAAAGAATAGAAAATGTAAGATAAAGAATCATTTTTATTGACGGAAAATATTTTATCTTTGCAAAAGCATTCTCTTCATGAAAGAAGAAAACTAAGCTAGCTCCTCATTTAAAAAGGTAGGATTCCTTGATCCTTTGCACAATTTTATTCTACCTCCACAATAACGATTGTAGATACATCGATGCTTTCCCTTATCCTACGAAGAAAGAAGAATAGACAAAAAAGCCTTTATGAAAGGCATCTTTAGCAAGAAAGAAACCTTTAAAAAGCGCATTTTTTCCATCATGGTGTTTCTCAAGAGACTGCAACCAATATTTTGCCCCTTCCCCATAGGAAAGCAGAAATTCTCTCTGTTTTTAGCACAGAAAGATTTTATATCTTAATGGCATAAATAACGGCCATATTTTGGGGACGTGTTTCATTTCCCCCTGTTTTATCGATGATTAATTTGTGAGTATGCTCTCCAGAATCAGCTGTATATCTTTGTTGTGTCCATCTACGTCTGAGAAGTCCTCCCCCTCCTAATGCATCATCTGCCGCTTCGTATCCTGTATATATGTGATCATGCAATCCTGATTTATCTGTTGTTCCTGTATGGTCATGAGATTTAAAAGAGTCTTTTTGCTCACTTCCTAAAATACGGTCCTTATCAATTCCTTTTCCACTATCCAATCCCCGTAAAAACATACCACGAAAATCGGGAACATTAAAAGTTGTTGTGCCATCTCCTTTCCCCCACACTTCTCCAATAGCCTCAAAAAGGCTTGCATATTCCCCTCGGGCATAGGCTTTACCATCACACAATAACCATTCATCCGGAATTTTTTCCGTTGCAAAAGAAGCAATAAAGCCTGAAGGAAAAACACTGACTTTAGGGAGAACAACAGCTGGATTGGTTAAATACCATCCTTCTTCTTTTTTTTCACCGATTTCCGAATAATAGATCAGTTCATAAAGCCCTTCTTTTTGCATCTCGCCACCGGTCAACGGTCGGAGTCCCTCCTGTGTTCCTTTATAAATTGGCTGAGAAGACAATTGATTTAAGACAACACTTGTGGCCCCGACATTCGTTTCTTGCGCTTTAAATCGAAGCACAATACCATTTTGATAAGCTGCATAAGGAGCCTTAGTTGTCAAATGAATAGAGGTTTTTTTCTTACTTTCTTCTTTCTCTTCAGCCGTTATAGTGAATTTAACCTCAACGGTTCCCCCGATATCGGATAAATATTCTTTGACGCGCTGCATCATTGCACGAGCACTATCATTCACTGAACTTGGAGGTTGTCCTTCAGCCCAGTTGATTATTTCATCGGCGCGAGCATTCTCAGCCGCAATAAGTGACCAATCATAAATTGAGCTCATAGGATTTATCCTTTTTTTGCAGACCACAACCAAGAAAAGAAAGAAGAAAAAAAGGCAAAGAATTTTTTCTTTGGTTTTTTGATCTTTTCCAATCCAAAGCCGAGCTTGTTATAATTCACATGCAATAAATGTGTTTTTATATTCATATAAACGGCATCGGGATTCAAACGAACGAGATCTTGAGCAAGAACCCCGCGATAGCGTTGCGAATTTCCTTTATAATTAAATTCATAGAGGGGATAGCCGTTCTTCTCCCCTACAAGAACGACATTTTCTTTAACGTTTACATCAGAAAGACCAATAATGCCTTTCAACAAGCCAAGCACGCGCTGCGCATCACGTAAGGGATCCTTTGTGATTGCAGGCATAGTTGTGGATTCTCCTGTTTTTGTTCCATAATTACCGGCTGCTTTGGTTCCAATTTGCAGCAATCTTTCCAATTGATTCCAGGCTTGATTATCCTGTTCGCGCCATTTTTCTCGCTCTACATCCAAAGCATGCTGCTTATTTGCATCTTGTACCATTCCGCCCTTCAAAGCATTATTTTGAGCATTGCTTTGTCCTTGATAGAAATTATTGGCTGTATTCACTTGATTTTGCATCGAACGATCAATCATCTGATTTGCGTTGAGCATATGATTAATATCTTGATTATATTGTTGTGCGGTTGCCTGAGTTGCCAATGCTCCCAATTCATCGGTAAGCACACCGGTATGGGCACCAGAGCCATAACGTCCTGCTCCTGCCATAGATTGATTAACAACATCGGATGTTTTATTCAGTGCTCTGCTAAGAGCATCATTAAATTTGCTATTATTGTCTATCCAATTTCCAGCTGCCATCTCAGAGAGATTTTGAGCACTTTTTGTAGGTTCTTTGAGCCACTCATTAAAGACTGAATTGTTATATTGATTGGCTGCATTTTCTAAACCCTTAAGAGCATTTTGTGTTGTTTCACTTAAATCAGCATGCCGTTCTCCTTGATAGACATTTCCCCCTATGCCTTTATTATACAAATTGAGAGCTTCAGCGCTTGCCTGTTTTAAGATATCCTCCGCCCACGAGGGTGGAGCGTTCGTTTGTGTCGTTGTTTGAACCTGAGGACTTGTCCGTCTTCTCATGCTTTAAAACCTTTCTATAATGAATAAAATTGATAGCATATCCGTGATGAACAAGCATTTTCGCCCACCCAGATCTTCCCAGTGTCAAAATTTCATCAGCCTTGATAGTTCGTGCCCATTGTTCGAGTTGATCAATCAATGAAACCAGTTTGATGCCTCCCTGGCCAGCAAGGTCTAAAATAACAACGCGTTTTTTTCCATCGTGCGTTTTTTCAATTTTGGTTATTACAAAAGCACTAAATTCAGTTCTATTTTTTAAAATCAACCACAGCTGCGCCTGCCCACCAATGATCTCTTCAGCCATATGTTTCAAACACACATCATGAGGAAATCGTTGAGCATATTTCCGCATAGCTGCATTCATAGCCTCTCGATAAAGAGCCATTTTTTCCCAAGACCACTGATGCGTACAATGAAGAGAATAAAAATCTTCATGATCTGAGCGTTGTGTTACAATTTTAGCTTTTTTCTTCCAGGGCATAGCATCCCAACTTCTTAACTTTGCTCTCGCCAGAAGTTTTTTTGTTGCTATACTCAATACATCCCTTATCCCCATAAAATCTCTCACCATTTATCTAGAGCATTCTCTTATCCACAAACATAATCCTGCCATTCAATCTGCCCTACCCATGGAAGAAACACGCGATACATCACCAAAAACAGCCGGAGAATCCTATTGTCACCCTCCATTGCGCTCATTTATACTGATACCTCCTGATTGAATAACCCACCGCATCAGCATCTTGCCAAAGCATACTCACCATATTAAGCTTTTACCCTAGCATCCTCACCATTCTAGTTTTGTGCCTTAGCAAACTCGACGCATGAGCCCTATTCTTTGGCATGCTTAACGCATGCCGGCAGGCCTCAACTCGACATCAAATCCAGTGACATGAGACCAATTGACTCCTTCTGGTATCCGAAGCTTAAAGCGATAAAACCGCGCCCTAGCACGAGAATGAATTTGTCCCGTATGCGTAGAAGGTTGTCTTTCTGGCAACCAAACAGTTTCTTCCTCAAAGGCTTGACGAAAGCGCATACCAACCGACAAATAAAATGTTTTACTATTCACCTGGGGCATAATATTTCTCACCCTGGTTATCATACCATTTGTCTGTCCCATTTCTTGTGAGGTTATGACACAAGCCATAGGGGATCCAGAAAATGATCCGAGTCTCCCTTCACGATCGAAAGCTCCCAGAATTGGTGTTTCATTTTGCCACACTTTACTATCGAGAGAAAAAGATAAATCATCCAGACTTTCTGAAACTCTATCAAGCCCTTCTAAGGTATATCCGGTTAGAAAAATGGGCAAAATCATTTTGATATTTACAATCGCTTTGGTCCACTTTTGCAATCCCCAATCATAGATCAGCAAGATCCGCTCTTCGATCGTTTCATCGGCATCGATAACCCAATAAACGCGGTTATACACGCCATCGATTGCAGCACTCAGAGTAGATAATTGATTTTCTGAGATTTTTGCTACCATAGTTCGATCGACTTTTTCGAATCCGATCGGAGAAATTCGCCCATCTGTAGTAATTTGATAGAATCCTCCCTCATCAGCAAAGAAAGCGAGATCTCCACGACAAACAATTGATTCAGGGTTTTTTGCACCACGTTTATCATGTATTTTCTGGAAACTGAAGATAATCTTAGATCCAGGAATAAAAGAGCCGGCATAAATTGCAGAACGCATAAAGATTAACGGATTTGTTGTTTCTGTTGCTCCTTGCACATATCCCCCATCGGGAAAATCTTGATAATCGCAGCTTTTTTTCCCTACAGTCCAGAACTCAGCATCATTCAACCCAGACCAATGAACGCGTCGTGGATGTTCGGGTAATTTCATGAGACAAACAAAATCGCCCCAAACGCGAACAATTCCTGCTTGTGGAGGATTTCCACCTAAATCTCTAAAATTTTCATCTTGATTAATATCGATAACTTGAGGCTTATCATTTGCATTAACAGCGATAACATAATCGCCAAATAACGCAAAAGACCAAGGTGCATCAACATTAGCAAAATAGGATTTATTTTTACGCGTAATATCTTTCCACTGCAAAGTTGTATTATTGAGCTGATAGATTTTTTTTTCTGTTCCAGCAATAATCGACACACCATTTTTTGTTTTGACAGCGATAGCGCCTAAAATAGTCCCCGGACAAGGCTCTGATAATGGACTAAAATTTGGCATTGGGATATAAGATCCATCTGCAGGAAGCACATTGACAAGTTCATCGGTAAAGAGACTATTGATATGAGCAACATCGGGACGATAATCCGCAAGAGGAAAAAAAGCCATTTAAAACCCCGTTGAAAGAATATGAGAGCATCCTTCGCGACGCGATGTTTCGTAACGCAAGAGTTGGAGCTGTTCTTGAAAATCGCTAAACGCGACAGCAGCACATTCAGCATCTTTGAGAATATTTTTATAGAGTTCGTACTTTGCCCGTGCTTTAATTAAATCGAAAGCATAAACAAACCAAGGGTTCTGATCTTGCAGAGCGAGACTATCAGAAAAATGCGCTGGTTTCCAGAAGAGGCGAACAGTTTCAACAGTATCAGGTGTTGGGAACAGTCCGATTTGTTGATCCAAAAAGGTGTAGAATACGGGTGTTCCTTGAACTGAATGACTTTTATATTCTTTTTGTGCTTTTTTCCCTGATTTATAAAGAAGGGGTATTCGCCTTGCTTCTTTTTTCTCAAGAACCAAAGATTCAATAACCATTTCTGTTTCAAGAAAAGCGGTATCTTCATATCCATACCATGTTTTTCCGCTTTGTGTTTTAAAGCGCATTTCCCGCATTTTATTGAAGAAAAAGGGCTCCTGTTCACACAAGCGAAGAGCAGTTACAATAGAATCTTGAATTTGAATAGAATATTCACCTGTTGTATCATCGACTTCATCCTGAATCAGCGCCACCATTTGCCCAAATGTTTTGGCATGATCGGAGATTTTTGAAACAAATGAATAAGATTGAGCAGAAGATTTTGTTAAAGAAGATCCAGGAATAGGCATGAGTGCTTCCTTTTTATTTTATTCCCTCCCAAAAGTTTAAAAATTGGCAGGGAATTTTATAATTTTTTTTAAGAAGAGAGAGCGTATGTTGAAATCACGATGGTTCCAAAATCCTGAGCTTTTTCACGCTCATTTTCCAAACTGAAGCGTGTTTTTTTCATGCCAATAATTGTTTTTGCAGCAACACCAAACTCACGTTCATAGTCAAAGAGCTCTTCCACCAATTTATAGCGTGTTGCTCCCCGATCCTTACCGAAAGCGATAACAGTACTTTGTGCCCCTAGCAAAACGGCACGACGCACATGAGGAAGCATAGGGATCGTCTTACCATCCTCAGATGCCGGTCCTACACCCTCTGTGACATGCTCTGCTTCTCGTAAGATAACTCCATTATACATACCCAGTGATCCATTATAGATGGGATTTTTCATACGGCTTCCACTGTAAATGGCCTTAGTGATATCAAGCCATTGCCCTGGCTCTGTATTGGATCGCAATTGTGTAACTTGTGTTGGATGGAGATAAAGGACATAAACATTTTCTCCATCGACACGCACAGGTCTAATTTTTGGGTTAGCAAGTTTAGCGCGTTCGACAGCTTTATCAATCAACTGAAGAGTAAAGATATCGCTTGATTTAAGATCTGCATCTTTTGTTTTTCCATTAGGGCGCAGTATCCGTTTGTCGGTTGGTTCAGTTGGTGGATTAAATCCGTAATGCACAGGTTTTACCGCCATGGTTCGTCCTTCAAAATTGATTTTATTTGCTGTAAAACCACAGACATGAAGAAAGAACATCAGACTCAAACGATCTGCATACCAATCGACAAGAGCATTTTTGGCTTCTGTCCGTAAATTATGTAAAGTTCTCTGTTGATCGATTGTGCCTTCATTTCTAACACGAACAGCATGAGAAAGTTCATTAATGACCAAGCGATCCGTCAGGAATTGTAAATCTTCTTCTTTTCCTGTAAGAAGGTCTTTTTCAGTAACCCCCTCACCGAACAATTGGACACGTAAACCAAAGCTAATAGAATCTCCATGCGCTTTATTGGTTTCATCTTTCAATTGAATAATACTATTGGAATCTCTTCCAATAAGTGGTGCAATAGAAATTGCTTTTGAGACTTCTTGATTCAGTAATTTTGACCATGTACGTACAGCCATTGGATGATTAAGTCCGATGTGAGTTGCAGCCATTTTTCCCCCTCATAATTTTTGATATAAAAAAACCGGTATTGTACCGGGCGTTTATTGTTTCCTATCCTAATGCTCAGAACAGAAAGTTATTTTTAGTGTCTTAATTTTTTAGTATTTTTCCTCTCTTTACAGCCCTCCCCCACTCATTAAATGGTTAAAAGCAGCTTTGTTTTTTGGGTTATCGATCCAAACATTAAATTCTCCTTCAGACATCTTATCGAGAAGATCCAAAGAAATTGGCCCATTGGCGCTCAAACCATTAGAAGCGACAAGGGTACGGGCAGAATTTTGCCTCTCCTGAAGAGCTTTCTCCTCCCATACACTTTCTTGTAGGCTTTTTGTTTCCTTCATTCCTTGTAAACTTTGCCCTTGATAATTTTGTAGAATTTCACCTTTATGATTTTGTGGTGTTGTATAGCCAATAGTCTGTGCGATTGTATAAATCATCTCGGCCGGATTTTTATTCTTTTCACGACAATCTTGCACAATCTTTTTCAACTCATCGCCGATCATAGCATCAATAACGTTCGGATCTGCTAGTTCAGGATAAAGAGAAGCACAAGCAGCCAATTGCTTTGCACGCATCTCATAAACAAAATCAGCAGCTTGATTAAAATCGCTATGTACTTTTTTGACAGTCTCCACAGACTGATGAAAAAAAGACTGCAACCGCTCTGCTTCTGAAGCCCCCTGCCCCTGCGAAGCAGTTTGTTGCACTTCTGATGTCTGCTGTTTATTTTGAAGCATTTGTCCAAGCCATTGCAGATAGCCCATAAAGTCTTTTTGCGGATCTGGTGGAGCTTGCATTGGCTCTTCACTCTGATCGCCTTCATTCTCCTGCTCCAGTGAGACTGTTTCATTTTCATCGTCCTCTTCTGCAAGGACATTACCTCCCTCTTCTCTCCCAGAATTTCCTTCCAAACTATCACTTGTTTCTTGCAAAGAATGCGTTTCCCATGCGTGCTGTTCTTCCAATGTTAAAGTTTCTTCATTCATTATGCTTTCCTCATTTGCCTAAAACAACAAAATGCCCCCATACCCACGCAGAGCACATATACAATAAATGCATCCCTCAAAATCCTGTAAAGCTTACGCAACACGGATACCTTCTGCTTCTTCTAGAAACAGAAGACGCATCCCTCAAAATCCTGTAGAGCTTGTGCAACACGAATACCTTCTGCTCCTTCTGGAAATAGTAAACTCATCCCACAAGGTTCTGTAGAGCTTACGCAACACGGATACCTTCTGCTCCTTCTGGGAATTGTTGGGGCCCTTGTTGCTCAGTAAGCACTTGACTGTTTTGCTGTGCTTTGAGTGTAATTTTATGGATAAGCGATGCAGGTAAAGGTGAATAGTGCAGAAAGTCGAGCATCATCTCTGGCGTTGCAAATTGTTGCATAAGCGGCAACAATTGCATAATAACGGAAAATGTCCGTTCTTTTTCATTTGTGCTTGTTGGTGCATCATCTACCACAATATCATATTCCAAACTTGTAACCATTTCCCGTGTAAGGGGCACATATTTAGCGTTATCTTCTCCAGCAATACGAATTAAACGGCCATCAGAGAGATAATTTTGGATAAGATAGAGAATTATTTTTCCCTGTCGTTGTCGATAGCGACGCAATCCATCAAAGAAAGCAGCCAAAAGATTGAGCGAAGATTGCCGGCGTTTTTCTTCGAGTATACCTGGTTGATTGACGGAGCGTGTTCCTACAAACTCGGGAGACAATCCTGTCACCTGAGAAATAGCACCCTTTGCTTCATTAAAGAGTTGAAAAAAGCCATTTGGAAACTGGGCGACAGGTTTTGGTTGGACTCTTCCAGCGGCTACAGCACCATTTTTCAGCCAAGTAATACTATCAGCTCTTGCCCAACTTTCTGTTGCTTGTCGATCATCATCGAAGGCATCCCGCTCTGCCATGATACCGCCTTTGGATTGGCTATTAAGCAAATGCATGACTTGACTAAAATATTTATTAGCCCAACGTTGAGGGTCTTTGGCTGGACGTACGATTCCATAGAATTGTCGACTTAATTTATCGAATGTCCCAGTAATACATTCCCACCCCAATTGATTAGAAGGGACCAATGGTTTATCGGGAGCCTCGAGCAATTTTTTTCCTAAGAAAGCGCGTTTGACAACTTTTTTTGTCATTTTTGTTGCGGGAAACAGAGGAAATTCTTTTTTAATCTGTTCAAAGTCCTGTTCAGAATACTCAGTAAACCGCCCAGTTTGAGGATTAAGCACCTTATAGATGACTTCACGTTCGAACCACCGGCATTCAGCCAGAGTAACCATTTTAGGGCTTTGCAGAATATTTTCACCTTCCCCGAAGCTTTCATTTTGGTAATCTCCATTCCCAACGCTATGCAAACTCATTCCCGTTTGCTGTTGCACCCAATCTGCATTGAGCTCACTCCAATGCACATTGGGGAACATTTCTTGTGCAATTTCCAGTGGTTTTTCATCGATATACCACACCCGCTGAGCATCAATAAGATTAGATTTAACGGCACTTGTATCCCACACCATTTTCATAGGATCGAGCCGTGCAATGACGGGTTTTCCTCTAGGATCTTCTTCATAATCGAGCCGAGTATCGGTCCATCCCATCCCACAAATAACCGTATCTTGAAAAGCATCGGAATCTTCATATTCACCATGCGCCTCATCACGAAACCATTCTGCTGCTCCAGTGAGGATTTGATTAGCGATAGCAGCGCCTTCTTGTCGTGGAATAAATTGAACATGGCGTTTATTATTGCGTTCGGTTCCAACGACAGCATTAATCAAGGGCGCAACACGATTGAATGTCATAACGGGTCTGTTTTGTTCCCGTAAAACAGCAAGATCTTGTTCATTCCACTGTCGCCCATTATAAAAATCGTAATCTTCTTGAGCATTTTTTCGCCATTGCTCGACATGAACAATATCCTCTTGATACCAGTTAACGAGCTTTTGAAAGAGCGCCTGATGTTCGAGGGTTTCAATTGAATTAGAAGCAGTCTGCATATTCATTAAAAAGCCATCCATGATGTTGTAGAAGAAGAGGGACGCGACCGATAAGCCTCTCGTTTTTTGTGAGCACTGGGTTGTTCATAGGCCACGCATAACAGCCCGAAGCTATCGGCACCATGGCTTGCCCAATCGTGTTCGGCTCCCAAACCGATATTACGTTGTTCATCGCGTTTTTCGTGATACCAGGCAAGGGCTTTTCGCCCAGCGGTTGTTGTCTCACGATTAAACCATATAGCGGGGAATAATCGTCTTACAGCTTCGATCCGCATTTTGACAGCACCGACACCTTGATTAGGGATAATTTGGGTACGAAAACCAGCTTGTTGGAGTGCACTTTCGAAACTGACATTATAGACACGATCTTTTGTAGCTCCATCATGAGGCAAAACCATCAGTGCTTTTTCATAGCCCTTTTGACAGACCCATCCGATATGCTCTGATAAGGGCTGTCCTTGTGCTTCATAATAATCGAGAACACGAATTTCGCGTCCGACAAATTGCGCCACCCATAGAGCGGTTGCATCGGCTTTAGCGCCGGTTCCGCCGATATCCCAAAAGATTTTGACCTGGATCAGAGGGTCACGCGGCACTGTAGTAATACGCCCTTCTTGTTCTGCTTCAAGCAGCAATTTTTGGTAATAAGCCCCTTGCATTGCCTGCAGATATTCCCCTTCCCAAATATGTTGATATTGTTCAGGCCTTTGTTCTAAATCAGCTTGTCGATCGCGATTAAGTTTCGCAGGAAATTTTGGATTGTCGCGCCAATTAATTTCAACGCCTTTGATATTAGGATCTTTGGTAAAACGGAACCGTTTTTCAACGGCAGCATTTTCTCGGCATGGGTTCCATGTCACCCATAATTCGGAATGCCACTCTTTTCCCTCTTCTCTGAGCGTTGGAATCAGGATTTGCCAAGCGGCATCGGTTACAGGCTCGGCCTCATCGACCCAACAGAGCAAAATACGCCCCATAGATTTAACGCTAGCGATATTGCGATCAAGACCAGCAAAAGCATAAACGATACAGCCGTCTTTTGATCTAATATATTTATCGCCAATTTCATAATAGTCGCTTAAAAAGGGATAGGCCTCGATAGCACGTTTAATTTCTTCGAGAGAACTTTCAGCCAATGAATTTTGGAATTGTCGCGCACAAAGGATAATGCCTCGTTCTCCGGCTTTTCCATGATGATAGCCAATCACAGCTGTCATCAAAGCAAAGGAGCGTGTTTTCCCTGATCCCCTCCCTCCCCAAGCAGCACGAACATCAGCTTTTCCAGTAAAAACAGGGATGAGCTTTGGAATCAAGGCAATCTGAACGGTTGTCATTG
Organism: Bartonella sp. Raccoon60; assembly: GCF_002022585.1. Classification (NCBI taxonomy): domain Bacteria; kingdom Pseudomonadati; phylum Pseudomonadota; class Alphaproteobacteria; order Hyphomicrobiales; family Bartonellaceae; genus Bartonella; species Bartonella sp. Raccoon60. The sequence goes on from NZ_CP019786.1 coordinate 1,272,390, forward strand.
TGCGCTATAACCCTTGTTAACCGATAGAACTCTCTCTCATTGTGAAGCACTATATGACCCTATTCAAAGAATACACTTTTCAAAAATAGATATCTGCTCTCTGCGAGATCCTTGCCCTTAAGACTCTTGATCCAAAAATCATAAAACATCACCCATAACAAAAGTGATCCCGAAGAGTATAATTCCACTCCTCAACACAAAGAGTTAAGATCAAATAACGTCTTGACACATCGGTACTTGATTTTGGCACACCCAACCGCCACTTACAAAAATAATGATAAACGCAAGCCGAAGAACCCGACAAAAAATACGGAACGTCTAAAAATGAAAAACAAGCAGCTGATAAATAACGATTTAAAGATTACCTAAGCCATACCCTAAAATATAAATCACTCACAATTTCTTAAAAAACTCTTCGCATTTATGGGTTTTTTGTAGATATTCAAACATAAACCTGGAACATACACCACCTTCCTCAATCACTGAAAAGAAGAATTTCTATATTCCTTTAAAATCAGGGAATAGAGTATGGCTTAGGTAATCTTTAAATCGTTATTTATCAGCTGCTTGTTTTTCATTTTTAGACGTTCCGTATTTTTTGTCGGGTTCTTCGGCTTGCGTTTATCATTATTTTTGTAAGTGGCGGTTGGGTGTGCCAAAATCAAGTACCGATGTGTCAAGACGTTATTTGATCGTTTAGATCACCGATATTAGAAACCATCGGTACAATCTCAACACGCGAAATAACCTTGGTCTTTTCTTCATTTTCTCCCATCACATGCAAAGGCAAAACTTTTGCTAACAGAGAAAAGAAAGGAACAGGATTATTGATCGCATGATAACAAAGATAAGAAACCAAACCATCACGACCATACTGATTTCCCGCCTGTTCAGCTGCAGTAAGAAGTGCTTTTTTGAAAATCTTTGTTGTTTTATTCACCGTCCCTTTTGGCCGTCCTTTCCCCTTCAAAGAAAGAGAATTATCCTGTATCATCAGAGAGTTCCTTTTTCATATGCAAAACTTTAAAATTTGTCGAAAAAACGTTTTCACCAGACACGATCAATGACTCAATATCCTCAAGGACAGTGTGGGAAGCTGTGTTGCTCTGCAGAGTCTGGGCAGTAAAAAAAGTAATTAAGCAAATTTTAGCCTTTCATAAAGTTCAATGCGACAAAAGAGCCAATGAAACAGAGCTCTTTCTTTAGAGAAGTAGGTCTGTTCTATGGGAAGAAGGTTCTTCTTAAGAGAAAGAAACTTAATCTTGTGCATGAAGAGATTGTATTTTTTTCTTAAGAAATGCTTTTGAATAACGGAGATTTTCTTCCTGTGCTTTTTTAGAAAAGCTCCCCAACTACCATTTCTTAATCAGCTTCAATTGCCAAGATAAATTATAAACACAAACAAAAAACTTCTGCTGATTTCATACAACCAATGCAGAACACTTAAATAAAGACGAAATTGTGATTATGCCTTTATGATAGCTGTTTAGATTCACCTTGTCAAGTTTTATTGTATTTCTCTGTCATTTTACCCTTTCAAGCGTTTACTTTTTCGCTTTCTGTTTCAGGAGAAAAGATCAATTGCTCTCCTTCTTTTGTAATTGTCACGGTTGTATTATCATGGATTGTGCCCTTTAAAATACTTTCTGCGAGAGGGTCTTGAATTTCTCTTTGCATCATTCGCTTTAAGGGGCGCGCACCATAGAGAGGATCATAGCCTTTATGCGCGAGCAAAGTTCGTGCTTCTGGTTTGATCTGCAAGGTAATTTTGCGTTCACTGAGTAAATTTTGTAAGTGTTGGATTTGAAGATCAACGATTGCTTCGATATCTTTGCGCTGTAATCTTTGAAAGAGAATAATTTCATCGACGCGATTCAGAAATTCTGGACGGAAAGCAGCTTTTACCACTTGCATCACTTCATCTCTTGCTTGATGTGTTATTTGCCCTTCTGGCAATGCGGTCAAGATTTCGGCTCCGAGATTAGAAGTCATAATGAGGACAGTATTTCGAAAATCGACGGTTCGGCCCTGACTATCCGTCAAGCGTCCTTCATCAAGCACTTGAAGAAGCAAATTAAAAATATCGGGATGGGCTTTTTCAATTTCGTCAAAGAGAATAACCTGATAAGGTCTCCGTCTGACAGCTTCGGTGAGGATGCCTCCTTCTTCATATCCGATATATCCTGGAGGGGCACCGATCAGGCGTGCTCCGGCGTGTTTTTCCATATATTCGGACATATCAATCCGCAACATAGCCTGAGCATCTTGAAAAAGAAAAGCAGCGAGTGCTTTTGTGAGTTCGGTTTTTCCAACACCTGTTGGCCCTAGGAACATAAAGGACCCGATAGGACGATTAGGATCTTGCAATCCAGCGCGCGCGCGTCGTACAGCGCGTGCGATAGCATGTACAGCTTCAGCTTGTCCGACTACTCGTTTACCGATTTCGTCTTCCATGCGCAATAATCTTTCTCGTTCCCCTTCGAGCATTCGATCGACGGGAATTCCTGTCCACCGTGAAACGATTTGCGCAATATGTTCAGCTGTAACGATTTCTTCGACGAGATTATTTTGTTGATCATCATTTTCGGCAACATTGAGTTGTTTTTCGAGTTCAGGAATGACACTATAGGCCAATTCACCAGCGCGTTGGAACTGTCCATTTCGTTGTGCAATAGCCAAAGCATTTCGTGCTTCTTCGAGTTGTTTTTTCAGATCAGCAGCATACCCTAATTTTTGTTTTTCGGCCTGCCAAGCTTGTGTCATTTCTGCTGAATTTTTTTCCAGTGTTTCGAGTTCAGTCTGCACGATTTTCAAGCGTTCTTTTGCTGCGGGATCGACTTCTGTTTTTAAAGCTTCCTGTTCGATTTTCAACTGCATGATGCGCCGATCGATTGCATCGAGTTCTTCTGGTTTTGAATCGACCTGCATTCTCAAACGTGCGGCGGCTTCATCGATCAAATCGATTGCTTTATCGGGCAAGAAACGATCTGCAATATAGCGATGGGACAATCGTGCAGCGGCAATTAAAGCACTATCGGCCAAGCGTACTTTGTGGTGTTGTTCGTATTTTTCTTTGATTCCACGCAAGATAGAGATACTATCTTCCACGGTTGGCTCAGGAACAAAGACAGGTTGAAAACGTCGTGCTAGAGCAGCATCTTTTTCGACATATTTTCGATACTCATCGAGCGTTGTTGCGCCTACACAATGGAGCTCACCGCGAGCAAGAGCAGGTTTAAGCAAATTGGAAGCATCCATAGGCCCATCGGATTTTCCGGCTCCTACGAGATTATGCAATTCATCGATGAAGAGAATAATTTGTCCATTTTCGGCTTGAACATCTGAGAGCACAGCCTTTAAACGTTCTTCAAACTCGCCTCGATATTTTGCCCCAGCGATCAGGGCTCCCATATCGAGAGCATAGAGTTGTTTATCCCGCAATGTTTCGGGGACATCACCATTGACAATACGGAGAGCTAGTCCTTCAACAATAGCGGTTTTTCCGACTCCTGGTTCTCCTATCAACACGGGATTATTTTTGGTCCGTCTCGATAAGACTTGAACAGTTCTTCTGATTTCTTCTTCTCGTCCAATTACGGGATCGAGTTTTCCCTCTCGTGCTTCTTTTGTCAAATCACGTGCATATTTTTCCAACGCTTCATATTGGCTTTCAGCATGACGACTTGTTGCTGTTTTTCCTTTTCGCATTGTCTTGATGGCTTCATCAAGAGCCTGCGCTGTGACTCCTCCTGTTGTCAAAATATCGGCTGTTTTTGCATTTTTTTCGAGAAGCAAAGCTTGTAGAGCACGTTCTACTGTTACAAATTGATCCCCTTCTTTTTGAGCAATTTCTTCTGCTTTTGCGAAAACTTTTGCCATAGGCTGAGACATATAGAGCTGCCCATTTCCGCCTTGTACTTTTGGCATAGCATCGAGCGCTTCTTTGAGCTCTTTTTGAATAGCTGGCAAATTGCCTCCTGCCTTCTGGATCAAAGAAACGGCCAACCCTTGGCTATCTTCTAAAAGCGCTTTCAAGAAATGTTCAGGCATAAACTGTTGATGATCAGAAGAAAGAGCACTGCTTTGCGCTGCTTGTAAAAAACCTTGAAGCCGTTCGCTATATTTTTCCAAATTCATTTTTTCTTTCTCTCTGCCTTCACAGGCTCTTTGTTTTCACGAGCTTGTACTTTACCGCTAAGCACTTTTTCAAGCGTCTTCACGATCTTCCACACACCCATAAACAATAATTTACTTTAACAATAAAGAAATATGGGAACATCCTCTTCCTATAGCAAGAGGGAAATAAAACCTCTTTTGAAAAAGAAAACCTTTTTCCTCCACAGCCCTTCTCCTACAACCTCTCTCAACATTCCCTGATATTCCTGCCCCATAGCCTCCCCCATAGCGCCTTCCCATACAGTAAGATTTGTCCATTCCTCCCCATCAGGCACGCTCTTACAGCCCTTTTTCAAAAGCATCATAAGGCTCAATTAAAGAGAAGAATGATACTGTAACATCTGCTTTGCCTTTCCACAGCCCTTCTCTTAAAACTTCTCTCAACATTCCCTGATATTCTGCTCCATAACCTCCCCCATGGCGCCTTCCCATACAGTAAGATTTGTCCATTCCTCCCCATCAGGCACGCTCTTACAGCCCTTTTTCAAAAGCATCATAAGGCTCAATTAAAGAGAAGAATGATACTGTAACATCTGCTTTGCCTTTCCACAGCCCTTCTCTTAAAACTTCTCTCAACATTCCCTGATATTCTGCTCCATAACCTCCCCCATGGCGCCTTCCCATACAGTAAGATTTGTCCATTCTTCCCCATCAGGCACGCTCTTACAACTCTTTTTCAAGAGTATCATTATGTCATGCTCTAAACATTTTACCAGAACCTCTTAAACCTGATATCAAGCGAGTTTGTGCTCTTTTTGTTTTGGTACAGATAAAGGAAGAAGATAAAAGAACAAACACCGACATATATTTTGAAAAAACCAACGCAAATAGCACGGATAAAAGCATTCACGTTAAACATAAATCATATGTTAAAAAAATTCTAACAGCATTTCATTTTAACCACAAAGACAAAGATGGCACTTTTTCCTTTTGAAGCATTTTATTTTTCGTTCACTCTTCCTCATCGGTTTTTTGAGGAGGTGGAGGCAAAACATATGCCCCAGACAGCCAACGGTTCAGATCGATTGCACGACACCGTGATGAACAAAAAGGGTAAGAATCCTGCTGAGACATTTTTCCACATTCTGGACAGGGGCGCGATGGACGCAAATTATTTTGTAAGGGCGGCTGATATATTTCTGCTTTTTTTCCGTCTTTTTTGCGCTGTTTCATTGTTTTTCAAGGTACCTTTTTCTATAAAGTCTTGTTTTTTTCCTTTACCCATTAAATTTTCGCCCACTTTGTCTTATTCACCTTCACTGAAATTTTCGCACCAATGATTAAGCAATGGATACTGATAAGTCATTAAGAGATCCATTGTTTCAGCCAAAGGGAGTCCTACAACATTGGAATAAGACCCTATTATATTTGTCACGAAAGCCCCGGCTTTTCCTTGAATTGCGTACCCTCCGGCTTTTCCTTGCCATTCTCCAGAAGCCACATAAGCCTCTATCATTGTTTTGGTTAACCGTTTAAACCGCACAGAACTTTCAACTAACTTGATCTTTTTTTTTCCACACTCATTCAAGAGACAGATAGCACTATATACCTTATGGGCTCTCCCTGAAAGAAAACGCAAACATTCGTATGCCTCATCTTCTCCCTCTGCTTTAGGGAAAATGACACGCCCCACTGCCACTACTGTATCTGCAGCTAAAATTAAATATTTTTTTGATGACGGTTCTTTTGCATTATTTTTCTGATCTCTTAACCAATTTTCCTGTGCTGCGAGGGCTTTTGTTTTTGCGAGACGCTTTGCTAAATTTGCTGGATGCTCTCTTGATTTTGGTGTTTCATCAACATTGGTTGCATAAACAAATTCTGGTTCAACACCTATTTGTGCGAGAAGCATTAAACGCCGCGGAGAAGCAGAAGCAAGAACCAAATTGATATCCATAATAGAACCCCTTTCGCCAATTTTGAGTGCATGCACTTTTGTCCCAACGTCCCCGTTTTATTTAAATTATTTTTTTCACACCTCTATATTTTGTAGTGCACTTGAAGCGTTTTTTCTTTGACCTTATTTTTCACAAGCATTCACTTCTGCAATAACGCTTCCCAATTTTGGGTTAATTTTTGATACAGAATTTTTCCTTTTGATGGTTATTTATAGCGATATGTAATTCGTCCTTTTGATAAATCATAAGGGGTCATTTCCACCATAATTTTATCGCCGACTAAGACACGAATACGATTTTTTCGCATTCTTCCAGCGGTATGGGCAATAATTTCATGATCATTTTCTAATTTCACCCGAAACATTGCATTTGGTAAAAGTTCTGTAACAATTCCAGAAAATTCCAGTACTTCTTCTTTAGACATAAAGAGCGATTTCCTTTTATAGTATATGTCGTTGATTTTATATGATAAGTTAACGTTCTTTTTCCATATCTTATTTTTTTGATTTTGTGAACAAGGATTTAAGAGAGAAAGAGAGATTTTCTTTATATACTGTTTGTGAGCGTATTTTCACTCTTTATTTTTTCTTCTCTTGATTTTTCCTTCATTTCATATGATCACCCGTTCATAAAAAACAAAAACCGGTTCTGAGATAATCACTGTACTTTTTTGTGATTTTTCTTCTCAACGAAGCCAGTATTTTATGCTTTATTTTATGTTTTTTTCTTTAAAGATTGAACTTAAAAATTTATTTTCTCATCTTAAGGAGAGTAAAATTGACTCATTAACTTTGCAAAAAAGCAACAAAACTTTTAAAAGCAATTGAATCGCCCTTTGATAATATCAAAAGACAAAGCGCCCAGTGAGAGAGAATGAAGCCTCTTGCAGAATGAAAAGGATATTAAATGGCTGAAAAATTGTATGACGTAGCACTTTTAATGGGCAGCCAATCAGATTGGCATACCATGCGCCATAGCTCAGATATTTTAACTCACCTTGGCATTTCTCATCTGACGCAGATTATTTCGGCGCATCGCACTCCTGAGCGACTTTATCAATTTGCGAGAGGAGCAAAAGTTTCTGGCTTTAAAGTTCTAATTGCTGGCGCTGGGGGAGCAGCGCATCTTCCTGGTATGTTAGCGTCTCTTACTCCTTTACCTGTTTTTGGTGTTCCGATTCACTCTCAAGCTTTATCGGGTCAAGATTCTTTGCTTTCGATTGTACAAATGCCAGCGGGTGTACCGGTTGGTACTTTAGCAATTGGCAAAGCAGGAGCGATTAATGCCGCTCTTTTATCCGCAGCAGTCCTTGCGGTTCATGATGATGCTTTATCCGAACGTTTACAGCACTGGCGCAAAGAACAAACAACCAGCGTAGCAATAACGCCAGCGATGGAAAGTGAGGATATCTCATGATAATACTCTTTTATCCGAACATTTACAGCAACAACACTGACGCAAAGAACAAACAGCCAGCGAAGCAATAACTTTAACGATGGAAAGTAAAGATGTCTCATCATTCTGAAGACTTATGTTCTGACAAAACTATTGGCCTTCTTGGAGGCGGCCAATTAGCACGAATGTTAGCAATTGCAGCAGCAGAATTTGGCTTTAAAACACTTGTTCTGAGTCCTGAGATTGATTGTCCAGCATCTCATATTAGCACAGAGCATATTCTTGCTTCGTATGACGATCAAACGGCATTAACGCATCTTCTCTCTGTTTGCAATGTGATAACCTATGAGTTTGAAAATCTTCCTTTGCAAACAGCACAATATATTGAACAAAAAAGTTATCTTTATCCCTCTTCTCAAATTTTGGCGATTTCGCAAGATCGCGTTCTTGAGAAACAATTTCTGAACACCCATGGAATTCAAACGGCTAAATGGTATGCGGTTCATGACCGAAATTCTCTTATTGAGGGTTTATCAACCTTGGGAGGAAGTGGTCTTTTGAAGACACGCTGTTTTGGTTATGATGGCAAGCATCAAATTGGTCTTCATCATCCGAGTGAAGAAATCATCGATAAGGCGTTAATTGCACTTAATCATCAACCTCTCATTTTAGAAGAGATTGTCCCCTTTTTATTTGAAATATCTGTTGTATCAGCATCAAATCCTCAAAAAGAATATGCTTTTTATGATTGCTGTGAAAATCAGCATAAGAGTGGCATTCTTTATAAAACCTTAGTACCTTCACAAGCTTCACCACTGCTTCAAAAAACAGCACAAGAGATTAACTCTAAGATTATGGACATTCTTGATTATGTTGGTGTTCTTTGTGTTGAATTTTTTGTTTTAGCCGATGGAAGTCTTTTGGTTAACGAATTAGCGCCTCGTGTACATAATTCGGGTCACTGGACACAAAAAGCATGCATCACTTCACAATTTGAACAGCATATCCGTGCTATTTGTTCTCTTCCTTTGGGGGATACCTCACGCCATAGCAATTGTGAAATGACAAATCTTCTTGGTACGAATTTGAAAGATTATCAAAATTTTTTACAGCAAAAATCAACGTCAGTCCATTTATATGGCAAAACTCTTGTCAAACCAGAACGCAAAATGGGCCATGTCATTCAATTAACGGGACCAGCAACAAAAACTTCCCACGCAAAAGAATAAAGAACTCAACAGGTTCCCTTCAGAAAAGAAAGAGTGTACTTTTAAAACCTCTCTCTTCCCCTACCACAACACTCTCCTGCTCCTAAGAACTCTCCGCACGCAACACCTCACTTTCCCGCTTTCTCCATTTTAGGCCCTTCTTCCTTTATCAAAGGGCATCAATCCTGAAGAAGCATTCCCTCCCCCTATCAAACATATCGCTAAAGGAAAGTGTACTTGACAAAAAGAGGACTTCCTGCTATGAATCCACCGTTTTCATTTACCCATTATGGTGGAAAATTTCAGTATTTTTCACGATAGAAGTGGGAATGTTTTTATAATATCTTATGTCTCGAGAGCAGAGTTTTCTTATCTTAAGAAAGCGGTTTTTACTTGAATTATATATAAACGGTGATGATGATGAAGATTAAAAATTCGCTCAAAGCACTCAAAGAACGTCACCGTAGCAATCGGTTGGTTCGCCGTAAAGGTCGTGTTTATATTTTGAATAAAACAAATCCGCGTTTTAGAGCTCGTCAGGGGTAATGGATTTAAAAGACAGGTTTCTGATTTCTGCTGTTTTTGTGTGGGCATTTATTTGTTATGTTCATTTAAGGTCTTTTGTTTTTTTAAAAGGTTTTGTTTTTTTCTGTTCAAATTTTTTAAGACAGCAGAGTATATTCCTTTTATTTTTCAGCGTTTTTTTTTCTCTCTCTCCCAGTTATGGACAAAACCCTCCTTCTTCCCCGTTTGAAGAAGCACCTTCTCCACAATCTCTTTTGCCTTTAGAGGATATAATTCCTGATTTTCCTTCGGAACGGTCTGACAGTTCTCCCTTGTCAAATCCTCACTCGGGGACAATTCTTCTTGAAGATTATGCATTGCCGCCTCATGCACATCAATCTCTTGCGAGTGATCGTAAAGAACAAGAGATTGTACGCCTTCTCAAAGAATTGAAATATTGTTCTAATGTTAAGGAAGCGAAGAATCTTAGTCGTCAACTTCAGCGTTTATGGTCACGCTCGGGCAGTGAAACTATTGACCTTTTAATGATCTGGGCCGAACAAAGCATTGTAGCATCAGATTATAACGCTGCTCTTGATAGGATTGATTCTGTGATTGCTCTTGCTCCGACCTATGCTGAACCTTGGGTAAAACGTGCTTGGCTTCATATTCAATTGAGTGATTTTAAGCTTGCGATGTTTGATTTATTCCAGGCTCTCACGCTTGAACCTCGGCATTACATAGCCTTTATTGAGCTTGGCATCATTATGGAAGAGACGGATCGTCCTCATCTTGCGATCAAGGCTTATGAAACAGCTCTTTCTTTTTATCCACAAATGGAGTTTCTTCATCAGCGCCTTGATTTTCTTGTATCCCAACACGCAGATCAAGAAGTTTAGAGATTTATGAGAAATCATTTTTTCTCTAGCCGAAAAGCTAAAACTCTTTTATAATGGTTGAAGGTGTTCTGCACTTCGCGACAGGAAATAACATATTCCTGAGGCCTTATTGATTTCCAAGGGAGCTGTCCCTGAAAGAGCTCGTGGGCTTTTTCACACGGTGCCCACCTAGTATACTAGGCACTCGGAATCAACTTTTTCCATCGGTTGTTGCGGTTCACCTTTTTGTATTTGTTTGCGCTTCGGCTATTGTTTAACTTGATTGACACAATTCTCTAACCCCTCTCTAACCCCATTGATGAGCAATGCCCTATTTTCCTGAAAGCACCTCTTCTTCTTTATCGGTTCGCAATTCTTTGCGCCACTGGGGTTTATCACAACGGGAGCATTTATCCTTACAGGACCGTTCTATTTTTTCGCATCGCGCCTGTTCTCATGCAGCAGAGTATCTTGACAAAAAAGTGAATAATCTTTCAGGGATTATTTTTGCTGGTTATTGGCCTATTCGTTCGGAGATTGATCCTCGTCCCTTGTTTGATTTTATCACATCACGAGGGGGTCATTTGGCTTTACCGTCAATTATTGATCATACGACGATGGTTTTTCGCCGTTTTTCGCATGAAAGTGAATTAGAGCGGATGCATTTTGGCATTCTTTGCCCGAGTTCTAAACAGGCTGTTGTTTTGCCACATTTTATTTTTGTTCCTCTTTCTGCTTTTGACCATCAAGGTCATCGACTTGGGTATGGAGCAGGCTACTATGACCGGATTGTTGAAAATTTCTGCACCCAAGATCACCCTGTCCATTTATTTGGTTTTGGTTTTTCGTGCCAAGAAGCTGCTTTTATTCCTCCGAGAACAGAGGATCTTCTTTTGCAGGGTATTTTTACAGAAAAGGGTTTTCTTGCATTTTAAAGTGTGATTAAAACGCGTATGCGTTTTTTATTTTTAGGTGATATTGTTGGAGAAACGGGATGCAGAGTTGTTTCCCAGATTCTTCCTTGTTTGATTGAACACTGGCACCTTGATTTTGTTGTTGTTAATGGTGAAAATGCCTCCAATGGTTTTGGCATTACCGAGGCAATTTACCAAGATTTTTTAGCTTTGAACGTTGATGTTGTCACAACGGGCAATCATGCATTTAGATGTAAAGAGACTTTGAGCTATGCCTCTTATAGCGATCGTTTTTTACGTCCAGCGAATTTTGTTGAAGGCACTCCTGGAAAAGGTTCTGGTTTATGGACAGCGAAGAATGGTGCTCGTGTTCTTGTTGCGAATGTGATGGGCACTGTTTTTATGCCCTGCACAGTAGATGACCCTTTTCACACTGCAGATAAGATTCTCGCAGCCTGTCCTCTGCGTGAACAAGCGGACGCGATTATTTTTGACTTTCATGCGGAAGCAACGAGTGAGAAACAGTGTTTTGGTCACTTTCTTGATGGACGTGTCAGTGTTATTGTCGGCACGCATACACATATTCCGACGGCTGATGCACAAATTTTAGAGGGCGGAAGCGCTTACTTATCGGATGCAGGCATGTGCGGTGATTATAATTCCTCTTTAGGAATGGATAAAGAAGAACCTCTTTACCGTTTTCTTTATAAAAAGAAGTTTAAATTTTATGAGCCTGCGAAAGGACCAGCAACGCTTTGTGGTTTAGCGGTTGAGCTTTCTGACCGTACTGGCCTTGCTGAAAAAGTTTCCGCTGTCCGCATTGGGCCCCATTTAAAGCCTGAAATTCCAGATTTTTGGGGTTCCTTCTCCCTTTCAGAGCTCACGACTTCAGCCTCCTCTTAAGGAAACACGCACCCACACACGCCATCGTTCTTTGCGCACACAGCAACGCCTGTGAACCTGATGATCCTTTGCAGAGCATATAGGCTCTTACCCTTTTACAGTCCTCTCTCTGTCCTGTCCATGCGCTGTTTGCTGAAAAGGTGAAAAAATCTTAAGTCCAGAAAGAAGACACTACTCTCTTTCTCTACAGCTTGTCCTCAGCTTTTCCAGAGCTTTGTCCACACAAAATTCTCCCTGAGGACCCCACTCACCCACACACGCCATCGTTCTTTGCGCATACAGCAATGCCTGTGAACCTGATGATCCTTTGCAAAGCATATAGGCTCTTACCCTTTTACAGTCCTCTCTCTGTCCTGTCCATGCACTGCTTGCTGAAAAAGTGAAAAAATCTTAAGTCCAGAAAGAAGACACTACTCTCTTTCTCTACAGCTTGTCCTCAGCTTTTCCAGAGATTTGTCTACAAAAGATTCCTCTTAAGGAAACACGCACCCACACATGCCATCGTTCTTTGCGCATAAGCTATCATTGTTTCCGTCTCTGGAGCTTTTTCTTAAGGAGACCTCAGACTTCCTCTCTTCAGGAACGACTTTCCACAAACATAGATATATTTTCTCAACCTGTGACGCGTTGAATATTTGCACCACATTGCGCCAACTTTTCCTCCAGCCGTTCAAAGCCTCGATCAAGGTGATAAACGCGACTAACGATTGTCTTTCCCTGTGCAGCAAGTGCGGCAATAACAAGAGAGACGGAAGCGCGTAAATCTGTTGCCATCACTTGTGCACCTTGCAGATTCTCTGTTCCACAGACAAGAGCTGTCTGTCCATTGAGTGTAATTTGTGCTCCCAAACGTATTAATTCCTGTACATGCATAAAACGATTTTCGAAGACTGTTTCGGTGATATGAGCATTTCCCTGCGCCCGTGTCATAAGAGCCATGAACTGTGCTTGTAGATCTGTCGGAAAAGCTGGAAAAGGACCTGTTTTGATATCCACTGGCATAATTTTCTGCTCTGGATTTCGTCTTACATTGATCCCTTCTGGTTTTATTTCGATTTCGAGGCCTGTTTTTTTGAGGCATTCGAGAACTTCGGTGAGATGATGAGGGTTTGCATTTTTCAGAAAGACGTCTCCACCGATCATTGCCACGGCCATAGCATAAGTTCCTGCTTCGATTCGATCCGGAATCACTTGGACTTTGGCACTATGCAGTTTTTCCACTCCATGAATGGTCAGGGTTTGTGTTCCTTCTCCAGAGATGCGCGCGCCCATAGCTTTTAGGGTTTGAATAAGATTTGTCACTTCTGGTTCACAAGCAGCATTATCAAGAACCGTTGTTCCTTTTGCCATGACGGCTGCCATCAAGAGCACATGTGTTCCCCCAACGGTTACTTTAGGGAATCGATACCGCCCTCCTTGAAGACCTTCTGGTGCTTTTGCATGAACATAGCCCTGTTCGATAACGATGTGTGCGCCTAGACTTTTGAGACCTTCCAGAATAAAATCAACGGGTCTTGTTCCGATAGCACACCCTCCAGGTAAGGAAACGTAAGCTTCTCTACATCGTGCGAGAAGCGGACCGATCACCCAAAAGCTTGCACGCATTTTTGTGACCAATTCGTAAGGAGCATGTACTGTTGTTATTTTTTTTGCTGTAAAGTGAATTGTCCTTGAATACCCGCTTTCCTGATGTGCTGTTCGCCCCTCTACAGCATAACCGATCCCATGGTGATTGAGAATTCTCAATAAGAGTTCGACATCAACGAGATGCGGAATATACTTCAAAGTAAGTGTCTCCTCAGTGAGCAAGGCAGCAACCATAAGAGGAAGTGCAGCATTTTTAGCTCCTGAAATAGGAATAACACCATTAAGAGGATTTCCACCAATAATGTGAATAGAATCCATAATGTTTGACCCTTTTTACCCACGCCAAAGTGCCCCTTAGAAAGGATCCTTTGAAGAGTTTCCTTTCAAACAAGTGAATACCTTGAAGCGTCTTTTTTCTGACTTTGAAACGAATCATTAAGAGGTTTGGTTGCAAAAATGCCGTAAAAATACCTTAATCGGAAGTCTTTTTTAGGAATTATCCTGAAATCGTTTTCGATTTTGCTCTTTTCGACGTCTTAAATTAGCGCGCAATTGCTGGGCTAGCCTTTCTTGGCGTTGCTTTTTTTTCTCATCTTTGTATTTTTTATTATCGTCTTGTTTTTGTTGATCCATTTGTGTCATGATACATTTTTTTGAACAATTTCACTTTTTTGATAACCGAGAGCCCATTCAATACACACTCTATCTCCCCTTTATCTTTTTGCTTCTTATATCACCTTTTTTGTCATGACATAAGATAGACTGACTTGCAAGAATGGATCAATGTTCTCTTGCCTATTTTGTAACAATATGGCACAAGGCGGCACGAAGATTCAAAGTGCTGCGGTAGCTCAGTGGCAGAGCACTCCCTTGGTAAGGGAGAGGTCGAGAGTTCAATCCTCTCTCGCAGCACCATATGTGTAGAACCCCCTTTTTTGACGATGCTTTCTTGATTCACGCAGAAACCTCTCTTTTTATTTTCTGCATGTGGACTCGTTTTTTTATTTTTTCTGCCTTTTCTCCTCAAATTTGCACTCTCTATCTCCCTAAAATTTTTCGTAGAATTCATGGCTTTTTCTTTCCTAACTGCTGTAATTTTACAACATCCTTTTCCACCATTGTTTATAAAGAAATCGTTTGCAGACGATGGACCATCACTGCCAAAGCCTCATTAAATCGGTTAATTTCTATTTCAAGCCTTCGAATATAAGCCTCATCGCGATAAGCACGTTTAATCAAAGGCGGCATATCCGGCCAATAGATCATTAAATCAATCCATTCACGTTGTGCAATCCATAACCCTCCTTGACATTGCGCTTTATGTTCAAGAGGAAAATTCCTTTGCGTATAATAAGGGATTAAAATTTCAGGTTTTTTTGTTTTGATTTCCAACATCCCATTTGTCCCGATCAAAGCATCTGGAGAAGCTCCTTTCAAACGATCATCGGCCAAAATAAAACCAACGCATTCAGGTTCTGTCTGTGTAAGAGTTCCATAAAGCTGACGTGCCTGTGGTTCTAATTCTATGCCGCGCCGCATAGGCAACGTTGTTCCCTCTTCGATAGGCTTTCCTGTTATTCTTTCTCCAGCAAGCCTCATCATTAAAGAAGTATATTTTTGCGTTTTTTTTCCATCTTGTTTTTGTGCAAGGACCATCTCGAACAAAGAAGCAGTAATTAAACCATTCCGTGCTTGGCGCCATTCGTCTGTTCCTTGAACACAATCAATAATCGTTGGCATTTTCAATATTCTCCCTTTTTCCCGCTCTTGTCTCTCTTTGAAAACCTTTCAAATCCAGCATTGCACAACACATAGCTCCAACAAAACAACACAACAGAACTGCACACACCCAGCATTGCGCAACACACAGTTCCAACAAAACAACACCGCAGAACTGTACACACCCAGCATTGCGCAACACACAGCTCCAACAAAACAACACCGCAGAACTGTACACACCCAGCATCGCGCAACACACAGCTCCAACAAAACAACACCGCAGAACTGTATACACCCAGCATTGCGCAACACACAGCTCCAACAAAACAACACCGCAGAACTGTACACACCCAGCATCGCGCAACACACAGCTCCAACAAAACAACACCACAGAACTGCACACACCCAGCATCGTGCAACTGGACTCACTTTTTCTTGTTGCTTACGGTTCTTTATTTTCTGGAATTAATTTTGTACGATCATGAGCATAAAGAAATGAGGAAATGCATTCCTATTTTTGCACTATATAAAAATCATCACGCTGATACTGAAGCGCTAATTTCCGTGCTACTGCCTCTGCTTCATAGTGTGAAATAAAAGAACAAGCATTTTTTTGTTGTGGTTCCAATTTGATGATATTGTGTGCATATCCGGCATAATAGAGTGGTAATCCATAAGAGAATGTTTTGAGGTAAGTTTTCATTATTTTCCCCTCAATATTCATTCAACACATCAGACCAACGCAAACGATGCTGTTTTTCATAAGATCCATAGAGATTGTCTTCATATTCTTGGGCAATTTTTTGATCTAAATAAACATGATAAGCATCACTATTAAAAATGAAAGGAGCTACTTGTTCATCTTGGTCATAGCCATCACGAATTTTCATATTCATATATAATTCGGCGATTTGTTCGCTTACATCATCGGCATGTAATGACCTTAAATCAAGCCGTAAAAGTCGAACCACATCATCATATTTATTCTCGACCAGTTCGATCACTTCTTCTCGTTCAAGAGGACCATCATACGTATCGTTGATTTCATCTTCACAGAGAATGATAAGAATTTCATCCTCTTTAACGAATGGAATATTTTTCATGAATATTTCTCCCTTAGACAGTTGATAAAGCTAAGCTCTGTCTTGACATGATCAAATATAGCGTTAGTCTTATATCCTCTATGGAAGATATGTCAATTATTTTATCCTTAATAAAAGATATATTATGACTTTTAACAATGCTCAAATGAAAACAAGAACGAAAATGACTGCTCTCTTGTTCCCATCTTGCTCTGCATTGTTTCCGATTATTCTAAATCTATATATTTTCAACAGACGGGGGCTGAAATGCGTGATTTCGAACTATTGCAATCTTGGACAAAACTTGACCGAAAAACACAACAGATTATTTTGTTTCGTCTCCGTCAAGCGATCGACGCAAAAGAGTTAAAATGGCCTTCCGCTCCTCAGGAGAAACCTGCAAAACGAGATCAATAAACTCTTGATCTTCAGGCATTGTCTCTTGTCCGTAGAGAATATAACTCATACTCACATTAATTGCGTGACAGACACGATAGAGGGATTCAATCGTCGGCTCTTTTCCTTCAGAGAGAATGGAGTGCAAATATCCAGCTCCTTTCCCTGCAGAGAGTGAGATAGACCTTTTTGACCGTCCACTTTTTTGAAGTGCTTCCTGCAATCTTTGACGCCAACCATCAATACTCATAGTCTCACCCTATAGCCTATCTTAAAAAAAATCTGTTTGTAATAAAATTGACTTGCTTTATCTTCTAAAGAGGATAAAATTAACGGAAATTTTCACTTATTGGAGGATTCATCATTTTTTATTAAAAAACAACACCCCAAGTCAAAGTTTAAGAATTAGACAGTCATTTTTCAAAAACCCGTATATTGTTATTTTGCCCTCTTCAATTTCCATCTTTTATACAACCTCAAATTGTAAAATTGCAACTCTCTAAATTCTGCATAATTGATGAGTCAATTTTAAGGAAATACACAAAAAAATGATCGTCTACCAGAACAAAGCGAAACAACACAAAAATGAAACAGCAATATTTTTCAAAATAATAAATGTAACCAATATAGTTTTTGGGAGACATAAAAATATATTTTTTGCTTTTTACCCCTTCATATCAGACGAAAAAGAAGAAAGTTTATTTCCCTATGAAACAAGTTCTACACTCAGAAGCTCCGCATTATGAATCCTCGATACTTCCTTATGTCTGTTGGTACCAGAATGATTTCCTTGGTGGAGTCCGTGGAATGCGGGCACATGAAATTGGCATTTATACAATTTTACTGAATGAAATGTACGCGCGAGGGCGCCCTTTAAATTTATCAATAGAACGTTTAGCGCGTCTTTGTGGTTGTGACAAGCGAACTTTTGAAAGCGTTTTAGAGATGTTAATAACGGAAGGGAAAATATTACAGCTCGCCAGTGGTCTTTGGAACACACGGTGTGAAATTGTCTTTCATGAACGCGCAAAATTACTTGAGCAAAAATCCTCTGCGGGACGCTCTTCAGCAAAAAAACGCAAGAAAATCAACGAACAATTTCAGCATCTGCTCAACGCCTCTCCTTTAGATGTTGAACGTAACTCAGAAGCTCAGAAGACAGAAGAAAAAGAAACACCTACTGGTGTTTCACAAAAGAAACCATCTGCGGTTGTTTCTTCTGCCTCTTTTTGTGATAGTCCTTCTCCCAAAGAAGACGTCAAAGGGTGTCAACTTTCCCCTGATCAGAAAACAGAAGAAAAAGAAACACCTAACGGTCTTTCACAAAAGAAACCGTCTGCGGTTGTTTCTTCTGCCTCTTTTTGTGATAGTCCTTCTCCCAAAGAAGACGTCAAAGGGTGTCAACTTTCCCCTGATCAGAAAACAGAAGAAAAAGAAACACCTAACGGTCTTTCACAAAAGAAACCGTCTGCGATTGTTTCTTCTGCCTCTTTTTGTGACAGTCTTTCTCCCAAAAAAGACGTCAAAGGATGTCGACTTCCCCCTGAGTGGCGTGCTGACATTGCAGCAGCAATTTCAGAAGGGCTCAATGAAGAACAAGCCCTTTGGCAAGAAAAAAAGTTTCGTGATTATTGGCAAGCGAAAAGTGGCAAAGATGCAAAAAAAGTTGATTGGGCAGCCACCTGGCGTAATTGGTACCGCCGTGAAATTGAGCGTTTACAAGAAAATGATAAACGACTTGCTGCTTTGTCCTCTATCGCTCTTTCGGCCCACTCTGCATCTGCCCTAAGCAACGACCACGAAGAAAGGCTTTATAGCGGCCTTATCAATTATTAAGTTTCTTAACACATCGATAACAATGAGCACACTTTTTGAAATTAAACAAAGACTTACCGCCCAAGCGGGCTCCATAGCAGAAATGCTGCTTCCACAAGGGAAAAAGCGCGGCAATTCTTGGGTTGTAGGCAATATCCATGGCGAAGCAGGACAAAGCCTATCGATCAGCTTAAGCGGCAAAAAAGCAGGGCTTTGGTATGATTTTGCTGAAGGCAATGGCGGAGATCTTCTTGACCTGTGGTGTAGTGTTAAAGGGATTAGTCTTCCTGAGGCGCTTGATGAAGCACGCGCTTATCTCAATCTTTCTCGTCCAAAACCTTTTATGGCTCCTCGCCATCATTATCGTGCTCCTCCTCTTCCGAAAGCAAATATTCCGCAACAGCGGGTTAAAACATACTTGCACAAAGAGCGTTGCATTCCCCTTGAAATTTTACAGCAATACCGGATTGGCGAAGAGGGCAATAAGATTATTTTTCCTTTTTATAAACCAGATGGTACCCTCGCCTTAGTGAAAGAGCGCTTAGCCGAAAACGGTGCAACAGCAAAACCAACAGCCTCTCAATGTGAACCGATTTTATTTGGCTGGCAAGCTTTGTCATTCAAAGACTGTGCTTCAACGGACCGAACTCTTGTGATCACTGAAGGAGAAATTGATGCGCTTTCTTTAGCAGCCTATGGATATCCAGCTGTTTCTGTTCCCTTTGGCGGCGGGAAAGGAGGCAAACAAAATTGGATTGAGAATGAATTTGATCGTTTAGAGTCTTTTGAAACTATTTTTCTTGCTACGGATATGGATACACCGGGGGAAGAAGCAGCATTTGAGATTGCCCATCGCCTTGGTCGCCATCGATGTTATCGCGTCCGCCTTCCTGGCAAAGATGCGAATGCGTGTTTACAAGCAGGTGTTGACGCTTCCATCATCCACGAAGCTTTTTTGCAAGCTCAAAGTTTTACCCCCAAGGGGTTACGCCATGTTTTGGATTATAAGGAGCAAGTTATAAACTTATTTTATCCTTCTGCAAAACAGCATCTTGGCTATACAGTTCCCTATTCAAAACTGAATGGTAAACTTTATTTTCGCCCTGCGGAATTGACCCTTTGGAGTGGAGCCAGTGGTGCTGGCAAAAGCCAACTTTTATCGGATTGCATTCCCCATTGGATTGCGCAAAAAAGCCGTCTTTGCTTAGCTTCTCTTGAAATGAAAGGAGAACAATCTTTACGTCGTTTAACGAAACAAACTGGCGGAACGGACCAACCAACGAAAGAAATGATTGAACGCGTTCTTCATTTTTTAGATGCAGGTCTTATTTTGTACGAGCATGTAGGCAAATCAAGCGTTGATGCCCTCTTAGATATTTTTGACTATTGCCGTGCCAAATATGGCTGTGACCAGTTTATTATAGACAGTTTGATGCGCCTTGGGATCGCCTCCGATGACTATGCAAGACAAGAACAAGCTGTTTATAAAATAGTTGATTGGGCAGTTTTAAACGCTGTTCACATTCATCTTGTAACACATACACGCAAAAGTGGTTTAGAAAAGGATGTCCCAGGCACAGAAGATATTAAAGGCGCCTCAGAAATTGGTGCCAATGCTTTTAACATCATCACCATTTGGCGGAACCGTTCTTTAGAAGACAAAATTTTGTCTACCCATAAACCAGAAGAAAAAGCGCACTTAGCACAACGCCCAGGTGTTATTATCAATATTGCCAAACAACGCTCTGGGGATTTTGAAGGAAAAATTGGGCTCTGGTTTGATCCTAAAACTTACCGTTATCGTTGTTCTTCTTCTGCTCCATTAACGCCCCGATGCTATATTGAACAGAACCAAAATAGCTCTTTGGACTCAAAGCAAAGCCCCATCATCTCTCCCACAGTCAACTGTTTTTCTACACCTCCTCTTCCACAAGAATCTTCTTCTTTTTCTCCTTTATCTTCCCTCGCTACACAAATTCCACCATTCCCTCCAGCAAAAAACAGCAATCCTCCCATCCCTGTCTCTCCCCCTGCTCTCGCCGCACAGAAAAACCCTGCAATACAAAAGAATAATTCTCTTTAAGAACAATCCATCAACCAACCCAAATTCCTTCAATCATCCAACATTCATACCCCTTAAAGCTTTTACTTCAGTGCTTTTCCTCTCAAATAACACCACCACTCTCTTCAGAAGGAAACATCGTGACCCATTCACAAAAAATAGATTCCACCATTCCCTCCAGCAAAAAACAAAAATCCTCCCATCCCTGTCTCTCCCCCTGCTCTCGCCGCACAGAAAAACCCTGCAATACAAAAGAATAATTCTCTTTAAGAACAATCCATCAACCAACCCAAATTCCTTCAATCATCCAACATTCATACCCCTTAAAGCTTTTACTTCAGTGCTTTTCCTCTCAAATAACACCACCACTCTCTTCAGAAGGAAACATCGTGACCCATTCACAAAAAATAGATTCCACCATTCCCTCCAGCAAAAAACAAAAATCCTCCCATCCCTGTCTCTCCTCCTGCTCTCGCTGTAAAAAGAAATCCATTGGTCACCTAAAAACTCGAGAAGTGATCATCGAAACGAGTAATCCTGCCTTTCAACCTACATCTCCAATCAGCACAAAAAACCCACGCACCACTCTTGCTTTTATTGATGCCCACAACCGTCCCATTGCCCTTTTATATAAGAAAGGACATATCAACCAAGCGCAATACAAAGCAGCGGAACGCTTTTATGTTTATTGGCGTCAATGCCAAGGTGATGCACAAATGAGTCTTGATTTGACCATTCAAAAAGTGGATAGCGATCAGCGATATACCCACCCAATAGAAGCCCAAACAAATGCCCTCAAACAATTACAAACAGTCAAAATCGAATTAGGGACTCTTGGGTATCGACTGGTTGAACAAGTGGTCGGTTATGATCAAGCATTTAAAGAATTAAGTCCCTCCAAACGCAAACAAAATTCTCTTGCTGATCATTTACGCGACTGTTTAGACTTGCTTGCTGTTCATTGGGGCTACGCAAATCGCACAAAGATATCTTAAACATGTCTTAACTTCTTGAAAAGAGACTGGCTTGCTGCTCACTGCCGCACTGCAAATCGCACAAAGACATCTAAACTTTTTGAAAAAAGCACGAATCACCTCTTTCATCACCATGTTCTAACACACACCTTTGGAGTCCCCACCCATTGCTTCTACCCTTATACTTCTTCTTGTCTCTTCATTTTCTCTGTATGTGCCTCTTTATATGCTCTCTTTTTTATATGCTCTCTTTTTTACAAAAAACTCTTTTAGCACATCTTTTTGACTTCCCTCCGAAGAGAATCCGGCAAAGAGAAGCCGTTCAACAAATCTTTCAAAGAAGCTCTGCATAAGCACCAGAAAGATCGGAGAGACGCTGTCTCTCCACGAGCTGTATTGGAAACAAACGGCGCCTTATTAGCTTGGTTTTTTGCTTTTATTGAAAGTTTTATTTTTTATCCCAAGGGACGTTTTGTATATTCCCATCACACTTGTTGGCCCTCAAAAGACGCTCTATGCCTTTATTGGCGGTACGGGAGGTTTTGGCTCAACAAGACAAGAATAACACTCTCACCACTCTTCTTCAGAGCAACAATATTTCCCTCGCACACCTCTCCATATAGACAAGTACAGAGACTGCCTCTGCCCCAGATACCACAGTATCCTCTGATAAGATTTTGATCTATTTTTGGAGGGAAAGATCTTATACTTTAAATTAAGAGAATATGAAATAAAGTGGTGCGGGTGGTCGGACTCGAACCGACACTCCTCTCGGAACCAGATTTTGAGTCTGGCGCGTCTACCAGTTCCACCACACCCGCACGACATCTGATAAGGAACACACTTGTCCCCTCTTTTTTTGCACTATATAAAGAACAGAAGATTCGTCAACACTAGATTTTTTTTTGCAAAAATTGGCTATTTTTGTCTCATTCAGGCTTCCTAAGATTTTTTTGATCTTCTTTGCCTCTTTGAATTGTCGGAAGAAATAATGATCTTGAACTCAGTAAAGCTTTGGACAATTTCACTGGCGAAGCGCCGTACAGCGCCTTATTGGCTTGGTTTTATTGCTTTTATTGAAAGTTTTATTTTTTTTATTCCAGCGGATGTTTTGTATATTCCCATCGCGCTTGTCCGCCCTAAGAAGGCGTATTTTTATGCCTTTATTGCAACATTTTTTTCTGTTTTTGGGGGTATTGTTGGATGGTGTCTTGGCTATTTTGCCTTTGACGCGATTGTTAAGCCTCTGTTAGAATTGACCGATCAATATGAAAATTTTCAAATATTATACAATGATACAACGCAAGAATTTTTAGCAGTTTTACTGACTGTTTCAGGTCTCACCCATCTTCCTCCCATCAAAATAACCACCCTTCTTGCAGGCGTTACCCATTTTAATCTTTGGCTTTTTATTCTTCTCTGTATCCTTTCCCGTGGGACACGTTTTTATCTTTTTGCTTGGCTGATTCAACGTTTTGGCTCTCAAGCGACTGACTGGCTTTCCCATCACTTTAAATGGTTTATGCCCCTTTGTTTTCTTTTGCTTTTATTCATTTATGGATTATACATTCTTTTTCTCAAATCATATTTTTCTCTTTAAGGTGTTCATACAGTGATCTTTTCTGACTATTCTTTTAGCCAACATCTTCACTGTACACTGAAGAGCAAAGAGCAAAAATTATGGATTTTTATTCTTGCTATCCTTTTATTGATTCCGATTGGCATTGCCCTTGTGTTCGAATATATTGGTGGCATTCTTCCCTGCAAGTTGTGCATCATTGAACGCTTTCCTTATTATGGCTCTCTGATATTTTTGAGTATTGCTGCCTTATCAACACGATTTTTCCCCTCCTCTGCTTGGATACGCTCTTTGTTCTGGGGTATTTTTATCCTCATGGTCATCAGCCTTATCTTAGCAATCTACCACGCAGGCGCTGAATATCGCTTTTGGGACGCACCGAATAATTGCACATCACACTCTACCATGATCATAACGGATGCCTCTCACCTTTTAAATCAATTAAACGCTATTCAATCTCCCTCTTGTAATCAAGCAGCGGGATATTTTTTGTTTCTTTCCTTTGCTGGCTGGAATGCTGTTGCTAGTTTAGTTCTGATGCTTATCAGCCTCTTTGTTGCTTCAAAAGGACTCTTGAAAAAACAGTAAAAACCATAAAAAATACAAACAACAGCCCATAATACGAACAAAATCCTCCTCTTTTCAATTGTTCTCTTCACCTTTCAAAAGCATTTTTCCTCAAGACGATGTTTTCTATTTTTTCTTTCTTCAGGAAGTAACGAGAAGCACTGCCTGCTTCGTGTTTTTTCTTGCACCTTATCCATTATTTTCAATGATTTCTTGCCAGAAAGAAGAACGGTACACTTTTCAAAAATGTTTCAGATGAAATCCCTTTCTCAAAGAGTTCGCTTTCTTTTTTCCAAAGACAAGAGAACATACCTTCCTTTCGTGCCATCACTTAAGTAGCATACCTCTCACTGTACAAAATCGATTTTCCATTCACCTCCACCAATTCCTCATCATCCTCCCCACCATACTCCAGAAGAAAGCAAAGAGCTCTTTTCGTTCTTTTTTATCCAAAATCTATAGATTCCTCTATCAAAGAGACGATACTCTTCTTTTGACGTTTTAAGAGTCCCCTTATTTCCTCGAACAGCAAACATCTCCGAGCGTTTTCATTCTCTATAAAGTGCATCTAAGGATTGTCATCCTACAGGATATTTTATTGGTATTCTTTACCGACTTAGCGGAATTTTTTCGACAAAGGAAATTTCCTCTTCCACAATTTTACTTTGATCAGAAAGTTTTCGAATTGACTTTCATTATTTTCGTTTTATATTTTAGAATAATTCTAAAACTAATCATATGAGTCCAATGCCTAAGCATTTCTTTTCATCAACACCCCAGAAGGTTTGTTCTTCCTGCACAGCACAAGAAATTGTCGCTCATGCCACCCAATTAAAAAAAGACCATGCTGCATTGTATTTAAAATACGCACGAGCACTCAAATCATCTTGTCCCACTCAAGCTTTGATTCTTGCAACCATGAGTCATAATGAGCTCCAACACCACAAACAATTACTGAACCTTTCTTGCCATATAAATGAAGGAACCTTAGATTCATCGCCTGAAATCTCTGATTTTTCATTCTTTTCTGCTGCTGAGTCCTCCTCTGTAGAGACAGAACAATCGACCCTTACTCCTCATCAAAAGAAAACTCTTCTAACGTGGATTCAACCTGGCCTTGCGGGATTAATGGATGGTTCCATTTCCACCCTTGCTCCTATTTTTGCAGCAGCTTTTGCTACGGGTGACACATACAAAACTTTTTTAGTGGGCCTTTCTGCTTCTATTGGTGCTGGTCTTTCAATGGGATTTACAGAAGCTCTCCATGATGATGGTAAATTATCTGGCCGTGGCTCACCTATAAAAAGAGGGATTGCTTGCGGTCTGATGACAATGCTTGGTGGTCTAGGACATACGATTCCTTATTTGATTGACTCTTTTTTCTTAGCAACGCTTATTGCTTTCATTATTGTCATTTTTGAGTTAGGAGCCATTGTTTGGATCCAAAATAAATTCATGTCTACCCCCTTACGACGCGCTTCTCTTCAGATTATCCTCGGTGGCGCTTTAGTTTTTGCGACAGGGATTTTGATTGGCACAAGCTGAACCCAAAAAGGGGAGCGCTTGTTAATGAAATCATATAAATTCACATCCACCCCCTCATGACAAGCTTCTCTTCAGATTATCCTCGGTGGCGCTTTAGTTTTTGCAACAGCGATTTTGATTGGCACAAGCTGAGCCCAAAAAGGGGAGTGCTTGTTAATGAAATCATATAAATTCACATCCACCCCCTTATGACGCGCTTCTCTTCAGATTATCCTCGGTGGCGCTTTAGTTTTTGCAACAGCGATTTTGATTAGCACAAGCTGAGCCCAAAAAGGGGAGTGCTTGTTAATGAAATCATATCTGCTTGTTTTGTAGGAAGGCTTTTGTTAGGATATAAACTTGATTTATCTTTTGGAAATTCCTTGCAATGCCTCATTCTTCAAATACTCCCCCTTCGACACCTCAAAAAGACACTTTTTCTCACCTGGTACAAAAACTTCCTCTGCGGATTCAGCGTCTTGATCACGGACAGGGGCTTGAGCTTCCCCATTATGCAACGGCAGGATCTGCAGGTCTTGATCTGCGGGCTGCTCTTGCCCCAGAAGAAACTGTGAATCTCGTCCCAGGACAGCGTATTCTCATACCCACTGGTTTTATCTTTCATCTTCTTCCAGGGTACGAAGCACAAATACGTCCACGATCTGGCCTTGCTTTAAAACATGGCATCACTTGCCTAAACACTCCTGGAACAATTGATAGCGATTACCGTGGTGAAGTTAAAGTCCTTCTCATTAATTTAGGGCAAGAAGATTTCTCCATCCACCGTGGAATGCGCATTGCACAAACGGTTATTGCCCCAGTTACCCAAGTTGATGTTTGCGAATTTGATCCTCATCAAGCGGATCCCCTTTCTGCTTCTTTCCAAGCCATTCCAAACGAACGCGGCACGGGAGGCTTTGGCTCAACAGGACAAGAATAACACTCTCACCTCTCTTCTTCAGGGCCGCAATATTTCCCTCACACACCTCTCCATATAGACAGAGCACAGAGACTGCCTCTACCCCAGATGCTACAGTCTCCTCTGAACAGAAGTTTCACATTCCCAAATAGCCCACAACACAGAGAGGCCGGCACAGATTCTAGAACAGCAAATGCCCCCGCACACCTCTCCATATAGACAAAGCACAGAGACTGCCTCTACCCCAGATGCTACAGTCTCCTCTGAACAGAAGTTCCACACTCCTAAATAGCCTACAACACAGATTCTAGAACAGAAAATGCCCTCGCACACCTCTCCATATAAACAAAGCACAGAGACTGCCTCTGCCCCAGATGCCACAGTGTCCTCTGAACAAAAGTTCCATACTCCCAAATAGCCCACAACACAGAGAGGACAACACAGATTCTAGAAGGAGCAAATACTCTAGAATATATTCAGTCATCATCTTCAATAGGATCATTTACCGCAAAATTAGGAGCAGTTATTGCAGCTTTATGGAGCCCTACAAGACCAATTTTAGTATATCCAGCACTTCGGATTTGATTAAGGAGATCCACAACAGCTCCATAATCGATTTCGCTATCTGCTCGAATAAAAATCTTTGTTTCGAAATTACGTTGCGTTTTCTGTAACAAAAGATCAATCAACTCTGTTTTGCTGGTGTGATTTTTTCCAATATAAAGAGCATGATCCTTTTTCAAGGTAATATAAATGGGCTCATCGGTCTGAGCAACAATAGGGGTTTGCGTAAGAGTAGGCAACTGAACAGGAAGAACAGACGTTGCTAAAGGCGCAGCGACCATAAAAACAATCAACAGCACTAAGATGACGTCAATGAAAGGCGTTATATTAATCTCACTATGGAGGCCTTCTTCATTGTTTTCCCAATTATCATATTGATCTATTTTCATGGCTGAGCTGATAATTTTTATTCTGTTGTTGTCTATCGAATTCACGACTTATAAGTCTTTCGATTGCCGCTGCGATATCGGCTAAATCATTTCGATATCCATTCAAAAAACGTATAAAACCATTATAGAGAATAACAGCAGGAATTGCGACAAAGAGCCCTATAGCTGTTGCCAGCAAAGCTTCAGCAATTCCAGGTGCGACGACATCCAACCGTGTTGTTTGGGATTTTGCGATTCCAATAAAGGCATTCATGATCCCCCACACGGTTGCAAAAAGACCAACAAAGGGCGCCACAGATCCAATCGTCGCGAGAACGGCACTTCCACAAGCGATACGCCGCATTGCAGCAAACAAGGAGCGTGATAAAAGCGAATGAACACGTTCTTTCACTCCATCGATATTTCCACAAGAAAGGATATCATAAGGAAAAACTTCGCTTTGGTTTTGGTGCAAATCTTTGGATTTCATAAGACAAAGCTGTTGA
This sequence comes from Bartonella sp. Raccoon60, assembly GCF_002022585.1. Lineage (NCBI taxonomy): Bacteria > Pseudomonadati > Pseudomonadota > Alphaproteobacteria > Hyphomicrobiales > Bartonellaceae > Bartonella > Bartonella sp. Raccoon60. The sequence continues at coordinate 1,299,928 of NZ_CP019786.1, forward strand.
GACGACAGACGTATTTCTTTGAGAACTTCTTCCAAAAAGAAGACAGAAGTTCCTTTAATCTTTTGAAAGTTTGCTATGAGTTCTGCAAATGTTTGAGCATCATTCGTTAATTGAAAGACGCGCCGTGCTTTATATTTTGCAACAGTAAATTCAACAATTTTAAAAAAAGCAATGGTCCAGGAAAGAAGAGAAGCCAACAATAAAGCGATAATAACAGCTTGCACAACCCAATCAGCAGCCATAAACATTGAAAAAGGAGAGAAATCATGCATGGGTAATGCATTTGTATTGTTTTCTAAAGGAACTGTATGAGATGTCATATTCTATTCAAAATCCTTATATTTAAATTTTTATTCCCCCTTTATACTTCCCGACTCTTCTTTATATTCGCTTTTTAAAGGTATAAATTTGCAAAAAACAAGTCAATCATTCTTTATTACTTACGATTAATCTTTTTTATCATCAAGAAGATTTTTTAAGATGTTATTTATATTTCTTTTTTTCTAACTTATAAAGAAAATCTCACATTATTAGGACCGATTACATCAGTCTATTTATCGAAGATGTCCCTTGTTTTTGTAGAGCACTCTTCTTTACAGTGTTGTAAGAAGCAAATCCCCCTATTTTTGTTAGAATTGTCATCTAAAAAGACTGTTCCTTAATAGATCAGGGAACCAAGAAGATTTTATGACGTTACAAAGCATGACGAGGAAATTTTTATTTCAGTCAAATGATATCAATACTATGTGCAACATCAGTCAATAGAAAGAACAATGACTATGGCAAATAATAAAACAAACAACAAAACAGAGACAGAAAAAAAACTAAAGAAACAATTGGATCAATTACGCAATGAAATTGCAAGCATCACCTCGACCGTCAGTGACTTTAGTTCCAACAAAATGAACGAAGCAAAAAACAAAGCCGAACAACTTTACAGTTCAGCGAAAGAAAATAGTGAGGAACTCTTATCACAAGCGAAAAGCAAGTACAGTGATTTAGAAAAAACAGTCAATCAACAAGTTCGAGAGCACCCTGGCAAAGCGCTTCTCATTGCAACAGGCATTGGTTTTATTCTTTCTCACTTATTGCGCCGTTAACCAATGTATAAAATGATTACTCCCCTTTTGAACCACCTTGTTGGTAGAGGAATCCAAAGTACTGTGAAGAAGATTCAAATCCAAACATTTTGCTATGGAATTATTGGACTTGCATTATTTATAGCTCTTATCTTTTTATGCATCATAGGTTTTCTCGCATTCTGTTTGGTGATGACTCCTCTTGCGGCAGCAAGTACATTATTTTTGATTTGGCTTTTTATCGCAGGACTTAGCGCTGTTCTTTGCAAGCTTTTAAAATCGTATCACCGTCGCGATCACCAGAAGCAGTGGGAAAAACAGCGTCATGAGCTTATAACAGCTTCAGCCCTTTCCAGTCTTACGCTCCTGAACAAACATTTACCTCTTGTTAAATTAGGAGGACCTCTTCTTGGGTTTATCACTTATTTTCTTTTGAAAAAAAATAAAAAAGACCACCCCTAGAAATAGGGGGAGCGTCTCATGCATCTAAAAGAGGTTTGCTCTTCACGCAAAACTCTCTTCGAGAGGCTTTCTTTTCAAGGTAAAGCTTTTAAAAAGGCCTCTTATTTTCAGAAGAACGCACCCTGTAATGACTTTCATATTGTTTATAACGAGAGTTAAACGCATCCAACAAATATAATATTTTCCTCATTCCCATGACACATTCTCTTCTGCTTGATCTCACAAAGCAAATTTGCCCACAAGCGCATCACTGCTTTTGATCCATCAATTTCTTCAAAGACAGCAAGAGAATAATCTTCACCTCAAAATATCTGTTTCTCTTATGGAGTCTTCTCAACGATTTCTCATATCCAATGCCTATAAAAGAAAGCATTTATATTGAGTGATTATTGTCATCTCTTCCCTTTGCTGATCATAAGAACCGAATTGATAGAACAACTATAGCCGCTCTTCATCCTGTAAAAAGAGTGAGAGATTTCTTTCCACAAAAGAAAAAAAAAGAAGAAGTTTTCCCTTCCTCTTATATAAATTTAGGGAATCAAACAGAGAAATTCACAGCAACAAACACTGGGAAGCCGATCATTTTCTCAAAAGTTGTCCGCTATTTTATACACTTATGCCTGAATGCTATCATACTGGACAAGAACAGTGCTAATCTCTGCAACACCATCTTCAATGACTTTTTGATCATCTCCTTCAGCCATAACGCGAATGAAGGGTTCAGTTCCAGAGGGCCGAATTACCAACCGGACTTCTTTTCCTAAACGTTTCTGGACTTGATCAATTGCAGTTTTGACTTTAGAGTTCTGTAAGATCTTTTTATTTTTAATGGATATATTTTTTAAAATCTGTGGAACAGTTTCAAAACGCTGACATAACTGACTCATAGGAATCTGACTTTCCTGCATACAAGCGAGAATTTGCAAGGCAGCGACCAATCCATCACCAGTCGTTCCAAAATCACTTAAGACAATATGCCCAGAAGACTCCCCACCCACATTGTATCCTTTTTGACGCATAGCATCTACAACGTAGCGATCTCCGACATTTGTACGAATGAGTTCCAATCCTTTGTTGTTTAAGAAACGCTCAAGCCCCAAATTTGACATAATCGATGCAACAACTCCATTTCTCTGCAACCGTTCGGTTTTATACCAATGCTCAGCAATAACAGCAATGATTTGATCCCCATCGATAGTTTGCGCTTTTTCATCAACCATGATCACCCGATCACCATCGCCATCAAGAGCAATTCCGACATCGGCACGCACTTCATGTACTTTCCTTTTTAAAGAGGTGAGATCGGTTGATCCGCATTTCTGGTTAATATTAAGACCTGTTGGCTCATTATTAATCGCAAAGACTTCTGCTCCTAATTCCCATAATGCCCGTGGCGCTGCTTTATAAGTAGCACCATTGGCACAATCGACAACAATACGCAAAGAATCCAGTCGTACATCACGTGGCAAAGTTCGTTTAGCATATTCTATATAGCGATAAATATCCCCTTCCACACGTTTAGCACGACCGATTTCTGAAGCTTCTGCTAAAGAATGTACAAGATCTTTCTCAACCAATTGTTCAATTTTGATTTCTATTTCATCGGAAAGTTTAAAACCATCGGGACCAAAAAGTTTAATACCATTGTCATAAAAAGGATTATGGGAAGCGGAAATCATCACGCCTAAATCAGCCCGTAAGGAACGGCATAACATAGCAACAGCAGGGGTTGGCACCGGTCCTAATAAGAAAGCATCCATTCCAGCAGCGGTCAATCCTGAAACCAAAGCATTTTCTAACATATACCCAGATAAACGTGTGTCCTTTCCAATAACCACACGATGTGACTGTTCTTTTGTGCGAAATAAAACACCCACGGCCATTCCTATTTTCATGGCAAAATCTGGTGTCATAGGAAAAAGATTGGCTTTCCCTCGAATTCCATCTGTACCGAAATATTTTCGTGCCATTTTTTTTCCTTTTACATATCCGTTTCTCTGACAGCCCCCACATACTGCATTTATTATGTTTTGATTATTTTTCTCAATTTTGCACAAACCCCGAGTCTCTTGATGCATAGATCAGTTGAAATCACCCTCTGATCTATCATTTTCTCACCTCACTTTTGCACTTGAAGAGTTACAGTTTTAAGCCCACCATTCTCAACTTTTTGAACAAACTCAGAAGAAGAAGGAAATCTCTTATTAAGACAATATTTTCCCATCCTCCTCAGAAGAGGATATAGAACACACCGCTCAGAGTTCTATACTCTCCGTCAATAATTTTATCTTTCAAGAATCTTAATTTTTGTCCAGCTTTCACTGCACCCTCCTTTGCAAGACCTCTCTTTTTTCTGAATTGATTTTTTAAATCCCACCTTCGCACCTTTCACCCTCCTAGACACTATCCTTTCTGCCCTTAAAATCCTCTAAAGAATTTTAATAGATTTTTGCGTTGATAACGCACAGAGCTATTAAGGATAATAGGTTTTAGTTAAGCATCATTAGCAGGAGTTTGTTTTTTCTTTCGTTCAGAAGTCTGAGACTTTTCTGACGTTTTTTCTTTACTTCTGGAAACATCTCCTGTTTCAGCTTTATCAGATTTATTGGCCTCGGTTTTATTTTTTGTGCTTCGTGATTTTGTTTCAGCATCACTGGCCTCACCCTCGTGATTGGAACTGTCTTTTTCAAGATGAGACGTATCGTGTTTTCCTTTTTTCCCCGTTTTAGGTACAACAGAGGTTCGCGGATTCTGATCTTCACTTGCTTGTGCACGAACAGGAGGTTTGCCCTGAATGATATGATTAATTTCTTGACCTGTTAAGGTTTCATATTCCAACAAACCTTGAGCAATAGCCCACCACTGTTTCTTTTTTTCTTTCAAAATTTTTGTTGCACTTTTGTAAGCATCATCAATCAGCTTACGGACCTCAGCATCGATCATACGGGCTGTCTCTTCAGAGATATTTTGTGTTCTTGCTACGGAATGACCTAAAAAAACCTCATCTTGATTATCACCATAAGCAACATTTCCGAGAATATCGGAAAATCCCCATCGTGTGATCATTGCTCTGGCCAACTTTGTTGCTTGTTCAATATCAGAAGCTGCTCCAGAGGTGATATTTTCTTTTCCAAATTTCAATTCTTCGGCAACCCTTCCCCCCATCATAATAGCCAAACGTGAAATCATCCACCGATAGCTCATAGAATAACGGTCCCCTTCTGGCAATTGCATGACCATACCCAGAGCCCTTCCTCTTGGTACAATTGTTGCTTTATGAACAGGGTCAGCAACGGGAACACTCAAAGCGACAATCGCATGTCCTGCTTCGTGGTAAGCTGTCAGTTCTTTTTCCTCTTGTGTCATAGCAGTTGAACGCCGTTCAGCCCCCATCATCACTTTATCTTTGGCATCTTCGAACTCTTGCATTGTGACCACTCTTTTATTCCGGCTTGCAGCCATTAAAGCAGCTTCATTGACAAGATTCATTAAATCAGCTCCGGAAAATCCCGGCGTTCCTCTTGCTAATATTTTCAGATCAACATTAGGAGCCAGAGGCACATTCCGCACATGAACTTTTAAGATTTGTTCCCGTCCAGATACGTCGGGATTGGGCACAACAACTTGTCGATCGAAACGTCCAGGTCTTAATAAAGCAGGATCGAGAACATCAGGACGATTTGTTGCAGCAATTAAAATAATGCTTTCATTGGGTTCAAATCCATCCATTTCAACCAACAGCTGATTCAATGTTTGTTCGCGTTCATCATTTCCTCCGCCCAATCCTGCACCACGATGACGGCCTACAGCATCAATTTCATCGATAAAGATAATACAAGGAGCATTTTTTTTGGCTTGTTCAAACATATCACGAACACGGCTTGCTCCAACTCCGACGAACATTTCTACAAAATCGGATCCAGAAATGGTAAAAAAGGGCACATTCGCTTCCCCTGCAACAGAACGAGCAAGCAAAGTTTTCCCCGTTCCTGGAGGTCCTACGAGCAAAACGCCCCGTGGAATACGTCCACCTAAGCGTTGAAATTTTTGTGGTTCCCGCAAAAAATCAACAATTTCTTGTAAATCCTGCTTAGCCTCTTCAACACCAGCAACATCTTGAAAAGTGACTCTTCCATGAGCTTCTGTCAGCAATTTTGCTTTTGATTTCCCAAAACCCATCGCACCGCGTGATCCATTTTGCATTTGTCGCATAAAGAAAACCCACGCGCCCACGATAATAATAACAGGAAGCAACGAAAATAATAAATTAAGAAAGATATTATTCCCAGAATTTTCTGGAATCGCTTTAACATTGACTTTTTTGTTTTCCAATTTTTGCACCAACCCTGGATCTCTTGGTGCATAGGTTGAAACCACCCTCTGATCTGTCGTTTTTCCTACTAATTTTTGCCCTTGAATAGTGACAGTTTTAAGCTCGCCATTCTCAACTTTTTGTAAAAACTCAGAATAGGATACTTCGCCATTTCCAGAACGCTGACTGTCTCCATTAAAAAGAGAAAACAACACGATTAAAACAACGGCGATGATCCCCCAAATCAAGAGGGAACGATAATTGGAATTCATATTAAGCCCATTTATTTAAATAGAGTTTCTTAAGAGTCGTGTTCAACATATAATCTTGTTTCTTCCTTGCCAAGATACAAGAGCTATTTATTCTGTTTTAAAATGATTTTTCTTCATCCTTTTTCCCCTTTTTTCTGTAAATTTTCATTTTTTATTCATGATTAAAATTAAAAAAAGGTCCTACAACACTGACAATCGCTGCATCCTCCTGTGATAATAACCAATGAAATGGTGCCATAATTCGTTTTATTATAATATTGTGTTGACAATAAAAATGAGGTGTTAATTCTGGAATATCAACCCCCTTTTCATGAGAAATCATCACCAACGATTGCAAAGAGGGGAAATGAGGGGATTCGAGATCACTTTTTCCTTGATCGAGAAAAGCTTTCAGATGAAGCAAATCCGCAGGCCCCACACGTATGGCTGACGTATCATGATTGATAATTTGATAGCGCTGATCCCATATAAAGATTTCTCCCGGAGCAATCATTGCTTCTTGAATATGACGTGCTTCGCGCCATATAGCAATTCCTTTTCGGCTATATTCAATAACCGCCCCAGCTAGAGTAAACCGTTTTTTTTCTGGATCATGCAAAGATAATTTTTGGTCCAGAACAGCTAATTTTTGAGAAGACAGCAAATACGAACTTCCCCCCATGAGAACAATAAAAAGCCCGACAACAAAGGGAAAAGCATGATGTTTCTGTAAAAAGGAAGGAGGTTGTCCGATAAAACAGCGCCCATACTCCACAGTAATATCCAAGGCTAAGATCAAATCTGCAACTTTTTGCGCTTGAACCCGACGTTGCAATGCAGCTTTATGAACCTTTTGAGCAATTTCCGTCAGCTTTTTTTGATGAAGAACATGACGCACACGCACACGTTCAAATTTTAAATCCTCATTTGTTGGATCATCAATCCATTTTGATTCCTGCAAAGATAAATAAGCACGCAGCGTTTTACGCCTTACCCCAAGTAACGGCCGAATCAAACGTACTTTGCCATACAACAAAGCTTCCCTTGGCATACAAGATAAACCGCGCTCATATCTTTCTTCATCATTTTCAGCAGATCTTTTTGACTCTTTTCCTTTAAGATCTGCATTTCTTCATTTGCAGATTCCCTCTCTTTTCCCTTCTCTTCCCAAAGTATTTCTGGAATTTCTTGTTGTGCACCATCTGTTTTCTTTTGACTTCGTTGAACACGCATTTGGTAAGTTTCAGCCTGATCATTGAGCGTATGCCCTGTCATGATCAGTGTTGCACCTTGTTTTTGTGCTTCTTTGAACAGTAAATCATACCGTGCAATCCGCGCTTTTTCGCTTATTTGTGTCCTCGGCTTTTTACCTTCCCACCGTACAACGATATGCTTTATCTGCAAGGCATGGCAAATCTTTGCAACACTTTCTGCTTCATACGCTGATTCCTCACGTAATTGATGATCAATGGTTACAACAATCACCTCTGGAGCAAGAGGCACTATTTTTAAATGCTCTTTGACCAAAAACAATAAAGCTAACGAATCGCCTCCTCCAGAAACCCCTAAAATCAATTTCTGACAATGAGCAAAGTCTGTTTTTTTAAAAAGATTTTTTGCTAATTTAATAGACACTGAGAACGACTGCACTCCTCATTTAAAGCACGGACAAAAACACCTCTAATATTTTAGTCTCTTTTGATTTATCTTTAAGTTATCACAAACTTTACTCTTTTGATCAATCCATTATACACTGGATTAAAATCGGCAAAATCGCAAAACTATAAAGTATTTTTATCTTTCCAACTCTTCATAAAAGAGGATAGCGCTTCATAAAACTCTTTTTATCACTCTATAGCTTCAGCTGCATGTCTTCAAGAATTGATGATCAAAACACTTAATAAATGGCGTAAAAATTCTTGCATCCACACAATAAAGAAAACCTTCGATCACAGCAAATATGATACAGTATATGCCCCTCACAGCATTGTAGAAAAAATGCACCTCTTTGCTTGAGCGCTCCTTCCTATGATTGCTCTGCGTTATATCCTCTAGACAAACATTACAGGGATTATAATTGGCTGCCGCATCATCTTTCATCCCTTCCCGCATCAACCTTCTTTACAGTTTCCCTCATCCATCTCTTGAGAAACTCAATACACAAAGGAATTATGGATCAAATAAAGCACTCTTGCTTCTTAATCAAAAATCGCTTTTCTCTCTGTATTACACTGTTATATGTAAACACAGTTTGACACTTTTCGATTTTAAAAAGCATAGAATATTTTTCTCTCTGACGGAAAAAGGAAGAAAAGAATTTTTTAAATATTCTACAGAGAAGACTACAAACGAAGCCAAAATGAGAAGAAAATTCCCCACTCTGTTGTTCCCTTTCTGTTTTTTGCCTCTATCTTCTTTTCTTTTTATCCCTTCTCGGCATTTCATTCCTTTACCCAAACTACTGACGGGTCTCTTTCAACCCTTTATTTGTTAATAACTTCCCGTATTATTAATGACCAAAACGGCACGCCGATTTTGGTTCCAACAAGAGATGTTATCACAAACTGCTACAGGTCTTTCTTTTCCGTAAGAGATCGTATTCATTCGTTGGGAAGAGACACCCAAAGAAATGAGGTGATCACGCACCGCAACAGCACGGCGTTGTCCAAGAGCTAAATTGTACTCACGTGTTCCGCGTTCATCGGCATGCCCCTCAATCGTAATAGAATAGTGCGGATAACGGAGCAACCATTCTGCTTGACGGGCTAAAATATATTCAGCATCCGATTCAATAGAAGAGGAATCCAAACTAAAAAAAACACGATCCCCAACATTAACAGTGAAGTCTTGTGACGAACCCGCCTGTGCATTATTATACCCAGACTGACCGAGAGAATTTGTTGCATCAATACTTTTTTTGCCACAACCGATCAAAGTTAATAACAAACAAAAAACTACCGCAAGTGGGTAGCGAACAATATTTCGAAGAGAGTTCATAAACCAGTTCTCCTTAATTTTTAGCATCATCATAAACAGATGCTTTTCTTCTCACAATCTCTCCGAAAATAAAAGTTTATCCTCTTTTATTTTCTCTTTTTTCTCCCCTCTTCTCACGTTTTCAGTGAATGTTTCGCCTCCTTTTCTTTCTAAAATGCTTTTTTTCAGTTTATCTAAGATTTTCTGCCTCATTTATACAGCTTTGCTTATTATTCTTGCTCTTCCTCTTGAGATTTTGTTTGCAGAGCGTTGAGTTTAGCAAACACAGTATCAGCATCGAGATTTTTGTCAAAAGTTTTTTCAAGTTCACTCTCATCAAGAGTAACATTTTCTGTCACCGATGTAGGGAGTAAAGTTTTATCTCCCTCCATAGGGAGAGGAAGATTTTTTGCTGCTCGTTGCAATTCAAAATCCAAATCAATTTGCGAACATAACCCTAATCCTACCGGATCAAGAGGAACTAAATTATTACTGTTCCAATGGGTTCTATTACGAATTTGCTCGATCGTTCCTTTGGTTGTGCCAATCAATCGAGCGATTTGCACATCTTTTAATTCAGGATGATTGAGAATCAACCATAAGACACCATTCGGACGATCTTGACGTCGAGACAAAGGAATATAGCGTGCCCCTTTGCGTTTAACTTGAGGAACGCGCACTTTTGATTCAGAAATTTTCAATCGCGCTGTTGCATCTGCTTCAACACGTGCAATTTCACTCCGTGTTAACTGACCAGAACTAATAGGATCCAAACCTCTAATTCCGTGTGCAGCTTCACCATCAGCGATTGCTTTGACCTCCAACACATGCAATTGACAAAACTCCGCAATCTGATCAAAAGAAAGTGCTGTATTATCGACTAACCAAACAGCTGTTGCTTTAGGCATCAAAAGTTGCGTTGACATGTTTATTATATCCTTTTATCGACCTCTTTTTGAGGCAAGTTATTGCCCACTCTGAAACTTTGGAGCACTATGACCTTTCATCATAGAAGACTTTCACCCCTTCTAATAAGATGAAATACAAAATAAGTCACTTAATGACTATGAAATCACGATCTTTATACCCTGATTTTTGCCCCACGACAAGAGATCTCTCTTATAACAATCATAATCAGAATGTCTTTACCTTTGAGGAGAATTTTTTTATAAAGGTTTTCTTTATTCTCTTTCATTCTTTTTATGATACATTTATTCTTCAAAGAGGAAATGTTTGATCATCCAAACAAAAAGGTAAGCCATGGCAGGCCATTCACAATTTAAAAATATTATGCACCGTAAAGGACGCCAAGATGCAATGCGTTCAAAAATATTTTCCAAACTTGCACGTGAAATTACGGTTGCAGCCAAACAAGGCTCTCCTGACCCAACAATGAATCCACGTTTAAGACTCGCGGTTCAAAATGCAAAAGCACAATCAATGCCGAAAGATAATATTGAACGCGCGATTAAAAAAGCTTCAGGGAGTGATGTCGAAAATTATGATGAAGTCCGCTATGAAGGATATGGTCCCGGCGGTGTGGCTGTTATTGTTGAAGCCTTAACCGATAACCGAAATCGTACGGCTTCAAATGTCCGTGCTGCTTTTACAAAATCAGGAGGCGCCTTAGGAGAAACAGGTTCCGTTAGCTTTATGTTTAATCGCATTGGTGAAATTATTTATAAATTTGAATCTGGCACCGCAGACACTATTATGGAAGCAGCCATTGAAGCAGGAGCTGAAGACGTACAATCGGAAGAAGAAGGAGGCCACCATATTTTCTGTGCCTTTGAGGATATCGGTGAAGTTTCGAAAATTCTTGAAACCACACTTGGCGAAGCAGAATCTATCAAAACCATTTGGAAAGCAACCACCCTAGCACCCATTGATGAAGAAAAAGCGCTTTCTGTTTTACGTTTAATTGTAACCTTAGAAGAAGATGACGATGTGCAGAATGTTTATGCCAATTTTGACGTTAGTGATGAAATTTTAGCAAAATTGTCGGCATAATCTTTTATTCCGTTCCTTATTGACGGAAATTTCATAGGCAAAACAAAAGAACGAAAAGGAAAAAAGAAGCAAACATCCTGTTTGAAAAAGAATCTTCACTCGTTAAGGAAGGATTTTTATTTGACCTCTTTAAATGCAGAGAGGCTTTTTTCTTTTATTTTCTAAAAACAGCATTGCCTTTGTTTTTCACACGCAGAATTTTCAGCACTTTTTCTTTATTCTAGAGTTTTTTATTTCTCTGTTCTGTAACTTTTTTGATCGAGGATTAGGACTCTTGAGTTTTTCACTTATTTTTGGGATTCTTCAAAGATCTTTTACGCTTCTCTATCAAAATAAGGCTTTCTCCATCTAAAGCCTTCCCTTTTGACTTAAGCAATTAAATGCGTCCTATTTTTTCTTTGCAAAAAAAACAGAGCTCTCTTTAAGAGCTCTTGCAAAACGCATACAATTTATACCGCATATTCCTGAAAATTTTAGAAGCCAAGGCCCCCAAAGCGATTTTTAAACTTAGAAACACGCCCATCACGATCGACAAATGTTTGCGACCCTCCAGTCCAAGCTGGATGGCTTATTGGATCAATATCCAAATTCAGGGTATCCCCTTCTTTGCCCCATGTTGAACGCGTCACATATTTTGTTCCATCAGTCATCACAACATTAATCATGTGGTAATCAGGGTGAATATTGGGTTTCATACGACAAACTTTCTATTTCCACACAACGAAATAGCACTTTATGCATTTTTTAAGTGCGCTCTCCTTGTCTTTTTGATACACTTATTCAATTAAAATTTCAATAGCTGAGCACACATGAAAAAACAAGTATTCAAAATGTTTGAATTTCTTAAAATTTTATTGTCAACCCAATTAAGATACAAAATCCCATGCAATTCCTGAATCTCTCAGAAAAATCTAAGAAGCCTTTTAAAGCGAAATATTCTTTTTCTTTATTGTCCAGTTTTAGCCCTTATATAAAACGCTACAATTGGCTTATATTTTGCGCTTTTCTGTCTTTATTGGTTGCGGCTTTTGTCACTCTTGCGTTACCCGTTGCCATTCGTCAAATGCTTGATCATGGTTTTTCGGCTCCAAGCAATGGCAAGATTCATTTCTATTTTGGTATTTTATTTATCTTAGCTTTCCTGCTTGCTCTGGCTTCCGCCATCCGTTACTATTGTGTCGTTACATTGGGTGAGCGATTTATTGCTGATTTACGGCGTGATGTTTTTCAGCATATTCTGCACCTTTCTCCTGATTTTTTTGATGATTCCCATTCAGGAGAAATTGTTTCACGCCTCTTAACGGATACAACCCAAATAAAATTAGCAGTAGGATCGACAACCTCGACAGCATTGCGTCATCTTATTGTTGTGATTGGAGCCATTGTCATGATGGTCATCACAAACGCTAAACTCTCCTTTTTAGTTTTGATTTCCATTCCCCTGATTGCAATTCCCCTGATTATTTTTGGACGCAAAGTACGCACACGCACACGCACAACGCAAGACCGCTTGGCGGAAGCCAATGCTTTAGCCTCCGAACAGGTGAGCGCCATTCGCACGGTCCAAGCTTTTACAGCCGAAAAAGATATCTCTGAACGTTTTTCAATGTTAATTGAACGTGTTTTTCAAACTGCTCGTACTTCTGTGATTCTTCGTTCTTGCTTCACAGGCTTTATGATTTTTCTAGTCTTTAGTAGTATTGTCGCTATTTTATGGATTGGATCACAGGATATGTTGCATGGCACCATGACAAGCGGAACTCTCGGCCAATTTGTTCTCTATGCGGTTTTTGCAGCAACAACCTTTACACAATTATCCGAGATTGGTGCAGAATTAGTGCAAGCAGCAGGAGCAGCAGAACGTCTTGCTGAATTATTACAAAAGAAACCCACTATTACAACACCTGCATCTCCTTTATCGCGTGCCCTTCCCATTCAAGGATCTCTTATTTTTGATCGTGTTCATTTCAGCTACCCTTCCAGACCAGAAAAAAAGATTTTTCGTGATTTATCTTTTTCTATCAAAGCAGGAGAAACTGTTGCTTTTGTTGGCCATTCAGGTGCAGGGAAAAGTACTCTTTTTTCCCTTATTCTGCGTTTTTATGATCCTATTAGTGGTCAAATCAAGTTTGACGGCATTGACATTAACCGCCTTTCCCTTCACGATTTACGTTCTTCGATTTCCTATGTTCCTCAAGAAATCGATATTTTTGAAGGAACAATTCGCGAAAATATAGCCTTTGGTGCTCACAATCCTAATCAAGAACAAATTATTGCTGCAGCCCAAGCAGCCAATGCATCTGAATTTATCGACTCCTTACCAAAGGGTTTTGACACTCAAGTAGGCGAAAGAGGCATCACGCTTTCAGGAGGACAAAAACAACGCATTGGTCTTGCACGAGCGATCTTGAGAAATGCTCCTCTCCTATTATTGGATGAAGCAACATCAGCCTTAGATGCAACGAACGAAAAGCTGGTACAAAAAGCCTTAGATGAACTCATGAAAAATCGCACAACTTTGGTCATTGCTCACCGTTTAGCAACAGTCTTAAAAGCAGATCGTATTCTTGTAATGGATCAAGGCTCTATTGTTGAAGAAGGAACGCACACACAATTGATTGAGAAAAATGGAATTTATGCCCGTTTAGCTAAACTGCAATTTTCGCCTGAACAAACTTCACAAAAAATGAAACCAAACAAATCTCAAGAAAATAAAAAAAGAAAATCCTCAAAAAAATAAAGTCCAAAACCTCAAATCTAAAGAATATATGCCAACTGATTTGTGCTTCCCTTCAAACAACGCTGATCAATACTCAAACGAAAAAGAAAACCATCCCCATTTTTCTCGCCAGACATTTACTTTTCGTAAAGCCTCGCTTTTCTTTCTTCTGTAAAAGCTGCTTTCCTCTGTAAAAAGTTTGTATTTTATCACGTTCCTTTTTTGAGGATTTTTCGTAATTGGGTGTGAATAATCTCATTACCAGCAACAATATTTTTTTTATCAAAAATATCTTGCCTGCCGTCTTTATCGCTTACAAATCCACCTGCTTCACGAATCATCAAAAGTCCAGCGGCCATATCCCAAATTTGAAGATGATTTTCCCAAAAGCCATCGACCCTTCCAGCAGCCACATAAGCCAAATCAAGAGAAGCAGCGCCGAAACGACGAATTCCAGAAACTTCAGCCATTACATTGCGTAATTCCACCAAGTAGTTTCCGTGATTTGGATATCCCAAATGAGGTACCCCTGTAGCGATGATACAATGTTCCAATTGGCGTCGTGCTGCGACACGACAACGGCGATCATTGAGAAAAGCCCCACAGCCACGTTCAGCAGTAAAGAGCTCATCAAGAATAGGATTATAAATAACACCAGCGACGATCTGCCCTTGACGTTCTAAAGCAATTGAAACAGCAAAAAAAGGAAGACCATGCAAAAAATTTGTTGTCCCATCCAAAGGATCAACAATGAAACGATGCTGAGAATCTTCTCCGATAATTTCCTGAGACTCTTCCATCAGAAAGCCAAATTTTGGTCTTGCTTTGCTCAATTCAGTAAAAATAATTTTCTCAGCTTTATAATCTGCTCGGCTTACATAATCTCCTGGGCCTTTCAAAGATACTTGCAGATTTTGAATTTCACCATAATCACGCACCAAAGAACGGCCTGCTTTTATAGCGGCCTGCACCATAATATGCATGATTGCAGAATGAGCCATCTCTTATCCTTTTTCATTTGCACGACGTACATAACTCAACTCATTGGTATCCACAACGATACGCTCTCCTGAATTAATGAAAGGAGGAACAAGAATACGAATTCCATTTTCAAGCACAGCTGGTTTGTAAGAAGAGGTAACGGTTTGTCCTTTGATTGCGGGATCGGCTTCAGCAATGGTTACAGTTACTTGATCGGGCAGAGATACCCCAATGGGTTTTTCTTGGTAGAGCTCTACAGTCACGGTCATTCCATCGTTTAAGAAAGCAGCACGCTCGCCGACGAAATCTTTTTGCAATTCGAGCTGTTCATAGGAAAGTGAATCCATGAAGACCAAAACATCCCCTTGCTGATAAAGGAAAGTAAAATCTTTTTGTTCGAGTCGCACTCTTTCAACGGTTTCAGCGGCACGAAATCGCTCATTCAGCTTTGTACCATCGATCACATTTTTCATTTCAACCTGATTAAATGCGCCTCCTTTTCCTGGTTTAACGGCATTACATTTCACAACTGCCCATAAACCTCCTTGATGTTCAATCACATTTCCAGGTCGAATTTCATTTCCATTAATTTTCATTGTTCATCTCCAATTTGATAAGAACAGAGGAGACCTCTTATTTTACTTTTTACAAAAACCGTTGTGTTATTGAATATATGAATATTTTACACTACCATAAAACTTTAAACTTTCGTTTAAATGCCTTCTAAAAATTATTAGATCAATTTTTTTGCTTGTTGCACTGCTCTTTGTAATTGATCTCTATCCATCCTCTCAATCATGGTTTCAAGATCGGGAATTTTTGCTTTTTGAACTTTTGCAATCAAATACCACGCAGCAGCCATAATGAGATTCTCGGTTGTCCCAATCCCATCGCGATAAAGCCTTGCCAAATTGACCTGTGCGACCACAATATTTTTATGTGCACTGTCCAAAAATAAATTAAAAGCACGTTGAAAATCGTTTTCTCCTCCACGTCCCTGCAACAACCATTGTGCCAAAATAACTTGAGCCATTAAATGTTTATTTTGTGCTGCAACTTCCAAAAGTCTGCGCGCATTACCATCATTTTTGGGGATTGTAAAAGTGCCTACAGAAAGAATTTTCGCAGCAGCAAAAGCTGCTTCAGGATCTCCAAGAGAAGCACCTTTTAAGAACCATATTAACGCTTGTTCTATGCTCTCATTTTCTCGACTTTTTACATCACTCTCTTTTACATCTTCCTCCTCGGATGCTTTGTTTTCGTGCAAGGTTCTATAAAGGTGAATTTGCCCAGCATAAAAATAAGCTTCTCTAACACCAGCATGCATTGCTTTTTGAATGAATTCTTCGGCAAGATTTATATTTTTTTCGACGAATTTTCCATCAAACAACATCAAACCATAACGGAGCTGTGCTTGTGGTTCTTCTTGATTTGCAGCGCGTTCAAACCACAAAGCGGACTGTTTCCCATCAACAGGTCCGATACATCCTTCCATATACATTCGCCCTAACAAAGTCTGAGCAATTGGATCATTGTGTTCGGCACGCATGAGCGCGGCACGAAAAGCTTTTACATAATGCCCTTTGGTGTAATAATCATAGGCTTCATCATATTGACCGGCTTCTAAAGGCATCACAATTTTTTGAGCCTCTTGAATATTTTGAGAGATATCTACAATTTGCCCTCCCTGTTGAGCCTGTGAAGAACTTCCAAAAGCCATCACAAATGCGATTGTTCCCAGAATAAATACCCTGTAAAATTTATTCATGACTTTTCCCTCTCCGTCCGTAGAAGAACGTTTTGACATTTTTCTTTTATCATATCAAGCACCCTCAAAGGATCATCCTGCATAAAAATCATTTCTTCCACGGCAATAAATTCACAAGCGGTTTCCAAAGTTTCATCAAAAAATGCATATTCACTCCCCGCTTGAATAATGGCGGGCGTGTTCATAATCTCTGCCCACCATTGTGCCAGCTGAATATTTCGAGGATGGGCACGAGGTTTTTTGTCAGCACCTAATTTTCCAAAGAAAAGATAATCAACGCCTGTTTCAGCGATAACCATTGCAGAGTGGCGATTCTGAAAATTTCCACAACCAATTATTTTTTTTTCTTTTTTCAAGTTTTCGATAACTTGGGAAAGATTAAAATGGCTTTCTAAATGCAAACCATCCGCCTTGATCCGGCCGACAACACGACTTTGCTCAGCAATAATCAAAGCTGCGCCATTCTGCCGAATATCATGAGCATAGAGATGTCCACTCTTTTGCAAATGCTCTTCCCCCATTTTTTCCCCTTGCGAATCATACAGAATAACGCAAACAAAAGATTGCGTTTGCAAAATCTGACGAAATAAAACAGGATTGAGTGTACGATGGACATCAACTGTCAAAATCAACTGAGGGGAAAGACATTGCACAATTGGTTCACTTTTTTGTTTTGTCATCCTGCATCTTTCAACATTGCATTGCACGACTCACACTTAAAAACCATTTTATGGTCATGCGCTTTTAAAAACAGACTCTTTATTTGATACCTTAAGGGCCCCTTCATGACATATTCTAGAACGTCTTCTCATCATAATTTACAGATTCCCCGTGATACACGGATTGATGTTTGTCGTTCTTTAGCGCTGTTGACAATTTTCATCAACCATATTCCTGGTACATTTTATGAACATCTCACCCATAAAAACTTTGGTTTTTCTGATTCAGCAGAAATATTTGTCCTTCTTTCAGGCGTTTCACTTGGACTTAGCTTTCATGCGCGTTGGTATAAGTTACCTTTTTCTTCTCTGATGAGCAAACTTTGGAGAAGAGCTTTTCGCCTTTATAAAGCATATCTCTTTACTACTTTTGTCACCTTAGGCCTTTTTTGGGGAGCTTTTTCCCTGTGGCATTTAGAGAAATTCACCTCTATGAATAACGTAGGATTATTTTTTACAGACCCTTTTCTGGCATTTTTGAGTATTTTAAGTTTTGGTCATCAACTTGGCTATAACAATATTCTTTCGCTTTACGTTGTTTTCATGATTTTCGGGCCTTTTATGCTTTATTTGAGCTGTCGGCACAAGGGGCTTCTTCTTTTCACCTCCTTCACACTTTATGTTCTCTGTGGCCTTTATAGGATTGCGCCTCCTTCTTATCCTCTTCAAGGGCAATGGTTTTTAAATCCTCTTTCATGGCAATTTCTCTTTGTTATTGGCCTCACAACGACTCTCTTTCTCAAAGAGAAGAAATCGATTCCCTTTCGCCCTTTTTTGTTGACATTCTCTATCATCTATCTTGTTTTTTCTCTGTTATGGGTACGCTTAAATTGGTGGGGAAGCTTTAGTTGGCTTAGTTGGTCTTCCCCTTTGATTAATTTCAATAAAACTTTTTTAAGCCTCCCACGTCTGTTGCATATTCTTTCTTTATCTTCTTTGCTTATTTGTCTTCCTTGGATACATCAAAAGCTTCATGTCTCAACACGACATCCCTTAGCGATCTTAGGAAAACAGAGCTTACCGGTTTTTGTAACTGGAACTCTTTTTGCTATGTGCGGACAGATTTTAAAAACGGCAATGAACAGTACATTTATATGGGATAGTTTTTTGATCATAAGTGGCCTCTGTCTTCAATTTATGATCGCTTATTATTATGAAAACAAAAATGCGTATTCCACTTCACTGTAAAAAAAAACGGAGAAACCCTTCTCCTTCAAGCTCATTAACCTTAGCCTAAAAAGGACATTGCACAATAATGCTAAAAAAGGTACTTATTACCCTTCAGGAGGCATTTGAAAAAAGAAATTTCCGTAGTGTTATTTTTTAAATGTTCCCAAAATTGTTCTAGTTTTGGAGTATAGTAGGTGGTGAACGTACATGAGCGTCCACACAATCAAGCCATTGTCATGATTGAACACAATGCCTTTGAGAACGTGTTTAATCGTCTTTATGAAGAAACAATGGCCCTGATTGAAGAGACAGCAACTTATATTGATACAGAAGGTCGCTTAATTGCCCGCGATCTTTCGATAGAGCTCTCTGAAATTTATGGGAAAGAAGCAATGTATTTGAGTACACGTTTAATGCAAATTGCTTCTCAGCTTTTATTGATTCGAGCCGAGCGTGAAGGGGAAATGTCGCCGGAACAAATTCAAAAAGAGATCGCAAAAGTCTCTCTTTCCACCCCATCCCTTGAATCAAAATCTGCACACTGGAAAGAATTGCCAGAAGTTTTTCGTCACTTTGTCAAACGCTCGCTTCGATTAGAAAAAAGAATGCAGCATATGAACTATGATAAAAAACACACTTCTTTACAGACTGTATCTCAAAACAATCCAGTCAATAAACAACTTCAATTGCTTAAAACAGCTTTTCAGCGCCTTTAAGCACTTTCACCCTTAATGCCCTCTTAGACTTTCTTCTTCTATTTTTCTCTATAAAGGCCTTTAAAAAGAAAAAACAATTTTTTAAGGTTATATTTTTGTCTTTTTTTTCAAATATTTTTGAACTTTCTTTACTTTATATTTTCTTCTTTTGTTCTATTCGTTAACTCCATCTATTAAAATACTAAGAAATCAAATAAACTGGATTTTATGGTAGACACGATTCGCATCATAGGAATTGATCCTGGACTTCGACGTACAGGATGGGGGGTGATTGACCTATGCGGCAATCATCTCCATTTTGTAGCATCGGGAACACTTCACTCTAATGCGCAGAATGACCTTGCTTCTAGACTATGTGAACTTTATGAAGGGCTTTCAAAAGTTGTCCATCAATTTATGCCCCATGAAGCAGCTGTTGAACATGTTTTTGTCAATAAAAATGCTGCGGCCACTTTAAAACTTGGTCAAGCCCGTGCCATTGCACTCCTTGTTCCTGCTCAAGAAGGTCTTCCTATTTCCGAATATGCTCCGAATAAAGTCAAAAAATCAGTTATTGGTGTGGGACATGGAGAGAAAGAGCAAATTCACATGATGGTGAAAATTCTTCTCCCTCGAGCTGAATTTGATAGCAGTGATGCAGCCGATGCCCTAGCCCTTGCTATTTGCCATAGTGCTCACCACACAAATCCTTCTTACCGCCTAAAGGCAAGCGCATGATTGGGAAACGCAACACACCCCTAGCCCTTGCCATTTGCCACAGCGCTCAACACACACATTCTTCTGACCCCTCTACAGGCAAGCGCAGGATTGGAAAACGCAATACCTCCCTAGCCCTTGCCATTTGCCATAGTCCTCAACACACAAGTCCCTCTAACCGTTTAAAGGCAAGCGCATGATTGGGAAACTCAAAGGCATTCTTGAACATATTTTTAGCGATCACATTATTCTCGATGTGCAGGGTGTTGGATATATTATTTTTATCCCTAACCGCCTTCACTCTTCTTTACCAGCCATAGGTGAAAGTCTCAGTTTATTCATCGAAACCCATGTCCGTGAAGAAGCGATTCGGCTTTTTGGCTTTGCAACAAAATCTGAACAAGAATGGTTTTGCCTTTTACAAAATGTCCCGGGTGTTGGCGCAAAAGTTGCATTGGCAATTTTAGGATCCTTATCCGTTAATGAGCTCACCCAAGCAATTACCCTCAACGATATTGTGATGATCAGTCGTGCTCCAGGCGTTGGCAAAAAAGTCAGCGAAAGAATTGTAAGCGAACTCAAAAACAAAACGCTTCAATTTTCTAAAGAAGACAATAAGAATCTTGCTTTCTCGTCTTCTTTGACTTTTTCTTCAGAAGAGGAGTATCAGCCAACCAACGATGCTTTATTAGCGTTAATCAAGCTTGGTTTTGATCATGAAAAAGCGGCCACAGCTTTAGCTTCGGCCGTTTCTGCTCTTAAAGGAGAAACGATTTCCTCAGCACTTCTTGTGCGCCATAGTCTCAAACTTCTTTCCTCACAAAATCAAGGGAACAATGCATAATGCATAAAGATGATTCTCACCGCCTTCTCGGATCTATCCCTCTTCCTAACGATCCGGATCGCTCCTTAAGGCCTCAAACCCTAGATGATTTTATTGGTCAAGAAGCTGCCCGTGCGAATTTAAAAATTTTTATTGAAGCAGCGCGGACACGACATGAAGCCTTAGATCATGTCTTATTTGTTGGACCTCCTGGTTTAGGAAAAACAACACTTTCACAAATTATGGCAAAGGAATTAGGTGTTAATTTTCGTTCGACTTCAGGACCTGTCATTGCCAAAGCAGGTGATTTGGCAGCTCTTTTAACCAATCTAGAAGAGCGAGATGTTCTTTTTATTGATGAAATTCATCGTTTAAACCCGGCTATCGAAGAGATTTTATATCCGGCCATGGAAGATTATCAACTTGATCTTATCATTGGTGAAGGTCCTGCGGCTCGTTCAGTCAAAATTGACTTAGCTAAATTTACCTTAGTTGCAGCAACAACACGTTTAGGATTACTGACCACCCCTTTACGGGATCGTTTTGGCATTCCCATCCGATTAAATTTTTATACCATAGAGGAATTAGAATACATTGTTCAACGCAATGCGCGTCTTTTTTCAGTTCAGATCAGTGATGATGGCGCTCATGAGATTGCGCGCCGTTCCCGTGGGACCCCCAGAATTGCAGGGCGTCTTTTACGGCGTGTCTGTGATTTTGCTTTAGTCAAAAAGGCTGAAAAAATTGATCATACAATTGCTGATGCAGCTCTTTCACGTCTTGAAGTTGATCATCTTGGCCTTGATCCTTTAGACCGCCGTTATCTCATCCTCATTGCGCAAACTTTTTTAGGAGGGCCGGTTGGGATTGAAACAATTGCTGCGGCTCTTTCAGAACCGCGTGATGCAATTGAAGATATTATCGAACCTTACTTGCTTCAACAAGGCTTTATTCAACGAACAGCACGTGGGAGGATTTTAACAGAAAAAGCCTGGACACATTTAAGACTTTGTCCTCCCACAACAGCAGAAGCAATCAAAAAGGTTTCTTCATCAACGAAGACGTCTTCTCAATCTTCTCTGTGGGAGCAAGACAATGAATAAAACCACACCTTTGACACAATCACCTTCTTCCTCTTCTCATACTCTTCAAGCACGAATTTATGTGGCTGATACGGATTTTTCCGGTGTTGTTTATCATGCACGTTACCTTGAGTTTTTAGAAAGAGGACGTTCAGAATTTCTGCGTGATATGGGATTTAACAACAATGAATTACTCTCGGATAGCCAAGGGGAGAAATTATTTTTCGTCGTCCGTCATATGGACATCACCTTTTCCAAACCAGCCACGCTTGATGATCTTTTGACTATCAAAACATCCCTGCAAAGCATTCAAGGGGCGCGCTTTTTTATGAATCAGATCATTTTGCGCAATGAAATGACCTTAATTAAAGCAAAAGTTGAAATTGCCCTCATTAATCAAGAAGCAAAACCGCGCCGTTTACCTAAGAATCTCTCCTCTGCTCTTTTAAAAAGCGATCTTGGATCAGAAGTCCTTAAAGGGTAAACTGCTCTTGGAAGAAAATAAAGAAACTTTTTAGACATTTTTGTTAAAAAAACGCAACTTTGTTTTGTCAAATTTAGAAACTATAAAACAATATGCTGTAATGGACTGTAAAGAAATGAATCTTTCATTGAAGAGGTTAAAAGATCATGGCACAAGTAGAATTTGCAAGTCCAGAAACAATAGGAATATTAAGCCTATTTATGCAAGCCAATTGGATTGTAAAAGCTGTTATGCTTGGGTTAATCTTTGCCTCTATATGGAGCTGGGCTATTATTTTTGATAAGATCGTTTCTTATCGACGAATACGGCGTGATATCCACCATTTTGAGCGAAATTTTTGGTCAGGACAATCTTTAGACGACCTTTACAGCACCTATAAAAGTCAACGAAATAATAGTATGTCAATTGTTTTTCTTGCCGCAATGACGGAATGGAAAAAGTCACTCTCAAAAGGATTGCCCACACCCTTAAGCCTCCAATCTAGAATTGATAAAGCAATGGATCTAACCTTAGGCCGTGAAAGTGTAAAAATAGAATCACGATTAGGCTTTTTAGCAACTCTCGGATCTGCAGGTCCTTTCATTGGTTTATTTGGAACCGTTGTTGGAATTATGAATTCGTTTCTTTCTATTTCTGCCTCTCAAAATACATCGCTAGCAATTGTAGCTCCAGGCATTGCAGAAGCACTTTTAGCCACTGCCATTGGTTTGTTTGCGGCCATTCCCGCTGTTATTGCTTACAATAAATTGACAAGTGAAAGTGGGCAGATTATAGCAAAAATAGAAAATTTTGCTGATGAATTTTCGACAATTTTGTCACGGCGAATTGATGAAACAACATCCAACAATTCATCCTTATAAAGAGGTGTGCTATGGGACTCTCTGTTGCTTCTTCCGCTCACAAAACGACACGTAGACGGCGCCGTTCACGCACTTCTTTAATGAGCGAAATTAACGTTACACCTTTTGTCGATGTTATTCTCGTTTTACTGATTATTTTTATGGTATCCGCTCCTCTTTTGGTAAACGGTGTTCCTCTTGATCTCCCCCACAGCCAAGCAGGACCCGTGCAAATGGAAAGCACCCCCTTAACGGTTTCGCTTGATGCCCAAGGGCGTTTAGCTATCAATCAAAACTACTACGATACAAAAGAAGCTTTGATTGATCACCTCAAAGCCCTCTTAGCCGAGGATCCTAAGCAAAAGAACAAACGTATTTTTGTCCGTGCCGCCAAAACTGTTGAATATCAACAAGTTTTGCAACTTTTAGCACATATTCAAAAAGCAGGTTTTTCGCAGGTTGCTTTGGCCAGTTTAGGACAATAAAATTCTCTATAAACTGTTGCATTATCTATCTCAAAACTCCTTGCAAGAGTAAAAAACAAAACAGCAAGGCATACAAATGGAAAAAGGCTCTCATCACGGCATGAAGAAAAGTTTAACTTTATCATTTGCACTGCATTTCATTCTTTTCAGCTGGGGAATAATACACTTCACTCCCTCTTCTCCTTTCATGCAACACCCCTTAGAAATGGCTCCGATTACTTTATCTTCTCTTGACCAAGAGCTTGCTGTTCAAGAAGGCTCATCGAACGCTCCTCCTCTTGAAGACTCTGCTCCCAAACCAACGACGCAACCACAAGAAAAAGAAGATGCGCGTCATTTTGGTGAAGGAACGATGGATCTTCAAGCGCCCTTTCAGCCAAAAGAAAAAGTGCAATCTATAGATGCAACACCTTCTTCTTTTGGACAACAAGATGCATCGGATATCCCTGAAACATCCCTAAAAACGCAAAATTTGACAACAACAGAAACAGAAGCCTTATTCCACCCAGTACCAGAACTGACAAAAAATGAAGTGAAAACACCGCCACAAGAACCGGAATCAACAGACCAAACAGTTCCTCCTACAGCTTTAGAACAAACAAAGCCCGAAGATCCTCTTGAGAAAATACTAGAAGAACTTACTGAGGAAAGCCCTCATGAATCAACACCAACAATGACGCTTCCAGACACTATTCCTGTCCCATCGTTTAAACCAAAGGAAAAGCCGGTTGACCCTTCTCATCTTCAAAAGGCACAAAAATCTCCTCCCAAAGGAGAACAAACGATTGAAGACATTTTAGCAATGGAAAAAACACAGCTTATTAATCGTGCAAAAACCCAAGGGGGAGGTGCAAAACGTTCCAACAAACCAGAAGCTTTAGGTGCGCAAAAAAATATTGGTGATTCCGAAAAAAAAGCACAAACACTCGTTAATATTGTAGGCACCTGTATTCAACAAAAGCTCAAACTTGTTGCTATCGGAGGGAAGTTGAACAATCGCCCTGTTGTGCGTTTACAATTTTATTTAAATAATAATGGAAATGTGATAGGCGAACCAAAGATCGATCCTCTCAAAGGTGAAGAAAGTCAGCTTGCTATCATGACACAACAAGTTTATGCTGCTGTTTTTTCGTGCCAACCCTATGAAAATCTTCCCCGTGATCAATATAATTTATGGGGACAAGGCTTTGATTTTAATGTTGATCCTTTTCAAGAAACAGCACCATAAAACAACAGTTTTTATATAAAGAAAGGATGAAGACCACATGACTGTGATAAAACGTATAATTTCTTCCTTGTTTTTTTTCAGTGTATATTTATGGTTTTCCGGTTTTTCATCTTCATATGCACAGCTGAAAGGCACGATTGCAAAGGCTGATTTTAACCCCATTCCCATTGCCGTCGCGGATTTTGTTTCTCACGATTCATTAGGCATTAAAATTGCAGCTGTCGTTGCAGCAGATCTCGAAAGATCAGGCCTTTTTTTTCCCCTGCAGAAATCTTCTTTTCCTGAAATAACACCTAATCCCGATCAACAACCAAACTTTCCTGATTGGAAAAAAATAAACGCTCAAGGATTAGTCACAGGAAAAATTT
The DNA here is from genome assembly GCF_002022585.1 of Bartonella sp. Raccoon60. Taxonomy (NCBI): domain Bacteria; kingdom Pseudomonadati; phylum Pseudomonadota; class Alphaproteobacteria; order Hyphomicrobiales; family Bartonellaceae; genus Bartonella; species Bartonella sp. Raccoon60. The sequence continues at coordinate 1,325,096 of NZ_CP019786.1, forward strand.
ATAGAGAAACAGATGGACGGCTTAAAGTTGATTTCCGTTTATGGGACGTTGCAGGCAAGCGACAAATCAAAGGACAACGCTTTTATACAGCAACGGAACGCTGGCGCCGTGTTGCCCATATGATTGCAGATGAAATTTATAGCCAAATGACAGGTGAAAAGGGCTATTTTGATACCCGCATTGTCTTTATTGATGAAACAGGACCACAGAATGCGCGTATCAAACGTTTAGCAATTATGGATCAAGATGGAGCAAATTTAATCTATCTTTCCGATGGCAGTGAACTTATCCTTACGCCACGTTTTTCTCCTAAGCGACAAGAAATCACTTATATGGCTTATGGGAAAAACAAAACACCTCATGTTTATCTCCAGCAAATGGAAGTAGGACAAAGAGAATTGATTGGAAGTTTTGATAACATGACCATTGCTCCCCGCTTTTCTCCGAATGGACAAAAGGTGATTATGAGTTTGTTACAAAACAATGGAAGTGCTAATTTATATACGATGGATTTACGCACACGGAAAATGACCCGTTTAACAGCAACCCAAGCGATTGATACATCAGCCTCTTATTCACCAGATGGCACTAAAATTGTTTTTTCCTCTGATCGGAATGGAAAACCACAAATTTATACGATGAACGTAGACGGCAGTGATCTCCAACGTATTTCTTCTAATGAAGGAAGCTATTCCACACCTATTTGGTCTCCGCGCGGGGATTATATTGCGTTCACAAAACAATTTCAGGGTCAATTTTCCATTGGCGTGATGCATCCTGATGGAAAAGGCGAGCGCATTTTAACAACAGGTTTCCATAATGAAGGTCCTACATGGGCACCCAATGGCCGAGTACTGATGTTCTTTCGTCAAAATCCAGGAGAAGGCTCAAAAATTTACACAATTGATATTACCGGACGCAATGAACGCCTCTTGCCCACTCCAAATGATGCCTCTGACCCAGCATGGTCTCCTCTCCTCAATATGCAATAAAAAGGATAAAGGACAAATAAAGAGACTATTCTCTTTTAAACTCTCAAAACTACTCTTACGGTCTTGCAGCCTTCTCTTTATACGCAACGGATTGTATCAGTGCTGTTTCGGTCAGATAAATTCCCCCGATCAATACTGCTCAAACCACGAAGAAGGGTATTTACTAAAGAATACACCCCTTGAGAAGAAGGAAAAATTATACATCTAAAACCCCTGTCTATCATTTCCATCATAAAGGACAGGGATTGAAGACAATCTAAAATTTGTTTTTATCTTCTCCTTTATTTTTCATTATGCACAAGACTGTTCTTGTTCTTTTGTCCACTGTCCTAAAGCCGCCAAATGGTTCATGCGCGCACGATGATAAAAAGCCTTTTGTGCCGCAGCGCTTTGTTCGGCTTTTCCACCCCATGCTTTCAAAGCTGCAGCTTGTAGCGCACGTCCATAAGAAAAAGTCAATTTCCAAGGCAATAAACCAAAACTATTCATAGCAGACAAATGCGCTGTTGCTTCTTCATCGGATTGCCCTCCAGAAAGGAAAGCAATTCCTGGAACAGCAGCAGGAACAGTTTGTTTTAGAACACGAACTGTCTTTTCAGCGACTTCATCAACGGAAGCCTTGCGTGCATCCTTGCCATCAATAACCATATTAGGTTTTAAAATCATGCCTTCCAAAAGAACACGTGCTTGAAATAATTCTTCAAAGACTCTTTTTAAAACTGTTTGTGTTACTTCAAAACAGCGAGCAATTGAATGCTGACGCGACGGACCATCCATCAAAACTTCAGGCTCCACAATTGGCACGAGTCCAACTTCCTGACACAAAGCAGCATAGCGTGCCAAAGCTTGAGCATTTTGATTGATTGCACCCCTTGTTGGCAAAGAATGTTCATCAATTGCAATCACCGCACGCCACTTAGCAAAACGCGCACCCAACGCATAATAATCCTTCAATCGCTCACGCAGACCATCCAATCCTTCTGTAATTGTTTCCTGAGGAAAAGCAGACAAAGGCTTAGCCCCTGTATCAACTTTAATGCCTGGCACAGCACCAGTATGACGAATGAGATCTGTTAACATTTGCCCTGTTGATGCTTTTTGACGAATTGTTTCATCAAATAAAATCACACCAGAAATAGCCATTTCCATTGCTTCTTTTGCTGAAAACAACATTTCACGATAAGCCCGACGATTTTCTTCGGTAGATTCGACACCAATGGTTTGGAATCGTTTTCCAATCGTTGCTGTACTTTCATCGGCTGCTAAAATGCCTTTTCCCGGACGAACCAGAGAAACTGCAATATCTTCAAGACGCTCACTCATAATCAAGCTCCTCTTTTTCCACGCTATAAAATCAATAACCGATCAGCCCATTTGCTGAAGTCATCGGATGCTTTTCCCTTCATACATGCTGAAGAGCGAGAATTCCAGGAAGACCTTTCCCTTCCATCCATTCTAAAAACGCCCCACCTGCTGTTGAAAGATAGGTAAAATCATTGGCAACACCTGCGTGATTTAACGCAAAAACTGTATCTCCTCCTCCAGCAATGGATACCAATTGTCCCTGCTGACTGCGTTCTGCAACATACCGTGCAACTGTCACCGTTCCCTGATCGAAGGGAGACATTTCAAAAACACCAAGTGGACCATTCCAGACAAGCGTTTTTGCCTTATCAATTGCTGCTTGAATATGTGCAATAGAACGAGGACCAATATCCAAGATCATTCCTTCTTCAGGAATATCCTCAAGAGCATAACACTGATGCGGTGTTTCTTTTGCGAAATGAAATCCAACAATGACATCCAAAGGTAAAAGGAGTGTACAGTGATTTTTCTGTGCTTTCTCAATGATTTCTTTTATTGTTGTCATCAGCGTTTTTTCACACAATGATTGACCAACAGAAACACCTTGTGCTGCTAGAAAACTATTGGCCATACCACCGCCAATAACCAAATAATCAACCTTTTCAACCAAATGATTAAGAACAAAAAGCTTACTAGAAACCTTAGCCCCTCCAACAACCGCTACCACTGGGTGCATCGGACGATCCAAACCCTTTTCTAATGCCCGCAATTCTTTCTGCAACGCCCTCCCTGCGTAAGAAGGTAAGAGATGTGTAATCCCTTCTACTGAAGCATGAGCACGATGAGAAACAGAAAAAGCGTCATTCACATAAAGGTCCCCATTGTGCGCTAAAGCTTGAGCAAAAGAAGGATCATTCTTTTCTTCTCCCGGATAAAACCGCACATTTTCAAGCAAAAGAATTTGCCCCTCTTGTACTGTATTGACTGCTTTTTGAGCGACCTCCCCTATACAATCACTTGCAAATAAAACCGACTGATTTATGATTTTTTCGAGCACCTCAACGACAGAACGCACGGTAAATTCTGGAACAACTTGTCCTTTGGGACGACCACAATGAGACAGGATAATAACCTTAGCCCCACGCTTTTGAAGTTCAACAAGTGTGTCTTTATGGCCTTCAATCCGGGTTGCATCACACACTTTCCCGTTCAATATAGGGACATTAAAATCCACCCGCACCAGCACGCGTTTTCCTGTTACATCAACATCATCGAGTGTCTGAAATTCCATAACTGTTTTCTCTTCTTCTTTATCCTTGAAAACACTCTTCTTTCCTTTGGCGTGCACTTTTAGCTCACTGTTCATCAGTTCTTTATATATTCAAAGCCTTCATAGCACTCCTTCACCATTTTTCTTGCGCTAAAATATTTTTTGATGCTCCTCAAAAACATCAGATTTTTTTCAAAACACCCTCTTTTTTATGCGACAACAAGGATCAAAAATCCTTCTTTCACAATGTTTTGGCAAAAGCAACAGCCGTATCACTCATCCGATTTGAAAAACCCCACTCATTGTCGTACCAAACCAAAACGCGACACAATGTTCCATCAATCACTTTGGTTTGATCATTCTGAAAAATTGCTGAATGTGGATCATGATTAAAGTCACTACTCACAAGTTTTTCCTCTGTATAATCCAAAATTCCTTTTAGAGATCCTTCAGCAGCCATCCGAATAGCCGCATTAATTTCTTCAACAGTCGTAGAACGCTTAGCAGTAAACGTTAAATCCACAACAGAAACATTGGGTGTTGGAACCCGCAGTGACACACCATCTAACAAACCATTTAGTTCTGGTAAAACTAATCCCACTGCTTTAGCAGCTCCTGTTGATGTGGGAATCATAGAAAGAGCTGCAGCACGCGAACGATAAAGATCTTTATGCATTGTATCTAAAACAGGCTGATCACCGGTATAGGAATGAATCGTTGTCATAAACCCTTTTTCGATTCCAATTGCTTGATGGAGCACTTGTGCAACGGGAGCCAAGCAATTCGTTGTACAAGAAGCATTCGAAACAACACGATGCTCTTTGCTCAATGCCTGATGATTGACTCCATACACTACGGTTAAATCAGCCCCTTCAGAAGGTGCAGAAACCAAAACACGCTTTGCCCCTGCATCTAAATGAAGACACGCCTTATCACGCGCTGTAAAACGCCCCGTACATTCGAGAACAATATCAATATCTAAAGACTTCCACGGCAATTGTGCCGGATCACGTTCAGCGATCACTTTAATCGCACCACATCCAACATCCAAACTATCCCCCACCACCTTCACAGGAGCAGGAAAACGCCCATGAACGGAATCGTAGCGCAATAAGTGCGCATTTGCTTCCACCGATCCTAAATCATTAAGCGCCACAATCTGAATATCTTGGCGTTTTTTTTCAACGACAGCCCGTAAAATATTACGTCCAATCCGTCCAAATCCATTAATTGCAACGCGAACACTCATATCATCACTTCCTTATTAATCTCTTCAAGTTTTTCTTTAACAATTGCCACTACAGCCTCACAGGTAATGCCAAAATGCCCATAGAGGGCATCACCTGGCCCACTGACTCCAAATCCCTCCATTCCAACAAAGACTCCATCACAGCCAATAAAGCGCTCCCACCCTTGTTGAATAGCTGCTTCAACAGCAATTTTAATTGGAGCATCACCAATGAGTGCCTTTTGATACGCAGCAGATTGTTGTGCAAATAATTCAAAGCAAGGGACAGAAACCACCCGTGTTGGAATCCCACTTTCTTCTAAAACAGAGTGCGCTTTGACAACAATATGCACCTCTGAACCAGAAGCAAAGAGTGTAACTTGAGCATCATCACTGGCTGTTAATAATTCATACGCCCCAAACATACAGAGATTTTCTTTTATATACTCTTGACGGACAAGAGGTAAATTTTGCCGACTTAAAGCCAAAGTAGAAGGTGTTTTTCTTGATTTTAAAGCCAATTGCCAACATTCGAGTGTTTCAACAGCATCCGCTGGCCGGAAAACAAAATGATTCGGCAATGCACGTAATGTTGCTAAATGTTCTACTGGCTGATGGGTAGGACCATCCTCACCCAAACCAATTGAATCGTGGGTCATGACATAAATAACCCGCAATCCCATAAGAGACGACAAGCGCATTGCAGGACGCATATAGTCTGAAAAACATAAAAAGGTCCCACCATAAGGAATAAAACCACCATAAAGTGCAAGACCATTCATCATCGCACCCATAGCATGTTCACGAATTCCATAATGGAGGTAGCGTCCTGAAAAATCCTCTGCAGAGATAGCTTTCATCTGACTTGTTTTGGTATTATTAGATCCAGTAAGATCAGCAGAACCACCAATTGTTTCCTCAACAACCTCATTGATAACTTCGAGCGCCATTTCAGAGGCCTTACGGGTTGCAACAGCAGGGCATTCAACAGTCAATTTTTGTTTATAAGCATCAACAGCATTTTCAAAATTTCCGATTAGATCACCACGCATCAACCGCTCAAACTCAACCCGCTCTGCAACAGATAAAGCAAGAAATTTCTCTTCCCATTTTTTTCGTTTTTTTGCAGCATTCAAACCAGCCAAACGCCAACTATCAAGAATATCAGCCGGCACAACGAAGGGTTCTTCTTCCCACCCCAAAGCTTTACGGGTTGCATCAATTTCTTCTGCTCCTAAAGGAGAGCCATGAACCTTATTCGTTCCACCTTTATTAGGCGCTCCAAAACCAATCGTTGTTTTACAAGCAATCAACGTCGGTTTACAAGAAGCTTGTGCCGCTTCAATAGCCCGCGTTAAAGCAGCCTGGTTATGCCCATTCACTTTGATAGTATTCCAGCCAGATGCTTTAAAACGCGCTATTTGATCTGTACTATCGGTTAATGAAATAGCCCCATCGATCGAAATATCGTTATCATCCCAAAACACAATCAGCTTATTGAGTTTTAAATGTCCTGCTAAGGTTATCGCTTCTTGAGAAATCCCTTCCATTAAACACCCATCTCCCACAAGAGCGTAAGTATAATGGCAAATTAACTCCCCAAAACGGGCATTGAGCAAGCGTTCCCCCAATGCCATTCCGACAGCATTCGCAAGCCCCTGACCGAGGGGACCAGTTGTTGTTTCAACCCCAGCGACATGTCCATATTCTGGATGACCGGCAAGCTTAGATCCTATTTGGCGAAAATTGCGCAAATCCTCACAAGAGACATCCTCGTAACCAGAAAGATACAAGAGAGCATACAGTAACATTGACCCATGCCCTGCAGATAAAACAAAGCGATCACGGTTAGGCCAATGTGGATTTTTAGGATCATAGGCTAAAAATTTTGTGTAAAGAACAGTAACAACATCCGCAGCTCCCATTGGTAAACCGGGATGACCAGAATGAGCAGCTTCAATTGCATCAATAGCAAGAAAACGAATGGCATGGGCCATTTGATTTTGTTGTTCGTTATTTGTCATAAATAATAGACCACTTTTTTGTAAAATTTACTTTTATCTTAATCATTCTTTATGCCGTTCTTATGCCGGTTAATTCTTAAAATACGCGCACACTTTGCACCTATACCTCATATCAACTAAAAGAACATCCTTCCTTATCATCCTTATGCACACCACACTTCTACCTATAATGTCAAATAATCCAGTTTTTAATTCACATCAATCTTCTGCTTTGCTTGCTAAAATAGCCTATATCTTTAAAAATGAAAAAGATGCAAAAAGAATATAAGTGATTCGTTTTTGCACAAATGACTGTTAAGGAATGCACTCATTATGAATCAAGAGACTGTTATTTTACCACAAGCTCTAGAAAAATTGGAAAAAGCACTCAGAAATTTAGAAGTTGCTGTTATCAATCACAACACTATTATTGATAAAAGCAACGAATGGGAAGAAGAAATTCAACGAATGAATGCGGATCGTAGTCGTCTTGCTCAAGAACTTGATAAATCCGAAGCGCAGACGGAACGATTGACCATAATCAACAAGGACGTTTCTAAACGTCTGATTAAAGTTATGGAAACAATTCGTGTTGTAGTTGATCGATAAAGGTTTAAAAAATGGAAACCGTTTCTGTCACGATTGATGGCAAAACTTACCGTATGGCCTGCGATGCAGGGCAAGAAGAATATCTCATTCAGCTCGCTGCTAAATTGGATCAATATATTGCACATCTTAAAAAAAACTTTGGGGAAATTGGTGATCAGCGTCTCTCCCTTATGGCCGGTATTATGATCATAGATGAAATGGAAGAAATAAAACGAGAAAATAAAAAATTACAAGAAAGTTATAAAGCTCTTCTCGAAGAAAATAAGAAAAAAGACTGTATGATGGATAAAATTATAACAGAAACAACGAAAAGAATTGAAAAGATCACCTATCAATTACTCAAAGACAATAAAGAGGAATCTTCTCTACGGGAATAAAACAAAATATATGCTTATCTGGATCCTTAAACGACCGTACTAACACATAAACAAAGGACCCAGTGAGCCTCCTCTCAACCAAGAGAAAAGACTTTATTTCCTTTAACACTCTTTCATATTTAAGAATTAAGCTTTTTATAGTAGCTTTAAAAAGTTTGTCATTCATGAAAACAGATCCAAATATCAGCAAGAAAAAAGCGACTAACACTTTATGCAACGATATATTTTATGATGAAGATGACGGTTTTGAAGGTGCAAGTGTAGGAACAGGAATAGATACAGGTGAAGAAAGAGGCTCAGCAGAAGGGACAAACAGGGGCACAGATGTAGCCGCCTTAGATGGTGAAGCGTTAGATATAGGGGTGGGTTTGAATACACTTGAATCGTGCGATACAGGCTTATCGGTCAGCTGCACCATCCAATTGGTTTGATCACCGGTATCAATTTCTTCAAACTCAGCTCTTTGAAACCCTCTTACAAAACAATTGTGGATACCTTCAATCGTAAATTGGCTATCTTGGACACACATCATAACTTTCCCTACCCCACTCCCTTTTTTTCGCGTGTTTTCGAAATATAAATAATAAAATCGTGATGCAAGGGGGCCATCGATCAAAGTTTTACACTCTGTTGTTGGAACAATCCACCAACCTTCAGTAACCCAATTTGAAACTGTACGATAGCCAATAGCAATACCGACAGACTCTTGCGTTGTATTACAAACGCGAAAATCAGCTTTCGCACACTCAAAAGCAGAGAAGAAAAAAAGAATATTGAAGAACAAAACTCTAAACTCTTTTAGCACAGTCCTTGCTCCTTATCTTCGTTTTAAAATTCATAAGTTCACTTTCACAAGGCAAATATTGAAAACAAAATATCCATTTTTCTCTTTTTTCAAAATTATAGCACTCTATATATTTCTTTCTATCTCTTTTTTACTCCTTGATCTCTTTATCTCAATGTAGACAACTCGTTTATACAAAAAATTAAAATCAATAGATTAAAAAAAACGTAGAGCTTGACTCTCTACCCCTTCTTAAGGCATCCCCAATAAGGGTTTATTATCAACAGTCCAATAAACAATATATATTCGGAGAGAATACGATGAGCGATGTGATTGATACCACACAAGCTATATCCGTTAATCAACTGCGTAGTTTTATCGAACGGATTGAACGGTTAGAAGAAGAAAAAAAAACAATTTCTGATGACATCAAAGATGTGTATACGGAGCTTAAAGGATCTGGTTTTGACAGTAAAGCAGTCCGCAGCATCATAAGACTCCGCAAAAAAGAAGATCACCAACGAATTGAAGAAGAAGCAGTAATCCAACTTTATAAAGACGCCCTGGGGATGACTTAATCAGTGAGACATTTTTGTTCTATTTCTTCACGTAAAAGCTCAAGTTCTAACCATTCTTCTTCTTTTTGCGCACAGAGCTTTTTCTTCTCTTCCAGTGCTATGGATAAATCTTCAAAACGATTTTTGTCACAACAATAAAGCGCTGGATCAGAAAGAGAATCTTCAATTTTCTTGATTTCATTCTGCAAAACAGTAATCTGTTCCGGTAATTTTTCCAAAGCGTATGTTTGCTTATAGGATAATTTACGGGGTGCTATTTTTGTATGTAATGATGTTTGTTTTTTCTGCTCCAGAGTTGTTAATTTTTGCGACTCTTTACGCAAAGGAAGCGCAGCTTTTTTTATTTGCACCTCCATATCACTATAGCCCCCAGCATATAAAATCCAATGACCATCCCCTTGAGGCGCTAAAATATGAGATACAGTTCGATCTAAAAAATCTCTATCATGACTTACCAACAAAACTGTTCCAGGAAAATCAGCAATAAATTCTTGTAAAAGATCAAGTGTTTCCATATCAAGATCATTGGTGGGCTCATCTAAAATCAAAAAATTTGCAGGTTGGGACAAAAGACGTGCCAACATTAAACGCGCTCTTTCACCGCCTGACAACTCCTTCAGCGGCGTGCGTGCTTGTTCTGGTAAAAATAAAAAATCTTTCATATAAGAAACAACGTGTTTCTCTTGCCCATTAATTAAAAGAGTATCGCCTCTGCCTCCCGTTAAATACTGCGCTAATGTTTCTTCTTCATTGACAGTACGCTGTTGATCAAGCAAGGCCATCGATAAATTATATCCCCGCTTTATGATTCCATGATCCGCAGGCTCCTGCCCTATCAAAACAGAAAGCAATGTTGTTTTTCCAATACCATTTCGGCCAACCAAGCCTACCCTGTCCCCCCGTTGAAGACGCCATGAAAAATCCTTAACGAGAATACGATCCCCATAAGATTTTGAAATCTTCCTCGCTTCCAACACAAGTTGCCCAGATTCTTGACTTTTAGACACCTCAAATGAGGCATTTCCGAGAGGTCCTTTATAGGTCTGAGAACGCTGACGCAATTCCTTTAACGCTCCTAATCGCCGTACATTGCGCTTACGTCGTGCAGTAACTCCATAACGCAACCATTGTTCTTCTCGTTCAATCTGACGGTTCAATTTATGCTGATCACGCGCTTCTTCCTCGAGCACTTTATCACGCCATTTTTCAAATTCAGAAAAAGGCTTTTCAACCCTTTTAGCTGTGCCCCTATCAATCCAAACTGTTGAACGCGTCACCGTTTCCAAAAACCTCCGATCGTGCGAAATAACCACAATCGCTGATCGTAAAGAACATAACATACCCTCTAACCATTCGATCGTTGGTAAATCAAGATGATTGGTTGGTTCATCCAACAACAAAATATCGGGTTGCACTGCAATTGCTTGTAATAATGAGAGACGACGTTTTTCTCCTCCAGAAAGGGTTTCTCCTTTTTCTGTACCCGAAAAACCAAAATTCCCCAAGAGAGTGTTGACCCACTGCCTATCGTGAGTCTCATTTAAACCAGCTTGTATATAAGTATTAACATCATCAAATCCTGAAAAATCAGGGTTTTGCGACACATAATGGACCGTCACCAGAGGGTGGCGAAAAACCTCGCCTCCACTCGGCTCTAATAATCCAGCAGCAATTTTTAAAAGCGTCGATTTTCCACACCCATTACGGCCCACAAGAGCTATACGCTCACCTTGACCAACTGATAAACTCACCTGATCGAGTAAAGGATGCCCTCCAAAGGTTAAGAAAATACGATCAAGCCGCAGAAGTGGAATAGCCATTCACATGATTAATGGCAAGGAGCCTGATAACGTTGTCCTCTTTGATCAGTATAAGTGCACAATTGTGGTATCTGATGTGGTGTCTGATGAGTACAAGGTGCTTTATACACATACCCTTTTCCATCACGATAGGTGCATAAGCCAGACTGTTGAATCACTTGCTGTTGTACCATTTTCTTTTGATTTTTTCTTTGAACTGCAGCAACACCTGTTACGGTTCCTGCAATAGCACCAACAGCCGCACCTGTCGTTACTGCGCCAAGTTTTCCACCATCAAGCGCTGCACCAGCTAAAGCACCCAATGCAGCACCTCCAACACCATATTCTGTAATTTTTCGTTCAGACATTGTACATGCTGTTGAACTCAACCCAACAGCTGCAATAACTGCCATTGTAAAAACTGGTTTTAACATATTAAACCCTTTCTTTTTCTACTTTTCTTTTTCTACTTTAAAGTCTAAAATCACGTTATACTATTATATCAGTCCCCCTGATTTTCCTGCTCCTGCTTTTTTACTTATCTCATACATATAAACGACTTGCCTTACACAGACAAGAAGACTCTATGAAACAGGTATAGACGCTAATAATATAGCTTTACCAGAATACAAATAACAATAAAAAGTTCCACAAATACGGTTAGAGAGTGTTAAAGAAGATCCAAAAGGCACATTTTTGTCTAACAATGGCCATTTAACCCCTGACATTGTTAAACCTTGTAAATCAGAAAATCCAATAATACTAAACAAGCATCCATTCGGCAAATCACAAGAAAAAGAGTTTGATATGATTGGCCATCCTTCTTCACAACCACTGGTCAATAACACTGAAATGCCTTTCTCTGCCATTGCTATTGCTTGAGTCATATGAGATAAAGTATGATCACTTCTTTCTCCTCCAAAAGCACCACATAAAATAAGTCGTTGAGCACCTTCCTGTAAAGCGCGCTCACAAGCTAATGCGCTATCGGTTGCGTCTTTATCAGAAGGAAAAAATTCCTGTGCAATATGGCTATATTTCTGCAATAAATCCTGCTCAGAAGAATCAAAATCCCCTAACCACAATTCGGGGACAACGCATAATACTTCAGCATGACGTATCCCCCCATCAGCAGCAATGACGCGACTATTACGAATTTGATCACGTAAACGTTGCGTAACGCAAATGTCGCCATTTAATAATATTGTAAATGTTTTCATGCCATATTATGCCTTGTATAAAACGTCCTTTAATATATTACTGCTATAGATTATAATCATGAAAACATCTCAAGAATCCTTATAAAAATTCTTAAATATAAAGTGCAAACAAAATCTTAAAGCTGAAAGTTGAAATAATAAAAAATGAAAAAAGCAATGATTCAAGGATTCAGATTTTTTCCAAAAAAATTCTTTTCTTACCACACAATTTATAGAATATTTTTTGTAAGCTTCTCTCTTTTCCTTGTCGCATGCCAAATAAAATTTAAAGGGAATAATCACTTACATCCTTCAGATTTCCCTATAAAAACGGCTCATTCCAACAACAATGATGTTTATGCCACATTGGGTGCTACACAACATCCCCGCATTTTAAAAACTTATGGTCAGGAATATAATAATCCAAAACTTGAGCGTATGTTAGCAAAAATTATAGGAAAACTCGTTGCCGTTTCACACAACCCCAATCAAACCTATCATGTTACAATTTTAAACTCAGCCCATGTAAATGCATTTGCGTTACCTGGTGGCTATATTTATGTAACCCGTGGAATGCTAGCACTTGCTAATGACTCTTCAGAAGTCGCTGCTGTCTTAGCACATGAAATAGCGCATATTACGGCTAATCATGGTATCTTACGCCTACAAAAAAAAGTAGAATTGAAATACACGAACAACACGTCCTCACATGTTGAATTATCCTCTGACATGAAATTGCACAACACCGTAAAAACAGAACAAACTCTGGCTCAATTTTCAAAGAATCAGGAACTTGAAGCTGATGCCATTGGAATTGAAATGCTCCATCATGCTGGATATGATGCATTTGCTTTTCCACGCTTTTTGCAATCCATGGAAGCTTATAAAGCTTTTCGCAACATCTCCGGAACAACGAATGATTCATTAGACTTTTTATCCCACCATCCTACAACCCCACAACGAATTCGCCTAGCTATTAATAAAGCATATCAAATAAGCACATCTGATCCTAAGACTAAAAACACTGATCGTGATACCTTTCTTAAGAGCCTTGATAACATGATTTTTGGAGATAACCCTGAAAAAGGATATATACGAGAGAATAAATTTGTCCATCCAAAATGGGGCGTCACTTTCTCAGTTCCAACCAATTTTACCATAAACAATTCTTCTCCAGCTGTCATTGCAAGTGGTCCAGATAAAATTGCTATTCGTTTTGATGCCATCCCTTTTCCAACAAACATATCTGCAAGCGATTACTTGAAAAGCGGTTGGGTTTCTGGACTTGATGAAACCTCTGTTCAACCGATAATAATTCAAGGCTTACCTGCAGCCCATGCCCATGCGACTAATAAACAATGGCAATTTGATATAGTTGTTATTCCCATCAAAAATCGTGTTTTCCGCTTTCTAACAGCTGCCCCTCATCATTCCAAAAATTTTGAAGCCATCGCAAAAAATACAACCGAAAGTTTTCACACCCTTTCTCCTCAAGAGCTGAGGAAATTACCCCCTTTAAAGATTCGTATCGTCCGCGTTGAACAGAAAGATACAATTTTAAGCCTTTCGGATAAAATGCAAGATACACCACACAAAGAAAAACTCTTTCGGGTGATTAATGGACTGTCACCAACACAAACTCTTCTTGAAAGCTCGTATGTTAAAATCATTTCTGAATGAATAATGAATGCAGAAAAATATTTTTGCTTCCTCATTCAACAATGATAATTTTAATTTTTTTCAAAGAAGCACCGAATACTTATCCTATACTTGATAAACTTCTGCAGAATTCACTGTTAACAAAGCACACCGAAGTTTTTGCAAAGCCCGCGCTTCAATTTGGCGTACACGTTCTTTTGAAATCCCCAATTTTTCACCAAGCACTTCTAAGGTTGTACCCTCTTCATTTAAGCGGCGAAAACGAATAATTTCGAGTTCTCGTTCATTGAGAATTTGTAAAGCCTCATGAAGCCATTGCGCCCGCCGTTGCCCATCAATTGCTTGCTCAATCACAGAATCAGGGAGAGGATGATCATCTATTAAAGAATCCATTTTAGCAATTGGAGTTTCACCGTTCTCAGAAATAGAAAGACTTAATGAATTATCCGTCCCAGAAAAACGGAAATCCATTTTTTCAACATCATTCACTGAAACCCCAAGCTTTTCAGAAATCGCACGAAAAATTTCTTGTTTGGTCAAAGTATTATCATCTTGCGCTAATTTAGCACGCAAACGTCGAAGATTAAAGAAGAGTGCTTTTTGCGAAGAACTCGTTCCTCCCCGAACAATTGACCAGTTCCGTAAAATATAATCTTGAATAGAAGCCCTTATCCACCATGTCGCATAGGTGGAAAAACGTACTCCACGATCAGGATCAAAACGCGCAGCTGCTTCTAAGAGTCCCACATATCCTTCTTGAACTAAATCACCTAAGGGCATTTTAAAACGTTTAAAACGGCTAGCAATTGAAATAACTAAACGCATATGAGCCGCTGCAATTTGGTGCATAGCATTATTATCACGTTTATTTTTCCATCGCAGTGCTAAATCATGCTCCTTTTTTCGTTCAAGATAGGGCGCCTGCTTCGCAGAACGCATCATATTGCGACCCAAACTTGTGTCAGTGTTATTATAATTTTTACTGCTTTTATACACAACATGTGAATGACTACTCATAATAATCCCTTGCGATTAAAATTATTTTCTAAGTTGTTTTGACAACGACATCATTATTTGCTCTAATAAACTTTAAAGTTGTTTATTATTACGAATACTACTTTAACGTGTATTTTTACAATCGCAATTGTTTTTTTATTTTGACAACACAACTTATTTCTTCACGCATAGGTTTTTACACAGCAAATGCCTGCAAATGCTTGCTTTCACCACATAATTAAATGAAGAAAAAAAATTAAAAAGGATAAATAAAAGAGAAATTAGTGTCTTTTATCACTCACTTTAATTGTGAAATAAGAGAGAAATTTTAACATTATTGCCTATATTTACAACTAAAAGTTGTATAGTTGTCTTGATAAGACAATATCGAAAATTAAAATACCTACAAAAAGACAATAAGAACACATTGAAGCAAGCATAATAAACATGCTAAAATGCTAAAGAGAATGCAAAGTGGTCTTATTGAGAATAACCTTTTACCCCATAAACTTTGAGAAAGAAAATGATCATGGAGAGCGAAATTATTCAAAAGGATGATGTTCTTATTGAAAAAAGTGGAAGTGGTAGATTTGAGGGGTTTCGTTTTTATATCAATAAAGGCAATACAGATACAGATAAAGAAACTGATGAACAAAACAATATCAATAACGAAAGTTTAATTGCTGCCTTTACGAAACGTGCAACACGTTTTTGTGCTGCCGCTAATGGGGATTTTACACTCAGTTCCGATGGGATTATTCGCTGGATTGGTCAACCTGTCGGACAACTCATTGCAACAACAGATATTTTAAAGCCCAAAGTTCTTCTCTTAGCAGATGCACAACTAACAGGCGAACCTCGTGATCAAGTAATAGCGCGATTAGAGCGTTTTGTAATCTTTCATTTTGAAACAATTTTAAAACCGCTCTTAGATTTACGCAATGCTGATCATTTGACAGATTCAACAGCTAAACTTGCTTCACAACTTTTCGATTCTTTAGGCATTTTACCCCGTCGTAGTGTTGCCAAAATGGTTAAAAATCTTGACCAAGAAGCACGGGGAAATCTTCGACAGCTCGGCATTCGCTTCGGTGCTTTTAATATCTATGTTATGGGAATGCTCAAACCAGCACCGATCCAAGCACTCACACTGCTTTGGTGTCTCCAAAATAAAGACAGTGATCAAACAGGATTAAATGAAATATTAGCTGCTTTGAACAACGGACGAACTTCATTTGTTGCGGACCCAACATATAACCCCACATTTTATCGTTTAGCGGGTTATCAAGTTCTAGGCAAACGTGCCGTACGTATTGATATTCTAGAACGTCTTGCCAATCTTATTCGCCCTGCACTCCATTGGAAACCAGGATTAGAGCCAAAACCAGACGGCGCCTATGATGGTAAAAGTTTTTTTGTGACTCCAGCGATGATGTCTACTCTTGGAGCCAATGAGACTGATATGGAGGAAATTCTTAAAGGACTTGGTTATCGATCGAATCGTTACGATAATTCTGTGCTTACACAAAATCTCGCCCACCAAGATTTAGCGCATAATGGCTCAACAACAAGGACACTGTTTCCTGAAGCAGAATGTGTGGGTGATCTTTGGAAAACAATACAACACTCCAACACACCCCAAGCCGAAATAAAAACGGTTTCTTCTCTTGAACAGCACTCTTGTGCTACAGATTGTCTACCAAAAGCTGAACCCGTTGGTGATTTTGCCAAACACATACAAAATAAAGCAGAAAATAAAACTATTTTATTATGGCATTATCATTTTCAACAAACACAACATAATCGGAAGCGTAATAGCTCTCAACAAAAATGGCAAGAGAAGAGCCAAAAAACCTCCACCCCAGGAAGCAATACACCCTATAAAATTTCTCAAGAAAAACCTTTAAAAACTCAACATTCTTATAAATATAATAAAAAGAAAACGGCTTCCTTACACAATAAATCATCGCGAACACAAAATCATGATTCCAATTCACCTTTTGCAAAATTGGCTGTGCTGCGTGATCAACTTAAACGTGATAAAGACGCACGCTTATAAACCCTTTTTAAAGATCACTAAGACAGAAAATGGAGTTTGATCTTGACCTACGTTGTAACTGACAATTGTATTCAGTGCAAATATACTGATTGCGTTGAAGTTTGTCCTGTTGACTGTTTTTATGAAGGTGAAGACATGCTTGTTATTCACCCTGATGAATGCATCGATTGTGGTGTCTGCGAGCCAGAATGCCCAGCTGAAGCGATTAAACCAGATACTGAACCAGGACTCGAAAAATGGCTAGAACTCAATCTCCGTTATGCAAAGAAATGGCCTAATTTAATGACAAAAAAAGATCCACTTCCCCAAGCAAAAGAAATGGATGGTATTCCCAATAAACTAGAAAAATATTTTTCAGAAAATCCAGGAAATGGCGAATAATACCTCATCTTCTCAACAAAAGATCTTTCCAAAAGTTTAAACCGTTGTATGGGTATACAAAATTCTTAAGAGAAATGATTGATTCTTTTGAATTTTTATGTTAACAAAGTCTTAACATAACTGTTTTGCTAAGCATTTTTTTGGCCTTAAAGTACTTAGCTTCAACGCTCAACTCTAAAGATATTTAGCTTTAAAGCATTTAATCCGTTTGCCAATATTATTATTGGCCATAAAGGGAGTAAACTAAAATATGGCACCCCCGCGAAATACCTCTTTCAGTGCTGAAGATTTTTCAACTTCTGAGTATATCGTTTACCCTACCCATGGAGTAGGTCAAATTATAGCGATTGAAGAACAAGAAGTTGCAGGACATAAATTAAAACTTTTTGTAATCCACTTTGCTAAAGATAAAATGGATGTAAAAGTGCCCGTTGCAAAAGCTCTTTCTACTGGAATGCGCAAATTATCTACAGTTGATTCTATGAATCGTGCTTTTAAAATTCTTCAAGGAAAAGCACGCATTAAACGCACTATGTGGTCACGACGTGCTCAAGAATATGATACTAAAATTAATTCAGGAGATATTATTTCTATTGCTGAAGTTGTTCGCGATCTATTTCGTTCAGCTCTACAACCTGAGCAATCTTATTCAGAACGTCAACTCTACGCTATTGCTCTCGATCGTATGGCCCGTGAAATTGCTATTATCAATAATCTCACCGAAACAGAAGCAATAAACTTAATAGAAAAACACCTCGATAAAAAATCGAAATGCGATTTTAAAAATGAGATTGATGAAGGAAATAATGCTGTTTACGCTGCGTAATCTCCTGAAAAATTTTGCCTTATAACAAGATAAATTGGTAAAAAGTCAATTTTTAATTATTCCTTGATCTGCTTCTTAAGCTTTCATCCTTTGCAATTGCAAGCAGAAGGGTTTCTTTTAATATATCAACGTCGCATACACACTATAGTCTCTCTTTTTCTGAGAGACTATAGCTTTATAAAGTAGATTGTAAACACAATAAAAGCTTTTATGATAAAAACAATGAACTGTATAAACTATGAAAAAGCTTCCGGTTCATTTAATCCGGATTACAGAATTTGCGATCAACTTGATTATTGACATCTGATAGACAATTGATCTTGAGCAAACAAAACCGAACGCCTACAATCTTCTGTTTTCAAATCAATATGATGAGGACGGCGCAATTCGCTGGAACTTTTATTATATATAATCGCTACAAAAACAAAAAACTTCCCTTATCAAAAGAACAAGCAGTTAACTGCAAGGAATGCAGAAAAGCCTTTTGTCGACTAAACTCAGGGGACAACGGGAACAATAAACTTATGTGGTAACTGAGAGAAAGCTTATTCTTTAGCAGGCAAAACCGAACGCCCACGATACATACCTGTTTTCAAATCAATATGATGAGGACGACGCAACTCGCCAGAACTTTTATCCTCGATATAAGTTGGTGCTTTAAGGGCATCAGCCGAACGGCGCATACCGCGTTTAGACGGAGAAGTTTTTCGTTTAGGTACAGCCATAACAGGACACTCCACACTCATCAACACAGAAGCGCTAATGCTCAAAATGACAACTTCTGTCAACAATAAAATAAAATTCCGCTTCTTTATACATTGATTATAATCTTTTGACCAGACTTTTATATAATTTTTTTATTTTTCTTTTCTAACAATTCTCATTCTTCTTTAATGAAGACAGTGTGTATAAGCACGTGAAAAATGAATTCGTTTTTCAATAAGATGAGTTAAAGCTATAAAATTATCGATTGGTTGATATGGATTGCGCCAATAAGGATTAGGTAAGCTTGCCACAAGAGCAGCAGCCTGTTGCACAGTTAAATTTCGTGCAGACTTTTGAAAATAATAAAAAGCGGCAGCTTCTATTCCATAAATTCCTGGCCCCCATTCTGCAACATTCAAATAAATTTCTATAATTCGTTTTTTTGATAAAATAACATCAGCCATAACAGAATAAGGAATTTCTATAATCTTGCGGATATAAGATCTATTAGACCATAAGAAAAGATTTTTAATCACTTGCATATTGATTGTTGATCCTCCTCTCAAAGGTTTTGAATCTGTTTTTAAGATGTCGATCAACATAGCCCAATCAACGCCAGAATGATGACAAAATCGCCCATCTTCGGACATAATAACTCCAGATGGAACTGAAAATGCAATATCAGACAGCGCAACCCATTCACGCTTGTATTTTTTATCACTCACCCAATCACGAATCATTAAAGTAGAAATAGGGTGAACACAATCCAAACGATAAATGAACAACAAAATAATTGGACATAAAAATAAAAACACAAGAAAACTGATCAAATAACGCATTCGCCCCATCGCCATCTTTTTCTTTCTTTTTATTTTTTTACAAAATTTAAGAGTGTGAAAATAACCGTTTTATTCTTCATTCTTTTATCATAAAAAGAACCTTATCATTTTGCAAAGAAGAAAGGAAGAAATGATGCATGAATTCACGACTCTTCTTGCAAAACATGCGCAGAATGTTGAAAAGCGACTTGATATACTTCTTAGTCATAAAGCCCAAAATGATGAAATTACCCGGCCTGAAATTCTCATCAATGCCATGCGCCATGGTGTTTTGAACGGCGGCAAACGCTTACGTCCTTTCTTGGTGATTCAAAGTGCTGCTCTTTTTGATATCTCTCCTGAAGACTCTCTTGATATTGGTGTCGCATTGGAATGTATTCACTGTTATTCACTCATTCATGATGATCTTCCTGCTTTAGATAACGACACACTCCGACGTGGACAACCCACTGTTCACATAGCTTTTGATGAAGGCACTGCAATTTTAGCAGGGAATGCGCTTCTCACTTTTGCCTTTGAAATCATTGCCCATAAAGCCTGTTCTTTTTCTTCAAAAACGAGAATTGAACTGATTACAGCTCTTACACAGGCTGCAGGTCTCGGCGGTATGATCGGTGGACAAATGCTCGATTTAGAAGCTGAAAAAAAACCACAAAATGAAAGTGCAACGATCACTTTACAACAAATGAAAACAGCTGCTCTTATCCGTTTTGCTTGTCAAGCAGGTGCTATTATGGGTCGAGCCTCCAAAACATTAACGCATAAACTAGCCTCCTTTGGGACACATATTGGCTTAGCTTTTCAATTGACCGATGACCTTCTTGACCTTACTTCTCATACAAAAATTCTTGGAAAAACTGCAGGGAAAGATCAAATAGCCAACAAAGCAACACTCATCAATCTTTATAGCCTTGACGAAGTTAAAAAAAAACGAGATGAACTTATCACAAAAGCAGAAGAGTTTCTTCTTCCTTTTGGAGCAAAAGCAATCCCATTGAAACAAGCAGCACACTTTATTGCAACACGTAAAAATTAACACTTCCCATTTTTTGGGGATCATCAATAAAATAAAAGCAAGTAGAACGAAATAATTGTTTTGTATCACCCATACCAAAAATACACGTCAATATATTCTTCTAAAATTTCTTCAAATATCTCAGCAATTGAGAACAAAGCAGAGGGAACAATATACTCCTCTTCTATCCATTATGTCCCAAAACGGGTATGAATATACTCTTTTAAAATCGCTTCAAATTCTTCGGCAATATGAGGACCGCGCAAAGTCTTTACTTTTTTGCCATCAATAAAAACAGGAGCCGCTGGATTTTCTCCCACCCCAGGTAAGGAGATTCCAATATCGGCATGTTTTGATTCCCCTGGTCCATTAACAATACACCCCATAACAGCAACTTTTAAACCTTCAACACCAGGGTATTTATTCCGCCAAATTGGCATATTTTTGCATAAATCTGCTTCGATTTTTTGTGCTAACTGTTGAAAAACCGTCGACGTTGTCCGACCACATCCTGGACACGCAGCAACCACAGGAACAAACTGCCGAAATCCCATAACTTGCAAAAGTTCTTGACAGACCTTTACTTCTCGCGTTCGATCACCGCCTGGCTCAGGTGTTAATGAAATACGAATTGTATCACCAATTCCTTGTTGCAATAAAATTCCCAAAGCCACAGATGAAGCAACAATTCCTTTTGTCCCCATGCCCGCCTCTGTCAACCCGAGATGAAGAGCATAATTACACCGTTGTGCCAACATAGTATAAACAGCAATGAGATCTTGTACATCACTCATTTTAACAGAGAGAATAATATATTCCCGTCCTAAACCAGCTTCTTCCGCTAAAAGAGCTGAATGAAGTGCCGATTGAACGACAGCTTCCCGAATAACTTCAGTAACAGACAAAGGCTTTTCCTGCCGAGCATTTTCATCCATAAGCCGTGTTAATAACACATGATCCAGTGACCCCCAATTCACTCCAATCCGTATAGGTTTGCGATAATGGCATGCCATCTGGATAATTTGAAGAAATTGCTTATCCTTTTTTGCACCAAAACCAACATTGCCAGGATTAATGCGATATTTTGAAAGCGCTTCTGCACACGCAGGATAATCAGCCAAAAGCGTATGGCCAATATAATGAAAATCCCCTACCAATGGTACAAAAATACCCAACCGTTCCAACCGCTCTCGTATTTTAGGAACAGCCGCTGCTGCTTCATTCCGATCAACAGTTATTCGAACCAATTGAGATCCTGCACGCCAAAGAGCAGCAACTTGAGCAACCGTCGCATCAATATCAGCCGTATCCGTATTGGTCATAGACTGAATAACAATTGGATTCCCGCCCCCAATCATAATATCATCAACCGCAACCGCAACAGACCAATGACGCTCTAAAGGTTTAGATAAATAATGTGCTATATTCATCAGCTCTTCAAAACTTTCAAAACTTGAACTTATCTAGCCTTATGGTAATACGCACCATAGCACAATTCAAAAGAATGGATTCATGGGAAAATTCTTTCAAGAGTCTCTCTTTTTAAACATCAAAAACCAACGCTCAACAGAGATTCAGAAAGAAAATGCAACCTTTCAATGTTCAATCCGTTATATCAAATTCCACAGAAAATTCCCATCTTATATATTTGCTATAAGACATTAAAAATAAGAAGGAGTAAACCCATGTATATCTTTCAAAGCCCTTGCAGTAAAAATGATAAAATCAAAAAACGCATTGCGCAATTAAAAGAGGAGCTCACAACCATCAACCGTCAGTCCCTTCAAAACAATCGTTTCGATAGCATTTCCAAAATGCTGAAAAAATGGAAACAAAAAGGACACCACGCTCTTTACCACATAAACAACCATGCCGAAGAGCTCAAAAAGAAAGCAAAAGACAATCCTAAAACCACTCTCTTATTAACTGCTGGACTTGTTTTAACCAGCTATTGTTTAATGCGCAAAAACTAACCAACGCACTAAGTGCTCCTTTTTTAAGGATTCATTGAACAGTTTTTTCACCATTCATCCAAAATGGGCACTCTGTTCTCTTATCTTGCAAAGATAAGAATTTCGCACCATTCTTTAAAACCAAAATAACAATAAAAAAATAAACCCAACGCAATCCTCTAAACTGAAAATACACTTGAGGATAAAATAAAGAGAATATTTCAATCCTTAGAATGGTGGGATGCTGTATCAACATAGGTAATCACCGACATTCCAGGAATAAGTTTTTCTATTCCCTCTTGCCCTTGATCTATGGCAATACGAATAGAGATGCGTTGCGCAATTTTGATAAAATTACCATGTGCAGTCTCTGTTCCTAATAATGAAAATTCTGATCCTGTCGCAGGAGCAAAGCGTACCACACGGCCTGTTAATTTTTGATTCTTTAAAGCATCAGCATAAAAAACAACAGGCTGTCCAATACGCATATTAGAAATCTGTGTTTCCTTATAATGGGCAATAATCCAAATGTCATCAGAAACAACAGCCACCAACCGCATACCAGACTCTACATATTGCCCTACTTGTATGCCAACCGATCCAATATGTCCTACAGCAGGAGAAATAATTTTAGTGTGCGCTAAATTTAGCTCAGCGACTTCAACACCCGCTTTTGCTTCCGCAATATCCGATTGTAAACCTTGTCGTTCAAATTCCAATTTCTTGTGCAACTGGCTCTTTGTTTCAAATGTCGCGGCTAAATGTGAAGCAGCAGAAGATAATGGCAAAGTTCCTTGAGAACTTAAACCCTTAGAATGAGACAACTCGGTTATTAGCCTATCAATTTCCTTTTGCAACAATTGAATCTGTGACAAAACACTCGCAAGTTTTGCTTTTTTTGCCTCAAGAATTGCTTGCGCCTGTGCAAGCTGATATCGGAAAAGGGTATCATCCAGTTCAAATAAAACCATTCCCTTTTCAACTTTTTGATAATCTTGAATATAAACCCGTTTCACGATACCAGAAACTTGCGGACTTATCAGAGTAATATTCCCCTTAATCAAAGCATTATCGGTTTTTTGAAGGGTACTCACAAATGGCGGCAATTGCCAAGCCCATAAAATCAATACAATTCCCATTATACCGGACAGAAAGGCAACAATGGTTGATTTTGATCGCAAGATTTTGATCATTGCTTTTCACACATCCTTACTGATCACACTTTACTTTTTAACAACATCATAAAATTCTCATAAAAATATGATTTATAAAATATTTTGAGGAGAAAAATAATTAAAACAATCATTGTCATATAAAAATAAAGTCGAAAAACATCATCATAAGCCAAAACATTTGCTGTCAATTGCAACTGATCCGTTAGACTTGATATCGTTTTTTCACTCTTTAAGCTATGAGAAACTAAAGCACTGTAAGGAGAAGATAAGTGATTTATCTTCTCAAAGATAAGTGTGCCCGTCGTTGTAATTTCTTGTGTTAAATATTCAAAATGATGGCGTGCGAAAAAAAATTGCAAACTACTAAAAAGAGCTGCACTCATAAGCCCTCCTGTAACTTGTGCCAATAAAAAAATTGCAATAAAACTTAAAACATAATTGGGTCCTCGGGCACTCGCTTTAACAAAACCATTACATAAAGCAGGAGACAAAAAAAGAGCATAACCAAAACCAATCAAGCCCTGACTTATAATCATATCCACTGGACGGGTTAACTGGCTCACACGACTATCTAAATAAGAGCCCAGTGCTAAACAGCTCAAAGATAAAAGATAAAAATAATCCTCCCGACCCATTCGTAAAAAAAAGACACACACACCGCCCCCTAAAAGGGTACCAAAAGTAACCGCAAAATACATAGGGGCCATATCACGATTTAACAAACCAAAAAGATTAAAGAAATCCGCAGCTAAAGTTGATTGCTCTAATAAAAGAATTCGAAACACCAACAAAACCAAAACAACTTGGATCATTTCTTTGCTAAAAAGCCACCGTAAATCAATCAACGGAGTTTCTCTATTCAGTTCAATTATAATAGCAATCGTCAAAGAGAAAATGGCAAGTGCAAGCCCACAACCAATCCATAGCGTTTCAGTCCACCAATACCATTTGCCAATAGACATTACGATAGCATTTAAACCAAGTCCAAGGGCAATCAAACTATAACTTACCCAGTCTAATTTCTTAATGACCTTGTTGCAAACAACTGGTGTAAGTGGGAGAGAAAAAATACATCCTAAACCGATCAAAACAAGTCCCATCTCCATTGCTGAAAGACTAGAAAATCCGCCATTTTCAAGAAGACTTGGTGAAATCAAACGAGCTAAAGGAACTGCTAAAGCCGCATTCATATAATTTAAACTGATACCGATAGTGTATTTTTTTTCCGGTGCAAAAGCCTCCATCATATAGAGAAAGGCTAACGAGGCCATTGGTGCAGCAGCAATACCAGCGAAAAAACGAATAATCAAAGCTGAACGTAAATCCGTAACAAACAAATGCAAAATACACACCACAACAAATCCAAGAATCGATAATTCAGCAAAATTCCTTAAGCCGAATTGATAACGAATCTTAATCAACATAATTGCAATACTGACATGCGGTGCCATATAAGCACTAACCAACCATGTCGTTTCAATAAGTGTTGTGTTGAAATCTCCTGTGAGCTCGATAATATTGGATTGAACCATATTGGCCCCTAAGCCATAAGCCCATTGTAAAATAAAAGAAGCAAAAATATAAGTGAAGCATTTTGGCAAAGGTCCTGCAAAAATAATACCTGGATGAGTGAAAGACCCAAGTTCTGCGGCAGATCCCCCACTGTTCCCCTCGTTACTCATCTTTCTATTCTCGCATTTCATTATGCCAGTACTGAAGCACCATCCATAGAAATTAATTTCTGAAAAACCTCTACCACTTTATGATGAGTTCCACCACTCGCGTTTTCTTCCACCATGACTCGAACTTCTGCCATGCGTTGTTCAAGATCCTGAAGAGATAAGTGATTAACGGCAACAGCGGTTTCAGCTAAGAGAGAGCACCCCGAAGATGTAATATCTGCAACCCCTCCTAAAAGAGCAAATATTTTTTCTTCTGAGGAAGACATAACCCTAATAACACCTGGAACGAGACTCACCACTAAAGGAGCATGATTAGCCATAATCGTTAAATATCCCGATACTGAAGGCAGAACAACAGACATCACTTTCTCTGAAAAGATAAGTTTTTCAGGTGATACAAGCTCAAACAAGAAAGATTCTGTTCTTTTATTTTCCACGGGAACCCCTTGTTTTTCTAGGACAAACATTCATCACAGAGCACCTTTTATGAAGAAGCTTCTTCAATCAAACGTTTTCCTTTTTCAATTGCTTCATCAATCGAACCAACCATGTAAAAAGCTGCTTCTGGTAAATCATCATAATCACCAGCACACAATCCTTTAAATCCTTCGATAGTCTCTTCTAAAGAAACCAACTTTCCAGGAGCCCCAGTAAAAGCTTCCGCTACATGGAAAGGCTGCGAAAGGAAACGCTCAATTTTACGCGCCCGCGCAACCAACAATTTATCTTCTTCAGACAATTCATCCATACCAAGGATAGCGATAATATCTTGCAAAGATTTATAACGCTGCAAAATAGTCTGGACCTGACAAGCAACAGTATAATGCTCTTCACCCACGATCAATGGATCCAGCATTCGCGAAAAAGAATCGAGTGGATCAACTGCTGGATAAATCCCCTTCTCTGCAATTGAACGGGAAAGAACCGTTGTGGCATCTAAATGCGCAAAAGACGTAGCAGGCGCTGGATCAGTTAAATCATCAGCGGGAACGTAGATAGCTTGAACAGACGTGATAGACCCCGTTTTGGTACTTGTAATACGCTCTTGCAAAGCTCCCATATCCGTTGCCAAGGTTGGTTGATACCCCACAGCAGAAGGAATACGTCCCAACAGAGCTGAAACTTCAGCGCCAGCTTGTGTAAAACGGAAAATATTATCCACAAAGAAAAGCACATCTTGCCCTTCATCACGAAAATTCTCTGCAATTGTCAAGCCTGAAAGTGCTACACGTGCACGTGCCCCTGGTGGCTCATTCATCTGTCCATAAACAAGAGCACATTTTGAACCCACAGTGGACCCATTTTCTCTTGGGTCAACGTTCACACGACTCTCAATCATTTCATAATAGAGATCATTCCCTTCACGTGTACGCTCTCCTACACCGGCGAACACTGAATAACCCCCGTGTGCTTTTGCGATATTGTTGATGAGTTCCATAATTAAAACAGTCTTACCAACACCAGCTCCCCCAAACAAACCAACCTTTCCCCCCTTCGAATAAGGAGCAAGCAAATCAATCACTTTAATTCCAGTAACAAGAATTTCTGACTCGGTTGATTGTTCCACATATTGAGGCGCTTCTTGGTGAATTGAGCGTTTTTTAGTCGCCATAATAAGTCCAGCGTCATCAACAGGTTCCCCAATCACATTCATAATACGACCAAGAGTTGCCTCTCCAACAGGCACACAAATTTGCGCTCCCGTATCATAAACCTTTTGACCACGAACAAGGCCCTCTGTTGTATCCATCGCAATGGTGCGAACTGTATTTTCACCCAAATGTTGAGCAACCTCTAGAACAAGCTTATTGCCCAAATTTTCTGTTTCTAACGCATTAAGAATATGAGGTAATTCTCCTTCAAAATGCACATCAACAACAGCGCCTATCACTTGCCTAATTTCACCAATAGATCCCTTGTGATAAACAGTCTTAGAATCAACACGCGCAAGACTAGAAGAGTCCTTGGTCTTTTTTGCCGATTTTGCTGAGGAAGTCTTTTTTACGCCTGAACGAGCAACTGATTTTTTTTCTTCACCCTTTGCTGTTCTTTTTTTTGACGTTGTTGCTTTCATCATTAATCTTTACCTTCTCACTTTAAAGCGCTTCAGCGCCCGCAATAATTTCAATCAATTCGGTCGTAATCTGCGCCTGACGCTGACGATTATACGTTACCGTCAATTTATTAATCATTTCACCGGCATTCCGTGATGCATTATCCATAGCGCTCATTTTTGCGCCCATTTCACCCGCGACATTTTCAAGCAAAGCACGGAAGATTTGTACAGAGAGATTACGTGCGACAAGCGCATCCACCAGAGAAACTGCATCCGGTTCATAATCATAAACAGCTGCTTGAACACTCCCACCTTTTTTTTCTTTTTTAACACCACCACCCTCATCAGAAAATTCCTTTTGAGCAACGACTGGAATCAAATTGACGGCCTTTGGAGACTGGTTAATAACCGACACAAATTCAGAATAAAAAAGTGTACAAACATCAAACACCTCTTCATTGAAAAGGTCAATAATACGTTGACTTACTTTAACCGCCTCTGCAAAACTGATCTGTTTCACAGAGCGCAAATCAATATGATCAATCATCAGAGCTTTAAAATCACGAAGTAAAATATCCGCTCCCTTTTTTCCAACAGTTAAAATTTTAACTATCTTACCGAGAGAAAGAAGGCTATTAATGTGTTCACGCGCACGACGAACAATTTGCGTATTAAAAGCCCCACACAAACCACGCTCAGCCGTACATACAACCAAGAGATGCTTATCGTCTCGACCCGTACCACGCATCAAAGCTGGGGAATCCACTGGATCAAGATCAGCAGACACATGCGCTAAAAGAGCAGCCATATGCTGAGCATAAGGCCGTGCAGATTCAGCCGCTTCTTGCGCACGGTGCAACTTTGCTGCTGCAACCATTTGCATAGCTTTGGTAATTTTCTGCGTTGCCTTAACCGAGGCAATACGGTCTCTAAGATCCTTTAGCGACGCCATTCAAGCATTCCACCAATCAATTAAGAAAAATTCTTTGCATAATAATCAAGAACAACAACCATCTGTCTTTTAATTTCATCCGTTATTTGTTTCTGTTCAGCAATCGCCTCTAAGAGCTCCACATGATTATTGCGGAGTAGTGTTAAAAGCCCTTGTTCAAATCGCCCAACATCAGAAACAGCTAATGAATCAAGATAACCATTCACACCAGCAAAAATAACAACAACTTGTTCTTCTACTTTAAGTGGTGAAAATTGTAACTGTTTTAAAAGCTCAGTCAAACGTGCACCACGATTTAAAAGATGCTGCGTTGACGCATCTAAATCTGAACCAAATTGCGCAAAAGCGGCCATTTCCCGATATTGCGCTAATTCACCCTTGATAGAACCAGCAACCTGCTTCATTGCCTTAATTTGAGCAGCAGAACCAACACGTGAAACAGAAAGACCAACATTCACTGCAGGACGAATCCCTTGATAGAATAAATTTGTCTCTAGAAAAATCTGACCATCAGTGATCGAAATCACGTTGGTTGGAATATAAGCAGAAACATCATTGGCTTGTGTTTCAATTACTGGCAGTGCCGTTAAAGATCCAGAACCATAATCAGCATTAAGCTTTGCAGCTCGCTCCAAAAGACGAGAATGCAGATAAAAAACATCTCCTGGATAAGCTTCACGACCAGGAGGACGGCGTAACAAAAGAGACATTTGACGATAAGCAACAGCCTGTTTAGAAAGATCATCATAACCGATCAACGCATGTTGACCATTATCACGAAAATATTCTCCCATAGCACAACCAGCGAGAGGAGCAATAAATTGCATCGGAGCAGGATCAGAAGCTGTCGCTGCAACAATAATTGAATAGTCAAGAGCTCCGCGTTCTTCTAAAACTTTAACAAACTGTGCAACCGTTGAACGTTTTTGACCGATTGCCACATAAATACAATATACTCTGTCTTGATCTTCCTCAGTATCATTGTCATGAAAATGCTTCTGATTTAAAAATGTATCGAGCAAAATCGCTGTTTTTCCTGTTTGACGATCACCAATCACCAATTCACGCTGCCCACGTCCAATGGGAATTAAGGCATCAATAACCTTTAATCCAGTTGACATTGGCTCATGCACAGACTGACGTGGAATAATACCAGGAGCCTTAACATCAACACGACGACGCTCCTTCGCTTTAATAGGACCTTTTCCATCAATGGGATTACCGAGTGCATCGACAACACGACCAAGCAAAGCAGGCCCTACAGGAACATCCACAATAGCCCCGAGCCGCTTAACGGTATCGCCCTCATGAATATCACGATCTGATCCAAAAATCACAATCCCAACATTATCCGTTTCCAAATTCAGCGCCATCCCCTGCACACCATTGGAAAAAGCAACCATTTCACCTGCCTGGACATTATCCAAACCATAAACGCGAGCAATTCCATCACCCACAGATAAAACCCAACCAACTTCTGAAACTTCAGCTTTTTGGTCAAAGCTTTTGATTTGTTTTTTTAGGATTTTTGAAATTTCAGACGGTCTAATATCCATCAGCTGACCTCTTTTTTCAATGCAAGCTTAAGTGAAGATAATTTTGTTATAAGGGACGCATCAATCTGACATGACCCTAAACGAATGATAAACCCACCAAGAATTGTTGGATCACTGGAAAATTGTAATACAATTTTTCCTTTCACAACATTCTCCAATGCCGTGCGCAACATTTCTTTCTGATCAGCATTTAATGGATATGCAGAAACAACTTGCGCAAAAAACTCTCTCCGGAAAAGAACAATATGACGCTGAAAAGCACGTAAAATACTAGAGAGTGCAAAAAGCCTACGATTAGCTGCGATAACCCCTAAAAAATTGCGAAAAATACGACCTGCCTCTTCATGCGCAAATTCTATAGTTTCACAAAGGACATTTAACGCTTCCTTTTGTTCTTTTTCTGAAAAAAACGGACTGTGCACAAAGTATTTTAAATCCTCATTTTGCTCTAAAATGTTCAATAAAGACGCCACTTCCTTTTCCACATGTTCGACACATCCTGCTTCTTGAACCAAATCAAAAAAAGCTCTTGCATAACGCTGGCTCACGAGCGGCAATGGGACAAGAGAAACTGAATCTAACACGAAATACCGCCTCTTTTCCTTAAGGGATTCTCTGATATTGATCAGAAAAAATGGACCACATATTTCAAATTCTAAAAATCTTTTTTCTTGAAACTCAGAACAAAAAATTTTCCAATCTCTAGCATAGACATAATTGACTCGCAACACCACAAAGTAGTGCTTTTTGAAAATTTTTCGTTAAAATAATTAAAATAGCTTTTCAGTTGGTGGATGAGGAACACAATTTTTTTTGAGTCCATTTTTAATCTTGGCTGAGACCTGATTTAAGTTTCTCATATCTCCTTCATGAAAGGTGTCGAACACTGAAGAGGAAATTTCTTGTCCAACTTTGGATAATAAAATATCGATTTTAAAACTTTCATCCATCAAAAGAGCTTTCACAACATCTCCTGAAAGATCCAATATACGTGCCTTTTCCATCAATTTACGATGATTTTTTAAATGCTGCAAAATTTGTGCTGTCAAAGGTCCGACAACAGCCTTATGATCAATATTCAATAATTTATTAAAGGCCATAATATCTTGCAAAATTATATCATCATAAAAAACCGCGTAGGCGTAAACCAACTGGCGAGCATTTACAACTGGAAAACCACAAAGGGACTGCATTGTTTTTTGTGGAGAAGCAATGATTGGCTGAAAAACTTTTTCCACTTCTCTTATTAAGCGATAAGTAAAAACAAAAACAGTCGCATCAGCACTTTTCATTTCCTTTTTTTCATTATTTTTAATGACATCAGAAACCGATGCGTGCGCTCCTGTCCCAATAAACCAACTCAAAATAAAAAGGATAAATCCCATCTTTTTCAAAACAACTCCCCCTTTAAAACAGTCTTTTAACAAACAAATATCCCTAAACTTTTCAGAGAAAACTTTGCGGATCAATATCAATCTGAACCCGAACCGAACTAGGCTTTTTTGGTGCACGAGATAGAACAACACGAATAAACCCTTGTAAATCAAAAGAGCGCTGCCCATGAAATAATAGGCGAAAACGATAACGCCCCCGCACAAGTGCCAACTGTGCTTCTGCAGGCCCCATTACCGATACACCTTTCATCGATGGTGCAACCTGGCGCAATGCACGGGCATAATTTTCCGCCACTTGGCGTTTTTCCGAAGAAATAATCAAAGCTGCAAGTCGTCCATAAGGAGGCAAAACATCATGTTGGCGTATTGCAATCTCACGCTTATAAAAATCCTCACGCTGTTGTGAAAGCAAAGCTTTTATAACCGGATGATCTGGTTGATATGTTTGCAACAATCCTAGACTTTCTAATCCCATACGCCCTGCACGCCCTGTAACCTGAGACAAAAGTTGAAAGGTACGTTCACTTGCACGTAAATCACCATTGGCAAGCCCTAAATCAGCATCAATCACCCCAACCAAAGACAATCCGGGAAAATGATGCCCCTTAGCAACTAACTGTGTTCCAATAATAATATCCACATCCCCCTTTGCAATTGCTTCTAATTCTCGCCGCAATTGACTGATTCTTCCTTTTAAGTCAGTAGATAAAATAAGCAACCGTGCCTGTGGAAAAAGCCTCTGTGTTTCCTCGGCAATTCTTTCCACCCCTGGCCCACAAGCCACTAAATGATCCAATGTCCCACATTCTGGACACGCTTCTGGAAGAGGTTCATAATAACCACAATGATGACATTTAAGCTGTCCTCGCAAACGATGCTCAACCAACCAACTTGAACAATCCGTACAATGGAAACGATGTCCACACATTCGACAAAGTGTTAAAGGCGCATATCCACGCCGATTGAGAAACAAAAGCGCCTGCTCACCCTTTTCCAAAGTTTTTCTTAAAGCTCGTTCAAGAACAGAAGAAATAAAGCGTCCTTTTTCTACACCCCCTTTACGCATATCAATGACTTGCAAATCCGGCAGTGCTACTGCTTGAAACCGTGAAGGCAAATGCACCCGCTGATAACGCCCCCATAAAACATTCACTTGACTTTCAATGGAAGGAGTCGCTGATGATAAAATAACAGGACAACGCTCAAAAGATCCGCGCGCCACAGCCATATCCCGCGCATGATAAAAAATACGCTCTTCTTGTTTATAAGCACCATCATGCTCTTCATCAACAACGATTAATCCAAGATCCAGAAAGGGTAAAAAAAGCGCTGAACGCGCTCCTGCAACAACCCGCACCTTTCCTTCTAAAACTTGCCGCCACACACGTTCACGACGACGTGGGGTTAAATCAGAATGCCATTCAGCTGCTGAAGCTCCAAAACGCGCACGAAAACGGTCTAAAAATTGTTGTGTTAAAGCAATTTCTGGCAGTAAAATCAAAACCTGTTTGTTGTCCCTTAACGCTTGAGCTACCGCTTCAAAATAGACTTCTGTTTTTCCAGATCCCGTAACTCCATCAAGCAAAAAAACCTGAAATTGAGAAAACAAAACACCTTCTCGCAACACATTCGCTGCCGCTTTCTGTGCTCCTTCTAAAACAGGTGGACAAAAATCAGGATCAGGGAGAGCAACCACTGCTTGTGCAGGCACCATAACTTCTTCAAAAACCCCAAGTGATTTTAAAAGATCTACCACGGAAAGCGCAGTTTTGGCCGCATGAGCAAGATCAGAACGATTCCAAATCATTCCATCACGCGCCAAGTCTAAAACGCGCGATCGTGCTGGTGTTAATCGTGCCACGTTCCCTCCACAATAACGCAGTCCCACCATCTTTTCTTCTGGATCTAAAGCTGTCGGTACACGTAAAACTAACCCCGCGATAAGACCGAAAGGCGTCATGGTATACTGACTAACAAAACGCAAAAACGCGATCATCTCAGCTTTTAATGGCGGACAATCAAAAACGTGCGTCACAAAGCGCAATTTATCACGCGCTACAGAAACAGCGGTTATGTTCTTTAAATGATCCTTTTGTTCTTCTTCAAAGATCGACTCACCAACAGCAACCACAAAACCACAAATCTCGCGTCCTGCAACAGGAACACGCACAAAAGAACCAACTTTGACCTCTATATGCGGTTCTACCCCATAGCTATAAGCCTGAAAAACTGGGATCGGCACCACAACCGAAACAATTTTCATTTCTGTCACAATGGACATCACCTTTTCATCAATAGTACTTTGGTTTTATTGTTGCATTTTTCTATTCTTGTACTACCCTATTTTTTCCCTGGTCTGTGCTTTATATAACCAATCCAATAACTATCCCAGAATGAAACAATAAGATAAGAGACTTTTTTCATCGATTTTCTTTCGTCTCAAGACGTTTTGTACCACTTCTCTATCCATCAACCAAATCCTTGCTTTTTCTATAAAGAATGACGCATAACATAGACAAAAAGAACCGATGGAAGTGTTAAAAACAAACTTTTAAAAACCAAGGAGATGTGAAATGAAATTTTTTGTGGATAGTGCTCACAGAGAAGATATCCAAGAATTACAAAATTTAGGATTAGTCGATGGTGTCACAACCAACCCTTCTCTCATTCTCAAATCTGGACGGAATATTCTGGAAACCATCAAAGAGATTTGCGCTCTTGTCAGCGGACCAG
The DNA here is from genome assembly GCF_002022585.1 of Bartonella sp. Raccoon60. Taxonomy (NCBI): domain Bacteria; kingdom Pseudomonadati; phylum Pseudomonadota; class Alphaproteobacteria; order Hyphomicrobiales; family Bartonellaceae; genus Bartonella; species Bartonella sp. Raccoon60. The sequence continues at coordinate 1,359,220 of NZ_CP019786.1, forward strand.
TCTCTGCTGAAGTTGTTGCAACTGACTTCGATAATATGATGGAAGAGGCGGCTGTTTTAGCAAAGATTGCCAACAATATTTGCATCAAACTTCCCTTAACACTTGATGGATTAAAAGCTTGTAAAGCCCTCACTGAAAAAGGATTAAAAACAAACCTTACCCTTTGTTTTTCGGCCAATCAAGCTTTGTTAGCTGCAAAAGCAGGTGCAACATTTATTTCACCCTTTATCGGAAGAATCGATGACTGTGGATATAATGGTATTGAACTGCTCCATGAAATTCGTACTCTTTATGACCAATATAATTTCAACACTCAAATTTTGGCTGCTTCTATCCGCTCTGTCAATCACGTTAAAGAAGCAGCATTAAGTGGCGCAGATGTTGCAACTGTTCCACCAGCAATCCTAAAAAATCTGATTAAACATCCTCTAACCGACCAGGGCTTACAAACATTTGCGGCGGACTGGGCAAAAACGGGACAAAGCATCGCTTAAAAAGCATTTAAAACCCTACAAATATTATGATTCTTCTTCAAACATCTCAACTGGGATGTTGAAACAAGCAAAAATATAAATTGAAGGGATGAGAATAAGATTTTTTTGGCTATACCGTGTCCGAAACTTCTTCATATCCTTTTAATTGTGAAAGAATTTGAGCTTTTACAAAGAAGAATTTTTTGCGAGATCTTTTGCAAGCAACATAAAAATGCGTTCAGCTAATTCTTCAGCAACGCGTTTTTGCGCATTTTTTTCAGCTTGCACCGTTGCATATTCTTGACGAAGTTGATCAAAAGAAGCCCTTATTGTTCCTGCCCCTTTCGCAATAAGTTCATTGTTCATAGTCTTTAAAAGATAAGAAGCTCTACTCACAATTGTCCCAACAGAAGGGTGTCCCCTTCCATCCCCTTCCTGGTCATTATCTATATCTATCTCGAAAGATGTTCGTGTAAAAACCGATGTTTGCAATGATAATTGATAAAGAGGTACAGAAGGCTTTCCTCCATGCCCATAGAGAAGAAACAATAAATGATTACGAACCATTTGACTGAAATGATCAGAGGGTTCTTCAATCACAATGGCTGCAAATTTCTCAGAAAGTCCTGTAGAAATCTTTTCTGATGTCCCACCATGCAAAAGAGAAATTGCGGATGTCGATCCCTGTGAAACCTGACGATAAAGTGGTTCAACGGTACATCCACTAAGAAAAGCAAACAAACAAGAAAAAACAGCAACACTCAATCCATTAAATAATGACATTAACAATCCTTTTTGGAACAATAATCATTTTCTTAATAGATTTGCCAGCTAAGTGTGCTTGGACAAAGTCAAGAGCACAAACCGCTTCTTCAATTGCCGCATTATCAGCCACTGCAGCAAGAGTGACAGTCCCTCGTTTTTTGCCATTAATTTGCACTGGTAAAGTAATATATTCCTCAACCGTTAATGCAGAATCATAAGCAGGCCAAGCGCACTGTGACATCAGTGTATTCCCACCCAAAGCAGCATGACATTCTTCTGCTAAATGAGGCATCATAGGAGCGATCATTGCAATAAAAAAATCCATTGCTTGACGTAGTGCAGACTTCATCTCATCTTCAGCATTTTCTATATTATTTAAAGAGGAAGCAATCACATTCAATAATTCATAAAGGCGTGCGACAGCTCGATTAAAAGCGAGTTTTTCTAAATCATCTTCTACAGCACAAAGTGTGCGATGGGCTGCTTTGGAAAGCTCCAAAGCAGCTCCTTGCTGTCCTGCACATGACTTTGCTTCCTTTAAAACTGGAGCACTTAAAGCCACTAAACGCCAAACACGCTGCACAAAACGGTGCGCCCCTTCAATTCCAGATTCCGACCAAATGACATCACGCTCAGGAGGAGAATCCGATAACATAAACCAGCGTACAGTATCCGCCCCATAGGAAGCGATAATGTCATCAGGATCAACGACATTCTTTTTTGATTTGGACATTTTTTCAATTGAACCAATCCTTACTTCACTTTGATCGGTCAACTTATAGGCATGACGTTTTCCATCCTTTTCAACAATTGCGACATCCGCTGGCGAAACCCATCCTTTCTCATCTTGATAGGTTTCATGAACAACCATACCCTGCGTAAACAAGCCTTTGAAAGGCTCATCTACCGAAACATAGCCTATCATCTTCATTGCACGTGTGAAAAAACGTGCATATAAAAGATGCAAAATCGCATGTTCAATCCCACCAATATATTGCTGAACAGGTAACCATTGTGCTGCTATTTTCTGGTCTATTGGTTCTTGGGCATGGGGTGTTGTAAAGCGTGCATAATACCAAGAAGAATCAACAAAAGTATCCATTGTATCGGTTTCACGTTTTGCCAACTGACCACAAGAAGGACAAACCACCCTTTGCCATTCATCATGGCGCGCAAGTGGATTACCGGGCTGATCAAAAGTGACATCATCGGGTAACACAACGGGCAAATCATCACGTGGGACAGGCACGACACCACAATCCGTACAATGGATTATAGGAATCGGACAGCCCCAATAACGCTGACGCGAAATTCCCCAATCCCGTAATCGAAATTGCACTGTTTTTTGTGCTTGAGGCTGATCCTTGAGCAACTGTTTCTCAAGCCGTTCAGCAACCATTTGAAAAGCTTCTTGCGGTGTCAAACTATCTAAAAAACCTGAATTCATCATCACGCCGTCGCCCATATAAGCTGTTTCAGCAATGACAAACTGCTTAGCGTCACTTTCTTTTGGTACAATTACTGGACGCACAGCAAGATTATATTTTCGAGCAAAATCCAAATCTCTCTGATCATGAGCAGGGCAGCCAAAAATAGCTCCGGTTCCATAATTCATAAGAACAAAATTAGCGATATAAACAGGAAGACGCACCGTCGGATCAAAAGGATGAAGAGCAAAAAGTGGTGTACGAAATCCTTGTTTTTCCACTGTCTCAAATGCCGCTTCTGTGGTACCATGACACTGACAATCTTTAATAAAAGTATCAAGTGTCTTATCTTTTTGCGCTAAAGCTTTTGCAATTGGATGATCAACAGAAAGTGCTAAAAAAGAAGCACCAAAAAGAGTCTCAGGACGTGTTGAATAACAAACAATCTCATCAAATGCATCACAGACATCATCCACTATATTGGTTTTATGCAAAGCCCAACGAATCAGAAGCCCCTGTGATTTGCCAATCCAATTTTTTTGCATAATGCGTACTTTTTCTGGCCACTGATCAAGCGTTTCAAGTCCCGCCAATAAATCATCACTAAAATCACTGATTTTGAAAAACCACTGGGTTAATTCGCGTTGTTCAACCAATGCACCAGAACGCCAACCACGACCATCAACAACCTGTTCATTCGCTAAAACTGTTTGATCAACGGGATCCCAATTAACTTTAGCCACCTGCCGTGCAATAAGCCCCTTCTGATAGAAATCCAGAAATAGCATTTGTTGACGATGATAATAGTCGACATCACATGTAGCAAATTCACGGGACCAATCCAAAGAAAAACCCAGTTGCTGCAACTGCTTTCGCATGACCTTGATATTGTCATAGGTCCATACTTTAGGATGGACTTTATTTTGCATGGCAGCATTTTCAGCAGGCATTCCAAAAGCATCCCATCCCATTGGATGTAGCACATGAAATCCCTTTGCCCGCTTATATCGGGCAACAACATCGCCCATAGTATAATTGCGCACATGCCCCATATGAATACGTCCAGAAGGATAAGGGAACATCTCTAAAACATAATATTTTTCATGCTCACCATTATCAGCGACTTGAAAAATTTTCTTTTCATCCCAAATCGCTTGCCATTTTTTTTCCTGTGCACGTGGATTATAGCGTTCGCTTATCATTCCCGTTATACTCTTTATAAAATTAACTTCAAAATTCTTGCAAGATTCACCACGGATTAACTTTATCGTCAACCTTTTCATGAATTATTTTAAAGCTTTTATAAAAAAATTATCTCATTCCTGCATAAAAACAGAAAGCACACCCCTATGAATATACCTCATATTTCCTCTATTGACGCGTGGAAAAACCTTCAACAAGACATTGCCAAAACATGTCATGACTATCATCGCCCCGTGGAGAATATTCAACTCATTGCTGTTTCAAAAACTGTTGCCGCAAACAATATTGTTCCTCTTCTACAAGCAGGCCACTCCCTTTTTGCTGAAAATCGCGTGCAAGAAGCAGCCGAAAAATGGCCTTCCTTACGACAAAAATTCAACACAATCGAACTTCATCTTATTGGTCCCTTACAATCCAACAAAACAGCAGAAGCTGTCAGAATCTTCGATGCGATTCAAACTGTTGATCGAGAAAAAATAGCTAAAAGCCTAGCAGAAGAAATGCACAAGCAAAAAAAGCATCTCCCCTGCTATATCCAAGTCAATATAGGATTAGAACCACAAAAAAGTGGCATTTTTCCACACGAAGTGAAAGCCTTTGTTGCTCAATGCAAAAATAATTACGGGCTTGATATCGTCGGACTGATGGGCATCCCTCCTATTCAAGAAAATCCCGGCCCTTATTTTGCTCTTTTAGCAAAACTTGCAAAAGAAATTGGTCTTTCAAAACTCTCTATGGGCATGTCCAATGACTTTAAAATCGCTCTCCAATTTGGTGCAAATGTTCTTCGTATTGGATCAGCTTTATTTGGTCCCCGCTCCTTTTAATGATTGTCTTTTTTAAGACTTTCCACCTTTTACAAACACACATAAAAAAGCTTTTTTTGATCTTCATTGCATAAAATTAACTATTCAAGCCTATGACTTAAACTAAGTTAAATATAAAATTTTCATTCTTATCAAAGTACTCATGAAAAAGTTGTCCCCAAAATAGAATAACAAGATAGCCATAGAGCAATCTTTTTGATATCAATAAAATAGGAGGGAAACAATGTCTGAAAAAACTTACCAGATCCAATGTATCTCAAAAATAGCATAACAAGAGAGCAACAGAGCAATCTTTTTGACATCAATAAATGAAGGGGAACAACGTCTGAAAAAACTTATCAGACCCAATGCATCTCAAAAAACAGAAGAACAAGAGAGCCATAGAGCAATCTTTTTGACATCAATAAAATAGGGGGAAACAATGTCTGAAAAAACTTATCCAGTACCAATGCATCTCAAAAAAAATGCTTTCATTCACTACGAAACCTACCAACAACAGTATCAAGAAAGCATTAACAATCCAGAAGCTTTCTGGGCAAAACATGGTCGCCGTATTGAATGGTTTAAACCCTACACAAAGGCAAAAAACGCTTCATTTAATGACTCTGTATCGATTAAATGGTATGAAGATGGAATTACCAATGTAGCTTATAATTGCATTGATCGTCATTTAAAAAATCACGGTGATCAAATCGCACTTATTTGGGAAAGTGATGATCCCAATATTGATCAAAAAATAACTTATAATTCTCTGTATGAAAAAGTCTGTCGTTTTGCAAACATCTTAAAAAAATACGGTATTAAAAAAGGAGACAGAGTCACCATCTATCTACCAATGATTCCTGAAGCAGCTTACGCTATGCTCGCATGTGCCCGTATTGGAGCTATTCATTCAGTTATCTTTGCTGGTTTTTCTGCTGAAGCGATTGCAGGGCGTCTCATTGATTGTGAATCAACTTTTATCATTACTGCTGATCAAGGTTTACGTGGAGGAAAAACAATTAATTTAAAAGAGAATATTGATCAAGCTATTCATATAGCAGCACGCCACAATGTGCATGTCAACCACGTCATGGTCATACAACGCACAAATGAAAAAATTAACTGGGTTGCAGAACGTGACTTCTGGTACCATGAAGAAGCACTTCAAGCTCCAACTGATTGTCCCCCTGAAAAAATGAATGCAGAAGATCCTCTTTTTATACTCTATACCTCAGGATCAACAGGCAAACCAAAAGGTGTTCTGCATACAACAGGTGGATATCTTGTCTATGTATCGATGACACATCAATATGTTTTTGATTACCATCCCCATGAAATTTATTGGTGTACAGCTGACATTGGCTGGATTACTGGCCACTCTTATTTGGTCTATGGACCTTTATGTAATGGTGCGACTACCTTAATGTTCGAAGGCACACCAACTTTCCCTGATAAAGGGAGATTCTGGGATATTGTCGATAAACACAAAGTCAATACACTCTACACCGCACCAACGGCTATTCGTGCTTTAATGGGCGCAGGAGACTCATATGTCACCCGCTCTCAAAGAACCTCTCTTCGCCTCTTAGGAACAGTAGGCGAACCGATCAATCCAGAAGCATGGGAATGGTTTTATCATACCATTGGAGACAGCCGTTGTCCCATTCTTGACACATGGTGGCAAACAGAAACAGGAGGACATATCATCACTCCTCTCCCCGGAGTAACAACACTCAAACCGGGATCAGCTACACATCCATTCTTTGGCATCCGTTTACAAATCATTGATGCGCAAGGAAATGTTTTGGAAGGAGAAGCAGAAGGAAGCCTTTGTATCGCTGATTCATGGCCTGGTCAAATGCGCACCCTTTATAATAACCATGAGCGCTTTATCCAAACATATTTTTCCACATATAAAGGAAAATATTTTACAGGCGATGGATGTAAACGGGATAGCGATGGCTATTATTGGATTACAGGACGAATTGATGATATACTTAATGTTTCTGGTCACAGACTAGGAACTGCTGAACTTGAATCAGCCCTTGTTTCACACCCTTCTGTTTCAGAAGCAGCTATTGTAGGATATCCTCACTCTATTAAAGGACAAGGAATTTATAGTTTTGTAACCTTAATGGAAGGGATAACATCAAGTGAGGAGTTACACCAAAATCTTATTCAACATGTAAAAAAAGAAATTGGGGCTATTGCAATAATAGATAAACTTCAATTTACTGCTCAATTGCCCAAAACACGATCAGGAAAAATCATGAGACGTATTTTGCGAAAAATTGCTGAAAATGATCTTGATACTCTAGGAGATATTTCAACCCTTGCCGAACCACAAGTCATCGATGATCTTATTGCAAACCGGCAAAATATAGAAAATAATTGAGGTTACCAATAGAACAATAACATTGGAAAAAGAAAGTAAATTAAGTACTTAAGAGAGCATTGTCATCATATTCACTCCAAAAACAGAAGTGGTATTTAAAAGTGATTCGTTTTGAAAATGTTGGTTTGCGCTATGGAATGGGACCCGAAATCCTCCGGGATATTAGCTTTCACATTCCCGAAGGGTCGTTTCAATTTATAACCGGAGCTTCTGGATCAGGAAAAACATCGTTGATGCGTCTTATGTTTCTTGCAATCAAACCAAATCGTGGTCACATTGATTTATTTGGCAATGATACAGCATTACTTAAACGACGAGAGCTTCCTGCTCTACGACGACGTATTGGGGTTGTTTTTCAAGATTTTCGATTGCTTGATCATATGACAACTTATGAAAATGTTGCTCTGCCTTTACGCATCAAAGGACAAGAAGAAGCAACCTATCGCAGTGAAGTGGAAGATCTTTTGCGATGGGTTGGTCTTGGAAATTATATTCATGTTTTACCACCCGTCCTTTCAGGTGGAGAAAAACAAAGAGTAGCGATTGCACGTGCTCTTATTGATCAACCCGAAATTCTTCTCGCAGATGAGCCCACAGGAAACGTTGATCCATCTTTAGCATCGCGCTTACTTCGCTTATTTATTGAATTAAATCGTTTTGGCACAGCTGTCGTCATTGCTACCCACGATATCTCATTGATGGAGCAAGTTTCAGCGCGGCGTTTAATTCTTCACCAGGGACGGATGACAATTTATGAATAAATCTTCCTCCATTTTCTACATTCTAAAACGCATCTTTACAGCTGATAAAGGAAAAAGAACACCTCTTATTCCTAGTAATAATATCTCTGGGCAAGCATTAGTTGCAGTCATTGCTATTATGACATTTCTTTCAAGCTTAACATTAATCAGCGTTGATTTAATACAACGCGCTGCCAATAACTGGAGCAGTCAAATAAGCTATGAAGCAACGATTCAAATCCGTCCAATTGAAAATATTGATATTGAAAAATCTCTCCATGATGCTGTTAAATTAGTGAAAACATTTCAAGGTGTACAAAACGCCAAAATTATTGATCAAAGAGCCACTGAACAATTACTCGAACCATGGCTTGGAACAGGTATATCCCTCAAAGAATTTCCCATTCCCCGACTTATCATTGTCACTTTGAAAGAAAATGAAAAAATTGATTTTCAAGCAATCAGTCACGCTATTAAAACACAAATTCCAGGTGGTCAATTCGATGATCACCGCTTTTGGATGAATCGATTTAGCACTATGACACAAACAACTGTTTTTATTGGTTTTGCAATTCTAGCTCTCATTCTTGGCTCATTAATCCTTACAATTATTTTCGCTACACGTAACGCGCTAGCAGAAAATGCACATATCATTAATGTCTTATATTTTCTGGGTACTGAAACCGTCTTCATTGCCCAACAGTTTGATTGGCATTTTTTTAAAACTGCATTCCGCGGTGCATTATATGGCGGTGTGATCAGTATACTACTCTTTAATGTTTTTCTTTTTTGGACAAATTACAATTTAGGTTTAGAAAAAACGCGTCAAATTATCGCTTTATTTGGGCACTTTTTCATTAGTTTGACCACCTATGGAAAAATTTTCATTCTTATTCTTTGTGTTGCTATCATCACAGCGCTTACCAATCGAATTACGATTCTCGCACAACTTAAAAAAATCGATCAATGCGAAAACGGCTTATTTTAATTTTATGACCCACAATACTCCTGATCCCAATTTTTCGCATGACAATTTTGCCCATGATAGACCGCAAAATTCTCTTCTTAAATACAGAATAGATGTTACGAGAAAACGTAAACGATTTTTTTACTATTTGCCACCAACAGCATTCTTTATTTTGATCATCATTCTCATTTTTTGTTTTACTTTTGTTGCCTTTACTGAAAAAGTTGGGCAGCTTACTCCTCCACAGCCTTTACCGAAAGCTGATGCTATTATTGTCCTTACAGGAGGAAAAAACAGAATAGAAACAGGATTAAAGCTTTTACAAAAAAAGCTTGGTTCGCGACTCTTAATCAGCGGAGTGAACACAACAACACATCCCAACAGACTGATCCGTATCATGAACATCAATCCTCGACTCTTTTCCTGTTGTGTTGACATTGATCATCAAGCGGTCAACACTCAAGGAAACGCTAAAGAAAGTACTCATTGGATCAAAAAGCATCGCTATAAAACACTTTATATCGTTACTCACGATTATCATATGATCCGTTCTTTACTTGAGTTTAAATATTTAATGCCTGACGTCAATTTTATTGCCTATCCGATAAAACAAAATGTTGCGGATAACTGGATAAAACAAGCCAATCAAATACGTCTTCTTGCCCTTGAATATATCAAAAGCATCAGTGTAAAAATAAGAATCATATTGTCTTCTTTGTAAAAAAATTTTCAACTGTCTTTTCACTTTAGACAATCAATCCTTTTTTCATATTTCCCTGCATCATAGATATTTTTAACTCTTAACATTCCAAAAACAACTCAACAATCTTATAAACAAGACCATCCTTTGCTCTTACAATTACGAAAAGAGTCATCATCCTCTTGAATGAAGTTTCTCAATCCCGTGCAAGAGCAACGACAGGATCAAGCCGTGAAGCTTTTCGTGCTGGAAAAAAACCAAAGCCCACCCCAATAAAGGCTGCAAAGAGAACAGCTATTATGATTGAACGAACAGTATAAATCAATTGTATAGGAGAATTTCCCAACATAAATATCCCCCCAATAGCAAGTCCAAAGAGAACCCCTAAACTTCCACCAATCAGACAAACCAAAATTGATTCAATTAAAAATTGTTGCAAAATATCACTCTGACGTGCACCAATCGCCATACGTACCCCAATTTCATTAATCCGCTCAGAAACAGTAACAAGCATAATATTCATGACTCCAATTCCGCCCACAATGAGTGAAATTGCTGCAATTGAAGTCACTAAAAGCGTTAAAATATCTGTACTATTCACAATTTTTTTGCGAAACTCTTCCGAATTTTTAATAAAAAAATCTTCTTGCCCATGCCGCATAATTAACAAACGCCGAATCATAGTTTCTGCTAAATGTGAATCAACGTTATCAGCAATTTTAAGAATAATAGCACGAACATCTGTTCTACCAAGAAAGCGCATTTGTACTGCCGTATAAGGCAAATAAATCTGTATTGTATCTGAAACACCGCTATTGTTTTGTGAATCCACAACACCAATGATACGAGCTGGCACATTCCCCACACGTATAATTTTTCCAATAGGATTTTCTTGACTATGGGGAAAAAGAACAGAAAGCGCCTCTTTTTCTATGATCAAATCAACAGCCCGATCACGCACACTTGATTGATCAAATAACCTTCCTTGAATGACTTTCAGCCCCTGTATTTCAAAAAATTGTTCTCCTACACCAACAACAATAGCCTTTGTTTCAATTGCATTATAATACACCATCGAGCTTACCGAAATCTGAGACGTAACACCAGCAACATAAGGCAATTCAGACAGTGCTTCTGCATCTGCCTCTACTAAACTGGTTATTTTTCCCGATTGTGGATCAGAAAAGCTTTTACCTGGCATAATTGTCAAAGTATTGGTCCCGAAACTCTTTAAATTTTCAAGAATCTTTTTCTGGGTACCATTTCCCAAAGCAATCATCGCAACAACTGAAGAAATACCGATAATCATCCCAAGCATTGTTAAAAAAGTCCGCATCCGATGGGCATTCATGGCCAATAAAGCCATAACAAACGCTTCACCAAAACGTCCCATAAAAGCGCGGAAAATTCCCAACTGTTGAGTACTTTTGAAATCACCTTCTTTTTGAAAAGAGTGTTCCTTATTAGGTGTTTTGTTAATTTTTGAAACAGTATCAGAAATAATCTCCCCATCACTGATCTCAATAATACGATCTGCCCTTTCGGCGACCTGCATATCATGCGTTACAATGATAATAGTCCGTCCCTCTTGATGAAGCTCATCTAAAATATGCAAAACTTCTTGACCACTTTTTTTGTCTAAAGCACCGGTTGGTTCATCTGCAAGAATAATATCAGCATCATTCATTAAAGCACGAGCAATTGAAACACGTTGCTGCTGCCCTCCTGAGAGCTGATTGGGATAATGGCTCATCCGATCACGCATTCCTAAACGTGTTAAAAGGCTCTGTGCACGTTGTTTTCTTATTTCTGCTGAACATCCTGCATAAATAGCCGGAATTTCAACATTTCCAAGAGCCGTTAATTCTTTGAGCAAATGATAACGCTGGAAAATAAAACCAAAATGATTGCGTCGCAAAGCTGATAAATCATCTGCTGAAAGCAAAGCCGTATCTTTACCAGCAATCCAATAGCGCCCTGAACTTTGTCGATCCAGACAGCCTAAAATATTCATGAGCGTAGATTTTCCTGAACCTGATGCTCCTACAATTGCAACCATCTCGCCACGCTTAATGGTTAAATTAATGTTTTTTAAAACACGGATCAATGTCTCACCTGCACGAAATTCGCGGACAACATCTTCCAAGACAAGAACAGTATCCTTCGATTCTGTTATCATGTTTTAAGCCCTATTTTCACTCTGCAAATTAGAAGATACGAGCAACCCATCTCGTGCACCAACCACCACCACATCCCCCTCATTAAGCCCAGAAACAATCTCAGCCATCACTTTATTATTGAGTCCGACTGTTACTTGTTTTGTAATCACTTTATCGCGACCAACCAAAAGCTGCACCCATGCTTTACGCTCTTTTGTCTCATTGCGCAAAGCATCACTTGGAACCAACAAGACATTTCGAGCACGCCCTAATATAATATGCACTTGAGCGGTCATATAAGTGCGCAAAAAACGATCTTTATTGTTAACATGCACAAGCCCATTATAATAGATAGCTGATGACGCTAAAGAGCTCGATCCCGACATGTTAGGGTTAATACTAATATCGCTACGAATATCTTCAGGAGCAGGTTCTATTGTCTCTAATGATCCCTCATAACGACGTTTTGCGTCTCCTAAAATGGTGAAATAAAGATCTTGTCCTGCATGAACTTTTAAAATATCCGCTTCTGAGATTTGTGCCTTAATTGTCATTTTCGTCAAATCTCCTAAAATAACAATTGTCGGTGCTGACTGAGTTGCATTAATATTTTGTCCTTCTTCGACAACGGTTGCTAAAACTGTTCCTGAAGAAGGCGCTGTTATCTTCGTATAGCTTAAATTCACTTCTGCACTTCTCACATCAATTTGTGCTTGCACAATCTGTTCCTGAAGTTGAGCAATTTGAGCTTCACGTATTTTGACTTGCGTGACTGCATCATCAAAATTAGCACGTGAAACTGCTCGTGCTTCAATCAGTTTATTTTGACGCTCTAAATTTTGTTTTGCCAAAGTGAGATAAGCTTCATGCTCTTTTAAACTCGCATAATAATAGGACAAGACTGCTTTTTTTCTTTTCAGATCATTTTCCTGATCCGTAGGGTCAATCTCTGCTATAAGATCTCCTTCTTCTACAAAATCTCCTGATGAAACACGGACAGAAACCACACGCCCTGTTGCACGCGCACCAACAGCCACCAATCGATAAGGACGCACAATTCCAGAAGCTAAAACCGTTTCTTCAATATCACCACGCGTAACCACTGCTGTCATATAATTTGGTGTATTTTTACTCCCAAATAAAACAAAGAGCATCTTAAAGGCAAAGATGATAATAACCACACTGCAAAATAAAAAAAGCTTTTTGCGTTTTATGGTTGCATATTTTTCCATAAGATATTTCATCATTGTTTCGCCCTCACATGTGAACTGGTAATCTTATCAACGACCTCTGGACGAGATACATCAACGACACCATTCCATCCTCCTCCTAATGCCTTCATCAATGCGATATAATGCTTTGCCAAAGTGATAGAGCTATCACTCAATGACATTTGCGAAGAATAGTAGGAACGATAAGCATTGAGTAATTCGAGAAAGCTGGTATTACCACTTTCAAAAAGGTCTTGCGAAAGCTTCAATGAATGTGAATAAGCTGCATTTGCAGCCAATAACTTTTTTAAACGCTGTTGTTCTTTGTACAATCGCACCAATGCATTCTCTACTTCTTCTAAAGCTCCTAACACTGCCGCTCGATAAGCAATAAAAGCTTGATCACGCTGAGCACGTGCTACAGCAATCGAGGCAACCACTTGTCCTCCATTAAAAAAAGGAAAGCGAATATTTGGTCCAAAGGACCAACCAATCGTCGAACCTTTTGCTAATTGACCCACGGATTCTGCTGTTGTAGAAATATTACCTGTTAAGCTTAATGAAGGGTAACGTTCTGCTTCGCGTTGACCAATTCGCGCTGTCGCTTGAGCATATTGACGCTCAGCACGTCGTAAATCTGGACGTGTCAACAAAATATCAGCAGGAATTCCCACAGAGATTGGCCATTTTGGTTTTGGAATCTGTTTCTTTTTAGCGCTTTTTTGCAAAAAATCCTGTAATGCTACAGGCACACGCCCAGTTAAAACAGAAAGACGATGAATACTCATCGATAAATTCACTTCCATCTGTAAAATATCGGCCTCTGTATTGATCATTTGTGCTCGTGCATTTGAATTATCCAGCTCTGAGATGTCCCCAGCTTTCAATTTAGCCTCTATTAATTGCGCTGTTTTTCGCTGCGACGCAGCAATAGAGCGCGCAATCGACAGTTTTTGTTGCCAACCACGCATTTCAACATAATTCGTTGCGATATCTCCTAAAAGAGTAACCATTGTAGCCCGCAGATCCTCTACCGCTGCATCAAGGCCATAACGTGCTGCTTCAACTGCTCTTTTATGTCCCCCAAACAGATCAAGCTCCCAACTTGCATCAAAACCACCACGATATTGACTCAAAGAAGTATCAGACTGACTAGAACTATGAGTGCCGACAATGGAACTTGAAATACTTGGCGAAAGATGTCCAATCGATTGCCCTAAACTAGCCCGCGCTTCACGAACCCGCGCTTTCGCAACCGCAATACTATTATTTGCAGCGATTGCATCATGAATCAACGCATCTAAAATCGGATCATTAAAATTTCGCCACCAACCCGCAAGTGTAGCGGAATGTTCAAGAGTTTGTACAGAAGAATGTTGCCCCCAAATTGCTGGAACAGAAAAAGATGTTTTACGATAATCGGGGCCAACAACACACCCTGGCAGAACAAAAAAAAACAGACAAAAAGGATGCAAAAACCCTTTTAATAGAATCTGTTTTAAATGACTGATCCCCATCCATTCCTCTGCATTCTTCGAGAATTAATCCATTCCTTTTCTTCATTCAATGCTTATTCTAAATTGCCTGAAAAATCAAATAAAGTTTGTACTGGGACATGATCTGAAGGCTGAAGCCATCCCCGTGTATCACGAAAAATTGCAAGTTCTTTAACGAAAGGCACTAAATTTGGTGAAGACCAAATATGGTCAAGCCGTCGACCGCGATCAGAAAGTGCCCAATCACGTGCACGATAACTCCACCAGGTATAAAGTTTAGTAGGAATTGGAAATTTCATCCGCATCAAATCAACCCATCCACCTTCACAACATAAAGCTTGTAAACGCTCTGTCTCAATCGGCGTATGGCTAACAACCTTCAATAATTGCTTATGAGACCAAACATCCTCTGGCAAAGGAGCAATATTAAGATCACCTAACAAAAGAGACTCTAAACCATCTCCCTGATCCGCACGGATAGAAGACATTTCTTCTAAAAAATCGAGTTTATGACGAAATTTTTCATTTTTGTTTACATCAGGTTCATCACCACCAGCAGGAACATAAAAATTATGAATCCGAATTTTTCTCCCATGAAGTTCAATAACAACTGAAAGGTGACGACAATCTTCTTTTTGACAAAAGAAACGCCTTTCAACACTAATAAAAGGCAAACGAGAAATAATCGCCACGCCATGATAAGATTTTTGACCACTCAATGCGATATGCTGATAACCTGCTGCTTCAAAAAATTGACGTGGAAATAAATCATCTGGACATTTTATTTCTTGTAAGCATAACATATCTACAGAAAAAATATCTAAATACTGAAGAACCTGGGAAAGGCGCAAACGAATAGAATTAATATTCCAAGTAGCAATATGAAAAAGCATTAATTGTTATTCCGACTTTGTAGCGTCACAGTATTTTTATGGGGAATGACGAACATATCATCAGAAAATCTAACGTTTGTACGCACATTCATGATTTTAACAGTTGTTTCTAAATTTTGTTGATCAAGAATTGCCCATTGTCGCAACGCATAACTTTGAGAATCAAAGATCATCTTTATTTGCCCTTTTCCAATTGTTTTATCCCGTAAAACAATCATGATTGTTGTCGGATCCTCTCGAAATGCTAACAAATTTTCTGACGATAAATGAATCACATTCCCTAATAAAAATTTCATTGGTGTTTGAGACAACTGGTAAAAGCTCCATGTATTTAAAGCCCGATTGTTAATCCCTACAGATTTACCATCTGAAATAACCTGCAATGGCACGCCTTTGTAACTAAAACGAATTTTCCCTGGACGCTCCAAATAAAATGTTCCTTTTGTCATTTTTCCCTTTGGATTAAATTGAATAAAATCCCCTGTCATCACTTTGATCGCCGCAAAATGATTAATAATATTCTGAGCCCGAGCAAACTGCTTTGCTGACTGCGAAAAAGCAGGACTACTCAACAGAAAAAATAACAAAATAAGACTAAACGTTCTTCTTAACGTAAAAAAATACACCCTCATACATCATGCTCCTCATGTGCTCACCATACATACTCTATTGATTTTTATATAAGCAATAGATGATAAGAACTTTCTAAAAATATGTTTTAAAAAACTTTATTTAAAAGGGTTCTTCTGAAGCAGGCACCAAAATTTCTCGTTTTCCTGCATGGTTAGCTGGGCTAATAATTCCTTCTTCTTCCATCCTCTCAATTAATGAAGCAGCACGATTATAGCCAATACCCAAACGGCGCTGAATATAAGAAGTTGAAGCTTTACGATCACGCAGAACCACCATCACAGCCTTTCTATAAGGCTCATCTTCTAAGGAAGAAACAGATGAAACACCACTTTCACGATCTGCAACTTCTTGTGTAATAGTCTCCAAATAATCAGGCATTGCTTGGTCTTTCAGGTGCGCAACAACCTGTTCAACTTCATCATCTGCAACAAAAGCTCCATGAATACGTTGAATACGTCCTCCTCCCATCATGAACAGCATATCCCCTTGCCCTAATAATTGTTCAGCCCCTTGTTCCCCCAAAATTGTCCGACTATCAATTTTTGAACTTACAGCAAAAGAAATGCGTGTAGGAAAATTTGCTTTAATTGTTCCTGTAATAACATCGACTGAAGGACGTTGTGTTGCCATAATAACATGAATACCAGCAGCACGTGCCATTTGCGCTAAACGTTGAACAGCGCCTTCAATCTCCTTACCAGCAACCATCATGAGATCTGCCATTTCATCAATAATAACAACAATATAAGGTAAAGGATTTAAATCGAGGGTCTCTGTTTCATATAAGGGCTCACCGGTCTTGTGATCAAATCCAACTTGAACCGTCCGTGTTAATACTTCACCCTGTTTTTTTGCTTCTTTTAAGCGAGCATTAAATCCATCAATATTGCGAACATTGACTTTTGACATTTTGCTGTAGCGCTCTTCCATTTCACGAACAGCCCATTTAAGAGCAATGACTGCTTTTTTAGGATCTGTCACCACGGGCGTCAATAAATGAGGAATGCCGTCATAAATCGAAAGCTCGAGCATTTTAGGATCAACCATGATTAAGCGACATTGTTCAGGTGTTAAACGATAAAGAAGAGACAAAATCATTGTATTAATAGCAACAGATTTACCTGATCCCGTCGTGCCTGCCACTAAAAGATGAGGCATCTTCGTTAAATCTGCAACAATTGTTTCACCGCCTATGGTTTTACCCAAAGCAAGCCCTAATTTTGCTTCAGTCCCAAAAAATTCCCGCGCCTGTAAAATTTCTCGCAAATAGACTATTTCACGAGATGCATTGGGTAATTCTATTCCAATAACATTCCGTCCTGGAACAACAGCAACACGCGCTGAAATAGAACGCATAGAGCGAGCAATATCATCTGCTAGCCCAATAATACGAGAAGATTTAATACCAGCAGCCGGCTCAAATTCATACAAGGTTACAACTGGACCAGGACGTGCATCAATAATTTCTCCCTTAACCCCAAAATCTAATAAAATATTTTTCAGTTCCTGAGAATTGGCTTTTAAAGTAGCAGGGGAAAGACGCATATTTTTTACTGCTGATGAAGGAATAGCAAGATAATCTAGCCGTGGAAGAGTAAAACAATATTTTGAACGCGCTTTTGAAGTCTTTACCACGAAGTTATCAGAAGCAGAAAGAGCTGTATTTTGGAAATCCTGAAATTCTGTTTTTTCATCAAAAAAAACCGGCTCAATTCGATCAAATGAATTTTCTATTTTTCTAAACCACCTCATAAACGAAAAAAAACGCTCAAAACGGGCTTGTAAAAAATAAAGAAAATGCAAAACTGCTCCAAAAGCTGTAGAGAAAAAACCACTATGGAGTTCATTATGAGAATATTCTTCATTTTCTAATGTCTCAAAAACTGGATCCACACGAACTGATTCGCTTTCACTTGTATCGGTCTGACGTCGCCACACTACATTGCCAGCAAAAATAGCCACTACAAAACTGGCAAATGCCAAAGCAATACCCCACAACACATTCTCTATAGATGAAGAAAAAGAAAATAAAAAAGAAATAACATTTAGAATCTTATCTCCCCAAACTCCTCCAAAACCAATCGGCAATGGCCAATTTGTAAAAGATGCAAAAGGGGTCATTAAAGCAAATGCAGTTGTAAACGAAATTATTGAAACCAACCATAAAAAAAGACGAAACAGAAAATTATGAATTCTTTTTTGTGCAAGTAACAAAAGTGACCAAAAGAATGGAGGCAACAAAATACCAAGACTTGCCAAACCAAAAAGTTGCATAGCAAGATCTGAAAAAACTGCACCAGGCCATCCCATAAGATTTGTGATCTCATTAGAACTAGCATAAGTCAATGATGGATCTACAAAATTCCACGTTGCTAAAGCTAAGATACAAAAAATCAAAAGCCCTAGAAGACCAAACCCAATCAAAACCCCTATTTGTTGCAAAAACATTTCAATAAAATGCGAATTTCGATATTCTGGTTTTTTTGGCAAATCATAAAGAGAGGAACCCCGATGCATTCATCAATCCCGAACGTAAGATTCTTAAAGCAAGAATTATATCTAAAATTTGTAACATAAAAAATATTAATACAGTTTTAACCAATATAATAACAACAATTTCTCTTTAAGACTGCACAAAAAATGATAATAAGATCAATATCCATATCATTTAAGATGAAATAACTGCTAAAAGTGAAAGAAACAACGTGACTTCTTACACCGATCAAACAATAAAACAATGTGACCTTCTTATTGCAGGTGGTGGAGTTGTTGGCTTGACTCTTGCTGTAGCTCTCAAACAGGCTGCCCCTGAACTGAAAATAAATGTTGTGGATGCCACTTCCCAAAGCAACACATCTCCCAAAAATACACAAGCATTTGCTCTTTCTGCCGCTTCTATTCGTATGCTTGAACAACTACAGTGCTGGAAACATATCAAACCTTACGCTCAACCTATCCATTCAATAACCATCACTGACGCACGTCTCAATGATCCAATCAAACCAATTTTTTTAACCTTTGAAAGAGATATAACACCCAAAGAACCCTTTGCAAGTATGATTGAAAATAAAAGGCTCATCAGTGCATTAAAAAAACGTGCAAAAGATTTGCATATCTCTTTTATCGAAAAAACCACTGTCGTTCATTTTCATCAAGAGAAGCAACATACAACCGTTACCTTAAGTAATAAAGAAACTTGGCAAACAAAATTGCTGGTTGCAGCGAATGGAGCACACTCTATATTACGAGAAAAAGCCGATCTTAAAAGCTTTGCTCATTTTTATCCACAAACAGCAATCACATGCATTATCGAACATGAAAAAGCCCACCATGGCCGAGCAATTCAACATTTCTTCCCTGCTGGACCTTTTGCTCTCCTGCCTCTCAAAGGCAACCGATTAGCTATCGTATGGAATGAAAAACATCACACCGCCCAATCTTATCTTAAAGCAGACGCTTTAATTTTTGAAGCAGAGATAGAAAAACGTATTGGTCATCAATTTGGAAAACTTTCTTGGAATGGTGAACGCCAAGCATTTCCCCTCGTTCTTTCCTTAACAAATCAATGCATCAAACCTCGTTTTGCTCTCATAGGAGATGCCGCCCACACAGTCCACCCTATTGCAGGACAAGGCCTTAATCTAGGACTCCGTGATAGTGCCGCTTTAGCTGAAGTCATCATCGAAACAGCACGATTGGGCCTCGATATCGGATCAATGACAGCTCTCGAACGCTATCAAAGTTGGCGACGTTTTGAAACTGTACGAATGTCTCTTAGTAATGACTGGCTCAACAGACTTTTTTCGAATGATATCTTACTCCTACGCCTCTTTCGCGATGTTGGCCTTGGACTTATTAATCAAATGCCAAAAATAAAAAAATATCTTATGCAAGAAGCTTCTGGACTCACCTCCAACGCACCACGCCTTCTCCGTGGACTTCCACTCTAACAACGAAAATAAACGCCTTCAATCTCCTGTATATCAACAACAAATAAGGAGTGATATAATAACACTCTCCTGCAAGCAACTATAACCACTCTGCAAAAAGTAAACATACAGAAAAGACTTTATACTTAAGCCGCGTCTACTTCATTTACCTTCAAAATACACATATACGAACCGCCAATGAGCCTGTACTTATTTTCTATTTTAGCTGGTAAATTTTCAAAGACGTCGTTCAACCATAAGCTTTTTAATTTCAGCAATCGCCTTAGCTGGATTTAAACCTTTCGGGCAAGTTTGCGCACAATTCATAATCGTGTGGCACCGATAAAGCCGAAAAGGATCTTCTAAATTATCAAGGCGCTCACCGCTCATTTCATCACGAGAATCAACAATCCAGCGATAAGCCTGGAGTAAAACAGCAGGCCCCAAATAACGATCACCATTCCACCAATAACTTGGGCACGACGTTTGACAGCATGCACAAAGGATACACTCATAAAGACCATCAATTTTCTGACGATCAGAATAGCTTTGTAACCATTCTTTTGCAGGCTTAGGAGAAACAGTTTTCAGCCAAGGCTCAATAGCGCGATGTTGCGCATAAAAACGCTTTAAATCAGGAACCAAATCTTTTACAATAGGCATAGAAGGAAGTGGATACACTTTAATTGGATGTTTTATATCATCCATTCCTTTAGTGCAAGCCAATGTATTGGTGCCATCAATATTCATCGCACATGAACCACAAATGCCCTCACGGCATGACCGACGAAGTGTTAAAGTTGGATCAATATGATTTTTAATAAATAAAAGCCCATCAAGAATCATCGGGCCACACAGTGAACGATCCACGTAATAAGTATCAAGATGCGGATTCTTCTCATCATCAGGTGACCAACGATAAATATGAAATTCTGTTAAATGCGTAGCACCTTCAGGTTTAGGCCAAACTTTTCCAGCTTTAACTTGAGAATTTTTGGGAAGCCTAATTTGTACCATAACTCACTTTCCCCTTAATAAACACGCTTTTTAGGCATAATACGCTTTAAATCTATACCACCATCCTCTTCAAACGTTAATGGATCAACATGAACAGGACGATACGATAATGTCACCTTTCCATCTTGAGACAGATGCGAAAGTGTATGACGACGCCAATTTTTATCATCACGCTCTGGATAATCTTCTCGTGCATGAGCACCACGACTTTCCAAACGAGCAGCTGCAGAATAAACAGTCGTAATTGCATTCACCATCAAATTTTCAAGCTCTAATGTTTCTACCAAATCAGAATTCCAAATAAGCGAGCGATCTGTTACTTTAAGGTCAGAAAGTTCATCCCAAATTTTACTGATCCGTTGACATCCTTGTTCTAAAGAATTTGCTGTACGGAATACCGCAGCATCCTCTTGCATCGCACGCTGCATTTTTTCACGCAGCATAGCTGTTGGAACCTGCCCTTGAGCAAAACGTAAACGGTCAAAACGTGCCATAATTGCATCAACTGCGGCTTCATTAAGCGCTGGGATTTCTGCATCGCGATCTATGACTTCTCCTGCACGAATTGCAGCAGCACGTCCAAAAACGACTAAATCAATCAATGAATTTGATCCCAAACGATTAGCCCCATGAACAGATGCACATCCTGCCTCACCCACAGCCATCAAACCTGGTTGAACACGATCAGGAGAATCAAGGGTTGGATTTAAAACTTCTCCATAATAATTGGTAGGAATACCACCCATATTATAATGAACTGTTGGCAAAACAGGAATTGGCTCTTTGGTCAAATCAACCCCTGCAAAAATTCGAGCTGATTCAGAAATCCCGGGTAAACGCTCATGCAATATAGCTGGATCGATATGATTAAGGACTAAATGAATATGATCTTTTTTCGCACCAACACCACGCCCTTCCCGAATTTCAAGTGTGATACAACGTGAAACCAAATCGCGCGACGCCAAATCCTTAAAAGATGGTGCATAACGTTCCATAAAGCGCTCACCTTCAGAATTCACTAAATAGCCACCTTCACCACGTGCACCTTCTGTAATTAAGCAACCAGAACCATAAATCCCTGTAGGATGAAATTGAACAAATTCCATATCCTGAAGCGGTAACCCAGCCCGAGCAATCATCCCGCCACCATCACCTGTACATGTATGCGCTGATGTTGCTGAAAAATAAGCCCGCCCATAACCGCCAGTGGCAAGAACAACCATCTTCGCAGAAAAACGATGAATTGTACCATCATCAAGATTCCAAGCGACAACACCTGTACACACACCATCTGTCATGATCAAATCAAGGGCAAAATATTCAACAAAAAACTGCGCATTATGCTTAAGGCTTTGCCCATAAAGCGTATGCAAAATTGCATGGCCAGTACGATCAGCTGCAGCACAAGTACGTTGAACTGGTGGGCCTTCACCAAACTCTGTGGTATGACCACCAAAAGGACGTTGATAAATTTTCCCTTCTTGTGTACGCGAAAAAGGAACCCCATAATGTTCTAATTCATAAACAGCTGCCGGTGCATTTCGCACTAAATATTCCATAGCATCGGTATCGCCAAGCCAATCAGATCCTTTCACCGTATCATATAAATGCCATTGCCAATTATCAGGCCCCATATTCGACAAGGATGCCGCAATGCCGCCTTGCGCTGCAACTGTATGTGATCGCGTTGGAAAAACTTTTGTAATACATGCTGTTCTTAATCCTTGCTCAGCCATACCAAGGGTCGCACGTAAACCAGCTCCCCCAGCACCAACAACCACAACATCAAATTTATGATCGACATAGTTATAGGCAGCACGCCCCACTCTAGCACCTAGAGATGATATTGCTCTCACCATATTTTCAAGCCCCTAATGCGATTTTCAAAAGAGCAAACATCATTATACTGCCCAGAATAAAACAAAATAAAATATTCAATACAAAAAAGAATATTCGCATACCTTCATGTGGAATATAATCTTCAATAACGACCTGCATCCCCAATTTCATGTAATAAAGACTTGAAAAAATCATCAACCCCATCCAAACTGTAACCATAGGATGGGAAAGTCTCGCATGAACAACACTGTAATCTTTTCCCACGCATGACATAACGAGAACAATAAAAAGTGTCCAAAGAAGCACATTAGCAAAACTGACCAGATTCTCTAACCAAAAATGCTCTGTTCCTGTATGCGCACTGCCGAAGCCACGTACTTTTCCAAGTTCTGTTCGCAAATCTTTTTTCATTTTTTCTACCCCTGGCTAAACAACGCCGTACCCAATGACCCAAAGTGCAATCGTGACAATAAGAGAAATAAAAACTGTAGCCCAAGCAGTTGAGGTTGCTTTTTCTTTTGCTAAATAACGAGGATTCAAATTCCACACAATATGGCGAACACATCCAACGATATGATGAACTCCAGCTAATGTATAAAAAAACAAAAAACAAAGCCCAGGAAAAGATCCATAAATCTTGTTAACCATTTTAAATGTATCAGCACCACAAGCAATTGAAACTAACCAAAGAGCCAAAAAACACATTCCAAAATAAAGCACTATACCAGTAATACGATGTGCTATCGAAATTGCCATAGTAATTGACCAGCGATAAACGCTTAAGTGAGGAGAACGAGGGCGATCTTTTGTTGTGGTTGTCTCTATCATAAAACATCCTGACCTGGCTTTCACTGCAACCTCATTATTACGAGAAAATCCACGCAAAGCGATTCAGTGCACAATCATTTCAACTTGTTCAGTCCTAAGGGACTAACATTACAGGCCGGTTATTAAAATGACGGATTAAAGGTCGCGCATAAAAAAACCGATTTGTTATATAGCCATAGACCATAAAACTTCCTCTGTTTAGTACAATTTTATCTTCACGTCAAAGGTTTAACATTATTTCTTAAATATAAACATATTTTTTACATATCTTTCACTCTACTTTTCCTTAAGATCAGCGGATCTATTCTATAATGATTATGATTGTGACTCTTTATAAAAAAGATAGTGTTAATTTTTTAAGTTTTATGACAAATCAGCCGTTCTTTATAATTCAATCTTGAACATTTACACCTCTACCAACTTCATTGCGTGAAAACTTATAAGATCCTTCACTTACTATATGCATCATACACTCTTCTAAAGAGCTTAAGTTTAAATAACCGTCGCCGAAAATATCAAAATTTTTCCTATCCTAAGATACTCTCTCATCAAAAATTCTATTCTCACAAAATATATTCTTCTGTAAATGTTCTTTATTCATGAGAAAAATTAATAATAAAAAACAAAAGAGACATTAAAAATTTTATTATAATTCTTTTAAAAATGGATATTTTATTCCTTTTTTGTTTTAATTATTACAATAAAAAAGCAGCCTTACAGCTGCATTTTTTAATAAATCTCATTCATATAATTTATTGAGTAATTCATTCTGAGACATTTGTAACATTGTCTACAACAGCGCTCTCTTCTGTTTCTTTTGCACTTTTTGCATCTTTTTTATGGTACTCTCTCTTTTCAGCAATACGTGCTGCTTTTCCTCTGAGACCACGTAGGTAGTAAAGCTTCGCACGACGAACTTTACCCCGACGAACAAGCTCAACCCCTTCAATTAGAGGGGAATAAACTGGAAACACACGCTCAACCCCTTCGCCATAAGAAATTTTACGGACTGTAAAAGTTTCATTTACACCACCCCCTGAACGAGCGATACAAATCCCTTCATAGGCCTGAATACGCGTTCGTGTACCTTCTGTCACACGAACCATCACACGCACTGTATCACCAACCTGAAATACAGGCAGTTGACGTTTTGCTTCAATTTTTGCGCACTGTTCAGCCTCAAGCTGTGCTATAATGTTCATCTTTTTATCCTTCGCGTTCTTTTCGAACAGTTAGAGCGCTTAAAACTCTCACCAAAAAAATTTTAAATACTCTTTAGGCTACGTTGAATATAGAAAGCGAATACACCATCTTTTAATTTTGGGATACGCACTTAAAATTTAGAATATACAGAAAATTTCTTTGAAGAAAACTACGCTAACAGTATATTATTTTTTGAGATGAATCAAGCTTTCTGATGTTTTTTCTTATAAAGAGCATAAAGATCAGGACGACGTTGATGCGTGAGCAATTCAGCTTGTTCTCGCCGCCAATTAGCAATAGCTTTATGATGACCCGATGTTAAAACCGATGGAATGCTTCGTCCTTCAAAAACAAGAGGGCGTGTATATTGTGGATATTCAAGTAAACCATTTTCAAAACTTTCACACTCTACAGAAATCTTATTCCCTATCACACCGGGTAAAAGCCGTATAATTGCATCCAACACAACAAGGGAAGCAACTTCTCCTCCTGAAAGAATATAATCACCAATAGAAATTTCTTTTAATTGCCGTGCTTCAATGATACGCTCATCCACCCCCTCAAAACGCCCACAAATCAGTGTCACCCCTGACCCAACTGCTAAAGAACGTGCATAAGCTTGATCAAAAGGTTGCCCACGTGGACTGAGTAATAATCTTGGTGTATCCAATGGACAACTATCAATTGCCGCTGCTAATACATCAGCACGCATGACCATACCTGCACCACCACCAGCTGGTGTATCATCAACGCTATGGTGTTTATCTAAAGTAAAATCTCGAATTTGCACTGTTTCCAGCGACCATATTCCTTGCTTTAAAGCCCGTCCTGCTAAAGAATATCCTAAAATTCCTGGAAACATTTCAGGATAAAGTGTTAAAATACGCGCATGAAATCCCATATTGATAACTCTTCATCCCTTCATTTAATTTACGCACATTACTTATGCATATTACTCTTGATCATGAAACAAACCAGCAGCTATTGGATCTACAATAAGAAAACCAGAAGCAACACAAATTTCGGGGACAGCAGCTTTGCTAAAGGAAATAAGAATCTTTTTACCAGAAACCAACTGTATTTCAATTAAATCACCAGCGCCAAAATTAAAGAAACCACTTACCTTACCTAGAAATTGTTTGGCACAATTATAAACACAAAGGCCGATCAAATCTATTTGATAAAATTCATCTTCATCCAAATCATCAGCCAATTGATTTCTTTCAACATAAAGTTTGATTCCCCTTAAAGATTCTGCAGCACTCCGTCCTTCTATTCCTTTAAAATGTATAATTGCATTATTCTTTTGCATACGAAAGCTAACAACTTCATAAGAACGTTCTGTTTCATCATAAAAAACACTATAGCTCTTTAAACTCTCAGGGTTAGAACTCAATACTTTAACAACAGCATCCCCCTTAATTCCATGTGCCGCACCAATAATGGCAAGATATACTTTCTTTTTCATACTTTTTCCATTACACTTCCTATAATTAAATTTTTTTATTTAAAAAAGAAAGAATCATTATAAACTTAAAGTACTTAATTCATCCTGTAACTCGCATTCGATATTGTTGCCACATAAAATCTTCTAAAAAGGCTCATTTTGGTAACAAAATAGAAATTAATCATAAGGAGAAAATATTATGGCAAATATCATGCTCTTTTACAAAAATGTGACTCCACTGAACAAAATCACTCATAAAAATCTTAAATTCAGCCCATTAAACGATATGTCTTTTGCACAGGATACCCATTGGATTCCTTTAGCCAGTGCTGAATATTTTCAAGCCGCTATAGATTATCCCATCCTATTTATGAGTGCGGAAGATGAGCAGAAAAAACGCCATTATACGTCCGTTGCACTCGTAGGCCTTTCTAATAACGATAATGATTACATTACTTCTGATAAACAGTGGAAAAAGGATACTTATATTCCTGCTTTTGTCCGTCGCTATCCTTTTGTTCTTGCAAAAATGCAAAATGAAAAAGAACTTTCTGTTTGCTTTGATCAACAATCAGGTATGTTTAATGAAGTTTCAGGGAAAGATCTTTTCAATTCAGATGGATCTATTTCGCCCTTTATGGAAGAATGTATTAATTTTCTTGAAAGTTTTAAAATCAGTATGGAAAAAACCGCTGAATTTATCGAGACCCTTGTAGAAATGGACCTTTTATGTCAAAAATCAATCAATGTGAAAAATGACAGAGGTGTATCAGCGCAATTAGAAGACTTCTGGATGGTTGATGAAGAAAAATTCAATAAATTATTTGCTCATCAACTTGCTAAATTGCATAAAAATGGTTTTCTTGGATGGATTTTTGCGCATCTTATGTCAATGAATAACCTTTTAAAGATTCTTTCTGTAAAAAGTGAAAATCAACTCACTCATGAAGAGTTAAAAAAACAAAACAGTCAAGAAAATGAAACAAAAACTAAGAAAAAGAAAAGTGCTCTTAACTAAAAATGCTCTTCGAATATGACAGTAAAAATGAAAAAATTCCTCTAGTTCCAGCTGATCATACCCTCCTCATTGCGAGAAAGAATTGGCTGGATCATCTCACACAAACATGTCGAATGGCTCTTCATACGGCCGTTGCTTATGAGCGTGATACAAGGCAGTTTTTATTTTTTCTTTGTCAACATTTAGGATATCAACCAACTCTCGACGATCTTGCTGATTTGCGTGTAGCTGATTTGCGTGCTTATTTAGCTTATCGTCGAACACAAAACATAAGTGCTCGCTCCTTAAGCCGAAACATGGCAAGTTTACGCTCTTTTTTTAACTATTTATCCCGGGAAAAACTTGTCAATGTTCCTGCCGCAAAACTTGTACGAACACCAAAACATCCAAAATCATTACCAAAACCTTTGACCATAGAATCAGCACTCCGTATAGTCAAAGAAGAAAATCAACAAGAAACTGAACCCTGGATTATTGCTCGTAATACCGCTATTTTGATTCTTCTTTATGGTTGTGGAATGCGGATATCAGAAGCCTTAGCACTCACTCCAGAGCAATTTGCTGATCCCAGTATAAAAAGCCTATCTGTCACTGGAAAAGGAGGAAAAACACGTCTTATCCCACTGATTCCAATTGTCCATAAAGCGATAGAGAATTACCTAAAATGCTGTCCTTATCCTTTAGTAAACACTCAGCCAATATTCCTTGGTGTCCGGGGAAAACCTTTACAACCCGCTATTATTCAACGAACTGTCCAAAACCTACGAGCGCGTCTTGGCTTACCAGAAACAACCACACCACACGCATTACGCCATTCTTTTGCTACCCATCTTTTATCACGGGGAGGAGATTTGCGCACTATCCAAGAACTTCTCGGCCATGCCTGCCTATCCACAACACAAATCTATACCCATATTGATACAAATCATTTATTAGAAATCTATCAAAAAGCACATCCCCGTGCCTAAAAACTTTTGAATTGAGAAAAACATGTTAAACACTTTCAATCTCAAGCGCTAAAGCATGAATGTTTGTTGCCAACTCTTGCTCCAAAACTTTATAAATAGCCCGATGTATTTCTACCCGTTTCATACCAGAAAAAGAAGAAGAAAGCATTTTCACACGGAAATGTGTTTCCCCCTTACCATCAAAAGCATGTTCTTCGTGAGGATGACCTACATGAAGATGGCTTTCATTAATTATTTCAAGCTTTTGCGGCAAAAAAGCATCACGCAGTTTTGTCTCAATTGTTGTATAAACCGTACAAGACATTTTTTTTCCTTCACAAAAACGGATATTGTAACTAATTTTTTAAGACAATATTTAATAAAATCAAATGTGGAAAGAAATTTTTTACAAGTCAATTCTTATCAAAAAGATCGATCTTGCATAAGGCAAAAATATGACAACAACATCTAAATTATTCGACTCAATTCGTATTAGCTCAAACAAAAAAAAACAGAGTCAATTACAAATACAACAATGCCAATGGGAAAGGTGCGAAAAAGCAGGATCGCACAAAGCACCAGCAGGACGCAATCACGAAGGTCAATATCTCTATTTTTGTATTGAACACATCCGTGCTTATAATAAAAATTTTAATTATTTCTCAGGTCTCAGCGATGAAGACATTGCGAAGTTTCAAAAAGATGCTCTTACAGGGCATCGTCCAACATGGTCTGCAGGTAATAATAGCACGGTTACAAAAACAGCTTCCGATTACGCAAAAATTCGATCTGGAACCGCTGCTTACCAAAATCGTGTGCGTAATCCATTTAAACTTTTTACCCAACGACACTCAAAGACTACGGATACACGAAAACTAAAACCTTTGGAAGCTAAAGCTTTTGATACTT
The DNA here is from genome assembly GCF_002022585.1 of Bartonella sp. Raccoon60. NCBI lineage: Bacteria > Pseudomonadati > Pseudomonadota > Alphaproteobacteria > Hyphomicrobiales > Bartonellaceae > Bartonella > Bartonella sp. Raccoon60. Next base: position 1,388,228 of record NZ_CP019786.1, read on the forward strand.
TGGGCTTACAAGAAAATGCTTCAGCCGAAGATATCAAAACAAAATATAAGGAGCTTGTTAAAAAACATCACCCTGATGCTAATGGTGGGAATCGTTCTTCAGAAGAACGCTTTCGTAACGTGCTCCATGCCTATAATTTACTGAAAAAATCTGGTAGATGTTAAAATCTATATTCAAATACTCCATTCTATTGTTCAATGATTAAACATTTAAGATTTTTGAAAAACGATCATGCAACACAGCATCTCCTTCACAGCCAATCTCTTTTGCCATTAGAGCATTTGCATAAGTGGTCTATGTTCTATAGTGTTTGACAACAAAATAATAAACAGCGGATATCTTCCTCAAAAATGATGACAAAAACAAATCTTACAGTCTCAAATATGCCTGACACAACAGTCTGGGCAAAGGATGTATTCAATATTGATACTGAAATGAAAGTGCCTGCTTTTAGCACAAAAAGCTCTCATGTTCCTGATTTAGATCCCGATTATCTTTTTGATCAACAAACAACTTTAGCACTTTTAGCAGGTTTTGCTTTTAACCGACGTGTTATGATATCTGGCTATCATGGTACAGGAAAATCAACGCATATTGAACAAGTTGCTGCACGTCTTAATTGGCCTTGTATTCGAATTAATCTTGATGGACATATTAGTCGCATTGACTTAATCGGAAAAGATGCCATTGTCTTGAAAGATGGCTTGCAAATCACCGAATTTAAAGATGGTATTCTGCCATGGGCTTATCAAAATAATATTGCCCTTATTTTCGATGAATATGACGCAGGACGGCCAGATGTTATGTTTGTCATCCAGCGAGTACTTGAATCCTCTGGGCGCCTCAGTTTGCTTGATCAAAACCGTGTTATTACTCCTCATCCAGCATTTCGACTTTTTGCAACAGCAAATACTATTGGTCTTGGCGATACAACGGGACTGTATCATGGCACCCAACAAATCAATCAAGCGCAAATGGATCGTTGGTCAATTGTAACAATATTAAATTATTTACCCCACGATAAAGAAGTTGATATCATTTGTTCGAAAGTCAAACATTTCCAAACCACTGAGGGTAAAAAAACCATCTCACAAATGGTACATGTTGCTGATATGGTGCGCAAAGCTTTCATGAATGGAGATATTTCTACAGTTATGAGCCCGCGTACCGTTATAACTTGGGCAGAAAATACCACAATTTTTCAAAATATTGGTTTTGCTTTCCGTTTAACTTTTCTCAATAAATGTGATGAACTTGAACGAACAACTGTTGCAGAATTTTACCAACGTGCCTTTGGAAATGAGCTTCCTGAATCACTGATTCATCATGTCTTGCCTTAAGGAATGCGTCAATTATGGCTGCAAAAGAAGGTGATAATAGCAAAAATTCAGCAAAACATTCTTCTAAGAGCCACTTTGATATTGAAACTTTTAAAAGAGCTACATCTACTTGTATTCGCGCCATTGCTAACACACGCGAACTTAACGTTATGTTTAGTCATAACAAGCTATCCTTAAGCAAGAATTGTGCACGTTTACCAGAATTACCTCAACAAATAACCGATAAAGATATAGCTGTTACTCGTGGATTAAGCGATTCTATAGCACTCCGCAAAGCATGGCATGATAGCCATATTCACACCCAATTTGCCCCGATAGAACCAGAAGCACGAGCGATCTTTGATGCACTTGAACAAACACGTATTGAAGCAATTGGCACTTTAACAATGAAAGGAATCGCACAAAATCTTGATATGATGCTTGCTGATAAATATCAAAAAGCCTGTTATCAGAGGATAAGGAATCAAAATGAAGCTCCTTTTCAAGAAGCGATTGCGCTTTTATTGCGTGAAAAAATAACAAAACGCTCTCCCCTAAAAGAAGCCGGACTTGTCTTGGAACTATGGCGTCAATCCATAGAAAAAAAAGTCGCAACAGAATTACATGAGCTAACACTTCATGTTTATAACCAAAATGTTTTTGCACAAATAGCACGTCAAATGCTCGTAGCCCTTGAAATGGCGAATCCATTAAAAATAAACCCTAAGAATCGCACTTCTAAAAAACAGAGACAGAACCACGATACACAAAATCAAACAGAAGAAGAAACTATAAACGAAAAAAAATCTCAAAGTGAAAAACAAAAAACAACCGAACAAAGTAATGATGCACAAAATAAAGGCAAAGAAAAAACTATTCAGTCAAATGATAATGATACACCTCAAAATGAACAAGAAAATTCTCAACAAAATAAATTCAGCAAATCAAAATACTTTCTTCATGCTTCTCAGAAAATGGAAAATTTGGCTGATTATAAAATTTTTACCCATGAATTTGATGCTATTTTGGATGCGACTCATTTTTGTTCTGTAACAGAATTAGATCATTTACGTCATTATCTTGATCAACAATTAAATCATCTCCAAAACATTGTTGGACGCTTAGCAAACCGACTCCAACGCCGCCTCATGGCACAACAAAATCGTTTTTGGAACTTTGACCTAGAAGAAGGTTATCTTGATACAACACGCCTTCCACGCCTTATTATTGATCCAATGCAACCGCCTTCTTTTAAAATGGAATGTGAAACACAATTTCGTGATACTGTTGTTTCACTGCTTATTGATAATTCAGGTTCCATGCGAGAACGCCCCATTACTGTTGCAGCAACTTGTGCTGATATTTTAGCACAAACTCTTGAACGTTGTGGAGTTAAAGTAGAAATTTTAGGCTTTACCACAAAAGCATGGAAAGGAGGACAATCGCGCGAAAAATGGATTCATCAAAATAAACCCTCTCATCCAGGGCGTCTAAATGACTTGTGTCATATCATTTATAAAAGCGCTGATACACCATGGCGCCGTGCTCGACGCAATTTAGGATTAATGCTGCAAGAAGGATTACTGAAAGAAAATATCGATGGAGAAGCCCTTATTTGGGCGCATCAGCGCTTGATCTCACGCCATGAACATCGTCGAATATTGATCGTTATTTCTGATGGTGCTCCTGTTGACGATTCAACTCTTTCTGTTAACCCCAGTAATTATCTAGATAAACATTTGCGTGCTGTGATACAAGAAATCCAAGCAAATTCCCCTATAGAACTTATCGCTATCGGTATCGGCCATGATGTAACACGTTATTACCAACGCGCTGTAACAATCATCAACGCTGAAGAGTTAGCAAATGCCATAACAAAACAGCTTACAGCACTCTTTAAAGAAAATCTGAAGAGATAAAGACCCAATCAACCACCGATCTTATATAAATATTGTTACACATCATCTTGTGCCAAGAATAGAATAAAAATCTTTCTATTTCAGCAGTATAATATAATAAATATCGTTATTGTTGAATAAACAAAAGACATCGTCTCTTCTCAACGCCCTTGATAAAAAGGAGTCCGAAAACTCTTTAAAATTACCCCATAAGGGACAAGCATAAATAGGCTCATAATAATTTTTATTAAAAAATCACCAAAAGCAAGTGAAAACCAAACAGGAATTTCAATACTCATAACACTGATACTGTCAATAATAGAACCATCAGAATAATCAACCAATTGATCGATAAAAGAAAAACTGCTTGCAAAAGCAAGAGAAAAAAACAAAATTGTATCTAAATCTGAACTCACTAATGCTGCTATTAAAGGGGCTTTCCACCATGTTTTACGCCGCAAAGGTGTGAAAACTATTATATCAAGTAATTGCCCAAATAAAAACGCTGTACTAGAAGCAATTGCGGGACGCGGTGTAGCTAATATCCAAGAAATAAAAGCAGCAGAAATAAAACCAACATACACAACACGCCTTGCTGCACCGGGACCATAAAAGTGGTTGGTCAAATCATTAATTAAAAAAGCAAAGGGATATGTGAAAGCTCCATAGGTTAATAGCTCATCCAAACTAAAGAAATTAACAGGATATTGAACCAAAATATTGGAAGCAACTACAGCAATACACATTGCAAAGCTTGCAAAAAAAAGACGACTTTTCTCTTTTTGCGCAGCTAAAGATTTATATGCTGAAGACATTCCTTTAACCTAGAGAATAGAATCAAAATGAGATATTGAGCCTAAATAATCAAACGCTTCCCTCAATGAAAAAACTTTTTATTCTGCAGGAAAATAAAAGAATTAAGCTACTCTTTCAGCTTTTTTTTCATAATTTGGCGCTTCAATAGACGCCCACGCTGCGACAATTCCTTATCATCAGCTTTAATCAAAAAGTTATCAAGACCACCGCGGTGCTCAACCGAACGCAAAGCATTTGCAGAAATACGCAAACGATAACTCTGTTGAAGCAATTCCGAGATCAATGTCACATTGCAAAGATTTGGTAAAAAACGACGACGGGTTTTATTGTTTGCATGGCTGACATTATTGCCATACTGGACCGTTTTTCCTGTCAATTCGCAGGCACGAGACATAGATTTCACCTTTAAATTTAAGAAATTCCAAACTCCAACGCCAGAAAAATAAATGGACGCAAACAAAAAATCCACCCATAACCTTGAACGGGCATTATTGGAAAACTGAGTTTTTATAAGTCGTTGGCTATAAAAGGTCAAGTCTTTTAGAAACTTTTTCATTCCTCTATCGGTTATTTTATTATTTTTTTGGTAAAACCCTATAAAATACTTTCTTTTAGCTCTTTTCATATTAAAAGGTATTCATTATCATGATGAAAATGGGCCATTCTAAAATAAATCTCCAACGCAAAAACATCCGTCTTTTTTCTGTTCTATTGAGCATTTTATGGGTATTTCTGTTTACTGTCTTTAGTGCATTAGGTGTATGGCAAATACAACGACTAAAATGGAAAACAAATCTTATTACCAGTGCTAATCAACGTGTCCATCTCACACCTATCCAAGCGCCACCTTACAAACAATGGCCAGATATTACTTTTAACAAAGATGAATATCGTCCTGTTACAATCACCGGAAAGCTTCTTACAAACAAAAATATTCTCGTAACCGCTGTTGCACAAAATACCACGGGTTATTGGGTTTTAACTCCTTTAAAAACAACCGATAACACAGTGACCTTTATCAACCGCGGTTTTATTCCTATGGAAGCACGTCATCAATTTGAACAAGAGGAAAAAAACGCTTCGTTTAATAATAATTCTGCACATACTCTAAATCAGATTACGATTACAGGCCTTTTAAGGATGAGTGAAAAAAATGGGGTGTTTCCACGCAAAAACAAACCTGATCAAAATGTATGGCATACGCGCGAACTCCCTGCTATGGCCCAAAAATTAGACCTTTCTCCTGTTGCTCCCTATTTTATTGATGCGCAATCAGAAACAGTGTCACAAGAAAATCTTCCCATTCCTGGCCTTACTGTTGTGCAATTTCACAATAACCACTTAATATATGCAATAACGTGGTTTATTTTAGCCGCTGGTGTTTTAGGGACATCTCTTCTTCTAATACGATATAAAAACTGAAAAAGACACAAAAACTATCCTCCCTTACACACTTAAATGTAAAGACTTCATTCTTATGCTCAAAACCATACCAACACTTCTCGAAAGCAGAACAAATGACAGCTTATTTTTCTGTTTTTCCGTTCTTTCTCCTTACTAAAGAAGAACATAGTACACCCTCTAAACCAGCAGACAATACCGTCTTTACTTTAAAATTGACTGACAACATTATAAATAAAAACAGCGCTCCTTAGAACGCTGAATAATTTCTAAATTTTTATCAAAAATAATATTACAATGATTTACGTGAAGAACGCCATGCAACCAAACTAATATCAGCACGATTAATGCCAAGATCACTAAGCTCATATGTTGAAAGACGACTTAACGCATTAACTGTCCGACGATAACGACGCCATTGGCTGTAAGAACGTAAAATATTCATATTTTTTACCAAACTATTATAGTTAAATTCCTAAACAAGGAAGATAAAACAAATTACAAAAATGAGGAGTGTTATAATTGCATAACTGATTTGCATTTATAACACAGAAGCCTACTCTTCTTATTTTTGAGAATAAAAAATGAAAAAAGACCATAAATTTAGTGGCGAAAATGTCTCACTCCTGTAAAAACCATTGCTAAACCATGCGCATTAGCTGCTGCAATAACTTCTTCATCACGGATCGATCCACCTGGTTGAATAACCGCTGTTGCACCAGCTTCAATCAAAGATAACAAGCCATCTGCAAAAGGGAAAAATGCATCTGATGCGACCACAGATCCCTTCGTTAAAGATTCCGTTAAGCCCATTTTTTGTGCGCTTTCCTCAGCCTTCCGTGCTGCGATTCTTGCTGAATCGATACGACTCATTTGGCCAGCCCCAATCCCAACCGTTGTATTATTTTTTGCATAAACAATAGCATTTGATTTGACGTGTTTAACAACACGAAAAGCAAATTTAAGATCACGCATTTCGTCTTGGCTTGGTGCGCGTTTTGTGACTACTTGCAATTCAAAATCATCAACAACTGCATTATCACGTGTTTGCACTAAGAGCCCTCCTGAAAGTGTTTTAGCAACGAGCCCGTTATCACGCGGATCAGGCATTCCTCCTGTTATCAACAAACGAAGATTTTTTTTCTGAGCAATGATTTCGCGTGCAGACATTGTAGCATCAGGAGCAATAATCACTTCAGTGAAAATTTTAACAATCTCTTCTGCACAGGCTTCATCAAGAGGACGATTTAAAGCAATAATACCACCAAATGCTGAGGTATTATCACACGCCAAAGCTTTCAAATAAGCCTCTTTTAAATTCTGCCCTTCTGCAACACCGCAGGGATTAGCATGTTTAATAATAGCAACGGCCGCGCTTTTTTGAGAATCAAATTCTGAGACAAGTTCAAATGCTGCATCGGTATCATTCATATTATTATAAGAAAGTTTTTTGCCTTGCAAAAGTGTCGCAGTAGCAACGCCAAAGCGTTTATCACCAGAGAGATAAAATGCCGCTTGTTGATGTGGATTTTCTCCATAGCGCATCACATTTTCAAGATGACCAGAAAAACTCTGCCAAGACGGAGCTTGAATTTTTAAATCTTTCGCAAACCAAGCCGCTATCGCAGCATCGTAAGCAGCTGTACGCTCATAAGCACGTGTTGCTAATTGACGCCGCAATGAAAAACTTAAACACCCATCCTGTTGTTTTAATTCATCCACAATCAATGCATAATCACAAACTGCTGTTACAACACCAATATAAGCGTGATTTTTAGCCGCTGCACGAATCATCGCCGGTCCACCAATATCAATATTTTCAAGAATCATCTGAGCATCTCCCTCTAACCGAGCAGTTTCTTCAAAGGGATAAAGATTAACCACGAGAAGATCAATTCCGTTGATACCATGTTGTTCCATAGCCGCCTTATGGTCTGGATCGTCTCTTATTCCTAATAAAGCACCATGAACCAAAGGGTGAAGTGTCTTGACGCGTCCATCCATTATTTCTGGAAACCCTGTAATATCAGAAACATCAGTAACAGGTAAACCAGCAGCACTTAACGCTTTGGATGTCCCTCCCGTTGAAATTAATTCAATTCCATAAGCATGCAGCGTTTGCGCAAACTCAATCAAACCAGTTTTATCAGAAACAGAAAGAAGAGCACGACGAACATGACGAAGATCCACCGTAGAAAATTGTTTTGCAATAACAACCATAATAGAAATCCTAAAATAAAATGGCTAAAATTCAAAAAAAGCCACTATGGACATAGCATAAGCTTTTGCCAAAACATACCCACAGGACATGCAGACAATGCTCCAATCCACAAATAATAGAATTATCTTGGTTGATCTTTCCAAGCGAAGATTATGCTAATCTATGACGTATAAAACGCCAATGAATTTTTCTCTGCAATGCAGTACGAAAATATAAAACAATCTGTTGTGTGCGTTGTGGACCTTTTAAATGAGCAAAATCAATTGAATCTTCGAGAAAAATGTCCGCATCGGGTGACATAAAATGCCACTCCTGCCCACTTTCTACAACTAAGGAAACGCGATTGCCATCATAATAAGCCTCAACCTGCGGATTAAGATGAAACCGAACAGCAACACTATCGTCTTCATTTTGATTGGCCTTATATTTATACCATTGATTTTTCTGCGGTGTAAAAAAATGATCGAAACCTTCAATCATTTCTCCATTTCTAGTTAAAATAAGGCCACGCTCATGCATAAGATTAAAAGGCTTCACATAGCCATCATGGCACGCAATAAAGCCAATTTTTTCTAAATCTTCTATGCGTTGTACTTGAATATTTGTCGGTCCTTTAAGTAAAAGAGAAGCATCATTGTTCCTTTTTTTACGAAAAGCACCCACTGAACAATCATTCACTGTTGCCGTTGAATGTGCTGCTGTCAAACGCCCAAAATGTCGATATTCTGCAGAACCATAAGGATTAACTCCTGTATTAATAATAAAGCGTTTTCCCTGCGAGGACATCTCAAATGACAAACAACCTGAACAGGCATATTCTGCAAAAGAAGCGGGTGGAAATTTTCCCGTATCTGCAAGAACTGTCGTTTGATTAGCCTGTAAACGCTGAAAACCAGAATAACGGGCATAACTAAAAGGGTGCCCAACGGTTTCATCACAATTTAAAATAGTCGATAAACACGCTGGTATAATGGGTCCAACGCCATTAAAACGAGCTACTGTTTGATCTTCATGAATAAAAAATCTCAAAGCAGGCAGCATACGCTCAATAGAATCAATTAAAATACGCGGAGCCGTTTCATTACTGTGCATATACAGATGGCGCAAAGATAATAAATCCGATAATAAATCGAGCAAAATAGCAGGGCTACGGGAAATATGTCCTCCATCAATAAGAACCTGATGCGAAAGTTCATAAACAAGATAAGTTTGTACTTTTTTCTTTGCTGCTGCAGAAACGGGCAAAGCTAAAGATGCAAGTGCTAAAGAAATTGCCGCTTGTAAACGCTGTTCATTTGCTTCCATACAACGAATCAAGATGCGCAAATAGCGAAACTGAAAACCAAGTGAACGTAAAAAACGCTTTTCAAAGCTTTTATTCGCCCCCTCTAATAACATTTGCGAATGGCAAATCCATGAAATGAGGCGCCTTGCCACAACGGCTCCACTCCAAGCAGGCCCTTTTATCTTCTTACTATGATGCTCCAACCAATCTTCTACCAAGGAACGCGCATAAGCTTTTGCCAACTCACTTTGTGCAGCAGTCATATGACGTAACCAATGAAAATCATGCAATGCTTTTTCCCATTGCAATATTGGCGGTACCAATGAAAAAGGAGAAAGAGCACCCGCTTGAACCGTACAACCAGAAAAAGCAAAACGACCATGGTAAAACTCACGCGCTATCATTGGATCAGCGAGATGCAAATCAATTGGATACGCTAAAATCTTTTGTGGACGAAAACCAGAAAATCGCCAACGAAAGAGTGGTCCTGCCCGTAAACGTCGTAGAAAGTGTTGTATGCCATATACAACGGTTGATGTTTTTATCTGAGGAGCAATCTCTGTAATTACCACAACCATATCTCCGTCTACATTTATCCAATACAGCTTCAACTATTTGAGTAAATGAAACGTTAATTAATGTACCTTTCGGAAACGTGCGGCAAAAAAACCATCCATTCCTAAGAATAATTTTTCTTCTGTATTAAAATTTTCATAACAACAATCAGAAGGGATTGTGCGCAAGAAACCCTCCATTGATATCAAATGTGCCATAGCACCCATTTCCTCGGCTAAAATAGGCTCTAAAACAATATCATGACGTATTGCTAAAATTTTCTTAACAAGATCTTCACCCTCTTCTCTTGCTAATGAACAATTAGAAAAAACAATGCATCCATTTTTTTTCACTAAATCAATCGCAGCTAAAAGCAAATCATATTGCACCTCTGCTAATTTGGTGACATCGTCTATTGTTTTTGTCCATAAAATATCTGGATGACGATGTATTGTCCCCGTAGAAGAACAAGGTGTATCAAGAAGGACAGCATCAAAAAGTTGATCAGGATGAAATTGTCTTAAATCACCAAGCCAATAGTGCACTGAAAAATTGAGTCGGTCCATATTTTCCCTTAAACGCTTTAATCGATTGGCTGAAATATCAAGAGCCGTTACATCTGCTCCCTGCAAAGCCAATTGCGCGGTTTTTCCTCCAGGACTCGCGCAAAGATCTGCTACCTTTTTGCCGCACACATTTCCCAACAAACGAGCAGGTAAAGCTGCTGCAACATCTTGAACCCACCAAGCTCCCTCTGCATAACCTGGTAAATCAGCAACAGAATAAGCCGAAGAAATAAGGCGAACTGAACCATTAGGCAAAACAATGCCTCCCAACCGCTTTGCCCAACCAGCACTATCAGATTTCACCGTCAAATCAAGAGGAGGTGTTATACTTTGAATGGCTAAAATTTGATCAGCTTTCTCTGCTCCATATGTCGATACTAAAAGTTGCCCGAACCACATTGGAATAGCTTTAATTGTAGGCGTTTGCATCCGCAAAATAGGCGCCTCACGTGCAAAATTACGTAAGATAGCATTCACTAATCCCGAGAAACGGCGCATCCGCGGATCAATCTTTGCCACACGTACCGCTAAATCAATCGCTGCATGATCGGGAATATCAAGATAAAGAATTTGCGTTATACTAATATGTAAAAGATGATGCAGGGAAAATGCTTGCGCTGGCAAAGGGCGCACTAAAAAGCGTGATAAAGCCACTGTAATCTGGCTTCGATGACGTAATGCCGCTCCCAAAATAGCACGACACAATAAACGATCACGATATGAAAGCTTTAAATATTGTGGATGACCATACTCATTATCTGTCAAACCAGCAAGAGATGTACGCTTATCAAGTACTGCACCTAACAAACGAACGCACACTTGCCGAACAGCTAACCCAGGCACATCTCTCTCAAACATATGCCCCGCTTTTTTATCTTTCAACACAATGCCTTTATTCTACCTTGTTTCTTTTAATCTTTATGATTAAAACTTCTTCGGATTTTTACGACGAAGCCAAGCAGGACGAGTTTTCGCCTGTAGTAAAACATTTGTCTCTTCATCGCTTAACGGATTATTCTTATCCTTAAAATTGAGATTTTCATAGTCTAAGATATTATTTAACCCTTTCAGATTATTCTCCTCATAGTGCTTGATAATGCCTTGATCAATTGTTGATATATTCATTTCTATGGCTTGTTGTTGCAATGCTGCAATCCGATTTGCCGTCGCTGGGTGTGTAGAAAAAAGGCTATCCGCACCTTCACCACTCAAAGGATTAATAATAAACATATGAGCTGTCGCTGGATGATGTTCCGCCTTTTCATTATAAATCGTATATCCACCCCCTGCAATCTTTCTCAAAGCCGAAGCTAACCATAAAGGATTACCACATATTTCAGCACCTCTCCGATCAGCAGCATATTCACGCGTACGGCTAATAGCCATTTGCACCAACATAGCCGCGAAAGGGGCTATCAACATAGCAATAATACCCACAAATGTCCCGGTACCTTGAGAAGACCTTGAAAAATTACGCTGTCCTCCCGTTAATAAAGCAAAATTACCAAGCATTGAAATAGCTCCTGCAATTGTTGCTGTAAGAGTCATCGTTAATGTATCACGATGTTCAATATGCGCGAGTTCATGAGCCATAACTCCAGAAATTTCTTCTGCACTTAACTTTTCCAACAACCCTGTACTAGCAGCAACAGCAGCATTTTGGGGATTACGCCCCGTAGCAAAAGCATTCGGTTGTGCACTATCAATGACATAGACCTTCGGTTGAGGAAGAGAAGCTTTCTGAGCTAATTCACGCACAATATTAAAATAAACTGGTGCAGAATACTGATCAACCTCACGCGCTCCATACATACGCAAAACTATTTTATCTGAATTCCAATAAGAAAAAAAGTTTAAGCCTCCTGCCATTAAAAGCGCAATAAGCATACCCTTGCTTCCTCCAATGAGATAACCAAATCCCATAAAAAGGGCAGTCATAAAAGCTAAAAGCATTGCTGTACGCACTCTATTCATAATTAAAACTCCATGATAGAATATTATTATTATATGATGGGGCTCTCTTGTTATTTCTTCAATGAAATTGAGGTACAAATGAACAAAAAAGACAAAAAAATGAGAACACAAAATACCACTATTCCCCAACACACACCGATTCCCCCTGAAGCACAACGTGCCCTTCAAGAAGCTGAAGAAAGACGTAAATGTGCAACAAATGAAAATCAGCCATTAGAAAACGGCGGACGGGGTGGAAAAGATCCCGCACGTTATGGAGATTGGGAAATAAATGGGCGCGCCATTGACTTTTAAAGCCTTTATTGACTTTAAAAAAACCAAACCATCTTCTAAAGAAAACAAATCTTTTTAAAATAAAACCAACAGTGAAATTTTACATTGTATAAGCTTTTAAGGCTCACATTGTTGATTTACTTCACTCATTATGCTTCTTCTTTTGAAATTGTTTCTGACGCTTCTTCAGCAGCGTGTTTTGCTGCAGCTATACGTTCTTGTGCTTTTTTACCAGGTTCACCTTTATGAGGATTATTACGTGCCGGACGCTTTTTTAAACCAGCGGCATCTAAAAACCGTAGAACACGATCTGTCGGTTGAGCTCCTTGACCAAGCCAATATTGGATACGCTCTTCATTAAGTTTTACACGTTCTCCATCTTTAGGCAACATTGGATTCCAAGCACCAACGCGTTCAAGAAAACGTCCATCACGCGGACTCCGTACATCCGCAACAACGATATGATAATAAGGACGCTTTTTTGAACCACCACGGGACAAACGAATTTTTAATGCCATATTTTTCTCCTGTTGTCATCTTGACTTGTCGTTTAAACTAATTTGTTTTCTGTGTTCTTTAAAAATTATTTTTTGATTATCAATCACTTCTTGAATAATGACCTGTAAATTTCTTAGCAAGATTCGGATTAAAATAACTGTCTCGCGTTAATCGCTGCAAATGCACCACCTGACACTGCTCATACGCACAATCAACTTCAAGCAAACCATGACGCACTTTATCCCCTTCTGTCCCTTGCATACAATAAAATCTTTTTGCTAAAAAATGACCCAGCGCTGCATTAAAATGATCAAGCGATGTCCACAAATGCCCTAAATCATTGGGTGCTTTTCCCTGCATTACACTTCCTTCTCTTTTTGTCTTTTTACTTTTTCTTAGAAAAAGGAGAATTTTTCTCCGTCCCCTTTAAAAGACCAGGAAATGTTAGTTCGCGCCCCAGAAGTCCAGGTAATCGACCCCCTAAATGACCCTTTCCAATCTGATTTTGCAGTTTTGAGAATTGAATTGAATCAAGTTCTGATAAATCGGGTATAGTATCAGGAGCTTTCATATCACCAAATCCCGTTTTGGAACCGAACTTCCCTAACATTTTCTCCATAAAACCGCCTGTATTTTTCCCTCTCATAGCTTTTACCATATCAGCCATTTGGCGGTGTATTTTTAAAAGCTTATTAATATCTGCTGCACTTGTCCCCGACCCCTTAGCAATTCTTTGTTTACGACTATGTTTTAAAATCTCAGGACTAGCGCGCTCTGCATGTGTCATAGATGAAATAATTGCTAATTGCCGATTAAAAAGACGATCATCAAAACCTGCTGCTGCAATTTGATTCTTCACCTTACTTAACCCTGGCATCATACCCATAATACCCCCCATTCCACCCAGTTTTTTCATTTTATGCAACTGTTCGGCAAAATCATTAAGGTCAAATTTTCCGGCTTGCATTTTTTTCGCAAAAGCCGCCACTTTTTCACGATCAATTGTTTCAGCAGCCTTTTCAACCAAAGAAACAATATCACCCATACCGAGGATACGATCTGCAATACGACCGGGATGAAACTCTTCTAGAGCATCCATCTTTTCACCAGTTCCGATTGCTTTAATCGGCTTGCCTGTCACTGCACGCATTGAAAGAGCAGCTCCACCACGCCCATCACTTTCCATACGTGTTAAAATAATTCCTGTAATTCCTATACGCTCATCAAAAGAACGGGCAAGATTAACCGCATCTTGACCAGTAAGACTATCGGCCACCAACATAATTTCATAAGGTTGCGAAGCTGCTTTAATTTCTTTTAATTCAAGCATAAGTGCTTCATCAATATGGTTACGTCCTGCTGCATCAAGAAGCACAACATCATATCCCCCTAATTTAGCAGCTTGCACTGCACGCGCAGAAATATCGACAGGAGATTGATCAGGAATAATCGGTAAACTCGGAACTTGCACTTGCTCCCCTAATTGACGGAGCTGCTCTTGCGCCGCAGGACGACGTGTGTCCAATGATGCTATTAAAACTTTTTTATTATGTTTGTCTCTTAAACGCTTTGCAAGTTTTGCTGTTGTTGTTGTTTTCCCCGATCCTTGTAGACCAACCAGCATAATAACAACGGGTGCCGGCGCATTGAGATCACTTAAAACACCTTCTCCCCCAAGCATATGAACCAGTTCATCATGAACAATTTTCACAACCATTTGACCGGGTTTAATGGACTTAACAATTGCAGTCCCAACGGCTTTCTCACGAACTCTATCGGTAAAAGAACGAACAACATCTAAAGCAACATCAGCCTCTAACAGAGCACGACGAATTTCGCGCAGCGCTGTTGTTATATCCTTATCTGATAAAACGCCACGTCCCGTTAAATTAGATAAAATGGAACCAAGACGTTCTTGCAAAGTTTCAAACATCATTTACCTCATTGCTTCATAACAAACAAATCAACATAGCACCCGAGGACGCAACGCGTTGTCGGATGTTGACCTCTGGGATCTTTTTATACCATAACAGGGTCCCAGGCGGTGGCTCCAAATTAATCTTGTCATTGAATGCTGTTTCTTTCAAACAACAAAAACCTTTCTTTGTCAAGATATATCACACAGCACCTTATTTATATGAAAACTAAAATAAAAATCACTTATATCTGCGCAGAAGTTCCACGCTCAACACGCACGAAATTACCCGTTTCTTGTTCCATACTCCATAATTCACCATTTGCAATGTCAAACCAAGCACCGTGTATTGTCAAAAGTCCTTGATCTTTACGAGCCTTTAACCATGGAAATGTTTCCAAATTCTGCAATGAATAACGAATAGAAAGTCGTTCTAATGCAGTCTGTCGCTCTAAAGGAGTGATCAATTTATTCTCGGTTACTTCTTCTGCAGCAGGAGCCAAAAGACTCACCCATCGACCAATAAAATCATTTGATGATAAAGATGTGCATTTTCCATTAAGGACATTATTAATTCCCCCGCAATGCGCATGCCCCAAAATAACAACATGCTTAACTTTCAGCACTTGCACTGCAAATTCAATAGCCGCTGATGTTGCATGATATTGATAATCAGGCGAAAAAGGAGGAACTAAATTGGCGACATTACGCACCACAAAAATTTCACCAGGATTCGCATCAAAAATAATTTCTGGTATCGCGCGCGAATCACAACACGCAATCAATAAAGTTTCAGGTTTCTGTCCTTCCACTGCTAATTGCCAATAACGTTCCACTTTATGCGTAAAATGATTCGTTATAAAAGATTGATAACCGCTTAAAAATTTTTCTGGTAAACATGTCATAATATATTTACTTTCATTATACACTTTTAAAATATGCTCTTACCCTGCAATAAAATTAATGAAAATATTCTTGTTACGCACAAGATGTACTTTCTTAAAACAACCAGACACTTCTTACGAAGTAGAAAATAATTTTATTCTAGCAACAACAAATAACTATTCACTTCAAAAGGAAGATGTTACAGTATAAAAATGGCATAAGGACCTGCTCTTAGGATTTAAAGAAAAGGTTGCCACAATGAATAAAGGGAGGATGATTGTGTCAACACAAACAGCACTAAATCTAAAGAGCACTGAAAATAAAATAGAACAAATTCTTTTTTCTCATACTGATAAAGAAGATATTGCTTTCTATAAGCAAGATGAACTTCACAAAGCTACAAATGTAGCCATCGAAGCATTTAAGTCCCACCAGCCTGGTAAAAGTACAATTTGTTTTGAGCACGCTTTAACGCGTCATGATAAATCTATAACTGTTATTACACTTGTTAATGATAACAAACCTTTTCTTCTTGATTCTATATTGCATGTTTTTAAACAGCAAATAAATCACATTTATTTAATCGCACATCCTGTTCTTGAATGTGACTCTGGACAACGTATCAGCTTGATGCAAATCCACATTGAATCATTAAACAAAGAAAAGACAAAAAAGCTTAAAGATGAAATCACTCTCGTTCTTGAACAGGCCAATGCGGCTGTACAAGACTGGAAACCGATGCTTGAAGAAGTCAAGAAGCATATTCATACCTATCAAACAAATCTTCCACCGAACTACCAAAATGAAGGGGTAAAAGCCATTGAATTTCTTGAATGGCTTATGGACAATAATTTCATCTTCCTTGGAATGCGGACCTATGACTTTACCAAAGGCCAAGAACCCAAAAAAGCCTTTAAAACCGGTAGTATTGAGCTAGGTATTCTCACTGATGCTTCTATTCGCATTATTGGTGATGCGAGCGTAGAAGAACGCCCCAAAGAAGTCTTATCTTTTATGGAAAGTGACAATTTGCTTATTGTTACAAAAGCCAACAGCCGCTCAAAAATCCACCGTCCTGTTTGGTTAGATTATATCGGTCTTAAGATTTTTGATAAAGAAGGGTATCTATGTGGAGAATTACGTATTGTTGGGTTGTTTACATCCTCAGCCTATACGCACTCTATTCTGCAAATTCCGTTTTTAAAAGAAAAAGCGAAGACAATTATTCAACGCCTTGGATATAATCAGACCGACTATTCTGGAAAAGCATTGATGAGTGTCTTAGAAACCTACCCAAGAGATGAAATGTTTCGCTCTGATGTCGATACATTGACAGAAAATGCAGAGCTTATCATGCAATTGGATGAACGTCCGCGCTTACGGGTCCTTGCTCACACTGATCCTTTTGGACGTTTTGTTTCGATTCTTGTCTATGTACCGCGTGATCAATATAGTAGTAATATCCGCGAAAAAATTGGACTATATCTTGTTGAAACCTATAAAGGTGATTTCTTTGAATCTTATCCACTTTTCTTAGAAAGTACGCTTATCCGCGTTCACTACATTATCCATCGTAAAGGAAGTCACAGTGCTCCTGTCATTGAGCGTACCACACTTGAACATCATATTCGCTCTATAACCCAAAATTGGGAAGATAGCATCCAAGCCATAGCTCTTATTCATAAAGCAACAGACCAACAAATATCTTTAGCCAGTGACTTTCCTAATAGCTATCGTGATTTATTTTCAGCTGAAGATGCTATTAAAGATGCTGACCATATCTTAAGCCTTAATAGCGAAAAACCTCTTTTCGTTACTTTTTACCGCGCCCACAATAAAGAGAAACACAATATTTCTCTGCGACTTTTTCATCGTAACGAAGCCCTTGCCCTTTCCAAACGTGTACCCCTTCTTGAAAATATGGGCTTTCGGGTTATTGCTGAACAGACGTTGGAGCTCCCAGACGGCTATGGGCATTCTGTATATCTTCATGATATGCAATTGGAAAGTGATTTCCAACTCGATATTGATCTCGATAAAAATGCACAAAAGCATGCTGAAACATTTGAAGCCGTTTGGGAACAAAATGCGGACAATGATGCTTTTAATGCCTTGACACAAACAGCTCAACTCGACTGGCGCGAAATTGTTATTTTGCGTCATTATGGACGCTATCTCCAACAAACTGGAATTCCTTATTCACAAAAACGCGTTGCTCAAACTTTAAACGCTTATCCTGAAATTACTAAAGATCTTTATGCTTTATTTCATTTGAAATTTCATCAAAGCCATAAAGAAAAAGAACGACTCAACAATGAAGAAATCATTCAGCAACGCATTGAAGAAAAATTGCAGAAAGTGCCAAGTTTGGATGATGATCTTATTTTGCGTCGTTATCGTAATCTCATTGTTGCAAGCTTACGAACGAATGCCTATTCTCCTCTTCCTGATGGAAGCCCACGACGTATCATAGCAACAAAATTAAATCCACGCCAAATTGAAGGCTTACCTGAACCACGTCCTTATCGAGAAATTTTTGTTTATGGACCTGAAGTTGAGGGTGTCCATTTACGCTTTGGTCCTATCGCCCGTGGTGGTATTCGTTGGTCTGACCGTGCATTAGACTATCGTACTGAAATATTAGATCTCGTTAAAGCTCAACAAGTCAAAAACGCCGTTATTGTTCCTGTGGGTGCGAAAGGTGGATTTTTCCCTCATCGCCTTCCTCAAACCAATGATCGTGCCGTTATAACAGAAGCAGCACGGCAAGCTTACACAAACTACATTACGGCACTCCTTTCGATTACTGATAACCTGATCGATGGTAAGATACACCCGCCTCAAAATGTCATTTGTCACGATGGCGATGATCCTTATTTTGTCGTTGCTGCCGATAAAGGTACTGCAACCTTTTCTGATACCGCTAATGCTATTAGCCAAGCAAATAATTTTTGGCTTGACGATGCTTTTGCATCCGGAGGATCCGCAGGATATGATCATAAAGCAATTGGTATTACAGCTAAAGGTGCATGGGAAGCTGTAAAAAGACATTTTCGAGAATCATTTAATCACGATATTCAAACAACCCCCTTCACCTGTATTGGAGTTGGTGATATGTCGGGAGATGTTTTTGGGAATGGAATGTTACTGTCTCAACAAACAAAGCTTATTGCTGCCTTTGATCATCGCGATATTTTCATCGATCCCGAACCAGACATAGCAGCAAGTTATGCAGAGCGTATGCGCCTCTTCCAACTTCCTCGTTCAAGCTGGCAAGACTATAATCAAACAAAACTCTCAAAAGGGGGCGGTATTTTCTCACGAACTGCCAAAACAATCACTCTTTCTCCTGAAGCAGCACAAGCTATTGGTTTTGAAAAGCAAACAGGAACACCCTTTGAAATTATTTCAGCCATTTTAAAAGCCCCTGTAGATCTTTTATGGTTTGGTGGTATTGGAACCTATATTCGTGCAACAACCGAAACGGATACTCAAGTCGGCGATCGCACCAACGATTCCATTCGCATCACCGGTGAACAAGTGCGCGCAAAAGTTATCGGTGAAGGAGCAAACCTCGGTCTTACACAACGCGGTCGGATTGAATATGTTTTAAACGGCGGACGCTGTAATACCGACGCCATTGATAATTCTGCAGGTGTTAATTGTTCTGATCTTGAAGTTAATATTAAAATTGTTCTTGCCTCAGCTCTACGCACAAAAAAACTGACTCGTGAAGCCCGTAATGAGTTGTTGAAACAAATGACCCCACAAGTTGAGCAATTGGTTTTGCGTAATAATTATTTGCAACCGCTTTCGCTTTCCTTAGCTGAAAAACGAAGTGTTATTGATTTACCTTATCAAATACGTTTTATGCATGATTTAGAACAGAAAAAACTTCTAGATCGTAGAGTTGAAATTCTCCCCAATGAGCAAATTTTACGTCAAAGAATGAGCCAAAATCAAGGACTTATCCGCCAAGAGCTTGCAGTTATTTTAGCTTATGCTAAATTAACTCTACAAGAAGAAATTGCAAACAATCCAATTGTTGACAATTGTTATTTCGATACAACCTTGTTGAATTATTTTCCAACTCAACTTCAACAAAATTTTAAAAAGGAAATCATTGAACACCAATTACGTCGTGATATTATTGCAACTCTTATTGCTAATGATATTGTGAACCGCGGTGGACCTACTTTTGTTAATCACTTGCAAGATATAACAGGTCAAAAAACTGAAAACATTATTCGTGTGTTTATTATCATCCGAGATAGTTTTGAAATTCCTCGGCTTTCGAGCCAAATTGATAATCTTGATAATAAAATACCAGGATTGAATCAAAATAAATTCTATGCAGCAATCACTTCAATGCTTTTTGAAGCAACCAATTGGGGCTTGCGCAATATGGATCTCTCAGTGCCATTAGAAGAGCTTGTGCAAACAATTAAAACAGCGCGTAGCCTGATTGAAAAAAAGCTTCTGCACGCCAATGATCAAGATATCAGTCAAAAAATTGAAGAAAAAGCAACACAATACAATGAAGAAGGAGCTCCAAAAGCTTTAGCAAGACAATTAGCTCTTTTAGATGTTGCTCCAATGATCTGTGATATTTCTTTGATTGCAGAACAAAGCAAAAGTGATCTTATGAAAACTGCAGAAATCTATTTTTCACTTGCTCAGGTTATTCGTATAAATCGTATCAATGAAGCAAGCCAAACAATTCCTATTGTCGATTATTACGATGGTATGGCCTTAAGTGAAGCTAAAGAAAACATCGCTGATAGCTTGCGACAAATCGTTATAAAAATCTTAAAAAATTATAATGAAAAAAATGATTCTCTAGCAGCTTGGATAAAATCTGATGAAGATCAAATTCACAATACCATCAACCGCGTTCATGCACTCATTGAAGGTGATCTCAATGTTTCTCGCTTTACTTTTACAGCAAGTATGATTGCCCAACTTAAAAATACTGCTTTTCAAACTTAAAACATTCACGATCAACCTTAGAAAAGATTTTATTGATCTCCTTGTAGATTAAGTGCAAGGAGATATATGCGCTGTTGTTTGCTTTTGAAAAAAGAGAACAAAAATAAAATACGGAAATGATGAGCATTATCGTCACTCATCCTAAAAATATGACGCATATCAACAAGCCATACTCATAGTGAAGCAAGCAGAAAAAGGACTGTGCTCATCTCATTTCTTGATTGTTCTTTTTTCCATAAAAATGATCATACTTTTTTGGATGTTTTGTTATCGTATTGTTTGGTATAATTTCTTTAATTCAAATTTCTCTTTTTAAGAATAATTTTCAGAATCCATACAATTCACAATTTCGTATTGCAGGCAGTAGGAACACCAAAAATATGTTGTAACATATTGTCAAACCATTCGCACAAAACGTGACCATAAAGTGAATAACCTTCTAAATGTGCAGAAGCAGATTGGGCGCCTTTTTTAGTCAATTCTTGAGCTGAATGTTTCAACCAATGTTGTATCATTACACGCGTTAATTCAGGATGAAATTGTAAACCCCATGCATTTTTTCCATAATGAAAAGCTTGTGTCGGATAAGTTTGACCTGTTGCCAAAAGAACAGCTTCTTTAGGCAAATCATAGATGCCCTCATTATGTAAATGATAGACCATTTTTGGCCAATTCATAAGGGTCTTTCCCTGCAAAGTCCCCTCTAACGGATACCAACCAATTTCTACACTTTTATCACTTTTTGCAGCAACACGCCCGCCTAAATTTTTTGCGAGCATCTGTGCTCCAAGACAAATCCCTAAAAAAGGTTTATTGTCTTTCAAAGATAATGAAATCCAATCAATTTCCTCATGAATATATGCATCCTTATCATTCACACTCATCGGACCACCTAAAATGACAACACCAGCGTGATGTTTCAATGTTTTAGGAAGTTTCTGTCCTAAAATAGGATAATAAAAATCAAGAGCAAAACCATTTCTTTGTAAAAATTGCCCTAAAAAACCAGTCTGTGAAAATTGGCGATGCAAAACAACTGCAATTTTTAGTTTACCGTTTCTTTGTTTTCTATCAAGATATGTTTTCGCTAAAAGCATATTTTAACCAATCATTTTTATAATCAGATTTCATTTCATTTGAGAATAAATAAGAACCTTATTTTTATCAAAAATGTCTACAACACCTCTAAAATAATTGAAATTTCTCTCTTGGCAAAGAACTTTCTTCTTCTGCTTCTTCATTCTCTAAATCTTCAACATTTAAAGGTATCTGATCGACTTTTTTTCTATTCTGTTTTTTTGTGCGCGACTTTAATAAAAAAGCAGGCCCTATCGATGATTTTTCTTCAAAGGATTTATTTTTAATAACTTCTTTTTCATCCACAACGCCTTTTTTGCATTCTCTTTTCAGCATCACGTTATCGACTTCTAATGTTATAGGAGAACAACGGGGAGGTACTTTCCATTCACAACGACCTAATCGACCACTGATTGGAGAAACGATCAACCAAGAAGAAAAGAAAGAACCATCACACGCCCATGCTGGATCAAGTTCTGCTCGTAATGCTAAAGACAACCATTGACGACTCCCTTGACCATTACCTTTTGCTTCTTCAATATCTGCTAATAATAAATAAACGCTTTCACGCGGATGATAAGTGAGTGCTTTTTGTGCGTACTCTCTTGCTAATTCCAATTCGCCTGCATCCAAAGCAGCTTTTGCAACAATAAAAGCTGATTCAAATATTTCTTTATTATAAGAAGCAAGTGTTTTAGCTCTTTTCAAACGGCCAACTGCGCTTTCTTCTCTCCTAAGATAAAGTGCTCCCAAATCAGGATGAGGATTTTCCTGCCAAGCTTTAATAATTATTTTATCAGCTTTACGAACTTCTTTTAATTGATAAAGGATATCAACCATAAGCACCGTTATTGGTACAAAATCAGGCATCAACTTATGGGCCTTTAAAATAGCTTTACGTGCTCCTGCGAGCTGAGTCTCCGTAAGGTGAAGTGCTAACCCACTTAATAGAAGAGCATGGGTATACTTACGCTCTGAAGTACAATGCTCAGAACGTGGCAAAGCTCTTTGCGCTCGATAAAAAACATCAAGCGCTTTATTCCACTGACCCTCAGCACTTAATCGATCAAGGACAAATTGTTGAGCCCATAAAAGCGCTGGTGACAAATCGAGTGCCTCTTCTGCATAGTGCTGTGCGACATCATAGGCTTTTGTATTCATAGCTTCACGAAACAAACCATAAAGCCCAGCAAGCTTTGTCGATTCATCTTTTTGCATCTCTTCATAAAGCGCAATAGCCTTCATAGAGTTTTTTTGCAAAGATAAGATTTGAGCCCTTAAAAGCTTTATCAATGGTTCATAATCTTTTATAAGATATTTTAATGCACGTCTTTCCATTTTTTGTGCAGCCGCGTAATCACCTGCAAAAGCAGCAAGCAGACCTTGCGTAAGAGCTTTGCGACCACATTCTTGGTAACGTCCCGAAAAAAAGCTGTATAAAGTTCTAGGAATGGAAAAAATAATTCTAAAAAACTTCCATAAAAAAACTAATACCATCAACAGGATAACAATCCCACTAATAATCGTAAGCAATGAGACAGTAAATCGCATCTGCAAAAATGTTATGACCAAGAAACTATTATTATTGGCACCCCAGCTAAAAACTGCACCGATCACACAAACGACAAAAATATAAATAAAAATACGTATCATTTTTGATCCTATTTACATTTTTGCAGCTTCGGAAGTTTCTTTTGGCATTCCAATCAACAACTGTTGAAGAACGTGCTGGACAGCAAGATGTCGTTTAAGTTGATCAATAAAATCTACCGAAATATCTTTAGCATTTTGAGGTAAAGTTTGCCATTCAGCTAAAGCTTTTTCATAATCTCCAGCTTGAATAGAAACTTCCATCCGTGCCACAATTGCAGGCACTGTTGTCCCTTCAACATATCCAATTGGACGCGAAACAATAAAACTTTTTATCCATATCTCAATCTTCTTTAAAAAATCAGCATCCGATGCAAGACTATTTTGCGTCCCAACAATTTTATCTGCAACATAAGCAAAATCAGCTGAAAGCTTTGCAGAGCTTGGAAGACCAGTATGCGCTGTTTTCTGTAACAAATCCAATCCTTCAACAGAAGATGAAAAATGTTGTACTGTTTCCAACTCACGCACATAAGATCCACCACGATCTATAGCGTTTTTTAATGCATTGACTGCAACAAACCGTGCAGTATTTATCCCATTTTTTTCGCTATTTTGAGTGAATATTTCTTTTTGGACAGTATCTAACTGTTGTTTTAAAGTAATAATATCGTTTTTATTACTTTCTCCAACAAATAAAGCTGTCTTTACATCTTCTGATATTCTCATTAAAGTCTGTATATTCTTTTCGAAAGCATCTACTTTTTTTTCTAAGAGTGCAAGAGATTTGCTTCTCTCTTTTTGAAAAGATTCATCTTCTTGAAAAGCTTCAACCTGTTGTGATGAAAAAGAAGAAAACTCTCTCTTCAATACATCAAACTGTTGAAGCATATGATTCAACTGTTTCTCTGTTTCTTCTGCTTTTTCTTTTGCATGCCTAGTAATCTGAAGATTTTTTTCTTCTTCCAAATGATCAACCACTAAAAAAGATGGAAGAAAACCTGCTCTTTGCAGACCTACCCAAAGACTGATAGTTATAAGACCACAAATAATCCCTGAAACCATTAAAGAAGTAAAAGCAACACCACTTACAGTCTTGCGCTCAACATCGCTTTGCTTTGTTATTATCGGCTCTTTTGAGTGTTGTGTTTCTTGTTCTGAGTCATGAGCTATAATTTCAGATTTAACAACAGATGCCTTAGATGCCTTAGAACTTTTTAATTTTTCTTTTGATCTTGAAGAATTTACCATAATGATCACTTTTTTTACCACATGCTTTTTTACAATACGATATCAAAATGAAAAAAACTTTAAAAATTAGATGTTTTTCGAATAACATCCTTTTTTGCAGAGGGCTTCTTATGAACAGTGTATGATAAGGACAAATAAAATCTTTTCAAATTTCTCTTACTCAAGATCCTTTTTTAAAATAAAAATAATGAATATGTTTAGTCTTATAATATTTTACAAACAATAATGAAATAATTGAGAATGGAAATTCTTAAAAGACACAAAAATATAAACACCCAAATTGAAAAAATGCTTCTCATAGTATATACGAGAAAATCCTCTAGAAGCATACTGTATGATATTTTCATGAGTATAATCAAACGCTATGCACTCTTTAAAACGCCCTCCGTAACTTCATTATTTTTAAAATAATTCAGCTTCATTTACGAACGTTCCTTCCTATAAATTTATCCAGTACAATCTTAAAACGCTCTAAAATCGTTTTTCCCCTTTTATTTCCGATATATTCTTCACAATGTTAAAATATAAGGTAGACAATATTTACCTCTACCATAGATGAACATTCTGATAAACAGTTCCTATTGTGCAAATGTTTTTTATTTTTATATATTCCCAATGAAAAAACTATGCTAAGCGTGAAGCTATTATCCAAAGGTATTTAAATGTGATAAAAAGGGCATTTTGGTATAGCTACCGTATTTTTTTTAACGCAGTGAGTCAT
The DNA here is from genome assembly GCF_002022585.1 of Bartonella sp. Raccoon60. Taxonomy (NCBI): domain Bacteria; kingdom Pseudomonadati; phylum Pseudomonadota; class Alphaproteobacteria; order Hyphomicrobiales; family Bartonellaceae; genus Bartonella; species Bartonella sp. Raccoon60. The sequence continues at coordinate 1,413,462 of NZ_CP019786.1, forward strand.
TATTTTCGTGATAATGGGAGTGCCTTTGCGAGTCATGTTGCACTTTCGGGACTTTTAGCGTTTTTTCCTTTTTTTATTTTCGGGACATCTCTTGCTAGTTTTCTTGGAGCATTTACATATACACCGCAAAAAATTGAAGCACTTGTACAATTGTTGCCGGATGCAATTGCAGAACCTCTTTCTAAAGAAATCATTACTGTCCTCACCACACAACGGGGAGATTTATTAACACTTTCAGTTATTGGAGCCGCTTATTTTGCTTCAAATGGTGTGGGTGCTTTGCGTACAGCATTAAATAAAGCTTACCGTGTTATTGATCGACGCAGCTTGTTTTTTTGTCGTTTTCAAAGTTTATTTTTCGTCATTATTGGGACAGTAGGTCTTGTTGTTATTAGCTTTTTATTGGTTTTAGCACCTTTACTGATTAAAATTATGCAAAACCACTCTTCTCAGATTACTGAATATATTGGCATAATTCGTTTATGGCGTTATATAATTGCGATAGTTGTTCTTTTTACGAGTCTTTTAATTGTTCACAAATGGTTGCCAGCGGGACAGCGAAAAGTAAGAGATATTTTACCAGGTATTTTAGTGACAATATTTGTTTGGTTTTTAACTTCTATTGCCTTTGCCCAATATTTAACAATGTTTAATTATGCTTCTACTTACGCAGGATTAACTTCTATTATGGTTGCAATTATTTTTCTGTATATCTTAAGTGCAATTTTTATTTTAGGAGGAGAAATAAATGCAGCAATTATATTTTATCGTGATCATGCACAACGCACAGATCCATTAAAGTCATTCTCTATTGATTGAATGCAAAAGACAAACACAAAAAACGCCTATCATTTTCGGAAATGGAATTGATACTCATTTTCTAAAATCCGGAATTGATCATAATATAAAACTTTTATCAGCTTGAAATATTGATTGTAACCAACTGTTTGTTTTCTCCTAAAAATCCCTTATCGTGAGAGCGATTTTCACTGTAAACCTCATTAGATAACAAAATTTAAATGATAATCATAAACGAAGCTCATTTGTACAAATATAACTTCTTTGAGCGCGTGAAATACAAATTCTGCAGCCTAAATGAATGTGCTTCATCAATGAGGTATTTTCTTATCGAAAGTGTGATTGGTCAAACTGTTAAGAATAAACAATCTTTAGAAATAAAGCTATCTAACAGGTGAACCTTGCCTTTTTTATTGCAAAAATATACCTGCTTTATGCATGAGTTCTAGATTTAATCGCACTCCATTTAAAATTTAATTATGAAAGTTATAAATTCTCTTCAATAACGGCTTTTATAAGCGCTTTTGCATCATCATCAGCCCATGGAGCAGCGCCATTAAACGAAGCAATAAGATAACCATCTTTATTTATGAGAAATGTGATAGGCAAACCTAAAGCGAGTCCTTTTTTTCTAATATCCTGAAAAATATTCATTGTATTATCCCGATAATAAACTAAATTATCAGCATGAGCATCATTTAAAAACTTTTGAATTTTTTCAGCAGAAGTATTTTTATCAATATTAATAGCTATAACATCAAAATTATTTCCCCCCATATCACATTTTAATCGTGCTAATTCTGGCATTTCTGCGCGACAAGGTGCGCACCAAACAGCCCATAAATTGACGAGTATTGGTTTTCCCCTAAATTCAGACAAATTATGATCTTTTCCCTCAATATCTTTAAAAGACAATTGGTTCATATCATAAAGAGTATCGGCAAATCGTATATGTGTAAAAAAGCCCTTTGCTGCTTTTTTAATTGCTCCTATTTTTTCCGTCTGTTGCTTATTGATATCTGTTTCTTGAGCTCTTGCCTCTGAAATAAAATTTGGAAAGAATGCTCTTCTGTTGTTATTTTGATTAATTGTTGTGTATAAACTTAAAACAATCATAAAAAACATAAGAAAATATTGTGTTTTTTTATTCTTATTTTTTCGGCTGATAAAAATTTTATGAATCATAATTTTTGTCCTTTTCAATAGGTATTTTAAGATATGGCAGATGAAGAATTAAAAAACCAGATGTGGGGTGGTCGATTTAAAGCAGGACCTGCCGCAATTATGGAAGAAATTAACGCTTCAATTGATTTTGATCAAAAACTTTATAAACAAGATATTGAAGGTTCACTTTGTCATGTAGCCATGCTAGCGCAAACAAAAATCATTTCACAATCCGACTATGAAAAAATTACCCATGGCTTAAAGAAGATTCATCAAGAAATTGAAATGGGTACATTCACATTTTCACGAAAACTTGAAGATATTCATATGAATATTGAAGCACGGCTGAGTGAATTAATTGGCCCTGTTGCAGGACGTTTACATATAGCACGTTCACGAAATGATCAAATTGCTGTTGATTTTCGTTTGTGGGTACGAGAAGAAATGCAAAAAATGACACAAGCTTTAAAAGAGCTGATAAAACAACTCCTGATTCGAGCAGAACAGCATGTCGATACTTTTATGCCAGGTTTTACGCATTTACAAACCGCACAACCTGTTACATTTGGTCACTATATGATGGCCTACGTTGAAATGTTTAGTCGAGATTTATCGCGTATGCATGATGCTATTGAACGAATGAATGAATCCCCCTTAGGGGCTGCTGCTCTAGCAGGTACAAGTTTTCCGATTGATCGTTTTATGACAGCAGAAGCATTAGGTTTTCGTGAGCCAACGCGTAATTCGATTGATAGTGTTTCAGATCGTGATTTTGCATTAGAATTTTTAAGCGTTGGGACTCTTTGTGCTATGCATCTTTCCCGTTTAGCAGAAGAAATTGTTCTTTGGTCGAGTGCACAATTTCACTTTATTCGTTTATCAGATGCTTTTTCAACGGGTTCATCTATTATGCCACAAAAGAGAAATCCTGATGCTGCCGAGCTTATACGCGCTAAAGCAGGGCGATTAAATGCTGCTTTAATTGGACTCTTAACAGTGATGAAGGGTTTACCCCTTGCTTATTCAAAAGATATGCAGGAAGATAAAGAATATGTATTTGATGGAGCTTTGAGTTTGGAATTATCGCTAGCAGCTATGACAGGGATTATTGGTGATCTTGAAGTTAATAAAGAAGCCATGAAACAAGCAGCTCATTTTGGATATGCAACAGCAACTGATTTAGCTGATTGGCTTGTTCGTGAATTAGGGCTTCCTTTTCGTGAGGCGCACCATATTACTGGATCTATTGTAGCATTAGCAGAAAAAAAACAGTGCACTCTTAATGAGCTAACATTAGTTGAACTTCAAACGATACATCCCAATATCAATGCAACCATTTTTGATATTTTGACAGTTGAGAAATCCGTTAAAAGCCGGAAAAGTTTTGGTGGAACAGCACCTTCAGAAGTTCTGCATCAAATTGCTTATTGGAAAAAGCGCCTTATAGCCGCTTAAGTGATTTTATTTTTTAATACAAAAAATAAAACAGAAACAATATCAACATAATAGGAAAAGATATATGATAACCATTGTGAAAAATTTAATAATTATTCTTTTCTGCAATGTTATCATATTTGGATGTGGACGGAGAGAAATATTAGATTTACCATCTTCAACAATCATGAATCCTTCACAAGAAGCATTTATTTCTGAAAGAAAAGCAGATAAACCTTTTTTTCTTGATCAGCTGATACAATAGGTTTTTTATGCATTTCTTTTCTTATTATCAAGGCGAACTTCACGCTGAAGACCTTTCACTTTCTATGCTTGCGCAAAAGGTAGGGACTCCTTTTTATTGCTATTCAGCGCGTACACTTATTACAAATTTTGAAAACTATCAGCAAGCATTTCAAGATATGCCTTATCTGATTGCTTATGCAGTCAAAGCGAATTCTAATCAAGCAATTTTACGACTCTTAGCACGGAGTGGAGCAGGAGCTGATGTGGTATCAGAAGGTGAACTCCGACGTGCACTTGCTGCCGGTATTCCTGCTCATCGAATTGTTTATTCTGGTGTTGGTAAAACAGTGAAAGAGATTGATTTTGCTCTTACGCAAAATATTCATTGTTTTAATGTTGAGTCAGAACCAGAACTTGAACAATTATCAGCACGTGCTGTTGCACTTTCGACAACAGCACGCATTTTACTGCGAATTAACCCAGATGTGGATGCAAAAACTCATAAAAAAATCACAACAGGGAAATCTGAAAATAAATTCGGTATTCCACTCTCATCAGCACGAGAAGTATATAAAAAAGCCGCTCAATTGCCTGGTTTATACATCTGTGGTGTAGATATACATATTGGCAGTCAGATTTGTAATTTAAAACCCTTTGAAGATGCTTTTCTTATTACGGTAGATTTTATCCGTCAGTTGTGGAATGATGGTTATACTATAACCCATGTTGATATTGGAGGAGGACTTGGAATTCCTTGTGGTTCTGAACATCACTCCGTACCTTCTCCTTTTGAGTATGCAGCTCTTGTTAGAAAACATATTGCCCCTTTAGGGATCAATATTATCCTAGAGCCTGGACGTAGTATTGTTGGTGAAGCTGGCATACTCGTCACATCTGTAATACATTTAAAAAGGGGAAAAGAGCGAAATTTTGTTATTGTTGATGCAGCAATGAATGATTTCATTCGCCCAACGCTATATGAAGCTTGGCAAAATGTGCTCCTGGTAAAAGAAAAACCAATAGATACTCCGCTGATCAATGCAGATATTGTTGGCCCTGTTTGTGAAACGGGTGATTATTTAGGTTTGAATCGTTCTTTAGCGCTCTTGTCGCAAGGAGATCTTTTGGTTGTTACAGGAGCAGGGGCTTACGGTGCGGTTATGTCAAATACTTATAATAGCCGACTTTTAATACCAGAGGTTTTAGTTCAAGATATGCGGTATGCAGTTATTCGTCCACGTCTTGATTATGAACAATTGATCGGACTCGATCAAATTCCAGATTGGATTGAAAATTTTTAAATATCTTAGTCTTATTTTCACTCAACTCTCATGAAACAATTTATTTTCCCATAATTATTTTGTATGAATCTTATGATTTCAATGCACCGCTATAAAAAAAGGTAACTATTTATCTATGAACAATAAAAACATCAAAAGTTTTTCAGAGCTAAAGCTTTTGTTTGTGCGCATTCTTGTTTGGTGTATCCTATTTTGTGAGCGAATATGGCCACGATTATTACCCTTTTTTCTTGCTCTGAGCCTTTTATATTCGCTGAGTTGGTTTGGCATTTTCAATGCTCTTGGTTATTGGGCGCATTTATTTCTTCTATGGCTCGTGCTTTTTATAGCAACGGGGAGTCTTTTTCTGCTTTTCGGTTTCCGTTTGCCCACAATCAAAGATATTAATGACCATATCGAAAAAACAAATAATCTCAAACACCAACCTCTCAATGTTCAAAAAGATCGTTTACACTTTGAAGATGAAGAAGATACAACTACAAATATTTGGCGTGAACATCAGCGCCGTATGGCAGAACAATTGCATCATTTGCGAATTGGATTAATTTATCTCAGGAGTGCTTCCTACGATCCCATGGCTCTTAGAGCTTTATTTATTCTATTTTGTGTTTGTGCTTTTAGTTTTTCTTTTGGTTCATCAGGTGGACGTTTAGCAGATGCATTTGATTTTCGTCCTACCGTTGATGAAACATTAATGCGCGTTGATGCTTGGGTTACACCACCTGCTTATACAGGAGTTGCACCCATTTATTTAACGCAAAATGAAACAACACTATTTACAATTCCTGAAGGTAGTGAGGTTGTTGTACGTATTGTCAATGGTGCTGGTGTTACAGTAACAGCAATCTCTGAAGAAGATGGCCAGAAAATTTCACTTACTAAGAAGAACGAACAACCGGCTTTAAATAATTCAATTATTCGTTTTGAAACACACTTAGAGCGTTCAATTTATTTATCTTTAGCGTCGCGCCATAAGCAACAACAATGGCATTTACGCATGATTAAAGATCAATTACCAACGATTCATTGGTTAGAAAAACCAGAAAGAATTTTATCTGGATCATTAGAATTGCAGTATGAAATGGATGATGATTATGGAGTTACAAATGCTTTTGTTGAAATAGAACCTTTTTTTGATCAAGAAAAAAATAGTTCTCCCCTTTATAAAGCACCTGAAATAAAACTTCTTTTAGCACGTGGTGGAAAAGGTAAAATGCGGACAGTGCAAGATTTATCAAGCCATCCGTGGGCTGGTTCAGAAGTAAAAATTACTTTGATAGTACAAGATGGTGCTGACCAACAGAGACGCAGTAAAACTTTTCTCATGACGTTACCAGAGCGCATTTTTGCAAATCCTGTTGCACGTGCAATCAATGAACAACGTCGTTTATTGGCTCTTAACGCATCTAAACGCGAGCATGTACTTGATATGATTTCTGCTTTGCTTTTACGTCCAGAAAATGGTCTTCAAAATACAACTCATTTTCTTCTTTTACAGAGTGCATGGACAAGGCTTTCTATGGCACAAACAGAGGATCAATTGCGAGATGTCGTTGATTATTTATGGACAATTGCTTTAGGTATTGAAGATAATCAGCTCGAGTCTGCTCAACAGAGATTAAAACAAGCACAAGCTGCTCTCCGTGATGCATTGCAGCATGGTGCTTCTGCTGCTGAAATCGAGCGACTTATGGCAGATTTACGACAAGCTGTAAATGATTATATCCATGCTTTAGCTGAAAAAGCACCAGAAGATAAAGATTCAAGAGAGGCTAATCTCTCTATAGATACATTACAAAATAAACTGAATTCAATGGAAGAAATGGCTAAAATGGGTTCTTCTTCTGCAGCGGAACAACTTTTAGCTGAAATTGAACAAACACTTGATCATTTGCAAATACGGAAAAGTCATCAAACAAACGGGCAAAACAAAAATCAAACGACACAAATGAAAGAAAAAATAGATCAACTTGGTGATTTAATGCGTCGTCAGCAAGAAATTCTTAATGATACACACAATTTAAAAACAGATCAGCAACATGGAAACAGTACGCCCAAAGTACAGAGTGAATCCTTAAAAGAACGCCAAAATGAGTTGCAATCTGAATTATCAATATTGAAAAAAGAATTGACAGCAGAAGGATTTGAATCAAATGATGACCTGAAAGAAGCAGAAGAGAAAATGAATTCTGCAAGAGATGCTTTTGATAAGCAAGACTATGAATTGTCAATACAAAATCAATCAGATGCTTTAGAAGCTTTGCGACAAGGCGCACAAAATGTATTAAAAAAGATGCGTAACATGCTCAATAAAGAAAAAAATAATCAGAATGTTATTCGTAACCGTAAAGATCCATTAGGGCGTCCACTCTCCTCAGAAATTGACCAAAAACGAGAAGGTGTAATTGAACCAAAAGCAAATGATAGAATGCGCGCACGGCAAATTTTGGATGAAATTCGCAAACGCCTTAGCAATGAGTATATTTCAGAAGAAGAAAAGAATTATCTTGAAAGATTACTTCATTTTAATTGAAGAAAAAATTTTTGCGACTATTTTGAAAATATAGTGCAAATTATTATGCAATAAAAAAGCACTACAGATAATAATAAAGTTAATTACTTATAATAAAGGAGACGATAAAATAACTTTTTCCCCATGCTTTTAAAATCATTCGGATGAAGGAAATTAAAGATTAAGATTTTTCTTCTTGAGACAAAAAAGCAGAATTCCATATAAATTTAAGTGTGTGAAAACTTGCGATACTTGAAATTTGCTTCTAAACGGTATTTTAAATTGGATATAATCACATTAAAAGATTTTTATACTTCTACGCTTGGTATGCGTATGCAAATGACAGTTTATGATCAGTTAAATGTCTGTTGGCCTGATCTTATAGATAAACGAGTTATGGGCCTTGGCTATACACTTCCTTATCTTTCTGCATTGCGTAAACGTGCAAAGCAGTGTTGTGCTTTTATGCCTGCTAGTCAAGGAGCATCACCTTGGCCTTATCCCGATAAAGTTGCTACAGCACTTGTTTTTGAAGAAGATTTGCCTCTTCCGGATGCTTCGATTGATTGCATTTTATTAATACATGCACTTGAATATACAGAAAATTCATACGAAACACTAAACGAAATATGGCGTGTTTTGATTCCTAATGGTCGCCTTATTGTTATTGTTCCTAATCGTTATGGATTATGGGCACGTAATGACCGTACACCTTTTGGTTATGGCAAATCTTATAGCCGACAACAAATAGTTCGTTTATTGAGAGAAACCAATTTTATTACTGAATCAGTACAAGAAATTGTCCATTATATGCCCTCTTTAAACTGTATATCGCGGTTATGTTCATTTTTTTATGAATCATTAGCAAGTCATATTTTTCCTTATTTTGGTGGACTTTTAATGTGTTCAGCAGAAAAACATGTCTATCAAGGTTCTTTTGTGCAACGTCATCAGTCGCGACGCATTTTTATTCCTACACTAACACCACAAACATGTACAAAGAGACAGACCACTTTAATCTAAATTTTTATCTTAGAACAATGTTATCTGAATTGTATTTCAAACAGCGCGCCTCCAACACAATTAAAGATTCAAACGATATCCATTATGATCGGTAACAAGAATTTTTGCTTTAGAAGGATCTTTTTCGATTTTTTTACGCAAACGATAAATATGGGTTTCCAATGTATGCGTGATAATATTTGCGTTGTAGCCCCAAACGTGTTCCAATAATGTTTCACGACTTACAATTTTATCTCTAGTCTCATAAAGATATTTAAGAATTGCTGTTTCTTTTTCTGTAAGGTTAATTATATTGTTCTGCTGATCAATAAGGAATTTTTCTCTAGGTTTAAAAATATAAGGACCAAGATCAAAAGAATCTTCATTGTGTTCATATTGGCGCAATTGGGCGCGAATACGAGCTAAAAGCACTGAAAAACGAAAAGGTTTTGTCACATAATCATTAACACCCATTTTAAAACCTAAAATAGTATCGCAATCTGTATCATAATGAGTCATCATAATAATGGGAGCACGAAATCCTTGGGAGCGTAATTTTTTTACAGCTTCACGACCATCGAGATCGGGAAGTTCTACATCAAAAATAGCGAGATCAACATTGTCTTTTTGAGCCACTATAATCCCTATTTCAGTAGTTTTTGCTTGAAGCACTTCAAACTCTTTATGAATTTGCAATTGTTCTACAAGAATAGAACGAAGATCGTTATCATCCACAACGATTAAAAGGGTATAATCCTTCATTTTTTTTCCTATAAGATGTATTTTCACTAAGATTGAAGAAAGAATAATTTCATGAAAATAGGATTGCTTGCAAGTGACATTAAAAAAGAAAATATATAAAAAACAAGCTTTTGTTTCTTCTATTGTTATCCGTCGACAAACAGGTATGCAGACACAGGGTATTCTGTGTATTGGTCAGCATCGCTTTTTTTGTGCTTTAGGGCGAGCTGGTATCTCTGCTTTTAAACGTGAAGGTGATGGTGCTACTCCTTTAGCCAATATGCGTTGTTTAGGGGGATTTCGCAATAATTTTTACCGTTATTTCCCACGTTCAATTTTAGCAATCCGGCATATTCAAGCACACGACGGTTGGTGTGATGCAAGTGGAGATGCCAATTATAATCGTTTGGTACGTCTTCCTTATCCAAAAAGTGCTGAAAAGATGCAACGTGAAGATGGCCTCTATGATATGGGCCTTATTCTAGATTGGAATATTACAGAACGAAAGATGGCAAAAGGAAGTGCTATTTTCATACATTTAGCACAAAATAATTATACGCCAACAGAAGGATGTATCGCACTTTCATATCGTGATATGCAACGTATTTTACCTTATATTAATCGGCAAACAAAAATTATTATTTTAGGTTAAAGCTATGCTACTTTTAATCCTCCCATAGAACAGACTTCTTTCCATTCATCTTCTGTAACTGATTGTACCGATAAGCGCGTAGCTTTAACCAGCATCATATTTTTTAATTTTGGATTAGCTTTAATTTGTTTTAATGAAACGGGATTTGGTATATCACAAATAGCACGAATATCTACACACTCCCAGCGTGGATCTGAACTAGTAGAATCAGGATGTGTTTCAGCGCATACTTCCACAATACCAACTATTTCTAGTCCTTGATTTGAGTGATAAAAAAAACCCTTATCGCCATATTTCATAGCGCGCATATTATTGCGTGCTTGATAATTGCGTACACCATCCCATTGTTCACCATCAAATCCTTTTTGTTTTTGCATGTCCCACGACCACTTAGAAGGTTCAGATTTGAAAAGCCAATAAGCCATAAAATTTCCTTTATAAACTTTAATAAGTTTCCAGATTTATACTTTTACTCCACGACGCCCTGTCCCGACTAAAGGAAGAGATTTTTCATCTAATGGCCAGCGTGATCGAGGTCCGATATCAAGAGAACTTACTTGTCCCCGTGCTAAACGTTCAGCACCAGCAAAAGCAATCATTGCAGCATTATCCGTACATAAAGAAAGAGGTGGAGCAATAAATTCAAAACCGTGTTGATGAGCAAGCTTTTGCAAACTAGAACGAATAGCTTGATTAGCTGCGACTCCTCCAGCAACAACTAAAGCAGGGAGAGGAGATGCCTCATGACGAGAAAACGGATAATGGTTGATAAATTGTTGTAACGATAGACCAACGCGATCCTGCAATATATCGATAACAGCTGCTTGAAAACTTGCAGCAATATCGGAAACATCACTTTCTGTTAAAGGTGCCATAGCTGTTGCAACTTGCCGAACAGCCGTTTTAAGACCAGAGAAGGAGAAATCTAACCGCTTATCACCCTTCAAAGGTCGTGGAAGAGAAATACGATTTTTATCCCCCAATAAAGCAGCTTTTTCAAGTGCTGGACCACCAGGATAGGAAAGACCTAAGAGTTTTGCGGTTTTGTCAAAAGCTTCTCCTAATGCATCATCAATAGTGGTTCCTAAACGCTGGTAATTCCCCACCTCATGAACAAGGATTGTTTGAGTATGCCCCCCTGAAACTAAGAGCAATAAATAAGGAAAATTAACATTATGCGTTAAAACAGCTGTCAAAGCGTGTCCTTCTAGATGATTGACGCCAATAAAAGGCTTTCTGGTAGCAAAAGCTAGTGCTTTTGCACTCATGAGCCCAACTAAAAGTCCTCCTATCAAACCAGGACCACTTGTTGCTGCAATGGCATCAATATCTTTGAGTTTCAGATCAGCGTCTGTAAGCGCTTGAAGAATTAAACCATCAAGAATTTCAATGTGAGCGCGTGCAGCAATTTCAGGAACAACACCACCATAAGGCGCGTGGTGGTCAATTTGGCTCCAAACAATATTGGAAAGAATACGGCTTTTTCCCTTATTGTTGTGCTCAATAACAGCGACTGCTGTTTCATCACAACTTGTTTCTATTCCCAACAAACGCATTTTAGGCCAAATCTCATATTATGAAATATCTTTAAAGCATACACGTATCATGAATAAATAAAGATGCAAAGAATTTCACCTTTAAATTAATCGATCTGAAAATAAATAGATTTCACTCTATACCTTATAAGAACTATGGGAGCAATTTTTGCACTCATCAAAAAAATGATTAGACCTAATGCTTTTTGCATATATTTATAAAGTTTTGTACAATCTCTATACTCTTATAAAATACTTTATGACAATGATTCAGTCGCATAAAATGTGACGCTTTAATTTGATTTATTTCACCATCAAGTAAATCATTTATTTGATTTTCTGGAAAAGTAAAATATACACATTATACTGACTTAATAATATTTGTAGGATGGGCTATAAATGTTATATGTTTCCTAAATTGAACCAATTTCAAAAAATTCTGCCCTCAGATTACTAATTATTTGGTTACAATTGCTTCTTCATACTTAAAAATAATCATAAATCATCGTCATACTCATAGGAGAAGAATAATTGCATCAATTACGCCGTATATTACATACTTTTTAGAGAGTACAGATTTATGAAGAGCTCTTACATAATAGAATAATCAATACTTCTCACTTTATTTATATGAATATGAGAACGCTAATGTCTGAGTTAATACACATAAGAAACACCGTCATCTTCTTATAAATTCTACAAAGAAATGGCTCACGACAGCGTGATAATTACCAATGACAAATGAGCACATTTTAATTGCTTTTCCTGAGATAATGAGTCAAAAAATCATTCTAAACAGACCTATAAGCTTTTGCATTTAGAAAATTATATGTCCTTATTATGACGATCATACCAACAGCTTTTCTTAAAGAATTATATCGTATCTCCTATATTAAATAAGGTATTGAAGATTTTTTAACATTTATTACAGTTAAACGAAAATAAGCAATTTACAAAAGAATTATGCAAATATAAACGATCGAGTAATCTTTGCAAAAGAAGATCCTAAATTTACAAATATTTCTAATCTGCAAGCATTTTACTGCATTACAGAAAGGAAGCTCATTATAATTTAGAAATACAGAGAGCAGTCTATTAACACTTATAATAAAAAATATTTTTCTTTAATCCTATAAGAATATTGCAAATAATCGGTCTCTCTTCAAATGAGTAATGCAGCGACAATTTTAAAACTTCACAAAACAAAAAAGATCACTAATAATGCTACTTATTATCCTGTTGAAACAGTTAGCAATATAACTTACCCATTAAAACCACTTCAATGAATTATTTGTAATTTAGCAACAACCAAAAATAAATAATTGATAAAACATATTTTCAACTTGATTGTAAATTATCTTTAAGGTAACTTCCTATCTTATGAAAATTTATTTTTCATATTGTTATATTTGATTAATTGGGTGGGGATTAAGTATGTTAAAGGATTTAGTATGCCCTCAAAAAAGAGATTCCCAAAATTTGAACCCCTCTCTCAAAAGAAAATTGCTTCAGCAGAAAAACTGTTACAAAAATCAAAAGACAGCATTCCTTCACCCAAAGAGCTTTCATCAAAGTTAAAAGATAGCATTCCTTCACCCAAAGAGCTTTCATCAAAATTAAAAGACGGCATTCCTTTACCCAAAGAGCTTTCATCAAAGTTAAAAGATAGCATTCCTTCACCCAAAGAGCTTTCATCAAAATTAAAACAAGGGTTTGCAATAGGAATCGAAAAAACAAAATATCTCTGTGTATCCGCAGGAGGGAATTCTAAACTTTGTCGTATTGTGGCCGTTAAATCTTTTGGAGATGTAACAGAGGGCGATCTTGGCGGTTTTATTGAAAATGAATCAAATTTATCACAACAGGGTGATTGTTGAGTTTACGGCAACGCTAAGGTTTTTGGAAACGCTAGAGTTTACGAAGATGCTAAAGTGTATGATAATGCCAAAGTTTATGGAAATGCCCAAATTTATAATAAAGCTCGTATTTCTCAATCTGCCGAAATTTACGGTAATGCTCGAATTTATGGCAAGTCTAACATTATTGGTGATGCTAAAATTCATGGTCGGGCAAGCGTTTATGGACACGCTCAAGTTTGTGGATGTACCGACGTTTATGATAATGCAAAAATTCACGGTAGAGCTAAGATTAATGACTATGTAAAGATTTTTGACCATGCCGAGATTTATGAGAATGCTCTTGTTACTGACAAAAGTAGAGTTCACGGCAAAGCTGAAGTTTATGGTAATGCTCAGATTAAGGAGCAAAGCGAAGTTTTTGGCAACAGTAAAGTTTATGGTAATGCCATAATTTCTGATAATGCCAAGATTTTTAGGCATAGCAAGATTTATGGAAATGCTGCTATTTACTACAATGCTTTGGTTAGTGGTGGAAAGATTTACGACAATGCAATAATTACGGATAATGCACAAATTTCTGGTCACGCTAAGATTTATGGAAATGCCAAAATTTATGAAAATGCCACAGTTAATGGCCATGCTAACATTTATGGTAATGCTAAGACTTATGGAAGTGCTGTAGTTAATGAAAATGTAAAGATTTTTCACAATGCTCAGATTAAGGGCAATGCCGAAGTTCGGGGAAATGCCAAAGTTTATGGTAGTAGTATAATCTCAGATACTGCCAAGGTTTATGGTAATGCTGAAGTTTATAACGAAGCTATGATTTGTGAAAATGCTCAAGTTTTTGAGAAATCCATAATTGCGGGAAAAGCTAAGGTGTATGGTAATGCACAGATTTATGGAAGTACTGTGATTAGTGAAGAGGTCGAATGTTTCGAAAATACTAAAATTTTTGGTCAAGCCAAAATTTCTGGTCAAGTCAAAATTTCTGGTCAAGCCAGAGTTTACGAATTTGCAGAAGCTTGGGAGTCTGCCAATATTTTTGGCAATGCTTGCGTTTTCGGAAAATCTCAGATTTTCGGTAATAGTAAAATATTTGATGAAGCAAAAATTTATGACTTTGCTGCAATTACCGAAAATGCTGAAGTTTATGGTTGTGCTAAAATTTATGGACATGCTAGAATTTTCGGTGAAGCAAAAATTTTAGGAGAAACCTTAATTACAGGCCAAGTGAAAGTTTTTGGTCAGGCTGAGATTGTTGATAAACGTTTTTTTAATAATGAAGCAATTAACGGCCATCAATTTCTTCATGATGAGAGCCAGATGAAAATTCTCCATGAAAAAGAAGAAAAAGTTTTTGATGAAAGCAAAATGCAAGTTTTAAATGAGAACATAACTAAAACTTTAAATGAGAGAAAGATTATAAATCTTAAGGCTCAAAAAGCTTCTATGATTAATGAAATTAATATAGTTCAAAAGGCTGAGGTTCAAAAGGCTGAGGTTCAAAAGGCTGAGGTTCAAAAGGCTGAGGTTCAAAAGGCTGAGAATATCATAAGTAATGATGAGAACCAGATGAAAATTCTCCATGAAAAAGAAGAAAAAGTTTTTGATGAAAGCAAAATGCAAGTTTTAAATGAGAACATAACTAAAGCTTTAAATGAGAGAAAGATTATAAATCTTAAGGCTCAAAAAGCTTCTATGATTAATGAAATTAATATAGTTCAAAAGGCTGAGGTTCAAAAGGCTGAGGTTCAAAAGGCTGAGGTTCAAAAGGCTGAGGTTCAAAAGGCTGAGGTTCAAAAGGCTGAGGTTCAAAAGGCTGAGAATATCATAAATAGTAAAGGACGGCTTTGCCGAAGCTTCTAATGTTTTTATTAAAAATACACAAAATCTTACTGTGTAAATATATCAGTATGCAAATATGAGAGTGAATGTTATATAAAGCTTTTTATATTAATAAATAAAATGTATACTAGAAACTATAAAAGCTAAATTAAAAAAGAAAAAATTGTTAAGTCTAGTTACGAAACTATGAAAAAGTATAAAAAATAAGTATCAGAAAATACTCTATCTTTACGTTCGATAGGTTATATTTTTACAGTATTTTAGTTTTTATCCAATTACTGCTTAAAAGCAGTTAATAAATTAGACAATAAATAATACTGTTTTTGATAGGGGGTATATTATTATAACAATAATAAACACAAAGAGTCTCAAACAAGTGGTTTTAAGCTACAGTGCTGTTTTGTACAAAATTAAATCAGAAGGAGCTCTTCAAATCAGTGATAGCTCATACAAGCGTAGTATTTGAACTGGGTGAAGTTTTAGCTGATATGTTTTTAAATTTTAGATATATCACAACAAATTATAGCTTGTTTATGAGAGAAATTCTTCTCCTAAAAACTCTGATAAAAATATGGACCTAGAAGATTTGATAACAAAAAATCTCTATTTTTGAAAATCTGATATGAGAAGGCAATTACATAAATATTCTTAACAATATTACCAACAAAGCATTCGTATGATGTATAAAATAATTTATGCAATTATTTTTCGGATATTAGGGGAGTTAAGCAATTTATCATTAGTTCTTAATATAGACAAGCAAACGGTAGCTAATATTTTTTATATCATACTAATAAACAAGCAATAATTATCAATCTAAAGGCAGCATCTAATGAACGTCATTAAGTAGCACATAATATCTGTCATTAACTTCCTAAATATCATATGATTGAACAGTATTCATAGCCTTCTAAAAATTAGCAAAGTGGTTTGTTGTATGATGGAATATAACAAACTAACGGCGCCGTATTATATATAATAATTGAGAAAGCAAAACTTCCCCTATAAAATTTCTACTATACATGCTCATATAAATACCACCAAAATCTGATGTAAATACAGTCAGATATCCTAAAAATTATTCTGATGCTTTGCAATAATCGTCAGTTTCAGTAAGGCTTGATGAATGATTACTTCACTTAAAAGTGGATTTTTACGACTTTCTAAAATAGCTGATTGTATTTTTTTCATTGCATACAAAATTTTCTCTAAGTTCCAATATTTTAAGGCTTGTTCAACTATTTTTTTCCTTTGAAAAAAAATCGGTGGTTGCGCCTGAGAAATGACTATAAAAGGAGTTTTGCCTTCAATTTCTACTTGATAACGTAAAAGCTGTAATTGTTGAAAATGCCTTTGAGCCGTATTTAAAACAAAAAAAGATGTATTGTTTACAGCACAACAACGGCTAAAATAAATTTCAAAACTCGCTAAATCTCCTAGTAAAACAGCATCAATTACTTCATCTTGAGAAAGAGCACTCACATCGCTAACAATAGCTTTTACATCTTCAAAAGCAATATGAGCCTTCTTTAAGGTATAAAGACACAACTTTTCCAATTCACTCCGTGATGCAAGACGATCTTCTCCGATATTTTGGTGCAAATATTGACGCGCTTCCAAAGAAAGAGTTGCATTGAATTCATCTAAAATCTCATCAATCAAGATATCAAGAGAATGAGCATTATCTGCATAACAAGGCAAAGCAATTGCTGTTGATGCTGTTTCAATAATATTGCGTAATCCTACTCCTTTTTTTAAATCACCCGCTTCAATTAAAATAAAACTGGCTTCTGGTGGTTCTGTTATTAAAAGTTTAAGCGCCTTAAGAAAGCCTTTTTGGTTAGCACCACTAGATATCCATATCAAACGATCACCACCAAAGAGCGATAAAGTGCGTGCTTCATCGCCTAATCGCGCAGGATCTTTATCGATTTCAGCTGCATCTAAGCGAACAGTGGAAAAAGGATTTTCTATTGCCACCTGAGAGAGCTTGGCAAAACGTTGTGCACGCTCACAAACAAGACCACGATCCGGTCCATAAATTAAAACGATAGGAAAAGAACGCGAAAAATGTTTTAAAAACTGATCAACTTCATGTGCTTTTTTCTGAGCCAAAATATTAATCCATTAAAAATACATCATCAAAAACTTCATCACAAATCTTCTGAAATAGTCCAATTTCACTACCTCTATCTTACATTTTTTACACTCTTTCTTCACTAACTGTCCAAAATGACCTTACGCTAAGCAAAAGCAAAATCTGATTTCTATAATCAAAAATCTAATGTACGGAATTCACCACTCTAATAACAATTTCCTCTTAATATTTATTTAGTTAGTTAAAAATATCACAAAATCAGCTATTTCTGAACGAATACTCAAGAAATCACATAAAATAATAAAACATTATCTAAAAAGGAGAAATCTACAATTTTCTTGATAGTGCCTCTTAAAGGCATTGTGTAGTGATTCTGAAGATATATTAGATTCCATTCAATACTTTTATAGCGCAAAATGACTGTTTCTAGTGATTTACAATCCTTTATCAGAGAACAACGCTCTTTTGATTTTTTACTTTTATCAAATTTCCATGCCAAAAGGCAAAATCAATATCTTATTTAAAGGGAAAGGATTTTATAATTATTGATTTTATTATGTTTTTTATCCTACTTTTCACCTTTTAGATACTTTTCTACCGTTTTGATAGCAAGCCTTTTGCAATCAGTGCTTTTTATATAAAGAGCAATTATATTACCACCTATCCAGCAAAAAAATACTTTGAAGTGTAATAAAGACTGTCTTATCTAAGTTTGCAGCTCTTGCTGCTACTAATTTTTTCAAACCACGAGCTGATTTTTTAATACTGGCTTCATTACAAAACTTTTTAAATAAATTACCAAAACTCTCTTTAATGAATTTTCCCCCTTTGCCACAAATAAATATTGCATCTCAAATAGAGCTAATTTTAAAAGTCTTTGCTCGTTTAGTTCAAATAGACAAAAAGGTACCTATTTGATGAATATTTTTAGGGCAGAAAATGAGCTTTTGTCGATTTTAATCACTGAAACAGGAACAAGAAATAAAAACAAATATCACCCCATTAGGAAACAATCATGCTCAAACGTCGTGATAAAAAAATCACAGATTTAAAAAAGCGTTTAATGAATACGATTGTTATTGGGAAAATCAGTCATGCTGACCATAAAAATGCGTGCTATCGCAATCTAAAGTAGAAATTTAACCAACGACTGGATTGTTGATTGCCAAACACAGACAGATAGAGCACATATCTATGGAAGAGGTGGTATAGGAGAGCAAGTTATTATGAATTCTGTTCATACAGATGCTAATCAAACCGACGACTTACGAAATGTAGAAAAGAAGGAAAAGTATTTCTTGTATCAGTTGGTTTCCAATGTATTTGGATCAGAAAGATTTCAATATGATCAGTATCAATTGAGCAAAACAAATCTTAAAATATAATAAATATGATAAACACTTCTATGATTTGATAACATATTTAATAAATCAAGTCATAAAGATTAAAGAGTTTATAAAAATGAAAAAAGAACTATTCATTCATGAGACGATGTAGAAGCACATTTAAGATCTTATTTCACATCTTAAAAAATAAATTGAAATCAACAAATTATGCAAAAGAAAAAGCACTGATATCCAAAATAATAATGACAACATCAGACTATCTCACCATTCTCAATACGATCATATTACTGTTGCGTATAAAATAATTGTAGAGCTTAATGAGCTTAAGCATTTTCAAAATCAATTTTTACTCTTATTTTTAAAAAACAAAAAAATAAATCTACTGAAACGTTATTTTTTTGTTGCAATTCGGAAAAGCCTACGCCATACAGGGAGTGTTTAGGTAAAAAGTGGTTCAAATTTTTAAGCGGGTGTAGCTCAGGGGTAGAGCACAACCTTGCCAAGGTTGGGGTCGTGGGTTCGAATCCCATCGCCCGCTCCATTAGTGAATGTAAACTTATTTTTAAACTATAAACTTTTTGAAGAGTCTTTCTTATCTATGATCCCAAAGTTCACAAAAATGATGAAGTGGACCACGTCCTTTTCCTACGTTTAAAGTACTTGAAGCAAATAAAGCGCTATTTAAATAATTTTTAGCTCTTTTGATTGCATCAAATAAAGGTTCCTTAGGTAAGAGTGCTGCAATCGCAGCCGAAAGAGTACAACCTGTGCCGTGATTATTGGTTGTACTGAAACGGGAAGCCTCCAGCATTACAACACCCTTGGAATCACAATAAATATCAGGACTAGAAAGATCGTAATAATTTGTAGTCTTGCAAGCAAGAACATCTAAATGCCCTCCTTTCAATAAAACAGCACCACACCCCAATGCCAAAAGTTGTGGACTTTGCTGATACATAGCATCTAATGACCATTGCACTTCATGATTCAACAACATTGCTGCCTCAGGTAAATTTGGTGTAATCAACGTTGACATGGGAATAAGAACACTACGAATAACTTCAATCGCATCAGGCTTCAACAGAACATCTCCACTCTTTGCCACCATAACCGGATCAAAAACAATGAAACGAGCTTTATAATGAGCCAAACGTTCTGCAATAATCTGTGCAATCTGAGCATTCGCCACCATTCCAATTTTGACGGCGTCTACATGAATATCTTCAAAAACCGAATCAATTTGATCAGCAACAAAAGAAGCATCCAATGCCTGAAAAGCACGCACACCCTGTGTATTCTGTGCAACAACAGCTGTAACTACGCTCATACCATAAGCTTTCATTGCCGAAAAAACCTTTAAATCGGCTTGCATTCCAGCACCACCAGAAGGATCAGTACCCGCAATGGATAAAATCCGTGGAATAAACTTACTTTTATCACTCTGTAATGTCATATGGTTCTTTCCTTATAATTTTAAATATTTTAAAAGGAGTATTTGAAAAAGTTTTAATTAAAGATGTTTTCTCATATAAATTGCATTATAAATAGAATTTCTTGATAGACATGAAATGGGAAATGTAGTGCTTATCTTTCGCTCTCTTCTTTTTACATTTGTTTTTTACATAACAACTTTTGTACAGATGATTTTTTACGCGCCTTTCTATTTTTTAATGCCGCGTAAACAAGCATGGATTGTGCCTAAAATGTGGGCACGCATTACATTGTTTTTACAAAAACATATTGCTGGAACAGACTATGAAATTGAAGGTATAGAAAATCTTCCCAGTGGGGCTTACATCATTGCTCCAAAACATCAATCCGCATGGGAAACTTTTAGCCTTGTTCCCTATTTTGATGATCCCGCCCTTATTATCAAACGTGAATTAATGTGGATCCCTCTTTTCGGTTGGTACATGGCAAAAACACAAGTTATTCCGATTAACCGGACAAGTCCTATTAAAGCCCTCAAAATCATTTTACACAATGCAAAACAAAAAGCGAAGCAGGGGCGCGAAATTCTCATTTTTCCTGAAGGAACGCGTAAACAACCTGGTCAAGATCCAGATTATAAACCAGGAATTACTGCTCTTTACAATGAGCTTAAACTTCAAGTTGTTCCTATTGCCCACAATGCTGGCTTATATTGGCCACGCAATAATTTTCGTCGCTATCCAGGAACAATCCGTGTTCGTATTCTTCCTCCTATCAAAGCTGGTTTAAATAAACGTGATTTTCTAGATCAACTCATTCAAAAAACAGAAAAGGCTTGTGATGAATTACTCCTATTAGCTGCTCAAGACCCTAATCCTCCTCCTATGCCGCCCTCTGCTGTTCAAAGACTTCAAATGCTTGGCCATCATTGGAAAGGACCTATACGTAATTAAAGATTCATCCTCTTTATGAATAAACAAAAATCTTTACAATAAAACTCCAACAATGCCAAACCACTTATAATGTCAAAATAATGGGGGAATTTATTTTATGCATCAACTCTTCTACACACTTTTTTTCTTTTTTATTCTGAGTATAATGAGCTCTCTAAGTTTAGCCCATCCTTTCATCTCTGTTGATGCCACAACTGGACGCATATTAAAGCATAATCAAGCTTTTGAACGTTGGTATCCTGCTTCTTTAACAAAACTAATGATGACTTATATTATTTTCCGAGCCATGAGCACAGGAAAAATTTCACCCCACAAGCATATCACCATCAGCAAAAATGCAGCGCAAGCGCCTGCTATTAATTCAGGTTATAAAGCTGGTTCTGTTCTTACACTTGATACGGCCTTAAAAATTACTTTGGTTAAATCCACAAATGATTTAGCTATTGCTATAAGTGAAGCTATTTCGGGTTCACAAGAAGCTTTTGTAAAACAAATGAATGCAGAAGCTCGACGTCTAGGTATGTTTGGAACCAATTTTACAAATACAAGTGGATTACCAAATCCAAATAATTACTCCACAGCACGGGATATGGCTCTTTTAGCGGTTCAAATCCGCCGAGAATTTCCGCAATATACTCATTATTTCTCTATTCCAGCCATTGATTTTGGCAATGGAAAAAAAATTCAATCTAATTCAAATAATCTTATTGGTCGTTTTGATGGCATAGATGGCATGAAAACGGGATTTATTTGTGCTTCCGGTTTCAATCTTGTCGCTTCAGCAACCAGAAATAAGCGAACAATTATCGTTGTTATTTTAGGATCGGAGAGCATCAATAAAAGAGAAGAAAAAGCAGCACAATTGCTCAATGCAGGATTTTCGGACAAAGGATCTCCTCAATCAACATTAGCAACATTAGAACCTTATGGTACGAAAATATCACAAATAACCGATATGAGACAACAAATATGTACACCTGAAGCTATAAAAATGCGTCTAAATTCTTATGATGAAGAAGGAAATATTATTCTCACCTCGCCTTTCATTACCGCTTTACCTTCCTCCATTCTTCCTTTGCAAGTAAAGCTCATCAGCGCACCGAAGATATTGAAAATCAATGGAAAAATAGTACGAGAAATTCCCATCCCATATAAACGACCTCCCTATTCACCTCCTATGATAAAAGCAGTCAACCACATTTAATATTTCAAATGCAAACAACACGTATTCCTGTCACTCTCATCACCGGTTTTTTAGGTTCTGGTAAAACAACTTTGCTTAATTATTTGCTTCAAGATCCTCTCTTAGCTAACAGTGCTGTTATCGTTAACGAATTCGGTGAAATAAACATTGACCATCTTTTTGTTGAAAAAGCAACAGAAGGAATTATTGAATTAACAAACGGCTGTTTATGCTGTAATTTGCGCAGTGATTTAGTCGATACATTAGTTGATTTAATTGATCATACTCAAAAAAAATATCTCAAAAAATTCAATCGCATTATAATTGAAACAACGGGTTTAGCTGATCCTGCTTCTATTTTACAAGTTCTTTTAAACCATCCTATTTTAACTCAAGCATTAGAGATTGATGCTGTTATTACAACATTTGATGTATTAAACTCTCCTCCTATTCTTGAATCTCATCCTGAAATACAAAAACAACTCGCTTTTGCTGACAAAATTATCCTTACAAAAACTGATCTTATTGATCATATAATTCCCCTAGATTTTCTCACCAACAAACTCAAAGCTCTTAATCCCACGGCACAAATCATCATTTCCCATTCTGATCAATGCAACTCACATGAATTAATAAATAAAATAATTCGGAATAAAAAAGAAGGTAACATAGAGCTAAAAAAATGGCTTCCCACTGTTCCACATGATCATTCTCATTATCAAAATTTTCGCGCTTTTTCATTAGATTGTAATGAACCGATTCACTTTGCTACGTTAAAAGTTTTTCTCAACCTCTTAAAAGATCTTTATGGTGAAAAATTACTCCGTATAAAAGCCATTATCGCATTGCACGATAATCCACATAGTCCACTTATTCTTCATGGTGTACAAACATTTTTTCATCCACCAATAAGGCTTCCAAAGTGGCCAAAAGGCATTACAAAAACTCGCTTTGTCATCATTACTCATGGTGTTGAAAAAAAGGCAATACAAAAACTCTTTGATGCTTGTTTAAATAAACCAGCACTAGATACTCCAGACAAAACTGCTATCTTAGATAATCCTTTACTCATTCCAGGAGTAAAATTTTAATCTCCTTTGCACAGTAACAAATCAACTGCTCACATACAATTCACGTTATATTACTCTTATAACTGAAAAATTGTATATTCTTAATATAGCTCATCCTTATATAGCTCATCCTTAGAAAGCCATAGCAACTGAATCTTCATCAATAAAATGTTCAAAAACATAACGTTTATCATAAACAGTAATTTTGGGAGGTTTACGATTTGTTTCAAAAAAATCATAGCCTTCTTTGAGCATCATCCAAAATTCATAATGAGGGCTTGTATAATGACGTTGCATATTAGCATCAGTCATACGAAAAGGAAAAGCATGTAACTGAAACTCTTTTTGCCCGCCTTTAAAAGCATCCCGTGCAAAGGCGTAGATTTGTGCCATATTCCTGTCATTCATTGAATAGCAGCCTACAGAAGAACAAGCTCCATGAACCATAAGATAGCTCCCTGTACGGCCATGAATCTGATCATAAAGATTAGGAAAACCTATATTAAAAGAAAGATAATATTTCGAATAAGGGTTCATTTGGTTTTCCTGAACGGTATAAAAACCTTCTGGAGCTTGAAAATCGCCTTCTCGATATTTAGGCCCAAGCCGACCTGACCATTTGCAAATGTCATAACTTACAACAAGAACAAATACTCCTGAACGATTTTGTTTCCAAATTTCAGCAATATTATCTTCCTTAAAAAATCGCATCATAATTGGTGCATACTGATCAATATCGTTCATAGCCATTTTATTGAGGATTTCTCGAGGCAATGATTGTTCAATTTTAGCTTTGAAAGAAGTAGGTAACCTCTCCTGACATGCCATTAACATTCCAGTTAGAATAAAAAGCGCTGCTGAAAACAATCTCTTTAATTTCATTTAAAAAAGGTCCTTGACAGTAAATATATTAATTCAAAGAACGACCAATCTGAAGATATTTTTCCCAACGCTCTTGTTTAATAATTTCACCATCTTTACCAGTCATAGACTTTAAAGCGTCTGAAATAATATTACCTGTTGCTTCAATTACAATTTCTTTTCCTCTATGTGCTCCTCCCAAAGGCTCAGGAATAATACCATCAATAATCTGTAACTTATAAAGATCTTGAGCAGTAATGCGCATATTCGTCGCAGCATCCTTTGCACGAGTTGAATCGCGCCATAGAATAGAAGCTGCACCTTCTGGTGAAATAACCGAATAAATCGAGTGCTCCAACATATAAACTTTATTAGCTGCCGCAATTGCTATCGCTCCCCCAGAACCTCCTTCTCCAATAATAACGGAAACAACAGGGACCTTTAAGCGTAAAGTTGCAGCTGTTGATTGTGCAATTGCCTCTGCCTGCCCACGTTCTTCAGCACTCACACCAGGATAAGCGCCCGCCGTATCAACAAAAGTCAGTAATGGTAATTGAAAACGATCAGCCAATTCCATAATACGAACAGCTTTGCGATATCCTTCTGGACGTGCAGAACCAAAATTATGGTGCAAGCGGGTTTGGGTATCATGCCCTTTTTCTTGACCTATATAAGCAATTGCTTCACCTCTAAAGCGTGCAAAACCAGCTTGAATAGCTGCATCTTCAGCGAATTTACGATCACCTGCCAAAGGTGTAACATCAGTCAACAATTGCGCTGAATAATCCATAAAATGAGGTCTATCAGGATGACGAGCTACTTGTGTTTTTTGCCATGGTGATAATTTTTTATAGAGATCTCTCAAAGCTGTTTGAGAACGCGTTTCAAGACGTGCAATCTCATCACTCATATTAAGGCTATCCTTTTCTTGAGCGATTTTTTTTAATTCAAGAATTTGCAGATCAAGATCAGCAACTGGTTTTTCAAAATCAAGATAATTATACATTGCATCCAACTTGTTTTGTATAATTTATACACTTATAATTTATTTTATAAAGTATTTTTCAAAAGATCATCTTTTCTTTACCTGACCTTACACTAATCAACAAGCGGATGATGCTCATTAACCAAACGATGCAACCTAGCTTCCAGTACATGTGTATAAATTTGAGTTGTAGAAATATCACGGTGACCTAACAAATGTTGAACCGCACGTAAATCAGCACCATTTTGCAACAGGTGGCTTGCAAAAGCATGGCGCAATACATGAGGAGAAAAGTTTTCACTTTGTATTCCTGCTCTTTTAGCGAGATCTTTTAATCCGCGAGCAACAAATTGGCGTGCAATATATCCAGTAGATGAACGAGCAGGAAAAAGGTAAATGCTTGTTGCGTCTTTTCTCTGATCACGCACACTCAACCACTGCAACAGAATTTGACGTGCTTTCTCTGATAAAAGTACCACTCGCTCTTTTTCACCCTTCCCGCGAACCAAAATAAATTGCTCTTTTCCTCGCACAGCTTGAACTGGAAGACTAACTAACTCACTGATACGTAATCCCGTCGCATAAAGCATTTCAAGCAACACCTGAAAACGCAAAGCACGGTAATAATTCTGGGTTCCAGACTCTGCTTGCTCTGTCTCCAATTGCGCAAAATCTAATAATTTTGTCATCGCATCTTCACTGATAATTTTCGGCAAAGGACGTCCTTGACGTGGTGAATCAATATCACTAGAAGGGTCATCTTCTCTTAATCCTTCAGCATAAAGAAATTGAAAAAATTGACGTAAAGTTGATAACCGACGCGCTTGTGAAGTTGCTGCGCAACCAGCTTTCTGCATGAGAGATAAAAGATTGATTAAATCTTCTCTTTGCGCCGAAAAAAACGAAATAGAGTGCGAAGATAATTTATTTTGTGCCCATTGTAAATCATGTTGATAAGCTAAAAGTGTACAAACAGAAGCCCCTCGCTCCGCACTCATCATTTCAAGAAAACGATCTATGACAGCATCATTTTTCATGTATTTTCTTTCGAAGATTCCTTTAATAAATCTAAAGGCACATCAACATTTATATCCACGGTCACTGGTTCAACATAAACCACAAGTGCAACCATAATGCTAAAAAAAATAATAATTAAAATGAAAAATATTATTAAAAATCGAGTTAATGTTGGCATGAAAGTAAACTATTCCAAAAAAATCTTAATTTTCTATCGTATCTGATAAAGATTAACAGGTCTTGACTTTAAGATAGATAAATATCGAAATAAAATCATGAATAATAATTATTTTAAAATATCCCCACAACATAAATAAAAAATCAACTGTTACTGTATCTTAATTGTTAAACACTCATACTGGCCGGTCTCATGAGTGCAGAAAAATCAATGATTAAAAAACATGTCGTTATTATGTATAATTTACTTTATTTATGATACTGATCAAGAAATCGAAAAAGCAGCACAAATAACAATTTCTGAATTCTTTTAAACTTATAAAAAATAAAGTTTCACACTTTTGAACAAAATATCATTTAAATATCCTTAAAAAATCTCCCTCATTTTAGCAACAAGCAAAGCAGCTTATATACTGAAAAACCATACCTCAAATTAAATATAGCACAAAATAGATCTTAATATTCTCATTGAACGTATTTTAAAGTATCCTGGCTATTGCTTTAAAAAAGACTTAAAAATCACCAAAACTCATAGAATAATGCTACTCTAGCTATGCAAAAGCAAACTTAACGATTAGTAATCATAGCAAACATTAAGAAGCATAAAATATTACACGATCCACACAATGCTAATTGCACAACAAAATATATGAAACTGAAGCACACACATTCCTTAATCTTGGCCACACATTTGGACACATGCTTGAAAGAACAATTACCTACAATTCAAACTGCTTAATCCATGGTGAAAGTGTAGCGATTGAAATAATTTAGCTCACCAATTTTCTACTCAACTGAATTTAATAAATCCCACACTAACACAACCTATTCAAATACATTTTAAAGCTGTTGGTTTACCTACAAAATTACAGGATATTCCAAAACTTGAAATGTTAATGACTTTAACAGTATAAGATTAAGAAAATAGTCTCACTCTCGCCCTAACATGTAAGCTCAGTTAATCATTCATTGCAAAACATCTTGATCGCATTGAATATCATTTTAAATTTTCTAAAATAAAAATTAATGAAAACGGGCTCATAAATATTTATAATGATTGATTAAACTCGACGTTTTCGCTATAAAATTAAATATGATTGGGTCTGCGTAGCTCAGTAGGATAGAGCACAGGATTCCTAAGAAATTGGGCACTTTCAGAAGAAATTCTAAAAGTGAATCTGCTCAAATTCGGGGAAAACTTCACAGGAATTTGTATGTCAATCCCGAGCCAAGTCTCTTTTTAAATTAAAGAGAAAGGTGTAGAGACTGAACGGGCAGCACCTAAAAAGCATAAGTTTTAAGGTGAAGAGACAGTCCAGACCACAAACAGTTTTGCTGATAAAGCTGGCGGTGAAAATCGAAGTGGTATGAATCCTGGGGTCGTAGGTTCGAATCCTACCGTAGACACCACTATATAAGTTACGATTGTTACTTTGAATCATTAAGGAAACGTTATGAAAAAACTCTACTTAAGTTTATTATCCTTCAATCCGATTACTGCCTTCGCTGGATCTTTGGTGATCAATGTACCAGATGTCCCGGAGCCTATGATAAAACAGGTTGTTTATCAATGTGATACTGGAACAAATAAAGAAAAAGTCGAAGCAACTTATCTCAATGCTGATAATATTTCGTTAATCGATTTTAAATGGAAAGGTGAACGCATTGTCGGTGCAAATGTCATCGCTGCGTCAGGATCAAAATACGCAGGAGCCCAGTATATTTGGTGGGAATCTAAAAACGAAGTTACACTTTTTGACCTTATTAATGATCCAGAAGAAAAGAAACCTATTTTTTGTAAAATAGAAGATAAGCAATAATAAGTTTTTATCCATTAGGTTTACATTCGTCTAAATTTCACGATTTCTTCTTTTTATGATTATGAAATAAAAGAGAAAGTGGTTCTTTTAAAAAATCCTTTGATTGATCTCGATGAACTGCTGTTTGTGACAACAACATAGAGGTTATTGGTGTTGTCATAAACAAAAAAATCATCAACAATATCTCATGAATAACAAATACATGATCCACATGTATTGAATAAAAAAAAGAAGCAATAATAATACTGCTTCCTCCCCAACTTGTACTCAATGAAGATGTATGCAAACGTTCATAAAAATTAGAAAAACGTACAAGCCCTATTGTTCCAATGAGAGTAAGACTAGATCCCAGTATTAAAAAAAAGCTAATTATAAGAGCACTCCAAAGTGAAATATCATCTTTCATTCAATAATTTCTCCACGCATTAAAAATTTTGCCAAAGCAATACTCGATATAGGACCTAAAAGACTAATAATGAGAACAGCTTCAAAATAAATAGTTGTTCCTGAACGAATATCAAACGTCAGAAATAAAAGGATAGCAGTCATATAAAGAGCATCCAAACCAACAATGCGATCTTGTGCTCTTGGACCACGAACCAGTCGAAACAATGCTAGAATCATCGCCAAACTTAAAAAAAACTGTGAAAGATAAAGTCCCCAATAAAGAATAACCATACTCATGAAAAAATCTCCAAAAGCAATTGTTCATATCGCTGCTTGATCAACTGTTCATAATCATTTCCATCTATTAAATTTAAGACATGAATTAAAAGTTGATTATTTTTGCTATTATAAGCAACCCAAACAGTACCTGGAGTAACTGCCAAGATACATGCTAAAATAGCTAAGGCAACTTGACTTTCAAGCGCTAGAAAAATAACAACAAAACCAGATTTTTGTTTTTTACGCCTTTTTGTTAAAATAAACCAAGCTACTGAAATATTTGAAGAGATAGAATCTATAAATACCCGGAATAATAATAGAAAAACCGCTTTCCAACTCTTAATGGTGGCTGTTTTCATCTCAATAAGCTGCATCATTAAACTACTGAACAAAGCAATAACAATGCCTAAAAGAAATTGGCCTAAATTAAAACCGTTTAAAATCACCCACATTAAAACAATCGCACAACTAAAAAAAGGATATGCAAAGAAGCGATTCATCAATTTTTCTCCATCTTTTTTAGAGAAAAATCAGTTAAAATACTACTGATATAATTTTTAGGAGAGTGTAAAACTTTAGCAGTTTCATACATATAATGGCTAACAGGTCCAGCCATTATTGTTGCAACAAAACACAAAACTAAAAGAGCAGCAATAGGTGTAAATTCGATTACTTGCACACGTGGAATTTTACCTTCAAGAGAAACCCAAAAAATTCGAATACCGGCTCTTGTCATTGAAATTAAAGTTGCAAAACCGGAAATAATAATAAAAATTACAAAAAGCCAATCCTGTAAAACTGGCATATATGCGGCAGAATTCCCTTCTTTGGGATTTAAAATTGCCATAATCATCATAAATTTTGCAATAAAACCAGATAAAGGAGGTAATCCAATAATTAAAATAGCACAAATAGCAAAACAAGCACCAAGAATTGCCAAAGTTACCGGTAAATAAGTACCTACTTTATCTTCTTCTTCCTCTTCTTCATCATTATACACTTCCGTTGTAACATCTAAAACATCAGTGGTGACGTCCTGATCACGCTCAACTAATTCTACCAAAAGAAAAAAAGCTCCCAAGGCTAAAGTTGAAGAAACAATATAAAAAAGCGCACCCGCTGTTAACAGTGTATTTCCAGTCCCAATTGCTGTTAACACTGTTCCAGAAGATACAAGAACACTATAAGCCGCTAAACGACCCAAAACTTGACTAGCCAACACTCCAATAAAACCAAAAGTTAAAGTCGCAAGCCCACCATAAAATAAAATCGTAGAACCAAAATGGGTAAAATATCCACTTTCAGGACCAAACCATAACAATGTTAAACGTAAAATAACATAAATACCCACCTTGCTCAAAATCGCAAAAGAAGCACTCACGGGAGCCGCTGCTGCACAATAAGTTGGTACCAACCAAAAATTAAGTGGCCACAGACCAACTTTAAGCAATAAAGCAACACCTAAAAGGGCTACACCTATTTCAAATAAAACAATATCCGTAGAAGCGATATATCTTATTTTAACCGCCAAATCAGCCATATTAAGCGTGCCCACTATTCCATAAATTAGAGCCGTACCAGTTAAAAACAAAAATGAAGCAAAAAGATTAATCACTATATAATGCATACCAGCACGAACGCGTGATTGACCTGATCCATGTAAAGCAAGCCCATAAGAAGCAGTTAACATAACTTCAAAAAATACAAATAAATTGAATAAGTCACCTGTCAAAAAAGCACCATTAATGCCTACTATCAAAAATTGCATCAATGACTGAAAATGGGGACCTACCTTATACCAATAAGCTTGTGAGAAAATAAACGTAGCAGCAGTCAATACACTTGAAAGTAAAAGCATCAAAGCACTTAAGCGATCAAGAACCAAAATGATAGCGAAAGGAGAGGGCCAATTACCAAGTTGATAAACATCTGAAGCCGGCGCTATTTCAAGAGTACGTAGACACAATAAAATAGAAATAACAATCAATAAACCCGCAGAAGAGAGACTAATAAGTGACTTAAGCTGTGAATTACGTTCATCATAGAAAAGAAGAAGTGCTCCAGTACTTAATGGCAAAAGAATAGGCAAAATAAGTAGATGCTGTAACCAAATTTCCATCACTTTGCCTCATGTCCATCAACATGATCCGAACCTGTTAAGCCACGTGACACCAAGAGAATAACCAGAAATAAAGCTGTCGTTGCAAAACCAATTACAATCGCTGTCAAAACCAAAGATTGCGGAAGAGGGTCAGCATAGTTTGCTGGATTGATCGCACGAGATGGATCAACAATAGGGGCTGCATTGCTACGAGGCCTGCTCATTGAAAAAATAAAAAGATTTATGCCATAAGAAATTAACGACAAACCAAGAATAACCTGAAAAGTTCGTGGACGTAAAAGCAGCCAAATACCGGATCCAACGAGAACACCAATACCTAAAGAAAGAACAACTTCCACTAACTTTCTCCTTTTTTCAAATTAGGTTTTTTACTAATTCGATAAACGCGAATGGATTGATGTGCAATTGCAATTAAAATAAGGATAGTTGCGCCCATCACGAGAGAAAACACCCCTAAATCAAATAAAAAAGCAGATGCAATAGGAATTTTTCCAACCCAAGGAAGATTCATATATTGAAAAAAAGATGTTAAAAAAGGATATTTAAAAAACCAAGAACCTACCCCCCTGTTGCTACCGATAATAACAAACCGAAACCCATCCAACGCAAAGGCAAAACCCTTAAATGACTTTCCACCCAACGAATATTAGTAGCAAGATATTGTAAAATAAATCCTATTGCCAAAGTAATACCTCCAGCAAATCCACCTCCTGGAAGATTATGGCCACGTATAAATAGATAAATTGCAAAAGTAATAATAAGAGGAAAAAGCCAATGCATAATAACAGAAGGAATAAATAAATAATCTAATAAAGTATCCCTCTCTTGATAATTAATCCGTTCTTTATCAAAAACCGTCTGCATATGATGTTGAAAAGGAGCTATGCTTTCAGGTGCAGGACGAAAACGCCGTAAAAGAGCAAAAACAGTCAGTGCAACAACACCTAAAACCACTATTTCTCCCATTGTATCAAAACCACGGAAATCAACTAACAAAACATTCACAACATTGCGCCCACCAGTATCAAAATAAGCCCGTGTAAGAAAAAAGTCAGAAATTGTCATTCTTTGTGGACGCGTCATTACCGCAAATGATAGCCACGCTATACCTGCACCACTGACAAATGCTATGATAAAATCACGAACACGACGTAAATACACTAAAGATCCAACAGATACAGAGGAAGAAGGATGCAAACGCTTAGGTAACCAACGTAAACCAAGAAGTAACAATACTGTCGTCACCACTTCAACAACCAATTGTGTTACCGCTAAATCAGGAGCAGAAAGCCACAAAAAGGTCGCACAAGTCATTAAACCAGCGCCTCCCAACAGCATTAATGATACAAAACGATGAAACTTGGCCTGCCAAGCAACTAAAAATGCACAAAATCCGCCAATCAACCAAATAACAATAAAAGAAAAATCAAGAGGAAAAAGTGGCAATGGACCTGCTGAAATTAACCCATCACACCACAGTAAAAGACCAACAAATGCAAAACACACGAAAAGGACCCAACATAACTGAACTTGTAAACGACGTGTTGATAAAAAAGATTCTGCTATACATGGCCATTTCCAAAAAATAATCATAAAAATACGCTCAAAAATACGTAATCTTTTTAAAGAACGAAAAAGAGGCACTCCCTCATTACATGATAAAAAATAATGATACCCTAAAATATAAAGCAATGCACCCCCTGATAAAGCAACAAAACTCATAATTAAGGGAGTATTAAAACCATGCCAAACAGCTAAATTATAAGAAAATGTTGTTGGTCCTAAAACAGCTACTATGGCATTATCTAAAATAGATCCGATTGTTAAATTAGGAAAAATACCCACTGCCAAACAGATAAAAACCAATAATTCTATTGGAAAACGCATAAAGCGTGGTGGCTCATGTGGTTTTTTGAGTAAATGAACAGGTTCAGGTCCGAAAAAAACACTGTAAATAAAGCGTATAGAATAGGTTACGCTGAACAAACTAGCTAATGTTGCTATATAAGGTGTAATCCGATTCAACCAAGATTCCATATGGATTTCAACTGTTTCAGCAAAAAACATTTCTTTTGATAAAAAACCATTAAGCAAGGGCACACCAGCCATTGCAGCACTCGCAACTAAGGCAAGAGTTCCTGTAATAGGCATATAACGAAAAAGGCCTGTCAATTTACGCATATCACGCGTACCTGTCTCATGATCAATGATACCAGCTGCCATAAATAATGACGCTTTAAAAGTAGCATGATTAGCCATATGAAAGATCGCGGCAACACAGGCAAGGGGACTGTCAAGACTCAAAAGCGTAGTAATCAAACCAAGATGGCTAAGCGTCGAGTAAGCAAGCAGACCTTTCAAATCTTGCTGAAACATTGAAAAATAAGCACCAAGAAGTAATGTTATTAATCCTGAAATACCAATAAGCCAAAACCAAACGTCTGTTCCAGATAAAACAGGCCACAGTCGAACAAGCAAAAATAAACCTGCTTTTACCATTGTTGCCGAATGTAAATAAGACGATGCAGGTGTTGGAGCAGCCATTGCGTTGGGTAACCAAAAATGAAATGGAAACTGTGCACTTTTTGTTAATGCTCCTAATAAAATACAAATAAGAATCGGAATATAAAGAGAACTGGACCGAATGAGATTTCCAGATTCTAGGACCTTATCCAGATCAAAACTACCAACAATATGGCCAATCAATAAAACTCCGATCGGCAGTGCAAAACCGCCTAAACCAGTAACTGTTAAAGCTATACGCGCACCATCACGCGCACTGGTATTATGGTACCAATAACCAATCAATAAAAAAGAAAAAATACTAGTAAGTTCCCAAAAAATCACCAAAAATACGAGATTTCCTGATAAAATTATTCCCGTCATTGACCCCATAAAGGCTAGAAAAAAGGAAAAAAATCGTGGAACTGGATCTGCTGGATTCATATAATAACGTGCATAAACAACAACAAGAAACCCTATCCCTGTAACTAAAAGGCAAAAAAGCCATGATAAACCATCTATGCGGAGGGTTAGATTAACCCCCCATTCTGGAAGCCAAGAAAGATCTAAACGTACGACACCGTTTCTACAAACCGCTGGATACAGCATAATTGTCAAAAGAAGGCTAAAAAGTGCAATAGCTCCAGCAAACCAAGCTTCATTATTTCTAGCAGTTGAACGAAAAAAACCAATGATAAAACTACCACTAAAAGGAAGCAAAACAAGCAATATTAACATTGCTTCCCGTGTTGTCATTAGCTGAACTCCATTTTATTTTTAATATTCTATCATTGGCAAAATAAAAAATGTAAAATCATTCTTCCTTTCACACTTATAACAATAGATTTAAATAAAACTTAAAAATGTAAAGAATTCTCACAAAATGATCACTTCATACACAAAATCTACATAAAATATTTCAAAGTTTTTTACCTCTTATATCCTTTACCCTTTGAAAAAACTGGAAAAACATTGCTTGCGAGGTCCATGGAAAGGTTGATAGCTATTATCACTTTGAGTATAAGAACGATAATGAGCTTTACAATACGCAATATGCTGCTTCATATTCCATAGCTTCTTTTCCTCTAGAACAAAAGAAGTCGTCGATTTGTCGTTTTGGGCTGATATAATCTTTCGAGGCATATTTTTCACATCTGAAGATGTATACGCAACAAATGCTTTTTCAGGATACCACCAACCGTCATTATATTTACGATAACCATGCCGATAATGACGATAACCTTTAAAACCATTCAGTTCCTTACGCCCAGTAACTTTCAAAAAAGCTGAATCATTTTGAACAGAAAGCTGATCAACTGCTTTTGCCTTAACACCACTCTTATGCACCATATTAGAAATATTGGTTGTTATAATAAAAATACTGGCAATCGCTACAATAGACAAAATGGAATATAAGTTTTTAATAATGAACATAACATACATCTCAAAACAATTGAATAAAAACCAAATTACAGAAAGTCTTCTTACTGCCACCAAATGAAAATAGATTTTCTCACTGCTATTTTTTCCTTGAGACATTCTGTTGCTATATGTACTAAACGCTAATATGAACAATAAGATCCTTCAAACGAGAACGAATAGCCAATGATTGGGACTCCTTATTATCTTATCGATAAATCTAAACTCATAAAAAATATGAAGACTATTGCTCACTTACGAGCAATATCAGGAGTAAAAGTTTTACTTGCTTTAAAATGTTTTGCGACATGGAGTCTCTTTGATGTTATGTCCCAGTATATGGATGGCACCACATCATCATCCCTTTATGAACTCCGCTTAGGAAAAGAAAAATTTGGAAAAGAAACCCATGCTTATTCAGTTGCATGGGCCGATGATGAAATTGACGAAGCCTGTGGTTATGCAGATAAAATCATTTTTAATTCAATTCAACAATTGAAACGCTTTGCTAACACGACAAAAACAATTCAACGAGGCTTAAGATTAAACCCAGGCATCAGTGCATCAAATTTTGATCTTGCAAATCCCTCCCGTCCTTTTAGCCGTTTAGGAGAAACGAATCAGGATGCTATTAAAGAAGCCTTACCTCTCATTAACGGTTTAATGATCCATAACAATTGCGAAAATAGTGATTTTAATCTTTTTAATCAAATGCTTAACCACATTGAAGAAAAATTTAAAGAACTCTTTGTTGCAATTGATTGGATCAGTCTCGGTGGAGGAATTCACTTTACCGCTGAAAATTATCCTTTAGAAGATTTAGCAAAACGCTTAAAACATTTTTCTCAAACCTATGGTGTAACTGTTTTTCTGGAACCAGGAGAAGCTGCCATTACCAAAAGTACTACCTTAGAAGTTAGCGTTCTTGACACATTATATAATAAAAAAAATCTTGCCATTGTTGACAGTTCAATTGAAGCACATATGCTTGATCTTTTAATCTACCGTGAAAATGCCAAATTAGAACCAAATCATGGTCCTTATGAGATTATGGTTTGCGGCAAATCTTGTCTTGCTGGAGATATTTTTGGAACATTTCAATTTCCTGAACCCCTGAAGATAGGTGACAAATTATCCTTTCAAGACGCTGCAGGATACACAATGGTTAAAAAAAATTGGTTTAATGGCGTTGCAATGCCGGCTATTGTCATTAAAGAATGTAATGGGACCTTAACACTTCAACGTCAATTTAGCTATAATGATTATAAAAATAGCCTTTCATAACAAACACAACAAATAAAAATCATCATGCAGCAGTATTAAAAGGAGATGAACCCACAATGAAAAAAAACGTTCTTATTATTGGTGCTGGCGGTGTTGCACAAGTTGTTGCTCATAAATGTGCCCAAAACAATGATCTTCTCGGTGAAATTCATATCGCTTCACGAACACAAAAAAAATGTGACGCAATCATTGCTTCCATTCAAGAAAAAAAAGCTACAAAAGTAGAAGGCATTATCAAAAGTCATACACTCAACGCAATGGATGTTGAAGAAACTGTCAAACTTATTCAAAAGACAAAATGCGAAATCGTTATCAATGTTGGCTCCTCTTTTCTTAATATGTCTGTTCTTTCAGCTTGTATTGAAACAAAATGCGCTTATATCGATACAGCGATTCATGAAGATCCTTTAAAAATTTGTGAAATACCCCCTTGGTATGACAATTATGAATGGCCCAGACGTCAAGAATGCGAAAAAGCAGGTATCACTGCTATTTTAGGCGCAGGTTTTGATCCTGGTGTTGTAAATGCTTATGCAGCATTAGCACGCGATAGCTATTTCGATACAATTACCGATATTGATATTATTGATATCAATGCCGGAAACCATGGACGTTGGTTTGCTACAAATTTTGACCCAGAAATTAACTTTCGGGAATTTACAGGACAAGTATGGTCATGGCAAAATAAAAAATGGACTTCTAATCAAATGTTTGAAATCCGTCATGAATGGGATTTACCCGTTGTTGGAAAACAAACGGCTTATATGACAGGACACGACGAAATCCATTCATTATCTAAAAATCTTGATGTTCCCAATATTCGTTTTTGGATGGGTTTCAGCGAACGTTATATTACTGTCTTTACCGTTCTTAAAAATCTTGGACTCTTATCCGAACAACCTATCAAAACAGCAGAAGGTCAAGAAGTTGTTCCTTTAAAAGTTGTGAAAGCTGTTTTACCTGATCCTGCCTCTTTAGCACCAAATTATACAGGAAAAACTTGTATTGGAGACCTTGTTAAAGGCACAAAAAATGGAAATCCAAGAGAAGTATTCATCTATAATATAGCTGATCACAAACAAGCTTTTAATGAAACTGGCGCACAAGGAATTTCTTATACAGCTGGAGTTCCTGCAGCAGCAACAGCTATGCTTATCGCTACTGGTGAATGGGATGTTAAAACTATGGTGAATATAGAAGAACTACCGCCACATCCTTTTCTAAAATATCTTGATCATATGGGACTGCCAACTTATGTAAGAGAACAACAAGACGATAAGAAATTACAATTTTAATTTATTTACGGAATGAAAACACAATAAAACCGCCTTTAAAAAAGCGGTTTTATCAAAACATAAAGATATTAAGGGAAAAAACTCTCCCATTCTGCTTTCAAAAAGACCTATGGAATCTTGTTAGAAAGTAACTTTAGGTATGAAGAGGTTTAGAAAATGTCGCTAAAGCTGCTTCTCGCACAGCTTCCGATAAAGTAGGATGTGCATGACAACAACGCCCTAAATCCTCTGATGAACCACCAAATTCCATCAGAACTGCAATTTCATGGATCATTTCACCTGCACCAAATCCAAGAATATGCCCACCCAAAACTTGATCTGTCTTTTTATCAGCAAGAATTTTAACAAATCCATCATTCTTTTGCATTGCACGCGCACGCCCATTTGCCATAAAAGGAAATTTTCCAATGTTATAACTAATACCTGCTGCTTTAAGCTCTTCTTCTGTTTTACCTACACTAGCGATTTCTGGTTGTGTGTAAACGACACTGGGAATAACATCAAAATTAACATGGCCTTTTTGACCAGCTAAAATTTCAGCCACGGCAACACCTTCTTCTTCAGCTTTATGAGCCAACATTGGACCTTTAACAACATCACCAATCGCATAAATTCCTGGAACATTAGTTTGCCACTGTGCATCTATCTTAATAAAACCGCGTTCATCCATCTGAACACCTGCTTCAGCCAAACCCAGCCCCTCTGTATAAGGAGAGCGTCCTGTAGCAATCAAAACAACATCAGCTTCTAAAGTCTCTTCAGCACCACCTCGAACAGCTTCAAAAGTTACCTTAGCAACTGAATTAGATTGAGTCACAGCTGTTACCTTCGCACCAAGCTTATATTCAATCCCTTGTTTTTCCATTAACTTCTGAAATTGTCGTGAAACTTCACCGTCCATCGATCCTAAAACTTTATCAAGAAACTCTACAATAGTAACTTTAGCACCCAAACGACTCCACACGGAACCAAGCTCTGAGCCAATAACACCCGCACCAATAACTACCATGCGTGCAGGAACTTTTTCAAGTGCAAGTGCTCCTGTCGAAGACACAATCACTTTTTCATCGATTTCCACATTCACACCTGGAATACCTGATACATCTGAACCTGTAGCAATAATAATATTCTTTGTTTCAATCTTGTGTTGATTGCCATCTTTGGTAAGAATTTCAATCTGACCTGCACTTAAAATTTTTGCAGTGCCATGAAAAGTATCAATTTTATTTTTTTTCATCAAAAAAGAAATGCCACTTGTATTAGCTGTTACAACAGCCTTTTTATGCGCCATCATCTTATCAAGATCAAGCTTAGCCTGAGAAATAGAAATACCTAGCGTTTCAAAACCATGTTGCGCTTCAGCAAATAATTCCGAAGCATGTAACAATGCTTTAGAAGGTATACAGCCAATATTAAGACACGTACCACCTAATGTTGCACGTTTTTCGATAATCGCAGTTTTGAGACCCAATTGAGCAGCTTTTATTGATGCCACATAACCACCTGGACCAGCTCCAATTACAACAACATCATAAGACATCTGTCTCCCCTTTCATCCTCAAAAACTGTATTTTTATAAATCAAGAACAAGACGTTCCGGATCTTCCAAACTTTCCTTAACACGCACAAGGAAAGTAACAGCTTCTTGCCCATCTACAATACGATGATCATAAGAAAGCGCTAAGTACATCATTGGACGAATGACAATTTGTCCTCCGACCACCATTGCACGTTCTTTAATTGCATGCATTCCCAAAATACCAGATTGTGGTGCATTCAGAATCGGTGTTGACATTAATGACCCATAAACGCCGCCATTAGTAATAGTGAATGTTCCACCCAACATATCCGCGACCACCAATTTTCCATCGCGAGCAAGGCGCCCTAAACGACCAATTTCTTTTTCAATTTCTGCAATTGACATTTGATCTGCATTGCGAACAACCGGAACCACAAGTCCTTTATCCGTTCCAACAGCAATCCCAGCATTAACATAATTTTTATAAACAATATCTGTTCCATCAATTTCCGCATTAACAGCAGGAAGTTCTTTTAATGCATGACAAACAGCTTTGGTAAAAAAGCCCATAAAGCCAAGCTTAACGCCATGCTTTTTTTCAAAAAGATCTTTGTAACGTTTACGCAAATCCATAACAGTAGACATATCAACTTCATTAAATGTGGTTAACATTGCTGCTGTATTTTGCGCATCTTTAAGACGGCGTGCAATTGTCTGACGCAACTTTGTCATACGAACACGCTCTTCGTGCACTGTATCCACAGATATAGCAGAAGAAACAGAAGCTGATGTTTTTGTCCCCGCTAAAACATTAAGAACATCTCCCTTGAGAATCTGTCCACGCTTTCCAGAACCTGAAAGATCACTTTTCTCTATGTTATTTTCAGCCATTAATTTTGCTGCTGAAGGAGCAGGAGGCATCGTTCCTCCTAAAGAGGAAGTCGATACAGACGCTGCCATAGGAGAAGATGTCGGCGTAGATATCACAGAAGGTGATGCAGGTGGTGCGGATGATACAGAAACACCATCAGCTCCTGCTTCAACCATTCCTAAAAGAGCATTCACTTCAATTGTATCACCTTCTTTTGCAATGATTTCAGATAACTTTCCAGCAACAGGAGAAGGAACTTCAACAGTTACCTTATCAGTTTCTAACTCGACCAAAGGCTCATCCATAGCTACGGCTTCACCAATTTTTTTAAACCATTTGCCAATTGTTGCCTCAGTAACTGATTCGCCCAAAGTAGGAACACGGATTTCAGTAGCCATAATATTTTTCCATACGTCAGAGTAGTAATAAATTAAGAACCTAACGCGTCTTCAAGAAACGCGGCAAGCTGTTCAAGATGTTTCGACATTAAGCCAGTCGCAGGCGATGCACTTGCAGAACGCCCAGCATAACGTGCACGCGAATAACGTGCACGAATATGAGTCAGAACCCATTCTAAATAAGGCTCAATAAATGACCAAGCTCCCATATTTTTGGGTTCTTCTTGACACCAAACAATTTCTGCCTTTAGAAAGCGCGACAATACGTCCACCAGAGCCTTTGCCGGGAAAGGATAAAGCTGTTCAACACGTAACAAATAAACATTATCAATTCCCCTCTTTTCACGTTCTTCATAAAGGTCATAATAAACTTTACCTGTACAAAGAACAACACGGCGAATCTTGCTGTCTTTTTGTAATTTAATCACAGAACTTTTAAGGCATTCTGCATCATCAAGTAACAAGCGATGAAAATTTGTTCCAGGCCCCATTTCACTTAAAAAAGAAACCGCTCGTTTATGACGCAGAAGTGATTTTGGTGTCATCAAAATCAATGGTTTACGAAAATCACGTCTAATTTGGCGACGCAAAATATGAAAATAATTTGCAGGAGTTGTACAATTTGCAACCTGCATATTATCCTCTGCACACAATTGCAGAAAACGCTCTAAACGGGCTGAAGAATGCTCTGGCCCTTGTCCTTCAAAACCATGAGGTAATAAACACACAAGACCAGACATACGAAGCCATTTACGCTCAGCGGATGAAATAAACTGATCGAAAATAACCTGAGCACCATTAGAAAAGTCACCAAATTGTGCTTCCCAAAGTGTTAAACCACGTGGCTCAGCAAGTGAATATCCATATTCAAAACCAAGAACAGCTTCTTCAGAAAGCATAGAATTTACAACCTCATAAATAGCTTGTCCCTGTTGTAAATTATTTAAAGGAATATAACGGGCTTCATTTTCTTGATCATAAAGAACTGCGTGACGTTGCGAAAAAGTTCCACGTTCAACATCTTCACCAGAAAGGCGAACCGGTGATCCTTCTAAACACAAAGAACCAAAAGCTAAAGCTTCAGCTGTTGCCCAATCAATACCCTCACCAGATTCAAACATTTGAACACGATTATTTAAAAAACGCTGAATCGTTTTATGTATATGAAAATCTGATGGAACTTCGACAAGTTTTCGTCCAATCTCCTTTAAGGTTTTTAATTCAACACCTGTCATTCCATAGCGCTGTTCATCACTACTACTAGCAGCTTTAATACCTGTCCAACTCCCATCAAGCCAATCAGCCTTATCAGGTTTATAAGAAGCACTCGCTTCAAATTCACTTTCAAGCTTATCGCGCCACATTTGTTTCTTTTGTTCAACTTCTTGAGGATCAATGACTCCTTCAGCTATTAGTTGATTACTATAAAGTTGAACTGTCGTTTTATGATTACGAATCGCTTTATACATAAGGGGCTGTGTAAAGGAAGGTTCATCACCTTCATTGTGTCCGTAACGGCGATAACAAAACATATCGATGACCACCGGTTTATGGAAGATTTGACGGAATTCCGTTGCTACTTTTGCTACAAAAACAACAGCTTCTGGATCGTCTCCATTTACATGAAAAATTGGTGCATCGATCATTTTCGCAACATCTGATGGATAAGGTGAC
Organism: Bartonella sp. Raccoon60; assembly: GCF_002022585.1. Taxonomy (NCBI): domain Bacteria; kingdom Pseudomonadati; phylum Pseudomonadota; class Alphaproteobacteria; order Hyphomicrobiales; family Bartonellaceae; genus Bartonella; species Bartonella sp. Raccoon60. The sequence continues at coordinate 1,455,245 of NZ_CP019786.1, forward strand.
GAACGTGAAAAGCGTGGATTAGTTGTGAATCCAATTTGATTATTGATAATCACATGAATCGAACCAGCAACACGGTAACCCCTCAAATCTGAAAGACCAAACGTTTCCTGAATAACACCTTGCCCTGAAAAAGCTGCATCACCGTGAATAAGAAGCGGTAAAATTTTCGAGCGTTCACTTAACGGTACAACCTCCGTGCGATTATAACCAATAAGTTGATCTTGCTTAGCACGTGCCTTTCCAATCACAACTGGATCAACAATCTCAAGATGAGATGGATTAGGCAAAAGTGATAAATGAACTTTTTTACCATCAAATTCACGATCAGCAGAAGTCCCCAAATGATATTTTACATCACCTGATCCCTCAACATCATCAGGTTTATAAGAACCACCTTTAAACTCATGAAAAATAGCTCGATGCGGTTTTTCAAGAACTTGAGAAAGAACATTTAAACGACCCCGGTGAGCCATCCCAAAAACTATTTCTTGTACCCCCAAAGCACCACTGCGCTTAATAATCTGCTCAAGAGCTGGAATAAGCGCTTCACTCCCATCAAGACCAAAACGTTTTGTGCCCTTATATTTTACATCCAAAAACTGCTCAAAACCTTCAGCTTCTATAAGCTTATTAAGAATAGCTTTTTTACCCTTTTGTGTGAAGGCAATTTGTTTATCTGGCCCCTCAATACGTTCCTGAATCCAAGCTTTTTGAGCAGGATCTGAAATGTGCATATATTCTACACCAATCGTCGAACAATACGCACGATTAAGGATTTCAAGCATCTGCGGGATGGTTGCGTACTCTAATCCCAAAACATTATCAATAAAAATCGGACGTTCGTAATCAGCAGGACTAAAACCATAAGCTTCTGGTGATAACTCTCTATAGTCTTCCCGATTTCCAGCCAGTTTAAGTGGATCAAGTTGTGCATGAAGATGCCCCCGAGCTCGGAAAGCACGAATCATCATAAGCGCATGAACAGAATCACGTGTTGCTTGAATAATATATTCTTCGCGAGACATTTTTCCATTTTGTACAGGATTAACAGCTGCTTTCTCTTTTAATTTATCTCCAAAATGCTTCTCAAGTGCAGACCAATCACTATCTAAAGCAGAAACTAGCTCTCCACTTTCTTTTAATGGCCAATGATCCCGTTGCCATGTCGCTCCTTCAGCATTCTTGAGCACATCTTCTTTACTCTCTTGAAAAGTTTCAAAAAAATCACACCATTGTCGATCAACATTGGTAGGATTCTTTTTATATTCGGCATAAAGTTGATCTATATAATCGGCATTTCCACCATATAAAAATGATGTTTGTGTAAAAAGATCATTCTTCTCATCCTGCCTTGCCATATACTTTTCCGGAACACTCGTTCCGTCTCCTTAATGTACCCGCTTTTCTTTTTAAAATAAGAATCGGAAAATTGTAAAAAAGTTTTTATTTTTATACCCATATTTTATCTGAATGGATGACATCCACTCAGATAAATTCTTCTTTTAACACTTCAACTAAAGTCTTGCCTATTTGTGATGGTGAAGGAGAAACTCGAATTCCAGCTGCTTCCATTGCCGCAATTTTATCTTCTGCCCCACCTTTACCACCAGAAATCACTGCACCAGCATGTCCCATTGTCCGTCCCGGAGGAGCTGTACGACCAGCAATAAAACCAACCATTGGTTTTTTACGACCTTTTTTTGCTTCATCCTTTAGAAACTGTGCTGCTTCTTCTTCAGCAGAACCACCAATTTCACCAATCATAACAATAGATTCGGTTTCATTATCAGCTAAAAACATTTCCAACACATCAATAAATTCAGTCCCCTTAACGGGATCTCCCCCAATACCAATAGCTGTTGTCTGCCCAAGTCCTTCATGACTCGTTTGAAAAACCGCTTCATACGTTAGAGTTCCCGATCTTGACACAACTCCAACAGAACCTTTTCTGAAAATAGAACCTGGCATAATACCAATTTTACATTCATCAGGAGTGAGAATACCCGGACAATTAGGACCAATTAAACGCGACTTTGATTGCTCTAATTTAGCCTTAACCTTAACCATATCCATAACCGGTATACCTTCTGTAATACAGACAATTAAACCGATTTCAGCTTCAATAGCTTCTATAATAGCATCAGCAGCCCCCGCAGGAGGAACATAAATAACAGAAGCATCAGCCCCAGTCTTTTCTTTACCTTCCACAACACTGGCAAAAATAGGAAGAGTTTCACCCTTTGATCCCTTCCATGTTTCTCCGCCTTTTTTGGGATTAATACCGCCAACCATTTGCGTACCATGGTAAGCAAGTGCTTGTTCTGTATGAAATGTCCCCGTTTTCCCCGTAAGCCCTTGAACAAGAACTTTTGTATCCTTATTAATAAGAATTGACATGGTTTAAGCTCCCTTCACTGCTGCAACAATTTTTTGAGCAGCATCATCTAAGTCATCAGCAGAAATAACATTTAAACCACTTTCACTGATAATTGCCTTACCCTGTTCAACATTAGTACCTTCAAGACGAACAACTAAAGGAACTTTTAAACCAACTTCCTTAACAGCAGCAATCACACCTTCAGCGATAACATCGCAACGCATAATCCCACCAAAAATATTGACTAAAATGCCTTTGACATTCGGATCAGCTGTAATAATTTTAAAAGCAGCAGTTACTTTTTCTTTTGAAGCACCACCACCAACATCAAGAAAATTTGCTGGTTCAGCCCCATAGAGTTTGATGATATCCATTGTTGACATAGCAAGACCAGCGCCATTCACCATACAACCAATCGTCCCATCAAGAGCAACATAAGCAAGATCATGCTTTGATGCTTCAATTTCTTTTGAATCTTCTTCTGAAAGATCGCGTAATTCCAAAATATCTGGATGACGATATAACGCATTATTATCGAAAGAAACTTTTGCATCAAGGACACGTAAACGGCCATTATCCATTACAATCAGCGGATTGATTTCAAGAAGGCTCATATCTTTTTCACAAAAAGCCTTATAGAGTATTGGAAACAACCTTTCACCATCTTCACGTGCACTATCGCATAATTTTAACGAGTCACAAAGTTTCGTGCAATCAGAAGGAGTAACGCCCTTTGTAGGATCAATAGGAAGAGTAAATATTTTTTCCGGTGTCTCTTCAGCAACCGTTTCAATGTCCATTCCTCCTTCCGTCGACACAACGAAAGAAACTTGACCAATTGTACGATCAACTAAAAGTGAAAGATACAGCTCCCGCTCAATATCAGCTCCATCTTCAATATAAAGACGATTAACCTGTTTACCTTCCGGACCCGTTTGCTTAGTTATCAAAGTTTTACCAAGCATTTCTTTTACATTCGTAATAACTTCTTCAACTGATTTTGCAAGTCGAACACCACCTTTTGAATCAGAGCTAAGTTCTTTAAACTTCCCTTTTCCACGTCCTCCAGCATGAATTTGACTTTTAACCACATAAAGCGGTCCTGGTAATTTTTTCACCCATTTTTCAGCTTGTTCTACAGAATAAATAGCAACACCATTCGCTATTGGCGCACCATATTCATGAAGCAGACGTTTGGCCTGATATTCATGGATATTCATATATTTGTCCTTTTCTTCTATGAAACACTAAATTGATTCTCAAAACACTTAAGGTACCTTATTTACCTAACAAAACTATTTTGAATCATCCGAGATTAGGTGCGATAGCAGCACATGTTTTACAAAGCTCGTGCACTGCATTTACTGATTTTTCAAAAGCAGATTTTTCAGTGTCATTCAAATCAATTTCAATGACTCGTTCAACACCACCAGCACCAATAACAACAGGAACACCAACATACGTATCCCTAACTCCATATTCACCTGAAAGATAAGCAGCAACAGGAAGAACGCGCTTAGTATCTTTTAAATAAGCCTCGGCCATTGCAGCAGCAGAAGAGGCCGGCGCATAAAAAGCAGAGCCTGTTTTTAACAAATTCACAACTTCTGCCCCTCCATTCCTTGTACGTTGGATAATTTGATCAAGTTTCTCCTGCGTTGTCCAGCCCATCTTTACAAGATCAGGCAAAGAAATACCAGCAACAGTGGAATAACGGATCAGGGGGACCATCGAATCACCATGACCTCCCAAAACAAATGCTGTCACATCTTTAACAGAAACTTTAAATTCCTCAGATAAGAAATAACGAAAACGTGCTGAATCAAGAACACCAGCCATACCAATGACTTTTTGCGTTGGAAGACCAGAAAACTTTTGCAATGCCCACACCATTACATCGAGAGGATTGGTAACACAAATTACAAATGCTGAAGGCGCATATTTCTTAATTCCCGTGCCAACTTGTTCCATAACTTTTAAATTAGTAGCTAAAAGATCATCACGACTCATACCAGGTTTACGTGCAATACCTGCCGTTACGATAACAACATCAGCATCTGCAATAGCTTCATAAGTATTCGTTCCTGCTAAATTGACATTAAAGTTTTCAACTGGTGATGATTCTGCAATATCCAAAGCTTTACCCTGCGGTATTCCCTCTGCAATATCAAACAAAACAACATTTCCAAGTTCCTTAAGTCCTATTAAATGCGCTAAAGTACCACCAATCATACCTGAACCGATTAAAGCTATCTTCTTTCGTGCCATTTTTATTTCCTTTTACTAAGCGCAAAATCCCCCGCGCTAACAGATTAAATATTTTCCCTTAATCTAATCCTCTTTTTAACAAGACCACTTAGACATAAGATGATCAAAATTCATCAAACTTTCTTTTTACGACTAAAAACTGCTTCCTAAAATATTAAAGCAACCAATTACAATTGTATCGATAAAATGAATTTAAAAAAATACAACAGAATTATTACAACATTTGTCAATTCAATAAGTTATTATTGAAGCAGTTTACGTAAAGGTAAAGTAAAGATTCGCTTATTTCTTTAACAATTGTTCTGCCCAAATATTGAGATAATCTTGGCTTTGCATTTCAAAAAGGCGCGACTGCGTTCTTTGAAACTCAAATGTTTCTATTGTCTGCGCCCGTCCTTTATATAATTGCCCAAGCTCTGCTTCTGCCGACATAAAGAGTCTTATGTTACGTTCATAAAGAACATCAATAAGCAAAATAAATCGTTTAGTTTCATTGCGATGTGCATCATCCATAACAGGAACATGATCAATAAAAATCGTATGAAAATGCTCTGCTAACGCCAAATAATCTGCTGCAGCTAAAGGCTTTATGCAAAGATCTCGATAATCAAAGCGTGCACATCCATCTCTAAAACGTGGAATATGAATAGAACGTCCCTTTACAGATAAATCATCTGATGTTTCCTTTTGACCTCGTAAAACGAATGTCCATGCTTGATCCATATTTTCATCTGCTGCTTGTCCCAATGGGGTGATATACACATGTTGTGGATTTGATTTTTCAAGACGATAATCCGTCTTTGCATCGAGATTAATAACACATACATGTTTTTTTAAAATTTGAATAAAAGGCATAAAAAGCTCTCGATTCAAACCATTGTAATAAAGATTATCAGGAGCGACATTTGACGTAGCAACAAAAATAACGCCTTGATTAAATAATGCAGTAATAAGACGACCAAGAACCATTGCATCCGCAATATCTGTCACCGTAAATTCATCAAAACAAAGCACATGTGCTTCTCGTGCCAAATCTTCTGCAACTGCTAAAATAGGATCATTTTGTTTGGATTTTGCATGTTTAAACGCTTGCCGATGTGCATCAATACGCTCATGTACATCAGCCATAAAATCGTTAAAATGAGCACGTTTTTTATTCCCTTCTGGCAAACAAGAGAAAAACAAATCCATGAGCATAGTCTTGCCACGCCCAACCTCGCCATAAATGTACAATCCCTGAACGAAATTATCAGTACCACATCGGTTTGAAGCATGAGAATGCGTTTGTTTCTTAAAAAAACGCCAAAACGTCCAAGGTCGAGAAATCTTTTGTGCTGAAATTTCTTGTAATAAATAATCAAAATGTTTTGTTAAATCCCGTTGAGCTGAATCGAAACTAATGTCTCCTTTGGAAACAAGCTCTTCATAGCGCGCTGAAACTAAAACCATCCAAAAATCCTTTTTTCAAATCATTCTGAACAAATGTAAATTTCATAGACATAAATGCTTTTTTGCATCATTTTGTGATTAAATAATGCAAATTCGTGCACGTAATATTTGCCTTTTTATAAGGAGTTTAAAATGATTTAACGGTCTAAAACAACGGGTTGATTATCCAACGTCCGTCCTTCCAAATAATCTTTCCCAAAAGAATAAAGAACCGCGACAACACTTCCAGATCGGTCATAAAAATATAATTTCTTTTCTTTAACAGCCCACGAATTCACTTTAGCAAATATTCTTGGACAATTTAAAGGACCAGCTCGATATCCTGAACCAAACTTTGTTTGTGGAGTTGCAATTCGACAAGACTTATTACCAATAGAGAGATTCCATACGCCAACAATATTTGTAGGAAACAAATCAACTGCATTGTCTGGTACTTCAAAGCGAGTTAACTGTGTGTCATCTTGAGCATATTCCTTTTCATAATTTGAGGAAGTTAACACTTCAGAATTTAATGTATCAGATGTTTCAGGCTCTAACAGTTGCTGAACAGGATAAAAAACTTCTGCTATGTTGTTTCCATCACTGTTACCAAACTGCGAACTTGCACAACCACTTAAGATCGCTATAATAAATAGTACAATGAAAAATGGGATTTTTGGGAATGTCATATCTTCACTCTTTCTCATGACAATAATAAACTTACTTAAAAAACAAGCGAGCGTATTTTATGAAAATACGCTATTTTACAAAAATAAATTAATAAATAAGAAAAACCTAATAAAAAACATGTGATCATAACAAAAATTATTCATTTTGAAGAAAAACATTCACGTCCTTTCATTTTATTTCTGTCAATGCTGGTAATTTGTAAAATTTTCAGTCATTATATTCTTTGCTAGACTTACTATTGCACAAAAAATAGAGAAATCTTATGGAAACACCATTCAGCAAAATGAACGGTCTTGGAAACAAAATTATTGTTGCTGATATGCGTGAAAGCACACATAATATTACACAGCAAGCAATTCTTGCTCTAGCTAAAAATCCACAAACATATTTTGATCAACTTATGACGATTCACCCCTCAATTAAAAATGAAATTAATTTTCGCATTGAGATATGGAATTCGGATGGTTCAAAAGCACAAGCTTGTGGTAATGGTACGCGTTGCGTTATCGAATGGCTGACGAAACATAATCTTGGTGAAAGCTTTCAATTAGAAACACCTGCTGGTATTGTTGAAGGGAAACGTCAAGCTAATGGTCTAATCTCTGTTAATATGGGACGCCCAAATTTTGATGCAAAAAATATGCCTATTGCTCGTGAAGTCGCTAATACCAATCACGTAGAAATAACAGCCGGACCTTTAAAAGATGCTTCTCTTGTTTCTATTGGAAATCTTCATGCTATTTTTTTTGTTGAAAATAATATTGAGCATATTCCTTTAGAAAAATATGGACCGAAACTTGAAAATGACCCACTTTTTCCGGAACGGTGTAATATCTCCATTGCTTCTGTAACATCACGAAACAGTTTAATTTTACGAACATGGGAACGTGGAGCAGGTTTAACAAAAGCCTGTGGCAGTGCAGCTTGCGCCAGTGCAGTAACAGCTTACCGCCGCGGATTAACAGAACGTTGTATTGATGTTAATTTACTGGGAGGAAATCTTTCTATTCTTTACCAAGAAGATGATCACGTCATTATGACTGGTCCTGTAGAATATGAATTTAGCGGTCTTTTAAACCCTTTAACAGGAGACTACAAAAAGGATTCTTTTTAATGACAATAGAAATTGTGACTTTTGGTTGTCGGCTCAATAGTTATGAATCAGAAATCATACGCAAAGAAAGTACTTCTGCTGGTCTTAATGAACTTAAAGATGGTGCTATTATTTTTAATACCTGTGCCGTCACCGCTGAAGCTGTACGACAAGCAAAACAAGCAATTCGAAAAGCGAAGCGCAAAAATCCTCATGCGCGTATTATCGTCACGGGATGTGCAGCACAAACAGAAGCAAAAAATTTTTCTCTGATGAAAGAAGTCGACCTCATTTTAGGCAATGAAGAAAAACTCCATGCTCATTCCTACCGTCAACTTCCTGATTTCGGCATTAATCATGATGAAAAACTGCGTGTTAATGATATTATGGAAGTTCATAAAATTGCGCCACATATGATTAATGCATTAGAAGGACGCACACGTGCTTTTGTCCAAGTACAAAATGGATGCGATCATCGTTGTACATTTTGCATCATTCCTTATAGCCGCGGACGATCACGTTCAGTCCCTATGGGCATCATTATTGAACAAATTAAACAACTTGTAGGCAATGGTATTCAAGAGATTGTTTTAACAGGTGTTGATCTCACAAGTTATGGTCCTGACTTACCTGGAAAAATCACTTTAGGAAAATTAGTTTCAACTATTTTACACCATGTTCCTGATTTGCCACGATTGCGTCTTTCATCCATTGATTCTATCGAAGCAGATCAAGAGTTGATTAATCTTTTAGCATATGAAAAAAGAATCATGCCACACTTGCATTTATCCTTACAAGCAGGTGATAATATGATTTTAAAAAGGATGAAACGACGACACTTGCGTGAAAATGCAATTCAGTTTTGCCAAGATTTACGAGCTAAACGCCCTACAATAGTTTATGGTGCTGATCTAATTGCTGGCTTTCCTACGGAAACAGAAGAAATGTTTCAAAATAGTCTAGCTTTAATTCATGAATGTGGTTTGACACATCTCCATGTTTTTCCCTTCAGCCCAAGAGAAGGAACACCAGCTGCGCGTATGCCACAAATTAGTCGTGAAATAATTAAAATTCGCGCTGAAAAATTGCGTAAAGAAGGGGAAAAAGCTTACCAAAAACATCTTATTTATTTAAAAAATAGCCAACAAACAATTCTTGTCGAAAGAGATGGAATTGGACGAACAGAAGATTATACACTTACACAAATTAAAGATGTTAAAGCTGGAGCAATCGTTAAAGCTCTCATTGTTGATCACGATGGAAATAAATTAATTGCCACACTTCCTGAATCGAATGCAGCCTAAGCAGGAAAGCCCTCATGAAAAAGTCTTTTATCAAAAAAATACTCTCTTTTAATACATCTAAAGAAAAAATAATAAAAAAAGAGCAGCCTCTTATCTCCCATGAAATCAGTGAAGAAGAGCAAAATGAATATAAAAGTGAAAAGATAAACAGCAAATATTCTTCCATAGATGCACAAAAAGAAGAATGCGAGCAAAAGAAAATACAAAAGACAACACTTATCGAATCTAGTGAAAAAATTGCTCTTCCTGAAAAATCTTCTCGTAAAGTGATTGTTACTGATACAATTATAGAAAAAAATGAAAAGCCTTTATCCGCCTTAACCGTTGAACAAAAAAAAGCAGCATGGTTTGAGCGCCTAAAAAAAGGATTATCTCGTTCTTCACAACAATTAAGTGATTCAATTGGTACGCTTTTTGTCAAGAAAAAACTCGATGAAAACACATTACAAGAATTAGAAGATATTCTCATTCAAGCAGATCTCGGTATAGAAACAACCACACGCATTATTGATATCTTATCAACGCGTTATTATGAAAAAAATTTGTCACCAAAAGATATTTATACTATTGTAACTAACGAAATCAAAAAGGTACTTGAGCCAATTGCATTTCCATTAGAAATTGATCTTAATCACAAACCCCATGTTATCTTACTCGTCGGTGTAAATGGAACCGGAAAAACCACAACCATTGGAAAATTAGCGGCTAAACTAACTATGGGAGGTCTAGAAGTTATGCTTGTTGCTGGAGACACGTTTCGCGCTGCAGCTGTTGAACAATTACATATTTGGGGGGAACGTGCTAAAGCTCCTGTTTTTTCAACAAAACTTGGTGCTGATGCTGCAAGCTTAGCTTTTGATGCTTATGAAAAAGCTAAAAAAGAAAACTATGATGTTTTGCTTATTGACACAGCGGGACGTTTACAAAATAAAATTGAATTAATGGATGAATTAGCAAAAATTATTCGTGTTTTGGGTAAACATAATCCTCAAGCACCTCATACTGTTCTTCAAACACTTGACGCGAGCACTGGGCAAAATGCTCTCAACCAAGTGAATGTTTTTCGTGATATAGCTGGTGTAAATGGTTTAGTTATGACAAAACTTGATGGTACTGCGCGCGGAGGAATTCTTGTTGCCATTGCATCTAAACATAAAATTCCCGTTCATTTTATTGGTGTAGGCGAAAATGTTGAAGATCTTGAACCTTTTTCTGCCTCTGATTTTGCTGAAGCTATTATAGGAAAATACACATGAAGTTTTCTCTTTTCAAACCAAATGCAGATAATGACTCTAATTTGAAAAAAAACAATAATATGCAAAAAAAACCGTCTTTGCCAATTCTTAAATTTCTTTTAGAAATGGGTCCGTTAGTTGTTTTTTTCCTTGCTAATTATAAAGGTGAGTGGTTGATAAAGAACATCGCGCTTTTTAAAGACTTTGATAAACCTATCTTTCCCGCAACAGCTCTTTTTATGATAGCAATTACTCTTGCCTTAAGCTTATCGTGGTTTCTTACACGTGTAATTCCTATAATCCCACTTATTTCAGGAATATTCATCCTTGTTTTTGGTTTTCTAACTCTTTGGCTTCACGATGATACTTTTATTAAGATGAAACCTACAATCATTAATGGCCTATTTTCTTTTATTTTATTTGGTGGTTTATTCTTTAAAAAACCCCTTTTGCGTTATGTTTTTGATTCTGGTCTGAAAATTGACGAGTCTGGATGGAACAAACTCACCTATAATTGGGCATATTTTTTTATTTTTCTTGCTGTTCTAAATGAAATCATCTGGCGAAATTTTAGTGATAATTTTTGGACCAATTTTAAAGTCTTTGGCGTTATGCCTCTAACATTTCTCTTTATGCTGACACAAATGCCTCTTATCATAAAACATTCAAAAAATTTAATAAAAGAAGATTAATAATCCTATTCTTACATCGCGCATCGAGAATTTATCACTATGAATTGCTTCATAAATTTAACATTATACCGTAGAGAAGATAGATGTTAATTGAGCAATTTATCTGTCGAGAAGATAATTTTGGCATTCTCATTCACGATGAAAAAAGTGGGTGTACTGCTGCAATTGATGCGCCTGAAGGCAAAGCAATTTATAATATGTTGAAGAAGCGTAACTGGACTCTTCAATTTATTTTTGTCACTCATCATCATTATGATCATGTAGAAGCACTGGCAGAATTAAAACAAGCTTATAATGCTATGATTATTGGACCAGCAGCAGAAAGCAAAAAAATTACTCCTCTTGATCATACACTACAACCTGATGAAACATTTTGTTTTGGTACACAAACTCTTATGGCCCTCTCAACACCTGGCCATACATTAGGAGCACTATCCTATTATTTTCCTCAAGCTAAATTACTCTTTGCTGGAGATACACTTTTTTCACTCGGTTGTGGACGTCTTTTTGAAGGAACTCCTTTAAAAATGTTAACATCTTTAAAAAAACTCCGTCAACTTCCTGATGAAACAATCCTTTATTGTGGACATGAATATACCGAAAAAAATGCTCTTTTTGCATTGACGATTGATCCACAAAATAGAAAACTTCATCAAAGAGCAGAAGAAGTTTTTTCGTTACGTGCCCAAAACGCTATGACCTTGCCAACAACTTTAGGAAAAGAAAAAGAAACAAATCCTTTTCTTCGTTGGGATGATCCTATTTTACGAAAAAACCTCGCAATGGAAAAAGCAACAGATGAAGAAGTTTTTGCTGAAATCCGTAAAAGAAAAGATCATTTTTAACTTTATTTACGATAATGTCCTTTTTTAAAATAGAAAAATTTGAGATTCAATTTTAAATATATCAATTGGATTTATATCTTTAAATTAGTTTTGTAAACGCCGACAAATATCATCTAATTGTTCTAATGATGAGTAATGAATCTTCAAATTACCACCTTTTTTACCATGTCTAATGATGACCTTCATTCCAATCACATCAGTAAGCAATTTTTCTAAAGATTGTGTTTCCATATCTTTTCTTACTAAAGTCTGTTTTTTAATCTTAGAATTTCCATATTCTTGTGCAAGTATTTCTGTCTGGCGTACAGAGAGTCCTTCATGGATAATCTTTTCTGCTAACTCTTGTGGATTTTCAACTGTAATAAGGCAGCGTGCATGACCCGCTGAAATATGACCATCTATCAAAAATTGTTGCACTTTTTGTGGGAGTTTCAACAAGCGGAGAGTGTTTGTGACATGGCTACGACTTTTTCCAATGATTTCTGCTAAATCTGCTTGAGTATATCCGTGTTCATTTAATAAAAGCTCATATCCTACCCCTTCTTCAATAGGATTAAGGTCAGTTCGTTGAACATTTTCGATAATTGCTAATTCCAAAGCAGTCTTATCATCTACATCGCGAATAATAACTGGTACTTGATTTAAATTGGCTCGTTGTGCAGCTCGCCATCTCCGTTCACCAGCAATTAATTGAAATTGATTAGGGTGAGTACGTGAAGGTCTAACAATAATAGGTTGAACAATACCATGTTGACGAATTGATTGTACTAAGTCATCAAGTTCCGAATCAGTAAACTGACGTCTTGGATTATTTGGATTACGGGAAATAAATTCAATAGGAACAAACTTTTCAGAAGCTATAGGAGCAACACTCGGTTTCGACGTGAACTTATCAAAACTCGCCGAATACGCAGGATTACCGTTTAAGTTGATCTCCCCAATCAATGCTGCTAGCCCGCGTCCCAGTCTTTTTTTTGATTGATCATCACTCATAATTTTTCTCTTTAAATTTTTTACAATTATTTCTTTACACTTTCTAAGCTGCAGCTTGCGCTTGTTTTTCACGTTGAATAACTTCCGACGCCAACCGCAGATAGGCTTGGCTACCAGCACATTTGAGGTCATAAAGCAGTACTGGTTTTCCAAAAGAAGGAGCTTCAGAAACACGTACATTACGAGGAATAACAGTACGATAAACTTTTTCTCCCATAAAAGAGCGAACATCCTCGACAACTTGATTTGAAAGATTATTTCGCCCATCATACATTGTTAAAACAATACCCTGAATTTCTAAAGATGTGTTTAAAATAGACCTTACTTGTTTCACAGTTTCAAGTAATTGGCTTAAGCCTTCAAGAGCTAAAAATTCACACTGCATTGGAACGAGAACAGAGTTTGCAGCCCCCATAGCATTTAATGTCAAAAGATTGAGAGAAGGAGGACAATCAATCAAAATATAATTAAATTTTTTGGCTATTTTGGAATCATAACAAAGAGCCTTACGCAATCTTTGAATACGATCTTGTGAAGAAGCAATTTCCATTTCAATGCCTAATAAATCAAGTGTAGATGGAACAATATGGAGATTAGGCACCGCTGTTTCTAAAGCAGCATCTGCAACTGAGATTCCAGAAACCAAAACATCATAAGATGATAAAGGACGACTATTCCGATCAATTCCCAATCCTGTACTTGCATTTCCTTGTGGATCAATATCCATAATAAGAATGTTTTTACCAATAGCAGCCAAAGCTGTTGCAAGATTAATTGTCGTTGTTGTTTTACCTACCCCACCTTTTTGGTTTGCAATAGCGATAATTCGTGTTTCGCTCATTTTGCTTTACCCTTTTTACATGATCGAACATGAGAAATTTCTAAGATAACAGAATTTGTATCAATTTTACTTTCATGTTTTAGCAGATCAAAGCGCCAATTGGCAGTAGCATTTTTCATTTCTTTAACGTAATCTCTACCTTTTTGCAAAAGAGCAACTGTTTTTTGTGTTAACCAAGGTGACATAAGATGTAAAAGAGTGTCTAATGAAGCTAAACCTCTTGCTGTTAAAATATCCGGTGTTTTTATTTTTTTATAGACATCTTCGATTCTACAATGATGAACTGTTGCTGGAAGATTAAGTTTTGCTATAACATTTTGTAAAAAAGCTGCTTTTTTCCCATTGCTTTCTACTAAATCAATATGCCCACCTTTTTTCTCTTTGAGAAAAATAGCAAGAACAATGGCGGGAAAACCTCCTCCTGATCCAAGATCACACCAGTGTAGAAATTGACTTTTCAAAGGATAAATTTGTGCAGAATCTAAAATATGACGTTTCCATAAAACTGGTATTGTTGTGGCAGAAATCAAATTAATATGTATATTCCATTGAATTACGAGAGATTCAAATTCTATTAAATGCTTCATCGTTTCACGTGAAACAGAGGGTATTATTTCTAAAATATCTTGATATTTTTGTTCTGTAGAAATAACCATTAAGCTAATTTCACTTTTTCACGTCGTTGACGTTGAATATATGTAAGGATTAGAGATAATGCTGCTGGTGTCATACCATCAATTTTTTGTGCATCAGCAATTGAACGCGGCGATATTTGTTGAATTTTTGTTTTTAACTCATTCGAAAGACCAGAAATTTCTTGAAAATTAAGAGAAGAAGGTATTTCTAAATGCTCATCGCGTTGAAGAGCTATAATATCTTGTGTTTGTCTTTCTAAATAGACCGCATACTGAGCTTCAATTTCCAAAGCTTCAACTATTTTGGCATCGATTGAATGCAATTGTGGCCAAAAATGTGCAAGACGTGCTACATTCATATGAGGGTAAGCTAAAAGATCATAAGCAGAACGTCTAACTCCATCACGATTTATTTGCAAGCCATGAACAAATGCTTCATTAGGCGTTAAAAAAAGTTTTTGACACATTAAACGTGCTTGATCAAGATGGTGTTGTTTTTGTTGATAGCAACTCCAACGAGTCTGACTCACAATACCCCATTCTTGGGCTAAAGGTGTTAAGCGGGTATCTGCATTATCAGCTCGAAGTGATAAGCGAAATTCAGCTCGCGATGTAAACATTCGATAAGGTTCACAAACCCCACGTAAAATTAAATCATCTACCATAACACCAATATAAGCTGTAGAACGACTTAAAATAATTTCTTCCAAACCACCAACCTTACGAGCGGCATTTAATCCAGCTAAAAGACCTTGAGCTGCAGCTTCTTCATAGCCTGTTGTACCATTTATCTGTCCTGCTAAGAATAAACCTGGCAAAGATCGTAATTCTAAAGTTTTGAACAGTTGTCTAGGATCAACAAAATCATATTCGATTGCGTAACCAGGTTGCAAAATCTCAACATTTTCCAAACCTTCAATTGTTCTCAAAAAAGAGAGTTGTATCTCTTCAGGAAGAGATGTGGAAAGACCATTTGGATAAATCGTATTATTCTCTAATTCTTCTGGCTCTAGAAAAATTTGATGTCCATCACGATCACCAAATTTGATAATTTTATCTTCAATTGAAGGACAATATCGCGGTCCTAATCCTTCAATGGCTCCAGAATATAAAGCTGATTTATGAATATTTTCACGAATAATTTGATGTGTTTTTTCATTTGTTCGTGTTATGGCGCATTCAATTTGAGGTTGTTCAATTTTTTCTGTCAAAAAAGAAAATGGAACAGGGTCTTCATCAGCCTGTTGTTTAGAAAGTTTATTCCAAAAAATTGTTTTTTTATTAAGCCGAGCAGGTGTTCCTGTTTTTAATCGTCCAAGATTTATACTATAATTCTTTAAGCGTTCGGCGAGTTGTATACTTGATTTTTCGCCCATACGACCGGCAGGCCATGTTTTATTGCCAATATGGACTAATCCACGCAAAAATGTACCTGTTGTTAAAACAACGGCATTCGAAAAAATACTTCCTTGTTTTTTTAAAACAACACCTGATACGCGATTATCTTTAACAATTAGATCAATAACTTCATCTTCAATGAGAATTAAATTATCTTGTTCCTGCAAAAGTTGTTGAATTTTATTTTTATATAATTGTCTATCTGCTTGTGTCCGTGGACCTCTTACTGCTGGTCCTTTTTTTCTATTAAGAAGTCTAAATTGAATTCCAGCAGCATCTGCTGCTTGCCCCATTAAACCGTCTAAAGCATCTATTTCACGAACCAAATGCCCTTTTCCAAGTCCGCCAATAGCGGGATTGCATGACATTGTTCCAATTGTTGATATTTGATATGTAATAAGTGCTGTTTGAGCTCCAACACGCGCTGAAGCCGAAGCTGCTTCACAACCAGCGTGTCCACCTCCTATAACAATGACATCATATGATTGCATTTAATTCATTCCATACAGAATTGATTTTAAATTTTATATAAACAAAACTTATAAAATACATAATCTTGTTAATCTGTCTATAAAATAATTACAGAAGAACTGGAATGTTTCACGTGAATCATCATTTACCAACACAAAATTCTGAAAAAATAACGTCAAGTAAATCTTCAACATCAATATCACCTACAATTCGCCCAAGTATATGACTTGCACGACGAAGATGTTCTGCACATAAACTTAAATCAAGAGAAGTAGAATTCATAGATGCATTAATTTCTTCAGCAGCTTCCTTCAATAATTGAAGCTGCCTTTTTCTTGCTGGAATAGCATCTCCAATTTCAGTAGCACGACGTAAACAAAATAATTCTATCTCTTTTATAAAATAATCAAAATTTAAACCATTTAATGTCGAAAATTGTATTGGCCAACGTGCTTTATTTCCTTCACAAAGATCAAGTTTATTACCTACATGCCAAATTTCAGCTGATGTTTTTGGTAAATTAATCTCTTGAGGATTATTCATATCATGAACAAAAATAACTAAGTCAGCTTCCACAATATGCTGTTTTGCTTTTTCAATTCCCAAAAGTTCAATCGTATTTTCTGTTTTCCTTAAACCAGCCGTATCTGTAAAAAGAACAAGTAAACCACTCAATACCAATCTAACTTCTAAAGCATCACGTGTTGTTCCTTCTTCTTCTGATACAATAGCAACAGATCTCCCAGAAAGACGATTAAGAATACTCGATTTTCCAGAATTTGGAGCACCTACTATAACAATTTTAATTCCATCACGCAAAATACTTGCACGTTCTCCTGCAGAAATATGTTCACACAACGAATGATAAAGTTTTTTTATATCTTTCCAAACTTTATCAGATACTGAATTAGGAATATCATTCTCATCAGAAAAGTCGAGTTCTGCTTCTATTAAAGCACGTGCTGTTATAAGTATGTGGCGCCAATCACGATAAAGTTTTGTTAAAGTACCACTCGTACCCATAACAGCTAAACGTCGCTGACTTTCTGTTTCTGCTTGAATTAAATCAGCAAGGCTTTCTGCTTGAATTAAATCTAATTTACCCTCAATAAATGCTCGACGCGAAAATTCTCCTGCCTCTGCAAGACGACATTCTTCAAATGTAGTTAATTCATCAAGAAAGCGATTAACAACTGCTTTACTTCCATGTAAATGAAACTCGGCACAATCCTCTCCTGTAAAACTATGAGGAGCAGGAAAAAAAACAGTTAAGGCAGAATCTAAAAAACTTCCGTCACGAGCAGTAAGGTTACCATAATGCATTAAGCGCGCTTTAGGTAAACAACCACAAAGTGTTTTTACAATATATTTCACACGAGGGCCAGAAAGGCGAACAATTGCAACCCCTGAAGGCAACAATCCACTTGAAACAGCAAAGATTGTATCCACAGGATTAATCCTAATTCAAAAAAATTTACGTGTTCATTGAATCAAAAAATTCGCTATTATTTTTTGTTTGTTTTAATTTATCAATTAAAAATTCAATAGCATCTGTTACACTCATAGGTGCTAATATACGACGAAGAACAAAAATCTTATGTAAATCTTGACGAGCTACTAAAAGATCTTCTTTACGTGTTCCTGATTTAATAATATCCATAGCTGGAAAAGTACGCTTATCAGCAACTTTACGGTCAAGAACAATTTCTGAGTTACCAGTCCCCTTAAACTCTTCAAAAATAACTTCATCCATGCGACTTCCCGTATCTATTAAAGCTGTTGCTATAATAGTTAAAGATCCTCCTTCTTCAATATTACGAGCTGCACCAAAAAAACGCTTAGGACGTTGTAAGGCATTTGCATCCACACCACCTGTTAAAACCTTTCCTGATGAAGGAACAACAGTATTATATGCGCGTCCAAGACGTGTAATTGAATCAAGAAGAATAACAACATCACGTCCATATTCAACTAATCTTTTAGCTTTCTCAATAACCATTTCAGCGACTTGTACGTGACGTATTGCTGGTTCATCAAAAGTAGAAGAAACAACTTCCCCTTTTACAGAACGTTGCATATCAGTAACTTCTTCTGGACGTTCATCTATTAATAAAACAATAAGATAACATTCAGGATGATTTGTTGTAATAGAATGAGCAATATTCTGTAATAAAACTGTTTTTCCTGTTCGTGGTGGTGCAACAATCAATCCCCTTTGCCCTTTTCCTAGAGGAGATATCAAATCAATTACTCGCGATGACATATCTTTATCCGTAGGATTTTGCACTTCCATTTGAAAACGCTCATTTGAATAAAGAGGAGTAAGATTATCAAAATGAATTTTGTAACGAATTTTTTCAGGATCTTCAAAATTAATTTTATTAACTTTAAGGAGGGCAAAATATCTTTCTCCTTCCTTTGGTCCTCGTATTGGTCCCTCGACGGTATCTCCTGTTTTTAATGAAAAATTTTGTATCTGTGTTGGTGAAAGGTAAATATCATCTGGTCCTGGAAGATAATTAGCATCAGCAGATCGAAGAAATCCAAATCCGTCTTGTAAAACTTCAACAACACCTTCGCCTATAATTTCTACATTTTGTAAAGTAAGTTTTTTTAAAATAGCAAACATTAATTCCTGTTTGCGCATTAAAGAAGCATTTTCAACTTCCAATGTTTCAGCAAAAGAAACAAGTTCAACTGGATTTTTACTTTTTAGCTCTTGTAATTTCATTTCCTGCATAAAATATGCTCTTTGATTAATGGGGGAACTGTTTCTAGAATTTTTAAAAGGATAAAGAATACTCTTCTAGATAAGGACGTTATATACTCAACTCTTTTAAACTGCAAGCATTACTCAATCACGAATATTAAAGAAAAAACAAATTTGTTCTGTAAGAAGGTATTTTTTCATAAGCTATTTTAGGAAAATTATATTGTTTTATTTTTTTATAAAACGAATATGGAATTTTATTTAAGTTCGTTAGAGTTTAAGAGCTGATATATCTAATCACTTAGATATCACTTGGAATATATTAAATTTTTTTTGAGATATAATTTAATAAAATTAAAATTTTGAAGGGATTATTCTTATTAAAACCTGTGTTTAATGTGGATTATTATTTATCCTTCATTTATCCTCAATTTTATCAACAAGGAAAAAGAAAAAAAACAATAATAAATAACTGTTTAAAGATATTATCCTTGTTTTTTCCAATAAGATAAATTTATTTATTATTGTTTTTAAATTTGTGCATAATAATAACAATAAATTTCTAAATTTTAGCTTTTTAAAATTTATAAAATTTTATACACACTGATTAACAAAGGATTAAATTTTCTGTGGGTGAAAAAAAATTTCATTTGTATATGATTTCTGATGCGACGGGAGAAACATTAATTTCTGCTGGAAGAGCTGTAGCATCGCAGTATAAAATAAGAAAAGTTATAGAACATGTTTATCCAATGATTCGCAGTAAAATGCAGTTGCAGCGAGTCATTAATGAGATAGAAAAAGAACCAGGAATTGTTCTTTACACGATTATTGATAAAGAAATTAAACAGTTGATTGATGAAACCTGCGCAAAAATATCTGTCCCTTGTGTTGATATATTAGACCCTATTTTAAATGTCTTTCAATCTTATATTGGAAAACCTAAAAATTTACGTGTAAGTGCACAACATGAACTTAATGCAGATTATTTTCGTCGTATTAAAGCTTTAGATTTTACAATAGAACATGATGATGGGCAATCTCCAGATAGTTTATTAGATGCGGATGTAATTCTTATAGGTATTTCAAGGACCTCTAAAACACCAACCAGTATTTACTTAGCAAATCGTGGAATTAAAACTGCTAATGTTCCTCTTGTTCAGGGAATTAATTTACCTCAAACTATTTTTGAAGCAAAGAACGCCTTAATTGTTGGTTTTATTGCTTCAGCTGAGAGAATTTCACATATTCGTGAAAATAGAGATTTGGGAGATGGTTTTTCTTTTGAAAGCTACACTGATCGCATTAGCATAGCTGAAGAACTTATTTACACAAAACGTATTTGTGAACGTTTTGGTTGGCCTATTATTGATGTTACAAGACGTTCTATTGAAGAAACAGCTGCAGCAGTTTTTGAGCTTTTATCGCAATTTCGTGAAGGAAAGGAGAAGAAAATATGATGAAAAAAATATTAATATTAGCATCTCTTAGTCCTTATCGCGCTCAGTTGTTAAAGAGAGCTGGTTTAAGTTTTTCTGTTGAAGGAGCTTCTTTTGATGAGAGAGAAATAGAAAAAACAGCAAAAATAAAAACTCCTCAAGAACTCTGTTGTTTTCTTGCTAATATGAAGGCAAAAAATGTTTCTGATCGTTTTCCTGATGCATTCGTTATTGGTTGTGATCAAGTTTTCGATTTTGAAGGTCAAATTTTTCATAAGGTAAAAAATGATGAGGAAGCACGTCAACGTTTACATATGTTATCAGGAAAAAAACATTCTCTTCATAGTGCCATTGCTTTAGTTCAAAATGGTAAAAAAATTTGGTCTGAGGTTTTTAGCGCTCATATGACAGTGCGTCCTCTCTCACTAAAATTTATCGAAAATTATTTAAAGTGTGTAAAAAAAGATGTTTTAAGAAGCGCAGGAATCTATCAGATTGAAGGAGAAGGAATCCATCTTTTTGAAAAAATCGAAGGGGATTTCTTTACTATTATTGGTTTACCTTTATTACCTTTATTAATCAAATTACGTCATTTAGGAATTATTGATAGCTAATTTGATAAAAAACGGTAAAAAAAATATGTTTGTGCATTTTTATTGTTAGTTATTCGATTTATCATTCAAAATCGCCAAAAATCCACGATTTTTAGCTCAAACAATAAGCTTACTATAATTTTCTTGCAAAAAAAGTAACATTTGGAAAATTAAAAAATTTGCTTATATTTGCTATTTGCAAAAATGAGAAATTTTTGTGAAAGTAATGCTTTATTATATAAGAAAAATATTTTCCATTTAGTAATCTATAAAGATCAGATGATTACAATTGTTGGTATTGTTAATATACTATGATTTAAGAAAAAGATTACGTTATAAATCATGGTAATTATAGTTTTTATGCTGATTTGACGGCTTTTATCATAGACGACTTGCGGAAACAGTGTTCATTTTTACAGATAGTGATTGCAAATATTCTTTTGTATGCTTTCAAAAACATAAATTTGAATGAATTTTTTACTTAATAGTATAAAACAACATGCAGAAAATTTAGCCGAGTACTTCGGAAATTTTATAAATATGGCAAGCATTTATGAAAATTAAAACAAAAATTTCTTGCGATTTTTATAAAATTAAGCGAATAACATTTGTGAAAAATACTCTTTATATTCTATTAATAACATTTCTATTACAGCAAGCAAATAAAAATAATCGATGGACAGGATGTTTTTATACTAAGTTGTTCCTAGTTTTGAACAATGATTTGCAGTGAAATCATTGGCAACAAAACAATTGCGAAAAGCAATCTTAGAATGCACAGGTGAAGATAAATTATGAAGATTATAGGATTGACTGGATCAATAGCAATGGGAAAATCAACAACTGCTTATTTTTTTAAACAAGCCGGTATTCCTGTTTTTAGTGCAGATGAGGTTGTACACCAACTTTACAGCAGTGAACCAACAGTGTCTCTTATAGAACGTGCTTTTCCTAGTGTTACTGAAAATGGTCAAGTCAATCGTCTAAAACTTTCTGAAATTTTAGTCAATAACAGTAAAAAATTAAAGATTTTAGAAAAAATAATTCATCCTTTGGTACGAGAAAAAGAAAGGGAATTTATTAACATAGCACGTCAGCAGAAAAAAAAATTAGTTGTTCTTGATATTCCTCTCCTTTTTGAAACAAAAAGTGAGAGTCGTGTTAATAATATAGTTGTTGTGTCTTCTCCACCAGAAATACAAAAGGCACGTGCAATGAGTCGGCCAAATATGAGCGAAGAAAAATTTTCAATCATTAATGCTAAACAATTATCCGATATACAAAAACGAAAATACGCTGATTTTGTTATTGATACGGGAAAAGATTTGGAAAATACACGTCAACAAGTTTTACGGGTGATAAAAAATCTATTAAAAGATAGTTCTTAAAAGAGTTAGGACAATGCGTGAAATTATTTTTGATACTGAAACAACGGGATTAAATAAAGAAAGTGACCGCATAATTGAGATCGGTTGTATAGAAATGATCAACCGTTATCTTACAGGACGCCGATTTCATGTTTATTTAAATCCACAAGATGTTATTATTCCTGATGAAGTTGTTACTATTCATGGATTGACGAATGAACGCTTAAAAGATGAAAAAAAATTTGATGATATTGTCGATGCGCTTTTAGATTTTATTGATGACGCAACAATTGTTGCTCATAACGCAAATTTTGATATCGGTTTTCTTAATGCGGAATTAGAACGAGTTGATAAGCCTCTTATTAATAGTGATAATGTCATCGATACATTATCTATAGCACGGCGCAGATTTCCTATGGGGCCTAACTCTCTTGATGTTTTATGTAAACGCTTTGGAATTGATAATAGTCATCGTGTTCTTCACGGGGCTCTACTTGATGCAGAGATTCTCGCTGATGTGTATATTGAGTTAATTGGTGGAAAACAGGGAATATTTAGTTTTGATAATTATGAAAGTTGTGATGTTATGAATGTTCAAGATAACAAAAATGCTTTCTATACGATAAAAACACGCTCCCAAGCCTTGCCTCAAAGATTAAGTAAACAGGAAAAAGATATACATGCCGATTTAATCAAAAAGATAGGTGACAAAGCTTTATGGAATCACTTCAAGATTATTTAAAATAAAAATTGTTCTGGGTTTTTATCAACTCTTAAAAAAATACGGTCGTTGTGGGGAGGGGAACACCACAACGACCTTATCGCTACATCGCACCCCAGCTATCATAGGAGGAACAAAATAAAGCTATTATATCCTGTAACAGCAAAGAAAAGCTTTAGGTACTGAACACAAAATGCAACGATATTCCGAACCTATGACAGTAAAAAATGGCTTTTTAGAGGCAAAACCAACAGATTTTAAAATAGGATCAATAAAAATATAAAAGTGTATTTTCTTTTTATGAAAAGGGAGAAATAAAATCGTTATGAAAGAAAATGATCATCTTTTTTTGGTTGATGGATCAGGCTATATTTTTCGTGCTTATCACGCTCTACCACCTTTAAAACGCAAAAAGGATGGACTTCCTGTAGGAGCCGTGGCTGGTTTTTGTAACATGCTATGGAAATTACTCTGTGACGCCCGTAATACCGCTATTGGTGTTGTTCCAACCCATATTGCTATTATTTTTGACTATTCATCTAATACTTTTCGTAAGGAAATTTATCCTCAATATAAAGCCAATCGAGCAGCTCCTCCAGAAGATCTTATTCCTCAGTTTGCACTCATACGACAAGCAACAAAAGCTTTTAATTTGCCTTGTATCGAAAAAGAAGGATTTGAAGCAGATGATTTAATTGCTACCTATGCGCAATTAGCGACACAGGTTGGAGCAAAAACAACAATTATTTCTTCTGATAAAGATTTGATGCAATTAGTAAACAAACATGTGTCTTTATATGATAGCATGAAAGATAAGCATATAGGTATCTCTGAAGTCATAGAAAAATGGGGTGTAATGCCTGAAAAAATGATTGATTTGCAGGCTTTAACTGGAGACCCAACAGATAATATACCAGGTATTCCAGGTATTGGCCCCAAAATTGCAGCACAATTATTAGATCAGTTTGGTTCTCTTGATCTTTTACTGCAACGCGTGACAGAAGTTAAGCAAATAAAGCGACGTGAAAATATTCAAACTTATAGTGAACAAGCAAAAATTTCTCGTGAACTCGTTAAACTTAAAGCAGATGTTCCTGTAGATAAAAACTTAGATCATTTCATTTTGGAACCACAAGACGGTCCACGTTTGATCGCTTTTTTGAAAGCTATGGAGTTTACAGCACTAACACGTCGTGTCGCAAAAGAGACGGCATGTGATGCTGCGGTTATTGATGCGTTAGAGCTAGATATTGAATGGAAAGAAATTACGTACGAGACTGATTTGAGTAGCAAAGAAAATAATACAGTTTTATTTCATGATTTTTTTGAGAATTCTCCACAAATTTTAGCACAAAAACGCAAGGATCAAGCTCTTATTCAAAAAATTGCAAGAGATGCCTATAAAACTATTCTTGATAAGGAAATTCTAAAAGAATGGCTGTTAGAAGCGCAAGAGCAAGGTTATTTTTCCTTTGATACAGAAACAACTTCTCTTGATCCTATGCAAGCAAAGCTCGTTGGTTTTTCATTGGCGTTACAACCTGGGAAAGCAGCCTATGTTCCACTTGAACATGTTGCAGAAGAAGAAAATCCTTTGGGAGGTAGGCGTATTGTTCCACAAATTGAAACACAAAAAGCTTTAGCACTTTTAAAACCTATATTGGAAAACCAAGCCGTATTAAAAATTGGCCAGAATATAAAATATGACTGGTTAGTCATGAAACAATACAATATTGTAATGTGCTCTTTTGACGATACAATGCTTTTATCTTATGCTTTAGAGGCTGGAATTTCGACACATGGTATGGATGTTTTATCTGAACGTTGGCTTGGGCATAAGCCAATTAGTTACAAAGATTTGACTCATAGTGGAAGAAAAATAGTCTCTTTTGCACAAGTAGATTTGAAACAAGCTACACTATATGCGGCAGAAGACGCTGATATAACGTTTCGTCTATGGCAAGTATTAAAGCCACAGCTTGTTGCACAAAAGATGACAAAAATTTATGAACGTCTTGATCGTCCATTGATAGAAATTCTCGCAAGAATGGAAGAACGTGGAATTCTTGTCGATCGACAGATTTTATCACGCCTTTCAGGAGAATTGGCACAGGCTGCTTTAAATTTGGAAGAGGAAATTTATCAGCTTGTTGGTGAAAAATTTAATATTGCTTCACCCAAACAACTAGGGGATATCCTTTTTGGTAAAATGGGCTTACTTGGTGGTGCTAAGACGAAAAGTGGCCAATGGTCAACATCTGCACAAACTTTAGAAGAGTTAGCTGCTGAAGGCCATATTTTACCAAGAAAAATTATTGATTGGCGCCAACTTACAAAACTAAAGTCTACCTATACAGATGCTTTACCTTCTTATATCTTGCCTACAACTGGTCGTGTTCATACAAATTATTCCCTAGCAACAACATTAACGGGACGATTATCATCATCAGAACCTAATCTGCAGAATATTCCAGTACGAACTGCTGAGGGACGAAAAATCCGAAAAGCTTTTGTTGCTTCAAAAGGGCATTTATTATTATCAGCTGATTATAGTCAGATTGAATTACGTATTCTTGCTCATGTTGCTGATATAACGGCATTAAAAGAAGCATTTACAAAAGGTCAGGATATTCATGCTATGACTGCATCCCAAATGTTTGGAGTTGCAGTTGAAGGAATGACATCAGAAATACGTCGACGTGCAAAAGCTATTAATTTTGGTATTATTTATGGCATTTCGCCCTTTGGATTAGCGAGCCAATTGGGAATTTCACGTAAGGAAGCTAGCGATTATATTCAACTCTATTTTGAAAGATTTCCAGGAATAGAGGATTATATGGAAAGAACAAAAATATTTGCACGTCATCATGGTTATGTAGAGACCATTTTTGGACGTCGTATTCACTATCCTGAAATAAAAATCGCTAAACCACAAATTCGTGCTTTAAATGAACGAGCTGCTATCAATGCACCAATCCAGGGGTCAGCAGCAGACATTATTCGCCGTGCTATGATTCAAATGGAAAATGCTTTAGAAAAAGAACGATTGTCGGCTAAAATGTTATTGCAAGTCCATGATGAACTTATTTTCGAAGTCCCCAAATCTGAAAGTACAAAAACAGCGATTCTCATTAAAAAAGTTATGGAAAATGCTACAATGCCAGCATTATCTTTATCTGTACCGCTTGAAGTGAAAGTTATAGCTGCTCAAAATTGGGATGAGGCACATTAATTTGTTTTATTCATTTTATGTTTAAGAGTAGACATTGCTTTTGAAAGGTTAAGGTATGCTTTAATAGGCAAGTGATCAGAGGCAATACGTGCGAGTGGTGAATAATGGTTTTCAACATTTATCAATAATTGATGAGGAAAAGCAAAAATTCTATCAAGAGCTAAAAAAGGAAAACGAGAAGGAAAACTTGGCACACTACCAAGTGTGATATCAAAGTAAGGGGAAAAAAAATTTAATGATGAGCCTTTACCTTTGCGCCATTCATTTAAGTCACCAATGAGAAGTGTAGGCATAACAGAATATTTTTTAAGAAGCGCAAGAAGCATTTTAACTTGCTGATTACGAGAATGACGTAACAAACCAAAGTGAGTTGCTATAACACGAATAAAACCTGACTTCATTTTTAATTCTACAATTATAGCGCCACGGGGTTCAAAACCAGGTAAAGTAATTTGTGAAATATTATGTACACATCCTTGACGCAAAAAAAGAGTATTGCCATGCCAGCCATGGCCATTCGGTGACATAGTTTTTAAAGGCACTGGAATTAATCCTGTTTCAGCTTTTAAGAGTTGAAGATCAATCAAACCCGTGCGTTCACCAAAACGCTTATCCGCTTCTTGAAGGGCGAGAATGTCTGTTTGTAATTCAGCGATAACACGTACAATACGAGAAGGATTAAAAGTTTTATCAACACCAACACATTTGTGGACATTATAAGAGGCTATAGTAAGATCATAGTTATCATTGTAATTGATTACATTTTTATGATAACCAGAGTGATTATAGATTGCTCTTAATAAAGAATTATGAATTTTTTTCTGGATCAATGTAACAAGCCGACAAAATTTTAGTTTTTTGTTATTTTTAGTGTTTAATCATGTCAATAGATTTAAAGACAGCACTTATATAAAAGATAAAAAAGCCTTGTTTTCTTAAAAACAAGGCTTTTAAATTAAATAATAATTTTTATTAATCGCGATTAGAACCAAGAAATTGCAATAAAAAACAAACATATTAATGAAATCAAGATATAGATTCAATGCACCCATAATAATTTTACGGCTGCGAGTATCATATCCATCTCCTTCATAATACATCAACTTTATGTTTTGTGTATTGTAAGCTGTTAAACCAGCAAAAACGAGAACACCAATCACAGAGATTGCAAATTGTAAAGCACTTGACCCAAGAAAAATGTTCACAATTGTAGCAAGCATTAAACCAATTAAGCCCATAAACAAAAATGAACCTACAGCTGTAAGATCTCGTTTCGTAGTATAACCGTATAGTGATAAAGAACCAAAAGCAGCAGAAGTAATAACAAACGTTTGTACAATACTCTCTGGCGTATAACGTAGAATAATAGACGATAGCGAGAGCCCTACAAGAGTAGCGTAACCAAAAAAGAGGCTCCGCGCAACACTAGTACTGAGCGTATTAATTTTAAAACTGAGAAATAATACAGCCACAAGCGGTGCAAACATAATAACATAAGAAAACGGTGACATATAAAATGTCACACCAAATGATGTTAAATAAACACTTCCATTGATTTGGGCTACAGCTTGACTCATATCTGTTGTTGTAGCCAATGACGCGATTGCATAAGCGGCAGCAGCTGTAATAAGCAAACCAATGGCCATTGTGTTATAAACGCCCAGCATATAACTGCGCAACCCTTGATCAATTGATGCATCGGCATGAGAAACAGATGCCGAACGTAAATTTTTAAAATCAGCCATAATATAAGTCCTTTAGCATATGTTCCTTAAGGTACTCGAGTTAAAAGAAGCTTATACTCCTTTATGCTCTTAAAATATAAGCCTTTTTTGTTAGGCGAATACAAAAGTTCTCAAAGCCTTAATGGAATTCTAGCACACTTCCCTCTATTATGGGGATTTATTTGGAAATTACAAGAGTTTTTTATTAAAAGAAAAGTTTAAAAATTAGTAATAAAGGGTTATTTTTCTCTAGAGTATTAAGAGAAGTGTAATGTGATTGATGTAAAAACAGTATTATGATGATAGTACAAATTTTGTTAATTTTAGTGGCTAAAGAAAAATAAAATGGATAAGCGAAAAAATTCAATATGATTAATGTTTTCTAAGTCGCTTGTAAAATAAAAAAGTGAATATACGATCCTTCAAAAGGAAAGAACGCTTCTAATATTCTCTTTCTTTTGAGTGAGCTCTATTGTTCTAATTAATTATAATAATGATTTCTGTGAGAATTAATCTTTAGTGTTTGTAAGAAGGTTTTAAAAGTTTTTATCTATACCCTACAATCATGAGAACCTTAACAGATCTAAGAAAAAGTGTATTTTTTTATTTATATATTAATATATACTAACACAGAAGAGCGAGCTTCTCTATGCTAATGTAGCTCTATAGAACCTTTGAAAGAGGTCAGAAACTGTTAATGTAAAATCTAAAAAAAATCACAGAATTTCTTTATTCAAGAGATGTGTTATTAGAATAACGTTTTTTTTTAGCGCATATACAAAATTCATCAATTAAAACAGCAACAGCACCAAGTGTGATAAAAGTATCAGCAAGGTTGAAAACGGCAAAAGAAAAAACATCACGAATATGAAATAACAGGTAATCTATGACATAATGAAAACGAACACGATCAATGAGATTACCAATTGCCCCGCCAATAATAAGGGTAATACCAAAATGCGATAAAAATTTGTCTTTTGCAGTATTTTTCAACAACCATAAAAGAAAAACAATGATAATGAGTGTAAGAGCAATAATTCCCCAATGAGGATAGGAAGAAAGGAATGAAAATGCAATGCCAGTATTGCGGACATGATAAAGAGAAATAAAAGAAAAAATCGGTATTTCTGCTCCTAATTGTAAGCTATGCATAATCCAATATTTGATTGCTTGATCAAGTCCCACTGTAAAGATTAAAGTGAAAAAAAGAAAGAGCAATGATTTCCTTGTCATTTTTTATCCCTGCACGACTTCAAGAGTTAAGTAAGAACGACGAATTTCATAGAGCATAATAGCTGTTGCTACTGCTAAATTAAGTGAATCGGCATGCCCACATTGTGGGATGCGCGCCAGCTTATGGCAGTGATTTACGAGAACATCTGATAAACCTTGTTGTTCATTTCCCATTAAAAGTATAATCGGACCATTTTTAAAATCAATTGTGCGGTAATCTACAGATCCTTTAAGGTGCGTACCAACGATCATCCCTTTAAAATGTGTAGACCAATTTAAAAAAGTACTTTCATTACAACGATAAAGTGGTACGGAAAATATAGATCCCATTGTTGCACGTACTGTTTCTAGTGAAAAGGGATCTGTTGTCTCTCCAATTAAAATAATTCCTTTGGCTCCTGCTGCATCAGCAGTACGGATGATAGTTCCAAGATTTCCAGGATCACGCACACGATCAAGGGCGATATAGACATCACTGATTTGTCTTATTATTTTTTCAATAGAGTGCCATTGTTGCTTAAAAATACCAATAACCGTTTGTGGATTATCGCGGTGGGTAATGGATTCCAGAACCTTTTGTGAGGCTTTAATTACAAAACCACCATTAGCTATAGTATTTGCAGCGGTATTTTCAATGGTGGAATTACTTAGTGAATTTTTAGAAACGATAAGTGTGTGAATTGTCCAACCAAGATTTAAAGCATCAATGACTAATTTTAACCCTTCTGCCATGAAGATATTTTCTCGATTACGATTTTTCTTTTTGTCTAGTGCTTTAAAATATTTAATAATAGGATTGCTAAGGGATGTAATTTCTTTCACTTTGCCGGTTTTTTGTTTACACATGTTCAAGCAATCCAACGGCTAAAAAGTGAAGTAGAAAGAGCTCGTCCAGCGGATTCTTCACGCAAAATCAATTCTCCTGACTCTATCGTACCACCAAGATTTATAAATGCATCACGCATTAAAGTATGAAACGTATAAAAGGAAGCACGAATAGAATAAACTGTGAGAACAACAGCAAGTGGTTTATTCGATAAGAGTTTGCGGCAGTTTTTAATCATGGCTGGTAAGTGATCAAACAATTGCCAAATTTCATTATGAGGTCCGCGTCCATAAGCAGGAGGATCAAGAAGAATCAAATCGTAGCTTTTTTGACGGCGTAATTCACGTTCAACAAATTTTATTGCATCGTCGCATATCCAGCGAATGGGACGATCTAATAATCCTGCTTTTTCTTGATTAGCTTTCGCCCAACTGATAGCTTTTTTAGAAGCATCAACATGGGTAACAATCGCACCTGAACGTGCACCAATGAGAGAAGCAATGCCTGTATAGCCAAAAAGATTTAATAATTTAACAGGACGATTGGTTTTAATAATTTGTTCTTCTAGTGAACGCCAATGAGCATCTTGTTCGGGAAAAACACCCACATGGCGAAAGGAAGTAAAACGTCCCAGAAAAGATAAGCCATTCCAAGAAAGTGGCCATGTTTCACCAAGAGGCTTTTTAGGAAAATACCAACGACCAACTCCTTCTTCATCTCGGTTACCTGTAAAAATTGCATCAACATTAGCCCAATTTTTCTGTGATAAAGCTGGTTGCCATAGCGCTTGACTTTCTGGCCGAATAATACGGTAGGAACCATAACGCTCCAATTTTTTTCCATTCCCAGAATCAATTAAAGCATAATCTGTGCTTGCACCTGTTTCTAAAATGAAAGGCAATTTCTCTTGTGGGTATACTTTATGAGAGTGTGGTTGGAAACATTGCACAGGCATATTGAGTGTCGTAATATATTGTCCTAAAAAGGGATTATTTTAAATATTCGTTGAAGTCCTTATGATGTTAAGAGCCGTAAGGTAATTAAACTATGTACAGGAAACAAGAGAAAACATCTTTAGATTTGTTATCTTTTGAGCACTATAGAAAAGATTTTGTTAGAGTGCTACCGTATTAGATTTATTAGCAATTGATATTTTTAATTTCTCTATTTGAGCTTTGCTTTCTTTTAAGGCTTTACGGTTTTTGTATTGTGCAAACCAATTGATTATACCGCTTAACAAAAGACCAAAACAAAAAAAAGTAAAAAGCCAAACAAAAAGAGGAGCTTGATAAGTAAAATGTTCAGAATTGTTTTGAAAAGGATTAAGCGTTAACATAACAACTTGGCGATTAGCAACGATAAAGCCAATCAAAAAAGCTGTAATAGGCGCCAAAATAACCGCTAAGAGAAAGCGTTTAATGATCATGGATTTACTCATTTATTAAGCCGGTCACGTAGATCTTTACCTGCTTTGAAAAAGGGAACCCATTTTTCTTCGACTATAACAGTTTCACCTGTTCGTGGATTGCGACCATTACGAGCTGAACGTGTTTTTATAGAAAAAGCACCGAAACCACGGAGTTCAACACGTTGACCATCAGCAAGAGCAGCTGAAATTTTTTCAAAAATAGCACTCACAACATTTTCTGCATCGCGCTGCATAAGATGCGGATTATGACGAGCAATAATTTGTACAAGTTCTGATTTAACCAAAATAGCCTCTCTTTCATACGAAAAAAGATTTTTGTTATAATTGTGTGTTTCATATATGCACGTTACATATATAAGATATGCATATTTCAATATATAAATCATTAAAAGTAAAATAAAGCCAGTAAAAGAAAGATTGCAATAAATAAAATTTAAAACATGCCTTATAAAAACTCTATAAATAAAAAAAGCGAAATATCTGGGAAATTAACAATATGACTGTGCGTAACCAATATGAATTTTTTTCTATAGAATCATCTTTTACCAATATTTTAAAAAAAACCTATTTTCATTCCCGTAAAGTTCGCTTGTTAAAAATTTGTTTACCATTTCTTGCATTGATTGTAGCATTAATTTTTTGTTGGTTCACATTTTTTTCTATTTCTTTTTCCTTTGATAAGGTGCTTTCGAGTCATGAAGAAGAGGAAATAGCACAATTAACAATGCTTAATCCAAGATTAGAAGGTTATACAAATTTTCATAAGCCTTACTGGATTAAAGCAGAAAAGGCGTTTCAAGATCGTAAGTCTTCTGGAATTATTGGGTTAAAGAATATTACAGCTGAAGTCCCTACAAAGGGACAGGGGCAAATTTTTATTGATGCACAAGGAGGAGTTTATGATAATATTAAAAGTCATTTACAATTCAATGAACCTTTTACGGTTACAACGAAAGATGGAATAATTGCAAAATTTATAGCTGCAAATATTGATTTATCTAAAAGCCAATTTAATACAGATCGGCCTGTGAATATTCAAAGTGCCAATTTTCATCTTATAGCAAATGCTCTGCAAGTTTGTGAGAAAGAGCAAGTTATGTATTTCCAAAAGGGGGTACGTATTGTTCTTGATAAGAAGGAAAAATAATAGAAGGAACTTGGAGTAGTGTTTATAGAAGGCGTATGTACATTTATACGAGAAAAAAAATTAAGAATGAAGACAAAAAAATCGTGTAAAGAACAGGTAAGTCTCTTAACTTTAAGTCTAGCGATATTGGGATCAATTAATGGATATGCTGCAGTCACTCATTTTGGAATCGATGGGTTAAATGGGCAAGAGCCAATGGAACTTTACGCAGATTCTTTAGAAATACGTGATAAGGAAGGCATTGCTGTTTTTAATGGCGATGTTTCAGTGATGCAGGGCGAACGACTTTTACGAACGTCAAAATTAGTTATTTATTATAATAAAGCACATATAACAGGTGGTACAAATCAGTTGAGGAAACAATCGATTTTTCCTGGAAAGATTGGTTCGACAGATATTCAAAAAGTAGAAGCCTTAGGTGAGGTTTATATAAAAATGGCAAAACAAACTGCTACGGGTGATAAAGCTATTTTTGATGGACAATCGAATATGATAATCTTAACAGGTAATAATGTTGTGTTGACTGATGGCGATAATGTCGCTCAAGGATGCATATTAACAGCGAATATGAAAATTGGAAAAACTTCTCTTGAAGGATGTAAGACTCCTGGAAAAAAGAATCGTGTTTCGATTATTTTAAAATCAAGCTCAAAGAATGGTCGTTAAGATTTCATGTTTGGAATCAAAAGAGAAAAAAAGACGGTTGAACACAACCTTACGAGTAGGGTTTTAAAAAAAAACTCAAATAGGACTTTGGTTGCTCATAATTTAGTTAAAGTTTATCGAGGAAGACAGGTTGTTGATCGTGTTTCTTTTAATATTCATGCTGGAGAAACTGTCGGTATTTTGGGTCCTAATGGTGCTGGCAAAACGACCTGTTTTTATATGGTTACAGGTTTAGTAAAATCCGATGGTGGTTCAATCGAGATTGATGGGTTTGATATTACCCATTTGCCAATGTATCGGCGTGCTCGTTTAGGGATTGGATATTTACCGCAAGAAGCTTCAATTTTTCGTGGTCTCTCAGTAGAAAATAATATTAAGGCTGTTTTGGAAGTAATTCAAAAAGATCGCTTTAAACGCCATGAAGAGTTGGATGCCCTTTTGCATGAATTCAAAATTGATCATTTACGAAAAATGCTCGCTCTTTCTTTATCGGGAGGTGAACGTAGGCGTCTTGAAATTGCACGCGCTTTAGCTTCTCGCCCCAACTTTATGTTGCTTGATGAACCTTTTGCAGGAATTGATCCCATCGCTATTTCTGATATTAAACAGCTTGTTCGTCATTTAACTCAACGTGGTATTGGCGTTTTAATAACGGATCATAATGTGCGTGAAACATTGGAGCTTGTTGATCGTGCTTATATTATTCACGCAGGAAAAGTGCTGGTTCATGGTTGTCCGAACGACATTATCAATAATGCTGATGTTCGTGAAATTTATTTGGGAGAGCAGTTTTCTCTTTAGTTTTTCCATTTCTATAGAATATTCAAGTTTAAAAATTATTGTCATATGATATATAAGTATTTCGTGACGATTAGAAAAAGAATAGTCTAATTCACTATAAAATTTTTAAACTTACAAAAGAATCATAGCTCATTTTAATGTTTTTATTTATAATAATTTCTTTTTTTTAAATTAAAGATCCTTTTTTATTTAGAGCGTATCTGATAATCTTTAAAAGCGACAAATTTTATTTTCGGGGCTCTTTCTGCTTCATAATTTAACGAAAAATGATTTTCTGCTAAAAAAACTGGATCACTGTCTAAATCATGCGCAATAGCGGATCGATGATGAGTAAGAAAATTTTGAAGTTCTTCTTTACTTTCTGCAGAAATCCAACGACATACGTTAAAACGCGATGATTCAAAACTCACAGGTAGAGAATATTCTACTTTAAGTCGTTCTGTTAAAACATCAATTTGCAAAGCACCAATAACACCAATAAGAGCTGGGGAACCATCATAAGGGATAAATAACTGTACGACTCCCTCTTCAGCCATTTGATGCAAAGCCTCTTTTAGTTTTTTTGCTTTCATCGGGTCACCTAAGTGAACGCGACGTAAAATTTCTGGTGCAAAATTTGGTACGCCTTTAAAGAGAATATCTTCTCCTTCAGTCAAGGTATCTCCAATACGCAAAGTTCCGTGGTTCGGAATACCTACTATATCACCAGCATACACTTGATCAGCAATTTGACGTGAACGCGCAAAGAAAAACTGCGGTGCTGAGAGTGTCATTGATTTTCCTGTTCGTACTAACTTCGTTTTCATACCGCGTTCAAGTGTTCCTGAACACACCCGCAAAAATGCAATACGATCACGATGATTGGGATCCATATTAGCTTGAATTTTAAAGACAAAACCGGTCATTTTGGGTTCAGTAACCACTACATTTCGTTGATCGGCTACCTGATCACGAGGGCTTGGACCAAAATCAATCAGGGCATTAATCAAATCACGGACACCAAAATTTCGTAAAGCTGAACCGAAATAAACAGGTGTCATATATCCTTCATAGAAAGCTTTAAGATTAAATTTCTTGCAAGCACTGCGAGCAAGCTCTACCCCTTCAATAAAGAGTGTTTGTTGATTTTCAGGAAGCAAATTTGCAACTTCGCGAAGATCAGAAATCGTTTGTGAAATAACCTCATGGTCTTGCTGGCGAAAACAATTATTATGAAGATCAAAAGTGCCAGTAAAATTCTTTCCTATACCAATAGGCCAAGTGATTGGAGCAGTATCAAGCGCAAGTTTTTCTTCAATTTCGTCTAAAATTTCTAAGGGATCACGGGCTTCACGGTCCATTTTGTTAACAAAAGTGACAATAGGGATATCACGCATTCGGCATACTTCAAACAGTTTGAGTGTTCTTGGCTCAATTCCGCGTGCTCCATCGAGTACCATAATTGCACTATCAACGGCTGTTAAAGTACGATATGTGTCATCCGAAAAATCCTCATGACCTGGGGTATCTAACAAATTAAAAATATGATTTTCATATTCAAATGTCATTACGGATGTAACAACAGAAATACCACGGTCGCGTTCAATATTCATCCAATCAGAACGGGTTTGAATACGGTCTTTTTTTGCTTTCACCTCACCAGCCAACTGAATAGCACCACCAAATAATAACAACTTTTCTGTTAAGGTTGTCTTTCCGGCATCAGGATGCGCGATGATTGCAAATGTACGCCGTCGTTTTACTTCTTGTGCTCTACATTCCATTATTTTTCTACCGATCGGGCAAGTGCTGTAGCAATGAGTGCACGTGTCTCATCAATTCCATACAGTGCTATAAATGATCCAAACCGTGGTCCTCGTTCTTGTCCTAAGAGTACTTCATAAAGCATTTGAAAAAAAACACTTGAAACACCAGGCCCCCCTTCTGGATTTTTTTTGCTATGGTCTTGATAGCATTCGGTTAAGCGTGCAACATCAAGAAGTGCATTTTGAAGAGTATCTCCATCAACAGTTTTCGGCAAACTCGCTAATTTTGTATCAATTTGAATCAATACTGAGCGTTCATTTTCATCAGCTGTACGAAATTTTTTATTTGGTTTTACGAATGTCTCAAAATATTTAAGAGCAAACTGTACTAACTGGTCAAGCATCGGATATATTTGCGCATTAGCTCCTTTAGCATAACGAGAAATAAATCCCCAAAGAACGTCTTTATTTTCAGCATTAGAAGCACTGACCAAATTCAACAGCATAGCAAAAGAAACAGGCAAATTGACCTGAGGAGGACATCCATGATGAATATGCCATACGGGATTATTAAGACGCTCTTTCCATTGCTGATGCTCATATGCTGAAAGATGTGCGTAATACTCATCAACAGTTTTTGGAATAACATCAAAATAAAGCCGTTTTGCTGTTTTTGGTTTTAAGAACATATAGAGTCCTAAACTTTCTGTTGGTGCATAAGTTAACCACTCATCAATAGTCAAACCATTTCCTTTAGATTTGGAAATTTTTTGTCCCTTATCATCCAAAAAAAGCTCATAATTAAATCCCTCAGGAGGCTGGCCACCAAGAATTTTGCAAATTTTAGAAGAAAGATTTGTTGAATCGATAAGATCTTTTCCTGCCATTTCGTAATCAATTCCGAGTGCAGTCCAGCGCATTGCCCAATCCACTTTCCACTGACACTTAACTTTTCCACCTGTAATTTCTGTTTCAATGGGCTCACCTGTTTCAGGTTCGATATAGGTTACAGTTCCTTTCTCAACATTTCGAGCAATCATTGGGACCTGTAATACTTTTCCAGAAAGTGGAGAAATAGGCAGAAAAAGTGAATAAGTTTCTTGTCGTTCTTTACCCAATGTTGGTAGAATGAGCTCCATAACCTTATCATAACAGGACAGTATTCTTAGAAGTGTTTCATCAAAACGACCAGAATGATAATAATCGGTAGCACTAGCAAATTCATAGTTGAAACCAAAACGGTCAAGGAAAGTACGCAAACGTGCATTATTAGCAGCTCCAAAAGAAGGATAATCATCTCCAAAAGGATCGGGGATACGGCTAAGCGGTTGACCAAGATAGTCTTCCATTTTTTTTCGATTAGGCACATTATCAGGAACTTTGCGCAAACCATCCATATCATCAGAAAAACAAAGAAGTTTTGTTTTAATTTTGTTTTCGGTAAGAATATGAAATGCATGACGTACCATAGTTGTACGTGCAACTTCCCCAAAAGTTCCAATATGTGGCAAGCCAGACGGTCCATAACCTGTTTCAAATAAGATATGCTCTGGGCAGCCAATTTTTTCATAGCGTTTGATAATTTTACGGGCTTCTTCAAACGGCCAAGCTTTTGATTGAGCAGCTGAATCTCTTAGTTCAGGTGAAAAGTTATAGGTACCATACGGATTGTGCATCATCTTTATCCCAAAAATAAATTACTTAATGACAAGGTGTATGATTGTTAAACTTTTTCGTCAATAATAGTCATCTAAAAGCAGAAAAAATCTTCTCATTTTTCCTTTATCATGATCAATACATACCTTATTTTCAGTTATAGCTTTCTTATCTTATGTAACTTAAAGTATTATAAACATGATTTATTCATTTGAATTATTGATGTTTTAGTTACCATTATCTTAGTTTTCTATTATATTAAAGATCATGAATCCTTTGGCATCAAACTAAAAATTGGATAATGACACATTTACTAAAAAATAAGATAAAGAAAATACGGAATTAAAGGTTTTTATATAAAAACCTTTTTTATGAATTTTATCAAGATGGGTTTATGGAGTTTTATAATTTCGAGGAACGGGCTGCTAATGTTCGTAAACGCAATGCATTCAATTTAATAAAACCTGCTGCATCTTTTTGATCATAAGCACCTTGGTCATTCTCAAAAGTCACCAACTTATCAGAATAAAGTGATTTTTCACTTTGACGTCCTTCAACAATTACATTTCCTTTATAAAGTTTTAGTGTTACTTCCCCTTCAACATTTTCTTGAGATAAATCAATCGCTGCTTGTAACATTTTACGCTCAGGTGAAAACCAAAAACCGTAATAAATAAGTTCTGCATAACGTGGCATTAATTCATCTTTCAGGTGAGCTGCACCACGATCCAGTGTTAAGGATTCCATTGCTCGGTGAGCAGTTAAAAGAATAGTTCCTCCTGGCGTTTCATAAATACCACGCGATTTCATACCCACAAAGCGATTTTCTACCAAATCTAATCGGCCAATACCATTTTTACATCCATAGCTATTTAATTGAGTTAACAAATCCGCGGGAGATAAAACTTTTCCATTAATTGAAATAGCATCTCCTTTTTTAAAACCAATTGTAATTATAGTTGCTTGATCTGGAGCAGCTTCTGGGGAAAGAGTACGCATATGCACATATTCAGGAGCAGAAACTGCTGGATCTTCTAAAATCTTTCCTTCTGATGAAGAATGCAATAAATTTGCATCTACTGAAAAAGGTGCTTCACCTTGTTTATCTTTCTCTACAGGAATTTGATGCGCATGCGCAAATTCAATCAAATCTGTTCGACTTTTAAAATTCCAATCACGCCAAGGAGCAATAATTTTAATATCAGGATTAAGAGCATAAGCAGAAAGTTCGAAGCGTACTTGATCATTGCCTTTTCCCGTTGCTCCATGAGCAATAGCATCTGCATTGGTTTTTTGGGCAATTTCAACGAGACGTTTTGAAATAAGTGGGCGAGCAATCGATGTTCCTAAAAGATAAGCTCCTTCATAAACCGCATTTGCTCGAAACATCGGGAATACAAAATCACGCACAAATTCTTCCCGTAAATCTTCAATATAAATTTCTTTAACGCCAAGCATTTCAGCTTTACGACGTGCAAGCTCCAGTTCTTCTCCTTGACCTAAATCTGCTGTAAAGGTTACAACTTCAGCTCCTAGTTCACTTTGCAACCATTTGAGAATGATTGATGTGTCCAGTCCCCCTGAATAAGCTAAAACAACTTTTTTAATCTCTTTCCATTTTTTCATTTTTAAGCTCTTATTATTATTTTCTCCCTTTATCTTTTACTCGGAAATCAAAGCCATGCAAGGAATGAAAATAAATTTTTAAAAACAACATAAAAAAGATGCAAAAAAATAAAAAACTATAAAGAGAAAATCGATAAAAGATATAAGTTACGCTCCTTATTTCTAAGCATAAAAGAAATTAGTATGTCATTTTTATCCAAATGGTCTATTGTTTTTAACGCATTCTAGCAACGTTATTTTTTCTTTCACTTTACGATTTAATATTATACTCTCATTAGAATGTACCATTACATAAAGTAAATAAGCTGCAATTATGTGCGCTTTCGTCTGTGCAACAGGTTTTATTCTCTAAGCTATGGCTATAGCCATTGATCTATCGGCATTTATTTTATATCATCACGCACTTTTATGATTTGCTTTTCAGGCCTTGCGTCAACACTTAATATTTTCAGAACGCCATAGTCTTAAATGCAACTATTTAACCAGTAATCCTAAAGTACTCTTTTTAACATAATGTTCTTACAATGATTGATTAATGCTCATGATCGTATGACTACATAAATGGCTAGTTTTAAGGATTTTTAAATATTTCTTTGTTCATTATAATTTCTATAGTTTTATGATAAGCAAATATTTAAAAATTTTCTGATCACTCTTTTTGCGATCGTTTTCTTGATTGATTCATTGCAGAAATTTTATTAGTTTTGCTCTACTCTCAACTTATCTTGAAAGATCCAGTTTATTCATTACCAATTATATTTTCAAGTCTTATCCGTTCAGATTTAGCTAAACGCTTTGAAGCTGATTTAAGCTGCCCACATGCGGCCAAAATATCACGTCCACGTGGCATGCGAATAGGTGAGGCATAACCTGCTTTATTAATGATATCAGCGAAACGTTCGATTTGTTCCCAATCAGAACATTGATAATTACTTCCAGGCCATGGATTAAAAGGAATCAAATTGATTTTAGCAGGAATACCTTTAAGCAATTGAATTAATTTTCTCGCATCATCTAAACTATCATTTACATTTTTCAGCATAACATATTCAAATGTAATTCTCTTAGCATTTGAAAGGCCAGGATAATTACGGCAAGCTTTCATTAACAAAGCAAGAGGGTATTTTTTATTAATTGGAACAAGAATATCTCGCAATGTATCATGTACTGCGTGGAGCGAAATTGCTAACATAACGCCAATTTCTTTTCCTGTTCGTATAATTCCAGGAATTACTCCACTCGTTGAAAGAGTAATACGACGTTTCGATAAAGAAAGCCCATTTCCATCGGAAGCAATTAATAAAGCTTTTTTAACTGCTTCAAAATTATAAAGCGGTTCACCCATACCCATCATAACAATATTAGTAATTTTACGTCCTTCAATTGGGATATTTGCGCCATCAGGTGTCTTCTTATCAGGAAAATCACCTAAACAATCACGGGCAACCAATAATTGCACTAAAATTTCTTCAACTGTTAGATTACGAACAAGTTTTTGTGTTCCCGTATGACAAAAAGAACACGTTAATGTGCATCCTACCTGAGATGAAATACACAAAGTACCACGCCCTTCTTCAGGGATATAAACCGTTTCAATTTCAACAGGTTTCCCAGCTCCAGAAGCTGGAAATCGTAAAAGCCATTTACGAGTACCATCTTGTGATATTTGTTCTGCAACAATTTCTGGACGCGCAATAGAAAAATGCTCTTTGAGCATCTCCCGCATTGGCTTAGAAATATTTAACATTTCATCAAAATGAGAAACTCCACGCACATAAAGCCAATGCCAAATTTGACGTACACGCATTTGCGTTTGATGTTCTGGAACACCAATTGCCTGTAAAGCCTGTGCTATTTCATCGTGTGATAAGCCAATTAAAGGTAATTTAGATTGTTTCGTTACTATAATATTCTTTGCTTTTAATATTTGATATGTTTCAATAGATTTAAGGTCATGTGAAATGGCCATGGTTTTCCATTTTATCAGCTATTTTAGAATTATAAATATTTAGTGACATTTTTGTGCCATATTTAACGCAGCTTTCACTCCCTTTAAAGAGTAAGTATAGGTAGTGTGAGTTCCTCGTTTTGAGATAGCTCTCACTGTCATGTCCGCTCCTGAACGCATAGCAGCAACAAGCTGTTTTTCCATTCCTGATGATGTTAACCAAGCAGATGAATCTTTTGTAAAAAAGTCAAAATTTTTATCTTTAATAGTGACAGTAACTTTTGATCCCTCTTTAAGTGGATAACCAGCCATAAATTGTGGTTCAAACGAAACAGGAGAATTAGAACGTTTGGTTACCAAAAAGAAATTATCACCGTGTTTAACAGTTGTTGGATCTACCTTTAAAGGAACTGATAATATATAACAAATCATATTATCTGGTGCTTTATAAGA
Source organism: Bartonella sp. Raccoon60 (assembly GCF_002022585.1). Lineage (NCBI taxonomy): Bacteria > Pseudomonadati > Pseudomonadota > Alphaproteobacteria > Hyphomicrobiales > Bartonellaceae > Bartonella > Bartonella sp. Raccoon60. Next base: position 1,496,831 of record NZ_CP019786.1, read on the forward strand.
ATAAGCTCCCCAGGCTTCAAATTGTTGTAAACGATTTGGTGTTTGTGCCCAAGCCGAACCAACAACAGTCATAATCATAGTGCATACAACAGTAAAAATTTTTTTCAACATCTTAATCTCGCTTACTTTTTTATTTTTTAAAAAATTTCTTTACATTAGCAAAGTTTAATAAAGGTCGAAGTAATATATAAGGTAATTTTTTTAATTGTTTACAAAAGAAATATTATTTTAGTCAAAATAAGTCTTTCTTTCAATTGTGATCTTTTAGTCATTACTAAAGCATGAATTTTTTATTCAATAGCTAGATTTTTTAAAATATTCTCAATTAATCTGATAAAATTTTATATAAAAGTTCGATATTTTTTTTAATATGACTTCATATTAAAACAAAAAAAATATTGAGTTTTTTCTATAAAATTCTTAGCTGGACTTATTTTTTCTCAAATATATTTAGCCATTTTTCCTGAAAAATCGCAGTATCATTTCCTATATTTGTTGATTCCAATTTCTCATAGTGTAAAATAATCTTAATAAATAGCTGTTCATCAAGATTTATTGGCATAGTAGCTTTTTAGCTGAAATTTGTAAATTTTTTAAATATCTACATACTTACTTAATCAAGAGTAATTCTAAAGATTTTTGACATTTACGTATATATTTATTTTTTAATTTATAATAGATAAAAAACAATTACGATGTGAGCGGCTTAAAAGTTAATTTAAGTAAAAATTGAAAAAACAAAGAAACATTAACTATTGTAGCTATATCAAAAATAACAACTATTATCCAATGTATTTATCATTTTTAAAGTTTAATAAACAACTCAATATCTTTTAAATGATTTTTTTCTTAAATTGTTTTTATACAGCCGATATAGAGTAAACTAAAACAAAAGTGTATTTTCAAAATTCGTATTTTTCAGAAAATATAAGCTCATAATCTTATCTGCTATTTATTATAAATTATGATCAATTTGTGAAGAATTTTAGTAGTTTAAGTCTACAATCGTAGAGAATTTTAAATGAAAAGGAGCACTTTAAGCTCCTTTCTTTTAGAAAAAGAGTCACGAGGAAATTTAACCAAGACTATTTTTAATCCATTCAACAAGATGTCCTTTAGACGTAGCACCAACTTTATTGGATGATACTTTTCCATTTGTAAACATTAATAAAGTAGGAATCGATCTTATTCCATATTGCGTAGCTAAGTCTGGATTTTCATCAATGTTAATTTTAGCGACTTTAATCTGGCTTTGCATTTCTGTTGCAATTTCATCAAGGATTGGTGCAATGCTTTTGCAAGGACCACACCACTCTGCCCAAAAATCAACAACAACAGGAAGAGGAGAAGTGAGAACTTCATTTTCAAAATTGCTACTATCAATTTTTATACATGTCATTGATTTATCCTTTACTGCTTTTATAAATGAGTATGAATTATTTATGTGAAGTTATTGTAAAAATAAATTATAACAGATTTTTTAGAAAACATTTCCTTTTTTATTTTTATACGATGATTTCATCAAGAAGTGCGTCAAGTTTTTCAGGAAGCAATTTAAAGATCTTGGCTTTTTTTATATAAATGAGAAGAGCATGCATATTTTTATCAGGATAGATAGTTTGCAACAATTTCTGATAAAGTGCCATTTGTAATAAATGATGTTGCTTAATATCGGTATCATTTTCTGGTGAAAGACCGGTTTTGAAATCGGCAAAAAAAACACTATTATGGGTGATACATAAACGGTCAATTTGACCAGAAACCATTTGTTCTTTACCATTAATTTTTATGATACCCATGAGCGCAACTTCAGCATGTGAAAGGTTAGAAAAAAATGGCTTAAGGTCTGGATTATCTAAGATTGTCCAAATATGATGAAGGGCTTTTTCTCTTTGGGTTTTATGCCAATGAGAAGCTTTTGTATTTAAATAGAATTGCGCGTAATCTTGGCGTTTTGTAGGGGGGTAATTGGGCAAATGTTGCAGTAATTGGTGAATAAAATTACCATATTCAATAGAAAAAGTTTTCTTGGTATTTTTTTCTCCTAAGACAGGTGAGATGCTAAAGCGTTCCTTCTGAAGGAAAAATTCAGTTTTGGTATCATTGATTCCTACAACAGAAGGCCTTAGAGGTTTTGATAAGGTTGATTCTGTAGGCACTTTATTATGAAAAAACGCAGGTAAAGGTGGAAAAATTTGGTGAGTTTCACAAGATATTTCTTGATACATTGGTGCTGGACAGGAAGAGGTGATGCAATAACGCCAAGCTGTGATATCTTCTGCAGGACCTTTTATAGGAACAGCATGAGGTTTAAGAGCTTTCTTTACTAATTGCAGCCATGTATTCGGGGTTTCTTTTTGATTCGTATAACCACAAATAATGAGTCGATCTTCGGCGCGTGTCATACCCACATAAAGAAGACGTTTATATTCTTCTTCGGCACATTCTTTTAAACGTGAAAGCACTTTGTCAAAATGTTTTGTATGATGTTGTGCATTTGGGCGCCAGATGAAAACTTGCTTATCTCCTAAGGAGCATTTAAGAAAGTGTGGTGCATATTGCGGATGCCATATTGCACTCCCTGGATCGACTAAAAAGACAACTGCTCCTTCAAGCCCTTTTGCGGCGTGAACCGTCATAATTCTTACTTCTTCACAATTTTGATCAAGTTCACGTTTGATTTCTGGTTCATTGATACTCAATATTTCCAAAAAGGCTTGTAATCCTGGTAATCCAGTTTTTTGAATAGTGAGTGTGTGATCTATAAAAGCATCGAGGACTTCATTTGCTTCAATTCCTAAACGAGCAATGATTTTCTGTCGTCCTTTATCGTTGTTGAGAATATAACTATAAAATTCAAAAACGGGCATTTTATCAACTAAAGTTCGATATGTGTTAAGACGCTCAAAAATAATTTTAAAAACGGCATGCGATGAAGAATGAGTTGAAAGGCTTTCCCAAAGAGAGCCTGTACGTTGAACGGCAAGTTGATAAAGTTCGTTTTCACTAAGCGAAAAAAGTGGACTTTTTAAAACACAGGCCAGGGAAAGATCATCTTGCGGTTGCAAAACAAAACGGGCAAGCGCCATTAAATCACGCACACTAATATGGGTTGTTAATTGTAAACGATCAGCACCAGCGACAGGAACATGACGGAGTTTGAGTGCACGAGAAAGGGCAGGAACAAATTGATCACGTTTACGAACCAAAACCATAATATCACCAGCACGCAGTAAACGTTTTTTTGCTGGGAGCATTTCACCATTTTTCAACCAATTAGAAATGGTTTCGGCAATTTTTTCTGCTAAACATATTTGGGGTGTATCCAGATGATCAACAGTTGAGAGCCAATCATCAGGAAATTCGTTTGTTTTTTTGGAGATGGCATCCCATATAATAACGTCGCCTGGACTATGAACACGGATAGGTTCATGGACTGTCTTTACGTGTTCTGCTGAAAGTCCTTTGTAATTTTCGGGTGATTCAAAGACAAGATCAACGCTTTTAAGGACATCGGCTGTAGAGCGAAAAGAATAATTGAGTTGTATTTTTTCAAATTTTTGTTCAACTTGTTTAACTTTTTTTTGAATTATTCGGCCATTTTCAGCAAAATTTTCTAGTACAGCTCCTTGAAAAGAATAAATAGATTGTTTTTCATCACCAACAGCAAAAACAGTACGTGTATTTGTACGTTGACTGTGACCTGTAAAAAACTCTTGCGCTAAAAGTTGAATAATTTGCCATTGCTTAGGATTGGTATCTTGTGCTTCATCTAGTAAAATATGATCAATTCCACGGTCGAGTTTATATTGTACCCACTGGCTTGCACCTTTATGCTGCAATAAATAGAGAGTACGTTCAATGAGGTCGTCAAAATCTAAGAGGTTATTGGCTTTTTTTAAATCCGTATAGATTTTGAGATAAATATCACAAAGCTGAAAAGCTGCTATGTTAAGTGTAACAAGTTTGACACATTGATATTTGTCTAAAAGAAGAGGAAGCTGATTTTGTTTGTCTTCGATTTCTTTTTCGATAAAAGGCCAGACTTCGTCTGATTTTTTAGAAAATAAGCGCGAAAAATCACGTGGTTTTCCTGATTTTTCAAAATAAATATTTGAAACAAGGTTGATGATATTTGTTTCATCAGATGATGTTGCTAACTGTAAAAATTTCTCGATTATATCTTTGTTTTTTGGGGTGCTATGGGTTTGATAATATTTTATTGCGTAAGAAGGAAGTGCCGCAATTTGTTGAATTTTATCGAGCAGTCGTTGGTTTGTGTCATCCGGTGCTAAATTAAAAAATGCACAGAATTGTTCTGTTCCATTTTCAGAGAAGATGAAAGGTAAGAACTCAGATAATTCATGTTGTTTTTGAGTTGCTTCATAGAGCAATTGATTGAGTGTATTTTCACTGATAATTTTAAATAATTCTTTTAACGCTAATTGCGCATCACGATGGATTAAAAGTTTGCGACGGGCTTGCTGTAGTAATTTTTTCCGATTTATATCATCTAACAGTTCAAAATGGCCAGCAATATTCGCTTCTAGTGGAAATTGATGTAATAAAGATTCACAAAATGCATGAAAAGTTTGAATTTTTAGGCCGCCTGGTGTTTCAAGAGCGCGGGCGAATAATTGACGGGCATTGGCAAGTTTTTGTGTATTAACGGGTTTATTTTCAAGCTTTGATAAAATTGTTTGAAGCTGTTTGTCATCAAGCCCACTCCAATTGGATAGTGTACGAAAAATACGCGATTGCATAACAGAAGCGGCTGCGTTGGTATAGGTAAGACATAAAATACGTGCTGGAGGTGTTCCATTTAAAAGTAAGCGGATGACACGTTCAGTTAAAACATGGGTTTTTCCAGATCCTGCATTCGCAGAAACCCATACACTTGTTGTCGGATCTGTGGCTTTTGCTTGTGTATCAAGAGCTGTTTGAGGAATAGAAAAAAGAGTCATGATTGATCCGCTTTATCGAAACCAATAGACCATTCCAATAATCGAGCTAGATGGTCATAGTCGCCTTCATAAGATTTTTTTAAGGGAACTGCATGTGAAAGATAACCTTGTTGTGGATTCTGATAATAATTGATCAATGAAATAAGATACTTCCATGCTTTTTTACCAAGAGAGATTGCGTTTTCTTGATCTTTTGTTTTTTTATTTATAATGGCTATAGGTTTAATTGTCCCTTTTCCTTTTAAGGAAATGTAAAGTAAATTAGAGGGAGTAAGACCCTTAAAATCTACAAAGGCTCCTTGCATTAATAAAGCTGTTTCTAATGCTAATTGTGGAGAAAATAAGTTAATAACCTGTGTCGATGAAGGGGGAGTGCTGGTTTTAAAATCAATGATTTCAACTGTTTTATCTGGCAAAATATCAAGACGATCTGCACGTCCTGAAAGAGTTACTCCTGTTTCTCCTATGAGGGTGTTTTGAGCAATAACTTCAGCATATCGTTCTCGTGATCCAAGGCTTTGTTCCCATTGAATCAGAAAGGGAGCAAGATTTTCAAAATTTAGCCACCAAATTATTTCAATATCAGGAGGTAAATTTAATTTATCAAATTCTTTACGTCCAATGGTGAGTAATATCTCGAGCATATTAGTAGCATTTTGATTTTTTATTTGTGTGCAAAAGGCAGCAAGAATAGCATGATAAAGTGTTCCACGCTCAGCTGAACAAGGATCGTGGATGAGTGGTTTAAGTGGTTTGAGTCGTAAGATTTTTTTTGCATAAATGGCATAAGGATCATGCCGTAATGTTTCTATTTCTGTGACTGAAAAATGGCGTGGACGCATATCAAGTGGTGGTACAGGGCAAGGCCGTTCCGCAGGGATGGTGCTCTTTGTATTATCCAGCATTTTTGCCCAATGAAGGAAGAGTTCTCCTCGTGTGCAGATTTGCTTCCAAACTTGTTTGCCTATAACGGTTTCTAAACGTTGTAGCCAACGTGATGGAACAGAAGGAGTATGATTGACACGTGTAGCTCGACTCATAATCACTTGATCCATTCCCATCGCCCACTGAAAATCATGAGCCGAAAGGCCAATACGTTGTTCTGGTGGTTCAAGAGTTAAAGTCATTTTCATTGGCCGTGATAAAAAAGCGTCATTGTGGGTTTTTATCGGCCATGATCCCTCATTTAAACTACCTATGACCACTGTATTAACGGTTTGCAAACGCGATTCCAAAGTTCCCCAGATGAACAAACGTGGATGTCCTCCAGGGGAAGGACTCACAGAACGGGTGGCCATCAGAGCTGAAAACAGAGCAGGCCATTCATAAAGATGAAATTTTAATCCTGATTGATCACTAACCAATTCACGCAAAAAAGTTGCTAAGGCTTTGCCTGCTTCATTTTGATAAAGATGTGCAAGAGAATTATCAGCATCACGACCAAAATTTTCAAAAACTTCAACAGTTGCTATAACAGCTTCATTGATGCTGCATTCTCTCTCTTGTTTTATTAATGTCACTAAAGGGTCAACTGCTTTGACTAAAAGATGACAAAGAAACTTTGCTTCTTCAATCTTTTGTAAATCAGGCATATAATTCTTAGAAACCTTATGAAAATGTGTTTGCATCCATGTTTTAAAAAATTGGTCACATTCACAAATATTAATCCGGCAAGCATTTCCTCGAAGGACAAGTAATTCAAAATTCTCAGCCATCTCACGCAAATAATTATGATTATATTCTAATGTTGTGAGTGGATGTTTGAGAAGAGAAAGAAAAGCAACGGGATCACCAGATTTAAAAATGTTTTCTAAAAGAAGCCGTAATAGGGTCGCAGGTAATGTTTGTGCAAGTGGCATTTCACCTGAGTCATTGGCTTCAATTCCAAATCTTTGTAATTCAGCTGCTACACGACGTGCTAAATTGCGGTCATTTGTAACAAGTGCTGCAGTTTTTTTAGGATCTTCAATAGCATTGCGTAAGGCAAGAGAAATAGCTAAAGCTTCTTCACGCTCATTGGGAGCTTCAATCAATGACCAATCTGCACAAATATTTTCATAATCATCACGTGTGATTTGAGCCCATAAATCTGTCGTGGAAGCTGGTCGTAATGCTTCCGATAAAAGAGCAGCACGTTGGATTTTTATAGCGCTTTGCTGACCGATTTCGCGGACATGAATGCGTTGACATTTCATGAGAGATAAAAGTTTTTTTAAATGATATTGAGGATGACTAAAAGCAGCAATATGGTCAGAAGGGTTAAAAGTTGTTTTTTCTTTATTGAATGCACCTAAGGTATTCCATTGTATTTCATCCATTTGAAGGTCAAGGCCTGGAAGAATCACAGCTCCTTTTGGTAAACAGGCAATTACTTTTAAAAGATTTGCAATTGTAGGAATAGAGCTTGCTACACCAGCAGCGATAATAGTTTTATGAGGTTGTGTACGGTATAAAATATCTGCATGCATTTTAAATGCTTGATTACGCCATTCAGCAGGATTGCATTGTTGTCTTTCTTTTAAAATTTGTGGCCAGCTTTGTGTTACAATAGTGAGAAAATCTAAGGTTATTTGCCACCATTCGGCAACCATATCGGGTACAATTTCTTTAAGTCTTGACCAATCTACGGATTCTGTTTCTATTTCATCCATCAAGTGTGCTAAATCTTGGGCAAGCCAGATTGCATCAGCAGTCGTGGCAGGAATAAAAACATCTTCTGTGCCAAACATAGACCGTAGATGAGTTGGTAAATTTTCACGCCAAAGGCGAATAAGGCGGGCTAAAAGAAGGAGACGTTCACTTTCTCCAATAGGGGGAGTATTGAGCAAAGTATTTTCATTATTTTCAACAAAAAGAAAACTTTTTTCATTTATATCTCCCAAGGGACATATGGTAGGCAAAAAGCTAGATTTTGTATGGCTTTTTTCGAAAAAAGCTGTTCGTAATGCACGAGCAGCGCGGCGCGTTGGTACATAAATAAGAGTATCAGCAAGAGCGGTTTGGATATCCCCATTTGATGCAAAGTTATCAATAAGAGTTCCAGAGAGAAGTGCATCAACAAAATGAGGCAGAAAAGGAGTTCCGGGGGAAATAGAAAATATACGGGGGGTACGGGTCATTTGACTTCATTGTGATCCATATTATTATATTAATTCTTTTTCACTGTATATTAATTTTTATTCAAGGGGAAACCAAAAAGCTCTGTTTATTTTCATAAAAAGTTGAGCGAAAGTGAATGTGAAGAATGCATAATGACTTCGCATTGTCATGAATGATTGTTGCAGAGAGGATGTTTTTCAGGAATAAAATAATTAAGCGTTTAAAATATCTCTGTTAAGAGCTTCACTTTCTGATAAAAGTCCCATTTCTTGATAAAGGCTTTGTAAGGGAGAAAGAATTGGATGTGAAAGATTACGGATGAGATAATTTTGAAGATGAGGGAGATATTTGAGATAAAATGATTTTCCATCTCGTTGGTGAAGGCGTACAAAAATTCCTAAAATTTTAGAGACCCGCTGAGTTCCTGCAAGCACGTAAAGTTTGCGGAATTCATCTTCATCAAAAGGGCGAGGTGCTTGGTGGCGTACACTGCAATAGGTATTAAAAATTTTATTTTCAAGTTCTGGTGGAATAAAAAGACGGGCATCTTGTGCTAAAGAAACAAGATCATAAACTGTTGGTCCACTTACACCATCTTGAAAATCAATGAGACCAATGCGATCAATACCCTTTTTATGTTCACGCCAAAGAATATTAGGTGAGTGATAATCGCGCATAACAAAGGTATTTTCTCCTTGAGTTAAAAGATCAAGATAAGGTTGCCAGCAGGTAAAAAAAGTTTCACGCTGTTTTATGTTTAAAGTTTTTTTCTGTTGAAAAGGAAGATACCAGTCCAATAATAAGGAAAGTTCTGCTCGCATAGCTTGGCAATCATAGAAGGGTATCTGAAGCTGGAATGTTGCAAATTTCTTTTTTAAAGGCCATGACTTTTGATGAAAAGTAGCAAGCAATTCACTACAAGCAATATAACGCTCTTCTATAGGATTACCTGATTGGTCTAAAAGTCCTTCACATCCAAAATTTTCTAAAATCAAAATACCATTTTCAAGATCTTTGGCAAAAATACGAGGAGCTGAGAAGCCATTCTCTAAAATAATTTGACTAATTCCTACAAATTGGCTGATATCTTTTGCAAGATGTGTTGTTTCTACATAGGAAGAGTCTACATTTTGCGTCATTTGCATAGTTGGTGCATTCATGAGAACTTCTTGATGATTTCCATCATCTAACAGTTCATAAGAACGTGCTGAGGCATCACCAGCTAAAAAGCGACGTTGAATGTGACGACGTCCATGTGTGATTAAAAAGGTACGAATTGCAAAAGATCGTTGCAGGCGTTCAGTAGCATGTTCTGCAGAGTCAAGAGTGATATGACGTCCACATCCTTTGTATTGTAAAGTGATAGCGAAAGTAACCGGTCCTAAAACTTCTGCTCCTTTTTCTGGCCATTCAATGAGTAAAATATTGTCTTTACGTGATTCATGAAGTCCTAACTCATCCATTTCTTCAATGCTCGAAATTCGGTAAAGATCAGCGTGAAGCACTTCAAATTGTGGAAGTTGATAGCTTTGGACAAGAGTGAAAGTAGGACTTGGAATGTCCATAGTACGATTATTGGCAAGTGTACGGATGAGTGCCCGTATAAGAGTTGATTTGCCTGCTCCAAGGTCACCTTGAAAGGTGACAAGATCACCGGATTTTAGAGCAAGAGCTAAATCTTGTGCAAAAAGTATAGTTGCTTCTTCGTTTTCAAGAAAAAAACTAAAATTCATTCGAATGTCCATAAAAGTAATGGGAAAAATTTTACAACGACACAAAAAAACACAGTTATACAACTCCTGTATCTTTTTGATGAGGGAAAAAACACTTAACTGTTGTCCCTTGACCCATACCAGTCAAAATTTCAACGCGTCCATCATGGAGTTCAACAAAGCTTTTAACAAGAGAAAGGCCAAGACCTGCTCCTGCACATCCACCATGATGGGAATGAGAAGTAAAACGTTTGAAAATCCGATCAAGAATATCGGTTGGTATATCAGATCCCTCATTATGAACACTGAAGATTATATAATCGTCTTGTGTATTCGCACAAAATTCAATGATGCTTTTTTCCGTTGCAAAATTAATAGCATTATTCAGAACATTCACAAAAATCTGATGTAACCGTGTTGCATCTGCAGACATAAATTTCAAGGAAGGAGAAATGTTTTGTGAAAGTGTGATGTGACGTCCATGGAGACGTTCCTCTACTCGTGCGACTGCTTGTGCCATTGCCTCAGCAATGTGAACTGGTTTTATATCCAATATCATAATACCTGCATCAAGAGTTGCCAAATCAAGGATATCATTAACAATATTCAAAAGAACACCTGATTCTGAATGAATATAACCAAGATATTCTTGTTGACGCTCATTGGTAGGGCCAAAAATTTGATCACGTAAAATATCAGAAAATCCGATAATATTGGTAAGAGGTGTGCGTAATTCATAAGAAACATGCTGGACAAATTCATTGCGCAGACGATCAGCTTTTTCTAAGGCCTCATTCTTTTCTTGTAGGGCTCGTGCGATATGGACAGTGTCAGTGACATTAACAAATGTAAGCATTGTTTGTCCATTAGGTAAAGGTGCAAGTGTATAATCAATTATTATTCCACTTTTTAAATCTATGCGGCCTGAATAGGTATCACGTTTTTCAGCAAAACCAGTAATGAATTGTGCAAATTGTTTCCATTCTTCTCCTATTGTTAAAGCAGAACAGTGGTTTTGTAATTCGGTAATATGCGTTCCTTCTACAGGCAAATTATGAGGGAGCGACCACAATTTCGATAAAGCTGGGTTTGATAAACGCAAACGTCCATCAGTACCGAAAACAACAACTCCTTCAGATAGTTTGTCAAGTGTTTCACCTTGTATTTTAATGAGTGTATTATAACGTCGTTCAAGATCAATTTTTTCTGTAAGATTTTCATAAAGCCAGGTAATACCTCCTTGAGGATGAGGACTAGAAATGACACGTACTGTACGTCCATCAGGAAGATTCCAAATTTGTTGATTCGATTCTGTTTGTTGATAAGCTTTAAAAAGCTCTTCTTTCCACGCATGCCAATCAGGATGTTCACCGATAAAACCTTTCTCACGCAAACGTTCTAGAAGCAATGAATGACTTGGTTCACTTTCTAGAAAAGAAATTTCCAATGGCCATAAAATTTTAAAAGCATGATTGCAAAATTTTAATTTTTGGTTGGCATCAAAAATTGCTACAGCCGTTGAAATTTGATCGAGTGTTTCACAATGATTTTGAAGAATTCTCTTCATTTCTTTGGCAAGATTTTCATACGCGCTATCATCACGCGCAAAGGCTGCCATTCCTTCTTTTGTTGTGATACGTGTGAGATGAAAATGGTGTCGTTCTCCTTTAACTACTGTATAAATATGCTTTTGAAAAATTGCTTCTGTTTCATCTGTTTTGCATTGCGTTGTTTCATTGAAAGGATCAACAATATTATTCTTTTCTTGAAAATTCGTCATTTCCCGAAAAGCGCGGTTGGTAAAGCAAATTTTCCCTTCACAATCTCGAATCCACACTGGTTCTTGAATATGATCAAGAAGATTACGTTGCATTTTCAATTCCGTGAGGATTTGGATTGCTTCTTTCTGTAATCGGATATTTTCACTCTGCTGTGCTGAAATATCTTGAAACCGCACAATAGCAGCTGTTCCAGCGATAATTCCTGTAACTTGCAAGAATATTTTAGTTATAGTCGTGACGGAAAATTCAAAAGAGCAACAGTTACAACGTAGCTGGGTGAGTGCTTGATCAAGTTGCTGCAAAGAGCTTTTTTCAAGCCATTTTTCAAAATGCTGAAAATCTTTTTTATGAATACCTGCTTTTTGCAATGTGGGAATATTACCAATTATACGGGGTAAGGCTGTTGGATTGTCCCAAATAAAGAGGCACTGACCTGTTTCTTCAAGAAGCCATTCATAATGTTTGAGTTTTTCAGAAAAATGAGCCTGGATCATTATCCAAGATTTCCGTAAAGCTCTTTTTGTATTTATAATAACTATGATACAGATCAGAAATGACGCGCAAGCAATACTGCTAAAGATCAGTATAATAAGCCATGGTTCATTTGGCCAAGCGAAAAAAGTAAACAAATGAAATACTGAGGTTTGAGTGACAGCATATACTAGAAATAAAAGAAATAAGAGAAAAAAAACACCAACACAAATTTGAGTAATTTTTTTTATTTTTTCTTTGAATGTATAGTCACCAAAGCTATGCATAATGCGTCTTTTTTCTTTGTACTAAGACAATATCCTAATAACGATAATGTTCTGGCTTATAAGGTCCCTGTAAGGGAACCCCAATATAAGCGGCTTGTTCTTCCGATAAAACGCTTAATTTTATTTTTAGCCGATCAAGATGAAGACGCGCAACTTTTTCATCAAGATGTTTAGGTAAACACGTTACTTCATTTTTATAATTTTTTGCATTAGTAAACAGCTCAATCTGCGCTAATACTTGATTAGTAAATGAAGCGGACATGATAAAAGAAGGATGGCCTGTGGCATTACCAAGATTTAACAAACGTCCTTCAGATAATAAAATTATGCGTTTGCCATCAGGAAAAGTAATCATATCAACTTGTGGTTTAATATTTGTCCATGGTAGATTTCTGAGAGCTGATACTTGTATTTCATTGTCAAAATGACCAATATTTCCTAGAATACACATATCTTTAATTTGTCGCATATGTTCTAAGCGGACAACATCTTTATTTCCAGTAGTTGTTATAATAATATCAGCGCTAGAAGCTGCATCTTCCAAAGTAACAACTTCATAGCCATCCATAGCGGCTTGAAGAGCGCAAATTGGATCAATTTCTGTTATTTTTACACGTGCTCCAGCGCCTGAAAGAGAAGCTGCTGAACCTTTACCAACGTCACCATAACCACAGATAATAGCTATTTTACCTGCTATCATCACATCCGCTCCACGCCTGATACCATCGACTAATGATTCCTTACATCCGTATCTATTATCAAATTTTGATTTTGTAACGCTATCATTGACATTAATAGCAGGAAAAAACAAAAGTCCTTTTTTCTGTAATTGATAAAGGCGGTGTATTCCCGTTGTAGTCTCTTCGCTTACACCTTTGATTGCTGCGCGCTGACGCGTAAAAAATCCCGGTGTGAGAGCTATACGTTTTTGAATTTGTTTGAAAAATAATTCTTCCTCTTCTGTTTTAGGATTCGATAGGATGTTTTTGTTTTCCTCTGCACAGCTACCTATTAAAATATAGTTAGTAGCATCGCCTCCATCATCTAATATAAGATTAGAAAGTTTACCATCAGGCCATTGAAAAATTGCATCAATATAGGTCCAATATTCTTCAAGTGTTTCTCCCTTGATTGCGAAGACTGGGATTCCCGTAGCTGCAATAGCTGCTGCTGCATGATCTTGTGTAGAAAAAACATTACTAGAGCTCCATCGTATATCAGCACCAATTGCTTTTAATGTTTCAATCAAGACGCCTGTTTGAATGGTCATGTGTAATGAACCAGAAATACGTGCTCCACGTAAAGGTTGACTGGAAGAAAATTCTTTACGGCAAGCCATTAAACCAGGCATTTCCGTTTCTGCAATATCAAGTTCTTTACGACCATAAGCAGCTAGTGCGATATCTTTGATAACATAATCTTGAGCCGTCATTTTTGTTCTTTCAAAATTATTTTTCCAGAACGGTAGGAGAAATTAAAAAGAAATGCAAGCAAATACAAATATTTGTCTAAATGAAAAAAAATTTTAAATGTTCATTAGTTTATGGAACAAATGTGTATTAACATTTTAAATGGTGGTGTGAGAAGCGAACCAGAAAATTTTAAAGTTCTTTAGATGCAAGAAAAAATCATTATAAAATTTTATTTTGAGAAAAATGTAAAACTTACAGATATTTCAAGATCTTTAAATTTTTTTCTTTTTTATAGGAAAATAAATGAGCTCACAAAATCGAAGTGTATTAAATTGATAAATTATGAGAAAACTGTCCTTGCGGACGGAATCGCCACAGATAACTTGGTAAAATAGCTGCCATTGATTTAGGCGTAATTCCTACTCCCTCTAAAGTATATCCATTATCTTTAGCCTCTTGAGAAACAATATGATCTTTTTGTAAAAAGCGTATTTGATTAGCTGTTACGAGTTTTGGAAAGAGGGGTACTTTGCCAAGAGTTCCGAAGAAACCTCCGATAAAAAGTCCCATAGCCAGAGGTAGAGGAAGTGTTCTTCTTTTGCGGTGAATAACTTTTAATATCTCTTCAAGAGTATTTTGGAATGTAAGAACTTTGGGCCCACCAAGGTCATAATTTTTGCCTAAAACAACACGCTTCTCTAAAGCATATACAACAAATTTAGCAATATCACCAACATAAACAGGTTGCAATTTACTTTGCCCCCCACCAAAAAGTGGCATAATTGGCATAAAACGAGAGAAATTTGCTAAAAAATTAAAAAAACAATCTTCTGGTCCGAAAATAACAGATGAACGCATAATAACTGCTTGAGAATGCGTATTACGAACAATCTGTTCGCTTATAGCTTTAGCGCGTGCATAAGAAAATGAGGCATTTTCATCGGAAATAAGTGTTGACATATAGATGAGAGGAATACCAGCTTTAGCTGTTAATTCAGAAACATGTTTCGCACCATCAACTTGTATATTTTGAAAATTCGGCTTGTTTGTTTGGGCTAAGCTTCCAGGAAGAAAAACTGCACCATCTGTTCCCAATAATGCATGCTCAACTGAAGTATAATTTCTGACGTCAGTTTTAAGCATCTGTGTTTGTCCTACTTCGCCTATTTGTAACATATAATAAGCTTTTTGTGGACAACGTACAGCAATACGTACTCGATAACCTCGCTTTGTTAAGGCTTCTACAACATGCCGTCCTACAAAACCGGATCCGCCAAAAACAGTGATAAGTTTAGGTTTTTGATAAAGGGCGTAATCAAGTTTCATGATCAAAAATCCTGTCATTAAGGCGCTAAAAACACCTGGTTGTTACTAACATGGGGGCGTTTGATTGTCACGCAAAATATCACCAGCAAGGTACAAAGAACCACCAATGAGGACAATTGCTTTTTTATATTCTGAGCTAATTTTGTGAAATGCAGCTTGTAGATTAGCCTGTGGATTAGCGATAAGCCCTGCTTTTTGAGCTAATTCTGCTAAAATTTTGGGACAAATACCTGCATTACTGGAAATTAAAGGAACTGTATACACTTTCTTGACAAGATTGACCAAAGGGCGAAAATAACCAACGCTGTCTTTAGTATTAAGCATGCCAGCAATCATTACAATGGGGCAATTTGATTTTTCTTTCCACTGGGTTAATATTTTTGCGATGGCTTTTCCAGCGGCAGAGTTATGACCACCATCTAGCCATAAATCAAAATCGGGAGGAAGTTGATTGACCAATTTCCCGTGAGTCAGATGTTGCATCCGTGCTGGCCAATAAAGATTTTGTAAAGCGTTGCTTATGACTTGTTCTGAGAGTTGAAAACCTGCTTGGTAAATTGCCTCAATAGCAGCACCGGCGTTGTCAATTTGATGAGCACCAATAAGCTTAGGGAGCGGGAGATCCATTAGGCCTTGATTATTTTGAAATACCATACGTCCGTATTCTTCATAGCTTTGATAATCTTGGTTAAAAAGGTAGTAGGGTGCTTTATTTTTGACAGCAAGATCACTGAGAAAAGAATAAGTTATTTCATGATCTTGTTTACCAATGACTACAGGAACTTCTGGTTTAATAATTCCTCCTTTTTGAAAAGCAATTTGTTCAATTGTGTTACCAAGAAAAGATTCATGATCATAATCAATAGGCATGATAAGCGATACAGCTGGCTTGTTAATGATATTTGTGGCATCAAAACGTCCTCCCAATCCAACTTCTAAAATAATGACATCAGCTGGGTGCGTGCTAAACAACATAAAAGCAGCAGCCGTAAAAACTTCAAAAATAGTGATAGGTTCGTTGCAATTTACTTCTATAATTTGATGAATTGTTTTGCTTAATAGGCTATCTGTGACAAATTGGCTGCCTCCTTTGTGATTGAGTCGAAAACGCTCATTCCAATTAACTAAGTGAGGAGAGCTGTATACATGAACACGATAGCCTGCACTCTCTAAAAGAGCACGACAAATAGCTGAAGCAGATCCTTTACCATTTGTTCCAGCAATATGAATAATAGGAGCAAGATTTAAATGTGGGTTATCAAGACATTTTAAAAGACGTGAAATACGCTCTAAAGAAAGATCACACTTTCGCGGACAGATTTTTAGTAAATCATCTATCACTTTTTGCATGCAGCTTTTTTTCATAATTTAATAGATTTGGCTTCAGAAATCAGTTTTTGCAGATTGAATGGATGATGGATTAGAAGATTTAGAAATTGCAGGACTTTTTGTCATTAAACGTAAAAGCCGCGCAATAGTAGTTTTCATTTCCAAACGAGAAACAACCATATCAATCATACCATGTTCAAAGAGATATTCACTACTTTGGAAACCTTCAGGCAATGTTTCACGAATTGTTTGTTGAATAACACGTGGTCCTGCAAAGCCAATCATAGCACCAGGTTCAGCAATATGGATATCACCTAGCATAGCATAAGAAGCAGTAACACCACCAGTGGTAGGATTGGTAAGAACCACAATATAAGGTAGTTTTTCTTCTTTTATCATTTCAATTGCTACTGTTGTGCGTGGCATTTGCATCAATGATAATGTTCCTTCTTGCATTCTTGCTCCACCTGAAGCTGCGAAAAGAACTAAAGGGCACTTCTCTTGAATGGCAGTATGAAAAGCTTTTATAATAGCTTCTCCTGCAGCCATGCCAAGTGATCCACCCATAAACGCGAAATCTTGAACAGTAGCAATAATTGGTAAACCTTCAATAGTTCCTCGTGCATTTAGAATATTATCATCAACACCAAGCTTAGAACGATAATCTTTTAACCGGTCAATATAACGTTTTTCATCGCGAAATTTTAATGGATCTATGACAACTTTTGGATTTTCAATCAGTGTATAAATGCCATCATCAAAGAAATGCATGAGGCGATTTTTAGCACTAATACGCATATGATAGCCAGAATTAGGAATCACATATTGATTAGCTTCCAGATCTTTATGGAAGACCATTTGACCATTGGTGGGATCTTTGACCCATAGATTATCCGGAATTTCACGATGTCCTAATATGGAATTGATTTTAGGACGAACATAATTTGTAATCCAGTTCATCTTTGTCGCCTCTCTATGAAATGTTATACACCTTATGTGTGGGTTGAGGGAATGTAGGACCGAATAGTGAAGCTTATCTTTCTCCAAATAAACAATAAATTACTTCATTTAATGCGATGATAATAGCTCAAATAAAAATTTTTCTATAATTAAGATAATTTATTTTGTTAGTTTTTTATTTTAATGTCAAATTGCATTGCGGTACGATTATGCGAGAAATTGGCAATAATGACTTTAATTATAAGGAATTTTTGAGAAAATATAATAGGTCAATCTTTTATTCTGAAATTTATTACTTCAATAATTTTAAGATGGCATATTCTAAATTTAAGCCTATTTTTTCTCAGCTTATAAAATTGTTTGAAGTCGTGTTGGTTTTATAAAAATATATTTCTTTTCCTTATTTTAATGAATCAAGTGTTATTGTTTCAGTGTAATGGATGTAGATTTTTGGCGTGAAAGCATTTTGTGTAAATGTGTCATAAAGGCAGCTGCAAAAAGCGGCGTGACCAAATTAAGGATAGGAATAGAAACAAAAAACGCTATCAATAAACCTGCACAAAAAACAGTGGTATGATGAGTCCGTAAAAAAGCATGAGCTTCTTGTTTAGATCGAAAACGATAAGCAGCAAAGGCGAAATATTGACGGCCAAAAAGATAGCCATTAATTATATAAAAGGCAAGTAAATTAATATTCGGTATAAAAAACAAGAAAAAAGCAATTACATTTCCGAAAAGACTTAAGATAATAAATTTCAAAGCAAAAATAACAGAATATCCAAATGACATAGCTTGTCCAGTAGGCTCATTTGGATAATCTTCTTTTTCAATAATTTCAGCAGCGTTATCAATAAAAAAACTGCCAATCATTGCTGTGATTGGAGCAATAAAAAAGGCGATTAATAAAGACAAACCAAGATTAAAAATAATCAGTATGCTTAACTCTGCCCATTCTGCCCATTCTGCCCAATTGGTTAATCTAGGAACAAAATGAGCAATCCAAAGCCAAAAGTAGGACATAAAAAACTGACGTGTACATGACCATATAATAACAAAGACGATAAAAGTAAGTCCTAACACTTTCCATATCATTGAGCGATATTTCTGACTAAAAAGGCGTTGTAGAGCGTAATAAGCAGCAGTAAAAATCATGAGCAATAAGTGAGAAATGAAGAATAAAAAACGAGAGATAGAGTAAAGAGTATTTTATATTATAATATTTATCGTGTAAATTATATTTTTAGGATTAATCGTTTTCATTGAGAATAGGATTCTATTCGTTATTCATGAGTGGTAGCAAGAGAAGAAAAAAATGATACAATAATATTTACCAATTTTTCAGCTACTTTTTGTTTACTCATACGTGGCCAATGTTCGATATTGTTTTTGCTTACGAAAAAAATTTCATTTGTATCAGAACCCATGACGTTTTTACCATCTGCATTAAAAGAAACATTATTAGCAAGAATGAAGTCTGCTCCTTTTTGAATACATTTTTTTTGTGCATTAGCAATGATATTGCACGTTTCAGCAGCAAAGCCAATCACAAGTGGAGGACGATTTGGAGCATGACCGATTGTAGCTAAAATGTCAGGATTTTCAACCATGTGCAAAGAAAATGGTGTTTGATTGGATTCCTTTTTTATTTTCTGCAAAGATTGTGTTTGACTGCGCCAATCACAAACAGCAGCAACAAAAATAGCACCATCAGCGGGGAGTGATTCTTGTACGGCTTGTAACATTTGGCAAGCTGTTTTCACATGAATAGTTTTTACTCCTCCTGGATCCATAAGATCAACAGGACCACAAATAAGTGTCACAGTTGCACCTAAGTTAGCTAAGGCTATTGCAATGGCATGTCCTTGTTTACCTGATGAGCTATTAGCTAGATAACGCACTGGGTCAATTGGTTCATGAGTAGGTCCAGAAGTTACAATAAAGTGACGACCACAAAGTGATTTTTTTTGTGCACCCAAAAGTGCTTCTGTTGAAGCTACAATGGTTAGAGGCTCACTCATACGTCCACAACCTCTTTCGTTTTGTTCAGCCATTTCGCCTACTTCTGGTCCTATCATGTGGACTCCATCTGCACACAATTTTGCAATGTTACGAATAGTCGCTGGGTGTGTCCACATAGCTGGATTCATTGCAGGAGCAATTAAAAGTGGACAATGCGCTGCTAAGATGGCGCAATTAGCTAAATCATCCGCTATTCCAGTGGCTATTTTTGCAATACGATTTGCAGTGGCTGGAGCTACAATAATTAAATCAGCCTGACGCGCTAATCGGATATGAGCGACATCTTGTTCTTCTTCACGTGAAAATAAATCGTTATATACATGACCACCATTGAGAACTTCAGCAGCTAGAGGGGTAATAAATTTTTGAGCTGCTTTTGTCATAATAATGTTTAAATGGGCTCCACGTTCTCGCAAACGGCGAATTAAATCAAGTGCTTTATAGGCTGCAATACTGCCACCAATAATAAGAAGAATTGATTTTGATTTTAATGATTGTTGTTCAACAGTGTTTACTTTTTGTTGTGATATAATGGATGTTTTTGCGAGATTATTTAATATGTGAAGAGTTTCTTCTTCTATAGAAATACCATTTTGCGCAGCGCGTACACGCAGAAATTCTTGAATCTCAAGTGATACATTTCGAAGGGTAATATTCGCCATAATATATCTCCGAAATATTAAAATGATAGAAATAGTTTCATAATTGTATCTCCTTTAATATTTTAATATATTGCGTAAGTTAGAAAGAAGGAAAAAGAAAAAAAGTGATAAAAAGCAAACAAAAAGCAATAATGAATAAGCTATAGCGACCATAACGGTTATTGCGGCTTTGTTCAAAAGCAAGTTGTTTAAGTGTAGCAGGAGAAAGATAAAGTCCTGTCTTTGTCATTTTACTTAACCCTTCTTCTATCTGTTGGAAATTTTGTATCAATTGTGGAGTTTGACGTACAAGTGAAAGCAATCCTTGTGTTCCTTCACTCATATCTTTTACAAGTCCGATCGGTCCTAAGTTTTTGCTAATCCATTCTTTGACAATTGGTTCAGAGGCTTTCCACATGTTAAAATCTTGATCTAATGAGCGTGCTACTCCTTCAACAACCACCATGGTTTTTTGCAGTAATAAGAGTTCAGGCCGCGTTTTCATATCAAATAGTTCAGTAACTTCAAATAAGAGTGTAAGCAATTTGGCCATAGAAATACTTTGTGCGGATTGTCCATGAATAGGTTCACCAATAGCTCGGTTGGCTTGAGCAAAACTCTCAATATTATGATGTGATGGGACATAACCTGCTTCAAAATGAGCGTATGCTACACGATGATAATCGCGAGTAATAAAACCGTAAAGAATTTCAGCAAGAAAATGCTTTTCTTTTTTTCCAAGCCGTCCTGTGATTCCTAAATCAACCGCAACAATACATCCTTGTGGATCAACAAATAAATTACCAGGATGCATATCAGCATGAAAAAAGCCATCACGTAAAGTATGACGGAGAAAAGATTGAATGAGTGTAATGGCTAAAGCTTTTAAATCAAAACCAGCTTTTTTAAGTTCTGGAATATCAGACATTTTTATGCCATCAATCCATTCCATTGTTAAAACATTCCGCCCCGTTCGTTCCCAATCAATTTTGGGTACCCGAAAACCTGCATCATGTTGAGTATTTTCAGCCATTTCTGATATAGCAGCTGCTTCTAAGCGCAAATCCATTTCAATTTGCGTTGTTTGTGCCAAAGTATCAACAACACGAACGGGACGTAAACGTCGAGAGGCAGGTATATAACGTTCTTGTAAATGAGCAATGAGATAAAAACCTTTAAGGTCTTTTGCAAAACGATTTCTAATATTAGGACGGATAACTTTAACGGCGCATTTTTTTTTGTTGCCTGTTTTATCATAGTATTCAGCTGGGTGAACTTGGGCAATAGAAGCTGCTGCAATAGGCGGGTGAAAATCTGTGAATAAATCATTAATAGATTGGCCGAGAGAGTTTTCAATTTGAATAATTGCATCGGCACAAGGAAAAGTTTGAACACGATCTTGGAGTTGAGCTAAGTCTGCTGCAATATCGCGCCCAACAATATCTGGCCGAGTAGCAAGAAATTGACCAAGTTTGACGTAAGATGGGCCAAGTTTATTGATAGCATGTGATATATTTTCAGATCGATGTTTTTTTTTCGTTTTACGTCGTGCTAATACGCTTGCTATACGGTGATATACTGCTGGAAATCCTTGAAGGCCATCACAAGGGAGAGCGCTAATAACACCTTCTCGCGTAAAAACAAATAATGCACGTAAAAGTTGAAAATAGGTAGAAATTTGTACCATTTTTTAAATTTTCCAACCTGAATATAATGTTGCAATAGCACCTGTAAGAGTGCGATATGATACCGAGGAAAAGCCTGCGCTTTTGATGATATGGGCAAAGTCATTTTGTTTAGGAAATTTACGAATCGATTCAATCAAATAATGATATGCATCATGATCACCTGCAATGAATTGACCCAGTTTGGGAATAGCATGGAAAGACCAAAGGTCATAAATTTTATCAAGTAGAGGCATTTCAACATTTGAAAATTCTAAGCACAAAAAACGTCCACCTGGTTTTAAAACACGAAAAGCTTCTTTAAGAGCTTTATCAATATGTGGTACATTACGAATTCCAAAGGCAATAGTATAAGCATCAAAACTTTGATCTTCAAAAGGCAAAAGTTCTGCATTGGCTTCAATAAAGTCAATAAGAGAGGCAAGATTATTTTTTTGTGCACGTTTTTTACCAACGTTTAGCATTGAGTCATTAATATCAAGGACTGTAACATGAGCTTTTTTGCGTGAGGCGTTGAGAATACGAAAAGCAATGTCGCCAGTACCACCGGCTACATCAAGAGCTTTCCAGTTAGAAATAGCAGGGGGAGATAGCCACGCCACCATAGAATTTTTCCATATACGATGGAGTCCAAGAGATAAGATATCATTCATTTTGTCGTAGTTTTCAGCAACAGAATGAAATACATTATCAACCATAGATTGTTTTTGCATTTCATCAACTTTTTTGAAACCAAAAAAATGTTCCATACCTCCTTCAATTCCTACGCGTTCTGTTTCCGCCGCCATAATACATGACCTTTCTTATTTTTCTTTTATCGTAAACGACATGTGGAAAAAATGCTCAAATACGAAAAAACAACGGATAAAATCATAATGTTTATATACAGCTTAAGATAAAAAAGCGCTTTTAGATATCCAGATTAGCAACACTTAAGGCATTATCTTGAATAAAAGATCGCCGTGGTTCAACTTCATCACCCATTAAGCGAGAAAAGAGTGAGTCTGCATCCGTTGCGTCATTAATTTTAACCTGTAAAAGAGTACGTGCGTCAGGATTAAGGGTTGTTTCCCACAATTGGTCGGCGTTCATTTCTCCAAGACCTTTATAACGCTGTAAAGTCAAACCTTTTTTGCCATTTTTAAAAATACTTTCTAATAAACTAATAGGTCCAAAGATACGCTCTGATTTATCTTTGCGATGCAAGAGAGGAGGGAGACTATAGACTTCTATGAGATTTTGAGCAATACGATCAATTTGGCGCGCATCCGCTGAATTTATAAGCCCTGCATCAAGTGTAATAACTTCTTTAACGCCACGCAAAATACGCTCAAAATACAACCCTCCTTCTGGTGCACAGATACCCGTCCAACCGCGTTCCATATCATCAGCAATTAAATCCAATCGATTTGCCACATTGTCTGCTGTTTGTTGAGCTTTTTCTGGTGTTGTAAAAGCTTCAGAGCCAAAAATACCAGCAATTGCGGCTTGCTCAACGATATTACGATTATAGCGTGTGTGAAGACCATTGAGAAGTTGGCGTAACATACGGGCATCTTCAGCAAGCTTACGCAAATCAGCACCGGCAAGAACCTCACCTGTTGCAAGTTCTAATGTCGTTTCTTCCAATCCCGCATCAATTAAAAATTCTTCAAATGCTGCTTCATTTTTTATATATTGAAAAGATTTACCACGGGATACTTTATAAAGAGGTGGTTGAGCAATATACAGATGTCCACGTTCAATCAATTCAGGCATTTGTCTAAAAAAGAAGGTGAGAAGTAGGGTGCGGATATGTGCTCCGTCAACGTCCGCATCTGTCATAATAATAATTTTATGATAACGTACCTTATCTGGCGAAAATTCGTCTTTCCCGATGGAGGTACCAAGAGCAGTGATGAGTGTTCCGATCATTTCAGATGAAAGCATTCGGTCAAAGCGTGCTCGTTCGACGTTAAGAATTTTACCACGCAAGGGCAAAATTGCTTGATTTTGGCGTGAACGTCCACTTTTAGCGGATCCACCAGCTGAATCTCCCTCGACAATAAAGATTTCTGATTTTGTAGGATCACGTTCCTGACAATCAGCAAGTTTTCCTGGTAAAGAAGTGATATCAAGGGCTCCTTTACGTCGTGTGAGTTCCCGTGCTTTACGAGCTGCTTCACGGGCAGCTGCAGCTTCTACTACTTTACTGATAAGGATTTTTGCTTCATTAGGGTGTTCTTCTAGCCATGATGAAAGACCTTCATTGACCAAATTTTCAACAATAGGACGCACCTCTGAAGAAACCAATTTATCTTTTGTTTGAGAGGAAAATTTTGGGTCAGGCACTTTGACAGAAAGAATAGCTGTTAAGCCTTCACGACAATCATCACCAGTTAAATTAACTTTTTCTTTTTTGGCAATCCCTGAGGATTCTGCATAACCATTAATTTGACGTGTTAAAGCGCTACGAAAACCTGCTAAATGAGTTCCGCCATCTCGTTGCGGAATATTATTAGTAAAACACAATACTTTTTCATGATAGGAATCATTCCACCATAAAGCAACATCTACGCTCATGCCATCTTTTTCGTTTGTGATATAAATAGGATTATCAATGAGAGCTTTTTTTGATTGATCGATATGTTTGACAAATTCAATTAATCCACCTTCATAATGCAATTCTACTGATTGAACATCAGCATGACGTTGATCTGTAAGGATGATGTGTATACCCGAATTTAAAAAAGCTAATTCTCGTAGACGACGCTCTAAAGTTTCGAAATCAAATTCAACCATCGTAAAGGTTTCAGAACTTGGTAAAAAAGTTATTTCTGTTCCGCTTTCTGAATTACAATCATCAACAATTTTTAATGGGGAATCAGCGACTCCATGTGTAAACGACATTTCATGAATTTTTCCATTACGCTTAATACGTAACCGTAGCCAAACAGAAAGTGCATTAACAACAGAAACTCCAACACCATGCAATCCTCCGGAAACTTTGTAAGAATTTTGATCAAATTTTCCACCAGCATGGAGTTGTGTCATGATAACTTCAGCGGCCGAAATACCCTCGGTTGGATGAATATCTGTTGGAATTCCACGTCCATTATCACGAACAGAGCAGGATCCATCAGCATGAAGTGTGACATTTACAAGAGTAGCGTAACCAGCTAAAGCTTCATCAATAGCGTTATCTACAACTTCATAAACCATATGGTGCAGACCTGAACCATCATCGGTATCACCAATATACATGCCAGGACGTTTGCGCACAGCATCAAGACCTTTAAGGACTTTAATGGAAGATGCACCATAGTCACCACACGCTGGCGAAGTTGTTTCATCACTCATAGGTCAATCCATTTCTGTATTTAATTTCAATATTTCGTCATTTTTTTGTGGGCTTAATATTTTAGCCCGTTATTTATAGAATAACAACATTAGATGTTTACCGTATATCAGATCTATATTCAACATGTGTCATGTCTAGAATAGATATAGAGGTTTTTCGTATTCAAATGATGATGTTTTGTCGATACGTGTTGCACGATTATTCCTTTATAATAAAAGGATGATAAAGAGGTTCCTATTTTAAAAATGAAGGATGATTTTGGTTATATTTTATAGCTTTAAAATAAGATTTATGTTCCTTGGAAGGAAAGTTATTGCTTCATTGTTTTGAATTGATTGTGTCTAGAATAGTATTTACAAAATTAAGATATCATTCTTGCATATCTGCAGAATAGAAGAAAGTCACAATCATTACAAGGAAAACAGGAATAAAGCCAATATTCCTATAGAAATTTATTCTAAACTAAGAAAATTATTGTTTTTTATATTTTTATCTACAAAAGCACACTATAAAATCCATATTATAGATCTAAAAATATGTAGAAACTCTTAAATTTTTTAACAATTGTGAGGAATATTAAAGACTTTAACCTATTTAAAATATCAACTCTTTTTAGTTGAGCTTTTAACACTGTGACAAAGAAAAAAGAGTAGTTTAGCTATAAATAATTTATTGGGGGAGATTTTAAAAATGAATATATTCATCAATATATTAAATTCTTTTATTGGAATTTTATTTATAGCGTCGGTCCTTTTTTTTTCATCTTTTGTAAAGGTTGGGATGGGAGGCAGGCTTCCTTCTTTTTTTAATGCGCACGAACATTTGATACAGCCTGATATAGCGAATATAAAGCGTTTACGTTTTGTTACAACGTTTGATTTTCCTCCTTTTAACTTTCTTGATAAAACAGGTCATCTTGCAGGCTATAATGCTGATTTATTACGCGCCATTTGCGTAAAACTAACACTTGAAAAATTATGTGAAGTAGAAGTTGTGCCTCGGGAAGAATTGGTAAATCATCTCAATAGCGATGAAGCAGAAGCAATGATTGCTGGTTTAGAAGAAACAACGGAAATGCATCAATATCTTGCTTTTACCAGAACTTATTTGCGTTTTCCTGCGCGTTTTGTATCGGATAAATCTTTGAATCTTAATGAACTGATAAGCAATAAACTTGAGTATTTAAAGAGTGGATTTTTAATTAATAGTGCATATGAAAAACTGTTTCATAGTTATTTTCCTCAAGCTGAATGGCATGGGTTTGATAATAGAAAAATGCTCTATAAAGCATTACAGGATCATGAAATTGATCTTATTTTTGATGACGGATTGGCTTTGTCCTTATGGGTAAATGATCCGCAATCAATGGATTGTTGTCATTTTGTTGGAGGAGCTTATATAGCTCCACAATTTTTAGGAGCAGGAATGCGAATCGCTGTTGCAAAAAAGAATGCACATTTAGTTGATATTCTAAATTATGCTCTAAAATCTTTAGAGCGTGATGGTAAGCTGACAGAGCTTTATTTACGTTATTTTCCAATTAGTTTTTATTAATTTAAAACTCATTAAGTGATAGTTACAAGTCTTTCGTTGTTTAACCGATAGGAAATAGCTTCTGCAAGGTGATGGCGTGCAAGATGCTGTGCTTGATCAAGATCAGCAATAGTGCGTGCGACTTTGAGAATACGATGATAAGCACGTGCGGAAAGGTGCATCTTTTCGCTAACATCACGGAGTAATGTAGCGGCATTTTGATCAGGAATAGCAATTTGTTCAATGATTTTTGCAGGACAGTCGCTATTGGTTCGGATGTGGGGAAGATCCAGTGCTGCAAAACGCTTAGCTTGAATAGAACGCGCTTGTGCAACGCGTTTTGCGACATTAGAGCTTTTTTCTGACTGTTTTTGTTGCATGAGATCCATTGCTGTTAAAGCAGGGACTTCGATACGTAAATCAATGCGATCAAGTAAAGGACCAGAAATACGGGATTGATAATCAATTTGGCACCGTATACCTTTGGAACAAACATGACCTTTTTCACCAGCCATACCGCATCGACAGGGGTTCATTGCAGCGATGAGTTGAATACGAGCGGGATAGCTTATATGGTGATTTGCACGGGCAATAATGCATTCTCCGCTCTCTAAAGGTTGACGAAGAGAATCAAGAACTTGAGGAGAAAATTCAGGAAATTCATCTAGAAATAAAACACCATTATGAGCAAGTGATACTTCTCCTGGCCGTCCTTTGAGGCCACCACCAATCATTGCAGCCATAGAGGCAGAATGATGTGGAGAACGAAAGGGACAATGGCGTGATATAGTATTATGTGTTGTTTCTCCTGTAATAGAAGAAATAAGAGCAACATCTAAAAGCTCGCGGCTATCAAGAGGTGGTAAAATAGAAGGTAAGCATTGGGCTAGCATAGATTTTCCTGCACCAGGAGGACCCACAAATAGAAGATTATGTCGTCCTGCTGCACAAACTTCTAATGCTCGTTTTGCAGATTGTTGTCCTTTAATCTCACAGAGATCTGGTAATTCGGTTGATGTGGTATATTGACGTGGTTGTGGTCTTTTTTGAATTTGTGTTCCTTTAAAATGGTTGATTATCATAAGAAGATTTTCAGGGGCAAGAATATCCATTTCTGCGTTTGCCCATGCTGCTTCTGGGCCGCATTTGTGAGGGCAAATTAATCCTTTATCAAGCGATAATGCTGTCATTGCAGTTGGTAAAACACCATTAACAGAGTTAATAGATCCATCAAGTGATAATTCACCTAAAATGATATATTTTTGAGCTATATCGGAAGGAAGAAGATTCATAGCGAGCATTAAGCCTAAGGCAATGGGAAGGTCATAATGTGAACCTTCTTTGGGCAAATCAGCTGGTGCAAGATTAACGGTAACTCGTTTGTTTGGCATAGAAAGCCCGCAGGCATGAAGAGCTGCTTGTATTCGTTCACGACTTTCTGCGACTGCTTTATCGGCTAATCCAACAATAGCCATTCCTATTTTGCCGGAGGAAATCATAACCTGTACATCAACAGGAATTGCTTCTAGACCACGAAAAGCAACCGTTGTAACATGTGCGACCATTATTTTATTTCCCCCCCTTCTTTTATTTGAAAGACACAATCATATCTATGTATAAAAATCAAGAAGTGCCTCTACACGCTTTTTGATGAAGATATATATTCAGGATTTGAGAGCACTGTGATGGAGAGGCATTCGTATAAATTTAACTATAATAATATATGCCCCAATAAAGTATTTAAAAGAGATTAAATGAATGTGTTAAAAACATAAAAATATAATATTTTAGTTTTGTCTCACAGTTCTTCACAATCTGTGAATATGGAAAAAAAACGGAAAAGAAATATGAAATCGCATATTTTAAAAAAAATGTATGATTTAATGTAATTAAAGAGGGTGAAGAACTTAATAATAGAAAACAATGTTTATCGTTCTTTAGTTGATTTTATTTATAAGAAAAAAACATCAAAATATTTATTAAGAGTATCTGATTTGGGAATGTGTCCGACAAGAATTTCTTTGAAATCAATAACCGCATACAGCGTAGTGATAGTCTTATGCCTAATTTTTGTTTTTACACGGTCAGTTTTCGCATTTGAGCTCTTTGGTTTTCATTTATTTGGAAAAAAAACCTCAGCTTCTTTTCCATCTGGAGTAAATAGTACAGAAAAATCTTATACCGTCGAAGTGGTTGCTCCACCAGGGGCTCCACAAGAAGGGATTAAAATAGCTAAAGCTGCATCTTCTCTTGTTTCTGATCAAGGTAAAACAGTAGCAAATTCATCTGGTTTGTTAGCTAAAGCCCGTTCAAATTATCGGACAATACTTGCAGCCCTTTATGCTGATGGCCGTTATGGTGGTATCATCAGTATTAAAATTAATGGTTTGGAGGTTTCTGATTTAAGCCCTTTGTCTCAGTTACCAACTCATTCGAATATTATCATTACAATTGATGCTGGACCACAATATGTTTTTAATGTTGCGAATTTCAATAAAGCTTTTTTTCTTGAAAGGTATAAAACAGGTGAAATTCTTTCAGTGGAAAATTTAGGTTATAAAGTTGGTGCTGTTGCAAAATCTGAGACTATTCTTAAAGCAGAACGGTGGTTAATAGAAAGATGGCGTCAACAAGGTTATGCTAAAGCCAATATTGTAAATCGTGATGTTGTTGCTGATCATGCAGCACGCTTTATTGACGCGCAGATTACAGTTAATCCTGGGAAAAAGGCTTATTACGGCTCTTTAAATGTGCGTAATGTGAGCCAAAAACCACGTATAGATTCAGCTTATATTGCATGGATGACAGGATTAAAACCAAATCAACAATATAATCCTGATGCGTTGATTAAGGCAAATAAACGGCTTGCACGACTTGACGTTTTTCGTGCAGTGATTGTGCGTGAGGCTGAAACAATTAGCTCTGATGGTCATTTACCACTTACACTTGTTTTAGAAGAACGTAAGCCACGACGTTTTGGTATTGGTGGTAGCTATTCAACATTAGATGGCGTAGGACTTGAAGCTTATTGGATGCACAATAACATTTTTGGCCATGCAGAGCACCTTAAAATTGAAACTAAAATAAGCGATATCGGTAGTAGAAAAGAAGAGTCTTATCATCCGAAAAATTTTAATTATCTTTTGGGAGCGACATTTATTAAGCCTGGCATCATTACTCCTGATACTGATTTTGCAGCAGAACTGAAAGGAGAACAAGATGTTTTAGATAATTATACTACAAAAGCTTTCAAAGGACAGTTGGGGATTAGGCATATTTTTAATGATCAGTTATCAGGGCGAGTTGCTGTAGCTACTTTTAACGGTTATTCTCGTGATGATTATTTTGGAAGCCGTCATTTCACCACAATTGGATTATTGAGTGGTTTGATTTATGATGGTCGTAATAATCCAGTTAATGCGACAAAGGGTTTGTATGGTGAAGCAGTTCTTGAACCGCTTTATGAAATGCGTTTTGATAATTTTGTGACAAAAATGACAATAGAAGGTCGGTCTTATTGGGCGTTTGATGTAAAAGAGCATTTTATTTTTTCAACACGCGTAAAGCTTGGTACAATTATTGGAGGTAATATAGCTGAATTGCCTTCAGATACACTTTTTTTTGCTGGTGGCGGTGGATCTGTTAGAGGATATGCTTATCGTAATATTGGTATCAAAACAAAAAATGATACTATTATTGGTGGGCGTTCTCTTATTGAAGGATCAGCTGAATTACGCCTTTCCTTTAATAATAAAATAGGATTTGTGAGTTTTATTGATGGCGGCTTTGTAGGGGAAAAAACGCATTTTAATTTTTCACAACAAATGAAATGGGGCGCGGGCATTGGAGGCCGTTATATGACTAGTTTTGGCCCTTTTCGGTTTGATGTAGCTTTTCCTTTTAAGCGAGAGAAAAGTGATCCTCGTGTTGGTTTTTATGTCGGTATAGGACAAGCATTCTAATGAAAAAAATGTGGTATTTGAGGTTTTTTTTATTTGGATTTTCTCTTTTGATGATGCTCTCTTTTGTCTTTGTTCAAAGAGGAAATTCATTCGCCGGAGAGGAAATAGAAAATGATCGTTCATGGCTTGTTTCTTTTATTGAACGTAAACTTTCCGCACCTAATCGACAAATTCGTTTGCATAATGTCCAGGGGGCATTATCTTCACAGGCGTCTATTGATACAATTACTATAAGTGATAACAAAGGTATTTGGCTTAAAATTAACAATGCTAAGATCGATTGGAATCGTTTAGCTTTACTGCGAGGACATGTTAAAATTAATCAGTTTTCAGCAGAAAAAATTATATTTTTACGTAAACCACAAAATTCCTCCTCAATTTCCTTTTTTGAAGCTGATCAGTTTTCCATACCTAAATTGTCTATGGCAATTTTTGTGAATACATTGATGGTTGAGTGTCTGACCTTTGAAAAAGACATTTTTGGCTTTGTTTCTGATGTATCATTAAAAGGGCATTTAACCTTAAGTAATGATGAGCTGGATACTAATATAGAATTTCAACGTTTAGATGAATTAGGTTATTTTTCTATCTTAACAAAAATATCCAAAAACGATCGTACAGCTAAAATTGATATTATTGCTGATGAACCACAAAATGGTATTATAGCTAATATTCTTGAGCTTGAAAAGCGTCCTGCATTAAACCTCTCCATTAAAGGTAATGGAACTTTTGATGATTTGGTTATTATGCTTAATTTAAAAGCTAATCAGCAACCTATTTTGGAGGGAAATTTTACTCTCGTAGAGGCTGCAGAAGGTCATAGTCTCATAACAAATTTAGATGGAACAATTGGTCGTTTAATGCCTGTTCAATCTCAATATCGTAGTTTCTTTGAATCTAATTTTGCTTTAAAAGCAAAAGTAACGATGACAAACGAAGGTGCAATGCATCTTAATCATATGACTCTTCAAGGCGATACAATTGATGTTGTAGCTAATGCTGAAATAGCGAATGATGGATTTTTACGACGTCTTTTTGTTGATGGCAAAATAGCTTTTGATAAAGAAAAAGCATCAACTCGCTTACCACGGCTAAAGACACAAACACACATAGATAATCTTGCTTTAACAGTTGATTATGGCCGTAAAGGACAACAAACTTGGAAAGGGCGGCTTGCTGTACATCATTTGAGCAATGACAATATTCATATTCGTGATGCTGTTTTTGATATGGGGGGTGTGAGTGAAAATCTTGATAATTTAGTTTCTCGTCATGTAGGTATTCAGATTAATGGTATGCTTCAGGGAATTACAAGGATTAAGGATGGTTTTGCAGAAGATTTAAATCAACCAGTTTATATACATCTTGATACGGATATTCTTTCTGGAAAACCAATGTCAATCCATGATTTTAGTGTTAAAGCTCAGGATTTTTCTATTTGGTTAAAAGGACAAATGGATCGTTTTATTTTTAAAGGAGATCTTGGTGTAAAAGCACAAACATTAGCACCTTTGGGTTTGTTGAATGGACAGTCATTTTCTGGTGGTGCGGATATTAAAGCAAAAGGAAATTTTAATTTAATTAAAGGGACTTTTGATCTTAAATTTTTAGGCACAACTGACAATGCTAAAATAGGAAGGGCAGCAGTTGATCATTTATTAAAGGGAGAACTTTTTCTTTCAGGTGATATTGCGCGGAATAGAATAGGTTTAATCGTTAATGATTTCCATTTAAAAAATCAGTTTGCCAATCTAAAAGCTGATGGCTATTTTGGCAGAGAAAGCGCTGAAATGGATTTTTCTGCTCAAATATCTAATCTTTCTCTGTTAGATCCAAGAATGGATGGATCTGCTACAATTAAAGGCGCTGCTAGAGGACATAATAGTCTTATAACAATCAGTGCAAAGGCTCAAATTGTTGAAGCCTTTTTGGTTGGTAAAAAACTTCAAAATACAATATTCAATATGAATGTGCTTATGGATAATACATCACCAGTTTCCTCCTATTTAACGGGTTTTATAGAAGGAGAAGGGACTTTTTCTGAGAAACCATTACAGCTATCTGCTGTTTTTAACAATGCCGATCATATCTGGAAGCTTCAGGGTATCAATATTAAAGGAGGTAATGCACGTATAACCGGTGATATTACTCAAACTTTTGAACGTTTTTTGAAAGGAAATTTGCATATTGATGCGGACGATATTTCAACTCTTTCTGCATTATTTTTGCAAAAAGGGAGTGGGAAAGTAAAGGGCGACTTTATTTTTGATGAAAGAAATAACCAACAGATAGCAAATTTAAAAGCTAATGTTAATAATTTTATACTTGCAAAAAATGAAATAAAAAAATTGGCTATACAAGCTGATATATTCAACCCTTTTGGCGCGATACAATTTAAAGGTTCTGTTAATGCAGAACATATTCGGACACCCTTTATGATGGTCAATCATTTGAATGCTCAAGCTTTGAATAACGATGGACAAACTGTTTTTAATGTTCAAGCAGTGCTACATAATGATACAGATGCAAAGCTTTCTGGACGCGTTATAACAGAGGGATTATTTGAAGATGTGAAACAAAAAGTGGAGCTTGAAACTATAGATGTGAAACAAGTTGGTCTGCATGCAGCATTACTTAAACCAGTGACCATCCTCTTTGATAAAAATGGAATAACGATGAATAAGTTAGGAATTTCTGTCAATGAAGGTGAAATCGTGCTTTCAGGCAACATTCAAGATACTCTTAATTTGCATCTTAAAATGAGTGCTGTGCCTGCTACATTAGCGAATCTTTGGAAGTCAGATCTTGATGCTGCCGGGACTTTAACAGGAGATATTATGGTCCATGGAAGTTTTACAAAGCCTGAGATAATCTATGATGTAAGGGGCCAAGAGTTAATGATTGCTCCTTTGCAAGAAAAGAAAATAAAGCCTTTTACTTTTTCTGCTAAGGGTAAAGCAGTCAATCAGGCTCTTCTTTTATCTGCTGAGCTAAGCGGAGATGGATTGCAGGTGCAAGCACAAGGAAAAGTCCCTCTAGATAAGAGCAATTTTGATTTACATGTTAGTCTAAAAAATTTTCCTGCACATTTGGTCAATGGTTTTATCAAGGGAGAGCCTTTTGGGGGAGAAGTGGTTGGTAAGGTTGATGTTGGCGGAGATTGGAAGAGTTTGTCTACCCATTTTGACCTCACTAGTCAAAATTTGACAGTCATGACTCATAAAGGACCAGAGTCGATGAATATGAATATCCGTGGTTTTTATAAAAAATCAATATTTCATATTGAGCATATGGTAGCATCGGGCGCCAAGGATTTGGATCTTTCTGTTAATGGACAAATTTCTTTGAATAATTCAAAAGTTGAATTGCATGTTAGAGGCATGATGCCTCTTAGTTTTATGAATCAATTTGTAGCTGAGCGTGGTGCGCATGTAGCGGGAATAGTAAAAATAGAGAGCACTATCAGTGGTGCATTGCCTCAGCCACAATTAAAAGGACATTTTTCTGTATCTAATGGTCACTTTTTAGATACACAAACAAATTTAGAATTGGATAATATAAGGTTTGAAGGCAAACTAAATGGCGATCATGTGATTTTAGAGAATGCTTATGCTTCTTCTTCTTATGGAGGGTCTCTTTCTGCTTCAGGTCGCATTTCTAATGATTTGCAGACTGATCTAGTGATTCATCTCGATCGTGCCCATTATAATGACGGGTTTATGATTTTTGCGACATTAACAGGCGAAATGACAGTAACTGGTTATTTTTTGCGTGATCTTGTTGTTGGTGGTGATGTCACAATTGAAAAAGCAGAGCTTCTTATTCCTGATAATTTTAAAAATGCAGCATTTTTAAATCTTAAACATAAGAACTTAATCGCACCGATTCAAAAAACACTTGAACGAGCTAATGTTAAAACTTATGGTCATAATCAAGATGTTTCTGAAGAGTCTTCTTCTGTTATCCGGTTAGATGTAAAAATTAATGCACACAACAAATTTTTTGTGCGTGGTCGAGGGGTTGATGCTGAATTAGGAGGAAGCATTAATTTAAAAGGCCCTTTGCAGGGTATGCGTCCAGTTGGTGAATTACAAATGATTCGCGGAAGGTTTGATATTCTTTCACAACGTCTCAATTTCGATAAAGGACAGGTAAGCTTTAACGGTAATCTTAATCCTACTGTTTATTTTATTACCAACAATAATAATGGTGATATTCGTGTTAATGTAATAGTAAAAGGAACAATTGATAATCTTGATATTCAGTTTTCTTCACAACCTGTTTTACCACAGGATGAGGTATTGGCGCGTTTGATTTTCAATCGCTCTCTTAACGAATTATCGCCATTTCAAATTGTTCAGCTTACAGCAGCAGCTGCTGAGCTTGCTGGTGCTTCTAACACATCTTTATTGAATACTTTACGATCCCATATTGGTCTCGATGATCTTGATGTTGTTGTTGATAAAAAAGGCAACACAGGTTTACGTGTTGGACGCTATATACATTCTAATATTTACTTGGGTTTTGAGGCGGGATCGAATGGAACAACGAAAGGAACAATTAATTTGGATATTTCACGTCATCTTAAAGCTAAAGGGGCTATAGGAAGTGAAGAAAATACGAGTTTTGGTTTGTTCTATGAAAAAGATTATTAACTTAAAAATTAGTGATAAAATCTATTATTTAAAGGTTCTGTTCTTCAAATTGGATATGGTGAAGTTTTTTATAAACACCTTCTTTTTTTGCTAGTAACTCTTGTTGGGTTCCTTGTTCAATAAGACGCCCATTTTGGATCACAATAATTTTATGAGCACGGGCAATCGTTGAAAGACGATGAGCAATAACAATAGTGGTACGTCCTTGTGTAAGGTGATCAAGAGCTTCATTGATTTGTGCTTCAGTGTGTGAATCTAACGCACTTGTTGCTTCATCAAGAAGCAAGATTTCACTGTCATGAAGCATGGCACGGGCAATGGCGATACGTTGTTTTTGTCCACCTGACAGATTATTGCCATTATCCCCAACTTGGGTGTCATAACCGTTAGGTAAATCCATAATAAAGTCATGAGCATTGGCTGCTTTTGCTGCTTTAATAATATCGTTATCACTTGCTCCTTCTTTTCCAAGTCCGATATTATATTTAACGCTTCCTTGGAATAGAAAAGTATCTTGTCCTACATAGGCCATAAGATTTCTAAGGGAACGAAATGTGATGTAGCGAATATCTTGATCATTGATCAATATACGTCCTTGAGTAGGATCATAAAGGCGCATAAGAAGGCTAATAAAAGTCGATTTTCCTGAACCGGATGGTCCTACTAATGCTGTCATTTTACCTGCTTCAATTTCTAGATTAATGTCGTTTAACACCATCTGATCATCAGTATAAGCAAAAGAAACATGTTCAAAACGTATTGAATTTTGTTTTTTATTAAGATCCTTAGCTTCTTTATGCTCCATAACTGTGAGAGGATGATCGAGTATTTCAAACATTGTACGGATACTAACCAGACCAGATTCAATTTTAACACGTACATTTGCTAATCTTTTGGCTGGTTCATAGGCTAAAAGTAAAGCAACAATAAAGGACATTAATTCACCTTGAACGCCTGTCCGTTGACTTGCAAGGTAGCCGGAAAAGCAGATAACACCTGCAATCGCAATGCCAGCGAGTGTTTCCATAATTGGATTTGTAGCAGCTTCAAGCATTGCGATACTATTTGCTTGTTGTTCAACATCATAAATGGCTTTATTCATGCGTTTTTGCATCAATTTTTCGAGTGAAAAAGCTTTTATTACATGAATACCAATCGTTGTTTCTTGTACGATTTTTACAATTTCTCCAAGTGAAAGAAGCTCTTTTTCCATAAGAGTGCGAACATGTTTTAAGGCTATTCGAATTCCTAAAAATGCTAATGGACCCACTATTAAGGTAATGGCAATTAATGTAAAATTTTGAATAAGCATAACAAACAAAAGGCCAATAACAGAAAGTAAATCACGCACAAATGTTGTGATAATAATATCAATAATATTGCGTGCTGCTGTTGCACTATGGGTTACGCGGACAAGAAGATCCGATGAAGTATTATTGTGATAAAAAGAGACACCTTGTTTTATGAGGCGTGTATAAATTTTACGTTGTTGTTCAGCAACAATACTATTGCCTGCTTTGCTTAAAAAATAAGTTTGAGTAAAAGTTGCGATCCCCTTAAGAATGAAAATAAAAGCAATAATACCGGAAATAAA
Source organism: Bartonella sp. Raccoon60 (assembly GCF_002022585.1). NCBI lineage: Bacteria > Pseudomonadati > Pseudomonadota > Alphaproteobacteria > Hyphomicrobiales > Bartonellaceae > Bartonella > Bartonella sp. Raccoon60. Next base: position 1,533,601 of record NZ_CP019786.1, read on the forward strand.
GACAATCATATTAAAATTTTGTCCATCAATAATATGATTGACAACATCGCGCATAATCCATGCACTGATGACAGTGGTAAAGGAAATAATGATCATTGAAACAATGGCGACACTATACCAGCACACATGTTTATGAAAATTTTCTTTTAAAAGCCGAATGATGAGATGTTTATCAGAAGAGGATATTTGTGTTTTGGCCATGCAGCATTTCTATCATTTTTTCATGCAAGATCAAATCATCCTTTATAGGATGAGTTGGAGAGCTTCCGATAAATAATCTTTTGTCTATAGAAATCATTAATTTCTTATTAAAAAGTATAATACAATATCTCAGCAACATAAAAAATTGCATTTACACACTTTAAATAAGCTTTATAGGATCGAAATTGTTATTAAAAATTATTTAGGCGCTATCACCATCATAATTTGACGACCTTCAAACTTTGGTTCAGATTCGATTTTGGCAATTTCGCTTGTATTTTCTTTAACCCGCTGAAGAAGTTTTATCCCAAGATCTTGGTGCGCCATTTCACGACCACGAAAACGCAAAGTAATTTTCACTTTGTCTCCATTATCAATAAAACGACGGATTGCTTTTAATTTGACCTCATAATCATGAATATCGACATTAGGTCTCATTTTAATTTCTTTAATTTCGATAATTTTTTGCTTTTTACGCGTTTCTGCAGCCTTTTTTTGATTTTGATATTTTAGTTTACCTAAATCAATAATTTTACAGACAGGTGGCTCTGCATTTGGCACAATCTCAACTAAATCAAGCCCCGCCTCTGCTGCCATAGAGAGCGCTTCTTGTGTTGTAACAATCCCTTGATGTTGTCCTTCATCATTAATTAATTGGACACGAGGCACGCGAATATCATGATTTGAACGCAACCCATCTTTTGGGGTAGGGGTTATTTTAAACGGTCGACGAATGGTCTATGCTCCTTAATATCAATTAATTCTTAACACGACAGTATACAATATATAGAGAGAAAGACAATAAAAATTCGTGCTTTTTTCATTATCATTGTAAGGATTATTTGTTATATTATTTTAAAATACAGTGATTTTCTTTTGTGAAAAGAAAACTTTCTGGAGAAAGGATGATAATGGATCAAAATATTCCTTGTCAATTTTTTTCATTTGAAAATACGATTCTTGCTGTGCGTCATCACAAAGGCAAGCGCTCTCCTGGTTTGATTTGGTTGCCTGGTTACCGATCTAATATGTTAGGAAGTAAGGCGACGGTAGTTGATAGTTTTGCTAAAAAAAATGATTTTTCTTGTTTACGTTTTGATTATTCTGGTCATGGAGAGTCGGAAGGAGATTTTTTTCAAGGAACGATTTCGCGCTGGGTTAAAGAGAGTTTAGCTATTATTGAAGCTTATTGTGAAAGTCCACAAATTTTGATTGGGTCTTCTATGGGAGGATGGATTGCTATAAGGCTTGCTATGATACTTGCGCAAAAAAACAAAGCGCCTGTTGGGATGATCTTAATTGCACCTGCTCCTGATTTTACACAGACTTTGGTGGAACCTTCTTTAAGCGCAGAAGAATGGAAAATGCTTGAGGAAAAAGGTTATTGTGAGCGACCTTTGGCCGATGGTTTTGAACCATTACTTTTTACAAAGGCATTCATTGAAGATGGGCGAAACAACAGTGTTATGAAAGAATGCATAGATGTTGGGTGTCCAATTCATATTCTGCAGGGGATGGAAGATGTTAAGATACCTTATCAACATACGTTAACTTTACTTGATTATTTGCCTTTGCATGATGTAGCATTAACACTTGTGCGTGATGCGGATCACCAATTTTCACGTCCCCAAGATTTGAAGTGTCTTGAGAAGGTGTTGATATCTTTGATTGATCGAATCAATGCTGAATAAAGGTTATGTTCATTGATTATAAGAGACATGATATATGGCTATGTATGAACAAGACTTTATTCTCTCTAATCGTCGTATACCTTTGTGGGTAAAAGAACGCAAGAATGCACGTCGCTTTACCTTGCGTGTTGATATAGCCAGGCAAGGAATTTATTTGACCACTCCGCTTGCAGTAGAACGAAGAATGATTGAATGGTTTATTGAAAGTCATCGATCTTGGATTGAAAAACGTTTTGCTCATCATGGAGGAATGATCAATGAAGGCTTTCATCTCAAAGAAGGTTCACGAATTCCTATATTGGGGGTTTTACATATTATATTGCGTAAAGAGGAACGTGGAGTAGCTGAAATTATTACAGGGAATGCTGAACAAGAATCACAAATCGTTATTTATAGTCGATTAGAGCATCTTCCAAGACACGTTGCTGATGTTTTGAAGAAACAGGCTAAAATTATTATAGCACCGTTAGTGGTTCATTATGCACGCAAGGTAGGGCGCAAGGTTAAATCAATTAGTTATAAGGACACTAGAAGTCGTTGGGGATCATGTTCAACAGATGGTCGTCTTTCTTTTTCATGGCGTCTTATTATGGCGCCAAAAGAAGTTGTTGAGTATGTTGTTGCCCATGAAGTAGCTCACCTTGTTGAGATGAATCATGGAAAACGATTTTGGTCTCTTTGTGAAAAACTTTGTCCTGAAAGGAAAACCTATCAAGTTTGGTTAAAGAAAAATGGCCATACACTTCAAGGGATTAATTTTCACTAATGTAAAAATAATGTAAAAATGCGCTTCTTTATCTATATTTGTATTGTTTTTGTCTACTGGATAGTGTTCTGTTATATATTCTGAACTATAGGGGGATGAAATAACGAAGTTTTATTTTTATAGATTCAAGGTTTTCACTTTAATCTTTTGTATAATTAAGTTTAGCTTTTTTAAAATTGTTCTTTTTAGATTGGAATAGCTTTTATGTTTGTTCTTACAGATCCTGTTCAAATTTTACAGACACTTATTCGTTGCCCTTCTGTTACACCGCATGAAGCGGGTGCTTTATCGACTTTGGAGCACTTTTTGAGAAAAATGGGGTTTTGTGTTGAGCGTCCTATTTTTGTTGATAAAAATACAGAAGATGTTGAAAATCTTTATGCAAAGATAGGTAGTGAAGGTCCACATCTTATGTTTGCTGGCCATAGTGATGTAGTACCACCCGGTGAATTAGAAAACTGGACTTATCCTCCTTTTGAGGGAGTAATAAGCCAGGGAAAATTATATGGGCGAGGTGCTGTTGATATGAAGGGTGGGATTGCTTGTTTTATAGCGGCGATGGCTCGGTTTCTGAAGAAAAAAACACTCAAGGGAATGGTAAGTTTTTTAATAACCGGTGATGAAGAAGGTCCCACGATAAACGGTACAGTCAAGCTTTTAGAATGGGCAGTACAAAAAGGTGAAAAATGGAATGCGGCTATTGTGGGTGAGCCAACAAGCGTCAATATTGTTGGTGATATGATCAAAATTGGACGGCGAGGATCGATTTCTGGTATTATTACGATTAAAGGTCGCCAAGGTCATGTTGCTTTTCCCGAGCGAGCAGCAAATCCATTGCCTTTAGCAAGTAAGCTTATTCAAGCGTTGACACAAACTGCTTTGGATCAAGGAACAAAGGATTTTCAAGCAAGTCATTTAGAATTGACAAGTATTGATACAGGAAATTTGTCTGTAAATATTATACCAGCACAAACAGTTATTCGCTTTAATATACGTTATAATGATCTTTGGACAAAAGAAACACTCGTTGCTGAAATTGAGAAGCGCCTTGCTTCTGTACACTCTGAAAATGATCAAGTACCATATTATCAGCTTGAATGGATATATGGTTTAGGGGGTGTTTTCTTGACCAAAAATGATAAATTAATTGGAATTTTGTCGAATGCTATTAAAAGTGTAACAGGAAATATTCCAGAGTATTCGACTTCTGGTGGCACATCGGATGCGCGCTTTATTAAAGACTATTGTCCGGTTGTTGAATTTGGTTTGCCAGGGCAAACTATGCATATGGTCGATGAATGTGTGACTCTTGATGCTATAGAAAATCTAACTTCTATTTATGAACGTTTTATCACCGATTTTTTTGCGTAAATAGAGTGGTGATTATTTTAGTGACATGATAAGATGAAACTTTAAAGATTTTAGTTTGCTAATTGACCAATAATATGATCAAGAAGAATGCGTCCGGTTGTTGTGGCTTTTAAATGTTGTTTGTCCGTTATTTCAATTAATCCTTGTTGTTGTAAACGGATCAGTTTTTTTCGCGATAAACTTTGGCAACTTAAAGTTTCATAGCGTGCTAGATCAAGTCCTTCTGAAAGACGCATACCCATGAGTAGCATTTCATTGGCTTGTTGTTCTTGAGACAAGCGTTCTGCGTCAATACAACCGTGACCTTTGGTTTCTACTAACTCAAGCCAATTTTCGGGATGTTTTTCGTTTATTGTGACATACCGGCTATGATTTTCAATTTTGGATGGAAATGTTTCTGAAAAAAAAGAGGAATTTTTTAGTGACTGCTTAATAAAACGTCCATGGGCACCTGGACCAAAACCTGCATATTCATGATAACGCCAATAAAGGAGATTATGGCACGATTCAGCACCAGGAATCGCATGATTTGATATTTCATAGGCTGGAAGACCATACATAGTGGTTATTTCTTGGGTAAGAGTATAAAGATTTGCTGCTTGCTCTGAGGCTGGTAGGATCAGTTTTCCTGCTGCATGAAGCTTTTTAAAGGTTGTTCCATCTTCTATGGTGAGTTGGTATAAAGAGAGATGGTCTGCGGCCAAATTAATGGCTTGCAAAAGTTCAGTTTCCCATTGTTTAAGTGTTTGTTTGGGGCGTGCGTAAATTAAGTCAAAAGATAAACGTGGGAAAATTTCACGTGCTAAATTAATAGCATGAAGAGCTTGCTTAACGTTATGGAGACGACCAAGTTGTTGTAATGCTTTATCATTGAGTGCTTGTACACCTAAAGATAAACGGTTAACACCTGCTAACTGATAACTACGGAAGCGATTTGCTTCTACACTAGAAGGATTAGCTTCAAGTGTGATTTCAGCTTTGTCATCGATTGTCCAGTTTTTTGCGACAGCTTGTAATAAACGATCAACAGTTTGAGGTGCCATAAGGGAAGGTGTTCCTCCTCCAATAAAAATGCTTGTAATGTGGCGAGGGCCTATTTCCTTAGCTTGTGTTGTTATTTCACGTTCAAAAGCGTTTGCAAAACGGGGTTGATCTACTCCATTTATACGAACATATGAATTAAAATCACAATAAGGACATTTGCTCGTGCAAAATGGCCAATGAATGTAAATGCCAAAGGGTTTCGTCATGAGAGAACTAAAAGATTTTCCGCAAAGAGTTTAAAGGCCCGTGCGCGATGCGAAAGAGGAGTTTGACCATGAAGTTTCCAACTGTGTTTTTGTTCTGTTGACATTTCACCAAAGGTATTTTCGTATCCATCAGGTAAAAAAATAGGATCAAAGCCAAAACCTTTATTTCCTCGTGGTGGCCAAATGAATGTACCTTCAACACTACCGCGAAAATAATCCGCATGTCCATCGGGATATGCAAGGCAAACAACCGATATAAATCGACCTTTACGTTGATTTTTTTTCAGAGGGTCAACTTTTTGTAATTCATTTTCTACTTTTTGCATAGCCTTTACAAAATCACGTGTACCATCGGGTTGGAGAGCCCAATCAGCTGTATAAACACCGGGTGCACCATTTAAGGCGTCTATTTCCATGCCGGAATCATCAGATAAAGCAGGAAAATTTGTGGCTTTTGCGGCTGCAAAAGCTTTGATATAAGCATTTTCTTCGAATGTTGTTCCTGTTTCTTTTGGTTCGGGCAAGCCAAGTTCTTTTACCGATTGTGTTGTTATACCAAAAGGAGCAATCAATGTGGTAATTTCATGGAGTTTACCAGTGTTATGCGTAGCAATAATAAGTTTTTTGATTGTGATATTTCTCATGTGTATGTTTCCTGAAATAAGGCAATAATCTCGGTTTAACTCAGCGTTTATTTATAGAATAAAAATTGGTAACAGTGATTTTGACAATTCGCATACAACGAAACAATGCAACATCATTAAAATTTTTTAGTAGTTGCTTAAATTTTTTATATCAATGTATTGATTCATTAAATAATAAAATTGATATCAATTTTAATTTGTAAATTTTTATAGCATGGATTAATATTTTATATATCGTAAAGAATAAATTTCAAATGATTTTTAAAAATTTATTGCAGAGTACAATGAGCTGTATTTGTCATCAGTTCGATAATTATAAAAAGAATTATTTTTTATTTTCATGAGACATAATTCTGCATATTTTTATATTTATTTTTAGGTGATTATTCATATTTAATAATGGTATTATTGTAATAGATATTCGATATATTTTTTGCACTGTATTTAGATTATTTGACCATATCTTTGAAAAACTTATATAATCTTATATAATAAAGAAGGATTTTTAAAATAGTGAAACAGTTGTGATGAAGAAAATATCCCTTGATGACTCCTTAAAAAATCTTGATAAGCGTTCACGTGATATTTTTTGTCATATTGTTGAGGCTTATCTTAATGATGGTGAACCGGTGGGTTCACGTAATCTTTCGCGCCTTTTACAACAAACGTTATCACCTGCAACAATTCGCAATGTAATGAGTGATCTTGAGCATCTTGGTTTAATTTATGCGCCGCATGTGTCTGCAGGGAGAATGCCAACACAATCAGGTTTGCGATTTTTTGTTGATGCATTTATGGAAGTAGGTGATTTACCAACCGAGGAACGTGAAAACATTGAAAATAAAGTTAAAGAAGTTGGTAATGCACAATCAGTTGAACATTTTTTAATTCAAGCAAGTCAAATTCTTTCGGATCTTTCACGAGGAGCAGGATTGGTTCTCGCAACGAAACAGGAAGGTACACTGAAACATATCGAGTTTGTACGTCTTGATAGAGAACACGCTCTTGCAATTTTAGTGACACAAAAAGGCGATGTTGAGAATCGTATTATTCAGTTACCAGAAGGTGTGACTCATGCACAATTGACAGAAGCAACAAATTTTCTCAATGCTCATATACAGGGATGTACACTTAATGAAGCAAAAGCAGAAGTTGCACGTTTATGCTCAGAGACACGAGCTGCTCTTCATCAATTGTCTCAACATCTTGTTGAAACTGGTTTAGCTCTCTGGGGAGGGGAAGATTCAGATAATAAAATACATCTTATTGTTCGGGGGCGGGGCAACTTACTTGAAGATGTGAAGGCAGGAGAAGATTTAGAGCGGCTGAGATATTTGTTTGATGACCTTGAAACACGTGAAAGCATGGCGCAGTTACTTGATTTAGCAGATGAAGGATCAGGAGTGCGTATTTTTATTGGTTCAGAAAATAAATTATTTTCACTTTCTGGTTCTTCTTTAGTGGTAGCCCCTTATTGTGATACACAGAAAAGAGTCATTGGTGCTGTAGGTGTTATTGGACCAACACGTCTTAATTATGCAAGGATTGTCCCTATGGTTGATTATACAGCTCAACTTGTATCACAATTATTACGTTAGCATAGTTGAATGTTGTCTTAGGAGCGATCATTGTGCTAACCGATAAGTAAAAAGCTCTTGATTTTTGTTTGAAAAATTTCGATATCAGGAGTATAAATTTTATGAAGGAATAGAATTTTTATGTTTGATGAAAAGAACAAATTTGCTGATGCTTCATTTGAAAATTGTGATTTGAAGAATCCAATTGATTGTGATGTACTTAAACAAGATTCTGATGAGTTTTTAAAGATACATGAGGGAGAAAGTGACCCAAATGCTGAGGTAGAGGAAATTCAGTCTGCTGACCCTTTGGTTATTTTGCAGGATGAAAATAAGCAGCTAAAAGATCAAATTTTACGTCTTGCAGCAGATATGGAAAATCTTCGACGTCGAACAGCTCGTGATGTAGCTGATGCTAAAGCATATTCAATTGCTAATTTTGCTCGTGATATGTTGTCTGTTTCTGACGATTTGCATCGCGCATTGGCAGCAATTCCAAAAGATGCAGGTGAGAATAATTCCGGTTTGAAAACATTAGTGGAAGGTGTTGAAATGACCGAGCGTGCAATGATGACAGCTTTAGAGCGTCATGGGGTCAAAAAAATTGATCCAGAAGGACAAAAATTTGATCCTCATTTCCATCAAGCAATGTTTGAAATTCCCAATGCTGATGTGCCAGAAAACACTGTTCAACAAGTTGTTCAAGCAGGTTATATTATTGGTGAACGTGTCTTACGCCCGGCAATAGTTGGCGTAACTAAGGGGGCAGTAAAAGAAGTTTCTGTTGAATCTGAAACGGTGTAAATATATTGGAAAAAAATTTTATCGTGAAATGCCAATTTTTAAATCTACATTCGTATAAAGTATTGCATTGAATGGTTTAAAACTATTCCGATTTTGAAGATATAAAACAATTCAATTATTTTGTAGAGCCTTTTATGCAAAAAATTATACTTGAGATTCAAGATATAAAAACGATGAGATTATTTGAGAAAGTTCTTAGGCTTTCAATTAATTGAGATCTGCAGCTATTAGTTGTATTATAAAGAATTTAAACTCTTTCACTTATTTCTTAATTTTCAATTTAAAAATATCTTTGCATATTATTTGATTTTACGAGGATTTATAATTAATTATTCTTGTTTTGTACCTAAATGAGTATAGAAAATTATTATTTTCTTTTTCATTTGAAAGGGAAATTATTTGGTAAGTGGAAGGGTGATAATAAATCGAGCACCAATTTTTTCTTTTTTAGATTTGGGATCAATAATATTTTCAGCCATGAGAGTTCCATTATGAGCTTCAATGATTTGCTGACTAATTGCAAGGCCAAGACCTGAATGTTTCCCAAAAGCATCTTTGCCTGACCGATCAGTATAGAAACGTTCAAAAATACGTTCAATATTTTCTGAACGAATACCTGGTCCATTGTCTTCGACAGTTAAAATGAGATTTGAAGCATTATTTTTCATTGTAATACAAATTTTACCATTTTTACGAGGTACAAAAGAACGTGCATTTTCAATGAGATTGGAAATCACCTGCCCTAAACGTAATTCATGCCCTACAATTAGGTAAGGTTTGCCATTAATTCGTGGAATAATATTCAAATTAATATCAATATTTTGTTTATTACAATGGATTTCACGAATAGCTTGAATAAGGCTTTTTAACAATGAACCCATATCAACTATTTTAGCAGTTTCGCGAACAAGTTCTGCATCTAATCGCGATGCGTCAGAAATATCGGTAATTAAACGATCAAGGCGATGCACGTCATGTTGGATAATTTCAAGTAATTGTGTCTGTTGTGCTTTATTTTTAGCCAGTGGTAATGTTTCAACGGCACTGCGCAGCGAGGTAAGAGGATTCTTTAATTCATGACTTACATCGGCTGCAAAACGTTCAATGGCTTCAATGCGTGTATAAAGAGCGTTGGTCATATCACGAATAGAGGTAGAAAGACGACCAATTTCATCTTCACGTTTTGAAAAATCAGGAATTGTTATTCTCTTACTGCGACCATGACGCACGCGATTAGCGGAGGAAGATAATTTACTTAGTGGATGCGCAATAGTATGAGCTAAAAATAGAGAAAGAACCAAGAAAACACTTCCAACAACGGCAAAGATTTTAAAAATTCCTAATCTTTCACTTTCCACAATATCATCAATGTCTGTACCAATAGTTGAAAGCAAAAGAGCACCAACGACTGCACGATAACGTTGAACAGGTACAGCAACTGAAACAATTAATTGACCTTGCCTGTTACGTCGTTTAGCAGTGGCAGAAGAGCCATTTAATGCTAGATAAACTTCAGGATGAAGAGCTTCATTATCTTTTGCTTGTCTTCTATCAACAGCAATACCGTTGCCATAGAGTGTATTAAAAAACAATAATTTTAAGTGCTCCCATAAATTTTGTTTTGTTTGGATAGGAGGTAAATCATAAGTAAAAACCTCACCACTCGAATAAAGAACACGTGAATCAAGAAGCAAAGTTGCGTCACGGTCATATATCCGTGCTCTTGTTGTTTTTGGTGTAATAAGACGTCGTAAAAGTGGAGCAACTTGTTCGGAATTAATGGGAAAATCCCAAGTATCAGTGGATTGAAGCATTGGTGTAACACTTTCTCCAGCTTGTAATTCCAACAGTTTTTGAGGGTCAATTAAAATAGAGTTTGTGTCTATTGTTGCAGAAGCAGCAATAGCTCCAGCAATAATTTTTCCTTGGGTGCGTAAACTTTCAATTTTTGCTTCAATCAAACCATTACGAAATTGGTTAAGATACAAAATACTTATAACTAGAATACCAAGGGCAGCAAGATTTAAAATCACAATACGGCGTGTGAGACTGGAAAAGAACAATTGTCTCAAAAGTCGCTGTATCTGAAAATACAAATGAAAAAACATAGAAAGCTGTATCGGAGAAGTATTATTTGATGATTTATTTAGTAGAGTATTTTTTCTCATCGAGTTCTTCGCCGTTTAACCTATTGTGGCAAAATGGTTTCATACTTCATGAAAACGGTAACCTACACCATAAAGCGTTTCAATCATTGCAAAATCATTATCTACTTGTTTAAATTTTTTACGCAAACGCTTAATGTGGCTGTCAATGGTACGATCATCTACATAAATTTGATCGTTATAGACAGCATCCATTAAAGCATCACGACTTTTAACAACTCCTGGCCGTTGCGCTAAAGTTTGCAGAATTAAAAACTCTGTAACTGTTAATATAACAGGTTTGTTTTTCCATGTACATATATGGCGTTCTTGGTCCATAACAAGATCACCACGTTTGAGAGAAGAAGCTGGTGTTGTGCCTACCGGAAGTGGTTGGTTGCGAGCATTAGAACGACGCAAAACAGCTTTTACTCGCTCAATAAGAAGACGTTGAGAAAAAGGTTTTGTAATGAAATCATCAGCTCCCATCTTGAGACCAAAAAGTTCATCAATTTCATCGTCTTTAGAGGTTAGAAAAATAACTGGAAGATCAGATTTTTGACGCAAACGGCGCAAAAGCTCCATACCATCCATTCGTGGCATTTTAATATCAAAAATAGCTAAATGTGGAGGGTGAAGTGTTAAGTTTTTAAGTGCAGCTGATCCATCTGTATAACTTTCAACCCGATAACCTTCTGTTTCAAGGGCAAAAGATAAAGATGTTAAAATATTACAATCATCGTCAACCAGTACAATCGTTTGGGTGACGGTTGGAGTATCTTTCATGGTTTCTTAAACCTTTCTCACTATAGAAGCGAACCTTTCATATTATATATATGGGAGTTCACATTTTATTTGCAAAACAAATATGGAACAAATTGTAGCAAAGACAAGAACCTTTTGTTTTGTAGCAAAGGTTATTTTTCTTTACAATTTTGTAATGCTTGTGTGCGTATTAAGATCCCTTTTTTCGATATAAAATTTTTATTAAGATGTTTTTTATCAAATTTTACTCTGTTTCTGCCTAAAAAAATAGAGTAAGTTTATTCAATTTATCTATCTGTTATTTAAAATAATAGTTTATAATAATATCAAAAAAGTGCACTTTTTGCGAAAAAGGAAACAATTTTGAAGGTACATTTGATAAATTTCAACTTGAGATAGAAAAAGGAATATTAAGATTAAAAGGGAGATAATGAATGATTATTTGCAAAGTGTTGTTTTGTTTACAGTGATAAATGAAAGATAATAGGACTTTTTACAAAAGTATACATCTTATAAGAAAGTGAAATATTGGGAATTTTAACATAATCAAATTAAATAATTACGAAAAAACTTATTTAGAAGGAAATGTTGCTCCTGTTGTTTTGGCCAAAAAGTCAACTTCGATTATTCCTGCTTTTTCAAAAATTAATTTTGCATTAATTTTTTCATTGTGTTGAAATGGTTTTGAAAGCCCTATAAACATAATATGATTACCGCCAGGTTTAAGGATGATTTCACCCTTTCCTGGAATTTCAATGCCATTTGGTATCTTTTTCATTTGCATAATATTATTAGTTACTGACATAGAATGAATTTCTGTTTCTTTTGCTCTATTTGTCGAAATGGCAATCAACTGGTCAGGAGTATCGCTATGATTAATAATGTAAAGATAACCACTACCCACTTTTGCATTTTTAGCTGTTGTACGTGTCCAAGGGTCAATGATTTCCAAATTACCGAGTTTATATTGGTGGGCGTTTGTAGCTGAGGGACAAGCTATAAAAATAAAAACACACAAGAGATTCAGAATATTATTTTTGTTTAAGTATTTTACAGTGGTGTTATATATAAAGAAATCTTTTATTCTTTTGGTAATAAAAGTCATGATTATTTGGTCCTCTTTTTTATCTTCCTTTTATATAAATGCTTTTTTATTTAGAGCAAGAACTTTATTCAAAATAAAGGAGAGTGTTGTTTGCATTATATTGATTTATGAGAGAGTGAAAAGTATGTACATATTGGTTAAACAACTAAAAATAATTATAAGAGATTATAAAGACAAACGATTTAATTTTATGTTTCTGCAAATTTTAAAAAATGTCTTTAACAATATAATTAAAATAAAAAACGCTTTGTCTCAATATAGATCACATTATAATCAAATATGATTATATATAATAATTTGCGATGAACTATTTTTTGTAACGAATATTTACTTGATATTTTTTATAGCTATGAGAAGAAAAAGAAAAAGCTAAAAACTAATTCTATCCTTGATAATTTTATTATAAATTCATGTTTTTATAAGAGTTGTAAGAGGAATACAGTATTCTATTTAATTTTATGCTGTAAAAATGGTTTTGAAATGAAGGTATTAAGGGTAAATTTTTATTTTAGTGATGTTTCTTTCGTTATTCTCTTGTAGGGATCAAGAGATATTCTTATATACCAAGAAACAAGCTTGTTATGATTCTCAATTTATTATTTGTTTAATTTAAAATTAATGTAAGATATAAAATGTGATAAGGAGCTGTCAAAGAAAAATGCTTGATAAAGATTGCTTGATAAAGATTTAGACAGCTTGCTGAGTGGAGATTAAAATATGGCAAAAGTAATTGGTATTGATTTGGGAACAACTAACTCCTGTGTTTCTGTTATGGATGGCACGAATTCAAAGGTTATTGAAAACTCAGAAGGAGCGCGGACAACACCTTCAGTTGTTGCTTTCACTGATAGTGGAGAACGGCTTGTTGGACAACCTGCTAAACGGCAAGCGGTTACAAATCCTGAAGGGACAGTTTTTGCAGTTAAACGTTTGATTGGGCGTCGTTTTGATGATCCTATGGTTGAAAAAGATAAAGCGCTTGTACCTTACAAAATTGTTAAAGGTGACAATGGCGATGCATGGGTTGAGGAAGCAGGTAAAAAATATTCTCCATCACAAATTTCAGCAATGATTTTGCAAAAGATGAAAGAAACTGCCGAGTCCTATTTGGGTGAAAAGGTTGAGCAAGCTGTCATTACTGTCCCTGCTTACTTTAATGATGCACAGCGCCAAGCTACTAAAGATGCTGGTAAAATTGCTGGGCTTGAGGTTTTACGGATTATCAATGAGCCTACAGCAGCGGCTTTAGCTTACGGTTTAGATAAGAAAGATGGAAAAACAATAGCTGTTTATGATCTTGGTGGTGGTACATTTGATATTTCTGTTCTTGAAATTGGAGATGGTGTTTTTGAAGTTAAATCAACCAACGGAGATACATTCTTAGGTGGTGAAGACTTTGATATGCGCCTAGTTAGTTATTTTGCAGAGGAATTCAAGAAAGAGCAAGGGATTGATCTGAAAAATGATAAACTAGCGTTGCAGCGTTTGAAGGAAGCTGCAGAAAAAGCGAAGATAGAGCTTTCTTCTTCACAACAAACTGAAGTTAATTTACCGTTTATTACAGCTGATCAGTCTGGTCCTAAGCATTTAACGATGAAATTGACACGAGCGAAGTTTGAATCTTTAGTTGAAGATTTAGTCCAGCGAACTATTGAGCCCTGTAAAGCAGCATTAAAAGATGCAGGATTGAGTGCAAGTGAGATTGATGAAGTTGTTTTAGTGGGTGGTATGACCCGTATGCCTAAGATACAGGAAGTTGTACAAAATTTCTTTGGTAAAGATCCACATAAAGGTGTTAATCCTGATGAAGTTGTTGCTATGGGTGCGGCTATTCAAGGGGGGGTGTTGCAAGGTGATGTAAAAGATGTATTGCTTCTAGACGTAACACCTTTGTCTTTAGGTATTGAAACATTGGGTGGAGTATTTACGCGTTTAATTGAACGTAATACCACTATTCCTACTAAAAAGTCGCAAACTTTTTCAACGGCTGATGATAATCAGAATGCTGTGACTATTCGTGTGTTTCAGGGTGAACGTGAAATGGCTAATGATAATAAGTTATTAGCTCAATTTGATCTCGTTGGTATTCCGCCAGCACCACGTGGCGTTCCTCAGATTGAAGTTACTTTTGATATTGATGCGAATGGTATTGTGAATGTTTCTGCTAAGGATAAAGGAACTGGTAAGGAACATCAGATTCGTATTCAAGCATCGGGTGGTTTAAGTGATGCTGATATAGAAAAGATGGTTCAGGATGCAGAAGCACACGCTGCTGAAGATAAAAAACGTCGTGAAAATGTTGAAACTAGAAATCAAGCGGAGTCTCTTGTCCATTCAACTGAGAAGTCATTGAATGAGTATGGTGATAAGTTGTCAGCTGAAGACAAAGGTCAGATTGAAACCGCGATAGCTGATCTGAAAACAGCTCTTGAGAGTAATGATGCTGAAGAAGTCACCACAAAAATGCAAAAATTAGCAGAAGTTAGTATGAAACTTGGGCAGGCTATGTATGAAGATTCGTCAGCTAAGACTAATGCTGAAACAGATACGAAAAATGATGATGTTGTTGATGCTGATTTTGAAGAAATTAATGATAAGAAGAAATAGTTAAAGCAAATGCATTGGTGAATTAATAACCCGGCCTGTGAGATATAAGGCTGGGCTTTATTGTTTAGTTGCAGTTTTTTCTATGTTTTTCAAAAAACTAAATTAAAACAAGTGTTATCTAGAATGGGTAACAAAAAATTTATCGGGAATACATGATGAAGGTTGATTATTATGAAATTCTTGGCGTAACCCGTGGGTGTGATGATAAAAAGCTGAAATCTGCTTTTCGTAAGCTAGCGATGCAGTATCACCCGGATCGTAATGCAGGGGATAAAGAAGCGGAACAGAAATTTAAAGAAATTGTTGAAGCCTATGAAATTCTTAAAGATCCTCAAAAACGAGCGGCTTATGATCGATTTGGTCATGCAGCTTTTGAAAATAATAGCCGCGAAGGATCTCATCCATTTGGTGGTGGATTCGCTGATATTTTCGAAGACTTTTTTGGTGAAATTATGGGAGGTGGGAATCGTAAACGTAGTGATGGCCGTGAACGTGGAGCTGATTTAAGCTATAATATGGAAGTGACATTGGAAGAGGCTTTTACGGGAAAAACTGCGCAGATTAATATTCCAAGTTCTATTGTTTGTGATGCTTGTGAAGGATTAGGTACAAAAAAAGGTTCTAAACCAACAACTTGTGGGGCTTGTCATGGAGCTGGGCGCGTACGTGCCGCACAAGGGTTTTTTTCTATTGAACGGACATGTCCAGTTTGTCATGGTCGTGGCGAAATTATTACGGATCCATGTTTAAAGTGTCATGGGACAAGAAGAGTTGAAGAAAATCGTTCATTGCATGTCAATATTCCAGCAGGTATTGAAGATGGTACGCGTATTCGTCTTTCTGGTGAAGGAGATGCAGGTATTGGTGGTGGTTCTGCAGGTGATCTTTATATTTTTCTTTCTATTAAAGCACATGAATTTTTTCAGAGAGATGGCGCCGATCTTCATTGTCGTGTGCCTATTTCAATGGTTACAGCTGCTTTGGGGGGTGAATTTGAGGTTTCCAGCCTTGATGGTGTTAAAGCACGGGTTAAAGTTCCTGAGGGTACACAAAATGGGCGTCAATTCCGCTTAAAAGGTAAGGGAATGCCTATGTTACGTCAACAAGCCAAGGGTGATCTTTATATTCACATCACTATTGAAACACCACAAAAATTGACTCAAGAACAACGCGCATTATTACAAGAATTTGATAAGCTTTCAAATCATGAAAATTCACCCCAATCACATGGTTTTTTTGCACGTATGAAGGAGTTTTTTGATAATATTGCTAATCAAAATTAAATAAATTTAGTGTAAAGAAAACCTAAAAAGCTAATGTATAATTTTTAATAACAACTCAAAATTATTAATTATATATTTGATCATTTTAAGTAAGTTATGCTTATTTGTTTTTCATTATTATTTAAGGTGGTTTTGATAAAAATTATTGATTTTCAATGGATTGCATAGTTAAAACTTGTTTTTACTTTTCCGAAACTCTATTAATAAAAGGTAGAAATGATGCGGAGACTCTTTGATGAGTAATATCAAGAAAAATGATGAAAAAGTTTTTGAAAAACAGGCAGCATTTTTATCATCTGCTTTACCTTATATGCAAAAGTATGAAAATGAAACAATTGTTGTGAAGTATGGTGGGAATGCTATGGGCGATCCTGCTTTAGGACAAGCTTTTGCTCGTGATATTGCTTTGTTAAAACAGTCCGGCATTAATCCTATTGTTGTTCATGGTGGAGGTCCTCAAATTGCTGAAATCTTAACTAAAATGGGGGTTGAATCACGATTTGAAGATGGTTTACGTGTAACCGATGAAAAAATTGTTGAAGTCGTTGAAATGGTTTTAGCAGGCTCAATAAATAAGAAAATTGTAGCCCTTATCAATGCTGAGGGTGAATGGGCAATTGGACTTTGTGGTAAAGATGGTAATATGGTTTTTGCTGAAAAGTCTTATAAGACTGTAATTGATCCTGATTCACATATTGAACGTATTGTAGATTTAGGATTTGTTGGTGAACCTGTTAAAGTTGATCGAACATTGCTTGATCTTTTAGCATGTTCTGAAATGATTCCGGTTATTGCTCCTGTTGCTCCAGGACGAGATGGTAAAACTTATAATATTAATGCTGATATTTTTGCTGGAGCAATTGCTGGTGCTGTAAAAGCAAAACGTCTTTTATTTTTAACGGATGTTTCTGGTGTTTTGGATAAAGAAAAGAAACTCTTAAAGGAATTGACCATTTCTAAAGCTAAAAAACTTATCAAAGATGGAACAATTTCAGGAGGTATGATTCCAAAAGTAGAAACTTGTATTAAAGCTATTCAAGAAGGTGTAGAGGGTGTAGTGATTTTGAATGGAAAAACGCCTCATTCTATTTTGCTTGAACTTTTTACTGAACATGGAGCAGGAACGTTCATTGTTTCGTAAGTAATATAGGATGAATTTGAAAGATGAAGCCTTTTATAGCTAGAATGAAACAATCGAGATATCTCCTATTTAGTAAGCAAGAATTGGCATTGTTTTTTGCGACAGTATTGTGGGGTATTACGTTTCTCATTATTCATATTGCGGTACGTTATAGTGGGCCTCTGTTTTTTGTAGGATTTCGTTTTATTGTTGCAACACTTATAACTACAGTGATTTTTTGGCGATCTATAAAAGATATAACTGTTTATGAAATTTTTGCTGGAATGGCTATAGGTTTTGGAATATTTCTTGGTTGTACTTTTCAAACGGCAGGGCTTCAGACTGTTATTAGTAGTCAGGCAGCTTTTATTACTGCGATGTATGTTCCGATAGTTCCAATTTTACAATGGATTTTTTTTAGAAAGCTACCCCATTTATGTAGTTGGATTGGTACTGTGTTTGCTTTTGTTGGACTCATACTAATTTCTGGACAAAATTTCAAAGATATTCATTTTTCAAAAGGTGAAATTTTTATTCTGCTGGGAGCTTTGGCAATTGCTGGAGAAATTATACTGATCGGATTTTTTGCAAATAAGGTTGATAGCCGACGTATAACAATTATACAGTTATTTTTTTGTAGCCTCTTTGCATTTTGCTTTATGCCTTTAATGGGTGAAAGTATTCCTGAATTTTCGTGGGTTTGGTTTAATGTAGGTTTGGGATTGGCATTAATGAGTGCGGTTATCCAATTGACTATGAATTGGGCGCAGAAATCTATTTCACCCACTCGGGCAACAGTTATTTATGCTGGTGAGCCTGTATGGGCTGGTATTATTGGGCGTTTAGCTGGGGAGTATTTATCTCCCTCAGCTTTATTGGGTGGTTTGTTTATTATAATAGGGATTGTAGTGGCTGAGTTACGACCTTCACAATGGCGTAAAAAAAATAAAATAACTGAAAAAAAGTAATTAGTCTGTTTTTTTTTGTAATATTTAATCTTACCGTGATTATTCTTTAAACATCA
The DNA here is from genome assembly GCF_002022585.1 of Bartonella sp. Raccoon60. Taxonomy (NCBI): domain Bacteria; kingdom Pseudomonadati; phylum Pseudomonadota; class Alphaproteobacteria; order Hyphomicrobiales; family Bartonellaceae; genus Bartonella; species Bartonella sp. Raccoon60. The sequence continues at coordinate 1,551,953 of NZ_CP019786.1, forward strand.
TACTAAGATTCTGTAGAGTTTACACACCTGAATGTAGCATTAACAATGCTCTATATGGATTAAGATAATTTCAAAATATTTCTATTTATATATATTCACATAAAGAACATATTTTTAGCTTGGTACAATAACTATTTTTCAAGATTCAATACTGGTGTTTTTATTTGTTGGGATATTTCTTTAGATTTTTGAGCAACTTTTATGATTGCTGCTGCTTTATCTTCTGAGATGCCAACACTTTTAGCAAATTGTTGATGATTACTTTCATGGATATTTTTATGCTCGCTTGGTGAAAGACGAGCATTGAGTGCTTTCATAAATTCCTTGAGTTCTTTGCCAATCGAAGAAGATAACTTTTTATTTGATAAAAATTCCTTCCGTTTTTCTTCTGGTAAGTTAAGAATGTCTCGTAATGCTGCACTAGGTAGTTTTACCGTTGTTTGACGGCGTTTTTGTTCTGATTGGTGCTCTTGAATTATTGTTGTCTCAACATTTTTTACAGCAGACGCGTAACTGTCAATTGAATTAGCGAGTTTGATAATATGATTTTCAGCTTTTTTACGTGCCAAGTTTTTCATACCCAATATTCCTATACCAGCAAGATTAGCAATAGAATTAGGAGAAGACATAATTTGTGTGGAAAGCTGTTTGCTTACCTTTGGATTATTAGTAATCATCTTGATCTGTTCATTTAATATTTTGGGGTTGCCATAAACAATTTTTGATAAATGCGTAATTTGCCTTAGTTTAGCTTGGATACAGGCATCTTTTATAATACTTTTAGTTATTTCACTCTTTGTTAAAGAGGGAAATTTTTCTTTTGGAATGAGAGTGTTTTTAAGATTTTGTTGCATTGGAATTGTAAAGGTGTATTCATTATTAAGCTTTAATGTTTTTAGTTGTTCTGGTGCTAAATAATCTTTGCTACAGACTGTGTAGATATTGTCCGTTTTGATTACAATGCTATTTGGGCTTTCACCTTTATAAATTCCTGTATAAGTTGCACCTTCATCTTCTGTTACAATAATACAGTTATTAATATCCTCTTGATCAAGATTTTGTGTATTACTTATGAATTCTTTTAAAATAGCCGTTTTTTTGGGATCAGAGATATCATCAAAAAGCTTTTTCATAGGTTCTAGATTGCCATCTTGCGCTGCTGCAATACTAACCTCAGACATACGCTCTTTTGTTACAATTGAAAAATCAAGATTATAATTTGCAGCTTGAGCAAGTTTTTCACAAAATATCCGTTGTGTACGTCCATTGCCTTCTCTGAAAGGATGCGTGTAGTTGAGAGAAGCAAATATTTCTGCTAGATGATGAATAAATTCTCGACGCGGTAAGTTTTGTAAATTGTTTTTTTCGACAAGTATTCTATCTATATTTCTTAAACCATCTTGAACTTTATTGCCAGTTGCAAAAATAATTGGTTGGTCTGTTTTCCAATTTGATCTCATCATTTCTGGCATAACCGCGACTGTACCATCTTTAAATGCAAAAGGGATATCGCGGGTACACCCAGCCCACTCGAATGTATTCTCAAATAAGCATTTGTGAAGATATTCTAAATAGGAAGAATTAAATTCTTTTGGCAGTGCTTCTTGACGCAAATTAATAGCTGCTTTTGCTGAATCATGGGCACATTTATCCGTAAACTCTTTATGATCTATTATACCATATTTATTCTTTAGTGTAAGACTATTGGGATAGGTATAATGACTAGGTAAAGGCGGCTTGAATGATAATTCTGTTTCTATTGCTATTGCTTCATTTGAGAGTATCTCTTTCATTATTCTCTCCTTATAGTGTAATTTTTTCTATAGAATGTTTAATCAATGTTTTTTTACAGCTGGTAGTATAACAATTTGAATACGCTCATTATTTGGCAAAGTAGCGGATAATATTGGGTTTTTATCGGAAATACTTTGCTTAGAATAGGCCGCGATCACTTTAGCCATACCCATGAGCTCATTAAAGGAGAATTCTGGTACTTCTATTGTTTTCCATCCTGAAATTCCTTCAATCATGATTTGATAGGGACGATTAATAACGATCTCAAAAAGACTTTCATCTTTGAGAAAGTTATCAATTGGTTTAAGTTTTGTTAAAACGATAGCAGTGGCTTCATCGCTTAAATTTTGGAAGTTTTGTTTCATTTTAATGTCACTGTAGAATTTTTATGAAAGTCTCCTGAAAAGGCACGACGAATGACCTGTTTATTATTTTCAACAATTTTCAATTTATATACAGTTGAGAAATCCAGGTCGCGGGCAACAAAAACATTAACCATTTCACCCTGATTTTTGGTCAAGGTTGGAGGGATATTAGCGTAATTGTCCGCGATAATCTTTGCCATATATGTTCCTGCAGAAAGGGTATATTTTTCTGAAGACACGGTATCTGTTGTTTGTTCTTGTGTTGTTGGCATTTTTAGTGAATCTAGCTGGTTATTTAAATAATTTGTTCCATCTCTGACGATTGAAACAAGAAGTGCAGAACCAAGTCGTTCAAACCAATGATTGTCAATATCGCCATCAACACCTGATCGACCTAAGAAATCTGTTGCGGGTGAGGATAATGTTATAATAATACCGTCTGGTGTTTTGGCTCTATTCCATAATATAAAGAGACGCGATTGGCCTCTTTTTAAACCCGCACGATATTCACCAATGATTTGCGTTCCTTTATCGAGCAAGACGACACGACCATTGTCTGATAAGATATCTCTAGAAACGATACAGCTCACAAACCCTTGTTGTTCACTACTGATTGCTGTTTCTAAGATACATGGGATGGAAGCTCCCATTGCAATGATGTAATTTCGGTTACCAAGCGTTGATGCACGAACACCATCTAACTTTGTTGGTTCGAGAAGTTGATTAAAGGATTGTGTTGTTTTATTCGATTTATCATTGCTTTGGTTAGAAGGCACGCTATTATTTTCTGGAATACCCTGTTGCTGATTTGGATTAAAATAGGCTAAAACGGGAGCACGTTGCGCTGCTTCTAATAGTTTATGATCAGATTTTGGCTGATTGATTGTTGGCGCTGGTATTTCAACCTTAGGCAGCAGGGGGGTATTTTTATCAGCTAGCTCTAGAGGAGCTATTGTTGGTTTTATCGATTGGAAAAGCTCTGTTTGTCTGCTTCTTTCTTCTTTCGGCAATTCTATGGGCTGTTTTTTTGTGTCTTTTGAAGTTGAAAGGATTGCATATATTAAATAAATACAGACACCAAAGAGAATAAGAAGAGCAATGGCTTTTCCTAAATTAAAGCCCTCTTTTTTTTCTTGACCATCCTTTATTGTATCGCGGTCATTAAGATTTATTTCGTCCAATTCATCATTATTCATGGCTATTTCTCTACGTTTATTTCACGTTGGACAGAAGGTGATGTTGTACCGGTTTCTGGGTTAATTCCTCTTGGTATGAACCCTTTATTAAAGATACACAGGACTTCGTTACCACGTCGCAAAGTGAATTGCATGGCTATGGCGTGAACAATGACCTGGTTTCCTTTAATTGATTTTGGAACGATAGTTTCTTGTCCATCAAGTGTGACAAGATAAATGGCGGGGATTTCATTATTGTCTAAAAAGGTAAATGTTGTAGTTTTACCATTATCATAGACTGAACTTGGTTCAATGAGGGGTGAACCTTGAGCGACATAAGCCCAATTGCGTGGTCCAAAATGTTCATGCATATTGAGGATATTATCGACAAATTCTTCTTCATTTTTTTGTGCTTTGGCTTGTTCAGCTAATTGTTTACGCAATGCTTCATCTTCTGGATAACGAAACTTTACAAGGAAATATGTGTCATTACCGACGGAAACATCACCTTCACGCACTTGAAGTTCAAATTGATAAGATCGTTTTGTTCCATCTTGACGAGTTGTGATGATTTGTAGATTGGTAATCGGCTGAACTTCACGCGGTTTGAGAAAGACAAAGTGACCAGCTGGTGCTACTTGCCAAGCAACTGAATTGCCAATTCCAATATAGGCAATATTTTCATCATTAGCGAATTCAATCTGTACTGAAGAGCGAATAGATCCAATGATTTTTGTCACATTGTGTGGATCATAATTAATAAATCTAATTCGGTTGTCTTTATGTGCGCTTACGGGAGAAATTTCTGCCCATAAGAAAGACATATGACAGTTTATTGCAACGAGGAGAGTTAAAAAAAATATTTTTATGACTCTAGTCATTGGACCACCTCTGGATCAGATCTATATGCTGATACTTGAAAGCCAAGCGGGTTAATTAAGCGATCTTCTACTGAAATGCGTGCATTAACGTAAGAAAAATTTAAGACTGAAACCCAATGGAAAATATCTTCTTTTCCATTGGAGTCTCTAATTGTTTTATAGTAACGTACTTGAACGAGATCTTTACTTAAAAAAGAGATCGATTTTATTGTGATTGTCACGGACATATTTTTATAGATATTTTGCGGACTGTCTGGATTATTTCCAGAATACCATTTGGCAAAGCGATTTTGTTCTTCTAGGGAAGATAAAAGAGAAACGATACGAAAGTTATTTTCTGTCTCTGATAATTGGAAACCTTCGCGTGCACGAATATATTTGCTGGCGAAGTAGCGCGTTATTACTTCATCGTAGTTTTGGGGTTCTTCTTTTAGAACACTGACAACATCGACAATACCTGTAGAATTATCCACACGAATAACGAAAGGCTCTACGGTTTTTAAGGGTGTTAATGCCACTACAGCTAAGGCTAAAGCGATTGTCATCAACCCAAAAAGCACAGTCAAGGCTACAGCAATTTTCATTTGTAGTCGCGTACTACGCATACGGTCAATATCAAATGACCGCGCTTCTCTTATATATTCTTTAAATTCATCACTTTTCATGTGTGATCTCCGCATTTTTATAAGAGGGCATTTGATGGTTTATTGTGTCTACAGAAGATGCGGGGAGTCCAATATGAGCTTTTGGTGCCTCATTTTCTTGTGTATTTAGGATAATAGGAGTTGTAATGGGTTTGATCGCCGTATTGTGAATGATGTTATAATGATTCCAGTTCCACTTACCATGATTGAGCATACGAGCGTTCTGTCCATTACAGCGTGGAAGTTTTTGGGCTCCACTTTTTAAAGAAGCACAACCAGTAAGTGTTATCAAAAGGATCAAAATGATAGTGATTTTTAGTTGCATCATTTGGACTCGCAAACATTTTGAAAAATAAAACATTGGTGTTTTTCAGTCCATGATTTTACGAAAACATGAACACTAATCTTTTGAAAAAGCTGAGAGAGCTTTGCATGGATTGTGCATACAGTTAATATCTTGTGTGTGAAGGTATTGACTATAGCTACATTGAAGAGACGTTTGAGATTAAAATGAGCCACGTCCACCCCCTCGCATCATTTGCGCAGCTTGTGCAGCGTGTTGTGCAGCCGTAGAACCTCTCGTTGCTGCTGCTGCACTTGCTGCACTTCTACCGGCACCAAAGCCTCTTCCAACAAAACCCAAAGTATTAGAAGCCATTGAGATCATTTGTGATCCTGTTGATACTCCAGCATGATGATATGGTCCTCCACTAGAAAGTGCAGAAGCAATGGTGGGAAGTGATTGGAAGAGAACTACGCCCACTATTGAGACGACAAGAACAGGGGGGAGCAAGAAATAGATTGAAGTATATGAACTCTCGAAAACATAAAGCATAATTTTGCACATCATTGTTCCAAGCATCATTACGAGAACTTGCAAAATTGTAAAATTAACTAATGTTGTAATCCATGCATCAGCATATCTGCGGGTTACATTGAACAAATATAAACTAATAAAAAGAGGTCCAAGACCTATCACCATGATTAATGTAATTTTTGCAAACATTTGAATAATAAAACCGACTGTACAAAAAAAGATAACTGCCAAAAACATTAAACCACCAATCAGTGCAACCGTAATTTTATTGAAAAGTGAAGCATTATTTAGAAACTCTTGATAACGCGTATTTGTAATTAATAAGAGATAATCAAAAACATCAGAGTCGACCGGACTGCTATTAAACGCATTCCCAATAGCATTGGCTAAATTACCGAAAAATATATCTTTGATATAAATATTAAATAGGTCTGCATTAGTTGCCATTGTTGTCACAACAACGATTTTAATAACATTATTAAGAAGACTATGCATTGAAAGGGCGACGTGGCCAGTCATAACATTGTAACCATATAAAAAGATAAAAATAATGGCCGCAAGATTTAATGGTGCTGCAATAGCAGAAGATAAGCTACTGACTGTTGTATCTATGACATCATTGAGTGGTGTCAAAATATACGAAGAAACAGTTTCGAATGGAGTAAATTTAAAATCTGACTCCTGAGTTGTCGTATTCATCAATTTCATCAGTTTTATCTCATTCCAATTTTATTTTTAATGTTTGATAAATATGAATTTATGATCTTTTGTTGCATTTTCTCCATGCTCTTTCTGTGATTGATGATTTCCATTTAATAATAGAAAGAGCTTGAATGAGAGTATTCATTTGAAGATTAGCCAACTACATTTGAAGAGCTTCCTTTTCTTCTTTTTGACTAACTGGAGTTAATTTAATACTTGACCTTAGCTTTAGCTTGATCCAATTTGTCTTGCAGTGTTTGTTGAAGAGCTTCCTGATTTTTCTGTTCTTCTTTTTCACGTTCTTGTTCTTTTGATTGAGCATTTTCCGATTTCATAATAGAAGAAGCCTGAAGTTTTAGAGTATCTACTTGAAGATTAGCTTGAAGAATAGCCAACTCCCTTTGAAGAGCTTCTTTTTCTTCTGGTTTAAGAGTCTGTGATGAAAATTTGTTATTGATTTCTTGAATCTTTTTCTGATTTTCAACTGCTGAAGTATAAATAGATTCAGCTATTTCTGATGTGGGCCGACTATCTTCTGATAGGGGTGTTCCTTGTTGTGTGACATTTTGATAATATGAATCAACTTCTGTGCTTCCCGATTGCGATATTGCATGAGAGATAAAGCATAATGATAAAAACATAATCAGATATTTTTTCATTGGGTTTGTTTCCTTTTGTAAAATATAGGTAGCCATATATCCGGATTTGCTCCATATTCACTTATAATTTGGTTGACGAGTTCAACATTTCTACTTGTTCCGCTTAAGACAGCAATTTCGTTATCCATTCCACGTAAATTAAGTTCTGCAACAATGGAACTTTGGCCTTGTTTAATGAGAAAACGACGAGATTCCCTGCTTAATTCTGATTGGATTAGCTCAAATTCACGTTCAGTGAGTTTAAAGTTTTCAACATAATCATTGTAATTGGCTTTTTGATTTGGAAAAAACAGTTGGGTAGGACATTGCTCAATGATTGTGTGAGCAATTGTTGAATTCAAAGCATCTCTGGGGCTTTGTGTGGCAAAGAGCATCATGCCATTTTGTTTACGAATCGTTTTGAGACGATCTTGAGTAAAAGCTTTAAATGAATCATCTTCAAGGGCTTTCCAGAATTCATCGATAACAATAATGATACGTCGACCATCAATAAGATCGAGAATGCGGTTAAACAAATACATCATCAAAGGGCGACGAATTTCTTCATTATCTAAGAAATCCGTCATGTCATAACCTATAAATTGAGCATCTAAATTGAGATCATCGTGATCATTATCAAAGACCCACCCTAAAGCATTACCTTTGATCCAACGTTGTAAACGTATGGCAATACCTTCTGTGGAAGTATTATCAAAAAACAGTTGAAGCGCACTGAGGGAGCGTTGTGATAGAGGAAGACTTTCTAAGGAATTAATCGCTCTAGCGATATCCTGCCGCTCTTGTTCTGTTACTGTTTGGCCATCCGCGGTAACTAATTTTAAGACCCAGTGCTGAAGAAAGAGTTTGTTTTTTTCAGTGTATTCCATCCCTTTTAATGGAGCAATACCAATAGGTTGACCATTTTTCAGAGGCTTATATTTGCCTCCTCCAGCACGAACAAAGATCTCTGCTCCTTGATCTTTATCAAAAAAGACTATTGTTGGGTTGTGTTTTTGCAATTGTGCAAGAAGAAAATTAACAATGACTGTTTTTCCAGACCCTGATGGACCACATACAAAGGTATTACCAACATCACCAAAATGAAAATTAAAATAATAAGGAGAGCCAGCCTGTGTTTGTAATAAGGCGACGGCAGAACCCCAAACATTACCTTTGAGTTTGCCAATAGGAAAGGAATGGAAGGGGGATAATGCTGCAAAATTCCTGCTGCTAATAGCTCCAGAACGTGCTCGATAGTTAAAGTTCCCAGGAAGTTGTGCCCACCATGCTGCTTCTAACCCTAAATCTTCTCTGGCTATAACGGCCCCACCATTAGTAAGGTATGAACGGGCTTTCGACAGATATTCTGTCAATTCTTGTGGACGATCAGAAAAAACAGCTAAAGAGAGATGATGTTCTCCCAAAACAAAACGATTCGATTCTAAATCATCAAGGGCCTCATCAAGGCCATCAATTTGTGAGCTGGCACGATCAGCTACATTAATCATTTGATTTTGTTTACGGCTCATAATAGCGCTTGCAACTGCTTTACTTTTAAAAACAAAGGATTGCGTTAAGATGAATTCAAAGGGCGCCGTCAACAAGCCATCTGTCATACCAGGACGCGTTTTAGAAGGATATTCTTTCCATCCAAACATACCAACAAAGCGTTCATTGCTTTCATGACGAATTTCAATAATTTCTTTGCCGAAAATAACACGATCTGAATAAATCGTTGAGGCAATAGTACCAAATGTAAGGGGTATGCGCTCACGCCTTCCTCCCACCAATTGATGAAGAAATTCACTTTGCTCAGAAAATACAACATCATTGTATTCGTAAGTAGATAAAAGCCGTGCTCCATAACACTCCAGACCTTGTATAAGATCTTGACTTAACTCTTCAATTTTCCGAATAGCTTCAGAATCTGGTTCCGATTGCATCTTCTTTGCTTGCGTTAAGCGGTGAAAAAAAGAAGCTAACTGTTCAGTTTTATCTGCTGCAGGATTCCAGATAACCGAAAGGAATAGATCATTTCGATAAAGATCTTGCAAAATCATTTTTTGTTTGTATTGCCGATCTAAAGCTGTTGCAAAAGATGAAGAAAATTGACTCTCTGGGTAAATTTTTTCGCGTCGGCGAATGATGTGAGAATATAAAGCGACACGTTCATCTGCTATATTTTTCAAAAGCGTGTTTAATTGGGTATGTAAAGAATTTAATTGGCTGATATCTGCAGTATCAAAATTGATTCCTTCGATAGAAATCACTGTCATCAAGCAACGGGAGTCTAATGCAATCACATGCTGATTGACATGACGAACATAAGGAATAAATTCCTCAGGTAGAGATTCCCGTTTCATCACTGACAGTTGTCTCACTTATTTTAGCTCCTTGTATGTACGGACAAGACGGAGAGGAGACGTAGATCCTCCACCCCATCTTGTCAGGTTTTTTTGTTTCCCTCGAGTATTGAGCCACGCGAATAAAACACGAAATTGGTTATGATCGCGTTTTGTGATTTCGCGTAAAATAAAATGCAAACCAACTCCAAGACCGATCATTGAAAAGCTGCTTGTTATGATAAAAAGAGTAGATGTTGCCATGACATTTAAGGCCATTGCTTCTACGGTAACACCTGCAAACATCGCTGGTCGTGTGCAAGCAAGAAAAAGAGTATCTTCATTCATTTATGATGAACTCCCCATTAATAGCGTAACAAGAGCCGAAGCACCAAAAACAATACCAATACCAAGAACACAATATGCTGCTTTGCGTAAATCAATAACACCATACATCCAACCAATACCCACAGCGGCAACACAGATCGTTGCAATGAGCTTCGCTGTTGTCCCTGTCATCATTGTAACAATATTCCGCAAAACCGTATCAAGATTTCCCATACCGGCAGCAGCAGAATTAGCATACGCAGGGGTTAACACTGCAAACATTGATAAAAGTAGCGCAAAAGCGATATAATAAATATGCTTAGATATAATGTTTGGCATTTAATCTCCTCTTCAGAAAGAATATTGATTACAAACTGACATCATATTGCCTCTAAGTTTAGAAATTTCTACTGCCTTAGATTCACAGCTTAACTCTTAATGAATGATCTTCATTCTGTTAAAAAATTTTGATATTAAATTTTCTTCCCCCTCAAAATACCTAAGAAATAGGATATTTTTCATTCTATTATTTAATATAGACAATTTTAAGTTATGCTTTTTTATCAAAACGACAATATCAAGAGTGCAAGATAATGTTTTTCTTTGCAAAATGTGTTTAATTTGCAACAAATGCTGTTGAGACGCTTTCTTTAAGATCTAGGAAAAAAGCAGAGATGCATAAAAAATTATAGGATATAGAAACAATAAGGATTGAGCAAATGCGATTTAAATTAATTATTATTGTCTATATTATCTGTTCTGTATTATGAAATATTGATCACAATAAAGATAAAATTGCTTTAAACATTTTTCAGATATTAAAGAGCAAAAGTATAATTGATATCAATTTGGAACACAATTAGCAAAAAGATCATTTAAATTATAAGCATTGGCTTATGTAATAAATTCGATGTTTGGTATTATTGGTTGCAGTTTGAAAAATATGTACATCAAGAAACTAAGGTGATTTATTTTCATCGTTACAGATTGAAGTAATACAGAATTCAAAATATTGAGACCTAGAAAAATAATGTGAGTATAAAAATTTAGTGTTTTTCTCTTAGAGAGCTATCTTGTACTCTTTCTTAGTCATTTTATTGACTGCATGTATTTCTTCATGTAACATAAATCGTCAAGAATAAATCTTGGTATTTTTGACTGTTTAATGGGTTTTTGGTAGTGACTAGTCTCATACAACTTGAAGAAATTATTGAAAGAGCTTTTAATAATAGAGATTCTATCAATTCTGCTACAAAAGGCGAAATTCGTGAGAGTGTTGAGCACATATTGAATCTTCTCGATAAAGGTGAGATTCGTGTAGCTCAACGTCAAGATAATGGTCAATGGCGCGTTCATCAATGGTTAAAAAAGGCTGTTCTTTTGTCCTTTCGACTTCATTCTATGTGTATCATTGCTGGTGGTGCAAATGAATCATATTGGTGGGATAAAATACCTTCAAAATTCTCTGGTTGGCGAGAAGTTGATTTTAAAAAAGCCAATTTTCGTTCAGTTCCAGGAGCAATTGTACGTCATTCCGCTTATATTGCTCCTCATGTGATATTAATGCCTTCTTTTGTTAATGTTGGTGCCTATGTTGGAGAAGGAACGATGGTTGATACATGGGCATCTGTTGGTTCATGCGCACAAATTGGTCAGTATGTTCATTTGTCTGGTGGTGTAGGTATTGGAGGTGTTTTAGAACCGCTACAGGAAAGTCCAACAATTATTGAAGATCATTGTTTTATTGGTGCACGCTCTGAAATTGTTGAGGGCTGTATTATTCGTGAAGGTGCTGTTTTAGGCATGGGAGTTTTTATTGGAAAGTCCACTAAAATTATTGATCGTACAACAGGTGAAGTTTTTCTCGGTGAAGTTCCTGCTTACTCAGTTGTTGTTCCAGGTTCGTGCTGTGGGAAACCACTGCCAAATGGTGAAATGGGTCCAAATCTTTATTGTGCTGTTATTGTTAAGCGCGTTGATAAAAAAACACGAGAAAAAGCATCAATTAATGATTTATTGCGTGATTAAAAGCATTTCCTAAAAATTATTCATTGATAATAGAATTAAAAAAAGAAAAAAACAGAGTTATTTACTCATCTTAAGTGCTTCAATAAAAGCCGACTGGGGAATTTCTACTTTCCCAAATTGACGCATCCGTTTTTTACCTGCTTTTTGCTTTTCAAGCAGTTTACGTTTACGGGTAATATCACCACCATAACACTTCGCTGTGACGTCTTTTCGTAAAGCGCGAATTGTCTCACGAGCAATAATTTTACCACCAATTGCTGCTTGAATTGGGATCTGAAACATGTGTTGAGGAATAAGATCTTTAAGTTTTTCACACATAGAACGGCCACGTTTTTCGGCTATGCTACGGTGCACAAGCATTGATAATGCGTCAATAGATTCTCCATTGACCAAAATGGACATTTTAACCAAATCGCCTTCAGAATAATCAGTTACTTGATAATCAAAAGAAGCATATCCTTTTGAGATGGACTTTAAACGATCATAAAAATCAAAAATTACTTCATTCAAAGGTAAATCATAGGTCACCATAGACCGTGTACCAACATAGGATAAACCCGTTTGTAACCCACGCCGTTCTTGACAAAGTTCTAAAATAGCTCCGAGATAATTATCAGGCGTCATAATCGTTGCCCGAATCCATGGTTCTTCAATAGAAATAACTTTAACAATATCAGGCATATCCGCTGGATTATGTAATTCCTTAACAGAACCGTCATTCATATTCATGCGATAAATAACAGAAGGTGCAGTTGCAATTAAATCTAAATTAAATTCGCGTTCTAGCCGTTCTTGAATAATTTCAAGATGTAAAAGACCTAAGAAGCCACAACGAAAGCCGAAACCTAAAGCAGCTGATGTTTCCATCTCAAAAGAAAAGCTTGCGTCATTTAAACGTAATTTACCCATAGCTGTACGTAAATTTTCAAAATCGGCTGCATCAACTGGAAAAATACCACAAAAAACAACGGGTTGAGCAGGCTTAAAACCAGGCAATACGTCTTCACAAGGGCGGCGATCTTCAGTAATAGTATCCCCTACTCGTGTGTCAGCAACCTCTTTTATAGAGGCTGTTATAAAGCCAATCTCCCCTGGGCCTAATTCATCAACTGAAATCATTTTGGGAGTGAACACTCCAACTCGTTCAACAGGATATTTTGCTCCTGTCCCCATCATACGAATGGTCTGACCTTTTTTTAAAACACCATCAATCACTCGGACCAGAACGATAACACCGAGATAAGCATCGTACCAACTGTCAACCAGCATCACCTTTAAAGGATCTGTAGTATTGCCAGTATGTGGAGGTGGCAATTGTGTAATAATTTCTTCCAAAACATCAGAAATACCTAAACCCGTTTTCGCTGATATTTCTACTGCCCTAGACGTATCAATACCGATTACATCTTCAATTTGCTCTTTCACACGCTCTGGTTCTGCAGCTGGAAGGTCTATTTTATTAAGCACTACAACTAATTCATGAGAATTATCAATAGCTTGGTAAACATTCGCTAATGTTTGTGCTTCTACTCCTTGACTTGCATCTACTACTAAGAGTGATCCTTCACAAGCTGCCAATGAGCGCGATACTTCGTAAGCAAAATCAACATGGCCAGGTGTATCAATAAGATTTAAGATATAAGTTTCACCATTTTTTGCTTTATAGTTTAGACGTACTGTTTGAGCTTTAATAGTGATTCCGCGTTCGCGCTCAATATCCATAGAATCGAGCACTTGCTCTTTCATTTCCCTTGTTTCAAGACCGCCTGTCATTTGAATTAAACGATCAGCCAAAGTCGACTTTCCGTGGTCGATATGAGCTACAATGGAGAAATTACGAATATAATTGCGATCTATTGTCATACAAGGCGATTTAGCAAAGAATAATACAAAACGCAAAGACCAATTACAGACTTTCAAAAACCTTTTAAAAAGATCAATAAAAATGTGACTGGAGAAAAATGTTAGTTTTTAAAAGTGTGAATTTTCTTTCTATTGTAATATAGTGGTTTCTCAATTCGATACTTGATCTTCATTGATGACAATCTCTAAATTTTTTTATAAAGTTCTTGGCTATTATTAATAGCTCGTGAAAACAATTTTAATAAAGCAGTTAATAGTCAACTTTCATCAGATAAAGTCCTGAGGGAGGAGCTACGACACCACAGCGGGCCCGATTTCTCGCGTGAAGAGCTGCTTCGAGATCTTCAGCTGTCCAACGTCCAATACCAACTTCCATCAAGCTTCCTGCAAATGAACGAATTTGATGATGAAGAAAAGAACGAGCCTGTGCATAAAGGAAAATTTCATCTCCTTCTCTTTGAATGTCCAAGCGTTCAAGGGTACGGACAGGACTTTTTGCTTGGCAATAAGCTGATCGGAAAGTGGTAAAATCATGCTGCCCTACAAGTTTTTGAGCTGCTTTATGCATAGCATCGGCATCTAGTGGTTTTGGTAACCACCAAACACGTTTAGTATTGAGAGCTGGTGGTGAGCGGCGATTGAGAATTTTAAAAAGATAGTGGCGTTTAGTCGCACAAAATCGCGCGTCAAAGTTATCAGGAACATTCTGAACATTGAGAACAGCAATATCTTCGCCTTGTTTCTGCAAATGAGCATTGAGAGCATCACGTACAGTATTCGTATTCCAATTTTTCTCAAAATCAATGTGAGCAACTTGTCCCATAGCGTGGACTCCAGCATCGGTTCTTCCAGCTGTAGTGATAGTTAGTTTTTGTCCGCTAAAGTGAAAAATAGCGTTTTCAATGGAACCTTGTATAGTACGAAGATTCTTCTGGCGTTGCCAGCCAGCATAATTGGAGCCATCATATTCAAGAGTGAGTTTAAAGCGTACCATATTAGAAAACTGCAGAAATATTAGCTCCTCTCAAAAATGTTGCGCGATCAAGAAGTTTTCCACCGGATCTTTGTAGATGAGTTATTTCTATACATCCTTGTCCACAGTGAATAATCAATTGCTCTGGTTCTATTTTTCCAATTTCGATAGATTTTTTCTCTATTAAGCGACTTCCGAGAATTTTCACTCGTTCTTGTTTTCCATTGATATTCATGTTGCACCAACAACCAGGAGTAGGAGAAAGAGCGCAGATGTGTTTATGAATGAATTTGGCAGACTGCGTCCAATCAATTTGAGTTTCTTCTTTTTTGATTTTAACAGCATAGGTTACTCCTTTTGATGATTGTGGAGTAAGTTTCAGTTGATTTTTTTCGAGAGCTGATAAAGTGTCTATGATAAGTTTTGCTCCTATATGTGATAGTTTCTCTGAAAGTTCATAAGCTGTCATGTTATCAGTGATAGCAATTGAATGCGATAAAGCAATAGGTCCTGTGTCTAATCCTTCATCCATTTTCATAATCATCATTCCTGTTTCCTGGTCGTTAGCCATAATTGCACGTTGAATAGGTGCAGCGCCACGCCAGCGGGGTAATAGGGAAGCGTGAGCATTAAAACAACCAAAGCGTGGTGCTTCAAGAATGGGTTTGGGCAATAATAATCCATAAGCGACAACAACAGCAACATCAACAGAAAGTTCTGCAAATTTGATTTGTTCTTCAGTTGTTTTGAGAGTTTGAGGCGTAAAAACAGGAATCGATTTCTCCTGTGCTGCAATTTGAACAGGAGAAGGAAATAATTTGAGACCGCGCCGTCCTGCTGGACGAGGAGGTTGACTATAAACCGCTACAATATCATGACCAGCTTCTAATAAAGCATGGAGAATGGGTACAGAAAAATTCGGTGTTCCCATAAAGCTTAATCGTAATGCCATTATAAAGCTGCTTTCGATGCATTTTGCATTTTTGCACGTTTTTTGAATTTTCGTATTACCATATCACGTTTGGTTTTTGAAATGTGGTCAATAAAAAGACACCCATTTAAATGATCAATTTCGTGTTGTAAGCAAGTAGCTAAAAGATCATTTGCTTCAATTTCTACTTGTTTTCCTTCACGATCTCTATAGCACATGCGGAGGCATTTGGGACGTTCAACTTCTGCAAAATAGTCAGGAATAGAAAGGCAACCTTCTTTATAAACGCTCCGTTCATCTGATACCCATAAAATTTCTGGATTAATAATAACAAGCGGATTTTTAGGAGCATCTTTTGAGTGGATATCTACAACTAACATCCGTAATGGTACACCAACTTGAACAGCTGCAAGTCCGATACCTTGGGCGTTATACATAGTTTCTAGCATATCATCAGCTAATTTTTGAATAATTGGATCAATACGCTCAACTGGCTTTGAAACTTCACGTAAAATAGGATCAGGTAAAATAACTAAAGACTTTATTGACATAATAAATAGTTTTACAAATCGATGTTTAAGTTATTAAAAGTAAGTATTGAAATTGAATAAGCGCATGTATTTTTTTGCGATAAAACCACTATATTATTCTTATGTTTGATTCGCTTTTTTTAATAATGCCCTTTGGTAAGCACTATAGTCAACTGGTCGTTTTCTTTGTTCTAGTTTGTGGAGTGCTTTTAATTATTATACATAATAACCGGAAAAGAACCATTTGGGAACGTGACGTGGCTGAACGTGCTCGTGAGGCGCAAACACAGATGGCTGCACTGTTGCGAACACAAGTTGAAATGCAAGGGCGTATGCAAACAATGGCAGAGATTTTTAGTCAAAGGCAGTTTGAATTGAATCAATCGATTTGTGAACAACTTAATGGAATGAGAACTAATTTAGGGCAGACTCTTCAGGTGCAAACTAAGTCTACTTATGAGAACTTGACTCGTTTACAAGAACGTTTGGCAGTGATAGATGCAGCACAGAATAATATTCAATCGCTTACTGGACAGGTTGTTCAATTACAAGCTATTTTAAATAATAAGCAAACACGAGGTGCTTTTGGACAGGGACGGATGGAGGCAATTATTTCTGATGCTTTACCATCTAGTGCTTACGTTTTTCAAACTACTCTTTCAAATGGAAAACGACCAGATTGTCTTATTTATATGCCTAATAAGGCACCAGCTCTTGTTATTGATGCTAAATTTCCTTTGGAGGCTTGGAATGCAATGCGTGAGGCATCATCATCTCAAGAACGTCAGGAAGCTGAACGCCAATTTCGTAATGATATGGATGTTCATATTCGCGATATTACGAACAAATATTTAATTCCTGGGGAAACACATGATACAGCCTTTCTTTTTGTGCCATCAGAATCGATTTTTGCCACAATCTATGAGGATTTTGAGTCATTAGTGCAAAAGGCTAATCGAGCACATGTGATTATTGTATCGCCTTCTTTATTAATGTTATCTGTTCAAGTTGTACAAACTATTATGAAAGATGCAAGGATGCGTGAACAAGCGCATTTAATCCAGTCAGAAGTAGTAAGATTAATGGAAGATTTTGAACGAATGAATATACGTGTTCGCTCTTTACAGAAACATTTTTATAAAACGAGTGAAGATATTGAAGCAATTTTAACATCATCCTCTAAAATTATGAAGCGAGCTAATCGCATTGAAGCTTTTGAATTAAAAGAAAATGATTCTATATCAAAATCAATAGCAGTACATTCTCAGTCACAAACCCTACACTTAGATGATAAGGAATAAAAGAAAGGTATCAAAATATCATATTGATTTTTTTTATTTGTAAATTTAATTAAAGTTTTTAATAATGTTTCATTTAGTTTTTAGGATTAAGGAAAACAGTTGATAGGGCGCTTTTTTTTATTAGGCGGGTGTTTGTTTCTGTTGGGAAGTTGTTCTATAAAACCTCCTGTACAGATTAACAACGCTTGCGCTATTTTAGCTCAAAAAGATAGTTTTTTTAATAATTGGAGAAAAGCCGCTAAAAATGCGGAGTTACTTCATGGAATTCCTATGCCTATTATTCTTGCGACTATTCGTATAGAATCAAATTTTCGGCATAATGCACGTCCTCCGCGTAAAAAACTTCTCGGTTTTATTCCATGGAAGCGCCCTTCAACCGCTTACGGTTATGCTCAAGCGCTTGATGAAACATGGGATCATTATATTCGTTCTACAGGAAAAGTTTTTGCGTGGCGTACTAATTTCGCGGATACAGCAGATTTTATTGCTTGGTATCATCGTCAAAGTGTTCGACGTAATAACATTAGCCCAAATGATGCCTATAATCTCTATTTAAATTATCATATGGGACATGGTGCTTATGCACGTTACAGGGGTCCTTCATCTGCTAATATTGCAAAAAAAGCAAAATATGTGGAATCACTTTCTAGACTTTATAATCAGCAATTAAAAGCATGTGGACGGCGCTAAAAGCACTATGAGATTTTTTTATCATACCTATTGTAGTGATTGCTGAGAATATGGATATAAATCATCTCTAATCCCTATTTTTAAGTTTTAGAATAATATTTCTTTTGCTGTGTTTACTTCTATTATAGAGCAATTTTTATCGAATTCTGGTTTTTTATTGAGGAATAATCCAGAATTTTAAAACGAGTCTATTGAAGCGTTACAATTTGTAGTTCATGCTCATTAGCACCTGCAAGAGCTATGGAACGCTCATCGGATAAAATAATTGGGTGACCTGTTTCTCCGAAGAGAGCCCATATCGTAATGCCTGGAATCATTGGTGGAAGATCTGGAAAATTTTTGGCTAGATCATCTGTACAAACTTCTTTTAAGTAAGCAATTTGTCGCGCATCAGGAAAGATCGTATTTTGTAACGGTAAAATTTGTTTACGCTCTTTCATTGTATTGATCCTTTATGCATTACCTTCTATTACTTTGATTGCTACTGGTTTTGATTTTAATTATGATTATAAAGATTAATAGATAAAAGACAATTTTTCAACTCAGCATTTGTAATATGTATTATTCCTAGTAAGAAAAGATACATTGAAATTGGATTAGAGACCAAATTATAAAATAAATACTGATATTTTTAGTTTTTTTGTGTTTCACTAAATAATCAGTTGAGTGCTTTTATTAAGATCACTGATCTTAAATTTAATAACAGATAAAAGACATGTATATAATTTTATAATTATTTTAACGAAAACAATTAACTTTACAGATATATTGTCATGTTTTTTGATTATCTACAATTTAAAAAAGTAAATACGATAGATATATATCGTTGTGGTAATTTTATAAGGCAGCCATTGAGCAAAATGAAACAAAAACGTTGGAAAAGAAGATCTAATAGAGTGTAATGACTGAAAAAGTGATCAAATCATTAGAGGTATACAAAAATACTAAGACAATTTATGGAGAGGATGAAATTGCAGAAATATTTCGTCGTTTTTCTGTTCAGCGTCCTACACCTAGGAGTGATCTTAATTATACCAATGTTTTCACTCTTTTGGTTGCGGTTGTTCTGTCTGCTCAAACTACGGATGTGAGTGTTAACAAAGTTACAAAAAAATTGTTTTGCTTTGCTGATCGACCAGAAAAAATGATTACATTAGGAAAAGAAGGAATTGCACAGCATATTCGTTCGATTGGTCTTTGGCGTGCAAAAGCGCATAATGTTTATGCACTTTGTTGTCGTTTGATTGATCAATATGGTGGACAAGTTCCTGATAATCGTGAAGCACTTATGACACTCCCTGGTGTAGGACGTAAAACTGCGAATGTTGTTTTGAACATTGCTTTTGGACAGCCTACTATGGCAGTGGATACGCATATTTTGCGTCTTGGAAATCGTCTTGGTTTAGCATCAGGAAAAACACCGGAAGAGGTCGAAGAAAAATTAGTAAAAATTATTCCAGATTGTTATCTACAGTATGCGCATCATTGGCTCATTTTACATGGACGTTATATTTGCAAGGCGCGTAAAGTAGAATGTGTACAGTGCATCATTGCAGATCTCTGCAAAGCGGCGATTAAAACGAATGCGGTTCCAGCACCTTTAGTTGAAGTTAAAGGCAATGGAGCTCCAGTTTTTTTTTAACACGGACTTGCTATTTTATGTATACTGGCTTATGAAAATGCAATCAGAACTGCCCGGCAGGGCATGCCGTGGCTGTTCAAATGTTTACTCGAGCTTTGATCAGCTTGATCGAATTTAAACGTATAACGTATGGAGTAACGAAATGCCCAAAATGAAAACAAAATCATCTGCTAAAAAGCGATTTAAAGTTACTGCAACAGGCAAAGTTAAAGCAGCTGCTGCAGGTAAACGGCATGGTATGATTAAACGTTCTAATAAGTTTATTCGTGATGCACGTGGAATGATGGTATTGGCTGAACCAGATGCTAAAAAAGTTATTCAGTGTTATTTACCAAATGGCCTTTAAGCCTTGCTTTGATTTTGTAGGAGATTATTTATGGCACGTGTAAAAAGAGGTGTTGTAGCTCACGCTAAGCACAAGAAGGTTCTCAAACAGGCTAAAGGTTTTTATGGTCGTCGTAAAAACACCATTCGTGCAGCTAAAGCAGCAGTTGACCGTTCAAAGCAATATGCTTATCGTGATCGTAAAAACAGAAAACGTACTTTTCGTGCTTTGTGGATTCAAAGAATCAATGCTGCTGTTCGTGTAGAGGGCTTGACTTATGGGCGTTTTATTGATGGTTTAACAAAGGCTGGTATTGAGATAGATCGTAAGATTCTCTCTGATATAGCTATTTATGATCCAACAGTATTTATTGCTTTGGTAGATTCTGCAAAGAAAGCTTTAGAGTATTTAAAAGACACAACGCCTAATGCTTTTGAAAGCGCTGTCAAGTAGCCAGCTGCGTTCTCTTTAGGCATTCATTTATTCGAGATTCCGCGCTGGTTATTACTGGTGCGGTTTTTTTATTGAAAAAATAGGCAGAAATTATGAACGATAACGATATTGAGCATTTGGAACAAAAAATTTGTTGTGCTTTAGAAGCAGCGAATGATGAACAAACACTTGAAGCAGTGCGTATTGGAGCTTTAGGGAAGAAGGGGAGCATTTCTGAAAAATTAAAGACATTAGGCAATATGAGTGCTGATGAGCGGCATAAACTAGGCCCGGCACTTAATGGATTAAAAAAACGCGTGTTAGAATTATGGATGCAAAAGCGTGATGCTCTCAAAAATCAAGCAATGGCTATACGTCTTTCTAATGAAACCGTTGATGTCACTTTACCTGTTCGTTCATCACCTATAGAGCGGGGCCGTATTCATCCTATTTCACAGGTGATTGATGAAATTGTAACCATTTATACGGATCTGGGTTTCTCTATTGCAGAAGGGCCAGATATTGAAACGGACTATTATAATTTTACTGCGTTAAATTTTCCTGAAGGTCATCCCGCACGTGAGATGCATGATACCTTCTTTTTTGATGTTGATGAAATGGGAAATCGAAAATTGTTGCGTACACATACATCACCGGTGCAAATTCGTGTGATGGAAAAAAAACAGACACCGATACGTATTATTATTCCTGGAAAAACATATCGTATGGATTCTGATGCAACTCATTCACCAATGTTTCACCAGGTAGAAGGATTAGTGATTGATAAAGTTTCTAACATTGCACATATGATGTGGCTTCATGAAACTTTTTGTAAATCCTTTTTTGAAGTACCTTCGGTAAAGATGCGTTTTCGCCCTTCTTTCTTTCCTTTTACTGAGCCTTCTATGGAAGTGGACATTCAATGTGATCGTTCTGGTTTGGAAGTAAAATTTGGCGAAGGTCGTGATTGGTTAGAAATTTTAGGATGTGGAATGGTGCATCCTCATGTTTTGGGGAATGCTGGTTTTGATCCGGATGAATATCAAGGCTTTGCATGGGGAATGGGTATTGATCGTATTGCTATGTTAAAATATGGTATGCCTGATTTACGAGCTTTTTTTGATGCTGATGTTCGTTGGTTAAATCATTATGGTTTTCGCTGTTTTGACATCTCTCTTTTATTTTCTGGTTTAAATAGTGTGTGATCTTATAGCCGTTGTCGTGTGAGGTTTGAAAATGAAGTTTACATTATCTTGGTTGAAAGATCACTTAGAGACAAGTGCGTCTTTGGATGAAATTTGCGATAAACTGGTAGCAATTGGCCTTGAGGTTGATCATATTGAAGATCGTTCTTCTTTAGCCGGTTTTGTAATTGCAAAAGTTTTAACTGCTATTAAACATCCTGATGCGGATAAATTACAGGTTTTATCAGTAGATATAGGGTCTGATTCGCCTATCCAAGTTGTATGTGGTGCGTCAAATGCACGTCCTGGACTTGTTGGTGTTCTTGCGTTGCCAGGCACTTATGTTCCTGGACTTGATGTGACATTATCTGTAGGGAAAATTCGTGGTGTTGAAAGTTTTGGTATGATGTGCTCACAAGCAGAGCTTGGTTTATTCGATGAGGATTGTAGGATTATTGAACTTTCGAAAGATGCACCTATTGGGATGTCATTTGTAACTTATGCAGGATTAGATGACCCAGTGATTGATATTGGTTTAACACCTAATCGCTCTGATTGTACAGGTGTTAGAGGAATTGCGCGTGATTTGGCTGCAACTGGAATTGGAAGATTAAAAAAATTATCTTTACCACAACTGTCTTCGTTTTTTGAAACATCAGTTCAAGTATCTTTGAATTATCCGCAGGACTTATCATTATGCTCAGGTTTTTCTTGGTGTGAGATTCGCAATGTACAAAATGGCAGGTC
This sequence comes from Bartonella sp. Raccoon60, assembly GCF_002022585.1. Taxonomy (NCBI): domain Bacteria; kingdom Pseudomonadati; phylum Pseudomonadota; class Alphaproteobacteria; order Hyphomicrobiales; family Bartonellaceae; genus Bartonella; species Bartonella sp. Raccoon60. Next base: position 1,574,284 of record NZ_CP019786.1, read on the forward strand.
GCCGCAATGGATGCAACAGCGTTTGAATGCTATTGGTTTGCGATCAATAAATGCCTTGATTGATATAACAAATTATATCAGTTTTGATTTCGGTCGTCCCCTTCATGTTTTTGATGCGGATAAGCTTAAGGGGAAATTGAGCGTCCGTCTTGGTCGTGAGGGTGAACAATTTCAAGCATTAAATGGTAAAGTTTACAATTTAGGTCTTGAAAATTGTGTTATTGCGGATGAAGAGGGTGTTATTGCCATTGCCGGTATTATGGGTGGTGAAAGAACTGGTTGTGATGACAAAACACGTCGTGTCATTATTGAATCAGCGCTTTGGGATTCAAAGAATATTGCACGCACAGGTCGTTCATTGGGACTTATTAGTGATGCGCGTTATCGATTTGAACGGGGTGTTGACCCGGCTTTTATGGAATCGGGTCTTGAGATTGCTGCGGAATTAGTTTTGCGTTTTTGTGGTGGTGAAGCATCAACAACACAAGTCATTGGGTATAAAAAGCCAGAAATTAAAAAGATAGTTTTTCCATTTTCTGAAATTAAGCGTTTAACCAATTTAGAGATAGAACCAGAGCAAGCTTTTACTCTTTTGACACAACTTGGATTTGGCCTTGAAGGAAAAGGGGATGTGGTTACGGTTACAGTACCAACTTGGCGTCTTGATATTGTTGGTAAGGCTGATTTAGTAGAAGAAATCATGCGAATTTATGGATTAGATAAGATACAGCCTATACCGTTGGAAAGTTTAGCTGAAGTTAAGCAGAAAACGTTTACATTTTTGCAGATTTGTTCACATACTGCTCGTCGGATTTTAGCGTATCGAGGTATGATGGAAGCCATAACATGGTCATTTATTTCTAAAAATCAGGCATTAGCTTTTGGGGGCGGTCAGGCACAGCTTAAATTAGTGAATCCTATTGCTTCTGATATGTCTGTAATGCGTCCTTCTCTTTTACCTGGCTTACTTGTTGCTGCACAGCGAAATATTGATCGTGGTTTTTCAGATTTTGCTTTGTTTGAAGTTTCCAACATTTATGAAAGTGATACACCGGATAAGCAACGGAATGTTGCTAGTGGTATTCGTTGTGGTACGGAAAAGTTTGAAGGAGGTGGACGCTTTTGGACTGGAAATGCAAAGGCAGTGGATGTTTTTGATGCTAAAGCGGATGCATTTGCTGTTTTAGAAACATGTGGTATGGATAGCAATAAAGTGCAAATTGAAATTGGAGCACCTCATTGGTATCACCCTGGTTGTTCGGGTGTTATCAAACTTGGACCAAAGGTTATTCTTGGTTTTTTTGGTATTTTTCATCCTACTACTCTGGAAAAGTTAGGTGTAAGTGGTCCTATATGCGGTTTTGAAATTTTCCTTGATCGAATTCCAGAGCCCAAAAAAAAGGTTACTAAAATTCGTCCTTCTTTAAGTTTATCACCTTTTCAAAGGGTACGACGTGATTTCGCATTTGTTGTTGATAAAGGAGTTGCAGCCTCTCTTATTATTCGTGCTGTGAGTGGAGCGGATAAAAAACTTATTCATTCAGTACAGGTTTTTGATCTTTTTGAAGATCCAAGTCTTGGTCATGATAAAAAATCTGTTGCAATTGAAGTGACTATTCAGCCTATGGAACGGACTTTAACTGATGAAGATCTTGAAAGATTGACTTTAAAAATAATTGAGAATGTCGCGAAAACAACAGGCGCATATTTGCGTCATTAATTATTATATTGTGCAGACATAGTTTTGTTTTCTTGGATATGAAACAAATATTTCACTATTCTCTTTTTTAAAATAGCTAGAAAAGACATTATTTTTAAAATTATTGCAAAGTTAGAAATTAACTGTTATTTGTATATGATAATGCAAATCATTAGCAATAGAAAGAAAATCAATGCAACTGAAAGCTTTTTTTATCGCATGTTTTTGGGGTGTAATTCTTTTAACCCCCAGTACAGTTTTGAGCGCTGGTAAATTTAAAGCTGTTACAACTTTTACTATTATTGCCGATATGGCTCGTAATGTTGCAGGTGATGTTGCTGATGTTGAGTCAATTACCAAACCAGGTGCTGAAATTCATGAATATCAACCTACGCCACGCGATCTTATGCGAGCTCAAGGAGCTAACCTTATCTTATGGAATGGTTTAGAATTAGAACTTTGGTTTGAGAGATTTTTTCAAAATATCAAGGATGTTCCAAGTGTAGTTGTTTCAGAAGGTATTGCGACTATCAAAATTGGAGATGGGCCTTTTAGCGGTAAACCCAATCCTCATGCGTGGATGTCACCAATCTCTGCCTTGATTTATGTTGATAATATTCGTGATGCTTTTATAAAATATGATCCTAAGCATGCTGCTATTTATAATAAGAATGCTGAAGTTTATAAACAAAAAATTCGCTTGAGCATTGACCCAATTAAAGCTGAGTTGCAAACAATACCAGAAGATAAGCGTTGGCTTGTAACAAGTGAAGGTGCGTTTAGTTATTTGGCTCGTGATTTTGGTTTGAAAGAACTCTATTTATGGCCTATTAATGCTGATCAGCAAGGGACACCGCAGCAAATTAAGCGTGTCATTGACACAGTTCGGAAATATAATATTCCGGTTGTTTTTTCTGAAAGCACTGTTTCTGCTGCGCCTGCCAAACAGGTGGCAAGGGAAACAGGGGCTAAGTATGGGGGTGTTCTTTATGTTGATTCACTGAGTAGTAAGGATGGTGAGGTTCCTACTTATATTGATTTATTACATGTTACGAGTGCACGTATTACTAAGGCTTTGTCAGATGAGGTAAGAAGCCGATGACTGAGTCTGGAATATCTGCCCAAGATGTATCTGTGACTTATCGTAACGGGCATACAGCTTTGCGAGAAGTGAGTTTTGAAAGTCCTATGGGTTCTATTTCTGCATTGATTGGGGTTAATGGATCAGGGAAGTCTACATTATTTAAAGCTATTATGGGATTTGTAAAACCTTCAAAGGGGAAGATTTGCATTTTAGGTTTGTCAGTTAAAAAGGCTTTGAAACAAAATCTTATTGCATATGTTCCCCAAAGTGAGGATATTGATTGGGACTTTCCTGTTCTCGTTGAAGATGTTGTTCTGATGGGACGATATGGTCATATGAATTTTTTTCGCTATGCTCGAAAACAAGATCATGAAGCTGTTCGTATTGCGTTAGAACGTGTCGATATGTTGCCATTTGCTAAACGTCAGATTGGTGAGCTGTCTGGTGGACAAAAGAAACGCGTTTTTTTGGCACGTGCTCTTGCGCAACAAGCAAAGGCGATTTTACTCGATGAACCCTTTACAGGAGTTGATATCAAAACAGAGGATAAAATTATCACTTTGTTACAAGATTTGCGTAAAGAAGGTGCTGTTATATTAGTCTCGACTCACAATTTAGATTCCGTTACTGAATTTTGTGATCGAACGATTTTAATCAAGGGAACGGTTGTCGCTTCTGGAATAACAGAAGTGGTTTTTACACAAAAAAATCTTGAAAAATTTTTTGGTGGTTCTCTGCGTCATCATTATGCTGGTTCCCAAAATGCACAAAAAAATGATATTGCCACAGATGATAAGTCTTTATTTCATGATTGCAATCAAAAGCTGGAGCATATTTTATGATTCCTTGGTTGCTTGAACCTTTTGCCTATCAATATATGATTAATGCAATGTGGGTTTCAGGGTTAGTTGGCTGTGTTTGTGCCTTTCTTTCTGCTTTTTTAATGTTAAAAGGTTGGTCATTGATTGGTGATGCGCTTTCCCATTCGATTGTTCCTGGAGTTGCTGGCGCTTATCTTTTGGGACTCCCTTTTTCATTTGGAGCTTTTTTTTCTGGTGGGCTTGCTGCTGCGGCAATGTTATTTTTAAATTATCGAACAAAGCTAAAAGAAGATACAATTATTGGTTTAATTTTTTCTTCCTTTTTTGCATTTGGATTGTTCCTGAAATCATTAAGACCAATGTCTGTTAATATTGATACAATTGTTCTTGGAAATGTTTTAGCAGTTAGTTCATCAGATATTATGCAGTTAGCTTGTATTGGGTTCTTTTCTCTTTTTATATTGTGTATGAAATGGAAAGACTTGTTGGTTTTTTTATTTGATGAGAGTCATGCGTGCGCTATTGGACTAAATGTTACGCTATTAAAAATTCTCTTTTTTACACTTCTTGCTGCTTGTACTGTTGCGGCTATGCAAACAGTAGGAGCTTTTTTAGTGATTTGTCTTGTAATTACACCGGGGGCAACGGCTTATTTTTTAAGTGATCGTTTTGTAAATCTTTTGATCATTGCAGTTATGATTGGAACCTTTACAAGTATCTTGGGTGTTTATATGAGTTATTTTTTGAATGCGCAAACTGGTGGTGTTGTTGTACTTTTTCAAACGTTTTTATTTATAGTCGCCTTTATTTTTGCTCCTAAACACGGTTACATTGCTGCACGCTTACGTGTGAGAGCAGCAAAAAGGTGTGGTGACATATGATTGATCAATTGTTACTTCCTTTTCAGTTCTCTTTTATGATTAAAGGGATGATGGTTACCATTATTTTGGCTATTCCAATGGCTCTACTTTCTTGTTTCCTTATTTTAAAGGGATGGGCTCTTTTAGGAGATGCAATTTCTCACGCAGTCTTTCCTGGAGTAGTTGTTGGATATATGGCAACGCCATGGGCTATGACATTTTTGTCTTCTATGCCGTTTCTTTGGTTTCATGATGTACGTCCTGCTAATGTCACAATGACTTTGATTGCTTGTGGTGCTTTTTTAGCAGGTATGATTTGTGCCATTGTAACAGGTTTCTTAGGGAATAACAGTCGGATTAAACAGGACACTGTTATGGGGGTTGTGTTTTCATCCATGTTTGGTTTAGGGCTTGTTTTAGCAACAGCAATATATAGCGATTTAGATTTAAATCATATTTTATTTGGTAATCTTTTAGGTGTTAATTGGCTTGATATTACGCAAACAACAATAATTTCTGTTATTGTTACGATGGTTTTAGGTATAAAATGGCGTGATTTTATGTTGTACGTTTTTGATTCAGTTCAAGGACGTGCAATAGGGTTATCAATATCGGTGCTTCATTATACTTTTTTAACAATGATTTCTCTGACAATTGTTTCTGCGTTGCAGGCGGTTGGAATTATTTTAGTTATTTCTCTATTAATTGCACCAGGTGCTATTGCTTATCTCCTTACTAAGCATTTTTTTTCTATGCTTTTAATTGCTGTATTTATTGCAGTGTGTTCCAGTTTTCTAGGAATTTATCTCAGCTTATTTATTGGTTCTGATTCTGCTGCTACAATTGTATTGATTTTAACAATTATTTTTATTGTTATTTTTATATCCACTTCCTTTCGTCAGAGTACAGTTCAAAAAATTTAAATGTAATGGAAATTACGCATAGCAGCTATGCATTTTTGTATGTTGTTTCTAGCATATGTTTTCACTAAATAAGGGAGAGCTAGGTCATTTTCCTCCTAATGTCTAGTGGATGAATGCAGTATTACTCCTCCCAACACTGCATTCGTAATTACAAGGCTGCATTGATTTATCATGCAGCCTTTTTTTGGGAATTCTCTAAAAGAGTTAATTTTTATTGTTTGAAAACTTTAAAATTATTATCATATTGTATAGATTGTTCTTTGTTTTGGAAAACAATTATTCCTGAGAGTGCATTAGGTTAATGTATTATTTAGAGAGATGATGATCTATTAAATTTCGTAATAACAATATTTTGCATAATAGTATCTGAGTAAGAAAAAACAGCTATAAATAATGAAGAAAGATTTTAAGATATCTCGCCCTCTCCGTATTTGCTATTCTATATTAGGATGGGCAATGATTGTATTAGGTTTTATCGGTATCGTTTTACCTATTATGCCTACAGTACCCTTTTTATTAGTCGCTTCATGGTGTTTTGCTCGTTCATCGCCACGTTTTCATCATTGGTTGTGTAATCACAGAATTTTTGGTTCTCCTATTAAACAATGGGAGGAAAAGAAAGCTATTCCGCCATCTATCAAGATTTTTGCAGTGATAAGTATGCTAGGGGGTTTTTTATCGTTTTTGGTGATAATCCATCCAGCTTTATGGCTTATTTTATTGGTTGCAGTTATTTTATTGATGATAGCTCTTTATATTATAACACGTCCATCTTCTTAAATACGGTCGAAATGGAAAATTTTACTAAAAGAAGTATTTTTACTTTGATTTATTTTATAAAAGTTTAGCATTTATAAATACCGAAACGGTATTTCACTTTATAAGATTTTTCAAAATATTATAAGACTGCTGCATGCATTAAAGAGAATTGTTGTATCTTGGTATTAGGGAGCGCGATTGCAACGAGGCAAGATTGGATTATAATCTTATTTTATATTTAAAAAGGAATATTTTGTCGGTTAAATTTATTGTTCAGAAGTTATTTTTATACAAATTAATTAATGGTAAATTTTTACAGGTTTAGCAGTGCGTTGTTCATTCCCAAAAAAATTTAAGTAACGCTGTATTTCTTGTGGATCACCAATAACTTTTTCAGGATTATCTGAAAGTTTTACAGCTGGTCGGCCATTTGCATGGGTGACTTTACAGACAAGAGAGATGGCTTCAAGATTTGGAACATTTTTAGGTGCACAATTTTCAAAATCATTAGTGAGATTAGTTCCCCATCCAAAATACATACGGACTTTGCCATGAAAGTGGTGATAAGTTTTCTCAATGGTATCTATATCTAGAGCATCGGAAAAAATTAATAATTTTTCACGTGGGTTTTTTCCTTTTTCTTGCCACCATTTGATGATTCGCTCACCTCCTTCAATCGGGGGAGCGCTGTCGGGCCTGAAGCCTGTCCAGTCTGCTACCCATTCCGGAGCATTTCGTAAAAAAGCTTCTGTGCCAAAAGCATCAGGCAATACAATTAAAAGATTACCACCATAATAACGATTCCAATCTTGTAAGACTTTATAAGATGCTTTACGTAAATCATCGTCATTGTTGGTAAGAGCAGAAATAACCATTGGTAATTCATGGGCATTTGTACCAAGAGCTTCTACATCTGTATCCATGGCGAGAAGGACATTAGAAGTGCCTGTAAAAGAATTACCAATTCCTTCTTTTAAAGCTTCAACACACCAGCGTTGCCATAAAAAGGAGTGTCGACGTCTTGTACCAAAGTCAGATATTTTAATGTCAGGCAGTTTTTTAAGTCGTTCAATTTTGCTCCACATTTTTGTTTTGGCACGAGCATAAAGTACATCAAGTGCAAAAAGACCAAGATCTTTCATAGCAGCACGTGAACGTAATTCGCTAATGATAGCGAGAGCAGGAATTTCCCACATGGAACTGTAGGCCCATGGTCCATCAAAACGAAGAATATATTGACCATCTTTGCGGGTTAGTTCATATTCTGGAAGCTGAAATTTTTCAAGCCACTGTAGAAAATCTGGTTCAAAAATTCGTTTACGTCCATAAAATGTATTACCGGCAAGCCAGATCATTTCTTTCTTAGTAAAGCGCAAGCTAAGGGCATGATCAAGTTGAGCGCGCAATTCACTTTCATCAATATCATTGGCAAGACGAATTGTTTTTGTGCGGTTTATGAGAGAAAAAGTAGCATTAACATCTGGATACAATCCCCAGATCATCTGCACCATAAGAAGTTTATAAAAATCTGTATCAAGAAGAGAACGGATGATTGGATCAAGTTTCCACGTATGGTTATAGACACGTCTAGCAATATCTGTACAATTCATGAATTTTGTTCTTTTTCGTGAAGTAAAATTTAAAACTGTTGTGCATCCTGCATCATTACAAGGAATGAGTAAACTATAACAATTTTAGAGCTTTGAGCAATATAAAAAGCTTTTTTATTTATGATTCTAGAGTATATACAATTTCATGGTTGCCTGTTTTTTTTAATTTTATGCCTTGATCGATTTTGTTGTATTCTTTTCCGTCAATACTGAGCATGTTTTTATTTGCTCGTCTAATTGTAATTTTATAAACAGCGCTGTGAAATTTCATTTTTGCTTCATATGCAGGCCAGAAGGAGGGTAAATGTGGGCGTAAAAATAATTTTCCAGCTTGCAGATGAAGTCCAAGAATCGTTTGTGTTGCTGCATGATAAAGCCATCCTGCTGAGCCTGTATACCATGTCCAGCCACCTTGTCCACAATGTGGTTCAACTGTGTAAATATCTGCGGCCATGACATAAGGCTCAACGCGATAGATTTCTGGATTTTGACCATGATTGATAGGATTTATTTTTGAAAACAGTGTGTAAGCTTTATCTTCTTCTCCTATTTCAGCAAGTGCTAAAATGCTCCAAATAGCACCATGAGTATATTGCCCACCATTTTCTCGAATGCCAGGAGGATAACCCTTAATATAACCTGGCTCGAGGGAACTTTTGTTGAAAGGTGGCCAGAAAAGACGTATGAGACCAGTTTTTTCATCATAGAGGTGATCAAGCAGGGATGCCATTGCTTGTTTTTGACGGCTAGAATCTGCCATTTTGGAAATTACAGCCCATGATTGAGCAAGAGCATCAATTTGGCACTCATCATTTATTTTAGATCCCAAAGGAGTTGCATCATCGAAATAACCACGTCGGTACCAAGCACCATCCCATCCTTTTTCTTCTAAGGCTTTAGTGAGACGTTTTAAATATGCACTCCAAGCTTGTACGCGGCTATGATCATTACGATTTTTAGCGAGAGGAATGAATGCTTGTAAAGCAGTACCTAGAAACCATCCCAGCCAGATACTTTCACCTTTGCCTTCAATACCCACTAAGTTCATACCATCATTCCAATCACCACCTAGAATAAGGGGTAAATTATTGGGGCCACAGCGCTTAATAGCGAGATCTAAGGCTAAAGCACAATGTTCATACAGTGTTGTAATGTTGGAGGATTGTATAGGCTGGAAATAAGCATCTTGTTGCCCTGTGGTTAGGGGAGGGCCTTCGATGAAAGGAACAGGGGTATCAAGAAATGCATCCTCACCAGTGGTGCGAACATATAGAGCTGTTCCGTAAGCAAGCCAAACGATATCATCAGAAATAAGTGTCCGGACGCCAGCATTCGTATCAGGAAGCCACCAATGTTGCACATCTCCTTCAGGAAATTGGTGTGCTGCTGCATTTAGTAAGTGCTCACGCGCTAATTGTGGTTTAAGCAATAATAAAGATAAACTGTCTTGCAGTTGGTCACGGAAACCGAATGCTCCACTGGCTTGATAAAAAGCTGAGCGCGCCATTAAGCGGCATGCATAAATTTGATAAGGCAGCCAATGATTGACCATAATATCAAAAGAGGGATCAGGAGTTTTTACTTGTAGTGGAGAAACAAAATCATTCCATTGTTGTTTTTGTTGTGCAAAGACAATTTGAAAATCATCTTTACGAGCTTGATCAAGCAGTTTTTTAGCTTGTTGTATGCTTTCAGTATTGCCAAGATAGAAGATGATTTCTTTTGTTTGTCCTGGTTGTAAATCGATATCATAGGCGAGGGCTGAACAAGGATCACAACCGGGTTCTACTATATTTGAAAGTGGTTCAGCTTTACGAATAGCTTGTGGATGCTGAATTGTTCCTGTTGTACCGATAAATTCAGTACGATTAGTCGTAAAACTGGTTGGCATTTCGGATGCTGATAAAAAAGTAACCTGTTGAGATTTTTCAATGTGATAAGGATTCTGAATAAAATGTGCACCACGTTTAGAATCATAATGGGGAATAATAAAGGGCGCGTATTGTGTACGGATATTTCCTAAAACCCATTCGGCATAATTATAAAGGCGTAAGCTACGTGGTGTTTCTCCTTCATTTTTAATGATAAGACGAGAAAAACGAATTGGCTTTTCTCCATTAAGTGTATGGGTCAGTTCTAATGCAATGTCTGAATGTTTAGATTTAAAAGTTGAAAACCCAAAACCATGGCAAGCTTCATAAATGACTTTATTATCACATTCGACGGCAGAAACTGGAGAAAAGCATTTTAAAGATAGGCGATCGACAAGATAAAGCGCTTCCCCTGGACGATTGGTAACGGGATCATTACTCCAGGGCGTTAATTGATAGTCACGGCTATTATGAGCCCATGTGAAGAGTGATCCTTCGGCGGATACATGGAAGCCAAAACTATTGTTTGCAATTATGTTAATCCATGGATGTGGCGTTGTTTGACATCCATTCAGACGGACTACGTAATGGTTATGGTGATTAAAACCACCATAACCATTCCAGTAGCGCAAATCTTCACTCGGTACGGGGAAAGAAGAAGTGTTTTGTTGATCAATGAGAGCAATGGAAGAAAATAGGGTCTGTTTGATTTGTAGGGCTTTTTGTATTTTTTTATTAGATTTTTTGTAGTTTAATTTATTATTAGATTCTTGACTATGACTGCTAATAATTAAATCGGAATCAATATTTTCTATACGTTTCAATTGTTCAGATAAAGATCCATTCTGAGCATGCAGGATAATGCGAGCTGACGCGAGAAGTGTTTGAAAATTTTGTTCATTCATTTTATCGCGCTGGAGGATAAAAATATGATGTTGTCCGTCCATTTCTTTTGTACAGTGACGGTAAGACTCACATGCCCATTCAATGGCGCGTTGTGTATTTTGTAGATAAGAAAATGTCTGTTCATTTAAAATGACTAGATCAACAATAAGACCTCGCATACGCCAATATTCATATGCTTTAAGCAGTTCACGAAGTACAGTGATATCTGTTTCATTATCAAGTCTGAGAAGGCAAATAGGATAGTCTCCTGAAATAGACATTGGCCATAAATCAGATTGCTTTCCAAGAGTTTTTGCTAATATTTCCGGAGGAAGACGCCACGTTCGATCAGGGTAAATAAGTGGCGTTATATATTTTTGGTAAGTAATAGCTTCTCTAGGATTGATATTTTTTTGATACAGTGAAACTTGTGAATGCATCCATGCTTTTGATAAAGCTTGCTGGAACATATCAGGTTGTCGATAGGATTCAATATAGTTTTGTAATGTTTCTTTTGAATCGGCAGCAAAAGTCCAAAAGATAAGTTCTGCTTTTTCATGTGCTGGAACTTTTATACGACAACGGATTGAGATAATCGGATCAAGAACACACCCTTGATTACCTTTGAAACGAGTCTTTTGGTCAAAGATAATTGGGTGATGAATAGATCGACCACGGCCAATAAAAATGCGACGATCGGTTTCTGCTTCTGCTTCTGGGATAATTCCTGATGGATCAGTAACAAAGTGAGCAACGTGAATATTAGGATCATGAGGAGAGCGTTTGCGTCTTTTAGCTAAAATTGTTCCACCTGAATCAAGAATTTCTATTTCTATGAACATTCGCGAAAAAACAGGATGAGTAAAGTAATCTTTCATTGTTGCGAGTGCTAATTCACCATAAGAAGTTATTTCAATTATTCGGTCTTTGTTTGTTGTATTCATTAACTGTATACGTCGACCTTCACCGTCACCTTCAGAAGTAACAAGACATTCAAGTGTTGATTTCAGTCCATCAACTGTTTTTATATATTCAGCTTTCTCATCTGTAAAAATACTGACCGCTTCTTCTTCAGCTATACGTGTTGGTTCACTAGTGACAGACCACCAGCGTTTATTATGCGTATCTTGGACAAAGAACAGAGTTCCTTGTTGATCTTCGGATGCATCAGGAATAAAACGCGTGATAGCATAGTTATGCCAACGGCTATAACCAGAACCATTTGCTGTTGTCATTATGGAATAACAACCATTAGATAGAAGCAAAGTTGCTCGAGGTTGAAGAAGAGGACTTGTAATAATGCGTGCAGGGATATCATCAAAACCTTTAGAGTTTTTATGTATAGAATTGTTGATTTTAGTATGAATAACAGGAATTTGTCGTGGGGCTCTTTCCTGTAATAAGAGTTGTACAGCTTTTATAATTGGATCACGATGAAAGCGATTGCGCATACGTCCTTCAAAAACAACATTATCAATGGCAAGAATTGACATGCCATGATGATGTGCATAATAGTTACGTACGATAGCGTATTTTTTTCCTTTTTGTACACGCGAAGGAGTAAAATCAATAGCATCGTAATAACCGTATGTTCCTAAAGCACCAAGATTACGCAGGTATTTTAGATTAGCGATAGATTGAGTTGGCATATATTGTGCGGCTAAAAGACTAGCATAAGGAGCAATAACAGCGTTGCGTGATAAGCCACGTTGAAGCCCTAGTCTTGGAACACCAAAATTGGAATATTGGTAATTCATTAAATGGTCACGGCTATTAAATGCAGCTTCTGAAATACCCCATGGCAATCCTCGTTTGCGCGCATATTGTATTTGATGGCGAATAATGAGGCGATTTGTTTGATCGAGTATGGACCCTAAGGGTTCATGCATAATGAGAGAAGGCATAAGATATTCAAACATGGATCCTGACCATGATAATAGAGCACTTTTCCAACCAATTGGGATAAGTAATCGGCCAAGACGAAACCAATGTTTAAATTTAATGTCGCCCTTAGCGATAGCAAAGAGGCTTGAGAGACGCGCTTCTGAAGCTAAAAGATCATAGCAGCTTTCATCAAGTTTATTTTCCTGTACGCGATAACCAATAGATAAAAGTTGACGTTCAGTCTGTTCTAAAAAATCAAATTTCATATCTAAAGCTATTTGTCGGGCTTTTTCAGATAAAGTATTTAATTCTTTGCATAATTCTTTAATATCATAGTTATTGGTAATATCATGGTTATAAGCTTCACAGTTTTCTACCAGGCATTTAGCCCAGGATAACATATGAGCAGATTCTTTTGTTTGGATTATTTTATCCAGTTCATTGATTAAATGTACAATGTTACGAGCAGTAATCGAAAGATGAGAGATATTCATAACAGTTGCTGATTTTGCTTTGAGTTCACTAACAGAGTGGTGAAAATGAGCAATATGCTCTTTGATCTGTTGAGGGAATGGATGAAGAAACTTAAGGTTATCAGGAATTTCTTTTAAGATTTCTTCAAGAATATTACTAATATCGAATAAGCCATCTAGATCGCTTTGTAAAAAAGCATCAGGTACTTCAGCCCATTCGTTTAAAGCGGAAGATAGCGTTATTAAATGGCCAGCAAGATTACCTGAATCAACTGTTGAAACATAAGTTGGTAGAAGAGGTTTAAGTGTATCTGTTTCATACCAATTATAAAGATGACCTCGAAATTTTTCCATTTTTTCGAGAGTATTTAATGTGCACTTAATTCGCGTAATGGTATCTTCAAAGCTAATCCAACCGAAATCACGTGCGGCAATAATAGAAAGTAGGTAAACGCCAATATTGGTAGGTGATGTGCGTCGTGCAACAAGAGGTTCAGGATCTTCTTGAAAATTATCAGGTGGCAAATAATTATTTTCTGCATCAACAAAGGTTGCATAATAAAGCCATGTCCGTCGTGCAATGCTCCGCAGTATTTTTTTATCTGCAGAAGATATATCAAGAACATCTTGAAATGTTATTGGTTTACTAACAATCCATGCAATCAGCGGTGAGAAAAACCATAAAAGCCCAAAAGGTAAAGCAATCAATATTGTTGAATTATGAAAGAAGAGAGGTAATCCTATAGCTATAATACCAATAAATACTGCTGGCCACATAGTGATGATATAGAAGCTTAAACTATTAGGAATGGCTTTCATTGTGGCTGAAGTTTTCCATTCAAGAAGATATTGTTTGGAAATCATCATGCGATAGAGTGCACGAATGATTGCATCAGTCATAAAATAAGCTGAGTAGGCTATAAATGTGATTTTAAGCAATATTTCTAAGATCGTGGAGGAAATATTATTTAAAATTAATTGTAACTGTCCGCGTAAAGAATAATCGCTATTGGAGGAAATGAATGTACGAAGCAAACCTAAAATTGATGCAATAAAGGGGCTAAAAAGCAGAAATATTTGCCAAACAATTGCTATCTTTGACGGTAAAAAAGACCATCCTGCTGTTGCTGCAACAAGCCACATGAGTGGTGTAAGAGAACGGCGCAAATTATCCTGCATTTTCCAGCGCGTAGTGAGACTCACGCTATGGTGGTTTAAAAGATAAGGCAATAACTGCCAGTCACCACGGATCCAACGGTGATGACGAGCGACATCCACGTTATAGGCTGTTGGATAATCTTCAATGATTTCTACATCACTGACAAGTGCAGCACGTGCATAACTTCCTTCTAAAAGATCATGACTAAGAACAGTGTTTTCTTTGATTTTGTTCTTCAGTGCTTGTTCAAAGGCATCGATATTATAAAGACCTTTTCCGGTAAAAGTTCCTTCTCCCAAAAGATCTTGATAAATGTCAGATACACTAAAGACATAAGGATCAATTCCACGATTGGTAGAGAAAATCTGTTGCAAAATTGATGTTTCTTCTTCTGCTGTGAGAGGAGGTGTAATACGGGGTTGTAAAATGCTGTAGCCTTTTACAACCCTTCCATTTTTTTCAGAAAAAACGGGACAATTAAGTGGATGGTTGAGCTTACCAACGAGTTTAGTGACACTTTCAGGAGTTAGACGCGTATCTGAGTCTAAGGTCATAACAAAACGACAATCCATGGGAAGATGTGGATCTGGAGCATAAAAACTCGTATTTTTATTTCCTTGGAGTAAGAGATTAAGCTCATGAAGTTTTCCCCGTTTACGCTCCCATCCCATCCAACATTTTTCATGAGCGTTATAAAGACGTTGACGGTGGAGAAGAAAAAATAAAGGAATGTTATTACGCTGATAGCGCTGGTTTAGTTGAGCAATACCCTTTTTTGCATAGTGCAATAGATCAAGGTCGTTTTGTGTTTCTTCAAATGGAGAATCTGCCCAGTCTGTGATGAGAGCAAAATGAATGGCTCCCTGGGGATTAGAAAGGTAGTGTACTTCAAGATTATTTATTTGTTCATCAATATCATGACGTGATGTGATTAAAGTGGGGACAACAACCATAGTGCGCGCATCTTCAGGAATACCTTCTTTATATTCATAACCAATGAGCCGTTTTGGTGAAACAAACCATGAAACAACAGTGTTAAAAAAAGCAAAAGTAGCATCCATAGTAGGAAAAAGTGCTAGTGCAGTGAAAAGGAGTGTCATTAATGGTGTGAGACCAGATGTTCGTAATGAAATATAGATCGTGGACAAAAGAACCAGCATTAAAAGAGAAACAGGGATGGCAATAATTCCTATTTTTAAACGATGATAAGTTTGAATCCATTTTGTCAGAAATGATGGATTATATTGACAGGCTTCTTCAAAAATAGAGCGTCCGTCATCAACCAGGTACCACCCAACAGAGAAATTATTCTTACAGGCAACATCTTGAGAACAAGTTTTTGCCATTTCTACAGCTTTACATGCAATTTCTAACTCACTAAGAGGGGAGCGATGGGCGATTTTTTCGATGACTTGTCGATACGCATTACGTGAATGAGAATCAATTTCAGAAAAATCACTATTTTTACGCAGGATAAAGTCTACACAACTTACTGTTTCAAACCATGCCGTCCAATCAATATCATCCATAGTTTTGAGAGTACGAATAATATTGCCCATGGTGATACCATCTGTTGTTTGACGAGTATATTCATCAGCTGTTATCATTTCTGGACTACTGCCATGAAGATGCAACTGTTTTTCAAGCCAGGTTAACGCTATTGTTGCATCAACAGATGCACCTCGCAGACGGTAAAATAAATGAGCTGAAAAAATCGAATGAGAGGTTAGTGTTTCATAAAGGGTGAGAATATTTAATTGAGTTTCATTTTTTGTAAGGGCGATTTTATCGGCTGCTTGATTAGCAAGAAAGCGCATATAGCGTGCTTGTTCAATACGCAATGAAAGACGGCGGACATTTTCAATTAAGATTATACGAACAACAAAAGGAAGAGCCCATAATTCACTAATTTTTAGAGTACAAATTTTTTGAAAACCATTAACCATTGCTGTTAGCGTTTCTTGTGAAAATCTGCTATCTGTATGGGCAACATAAAGCCAAGCTAAAACAAAAATACGTGGAATTTCTTTTTTTTGTTCATAAAAGGGGAGTTGCTTGATGAACGATTTAGAAAAATTGCAGCGTAATTCCTGTATAGTTTTGTCAATGGTGTAATGATTATCAATAAGCCACTGGGCGGATGGTGCAATTGTTTCGTTATTTCGTGCAGCAACGTCATTGATGTGAAAGACATGGAGAATAAGTTTAGAATTTTCAATTAATCGTTTGCGAAAATTACTTTCTTCTTCTTTATATTCAGGAAGAAAGATTTTTTGGCCAGAGGCTATAGTGTAGCCTAACTTATAAAGCTCTTCTTCTGATTTGTTAGTTGAACGGATAGGCAAACTAATTTCATCGAGAGAGTGAATTTTTGTCTTTTCTGAAGAAAACCACTTCATGCGATGTAATTTGGGGACCATAATATTCTATTACTATTCGATGATGTGTTATTTATTCAATAGACTATTGGTATTTTCTCTCAATAAGTGAACACTTCATTTTTTAAGCTTTGAATTTTCTTGTCAAAAATTAAGGGATTAAAAGAGATTCTCTAATGAAGAATAAAAGGCCACTATATAATTAGTGGCCTTTTATTTCATGATTAATCTTGTTCTTGCTTTTTTAAAGCTGCGCCGAGAATATCACCAAGAGAAGCTCCTGAATCTGTAGAGCCATACTGAGCTACAGCTTCCTTTTCTTCTGCGATTTCTAAGGCTTTGATTGAGACTGAAAGCTTACGGTTTTTTTTGTCAAATGCAGTGATTTGAGCGTCAACTTTTTGTCCAATAGCAAAACGCTCAGGACGTTGCTCATCACGATCCCGTGCCAAATCAGTACGGCGGATGGTGACTTCAAGATCGTGTTCAATAAGCTTCACATCAACGCCATTTTCATTAATGCCTATTACTTCACATGTAACAGTGGCACCTTTCCGTAATTCTCCAGACGCTGCTGCTTCTCTCATTTTGTCACTGGATAGTTGTTTAATTCCTAAAGAAATACGTTCTTTTTCAACATCAACATCAAGAACAACAGCTTGAACAGTATCACCTTTATTGTAAATATCAATAACTTGTTCACCAGGACGATTCCAATCAAGATCAGAAAGATGAACCATACCATCGACATCACCTTCAAGACCAATGAAAAGACCAAATTCTGTTTTGTTTTTAATTTCGCCTGTAATTTGTGAATTCACTGGGTATTTATTCGCAAAAGCTACCCAAGGATTTTCAGATGTTTGCTTTAAACCAAGCGAAATACGGCGTTTAGAAGAATCAATTTCAAGAATAACAACTTCTACTTCTTGTGATATAGAAAGGAGTTTTCCAGGATGTATATTCTTTTTTGTCCAACTCATTTCAGAGACATGGATTAATCCTTCGATTCCTGGTTCGATTTCAACAAAACCACCATAATCAGTGATGTTTGTAACAGCACCAGTAATTTTTTTACCGACTGGATATTTAGTGTTAATATTATCCCATGGATCGTTTTCAAGTTGTTTCATTCCAAGCGAAATACGATGCGTGTCTTGATTGATACGAATGATCTGAACTTTAATAGTTTGGCCAATTGTTAAAACTTCAGATGGATGGTTGATACGCCGCCATGCCATATCTGTAACATGCAAAAGTCCATCAATACCACCGAGATCAACAAAGGCTCCATAATCTGTTATATTTTTGACAATACCTTCAACAATTTGGTTTTCTTCAAGATTTTGAACAATTTCTGAGCGCTGTTCAGCACGACTTTCTTCTAAGACAGCGCGACGTGAGACAACAATATTACCACGACGACGATCCATTTTTAAAATTTCAAAAAGTTGTGCATTATGCATTAAAGGTGCAACATCACGAATAGGTCGAATATCGACTTGACTACGAGGCAAGAAAGCAACAGCACCGTCGAGATCGACCGTAAAACCGCCTTTAACTTGACTAAAGATAATGCCTTCTACGCGTGTCCCAGCATTGAATTTTTCTTCAAGACGAATCCAGCTTTCTTCACGACGTGCTTTTTCACGCGATAAGACAATTTCACCTAGCGCATTTTCAATACGTTCAATGTAAACTTCAACTTCATCACCGATTTGTAAAGAACCATCTTTACTTTTGCTACCAAATTCCTTAAGTGGAATACGTCCTTCTACTTTAAGACCAGCATCAATAATGGCCATATCTTTTTCGATTGCAATGATGCGGCCTTTAACAACAGATCCTTCATTAAGGTCATTCGTTTGAAATGATTCCATTAAAAGGGTTTCAAAATCTGCTGTTGTGGGATTGTATTGTGACATGAGAACTCCTGATACATACCTTATGTTGCAAAAGGTATAAGCGCTAGGTTAGTGTTAATATGAGGTAACTCCACACCTTCTCCCTTTTCGTAAAAGAAAGATAAGCGCTAGGCTGGAAATCACCTTGATGATTTTATTTAACGGCATGCTTTTTTATAAGAGGATCAATAAAGGCGCAAGCAGTTTTCAATACCTCTTTTATACTCAATTCTGATGTGTCAAGCAAGTAGGCATTCTTAGCTGGTTTTAGAGGATGATATTTTCGAGTCATATCACGTTTGTCACGTTGTTCAAGATTGGCCAAAATTTCATGATAGTTTGCTTTTCCTCCTTTTTTTAGAATTTCTTGGTATCGACGTTTTGCACGTATTTGAGCATTCGCTAGGATATAAAATTTTATATCTGCGTGAGGACAGACAACAGTACCGATATCACGGCCATCAAGTACGCTTCCCGGTAATTTTTTGGCAAAATCACGTTGTTTGGAAACAAGAATTTCACGCACAGCTGGTATAGTTGCTACTTGTGATGCGGCTTCGCTAATATCAAGAGAACCGAGAAGAATTGGATCTAAAGTGTTAAAATCAAGCTCTTTAGCATATGCAACAGCATTTATGTGATCATCTAGGGGTAATTTTCGTTTTAAAAGCGAATAGCCAACACTGCGGTAAGTGAGACCAGTATCCAAATGGTGAAGATGATAATAGGCAGCAATTTGTTTTGCTAAAGTTCCTTTTCCAGATGCTGAAAGGCCATCAATTGCAATAATAAAAGGTTTCAATAGATTCGACCTCCAAGTTGATGCATTAAAGGAATAAATTCTGGACAATTGGTAATAATCATCTGTTTATCATCAATCATAACAGGTTTTTCTGAGACGAGTCCAAAAATAAGAAAACACATTGCAATTTGATGATCAAAATGTGTAGTAACGCGCCCACCTCCTAAATCTTTGGTAGAATTTTTCCCATGGATAATAAGAAAATCTTTACCATTTTCACAATGAATATGATTGATTTTTAATCCCTCAGCAAGGGTGGAAAGTCGATCTGATATTTTACAAAATAACCCTTCAATTCCTGAGATAATTGTTTTCCCTTTCGCAAAGGCTGCTGCTATTGCTAAAGCAGGATATTCATCAATTATTAATGGGGCTCGTTCTTTTGGTACAGTTACACCTTTTAACTCTGATGATTTAACGCGTATATCGACAATATTTTCTATACCTGTTTTGCGTTGGTTCAAGAGTTCAATTTTAGCACCCATTTCCCATAATGTTTGGATGAATTCCATTTTCTCGTCGTTGACGAGAACATTTTTAAGTGTGATATCAGAATTTTCTACAAGAAGAGCTGCAATAATTGGAAAAGCTGCTAGGGATAGGTCACCTGGAACATTAATGATTTGTCCAATAAGATGCGGCTGACCCTTAAGAGAAGTGAAACGTGTGCCTGTTTTATCTATTTTTATATCAATTTCAGCACCAAATGCTTGTAGCATTTTTTCTGTATGATCTTGTGTAAGAGTTTGCTCAATAATGGTTGTAGTACCGGCGGTATTAAGACCGGCAAGAAGGATTGCTGATTTTACTGGGGCGGAAGCCATAGGTATAGGGTACTGAATCGGGTTAGCCATTTTGGGACCGTAAAGCGTTAAAGGCAAGTGGTTACCAAGAGTTGGCTCAGTTTCAACTCCCATTAAACGCAATGGATTAAGGATATGCTCCATTGGATATCTAGAGAGTGAGGCACTGCCGAGAAAAGTCGTTTTCATATGGTAAGAGCTAACCAGTCCCATGATCAGGTGAGCACTTGTTCCAGAATTGCCAAAATTTAAAGGTGTTTGTGCTTGTAGTAAACAACCATTACCGGTTCCATGAATAATCCAAAGGTCATTTTTTTTGTAACATTGTGCTCCCATAGCTTGCATGATGGTAGCTATACGCAAAACACTATCATTTTCGAGAAGCCCATGAATATGTGATTCTCCATGCGCCAATCCTCCTAATATAAGTGCTTTATAGGAGATTGATTTATCTCCTGGCATTTTGATTGTGCCAGAAAGATTTGTTGATTTTTTAGCAGTTGCTGGTATTGCTTTATACATCGAGTCTTTATTTAATAAGATATAAATTTTAAAAAATTAGATGCCCTTTATCATATGTTTTGATAAGCGTCATGAGAAAATCCGTGTGGAACTATGTATTTGTCTTTGACAAGTGCATTGTTTTTTGTTTAAGCACCATGGAATTCGTTTTAATGCAATTTAACTAACCAAAGAGGCACGGTCTATGGCAAAGCCAGAACTTGGAACCAAACGTGTTGACCCGGAAACGGGAAAGAAATTTTATGATCTTAATCGTGATCCTATCGTGTCGCCTTATACAGGGCTTTCTTATCCGCGTTCTTATTTTGAGGTTGCAGCGGCTGAAGTAAGTAATGAAGAAGAGGTTGATACTGAAGAACTTGATACGGCACTTGAGAAGTCTGCCTTTATGTTGCTTGAAGAAGATGTCGATGTGTCTAAAGATGATGAGATCCCTGATTTGGATGATGACGATGTAGATCTTGTTGATGATGATACATTTTTGTCTCATGACGAAGGTGATGAAGATGATGATGTAACTGATATCCTTGGCAATGGTGTTTCTAACGATGATGATGTTTAAAAAAGCAAGAAGAGATTATGTTCTATTTATTGATATAGATTTTTCTTGATCTTCAGTTTGTCTCGTTCTAAGAACTCTGCGGAGAGTGTTTATTGTTTTTTGTGGGGCTATAGCTCAGCTGGGAGAGCGCTTGCATGGCATGCAAGAGGTCAGCGGTTCGATCCCGCTTAGCTCCACCAAAAAGATCAAATATTTTTCTTAGTACATAGATATTCAAAAATAAAGTTTGTCTATTCATCGAAAAATGAGATGTGTAATCGTATTTTCTTTGTTGTCTCTAGTAAAATTCATTTCATTATTGTTTAAACTCAAAAAGCTTTATAAAAATATCATGAAGTTTTTCCGTTATTTATAACGGTGAGATATAGTGATAATAAGCTAAAAGCTCCTTCATAAAGGATATATTTACAATTGTAACATTTCATTTTTATATTTGAAATTGATAGAGAAAGAGTATTGGCATTTTTCATGAAAATGCTTTGTTTATTGTAAATTATAGTTGTTGAGGGAACTTCATAAAATGGTCGAAAATTTTATGATTTCAATACCTAAAAACTCTGAATATTATTATAAATAAAATAATCAAACAGTATTGTCGCTTGTATTTTTTATAATATGAGTACTTATGCTATGAGCATGGAAAATAATTTTAAGTTATTTTTTGAATTTTTAATACAAATTAAAGATATTGTCATGCAATTTACTTTCTGTATAAAAAACTTTTAGGAATATAGCAGTTTATTATTGTAGAATCTTTTTTAAACTTTTTATTAAAAATCATTGTTTTTCAAGTTGTTTGAGACGGTAGAGTTCTTCTAAAGCAGCTTTAGGGGATAATTCATCGGGATTGATATTTTTTAAAGCATCTTTAATCGCGCAACATTGATCATTTTTTTCATTTGTTAAAGATGTCGCTTTGAGAGAAAATAGCGGTAAGTTATCAATTAATTTATCACCTTTTCCGGACATTTCATCTTGTTCTAATTGATGCAGAACATCTGTTGCACGAGAAATAACTGTTGCAGGTAATCCAGCTAGCTTTGCCACTTGCACACCATAAGAGCGATCAGCAGTGCCTTTAGTGACTTCATGGAGAAAAATAACATCGCTATTCCAATTTTTAACTTTCATTGTTACATTATGAAGGCGATTAAGTTTTTTTGTTAACGCCGTCATTTCATGAAAATGTGTAGCGAGAATAGCACGACAACGGTTTATTTCATGGAGATGTTCAACTGTTGCCCAAGCAATTGAAAGACCATCAAAAGTTGACGTTCCTCGTCCAATTTCATCGAGAATGACAAGAGAATGGTTACTGGCATGGTTGAGAATAGTTGCTGTTTCAACCATTTCCATCATAAAGGTTGAGCGTCCTCGAGCAAGATCATCAGAAGCACCAACACGACTAAATAAACGATCAACAATGCCAATATGAGCTGAAGTGGCTGGCACAAACGATCCCATTTGTGCCATGATAGCAATGAGAGCGTTTTGTCGTAAAAAAGTTGATTTTCCTCCCATATTAGGACCTGTTAACAACCAAATGTCTGCATCTAGGTGTTTGTTTTGTGCCGAAAGATCGCAGTTATTGGCAACGAATGGTTCCGCAGCTTGTTTTCGTAATGCTTGTTCTACAACGGGATGACGTCCAGCGGTAATATGAAAGGCTAATGAATGATCAACTTTGGGACGACAATATCCTTGTTCTTCAGCTAAATGGGCTAAAGCAACAGATACATCTAAAATAGCTAGAGCTTCAGAAGCTTGACGAATGAAATCAATCTGTTGGGTAATTTCATCAACAAGTTTATCAAAAATTTCCAATTCAAGCGTTAAAACATGATTTGCAGCATGAGCAATACGACTTTCGAGTTCGGCGAGTTCTGTTGTAGTGAAGCGCATGGCATTCGCCATTGTCTGTCGGTGGACAAAACGAGCTTTTGCTTGTGGAGTATTTGTGAGAGCCGACGCTTGTAAGTTCGTTACTTCAATAAAGTAACCTAAAATATTATTATGTTTAATTTTGAGTGTTTTAATACCTGTTTCTTTAGCATACTGCGCCTGGAGTTTAGCAATAACACAACGTGATTCGTCTCGCAAATTACGCATTTCATCTAATTCTTGGTGATAATGAGGACGAATAAAGCCACCGTCCCGCTTGAGAAGAGGGAGATCGTCAGCCAGTGCTTGTTCTAGCTGAAAATGCAAAGCGGTAGGTAAGTGCGAGAATACCTCTCGTACATCATTGATTTCTTGAGGAAGTAACTCATTATTAAGAATCTGATTAATTTCATTGATGATTTCAAAACCGCGCTGAATTGTTCCCATATCACGCGGACCTCCTCGACCAAGCGCTAAACGTGATACTGCGCGTGGCATATCTGGTCCTCCTTTTAAAATAAGCTTAATAGCTTCTGCAAGAGAAGGATTGCGTAGAAAAAAATCTATTGAATCAAGACGTTTATCGATAGCTACTGGAGTTGTTAGGGGAGAAATTAAGCGATCGACAAGAAGGCGTGAACCACCTCCTGTGACGGTGCGATCAATCGCTTTTAGGAGACTCCCATCGCGTTGACCGGATGTAGTCCGAATGAGCTCAAGACTAAATCTTGTTGCTGCATCAATGAAAAGAGTTGTGCTTTCATTTTGACGCTCAGGTCGCATGAGAGGGGGACGATGTGTGATTTGTGTTTTTTCGATATAGCGAATAGCAGCAGCGATGGCTGAAAGTTCTGGGTGAGAATAATCTGCAATGCCTTTAAGGGTTGAGAGTTTGAAGTAAAGACAAATATCTCGTTCAGCAGTGGTGGTCTCAAAAAGATTTTCTGGTTGAGGAGAGATAATATTACCGAGAACATTGAAAAGAGCTTTTTGAGATTTATCATGGAAAAATGAATCAGCGACAATCACCTCTTGTGGGTCTACACGCATAATATCTGTTAAGAGATTTTCATGACGGCTTTCTGTAACTCGAAATATACCAGTAGAAATATCAATCCAGGAAAGAGCATATTCTTCTTTACTACGGGTTGTTGTGCGAGCAAGTGTCATGAGGTAATTTGCCCGTGCTGGATCAAGAAGTTTTTCTTCTGTTATTGTTCCGGGTGTTATAAGACGGACTACATTGCGCTGAACAACTGATTTTGAACCACGCTTTTTTGCTTCTGCAGGATCCTCTATTTGTTCGCACACGGCAACGCGATAACCACAAGCAATAAGTTTTTGTAAATAATCATCTGCAGAGTGAACAGGAACACCACACATTGGAATATCTTGACCTAAATGTTTACCGCGTGTTGTGAGTGTAATCCCTAAGGCTTGAGCAGCTTCAATCGCATCATTAAAAAATAATTCATAAAAATCACCCATACGATAAAAAAGAAGAGAGTCGCTATTAACAGCTTTGATTTCTATATACTGCTCCATCATAGGGGTAAGGCGCTCTTGATGAGTATTGGATGGAATCGTAGGGCGTTGGAGTGAATCATTTTTATGTTCAGTCTCTTTTTCCATTTTAGTACGATTATTCCTTTTAATGTAGGTTTTATTATCCTTTTTTATTTACTTCGAGGTATATCTTTATTACCTCTAAATAAAGCGTATGATAAGATGCTTTCATAAAGTAAGCATAATTATTTTTGGCATATGAATCAAATTTTTAAGTTTAATCATTATATTTGTTGTTAATCAGAGTTTATGCTGTTTTTTAAGAAAGTAAGTGAAATGAAAAAAAATGAACAGGATCAAACAACATATAAAAAATTTTATAGTGTAGATGAGCAAGAAGCCCTTGATTTTCATAGGGGCGATCGTCCTGGTAAGCTTGAAATTGTTGCAACAAAACCTATGGCAACACAGCATGATCTAGCACTTGCTTATTCGCCTGGTGTTTCTGTTCCAGTTAAAGCAATTGCTGAAGATCCGTTAATGGCTTATGATTATACGGCAAAAGGGAATCTTGTTGCTGTTATATCAAATGGGACAGCTATTTTGGGTTTAGGTAATTTAGGTGCCTTGGCATCTAAGCCAGTAATGGAAGGAAAAGCAGTTCTTTTTAAACGCTTTTCAGATGTAGATTCAATTGATCTAGAAATTGATACGAGTGATCCGGAAAGCTTTATTAATTTAGTACGGTATTTGGAACCATCTTTTGGTGGTATTAATCTTGAAGATATTAAAGCACCTGATTGTTTTATTATTGAGAGCCGTTTACGCGAACTTATGAATATTCCTGTTTTTCATGATGATCAACACGGTACAGCAATTATTGTGGCTGCTGGTGTAATTAATGCTTTGCATTTAACAGGGCGTACTATGCAAAATACACGATTAGTCTGTAATGGCGCAGGTTCTGCAGGAATTGCTTGTATTGAACTCATTAAAGCAATGGGTTTTCGATCTGAAAATATTTTGTTGTGTGATACAAAAGGTGTTGTCTATGAAGGGCGTGAAGAGGGGATGAATCAGTGGAAAGCTGCTCATGCCATTAAAACAGATAAACGCACGCTTTCTGAAGCGATGGAAGGTGCCGATATGTTTTTTGGGGTTTCAGCGAAAGGTGCACTAACTACTGAGATGGTAAAATCAATGGCGCCACAACCAATTATTTTTGCTATGGCTAATCCTGATCCAGAAATTACACCTGAAGAAGTAGCAGAAGTACGTGATGATGCTATTATAGCAACAGGGCGATCAGATTATCCCAATCAAATTAATAATGTTCTTTGTTTTCCGTATATATTTCGTGGTGCTCTTGATGTTCGTGCAACGGTTATTAATGAAAGCATGAAAATTGCTGCAGCGAAAGCTATTGCAAAATTAGCTCATGAGGAAGTTCCTGATGGTGTCGTAGAAGCTTATCACGGAAACCGTCTGAAATTTGGGTCCAATTATATTATTCCAGTTCCATTTGATCCACGTTTACTGACAGTTGTTTCAATCGCGGTGGCAAAAGCAGCAATGGAAAGCGGTGTTGCTAGAAAGCATATTCATGATTTAAAAGCGTATGAACGTGATTTGAATGCTCGACGTGATCCCATTGCATCCACGATGCGTGGTGTTTATGATTATGTTTGTCAAGCACCAAAGAAAATTGTTTTTGCAGAAGGGGAAGAAGAATCGGTCATGCGAGCGGCCGTATCTTACGTTCACCAAAAATTAGGAAAAGCAATTTTAATTGGTCGTGAAAAACAAATTAAAGATACTGCTGCTGTCGCAGGAATTGATCTTGAGCGTGAAGGAATTTCTATTCTGAATGCAAAGCTATCTTGTCGTACAGATGCTTATGCTCAATATCTGTATAAAAAGATGCAGCGTCAAGGTTGGCTGTTGCGTGATTGTCATCGTTTTATCAATAATGATCGTAATTATTTTTCTGCTTGTATGTTAGCTTTGGGTGATGCTGATGCAATGATTACAGGAGTAACACGCAATTATGAAACGGCCTTGGTAGATATACGACGAGTGATTAATGAAAAACCACAGGAACGATTAATTGGTATTTCAATAGCTATTTGTCGCGGACGCACTGTGTTTATTGCTGATACAGCTGTTTATGAGCATCCTAATGCTGAGGAACTTGCTGATATTGCTGAACAAACAGCTTTTTTTGTGCGTGAATTTGGATATCAACCACGGGTAGCATTTTTAGCATTTTCTACTTTTGGTCATATAAAGGGTCAAGTTACGCAAGATATTCAGAGAGCTGTTGATATTTTACATGAACGTAAAGTTGACTTTGAATTTGATGGAGAAATGAGTGCTGAGGTAGCTCTTAATTCGAAATTGATGCAACAATATCCTTTTATGGGATTAAAAGAACCGGCTAATATTTTAGTAATGCCTGGATATCATTCATCTTCAATTTCGAGCAAAATGTTACAAGAACTTGGTGAAGCAACCATTATTAGCCCTATCTTAATTGGATTGGAGAAATCTGTACAAATTGTATCGTTTAGTGGACGCGATACAGATATCGTTAATATTGCAACTTTGGCTGCTTATCATGCAGAAAAAATTGCTCAAAAAAATAAAAGCCTTTGATATTTCAAGGGCTTTTATAATGAAAGAAATAAAAATAAATTTTATGTAATGTTACAAGCTAATTTTTAAGAGGGTTGCGTTTGATTATTTTTTTGTTCTTCGGCAACTCGTTTTTGGAACATCGTTGCAAAATCAATCGGATCAATCCACAAGGGAGGAAAACCACCATTTTGTGTAGCATCAGATATAATTTGCCGAGCAAAAGGAAATAAAAGACGTGGACATTCAATAAAAACAAGCGGCATTACATGCTCTTGTGGAATATTTTTAATGTGGAAAATACCGCCATAAATCAGCTCTACGTGAAATAGCATTTCGGTATCATCTTTAGTTTTAACTGAAAGGGATAGTACAACATCATAATTATCATCACCAATTGGATTGGCGTTGACATTAATGTTAACATCAATTTGTGGCGCTTTTTCCCGTGGGCGTAATGAACGAGGTGCGTGCGGATTTTCAAATGAAAAATCTTTTAAATATTGGGTCAAAACAGCAAATACTGGTTCTCCACTATTATTATGTATTTCACCTTCGGCCATACTACAAACCTTTCATTATAATACACATATTGCTATTGTAAATTTAAAGGAAGTTACCATGACTTGCAAAGGGTTGCAAGAAATGCTCTCTTTATCTTTAATTATTTTTTGTATTTTGGTTATTATCGTTATTTTTGTGCCAGGGAGATTTTTCGGTCTTACAGCTCTGATAATCTTCCGGGTTAAGTTCAATTATTTTTTCAGATTTGTTTTGTGCGTTAGAATTTGTTTTATTAATAAGGGATAAAAAAAGATTCCAGATAAAAACACGAATTGGTTTTATAAGGAGTAATATTCCACAAATATCGCTTATAAAACCTGGAAGAGTAAGCAAAACGGCACCAAGAATAATAAGTGCATCATTAGCTATGTAATGTTCTAGTGCCTGTCCTTGAAGGAGTTTACTTTGTATATTTTTTATAAGACCTATACCTTTCATACGCAATAAAATAATTCCACTCATCATTGTTAAAAGAATTAAGCTCAAAGTCGCTAGAATTCCAATTTCGTTTCCAACAATAATAAAGCCAGAGATTTCAAAAAAGAGAGCGCTGAGAACTATAATTAAAAAAAATCGAGACTTTATATGATAAAATTTTTTCAAATGAAGATATCCTTCTCAAGTTTTTTGTTAAGAAAATTATATTATTATTTTCTCAATTTAAATTGGGGAGTCATAAACATTATTTAAATAATAGATTTACTTATTTTACATGTTTATTGATAAATGATATTGACTGCAATGATAATCATTTAACGCTGGGAGATTGACAACACTCATGGAATTTGACGTTGTACTAATAATAGCTCTTATTATAGTAGTTGTAGTTTTTGTGCAACTACGGAATGTACTAGGAAAACGGATTGGTTTTGAAAAACCTCCCTTTGATTCTTATTCAGGGTATACTAAAAAGCCAATTAAAGTAGAAAAGAACGATAAGATTGTTTCTTTACCCGACCAATCTTCTTCACAAAAGAGCGATTTTAGCGAAATTGATGCCATTGCATCAGAAGGAAGCAAATTAAACAGTGGTTTGCGTTCTATTCGTCAGTTTGATCCTTCTTTTTCTCCTCAATTTTTTGTGAATGGTGTTCAAATTGTCTACGAAATAATTATGACAGCTTTTGCGCAAGGTGATCGCAATCAGCTTAAAGAACATCTTTCATCGGATGTTTTTGAAAGTTTTTGTGAGGCTATTGAACTACGCGAAAAAAATAATGAAAGAATTCAATTTACTTTTGTAGGGATTAGTAAGATTGAATTTATTGCAGCAGAAATGCAAAAAGAAGAAGCGTTTTTAACAGTACGTATTGTTAGTGAAATTATTTCTGCAACTTATAATGAACAAGAAGAATGCATAGAAGGGAATCCTGAAGCTATTATAGAAATTAGAGATATCTGGACTTTCGTTCGCAATATTACATCTAAAAATCCAAATTGGAAGCTTTTTGGAACGGAAGATGAAAATTAAAATTATTATTGGTTTATAGAAGATTTTTCATAAAATTACACGAGATTAAAGAGTTTAATGACTAAGGATGAAAGAAAAAAAAATCCACTGGTTTCTCAAGACTATTTTTTATGGGAGCAGGTTTGTCGTACAACAGTCCCACTTTTTCAAGAAAGTCAACAGAAGCAGAAGCCAACGATAGTTAAAGAGCAAAAGAAAAAAATAATTAAAGCAAAGAAAATGCAGTGTTTTGATCATACTGTGCATCGTAAAATTGCAAAAGGTCTCTGTCGTATAGAAGCGCGTATTGACCTTCATGGTTTGATACAAGATGAAGCGTATCGTTGTTTAAAAGAATTCTTACAATCATCTCATCGTTGGGGATTACGTTATGTTCTAGTGATAACAGGAAAGGGTCATTCACACGGAAGCAATGGCGTTTTGTGCCAATTTGTCCCTTATTGGTTATCAACACCTGTTTTTCAATATTTTCAATATTATGTCCAGGCTTTTGGACAAGCAGCTCATAAACACGGAGGCAGTGGCGCTCTTTATATTCAGTTACGTCGTTTTCTGCAAAGAGAAAAAATGTAAACCTATTTAGCGCATGTATAGATGAGTATTGTATCCTAAGTGTTTTAAGCGTTGTCTATCCGAAGTAATACGTGGTCTCCACTTTAGATGAGTGATTTTTTTGAATATAGAATGCATAGGCTTTAAGTCGTTATCTCGTAGTGCACTAATACAAGCATTTAGCATTTCATCTTCTGTTATCTCTGAAAAATCGAGTGTATAACCTGCATTTTGGGCAAGTCTTTGAAAGAAAAAACGTTGTGTGTGTCCATTTCCTTTTTTAAAAGGACGTATATAGTTGAGAAAGGAAAACATTTCTGCTGTTTCAATGGCAAATTCTTTGCGTGACAAACCTCGCAAATTGTTTTTTTCAACGAGCATTTTGTCAAATTCTTTAAGACCTGTCTGAATTTCTTCACCAATTGCAAAAAAAGTATTCGAAATTACTTTTTTAACTTTTGGTTGGCAGGCGATTGTTCCATCGAGAAACATAAATGGAACGTCACGAGTATGTCCAGCCCACTCAAACGTTTTTCGATACAAACACATATGAATATGTTTTAAATAAGAGGAATCAAATTGTTTTGGCAGAGGCTCGTAGTATAGATCAACAATTGCTCGTATTACATTATGTATACATATCATCTCAAGTGCTTCATAGCGTCTTACCCTATATTTATTCTTTAGCGTGAAACTATCTTGATAAGCATAGTTATGGAACGATACTGAAATGTCTTCTTTCATTTGTTGCAATTGCCTTCAAATTACTAGCACTAAATTACCTTTAAGAAGATTAAACTTCTCTCATCAATAACCTTCTCCTTAAATTTTTAACAGGTAACTACATTTACATTTTAAAATTTTTATCATTTCATTTTACAGTATAATATTCATGAAAAATTCCACAAAAAAGTTTTTAAATTTTGTAATAAATAAAAAATAAATTTAGAATCTTAAATCTCCGCATCAATAAAATATTCCAAATTTCAAAAAGACAGTATGAGAAATATATCAATTAATAATTATGCGCAATAAAATTTATAATAAGTTTGTGGTTTTTAGCATAAGATTTTTAAATAGAAAAAAATTTGTCTGTTACAGAAATAATTATTTTATGCTTTATATTTGAAAAAGTTCTTCTGGTTTGAAATAGTAAACCGTTGAACAAAATTCACAGGTAACAGAAGTTTGTTGATTTTCTATTGCTTGAGCACATTCTTCAACAGAAAAGCTTTCTAATATTTCTTTAATTTTTTTTCGTGAGCAAGAACACCGATTTGTTATAGGAAAGGTTTGAAAAACTTTTACACTTCGTTCGTGAAAAAGGCGGAAAAGTAATCGTTTAATACCAACTTGGGGATCTGTAAGTTCTTCACTGTCAATGGTTGCAGTGAGCGCTTTTACTTCCTGCCATTGGTTTTCGAGTTGGATACAGTTTTTTGTTTCGTCTAATTTTGTATTTGTTTGGCATGTTGTATGATAAGGAGAAGCTTTGGGCAAGAGTTGAGTTAAAAGCCCTGCTGCTCTCCAGCTTTTTTGTATTTTGTCCTGTTTATTATGGTTAATTAAGGTAGAAACTGCTAAACGGAGATCAGTAGGTATTTGTTCTGATTGGTTAAAATAAGTACGAGCAGCTTCTTGAAAATTTGAACCATCTAAGGCGACGATTCCTTGATAGCGTTGTGTATAGGAGCTTTGGTCAATAGTGAAAGCCAAAGTCCCTTTTCCAAGAAGCATTTCTGAAGATGTTTTACCATTCGCTATAGCCTGGTTTAATTTTTCTTTATCAAAACGAGCGTAACCACGTAAATTTGAGGGAGGAACAAAATCACATACTAACATATTGACTGGTCCTTCAGAATGAGTTTGTAAAATAAATTTTCCTTCAAATTTCAATGATGTTCCAAGTAAAACAGTTGTAACTAAAGCTTCTGCTAGAAGATAAGAAACAGGATCAGGATATTGATGTTTGGTGAGAATGGAATTTAAGCTTTCTCCAAGTTGTACACCGCGTCCACGAATATCTAGTTCTTCGACTTGAAAGGGAATAACGGTATCATCTTCATTCTGATAAAAATTATTTAAATAGATTTGATCTTTAGATTTTTTGTCTTCGTTGTTCATATTTTTGCTTTTTAAAGTTTATTTCATAAATTATTGGGTTGAAAAAACGCATCTTGTAAACACCAGGAAAGGATTGCTTTTTGAGCATGCAGGCGATTTTCAGCTTCATCAAAAACAACAGAATGTGGTCCGTCGATTACAGCGTCTACAACTTCTTCACCACGATGAGCAGGGAGGCAGTGCATGAAAAGAGCATCAGGTTTGGCACATGCCATTAAAGCTTCATTGACTTGATAAGGTTGAAAAATGGAATAATTTTGGGCACGAAACTCTTGTCCCATAGAAACCCATGTGTCGGTAATAATACAATCAACGTTCTCAGCAGCTTTTTGAGGATTATGAGTGAGCATAATATGTGCTCCTCGTTCGCGTGCCCAGTTTATATATTTTTCTTGGGGTTCACTTCCTTGCGGTGTAGCGATATGCAGATGAAAATTGAAAAGAGCTGTTGCTTCGATTAAAGAATGAAGAACATTGTTGCCGTCTCCCATCCAAGCAAATGTTTTGCCAGCAATAGTGCCACGGTGTTCTTCATAGGTAAGGATATCTGCTAAAATTTGGCAAGGATGTGTGTCATCTGTAAGAGCGTTAATGACAGGAATTTGCGCATATTGCGCTAATTCAAGCATCCGATGATGTGCTGTGGTTCGTATTATTATGGCTTCTACAAAGCGTGATAGTACACGTGCTGTATCGGCAATTGTTTCACTATGACCAAGCTGCATTTCAGATCCCGTTAACATGATTGTTTCTCCACCAAGCTGACGCATGCCAAGATCAAAAGAAACTCGGGTCCGTGTAGAAGGCTTTTCAAAAATCATTGCTAGTGTTTTACCAGAAAAAGGTTTTAAATTTTCTCCTGATTTAAAGGCAGCTTTGAGGATTTTTGCATAATCGATAAGAGCACGTGCTCTTTGTGGAGTTAAAATAGATATATCGGTAAAGTGGTGAAGGGTATGTGTCATAATATTATATTTGTCTTTTTTTATTTGTTTGCGAAAGATAAGCAATAGCTTTTTCAATCCGATGCAAACCTTCATATATTTCTTCTTCATTGATTATGAGAGGAGGCAAAAAGCGAACAATATTATGACCAGCTCCAACACTGAGAATATGTTCATTATCGAGTGCAGTGATAACTTCATTTTGAGGAATGATACATTGCATACCCATCATAAGGCCTGTACCTTGAATTGTACAGATAATATCAGGATAAGTGTTTAAAATGTTTAAAAGTCCCTGTTTTAGCTTATTACCCATATGTTGTACATGATTAAGAAAACCCGGTTCTAAGAGTGTATCAAGAACACTCTTGCTTACAGCTATGCCAAGGAGATTGCCTCCAAAGGTTGTACCATGGGTTCCTGGTGTCATGGCTTTTGCTGCTTTTTCTGTTGCAAGACAAGCTCCTAACGGAAAACCACCACCCAGCCCCTTAGCAAGAGTGAGGATATCTGGTACGATATCATACCATTCATATGCAAAAAGTTTTCCTGTACGTCCGATTCCAGTTTGAACTTCATCTAAAATTAATAATAATTGATTGTCATTGCATAGTTTACGTAGCATTTTTAAAGTTTCATAAGGAGTTGTTCGCAATCCACCTTCTCCTTGAATCGGTTCAATAAGGATAGCTGCAGTATTCTTATTGATAGCATGACGTAAAGCTTTTTCATCATCAAAGGGTACTTGAATAAAACCACAGACTTTTGGGCCAAAACCTTCAAGATATTTTTTTTGTCCACTAGCAGCAATCGTTGCAAGTGTACGACCATGAAATGCACCTTCAAAAGTAATGATTTCGAATCGTTGTGGTTGATCCAATGTATAATGATAGCGACGAGCAGTTTTGAATGCACATTCTAATGCTTCAGCACCAGAATTGCAGAAAAAAACTTTATCAGCAAAACTGTTAGCACAAAGACGTGCAGCAAGTGATTCTTGTTCAGGCGATTCAAAAAGATTAGAAACATGCCAAAGTTTTTCAGCTTGTGTTTTAAGGGCATCAATAAGCTTTGGGTGTGTATGTCCTAAAACATTGACAGCAATGCCAGATGTGAAATCAAGATACTTTTCTCCTTTATCAGAGATAAGCCATACGCCCTTTCCTTGTGTAAAATGCAAGTGACGTCGAGCAAAAGTATTATAAAGTGATTGTGTATAGATGGTATTCATCGTTATACTCTTGATTGTTTAAATGCTGTAATACAACATTTGAAAACTATGATCTATTTGTTTACGCATTAATATAGTCTACTTCATTATAATGAACTATCGTGCTAATTGATAAAAAATCAATTAAGGTTTCGAAAAGGTATCTTTGTTATGAAAAAGTTAGAGTTAAAATTTTTTCTACGATTTGTTTGTAAGTTGGGGAAAACATTTTAAAAGAACGTTATTAAAATATAATAACTCTTGTCATAGAGTTAGTGCATATTATAGTTTGGGGAAATAAACAAAATTGGATTTCTATTTGTAAATTCCGCGATTGGTTAGATTAAAAGGTCTTTTATTGAGCTGTTCGAATATAATTAATATATTCGAAGATGCAGTTGAGAGCCTTTCGGTGAGATAATTGGAATGGGGTTCTAGTATGGGTTGGACATGTGAGCGCGTTGAACTTCTTAAGAAGCTTTGGAGTGAAGGTTTGAGTGCAAGTCAAATTGCAGTTCAGTTGGGTGGGGTCAGCAGAAATGCTGTGATTGGTAAGGTACACCGGCTGAAATTACCAGGGCGCGGTAAAACAACACAAGTAGTATCACGTGCACAAAAAGTATTAACAGGTGTTAATTCATCAACGTCGCGGATACGTCGTACAACGTCATCGATGTTACAGGACAATTGCTCTTCTGACGATTCTAAAGCTGCAAATTTAAGACAAGGGCTTGTCATGGAGAGTGTAACAGAAGAAAACATACCTGAAAAATCAAATGTAGTTGTACCTATGTCACGTAATCTTAATCTTTTACAATTGAATGAAAACACGTGTAGATGGCCTGTTGGAGATCCTCTATCATCAAACTTTCATTTCTGTGGCGCTGATTCTAGCGAAAGTAGTCCTTATTGTGATTTTCACGCTAAAATAGCATTTCAACCAGTATCAGAAAGACGACGAATAAGAATATGAGATGAGTAAATAGCCAAAATCTTGCTTTATAATTTAGGTTATATCAATTATTTTGTTATGAAAACGGCTATTCTTTAATACTAAGTTTAAAAAAGAAAATATGTTAAAGATACAATCCTAGTTATGGGAGATATTTGCTTTTATGAAATTGAGACAGTAGTTAAAATTTTCACCCAATTTCATATGTTATAGGTTTACTACGGGAGCATTGCCTTAATATGGATGTGGAATGAGCTTTTTGTGATTATATAGCTTCTTTCATCTTTGGTAATTCATGTATACCCTAGTTAATAGCTGTAAGATATGAAGCATTAAAACCAATTAATTACAAACTATTGTCAAAATTGGTTAAAAAACGTCGGGTATTATTTTAGTCATTATAATGAATTGAGATAAGAGCAAAACACTGATTTTTTGCGATTTCTTTAAGAATTGAATGTTCTACATGACAAAGTAGGCACCAAGACATCCAAAAAATTAATCAATGTTATGTATCCTTTAACGTGTACGAAATTTAAAGAGTCTTTACTATTCACAAAGGAAGTTGGATTTGAGGAGCGATTTTTCCAACTAATATATTTAAGTAAAAAAAATGTCATGGAATTTTTGCTTTCTATAAAGTTAAAGAAGAATACAACTGCAAAAAAAATGGATACAAAGATTTCTAATAAGACAGGCAAAGGTTTGCTTTAGTTAGTTCTGAGAGGGATGGTTTTCATTGTATTGTTTTTCCCAAATTGTTTCTTGTATTTGAAGTTGTTTCAGAATTTTTTTTTGGCGCATACTTTTATAAAGGATATATCCAATAAAACAAAATAGAACACTTGCAGAGAGGATATAACTTAAAGCAACAATTTGCTGATGGTTTAGGGTTCCAAAGAAAAGATCAATTCGTTGGACAAAATTTCCAAAAGCTTCATTTTGAGTGTTATTTAATTGGAGCATGATGAAGAGTCCTGATGTTGAGAATGATGAGTTGCTTTAATTTGAAGTGTTTTAATATAGCGATGGGTAATTTCATTTTGCATAGCTATTAGATGCAAGACAATAAACATGAAGATAAAACAAAACATCATTGTTATGAGAGGCCATAACATGGCACGATCAATGGTTGTACCTTCTACCCGTAAAAGTGATGCTGGTTGATGAAGTGTATTCCACCAGTTGACAGAGAATTTGATAATAGGAATATTAACTAATCCAACTAATGTTAAAATTGCTGTAGCGTATGCAGCTTTGATTTGGTTATCAAAAGAATAAGCAAGAGTAATAATGGCAAGGTAGATAAAAAACAAAATTAAAACCGATGTCAATCTAGCGTCCCATACCCACCATGTTCCCCACGTAGAACGTCCCCAAAGTGCTCCTGTTATAAGTGCTAAAGCTGTAAAGATAGTTCCGATGGATGCGCCACATTTTAGTGCTATGTCAGCGAGACGATAGTTCCAGATCAGGCTTCCTAATGCAGCAGCACTCATTATAATGTAACAAAAGGTAGACAACCAGGCAAATGGAACATGAATATACATAATTTTGACAGTAACACCCTGTTGATAATCATCAGGGGAATATATAACCAAAACAAGACCTAAGATAAGAAGGAATAATGTTATACTAGTTAACCAAGGTAAAGCCGCACTACTTATTTCCATGAAGTGGGTTGGATTTGCGAGGGAAATTTTCGTTTTTTTTCGCGATAATTTATTCATAAATTTATAATAGGCAGATTTTTGCTTGGGAGCAATTATCTTTTGTTATTCTGATAGGTATTTGAGTGTTATAGCTGTTACAAAAGAACTAAAAAGACCAAAAAAGAGTGAAAAAGCAGACAGAAAAGCGAGAGCAGGAAGGAAAAAAACTTTTGATGTTATTGGAGCTATGGCAGCTGTAACACCAAAAATTAAGATTGGAATTGTCCATGGTAAAATAATAATAAAAATGAGCATTGTGTTATGCGATAATGATGTTGCTAAAGCTGCTCCAATTGCACCAATAAAAATGAAAGCAGGTGTTCCACATAAAAGGGTTAGAATTGTTGTAAAGGTTATTAGAGTATCTAAATGAAGCATAAATGCTGCGATAGGGGTGATAAAGATGAGGGGGAGCATAGTTCCTGCCCAATGTGCAAGACATTTGATGAAAACAATCAATGTTAAGTTTTTTCTTTGACCAAAAAGAATAAGTTGATCGAGATTTCCATCATCGCAGTCGGTTTGAAAAAGTTTATTAAGATTGAGTAGCCCTGCAAGAAGAGCACTTAGCCATAATATGCCTGGACCTATTCGTGAGAGAGTATTTGAATCTGTTCCCAGGGTAAAGGGAGTTATGATAATGATCGCTATAAAAAATAAAGGTCCTGTTAATAAAGAAGTTTGTGATAATAAAATTAATTTAAGGTCGCGCCAAAATAGTGCTTTCATTTTATTTTTTTCCTAAGGAGATAAAAATGCTCTAAGGCAATGATGTGGTGTTCTTTTAGACCAAGAGAAGTATGAGTTGCTGCAATAATCATTCCTCCTTGATTGAGATGACATTGAAATAATGTTGCAAAGATCGTTTGAGCATGGCGATCAAGTCCGGATATTGGTTCGTCTAGAATCCAAATAGGGCGATAAGAGAGGAGTAAGCGAGCAATAGCTACACATCTTTTTTGTCCAGTTGATAGAATATTAAAAGGTAAATGTGCGAGATCAGAAAGACCAATCTCTGCAAGAGCATCATGGGGATGGTAGAAGTGTTGTCCATAAAATTCAGCCCAAAATTTTAGATTATCAATAACAGATAAGCAGGATTTCATGGCATTTTGAGTGCTGAGATAGTGACATGCAAGTGCCGGAGGGTATATTTTCCCCTTGTCTTCTAACTTTAAATCGCCTTCAGTAGCTTTAAAAAGGCCGACAATGATTCGCAATAATGTAGATTTTCCAACACCATTTGGGCCTGTGATTGTCATCAGTTGTTGTGTGGATAAACAAAAAGAAAGACCTTGAAATAAAGTTTTTTCATTTCTATGTGCCGTTAGATTTTTACCCGATAACATCATAATAATAACCCGTTATTCTATTATTTGTTAATTTTTATTGCATAATAAAGTAAAAAACACGTTTTTTATGAAATTGTATCTAGAATAGTTCTAGAAATAGTTCTATAAGGCACGTATTACGCCAGTAGTCGGTTTGGGACAGGTTTGTGGTCTGAATTTACCGATAAAAGAGCGGGGAATGAATAGCGGACATGATATACCCGCATTCAAACTGCAATCTTGACCTGCAGTTTGTGTTGTTCGTTCTGAGGAATGGGGTGGTTTGTAGTACTTAAGGGTGAACAGTTATGTCTCAAATTGATAGTTTTAATTGTCGCAGAATTTTAAGTGTTGATGGTAAAGAGTATATTTATTACAGCTTGATTGAAGCAGAAAAGAATGGGCTTGAAGGAATTTCCCATTTACCATTTTCGATGAAAGTTCTTCTTGAAAATTTGTTGCGGTTTGAAGATGGTCGCGTAGTCAAGAAAGAAGATATCCTAAATGTCGTTCAGTGGTTAAATGATAAAGGGCATTCTGGTGTGGAAATTGCTTATCGCCCTGCACGTGTTCTCATGCAAGATTTTACAGGTGTTCCTGCTGTTGTTGATCTTTCTGCTATGCGAGACGCTATGGACAAGCTTGGAGGGGATGCTGAAAAAATCAATCCACTTATTCCTGTAGATCTTGTCATTGATCACTCAATTATTGTTGATGATTTTGGTAATTCAGGGGCATTTAAGACAAATGTCGGATATGAATATGAACGCAATAGTGAGCGCTATCGTTTTTTGAAGTGGGGACAGCAAGCATTTAAAAATTTTCGTGTTGTTCCTCCTGGCACAGGGATTTGCCATCAGGTAAATCTAGAATACTTAGCACAATGTGTGTGGACAAAAGCTGATAGTAGTTGTCAGACAGTTTATCCTGATACATGTGTAGGAACTGATTCCCATACAACCATGGTTAATGGTCTGGGTGTTTTGGGTTGGGGTGTTGGTGGTATTGAAGCAGAAGCAGCAATGTTAGGGCAGCCGGTTTCAATGTTGCTACCTGAAGTGATTGGTTTTCGTTTAACTGGTAAACTTAAAGAAGGCGTAACAGCGACTGATTTAGTCCTTCTAATTACGCAAATGTTACGCAAAAAAGGTGTTGTCGGTAAATTTGTTGAATTTTTTGGTCCTGGACTAAAATATATGACACTTTCTGATCGTGCTACGATTGCAAATATGGCACCAGAATATGGTGCAACTTGCGGTTTCTTTCCAATCGATAAAGAAACAATCCGTTATCTTAATATGACAGGGCGTGATGAAAGTCGCATTGCTTTGGCGGAGGCTTATTCTAAGGCGCAAGGAATGTGGCATGATGAGAAGGTTGGAGATCCTGTCTTTAGTGATACAATTGAATTGGATATGGGAGATGTTGTATCTTCTATGGCTGGTCCCAAGCGTCCAGAAGGGCGTATTTCCTTAGAAAATGTTGGGCAAGGTTTTGAACAAGCACTGGTTGATGATTATAAGAAAATCAGTAAGCAAAATGATCGTTATAAGGTTGAAAATAAAGATTATGACATTGGTCATGGAGATGTCGTTATTGCTGCCATTACCTCTTGTACGAATACATCAAATCCAAGCGTTCTTATTGCCGCTGGTCTTTTAGCGCGTAATGCTGTAGCGAAAGGTCTCAGGAGTAAACCATGGGTTAAAACTTCTCTTGCACCGGGATCGCAGGTGGTTGAAGCTTATCTTCTTGATTCAGGTCTTCAAAAAGATTTAGACGTTTTAGGATTTAATCTAGTAGGATTTGGGTGTACGACATGTATTGGGAATTCTGGTCCTTTGTCACCAGCTATTTCTAAAGTCATTAACGATAATGGTTTAATTACTGCAGCAGTTCTTTCAGGTAATCGTAACTTTGAAGGACGTGTATCACCTGATGTGCAAGCAAATTATTTAGCTTCACCTCCATTGGTTGTTGCGCATGCGCTAGTAGGAACGGTGCGTAAAGATTTAACGAAGGAGCCTCTTGGTATAGGTTTAGATGGTCAACCTGTTTACTTAAAAGATATTTGGCCGACTTCTGAGGAAATACAGGAGTTTATTGAACAAAATGTTACTCGTAAGATTTTTATTGAGAAATATAGAGATGTATTTAAGGGAGATGAAAATTGGCAGAAAGTTCAGGTTCCAGCTGGTGTTACCTACTCTTGGGATGATCAGTCAACTTATGTGCGGAATCCTCCTTACTTCGATAACATGCTTAAAATTCCTGGTACATTAGCAGATATTAAAAATGCGAGGATTTTGGGTTTATTCGGTGATAAGATTACGACTGATCATATTTCTCCTGCCGGTTCTATTAAGATTGATTCGCCTGCAGGAAAATATTTGATTGATCATGGTGTTAAAGTAGCTGATTTTAATCAGTATGGAACACGTCGTGGAAATCATGAAGTTATGATGCGTGGGACCTTTGCAAATATCCGAATTCGTAATTTTATTCTTGGAGAAAATGGTCGTGAGGGTGGCTATACAGTTCATTATCCGTCAAAACAAGAAGGATCTATTTACGATGTAGCAATGACATATAAACAAGAAGGAGTTCCCCTTGTTGTTTTTGCTGGTATTGAATATGGTAATGGATCGTCTCGAGATTGGGCAGCTAAAGGCGCTTATCTTCTTGGTGTAAAAGCAGTAATTGCTCAATCTTTTGAGCGTATTCATCGATCTAATCTTGTTGGGATGGGAATTGTTCCTTTTGTCTTTGAAGCAGGTACAAGTTGGCAATCGTTAGGATTAAAGGGTAGTGAGAAAGTAACAATTGAAGGAATCAATGATTTGCAACCTCGTCAGAAGATAACAGCTACAATAACTTTTATTGATGGCACAGAGAAGAAAGTGCGATTATTATGTCGTATTGATACTGAAGACGAATTAGATTATTTACGTCATGGTGGTATTTTGCAATATGTTTTACGTAATTTGGCAGTTTAAACAATGTAAGCAATAGAAACTCAATTTACTTGTTATTGGAAATATATATTTATAAAGTAGTTGATTGAGGGAATGCTTCGCTAATTTTATACTTATTTAAAAAATTAATTGACGTTAGCTTGAATGTTAAGTTATAAGTTTATAGGTAATGAATAGCTGTGTAGTTTGGAATTGTTTGTCTCAGTATCAACAGAGTTTAAACTGTTTGTACTGATCAGTTAAGAGAGATATGTTTATGGCAAATACACCTTCAGCTAAAAAGGCTGTCCGTAAGATCACGGTGCGTACGCAGTTCAACAAGGCTCGTCGTTCGCGTGTTCGCACTTTTATTCGTAAATTGGATGATGCTTTAGCTTGTGGTGATAAAGCATTGGCTGAGGTGGCATTTAAGAATTTTGAGCCTGAAATTATGCGTGCGGTTTCTAAAGGGGTTTTTCATAAAAATACTGCAGCCCGAAAAGTTTCGCGTTTGGCTAAACGTTTAAAAGCTCTTAAAGCTTAATTTTACTATATTTATATAATTAAACTTCGCTCATTAACC